>JAGZSF010000017.1 GCA_018381235.1 Collinsella sp. | reverse complement strand
AGGAAAGTCATAGATGCGGGCGTGTTGGCTAAAATGGGTCGGCCGGGATTGGTCAATCTCGGCCGACTATATTTGGCTAAATTATTCCGGCGCTAACAGCGGCTAGATAAGAATAAAGGTCATCGTATGCATGAGTCGCCATTTCGCTCACCTACACTTTCGGAAAGAGTTTTGCGTCGTTATTTCCGAGGCGTCGTTGGGCTCGCAATCGACTCTAGTGTGCAGCTGCTTCTCGACGTACTCCCTCATGTTCTGCCTCCACATGTAACTAATTGATTTGCTATGTGCCATTATGAATGGTATATAGCAAATCAATTAGTTACATTTAATGGAGCATTGCGAGCGTGGCGCGCGCAAAGAAGAGTCGTTGTATGGAGGCTTCCGGCAACGGCCTTTTGTACGTCCGTGACTGTTGGGTGCTATCGCGGATGACGTCATTGTTGCCTGTACTCTCGATCCAAGGATGTAATTACGGAAGTGCGGGGAAAATCGAGAACCTTCGAGCACAACGCGATTTTTAGCACCAAAACCGCAGTTCGCGGAAGCGAAAACTGGGGCCTGGTTAGCATTTCTTCGATTTTCCCCGCACCTCCGAATTTGACCCCTTGCCGCACCTTGATCACGTCTTCAAGTGGCTGGTTCATCGCTAATGGAGTTTTCTGCGGTGCTTGAATTGCGGTGTTGTGATTAGGGCAAAAGGCTCTTGGCTCCGGGGAGGCTCATCGCGGTCAGTAGCGGTCAGTAGCGGTCAGTAGCGGTCAGTAGCGGTCAGTAGCGGTCAGTAGCGGTCAGTAGCGGTCAGTAGCGGTCAGTAGCGGTCAGTATATTCTTCGGAGCCGTTTCTCTGGGCTTCGGCGGACTTGCCAACTCGCGCTTGGGCACTACTCAGTAGATTACTCAGCAGTGCCCAGTAGATTACTCAGTAGTGCCCAGCAGGGGGAGGGCAGCAAACGCAATGGGCCTGTTTCCCGGCTAGGACCTGCAGCCTCAAACTTCGCTTGGCATCCTGTAGAACTGGTGCGGGTCTTTCGGGCTTTTCCCTACCCATTCCAACAGGCCTCGACCGGCAAGGTCTTTCAGAGTCTTCGAGGCCGTTTTCCTACCGACATTGGACTCCCGCGCGAGGTCGGAGGTCGTGATTTTCCCCTGAGCGGCGGCAATTGCCATCGCTGCTCGTTCGCGCTCGCTGAGGAGCGGTCGGTTGTCGGCCGCGGTTCTCCTGAAGGCCGCTTTCTGCAACCCAGGACGCTCGAAGACGACGACGGTGCTGTTGACGGTCTGCTCGAAGCGGAACCTCACGCCGGCTGCCTCGCAGGCCTCCTTGATGCGCGGTATGCCCGTGCCGTACTGCTCGATGACGCCGGCGCGGAACAGGGTGCGCGCGATCGCGGGGTTTCGGAGGCCGAACTCGCTCGCGGTACCGTCTAGGTGCTCTTGCGGCGAGTCGCCCTCGGGGAACAGGCCCGGGCTCACGATCTGGACGGTGTCCATGAACACGTTGACCTCGACGGCGGTGCCGGTGGTGTAGTCGCGGTGGCACAGCGCGTTGGCAACCGCCTCGCGGATGGCCTCGGCCGGGATCTCGGGGATCTCCTTGCGGTACATGCCCGTCTCGCCGATGACGAACTCGCGCCTGATGTTCGACGTCACGAAGTACTCGGCGAAGTCGAGCAGCTTGAGCATGGTGCCGCTCTCGCGGCGCAGGTCGAGGATCTTGGCCTTGGTGTTGCCGCCCAGAAGCCCCAGCTTCATCCTGGGTAGGTGTCGGATCCCTCGCAGAACAGCTCCACCGCGGCGTTTCTTAGGCTGCCGTCGGGCGCGACGAGGTCGAGCCTTGCCAAGGTGTCCTCCACGCCGGCGAACCCGCCGCCCACGCGTCCGGCCCTGCCGCCGCGCGCGACGAAGTCACGCACCGCCTGCTCGTCGGCGTCGGAGACGGGCCTGCCGGACGGCAGCGAGTCCCACGGGCTACGGGCGCGCTCACGCTTGACGACCATGGCGCTCAGCTCCGAGGCCGACAGCGCTTTGTTCGAAGTCCCCACGCGGGTGAAGTAGCGTCCGTCGGCGGAGCAGGGGGCGTCGGCACCTGAGAAGGCAATTTTGATGTATCGCAGCCCATCATCGGCGTCGAGGCACTCGACCGTCGGGAACACCGCGGGCTCGATCTTGTCGGACACCCACGACGTCACCTGGCGCAGCGTTGCGTCGCTGACATCCTGGCCGATGACATCGCCGTTGTCCTTCACGCCGAAGTAGAGCTCGCCGCGGCCGTGCTTGTTCAGCATGGCGCTGATGGCTTGCAGTGCTTCTTTATGCTCGCCAGTGGACTTCTTGAACTCGACGGTCTCGCTCTCGCTGCCCAGGTTCATCCGCGCTGCCTTTCCCGTTCGTTGCTTGTCTCGTTGGATTATACCGTGGTCACCATGGGCGAAAACGTGGAAGCGCGCTTGCTTGCCTCTACCATGTTCTCATGCGCCTTAATGCCCTTTGTGAAGAATCATCCCATTGGGAAACGGGTCCCTATGGAACGATTTTGGTATCAGGCATAGGGGGGCGCTATCGTGGATGTCGTCACCATTGCCTGCGCCCTCGATCCAGAGATGTAATTACAGAAGTGCGGGGAAAAATCGAAAACCTTCGAGCACAACGCGGTTTTTTTGTATCAAAACCGCAGGTCGCGGAAGCCTAAAACGGGGGTCTGGTCAGCATTCCTTTGGTTTTCCCCGCACTTCCGAATTTGGCCTCTCGCCACATCCCGATTACGTCTTAAAGTGGCGCAAAAAGCCGTGTGCTCTGCTTGATTTTGCTCAGGAATTATGCCTGAGGGGTAGTGGATTCGCCTTTCTCCGCCGTGCAGCGGCACGTGTAGGGCTCTCTGGCTCAGGCGCGAGTCGCTTCCCGTCTGAAAAAGTTCTTAAAACAGCTTTAAAGTTGCCTTTGGCCTACATTGACAGCGTACAATATGCATGTTTACCATGGCAAAAGCTAAATTTGGGGAGGGGGAGCGCACGGTGGAAGTGCTGGTTGTTGGCAATACCGTGTATGTCGATGACGACTTTTGTGCCAAGGCGTTTCCCAGTGACCATGTTCAGGTCGTGGCGGCCAACGAGGCGCGCCGCGACGGGTCGTCGCTCCATGCGTCTTGGAAAGAGCTGCTGCAGCACCTGGACCAGGCTTACGAATTCGACCGTGTGGTCTACCTCTCTACCTATCTCACGCCGCATACCGAGGCCGTTGGCGACATCGAGCTGCTGCGCTCCGTCTTTCGAGCTTGCATGGGTCGCCAGATTCAGCTGCTGTTTGTGACTGGTCCCATGGGAGCGGACGGTGCGGTGGACGCTGCGGGGCAAAACGGCAAGGGCATCATTGCCCGTGCGGCCAACGACCTGTGCCGCTACTATGCGGTCCGCGACGGCATTCAGGCCAAGATCTTGCGCGTGCCGTATCTGTACACCGCCTCGCCCACGCTGGAAGACCCGATTTTGACCCCGCTGTTCGAGGCGTGCTCGCAAGGCTCTGCTGTCATGAGGGCTGGGGCGGACTCACCGCTCGGTGCCCTCTGCGCCGAGGAGCTGGCCGTTCTGGTGCGTCGCATCTTCGACAGCTGGGATGCCACATTCGAGGAACTCGAGGTTCCGGATAGCTTTGCCCACACCGTGGGAGACCTGGGCGAGGCGCTCAAGGGCTTGTTCCCGGGGCTCGACATTACCTACGACGGGGACGCCGTCGTCTCCATTGCTCCGAGCGATACCGTCCGCACGCGCTACGGGTGGTTCCAGCGCTATGACGTGCTGCGCGATCTTTCGACCATACACGCCCGCTGGGAGCAGACCCTCGCGGGCAAGCGCCATCCGCTGCGTGCCGCCATCGACCGCATGCGCGGGCGGACACTGCCCATCAAATGCCTGGAGACCGCGCTGGCCTGGGTGCTCTTTGAGGGCCTGGAGCTGGTGTTTTCGCAGTCTGCTCAGCTTAACGTGCTCGACTACCGCCTGCTGTACGTGGTACTGATCGGCACGCTGTATGGGCTCGATTTTGGCCTGGTTGCGGCGCTGCTGGCGTCGGTGGGTTTGGCAGCCGGCTACTTTACTCAGTACGGCTATACCTTCCAGGGTCTGTTCTACGAGCCGTCCAACTGGCTACCGTTTATTGCGTACTTTGTGGTGGGCGCCGTGTGCGGCTATGTGCAGCTGCGCAACAGCGAAGCTATTAGGGCGGAGCGCGATCAAAACGACCTCGTGCGCAACCGTAATACGTTTCTTACGCAGCTCTACCACGACGCGATCGAGGACAAGCGCGCGTACAGGCGCCAGATCGTGGGCCGCCACGACAGCTTTGGCAAGATCTTTGCCGTGACGCAGGAGCTCGACGTGCTCAACCCACGCGACATCTATCGCAAGTGCTGCGAGCTTCTGGGCGAGATCCTCGAGAACGATTCGGTGGCGATCTACCATGTTTCGGGCGGGGCATTTGCACGCCTGGTGGCAGCAAGTCCCGCGATTGCCGAAGATGCCGCACGTTCGCTCACGCTTGAGCAGCTTGCACCTCTTTTGGGCGACGGGGGTCGTTCGAACCTGTGGGTGAACCGCGAGTTGACGCCGGGGCTTCCCATGTTTGGATACACGATCGAGCGCGACGGGGCACCCGCCGTGTTGATCTTTGTGCGTAGTGCGGCCGAAAACCAAATGACCCTCTATTATCAAAACCTGTTCCGCATCTTGTGCGGCCTGGTCGAAAGTGCGCTGGGCCGTGCCTTTGACTATGAGGCGGTGGCGCAGGATAAACGCTGCGTTGACGGCACTTGCGTGCTCAAGCAGGCTGCCTTTGGCCAAGAGCTCGCGGCGGAACAGGCGCTGGCAGATAGCAAGATGGGGAGTTTTTTGCTCCTGCGCGTGGTACCGGGCATGGAGCCTGTCGGCGAGCTGGTGGGCGTAATTGGGTCGGCAATCCGCGAGAGCGACGCGGCGGGCTTGGTCGACGGCGACGTGCTCTACCTGCTTATGCGTCAGGCAAAGGCGTGCGATCTGCCCATTATCCGCGAGCGCCTGAGCGCAAAGCATATTGCGGTGGAGCCCGTCGACGGCGAGGACATCGTGGCGCTGCTGCAGCACATCGCTTACATCGGTGACGGTGAGGGGGGTGCCGCTTGATCTCGCTTGTCGTTGCTGCCGTCTTGCTGCTGATTCATGCGCTGGTTTGCCTGATGCTGTGGACGCTCATGAAGCTGGGCCTGCTGCCGGTGCGCGGGCACATGCTGGCTGTGATAGTGCTGGTGCCGCTGTGGGGCCCGTTGCTGGTGGTTCTGCTATCGGTCCGCAGCGCGGTGTTTGGCGAGGGGCTGAAAGAGTCTGCGCTGGAGTCGCTGCGCTTCAACGATGACCTGCATCGCAGTATGTCGGTACCGAGTGGTGAGGACGATTCAGGCGTAGTGCCGCTCGAGGAGGCGCTCATCGTCAACGACCCGGCATACCGGCGCCGCCTAATGCTCTCCATGCTCACCGAGGAGCCTGACGCGTACCTGGCGCAGCTGCAGGCGGCTAAGCTTAACGATGACGTTGAGGTGGCGCACTATGCCGCGACGGCGGTGGCGCAGATCTCCAAGGAGTCCGACCTTAAACTGCAGCAGCTGGAGCGTGCCTTTAAGACGGACCCGAGCGCGCAAAACCTCAACGAATACTGCGATTTTCTTGGTGAATACTTGTGCTCGGGCTTGGCTGAGGGGCGCGTGGCTCAGATTCAGCGCCAACAGTACGCGCGCCTGCTTGCGCGTCGCTGCGAGCGCGAGGATACCCTTGAGCTGCGCATTCGATACGCGACGGCGCTGGCCGATGTCGGACAGATCGACGAGGCGCAGGCCGTGACCGACCAGCTGGTGATAGACGTGCCCGAGGAGCAGGAGGTTTGGATGCTTTGCCTGCGCCTGGCCGTGATGCGCCGCGACGGTGACGAGGTCCACCGTGTGATCGATGCGATTGACAAGCAACATGTGTATTTGAGCGCCGACAACCGCGAAAAGTTGGCGTTTTGGCGCGACGGGGAGGAGGCCAGATGAGCGTGGCGCAACATATCCGCGACCGTGCAGGGCGCTTTCGTTGGATGGGACTCCTCGTGGTGTGGGCGGTCTTTATTGTCATGGCCGCTGTGCTGCTGGTGGAGCGTGCCGGCGTGCAGTACAGTGCGGGCCAGCATAAGCTGGGGATGCTGGCCGCCAACGATGCGGTGCCGGCCTCCTCGGCAATCTTTGGCCAAAAGCCCACGTGCCTGGTCATTACCGATTCCGATCAAGCTGGCGTCGAGGACGTAAAGGAACAGTTCGACCAGATCCTGCTCGACATGAAGATCGCCCATCGCGATGTTGATATTGCCACCGACGGTGCGGACGCGATCCCATCGCTCACGTCGTTTGATCGCGTGATTGTGCTTATGCCCTCGCTTGACGGACTGGGTACGCATCTGACCGATCTGATGAGTTGGGTGAGTGTGGGCGGCTCACTCATGCTGGGCATGACGCCAGATAACTCGAACTGCCTGCAGGCTATGGCTTCCAAGCTTGGGATCGAATCGGCCGGATATGACTATGCGAAAGCCGAAAGCATTGTGCCGAGCGAGGACTTTATGCTGGGCGGGGGAGAGCGCTACGAGCTCTCGGATCCCTTCGATTCTTCGCTCTCTGTTTCGCTGCGCGAGACGGCGCACGTGTGGGCTAAGACCGGCGATGCGGGCACGCCGCTCATTTGGTCTAACGATTGCGGCAGCGGTCACACCGTGGTGTGCAACATTGGCATCTACGACAAGGTCATGCGTGGTTTTTACGCCGCGGCGATCAGCCTGCTGGGTGATGCCACGGCCTATCCGGTCATCAACAGCGCCGTGTTCTATTTGGACGACTTTCCTAGCCCCGTGCCCTCGGGCGATGGTACTTATATCAAGCGTGACTACGGCCTTTCCATTGCGGATTTTTACACCAAGGTCTGGTGGCCCGATCTGCAAAAGCTCGCGCAAAAATATGGCATTCGCTATACCGGCGTGATGATCGAAAACTACGAGGACGCGGTCAACCAGACCGAGCCCGCGCGCCAACCCGATACCACGCAGTTCCGCTATTTTGGCGGCATGCTGCTGCAGATGGGCGGAGAGCTGGGCTTTCACGGCTACAACCATCAGCCTCTGGCACTCTGGGACACCGATTACGGCACGTTGTACGACTACAAGACGTGGAAGAACAAGGAAACGCTTGTCGCATCGCTCAACGAGCTTATCGCTTTCCAGGACGAGGTGCTGCCCAACGCGCACGGCTCGGTCTACGTGCCGCCGTCGAATATCCTTTCGGCCCGTGCGCGCAAGCTTATCGGCACCGACGTTCCGCGCATTATGACCATCGCCAGTACGTATTTTGAGGACGGCACCGACCTGCCGTACGTGCAGGAGTTTGGCGTGGCGAGCGACGGCATTGTGGAGCAGCCGCGCATTGTCTCGGGCGGCATGGTCGACGATTCCTTTATGCGCCTGGCAGCCGTGTCCGAGCTCAACATGCACTATGTGAGCACGCACTTTATGCACCCGGACGACCTGCTCGATCCCGATCGCGGCGCTACGGAGGGCTGGGAGGTCTACAAGGGCGGCCTGACCGACTACCTGGAGTGGCTTACCAAGTCTGCGCCCGATCTGCGGCACCAGACGGCGTCGGAGTGCTCCGGTGCTATCCAGCGCTTTTCGTCGGTTACGGTGAGCGTGGATACAAGTACAGATGCCTGGACGCTTAGCCTGGGCAATTTCCACGACGAGGCGTGGCTCATGTTCCGCGCCAACAATGGCGAGCCGGGTGCAGTCACGGGTGGCGAACTGACGCACCTTACGGGCAATCTGTATCTGCTCAAGGCAAATGATAAGACCGTGACGATCGAGCGCAAGGAGGGTGGCGATAAATGAGAATCTGCTTGGTACTCGAGGGTTGCTACCCCTATGTGCACGGCGGCGTATCTACCTGGATGCATGGCTATATCCAGGCCATGCCCGAGCATGAGTTTGTGCTGTGGGTGATCGGCGCGCATGCTGCCGACCGCGGTAAGTTTGTCTACGAGCTGCCCGGCAACGTGGTCGAGGTGCACGAGGTGTTCCTGGACGATGCCCTGCGGCTTTCGGGCGAGCAGCACGAAGCCAGTTTTAACGACCGTGAGCGCGAGGCGCTACGCCGTCTGGTGTCGCTCTCCAATCCGGACTGGGACGTGTTATTTGATATCTTCCACCGCCGTCGCGTGCATCCGCTCTCGTTTTTGCAGAGCCGCACGTTTATGGATATCTTTCGCGACGTGTGCCTGGCCGAGTATCCCTATACGCCCTTTGCCGATGCATTCCACACCATGCGCTCCATGCTGCTGCCCGTGCTCTACCTGTTGGGCAGCGAGGTGCCGATGGCCGATGTGTACCATGCCATCTCGACCGGCTACGGTGGCCTGCTCGCCTGCTTGGGCTCAAGCGTTCACCATGCACCGGCATTGCTGACCGAGCATGGCATCTACACGCGCGAGCGCGAAGAGGAGATCATTCGCGCCGACTGGGTGGTGCCGTCGTTTAAGGACCGCTGGATCCGCTTTTTCTACCTACTTTCGGAGGAGATCTACCGCCGCGCCTTCCGCGTGACCAGTTTGTTCCATAACGCCCGCAAGACGCAGATCGACATGGGCTGCGATGCGGATAAATGCCTGGTCATCCCCAACGGCATCCAGTTCGATCGCTTTAAGGACATACCCTTAAAGCCCGATGACGGCTGGGTGGACATTGGCGCGGTGGTGCGCCTGGCGCCCATCAAGGACGTCAAGACCATGATCTACGCCTTCTTTGAGTTGCATGAGCGCCTGCCGCACGTGCGCCTGCATATTATGGGTGGCGTGGACGACGAGGAATATGGCGCCGAGTGCCATGCGCTGGTAGAGACATTGGGTGTGCGTGACTTGATCTTTACCGGTCGCGTCGACGTGGTCGAGTACATGGAAAAGCTCGACTTTACCATTTTGACGAGCATCTCGGAGGGCCAGCCGTTGAGCGTGTTGGAATCGCTGGGCGCGCGTCGCCCCTGCGTGACGACCGAGGTCGGCTGCTGCCGCGAGCTGCTTGAGGGCGCCCCCGGCGACGACTTTGGCGTGTCCGGATTTGTGAGCCCGCCCATGTATCGCAAGGGTCTGGCCGATGCTATGGAGCGCATGTCCGCGAGCCGTGCCCGCCGCCTGGAAATGGGGGAGCGCGGCCAGCGTCGCGTGGCGACCTATTACCTACACGAGCAGATGCTCGCCAACTATCGCGCGCTGTACGACGAGACGGCGCGCGCGTTTGACCTGCCAAGGGAGGGGGAGTAGTCGGTGGCCGGAATCGGTTTTGAGCTCAAACGCCTGTTTAAGCGCAAGGGCCTGTTTGCCACGATGCGCGCCTATGGCTACGCCGGCATCGTGTGCACGGGCCCCATGCTGCTGGGCGTGCTGCTGCAGGTGGGCATCTTGGTGCTGTGCGGTCTGTGGGGCGTGGGACGCGCCAACCAGGATCTGCTGGTGTGCATGGTGACCTATACGCTGCTAGCCTCGCTCACCCTCACAAGCTTTTTCTCCATGCCGGTCACGCGCTTTCTGGCCGACATGCTGTTTGCCGAGCGCGAAGAAGAGGTCTTGCCCTCGTTTTGGGGCTCCAACGCCATCATGCTCGTTGCGGGCACGGTGCTCTACGGCGTATTTTTGCTGTTCTCGGGCGCCACGCTGCTGCAGGGGCTGCTGTGCCTGTGGCTGTTCAACATTATGATCGTCAACTGGAACGGCATGAGTTACCTCACGGCCATTAAGGATTACCGCGGTATTCTGTGCAGTTTTGCCGCGGCCATTGGCATGGCGTGCCTGTGTGCCTTGGCCGCGCTGGTGCTGGGGTTGCCGCCGGTCGAGGGGCTGCTGGGCTCGATCGCCCTGGGCTACGGTGTGATGCTCGCCTGGGACGTGGTGCTGTTATACCGGTATTTTCCTCAGAGCGATCGCAGCCCCTGGCTCTTTTTGCGCTGGCTCGACCAGTTTATGCCGCTGGCGCTCACGGGCCTGTTTACCAACTTGGGACTCTTTGCGCACCTGGTGATTATTTGGGCAGGGCCCATTGGCGTGCAGGTCAAGGGCTTGTTTTACGGCGCGCCCTATCATGATGTGCCGGCGCTCATCGCGTTTTTGACCATTCTGGTCACGACCGTCAACTTTGTGGTGTCGGTCGAAGTCAACTTCTATCCGCGCTACCGCGACTACTACAGCCTGTTTAACGACGGCGGCGTGGTGGGCGACATCGTGGTGGCCGAGGAGGAAATGCTCGCCACGCTCAACCGGGAGCTGCGGTTTTGCGCGCTCAAGCAGCTGTTTGTGACGGCAGCGGTCATCTCGCTCGAGACCACGGTGCTCTCGGCCCTGCCGCTGGGCTTCAATAACCTGATGCACGGGTATTTTCGCACGCTGTGCGTGGGCTATGGCCTGTATGCCGTGGGCAACACGATTCTGCTGATCTTGCTGTACTTTACCGACTACAAAGGCGCCGTGCTTGCCTCCGGGCTGTTCGCGGGCGTGGCGGGGCTGGCGACCATCGTCTCGCTGTTCTTTCCGCAGCAGTTTTATGGCTTTGGCTTTTTGCTCGGCGCGGCGGTGTTTTTTGTTGTGGCGCTCATGCGGCTCGATACCTATACCGCCAACTTGCCGTATCGTATCCTGAGTCAGCAGCCCATTGTGGCGACCGACAAGACGGGTCGCTTTACGGAGTTGGGCTGCTTGCTCGACCGTGCCGAACAGCGCTACGAGGAGCTGCGTCTAGAGGGCGAGCCGCATGGTGCGTTTGAGCGCACGGTGGTCCGTGTGTATCGCAATCGTTGGGGAGGTCCTGATGACCGATAGGATGATATCGCGTCGCCGCTTGATTGAGGCGGCTGCCGGCACACTGCTGCTTTCGGGCTGCTCTTCGCAGGACGAATCCTCGACAAAAAAGACCAAGAAGCAGGACAAGATTAAAAAGGCCGATGCGTCTAGCGAGATCAAGCATCTTCGCGACAAGGACGAACTGTACGAGGTTTACGACGACTCGGGCATCGTATGCATGTACCTGACGGTCTCTCGCGGCAACAGCTCTGAGAATACTGATCATAGCTGGGCCGAGATCAATACCTACTCGGTGTATGACTATGCCGACATGGGCGTGACGCGCTATCAGGTTATGGGCCTGCTGCAGCCTGGCGATGATAAGGGTCCCGTTGCTGGCGAGGTGGGCTATGGCGAGAAGGCGCCCAACGCCACGGTGCAGGTGCGCGGTCAGACGTCGAGTACCTATGCACAAAAGAACTATAAGGTGGAGCTCAAAAAGGGCAAGGGCACGTGGCGCCAGCAACGTGCGATTGCGCTTAACAAGCACATGGGCGAGGGCATGCGCTTTCGTAACAAGATGGCCTACGATCTGATTCGTGGCATTCCCCAGATGATGGGCCTGCGCACGCAGTTTGTGCACTTATGGGTGTGCGACCAGACCGAAAAAACTAACGACACCTTTGAGGACTACGGTCTGTTTACGCAGGTCGAGCAGCTCAACAAGACGGCGCTCAAGGCCCACGGTCTGGATAAGAGCGGGCATCTCTATAAGGTGAACAGCTTCGATTTCCATCGCTTCGAAGACACCATTAAGCTCGCCGATGACCCCGACTATGACCAGACGGCGTTTGAGGGCATGCTCGAGATTAAGGGCGATTCGGACCATACCAAGTTGATCGAGATGCTCGATGCACTCAACGACGATACGCAAAAGATCGACGATGTGCTCGACACCTACTTCGATACCGAGAACCTGGTCTATTGGATGGCGTTTCAGATCTTGACGGGCAATTGCGATACGCAGAACCGTAACTGCTATCTGTACAGCCCGCTTAACTCCAAGGTCTGGTACATCCTGGATTGGGACAACGACGGCATGCTGCGCAAACTCGAGTTGAGCCTGACGGGGTTCTCGGATTATGCGAGCTGGGAGCGCGGCGTGAGCAACTACTGGGGCAACGTGCTGTTTAACCGCGCGTTGCGCAGCAAGTCGTTCCGCAGCGAACTCGACCGTGCCGTGAAGGATCTGCGCTCGTACCTGACCGAAGAGCGCCTGGGCAAGATGATTAAGCATTACCGCGAGGTGACCGAGTCGCTCGTCTTTGCTGCGCCCGACCTGGAGAATCTGCCCGTGACGAAGGATGAATACGAGCAGATTGCCGCGGCGATTCCTTCCGAGATCGAGGAGAACTATAAGAGCTTTCGCGAGAGCTATAAAAAGCCCATGCCGTTCTACATTGGCGTGCCGCAGATCGATAACGGTAAGCTGCGCGTTAACTGGGACGCCGCGTACGACTTTGATACGCGCGACATTCGCTATACCGTCGAGCTGGCGCGCGATTACGCCATTAGCGACGTGGTCTTTAAGGCTGAGGATGTGCTGCTGCCCGAGGTGACGTGCGACGCGCCCGACACCGGCCAGTACTTTGTGCGTGTGCGTGCCACCAACTCCGACGGCTATACGCAAGATGCGTTTGACTACTATGTGACCGACGACGGTAAACAGTACGGCATGAAGTGTTTTTACGTGCAGGACGGCGGTAAGGTCGTGGAGGACACGTATGAGGAGGGCTAGCGCGCTGCTTGAGCGTCTGGCGGCTCCGCCCGTGCGAACCACGCAGGAGCGTTACCGCCACGAGCTCAAGTACCTCATTAACGAGGGCGAGCACGCCGCGCTGGCCTGTCGCATGGCGCCTGTCTTTAAGCTGGACAAGCATGCGCGGGCGGGCGGTTACACCATTCGCAGCCTGTACTTTGACGACTACTGCAACTCGGCCTACGAGGAAAAAGATGCCGGTATTCTCATGCGCAAAAAGTATCGCGTGCGCATCTATAACGGTAGCGACAAGGCGATTAAGCTCGAGCGCAAAAAGAAGTACGGCAGCTGGATTTACAAGGAGGACGCGCCGCTCACGCGTGGCGAGTTTGAGCAGATCCTAGCCGGCGACTACGATTTTTTGCTGCGGAGCCCCCACCAACTCTGCCGTGAGTTCTACATCGAGTGCATCTGCAATATGATGCGCCCGCGGACCATTGTGGATTACGAGCGTGAGCCGTGGGTGATGGACGAAGGAACCGTGCGTATTACGTTTGACATGAACGTGCGCGCGGCGGTGGGGAGCTTTGATATCTTTGACGCGACCTTGCCCGCGCTGCCCGTGCTGGAGCCCGGCAAGCTGGTGATGGAGGTCAAATTTACCGAGTTTTGCCCGCAGCTGGTGCGCGATATGGTACCGCCTGGCGCGGCGGAGCTCACGGCGGTCTCCAAGTACTGCCTGTGTTACGAAAAGACCGCCTACTTGCGCGGCTTTAACTACTGGGAATCGGATTTTGAGAACCGAGGGGATATTTAGACCATGAGCACCAGAGACTTTTTTAAGAACTCCGTCTTGGAGGCGTTTGGTCAGGTCGACCCTTCCAAGATTGGCCTGTCGCTGCTCGTGGCGCTCGCCATGGGCATCCTGATCTATTGCGTGTACAAGCGCTTCTTTACCGGCGTGGTGTACTCGCGCAGCTTTGCCGTGACGCTCGTGGGCATGTGCGTGCTCACCTGCATGGTGACGCTCGCGATCTCGACGAACGTGGTTATCTCGCTCGGTATGGTCGGTGCTCTGTCTATCGTCCGCTACCGTACGGCGGTCAAGGACCCGCTCGACCTGCTGTATCTGTTTTGGGCTATTACTACGGGCATTACGGCGGGCGCCGGCATGTATGCGCTCGTGGGGCTCACGGCGGTGGTCATCGTGGCGATGATCGCCGGCTTTGCAAGCCATCAGGACAAGGCGCGCGTGTACATGATGGTCATCCACTACGCGGGCCAGACCACCGGTGATGATATCGTGCGCGCGTTTGGGCGCACCAAGTTTACGGTGAAGTCCAAGACCATGCGCGGTGACAAGGTGGAGATGGCCGTAGAGGTGTTCTCGGACGGCGTTGACATGCCCTATGCGGACGCCATTCGCGCGCTCGACGGCGTGGAGGACCTGACACTCATCCAGTACAACGGCGAATACCACGGGTAGAACCCTAGCGAGCAGATCGCCCGGCAGATGCCCGCGCAGCGTCGAGCGGTCCGGCGTTCGTTAGAACGCCGGAACATAATAGCCACGGCAGCTGCGCGCTCGCTGACGTTTGCTTGACCAGGAATTCTATTTACTCAATTTGCTGGCAAGGCAGCTATCATGGTGCTTGTGAATTCGTTGTCAGGGGTGCTCGTGGTAAAGATGAAAGATGTGGCCGAGCTGGCGGGCGTTTCGAGCGCCGCCGTCTCGCGCTACCTCAACGGTGGATATATCTCGGCGGACAAGGCCGAGCGCATTAAGCAGGCGATTGAGCTGACCGGATACGTGCGGTCCAGCCAGGCTCGCGCGCTGCGCACCGGCTCTACCAAGCTCATCGGCGTCATCGTGCCCAAGATCAACTCGGAATCCGTGAGCCGCATTACCGCCGGCATCGGCCAGGTGCTCGGTCGTCGTGGCTACCAGATGTTGCTTGCCAATACCGACAATGCCCCCGATCGCGAGCTCGAATACCTCGATTTATTCCAAAACCACCCGGTCGATGGCATTGTGCTGGTAGCAACCATGATTACCGACGAGCACCGTCGGGCGATTGAATCGTGCCGTGTGCCCATCGTGCTGATCGGTCAGAATGTTGAGGGCGCGGCGTGCGTCTATCACGACGATTACGAGGCCGCCTTTGAGCTGGGCCATGCGCTTGCGGGTCGCGTGGACGGCAAGATTGCCTATATTGGAGTTACCGAGGAGGACCGCGCTGCTGGTTATGACCGCCGTCGCGGTTTTGAGGCCGGCTTGCGCGCCGCGGGCAACCCGCTCGATGCCGCCTTGATTCGCCTGGGCTCGTTTACGCTCGACTCGGGCTATGGTGCGGCGCGTGAACTGCTTTCCGTCGACCCCGATGTTTCGTTTATCGCGTGCGCGACCGACACCATGGCGGCGGGCGCGCTGCGTGCCATTGATGAGGTTCGCGGCATGGGCGAGGGTATACACCGCGTGAGCGGTTTTGGCGACAACGCGTTTTTGCGCGCGCTGACGGGCGGCATTCCCACCGTGCATTATGGCTACCTGACCAGTGGCGTCGAGGCGACCAATATGTTGCTCAACACGCTCGATGGCGTGGAGGGGGAGAGCGGTCTCAAGACGCTCAAACTCGGCCATCAACTTATGAATGTCTAGGCTTTGGGCATGTCTGCCTGCCTTTGAGGCCCCTGTTTTTGCGGTAAAACTACCATTCGCCGGCTTTTTCCTACCGTTCACCCTACTATGAAAACGATTACAGTGTAAGTGTCAAAGGTAGTCGGGTGCGCATGCACCCGTTGGAGGAAAGGGAAGTCATGGACTACCGCAAATCAGCCCAAGAGGTGCTCGACAACATCGGTGGCGCCGGCAACGTTGTTTCGGCCGCACACTGCGCCACGCGTCTGCGCCTGGTGATTGCCGATAACGCGAAGGTTGACAAGGAGGCCCTCGAGAATATTGACGGCGCTAAGGGCGTCTTTGAAGCCCAGGGCCAGCTCCAGATTATTTTTGGCACTGGCACCGTCAATAAGGTCTACGAGGAGTTCATCGCGCTCAGTGGCGTCGAGGCTGCCACCAAGGCCGAGGTCAAGGAGGCCGCGGCGCAGCAGCAGAACATCTTTATGCGTGCCATTAAGGTGCTCGGCGACGTCTTTGTCCCCATCATCCCCGCCATCGTGGCTTCGGGCCTGCTGCTGGGCATTATGAGTGCCCTCAACTTTATGGCCTCCAACGGCTTTATCGCGCTCGACACCAATAACTTTATCTACAAGATCGCCGACCTGGTCTCGGGCACGTCCTTTGGTATTCTGCAGATCCTGATCGGTTACTCCGCTGCTAAGGCCTTTGGCGCCAACCCGTACCTGGGCGCCGTCGTCGGCGGTGCGTTCATCAACTCCTCGCTGCAAAGCGCCTACACGGTTGCCTCTGAGGGCGTGCAGACCATGGTCACCGTCATCCCTGGCGTATACAGCTTTGAGTGGGTCGGTTATCAAGGCCACGTTATCCCCATTGTCATCGCCTGCGCTATTCTGGCCTTCCTCGAGAAGCGCCTGCACAAGATCGTTCCCGAGATGTTCGACCTCTTTGTGACCCCGCTCGTCTCGGTGTTCGTGACCGTGCTCGTGACCCTTGTTGCCGTCGGCCCCATCTTTGTCTGGGCCGAGAACGCCATTCTCGGTCTGATTCAGGCCCTGCTCACCCTGCCCTTCGGCATCGGTTCCTTTATCGTCGGCCTGTTCTATGCCCCCACGGTCGTTACCGGTATCCACCAGATGTACACCGCCATCGACCTGGGCCAGCTCGCCCAGTACGGCGTGACCTATTGGCTGCCCATCGCCAGCGCTGCCAACATCGCGCAGGGTGGCGCCGCGCTCGCCGTTGCCTTTAAGACCAGCGATGCCAAGATCAAGGGCCTGGCGCTTCCTTCGGCCCTGTCCGCCTTCATGGGCATTACCGAGCCTGCCATCTTTGGTGTGAACCTGCGCTTCTTTAAGCCCTTCATCGCCGGCTGCATCGGCGGTGGCTGCGGTGCCCTGGTCTGCGCGCTCACTTCGCTTGCCGCTTCTGGCACCGGCGTTACCGGCATCTTCGGTATCCTGCTGTGCCTGGACCAGCCCGTGCAGTACGCGATCATGTTTGCGGTCGCCGCGCTGGTTTCCTTTGCCGTCTCGTTTGTCCTGTACAAGGACGAGCCCAAGGTTTCCGAGCAGGCCTAAGAGCTTTTGATTGAGGGAATGCCCGCGGGCTGTATGCTCGCGGGTGTTTCCCGCATCTGGCACCGATCTCTGGCGCCTTGTAACTTTCGATCCGTTAGGACTTTGATATGTCTAATGCACTTGGCCGCGACCTTGCAAAGCTGGTTGCCGCTGTTGACACCGCCGCCTCTGAGTGCGGTCATGGCGCGTATGGCCAGCGCTTCCATATTATGCCGCCGGCGGGCTGGCTCAACGATCCCAACGGTCTTTGCCAAGCGGGCGGCGTGTTCCACGCCTATTTTCAATATGCGCCCTTTGATGTCGAGGGTGGCGTTAAGGTCTGGGGCCATGCGACGAGTCGCGATCTTATGACGTGGGACTACGTTGGCGCCCCGCTGCTGCCCGACGAGCCGTTCGATTGCCATGGCGTGTATTCGGGCTCCGCGCTTGCCGAGGACGGCCGCATTCGCGTGCTGTACACGGGCAACGTGAAGCTATCCGATGCGGACGGGACGTACGACTACGTCAATGCCGGCCGCCGCGCCGATACTGTTTATGTCGAGAGCGTTGATGGCCTTGCCGGTCGGGAGTTCAGCCAAAAGCGCGTGGTGCTGGCGTCCGATGACTATCCCGAGGATTTGACCTGCCACGTGCGCGACCCTAAGGTGTGGCGCGATGACGATGGGCGTTACCACATGGTGCTGGGCGCGCGTCGTCGCGTGGATGGTCCGCATGTCGATAGTCGATTTTGCGCTATGCACGGCGAGGGTGCCGGGCGTGATGTGGGCGAGATCTTGGTGTATGGCTCGGCCGATATGTTGAGCTGGGAGCTCGAGAGCCGCGTGTCTACGCCCGAGCGCTTTGGCTTTATGTGGGAGTGCCCGGGATACCTTGAGCTTGAGGTGGATGGCGGTGTAGCGGCGAAGTTCCTGTCCTTCTCACCCCAGGGGCTCGAGGGCGGTCGTTGGGACCGTGGCAACGTATACGCTGCTGGGTACATGCCTGTAACGGGTGATATCACTGGTGGCGACAGTGCCTATGAGCTGGGCGAGTTCCGCCTGTGGGACGCCGGTTTTGACTTCTATGCTCCGCAGGAGTTTACGTCCGAGGACGGTCGCCATATTCTAATCGGCTGGATGGGCATGCCCGATGAGCCGACCTATGGCAACGCACCGACCGTGGTGTGCGGCTGGCAGCACTGCATGACGGTGCCGCGCGAGCTTACGGCCGGTGACGGCGGCGTGGTACTGCAGCAGCCGGCGCGCGAGATTGAGCACCATTATGCCTCGGTGCGTGTAGGGGAGGGCTCGTTGGAGGTTGCCGGCGATACCTGCTTTGACGTTGTTGTCGACGGTGTCGACGGAGCGTTCACCGCAACCGTTGATGGCGAGCTGAAGCTGTCGTTTGTGCCCGCCGAGGGCGAGCTGCCCTCGCGCTTTGAGATGCGATTTACCGATGAGGGTCGCGCTTCTGCCGGTTGCGGTCGTACCGTGCGCTGGGAGCCCATCGACGAGGTTCGTAACGTGCGCGTTGTTGACGATATCTCGTCGGTCGAGGTGTTTGTGAACGATGGCGCGCTCGTGTTTTCGACGCGCATCTATCCCGAGGCCTATGGCGTGTCCGTTGATGCTCCGGGTGCGAACGTGACCTATCACACGCTCAACATCTAGGCGATTCGTCGCCTATCGGCGCTATACTGCAGCCGTTGCCCACGATGCGGGGAACACCCGCATCGTGGGTTTTTGCTTATGAAGGGACGGTGCCGTGTGGATGTACAGCAGCTAGAAGAGGCCTGGGCTTTGAGGTCCAGTGCGCGCGAGGCGCGTCTTGTTGCGGCCCCGCATGTGCCGGCGGCTCTGTCGCTGCTGGGTATTGTGCGTCCCGGTGACCGTCTGGTGGCCTTTGCGGATGACTTTGCCGATGCGTTTGCGCGCGGCTTTGATGGCCTCGATGTCGCGCTGGTGGGCTCGTCATCCGTCGAGGCGTTTGTCGCCGCGTCCGAGAACTTTGATGCTTCGTTTGATGCCGAGGGGCCGCACCTGTGGTGGTTTGTGAACTCTATCGGCGGGTTTGGTCTGCGCGTCCCCGATCTTCGTGCGTTAGGCCGCGCAGCGCGTGAGGCTCATGCGCTGCTCGTGGTGGATAACACCGTGGCGTCGGCTTTTGGCTGCGATCCGCTGCGGCTAGGTGCTGCGCTGTCGCTTGAGGCGCTCGACCGTGTGTGCGCCGGTAAGGCTCCGCGCAAGCTCGTTGCCGCTTCGGTGGCGCGCTCGCAGCTCAAGCGCCATCGTGTGGATGCTGCTGCCGAGTGCGCGCATGCTTTGTTTGCAGGCTGCGGTGCTTTGGCACTCGACCTTTCTGCCGGGGAGGCCGACGTGCTGGAGCGCGGGCTTTCCTCGCTTAATGTCCGCATGCAGGCACACTTCGACCGCGCCCGTGCGCTGGCCGAGTATCTGGCCGCCAATGAGATGGTACGCAACGTGCGCTATCCCGGACTGAGCTCGCATCCCGACCATGCGGTTGCAACGGGAATCCTCGAGCACGGCTTTGGCCCGGCAGTTGAATTCGACCTTATCGAGCGTAGTGCGGATGATCTGTTCGTTGCTTTGCCGGAGGAGTTTCGCACATCGTCCGCCGGCGGCGCAACGACGCGTCTTTCGGCTCCACGCGGCAAGCAGGGGAGCACCATCCGCCTCTTCGCCGGCACCGATGACCCTTTGATCGTGGCCGCCACCCTAGATAATGCCTTCCGCAACTAGCTAAATCATCCTCGTCTTCATAAGTTGCGGTGAAATAGGGATTGATTTACGGCTTTATCGGCATAAACAGTCCCTATTTCACCGCAACTTATGAGAAGGGGTTGTGCAGCTAAAAAAGCCCCGTCCCAAATTAGCTACTTTTTGATGCTGGCGATGAGGTCGTTGGCTTTGGTGGCGATGACGTTGTTGATCTCGCTCTGCAACGTCTCGTAGACTTCGATGGCTCGCTCGCCGGCGGGGGTGAGGGTGGATCCGCGGGCGCCGTCGCGCTCGATGAGTTTGCATCCCAGCTGGCCTTCGGCCTCGTTTACGATGCGCCAAGCCTTGGAATACGCCATGCCCATGCTTTTGGCGGCCCGGTTGAGCGAGTGCTCGCGGGCGATACCTTGCAGCAGCAAGACGCAGCCGTGGCCGAAGACACCTGGCAATTCCTTGTCGCACGCTTGAATGACCAACTTTGCCGTCGTCTTGTACTCCATGTGCTCCACGTCTCCCCGCTAAAGTGCTTGCTGGGCAAACGCAAAGCCTGCGTCAAACCCTCGTGTGCTCTTCTTAAATCATGCATTGTAGCAGTCAAAATGCGTTAAGATACTTCCCCAGTATTGGGCGCCCAAGGTTGGGCTGGGTCCTACGAGGCCTGCAGCCGACCGGTCGCATGGAAAAAGGAGAAACATGGCTACGTTCTTTCCCGGTGAGTCCCACACGTTTTCGGAGTATCTGCTGGTCCCTGGTTACTCGTCCTCGCAGTGCATCCCCAACAACGTCTCTCTTAAGACGCCGCTAACCCGCTTTAAGCGCGGTGAGAAGCCGGCAATCACCCTGAACATCCCCATGGTTTCCGCCATCATGCAGTCCGTCTCGGGCGTCGACATGGGTGTCGCGCTCGCTACCGAGGGTGGCCTGTCCTTCATTTACGGTTCCCAGAGTGCCGAGTCCGAGGCCGCTATGGTCAAGGCCGTCAAGGATCACAAGGCTGGCTTCGTTCAGTCCGATTCCACGCTGACCCCCGACATGACCATGGAGCAGGTCATCGAGCTCAAGGAGAAGACCGGTCATTCCACCATGCCGGTTACCGACGACGGCACTCCCAAGGGTAAGCTCCTGGGCATCGTCACCAGCCGTGATTATCGTCCCAGCCGCGATGACCACCAGACGAAGGTCTCCGAGTTCATGACCCCGCGTGAGCAGCTCATCGTGGGCGACAAGAACATCAGCCTCAAGGTTGCCAACGACGTCATCTGGGACAACAAACTCAACGCCCTGCCCATCGTCGACGACAACGATCACCTCATGGGCATCGTCTTCCGTAAGGACTACGACAGCCACAAGACCAATCCCAACGAGCTGCTCGATAACGACAAGCGCTACATGGTCGGTGCCGGTATCAACACCCGCGACTATGCCGAGCGCGTGCCGCTGCTCATCGAGGCCGGCGCCGATGTCCTGTGCATCGACTCTTCCGAGGGCTTCAGCGAGTGGCAGAAGCGCACCATCGAGTGGATCCGCGCCAACTACGGCGAGGACGTCAAGGTCGGTGCCGGTAACGTCGTCGACGCCGAGGGCTTCCGCTTTTTGGCGGACTGCGGTGCCGACTTCATCAAGGTCGGTATCGGCGGTGGCTCCATCTGCATCACCCGTGAGACCAAGGGCATCGGCCGTGGCCAGGCCACCGCGCTGATCGATGTCTGCCGCGCTCGCGACGAGTACTACGAGGAGACCGGCGTCTACGTGCCCGTGTGCTCCGACGGCGGCATCGTCTACGACTACCACATGACGCTCGCCCTTGCCATGGGTGCCGACTTTATGATGCTGGGCCGCTACTTCGCCCGCTTCGACGAGAGCCCGACCGAGCGCGTCAACGTGAACGGCCAGTACATGAAGGAGTACTGGGGCGAGGGTTCCGCGCGTGCCCGCAACTGGCAGCGCTATGACCTGGGCGGCGCCGCGAAGCTCAGCTTCGTCGAGGGCGTCGACTCCTACGTTCCCTACGCCGGTTCCCTCAAGGACGGCGTGGGCGGCACGCTCTACAAGGTCAAGTCCACGATGTGCAACTGCGGTGCCCTCTCGATCCCCGAGCTCCAGGAAAAGGCACGCCTGACCCTGGTCAGCTCCACCTCCATCGTCGAAGGCGGCGCCCACGATGTAGTCGTGAAAGACTCTCAGCAGTCTGTGTCTTATCGATAGGATAAGAGCTGCAAATATAGGTTGAGTATCAACCACGTTATTTAGATAAAGCGAGATGCCTGCAAGTCGCAGGCATCTCGCTTGTCGTATTTGCTATCATCAGTCAAGTTAACCTTAGGGTCGGTCGGCTTGGCTTTGTTCGCTACAAGTTCCGCACGCAAAGAAGAGCACTTAATGTGCTCTTCGTCTTGCGCAGGACTGTCCGCAGTAGCGAATAAAGCCAAGCCGACCGATCCCAGCTAAGATTAAAGGAGCTGATATGTGCGATTGCACAGATCATAAGGACGAGATTCCTGCCTACGACGCGCAGGCCATTGAGTCCAAGTGGATGAAGGCCTGGGAGGACTCCAACCTCTTTGCCGTCGACACCGACGACAGCAAGCCCAAAAAGTATGTGCTCGAGATGTTCCCGTATCCGTCGGGCGACCTGCACATGGGCCACGCGCGCAACTATACCATCGGCGATGCCATGGCCCGTCAGGCCCGCATGCGCGGCTACGACGTGCTGCACCCCATCGGCTTTGACGCATTTGGCCTGCCTGCCGAGAACGCCGCCATCAAACACAATACGCAGGCTGCCGCCTGGACGTATAAGAACATGGACCAGGCGCTCGCCACGATGAAGCGCATGGGCTTCTCCTACGATCTGGATCGCATGGTCAAGACCTGCAGCCCCGACTACTACCGCTGGGGTCAGTGGATCTTTGAGAAGATGTGGGAAAAGGGCCTGGTCTACCGCAAGAAGAACCCGGTCAACTGGTGCCCCACCTGCAAGACCGTTCTGGCCAACGAGCAGGTCACCGAGGGCAAGTGCTGGCGCTGCGGCACCGAGCCCGAGAAGCGCGACCTTGAGCAGTGGTACTACAAGATTACTGAGTACTCTCAGGAGCTGCTCGACGACCTGGAGAAGCTCCCCGGCTGGCCCGAGCGCGTCAAGCAGATGCAGGCCAACTGGATTGGCCGCTCCGAGGGCGCCGAGGTCGACTTTACCCTGTGCGACCAGGATGGCGAGCCCATCGAGGGCGACGAGGGCAAGATCACCGTCTTCACCACGCGTGCCGACACCCTCTTTGGCGTCTCCTTCTTTGTCCTGGCTCCCGAGTACGCTCGTCTGCACGAGCTCGTCGAGGGCACGGAGTACGAGGAGGCCGTCACTAAGATCGTCGAGGACTCCAAGCATATCTCTGCCGTCGAGCGTGCCCAGGGCACCCTCGAGAAGCACGGTGCCTTTACGGGCCGCTACGTGGTGAACCCCGTCAACGGCGAGAAGGTTCCCGTGTGGGTTGCCGATTATGTCGTTGCCGACTACGGCACCGGCGCCGTCATGGCCGTTCCCTGCGGCGACCAGCGCGACTTTGAGTTTGCCCGCAAGTACGACCTGCCGATCGTGCCGATCATTCTGGATGATGAGGACCGCGCTGCCGTCGAGGCCAGCGGCGAGACCATCGATACCTTCCATGCCGAGACCGTCGACTGGGATTGCGCCCACGCTGCCGAGGGCACGCTCGTCCAGTCCGGCAAGTACACCGGCATGCGCGGCGGTAAGCACTCCGAGGGCGAGGCTGCCATCGTGGCCGACCTCGAGGCCATGGGCTGCGGTCGTCGCAAGGTCGAGTTCCGCCTGCGCGACTGGCTCATCAGCCGCCAACGCTATTGGGGCAACCCCATCCCGGCCATCCACTGCGAGCACTGCGGCATTGTGCCCGTGCCCGAGGATCAGCTGCCGGTGACGCTGCCCGAGAACCTGGACCTGGGCGCCGGCGAGACCCTCGCCGAGTGCAAGGAGTTCTACGAGACTACCTGCCCGGTCTGCGGTCGCCCGGCTAAACGCGAGACCGATACCATGGACACCTTCACCTGCTCCAGCTGGTATTACCTGCGCTATACCGACCCGCACAACACCGAGCTGCCCTTCTCCCGCGAGGCGGCTGACCGTTGGATGCCCGTCGATAACTACATCGGCGGCATCGAGCACGCCATTCTGCACCTGCTCTACAGCCGCTTCTTTACTAAAGCGCTGCGCGACTTGGGCCTGCTGAGCGTTGACGAGCCCTTCACCAACCTGCTGTGCCAGGGCATGGTCAAGGACGAGAACGGCGACACCATGTCCAAGTCCAAGGGCAACGTCGTGCCCCCGAGCTCGGTCATCGAGCCCTACGGCGCCGACACCATGCGTCTGGCGATCCTGTTTATCGCCCCGCCCGAGAAGGACTTCGACTGGGATCCCAAGGCCGTCGAGGGCGCCAACCGCTTCATCAAGCGCGCCTGGCGTATCGTGTGGCAGCTCGTCCAGTCGGGTGACGCCAACGTGGCCTTCGACAAGTCCGTGCTCGACGAGACCGCGATGAAGCTCTACCGCGAGCGTCACCGCACCATCGCCAAGTGCACCGAGGACTTCGACCGTGGCCAGTTCAACACCGCGATCTCAGCCGTCATGGAGCTCGTCAACGCGGCGAGCGCCTACCTCAACGCCACCGAGGGTGCTGACCGCGACAAGGCCCTGTGCTACGGCGTGGCCAAGGACATCGTGAGCGTCCTGGCGCCCATCTGCCCGTTCTGGGCCGACGAGCTGTGGCACGAGGCGCTCGGCTGCGAGGGCAACGCCTACACCGCCGCCTGGCCCGAGTTCGACCTGGCCGAGTCCATCGAGGACACGGTGCAAATCGTCGTCCAGGTGCTCGGCAAGGTCCGCGGCCGCATTGACGTGGCCCGCGATGCCTCCAACGAGGAAATGCAGGCTGCCGCCGAGGCTGCTGTCACCAAGTGGACCGAGGGCAAGACGGTCGTCAAGGCCATCTGCGTGCCCGGCAAGCTGGTCAACCTGGTGGTCAAGTAAACGCCACGCGCATAGTTGACGTGTTAAAGACGAGGGGCGATCCGATTGGGTCGTCCCTCGTTTGCGTTATATGCCATGCTTGGCTTGTGCCGAGCGTCATCCTCTACGGAATGTGCACCAGGTCCCTAAAGTAGACGTTGCCGCTTTGCTCCTCAAACATCCAGATGTTGAGGTAGATGTCGTTGAGGTCGTTGTTCACGTCAAAGTCCGGATCGTCGAAGGTGCCTACAAAGGTGAGCATCGCGGTCGTTTCTTCGCCTGCGGCGACGGGTTGGCGCATGCGCACGTCGCGGACGACACCGTTGACGTAGGCATAAGCATCGACATCGCCAAACATCATGTCGACATCGGTGTTGTTTGTCACCGCAAAGACCAACACGGCGTCACCGTAGCCATCCGTGTCCTTGCCCACGCAGGCAACATGGACGTTCTCGTCTGCCTCAAGGTCGATGGGGAACTGTTCTTGAGGGTCGGGACCTAAACCCTGGGGATCGACTATATCTTCGTCTATTTTGTCGAAACGCTCCGAAGGCGTCGTTTTCTCGATGGCTTTGGTGCTGCCGAGGTCCGGCTCGCATTGTCCGGTTTTACCATCGATGTTGTTGCAGCCCGCCAGAGCGAACGAGCAGGCAGCGACGACGAGCGCGGTCGCGCAGAGGGTGCCTAGGCGTTTCATGGTGCCTCCTTGCCGTAGAGGATCTGGAAGGTTGTGCGGTCGATGCGTGCGGCAGGCTTTCTCGCTACAGAATGCCTCTTAGCTCTAGTCTGGCCGATGTGTGCCCAGGGATGGAATGCCCATAGGGCCCGATTCGGTCGGCGCGCTGGGACGCATGGCCCGTTTTGGGGCTTTTGGGGAGCACCGCACAGGAGTCCTCGCCTAATTGTCCTATTCTTGTGGAGAAGCTGTGGGCGCGCTGACCTGCGAATTTCTTTGACGCTTGCACGTTTTCGCAGGTATTGGTATAGTTTGCTTGCAAATGAAGTTGTAATTGAAAGAAGTGGGGTTTCGGCCCCGCTTCTTTTTTGTATGGATGGAGGTGCCGCAATGGTCAAGACCAAGACCGAGCAGGCGATCATCGACGCGCTCGAGGCCGTCGCTCCCCAGCACGATGTCGATATTGTCGACGTTGAGCTCGTGGGCGCCACCAAGGCCCCCTGCGTGCGTGTGCGTATCGAGGGTGCCGAGGGTCAGAGCCTGTCGCTCAACGACGTCACGGCCAATACCAAGTGGGTCGGCGACGTGATCGAGGAGCTCGACCCCATTTCTTCGAGCTATACGCTCGAGGTGTCGAGCCCGGGTATGGCGCGCCCGCTGCGCCGCCCACGCGATTTTGCCCGCTTTGTGGGCGAGGACTGCGAGCTCACCTCCACCGCCACCGAGGGCCGTCGCAAGTACTCTGGCAAGATTGTCGCCGCGACCGAGACGAACGTGACCCTCGAGCTCGAGGACGGCGAGTCCGTCACCCTCGATTTCTCTGATGTTAAAAAGTGCAAGTTGAAGCCCACCTATGACTTCAAGCCCGCGAAGGAAGGAAACTAACATGGCAGCATCCGACATGATGTCCGCCCTGATGGAGCTTTGCCAGGAGAGGCACATCGACCAGCTCTACCTGATCGACCGCCTGGAGCAGTCGCTCGCCAAGAGCTATGCCGAGATCCTGCATCTTGAGTGGGGCGCCAAGGTGACCATCGACCGCACCACCGGCAAGATTTACGTCTACCGCCTGGAGCCGATCGACGATTCCATGGACGAGGAGGGCAACTTCACCGAGTTCGAGGAGATCGACGTCACCCCCAAGAACACGAGCCGCATCGCCGCCCAGCACGCCAAGGCCGAGATCAACGCCATCGTGCGCAACTCCGCTCGTGAGCAGATCTACGAGGAGTTCTCCGGCCGTATCGGTGACCTCATCAGCGGTACCGTGCTGCAGTCCACGCCCGACTTCACCATCGTCAAGATCCGCGATGGCGTCGAGGCCGAGCTGCCGCATTTTGACCAGCGCCGTTACGAGAACGAGCGTAACGAGCGTCCGATGGGCGAGCGCTACCTGCACAACCAGCACATCAAAGCCGTGATCATCGACGTCCGCGATCCCAACTCCAACCTGCAGCCGGTTCGCGGCGAGCACAGCCGTCCGCCGATTGTCATCTCCCGTACCCACCCCGAGCTCATGCGTCGTCTGTTTGAGCAGGAGGTGCCCGAGATCTATGAGGGCACCGTCCAGATCAAGTCGATCGCCCGCGAGCCCGGCCAGCGCTCCAAGGTCGCCGTCCACTCGCTCGACGACCGCCTGGATCCCGTGGGCGCCTGTGTCGGCCCCAAGGGCAGCCGTGTCCGCGCTGTCGTAGGCGAGCTTCGCGGCGAGCGCGTCGACGTCATCCTGTGGGATGCCGATCCGGCCGTCTACGTCGCCAACGCCCTGTCGCCCGCCAAGGTCACCCGCGTCCTCATCGACGAGGAGAAGGCCTATGCCGGCGTCATCGTGCCCGACGACCAGCTTTCGCTCGCCATCGGCAAGGAGGGCCAGAACGCCCGCCTCGCCGCTCGCCTGACCGGCTGGCACATCGACATCAAGTCCGAGACCCTTGCCGCCGACATCCTCAAGAACGTCCCCGTTCACGAGGAGCCCGCCGCCGACCTGATCGGTGACGAGGAGGACGACGACGTCCGTCGCTGCGAGTACGTGTCCGAGGACGGCGTCCAGTGCCGCAACCAGGCCCGCCCCGGCTCCCGTTTCTGCGGTGTCCACGACACCGACGCCTTCGATGATGCGGAGGACCTGATCTAGCGCGCGGTCGCGCCGGGCGGGTCCCGGCGCATCTCCCACGCTCGTTCAGTCTCTAGGCACCCAAGGTGCCAGAAAGGGTAGGTGAAGTCATATGGCAAAAGTCCGTGTGTCCACCCTGGCCAAAGAGTTCGGCATGACCTCCAAGGAACTGATGGGTCATCTCGCCGAAATGAAGATTCCCGCTAAGTCCGCTTCCTCCGCGCTGGAGGACGCCTACGTCGCCATGGTCCGCAAGCAGCTCGCCTCGGTGATCGAGGCCCGCGCCAAGGAAGTCGAGGCTGCCAAGCAGGCCGAGGAGGAGGCAGCCGCCGCCGAGGAGGCAGCTCGCGCTGCCGAGGCCGAGCGCGAGCGCATCGCCGCCGAGAAGGCACGCGAGGAGGAGCGCCGCCAGTTCGCCGCCGCCCAGGCTGCCGAGGAGGCCGCCCGTGCCGAGGCCGAGGCCAAGAAGAAGGCCGAGCAGGAGCGCCTTGCCCGCGAGAAGGAGGAGGCTGCCCGCGAGGCCCAGCGCCGCGCCGTCCCCGCTTCCGACTCCGGTTCGCGCTTCCGCTCGCTGCTCGACCAGATCGCCGCACAGGAGACCGTGCTCAAGGAGAAGAAGGACGCCGAGGCGAAGGCCAAGGCCGAGCGCGCCTCCGAGCGCGGCAACCGTCGTGGCGGCAACAACGACCGTCGCGGTGGCCGTCGTAACGATCGCAACGCCTCCGACAACAACTCCGATCGCAACGCCTCCGAGAGCCGTCCGCACAGCCATCGCACCAACGCCAGCAACAACGTCGCTGCCGGCATGGACTTCCCCAACCCCGACAAGCAGGGCAAGGGCAAGAAGCGCAAGGGCGGTCACGGCAACGATGAGGACCACTACAGCCGCATGGCGCGTGAGGCCGAGGAGTACAGCCGCGAGAAGGTGCTCGAGGAGGCCCGCGCCGCCGTCGAGGAGGCCTCTCGCGAGTCCACCGGTCGCCGCAAGAAGCGCAAGGAGAAGCGCGAGCGCGAGGCTGCTAAGGCTCAGGAGGAGCGCAAGATTGAGGAGGCGCTGGCCCAGGGCGTGAACCCCGAGGAACTCGACGCCATCAAGGTCTCCCAGGGCGTTACCGTCCAGGAGCTCGCCGAGGCGCTCGACGTTCCGGCCAACGACATCATCAAGCGCCTGTTCCTGCTAGGCACGCCGCTCACCATGACGCAGTCCATGTCCGACGACCTCGTCGAGCTCGTTGCCGACGACCTTGGCCGTCAGATCAAGATCATCACCCCCGAGGAGGAGAACACCTTCTCGTTCTACGACGATCCCGCCGACCTTAAGCCCCGCGCCCCGGTCGTCACCGTCATGGGTCACGTCGACCACGGCAAGACGAGCCTGCTCGACGCCATCCGTCACACCGGCGTCGCTGCCGGCGAGGCGGGCGGCATTACCCAGGCCATCGGCGCTTCGCAGGTCATGATCAACGATCGCAAGATCACCTTCATCGATACCCCGGGCCACGCTACCTTTACGGCTATGCGTGCCCGCGGCGCCAAGGTGACCGACATCGTCATCCTGATCGTGGCTGCCGACGACGGCGTCATGCCTCAGACCATCGAGTCGATCAACCACGCCAAGGCCGCCGGCGTACCCATCGTCGTTGCCGTCAACAAGATCGATAAGCCGGGCGCCAACCCCGACCGCGTGCGCCAGGAGCTCACCGAGTACGGCATCATCCCCGAGGAGTGGGGCGGACAGAACATGTTCGTCAACATCTCGGCCAAGCAGAAGATCGGTATCGACGACCTGCTCGAGACCGTGCTGCTCCAGGCCGACGTGCTCGAGCTCAAGGCCAACCCCGACACTTTTGCCTCCGGTAACGTCCTCGAGGCCAAGCTCGACAAGGGCCGCGGCTCGGTTGCCACGGTGCTCGTGACCCGCGGTACCCTGCACGTGGGCGATACGCTGGTCGCCGGTCTTACCTACGGCCGCGTCCGCGCCATGCTCGATCCCAAGGGCAACGCCGTCACCGAGGCCGGCCCCTCCGACGCCGTCGAGATCCTGGGCCTGCAGTCCGTGCCCAACGCCGGTGACGAGTTCCGCGTGTTCGAGGACGAGCGCGAGGCTCGCGCCCTGGCCGATGAGCGTTCGCTCAAGGCCCGTATCGAGGAGCAGAGCCGCGTGAAGCACGTCACGCTCGAGAACCTCTTCGAGACCATCGCCGACGCCGAGGTCAAGGAGCTCAACCTGATCATCAAGGCCGACGTCCAGGGTTCCATCGAGGCCCTTCAGGACTCGCTCGACAAGATGGATCAGTCCGAGGTTCGCATCAACACGATCCACTCCGCTGTCGGTGCTATCAACGAGACCGACGTCGTCCTGGCCGACGCCTCCAACGCCATCATCATCGGCTTTGGCGTGCGTCCCGACGGCAAGGCCCGCTCCGCCGCCGAGCGCGAGGGCGTCGAGATTCGTTGCTACGACGTTATCTACAAGTGCCTCGAGGAGCTCGACGCTGCCCGCATCGGCATGCTCAAGCCCACCGAGGTCGAGGTCTCCACGGGTACCGCGACCGTCCTGGACACCTTCAAGGTGCCCAAAGTCGGCATCGCCGCCGGTGTCCGCGTCGAGGAGGGCGAGATCGCCGCGACCGATTCCGTGCGCCTGGTGCGTGACGGCATTGTGGTCTTCAACGGCAAGATTGCCTCGATGCGCCACTACAAGGACGAGGCCAAGAGCCTCAAGAGCGGTTCCGAGGGCGGCATTGGCCTGGAGAACTTCCAGGACATCAAGCCCGGCGACCAGATCGAGGGTTACCGCATCGACCAAGTTGCCCGCACCGAGTAGGGGGTAGCGCTATGAAGCAAACGCAGGCAACCCGCCGTTTGGGCGAGCAGCTTCGCGAGAAGCTTGGTTATATCCTGCTCTTTGAGGTTTCCGATCCGCGTCTCGACCTGGTCACCCTGACTGCGGTCGAGGTCGCGGTGGACCGTTCGTTCGCACGCGTGTACGTGTCGTGCGATGCGAGCCGCTACGATGAGGTCATGGAGGCGCTTGCCAGCGCCAAGGGCCGTATTCGCAGCCTGTTGGCTCGCTCGCTCGATTGGCGCGTCACGCCCGAGCTCGATTTTCGCATCGATCGCTCGACCGATGAGGCCGAGCGCATCACGCGCGCGCTGGAAAACGTTCCCGCCACGCTTGCGATCGAAAAGGACGAGGACGGCTACCCCATAGAGGATGCCGCCCAGGAGGCAGCTTTAGATGACTAATTCCGCCGACCTCGCCTCGTGCGAGTCTGCAGATATTAAACGACGCATCCTCGAGCTCATCGAGGGTGCGTCCTCCATTGCGATCTCGGGTCACACCTCTCCCGACGGCGATGCCCTGGGCTCCGTGTTGGGCCTGGGCCTCTCGCTTATGAAGGTGTTCCCCGACAAGGACATCGCCCTGCTACTGGCAGACGACGATCCCGTTCCTCGCATCTACCGTTTTATGGAGGGCGCCGATCTGCTGGTGCCGGCATCTACCTACACCGGCAACCCGGACCTGTTCATTTCGGTAGACGTGCCGGTCGTCGAGCGCCTCAATAATTCCGCCGAGGTGTTGCGTCGTTCGGCCCACGTGGCGTGCTTTGACCACCACCCGGCGCGCGAGGAGTTTGCCGAGGTCAGCCTTAGGTGTGTCAATGCCGCTGCTTGCGCCATGATTATCGACCGCTTTTTGGCCGATTGCGGCATCACCGCAAGCGACAGCATCGCGACCTGCCTGCTGTGTGGCCTGGTCACCGACACCGGTCGTTTTCAGTATCAGAACGCCGACGCCGCAGCGTTTCATGCTGCTTCGCGTCTGGTGGCGCACGGTGCCGATCCGGCGCGCGTCGCGCTCGAGGTCTATCAGAGCATGCGTGTCGAGTTCCTGCACCTTAAGTCCATCGTCATGGGTCGCATCAAGACGGTTGCGCACGGGCGCGTCGCGTATAGCTATGCGTACGAGAGCGACCTTAAGGACTGCGGCGTCACCTCGGACGAGTGCGACGGCCTGGTCGATGTGGTGCGCGCGGTGATGGGCGTCGAGGTCTGCCTGTTCCTTAAGGGCATCGAGGACGATACCAAGGTGCGCGGCAACCTGCGCTCCAAGGGCGATCTTGATGTTTCCGAGATTGCGGCCAACTTTGGCGGAGGTGGGCACCACGCTGCCGCCGGCTTTACCAACGCCGGAACGATTTCCGAGACGCTCACCGCGGCACTTCCCATGCTGGCCGAGCTGGTAGGGGAGGATCCCGCTTCGGTGACCGTCGAGCTCTAACTTTTTGGATGGTACATGGCTCGTCGTACACCTTCTCAACTTAATATGCTGCTCGCCGTCGATAAGCCGGTGGGCTGCACGTCCCACGACGTGGTTTCGCAATGCCGACGCGCCCTCCATGAGCGGCGCGTCGGCCATGCCGGAACGCTCGACCCCATGGCATCGGGTGTCATGGTGGTGGGCGTGGGCCAGGCCACGCGTCTGCTGGGCATGCTCACGCTCGATACCAAAAGCTACGTCGCCGACATCTCGTTTGGCGTCGAGACCAATACCGATGATGCGGAGGGCGAGGCCGTTCGCACGGTGCCCATTACTGCCGACTTGCGCGATCCGGCCTATGCCCGCGAGCGCCTGTCCGCCATGCTGGGCCCGCAGATGCAGGTACCGCCGGCGTTTTCGGCCATTTCGGTCAACGGCGTGCGCGCCTATAAGTCTGCGCGCGAGGGCAACGCCGTTGAGTTGTCCCCGCGTCCGGTCGAGGTGTACTCCGCTGACCTGATTGCCGTGAGCGGCGAGGGCGACGTTTGCGTTTGGACTGTGGCGTTTTCGGTGAGTAAGGGCACCTATATCCGTGCGCTCGCTCGCGACCTGGGTCGTGCCTGCGACAACGCGGCGCATATTTCTGCATTGCGCCGTACGGCCTCCGGTGTTGTTTCCATCGGTGCCTGCCATGCGGTCGAGGAACTTTCTGCTGAGTCCGCTGCCGGCTTTGCCCTGGATCCCATTGCGGCACTGGGCGCCACGCGCGTCGACTTGCCGGGTGATCTTGCCGACGATCTGCTGTGCGGACGTCGTATTCCTATTGAGCGCGCGCTTGCGAGCTTCGATGCGTCGAAGGCGCCGTTTGCGCTGGTGCTCGATGGCGGGCTCAAGGCGCTTGCCCGTATCGAGGGCGGCCGCTTTGTTATGGAGCATGTCTTTCCGCAGGCGATCGGCGGTGTTCGATGATGCTGGCCTCCCACGAGCTCGCGCGTATTTTTTTCGCGGGTGAGTCGGATGAGGCCCGCATCGTCGCCGCCGATGCATTTGATGATTGCGCGTGCCTGGGTGCCGCGTCGATCGCCATCGGCGTGTTCGACGGCGTGCATCGGGGGCATCGCGAATTGATCGACGCAGTCGTTCGCGATGCGCGTGACCATGGCTGCAAGGCGGTCGTGGTCACCTTCGATCCCGACCCGGACGTGGTGGTGAGCCCTACGCCCGCGCAAAAATTGATGACGACGGCTGACCGTCTGCATGCCCTGGCTCTCACCGGGGTCGATGCGGTCGTGGCCGTTCCCTTTACGCCCGCGGTGGCGGCACTCGACCACGTAGGCTTTCTTAAGCTGCTGTCGCGCGTCGTCGATATCCGCTCGATTCGCGTGGGTAGCGACTTTAGGTTGGGCCGCGGCGGTGCCTCGGGCGTTGCCGAGATGCAGGCATGGGGAGCCGAGCGCGGCGTTGACGTCTATGGCCACGAGCTGCTGTGCGTCGATGGGCAGACGATCTGCGCCACCCGTATTCGCCAGGAGCTGCGCCGGGGTCATGTTGAGCTTGCCGCCGAGCTGCTCGGCCGCCCGTACATGCTGCGAGGTATTGTTGCCGGCGGTCGCCACCAGGGCTCCGACATGGGTTTTCCCACGGCAAACATCCAGGTACCCGAGGGCATCCAGGTTCCTGCCGATGGCGTCTACGAGGGCCTGGTGCTTGTCGACGATACCGTTTGGCCCGCTGCCGTCAATGTTGGCCTGCCGCCGACGTATGCCGACGATGCCGCCTCGGCTCATCTCGAGGCCAACTTGATCGGGTATGCAGGCGACCTGTACGGTGCCTCGGTTTCGCTGGCGTTTACGCGCTGGCTGCGCCCGTCGCGCGTGTTCGATTCGCTGGACGAGCTTATCGCGACCGTCGAGGGCAATATTGACGATATCCGTCATCATTTGGGTGAGCAGGGGGTGAGCATCCGTGATTAGCGATGAGGAAAAAGACCAGGTGCGCGCTGCGTCCGACCTGGTTGCCATCGTGCAGGAAACGGTTGAGCTCAAGCCCCGTGGCCATGAGTTTTGGGGTTGCTGCCCCTTCCATGGCGAAAAGACCCCGTCATTTCATATTATCCCCGCCACGCAGGTGTGGCACTGCTTTGGCTGTGGTGAGGGCGGCGACGTCTTCACCTACATCATGAAGCGCGAGAACCTGAGCTTTCCCGAGTCGATTCGCTACCTGGCCGACCGTGCCGGCATTGAGCTGCACGATACCGGCGCCTATCGCGAGCACGGCACCAAGCGTGCCCGCATCTATGACCTGTGCGCCGAGACCGCCCAGTTCTACCACACCATGCTCATGCGCGGTAAGGACAGCCGTCCGCGCGAGTATTTCGCCAGCCGCGGCATGGGCGGCGACGTCTGCCGCCGCTACTGCCTGGGCTTTGCGCCGGGTCGCAACGCGCTGGTGTCGCATCTTTCGCAGGCGGGCTTTACCCCGCAGGAGATGGTCGACGCCAACGTGGCCGTGAGCCGTGGGCGCGGGCAGCTTGCCGATCGTTTTTACGACCGCGTGATGTTTCCCATCTTTGACGAGCAGGGTCATAACATCGCCTTTGGCGGGCGCATTATGGGCGACGGCCAGCCGAAGTACCTCAACACCGCCGAGACGAGCGTGTTCCATAAAAAGCGAAACCTCTACGGCTTTAACTGGGCTAAGGAGTTTATCGTCGCGCAGGATACCGCCATCGTGGTGGAGGGATATACCGACTGCATCGCCTGCTGGGAGGCGGGGATTAAAAACGTCGTCGCCACGCTGGGCACGGCGCTGACGGAACATCACGTAAAGACGCTCACCCGTTTTGCCAAGCGCATCGTGTATATGTTCGACGGTGATGCCGCCGGTCAAAAGGCTGCACGCCGCGCGATTCAGTTTATCGAGCAGGATTCGATGGACCTGCGCTGCGTGGTGCTTCCCGACGGCAACGACCCCATGGAGTTCATCACCGCGCATGGTGGCGAGGCGCTGCAGGCGCGCATCGATGCCGCCGAGCCCCTCATGGACTTTGTGTACCGCTCACTGCAGGAGTCGAGTGACATTACCACGCCGGGCGGTCGTGCCAAGGCGCTCGAGGATGCGCTGACGCTTATCTATCCGCTGCGCGATAGCTATATGATCGATACGTACTTTATCCAGATTGCCGACTTGTTGGGTTTGGACTTGGAGACGGTGCGTTCGAGCTCGGGACGCGTGTTTCGCGATGTTGCCAAGCGTGAGGATGCCGAGCGTCGTCGCGAGCAGAACTACGAGCGCCAGCGGGCGCAGGCCGAGCGCGCAGGCAGCGCGGGCGGTCGGGCGTCTGGTTCGCGGGAGGCGTCTCGCGGTGCCTGGGCGTCGGGAGCGACGCCGCCGGTGTCCGCACCGGTCGAGGAAGAGCCGTACGACTATGTGCCGCTCGAGGCCTACGGGGCCGCGCCGGTCGAGGTCGTCGACGATATGCCGCCGATCGATGTGCCGGTTGGTGTGGATGGCGCGGCGCCGGTTGCCGATGCAACGGACGTGTCTGCGGCATCGACGATGCCGATCGTGCTGACCGACCTGGAACGAAAGTCTTTGGCGGGGGAGCGCGAGCTGCTGACGATGCTCACGAGCTACCCCGACCTGTTCCGCACGTATGCCGACCGCATCTGCTCGATCGAGTGGGTGGATCCGCGCCACGAGTCCATCGCGTGGGCCGTGCTCGCGACGCCGCCGGGCACCGACCCCACGGCGTGCATGGATGCGGCGCGCGCGGTGTGTCCCGAGGCAGCGTCGCTTGTCAGCGCCGGGCGCATTTCGTCGACGAGCAAGCACCCCACCGAGACGAACATCGTGTTTATGCTTGATACCCTTGAGCTCTACACCATCAAGCGCCGCATGCGCGCCGCACAGGCCAAGCTTCGCCAGGACCGGTCGCTCGACGATGAGGCGCGCCGTGTGATGACGATGCAGGCGATGCAAGATTCTCAGCGCCAGCGCGAGCTCCAAAAGTCGATTGGTGGCGTGGCCGATCCGTTCCGTTTGATCGGTTTGGAGACTGCGGGCGCCGACCAGGCCTAGATGTTGTGGTCAACCAGCGTATTTGCGCCTATATCCAGTCTGAATTTTGGGTATAGACGTCAATGTGTGTGCTAAAGTAATGAGTCCTGTGGACTATGAAGGGAGAATCTGTGCCAAAAAAGAGTGAGAGCACGGGTACTGGGCTGGAATCCTACGTTGCAAAGCTCATGGGCAACGGCTCAAACAGGACTTCGGTAACCGAGGACGAGATTCAGGTCGCCCTGAAGGATATCGATGTGTCTGACGAGCAGCTCAACGCGGTGTATTCCGCGCTGCGCAACAGCGGCATCCAGATTATCTCCGCGAGCGGAAACGACGACGCCCCCATGGACGTCGACGATGACGATAACGATAGCGATACCGACGATTTCGATGACGACGAGCACGATTCCGGCTCGCTCGACGATCACGAGCTTAAGATGGCTCGTCAGGCCGACGCCGAGATGGGTTCTTCCAAGAGCAAGAAGAAGCGCACCGTGCGCACGTCCCGTTCGCGTTCGCGCGTGCGTGGCATCGATGCCTCCACGGTGATGTTGACCGGCGACCCGGTTCGTATGTACCTTAAGGAGATCGGTAAGGTCGACCTGCTGACCGCTTCCGAAGAGGTCGATCTGGCCATGAAGATTGAGGCCGGCCTTGACGCCACCGAGAAGCTCGAGGCCGCCGAGGCGGGCGAAATCGAGCTTACCCGCGCCGAGATGCGTCGCCTGACCCGTATCGAGAACGTCGGTCTCGAGGCCAAGCAGGCGCTCATCAGCGCCAACCTGCGCCTGGTCGTCTCCATCGCCAAGCGCTATGTCGGCCGCGGCATGCTGTTTCTGGACCTGATCCAGGAGGGCAACCTCGGTCTGATTCGCGCCGTCGAGAAGTTCGACTACCAGAAGGGCTTTAAGTTCTCCACGTACGCCACGTGGTGGATCCGTCAGGCCATCACGCGTGCGATTGCCGACCAGGCCCGTACCATCCGTATTCCCGTGCACATGGTCGAGACCATCAACAAGCTCGTCCGCGTGCAGCGCCAGCTTCTTCAGGACCTGGGTCGCGACCCGACCCCCGAGGAGATCGGTGCCGAGATGGACATGAGTGCCGACCGCGTCCGCGAGATCCAGAAGATCTCGCAGGAACCCGTGTCGCTCGAGACCCCCATCGGCGAGGAGGAGGATTCCCAGCTGGGCGACTTTATCGAGGACTCCCAGGCTATCGTTCCGCCCGATGCCGCCAGCTTCTCCATGCTGCAGGAGCAGCTCACCCAGGTGCTCGATTCGCTTGCCGATCGCGAGCGCAAGGTTATCGAGCTGCGCTTTGGCCTTGTCGACGGACATCCCCGCACGCTCGAGGAAGTCGGTCGCGAGTTTGGCGTCACGCGCGAGCGTATCCGCCAGATCGAGTCCAAGACCCTGGCCAAGCTCCGTCACCCCAGCCGCAGCAGCAAGCTGAAGGACTATATCGAAAGCTAGGAGTTACGGCGTTTTACCAAACGCCGTAACTGGCCGACGCTGCAAACCCGCCAGAGCGGCAATCTGCCTTTCAACTTCGGCGGCATGACCAGAAGGTCAATGCCGCCTCGTTTCAAGGCACCTTGCTCGCCCTGGCGGGCTTTCGCTCATATGACCCAATCCGCTGTCAAGAGCCACAATGGCCCCGCCGACCGCTTGCAATCGGTCGGCGGGGC
>JAGZSF010000005.1 GCA_018381235.1 Collinsella sp. | reverse complement strand
CGACCGCCCCGGCCACGACCGCCGCTACGCCATCGACTCGACGAAGCTCCAGCGCGAGCTCGGCTGGAGGCCGGCCCACACCGACTTCGCCGAGGGCCTGAAGCAGACCATCGACTGGTACGTCGAGAACGAGTCCTGGTGGCGCCCGGCCAAGGAGGCCACCGAGGCCCGCTACCGCGCCCAGGGGCAGTAAGACCGCATCCCGGCGAACCGCACCGCGGGGCGCCCGCGCGGGGACGCAGGGCATGGGGATGACCCTGCGTCCCCGCGCGGGCGCCCCCGGTTATCCAACCTCTTCGATAGGAGCTTTTCCCACATGGCAGACATCGCATTCGAGAAGGACCTCTCCGTCGCCGAGACCGGAATCGAGGGCCTCAAGGTCGTCGACCTCGCCGTCCACGGCGACTCTCGCGGCTGGTTCAAGGAGAACTGGCAGCGCGCCAAGATGACCGCCCTGGGCATCCCGGACCTCCGCGTCGTCCAGAACAACATCTCCTACAACGACAGCCGCGGCGTCACCCGCGGCATCCATGCGGAGCCCTGGGACAAGTTCATCTCCGTGGCCCGCGGCTCGGTCTTCGGTGCCTGGGTGGACCTGCGCGAGGGCAGCGCCACCTACGGGAAGGTGTTCACCTGCACGCTCGACCCGTCCAGGGCCATCTACGTCCCGCGCGGCGTGGGCAACTCCTTCCAGGCGCTGGAGGACGGCACCGCCTACACCTACCTGGTGGACGCCCACTGGTCGCTGGAGCTCAAGAGGACCTACACCTTCGTGAACCTCGCCGACCCGGAGCTCGCCATCGAGTGGCCGATCCCGCTCGACCGGGCCACCGTCTCCGAGGCCGACCTCAGCCACCCGATGCTGAAGGACGTCGTCCCGATGGCGCCGAAGCGCACCCTCGTTACCGGCTGCAACGGCCAGCTGGGGCATGCGGTGCGCAAACTCGCCGAGGAGCGCGGCGTGGCGAAGGACTTCGACTTCTGCGACATCGACACCTTCGACATGTCCGACCCGGACGCCTACGCACAGTACGACTGGTCGCTCTACGGCACCGTGATCAACTGCGGCGCCTACACGGCCGTGGATAAAGCCGAGACCCCCGAGGGCCGCGTGACCGCCTGGAAGGCCAACGCGACCGGGCCGGCGCTTCTCGCACGCGCCTGCGCCGGGCACGGCATCACCCTCGTCCACGTGTCCTCCGACTACGTCTTCGACGGCACCGCCGAGGTGCACGACGAGGAGGAGCCCTTCAGCCCGCTTTCCGTCTACGGCCAGACCAAGGCCGCCGGCGACATCGCCGTGGCCGGATGCCCCCGCCACTACATCATGCGCAGCTCCTGGGTCATCGGCGAGGGGCACAACTTCGTGAAGACCATGAAGGGGCTCTCAGACCGCGTCGCAGACCCCGAGGACGGGCTCGAGCAGGTCACCGTCGTGGACGACCAGCTGGGCCGCCTGACCTTCACGCGCGACATGGCCGAGGCCATCTTCCACGTGCTGGGAAGCCGCGCCCCCTACGGCACCTACGACTGCACCGGCTCCGGCGCCGTGAAGAGCTGGGCGGACATCGCCCGCGCCGTCTTCGAGGCCGCCAACGGCAACGGCGAGAGGGTCGTGCCGGTGAGCACCGCCGACTACTACGCAAATGCCGCCGGCCCCATCGCCCCGCGCCCGGTCCACTCCGCGCTCGACCTGTCCAAGCTCGAGGCTGCCGGCTTCCACTTGCCCGACTGGGAGGAAGAGCTGGGGGAGTACATCAAGACGCTCTAGCCGCTATTAACTTTTCGAGAGTAAAAGCCGCCGTTCTTTAACGGCGGCTTTTCTTGTTGGTGGCTATCTGCGCAGTGGTGCCAATAGTATTTTGCGGAAGATCTACCTCTCGCTTGGCATGGAAGTAGGGTGGCCGGGCTGGTCGTCGTAGGCGTATTTGCTGTACACGTTGACCTCCCACTGCTTTTTTTCGACCTTTGCTACAGAATCTAGGATGAAGCCGGTCGCAAGGCTCAGGCCGCACAGGAACATAAACGAGGCGGCGAGCATAGCGGTGGGGAAGCGCGGGACGAGGCCGGTCTGGAAATATTCGACAACGATGGGCATGCCCAGGGCGAGGCCGAATACCGCGAACAGAAGCGCAACGAGGCTGAAGAACTTCAGCGGGCGGTAGTCCTTGAACAGCGTGCCGATCATCGCAACGACTTTAATGCCGTCGCTCACGGTGTTGAGTTTGGACTCGGAACCCTCGGGACGGTCGCGGTACTCGATGGGCACATCTTTGATGCGCCAGCGGTGGTCGACGGCGTGGATCGAGAGCTCGGTTTCGATCTGAAAGCCCTCGGAAAGCACTGGGAAGGTTTTAACGAACGGGCGGCTCATGGCGCGGTAGCCTGTCATGACGTCATCGAAGCTGTAGCCATAGATCCACTTGATCATGGCGCGGACCAGATTATTGCCAAAGCCGTGGAAGGCACGCTTGTTCTCCTCGGCGTAGGTGCCGTTGGAAAGGCGATCGCCTACGGTCATGTCGGCCGTGCCGTTAAGGATGGGCTCGCAGAGGGCCTTGGCCGCCTCGGCGGGGTAGGTGTCGTCTCCGTCGACCATCAGGTAGCAATCGGCGTCGATATCGCGAAACATCTGGCGGCACACGTTGCCCTTTCCCTGACGGGGCTCAAAGCGGACTGTGGCGCCGTGCTCGGTGGCAATGCGTGAGGTATCGTCCGACGAGTTGTTGTCATAGACATAGACCGTCGCCTGCGGAAGCTCGCGGTGAAAGTCGTCGATGACTTTGCCGATCGTGAGCGCTTCGTTGTAGCAAGGGATGATGACGGCGATGGATTCAGAATTCACTTAATGCTCCTTATACATTCAATCCTAGAAAGTATAGCCGTTTGGGCCTGGCATCCTAAGATGTGGGTTAGTTCTCCAGTTTTGTTGCGCGAATCGTTTGCATGGCCGTCGGGTCTATACTGTTCGTTTGTCAACGATTACGAGTAAAGGAGTTGCATCCGTGTCGGATCAGACAAAGCAACAAGAAACTCGCAGTCTGCCTGCGACGTTTGCTAAGAACGAATTTGAGAAGGACGCGTTTATCCTTCGTCAGCTGGTTACCAAGGATTTTAAGATCAAGTATCGCCGTAGCGTTCTGGGCGTCGCATGGTCGGTGCTCAACCCGCTGCTGATGATGATCGTCATGGCCATCGTGTTCTCGACGATTTTTGGCCAGGGCCGCAATGGCTCAATGACGCCCGAAATGTACCCGCTGTACTTGATCGTGGGTAACATCACCTTTGCCGTCATGTCTGAGTCTACGAACCAGGCCCTGACGTCGATCGTGGGCGCTGCCCCTCTGCTCAAGAAGGTTAAGGTGCACCGCTGGGTTTTCCCGGTGCAGAAGGTGCTCTTCTCGCTGGTCAACTTTGCCTTCTCGCTGGTCGCCGTCGCCATCGTCATGCTGTGGTTCCGCGTTATGCCTTCTTGGCACCTGATTCTGTTGCCGGTTTGCCTGCTGCTGCTTATGTGCTTCTGCATGGGCCTGGGCATGATGCTCTCTGCCCTTACGGTCTTCTTCCGCGACGTTATGCATCTGTGGAGCGTCGTCATTACGGCGTGGACTTACATTACGCCCATCTTCTGGACGACTGACTATATTGCGCAAATGCCGCATCTCGTGCGTATCTTGATGTATGCGAACCCCATGTTCAACTACCTGCAGTTTATGCGCGATATCTTCCTGTTCCAGACTACGCCCTCGCTTATGACGTTTGGTATGTGCGTCGCTTGGGCGGTTCTTGCGCTTATTATTGGCTATACCGTGTTCCATAAGTCCGAGCGCAAATTTATCCTCTACATCTAAGGAGTGCTGTGATGACTGAATCTGTTGTTGATTACAGCGAGCAGCCTCTGGCTGTCGAGGTCGACGACGTCACCATGATCTTTAACATGGCGTCCGAGTCGCTGACCAACCTCAAGGAGTACTTCATTAAGCTTGCCAAGCACGAGCTGTTCTTTGAGGAGTTTAGGGCGCTTAAGCACATCTCGTTTGATATTCATCGCGGCGAGGTTGTGGGTCTGGTCGGCACCAATGGCTCCGGCAAGTCTACGATGCTCAAGATTATCGCTGGCGTTCTTGAGCCTAGCGAGGGCAGCGTTAAGGTGCACGGTAACATCGCGCCGCTGATTGAGCTTGGCGCCGGCTTTGACCCCGAGCTGACCGCCCGCGAGAACATCTATCTGAACGGCGCCCTGCTCGGCTATACCAAGGAGTTCATCGACGCCAACTTTGACGGCATTATCGAGTTCGCTGAGCTGCAGAACTTTGTCGATATGCCGCTTAAGAACTTCTCTTCGGGCATGGTGGCGCGTATCGCCTTTGCAATCGCGACGATTACCGAGCCCGATATTCTGATCGTTGACGAGACGCTGTCCGTCGGTGATGTGTTCTTCCAGCAAAAGTGTGAGGCCCGCATCCAGCACTTTATCCAGAGCGGCGACGTGACGGTTCTGTTCGTTTCGCACTCTATGGAGCAGGTTGAGCGCATCTGCCAGCGTGCCGTTTGGATTGAGAAGGGTGACCTTCGCATGGACGGCCCGGTCGATGAGGTCTGCAAGGCGTACCGCGAGCAGTTCAACTAGGTTATAATTACTTGCGCCTGACAGGCTTGTGCTTGCTTGGGCGTGCGGTTATTTGCTCCATTAGCTCAGTTGGATAGAGCAGGGGACTTCTAATCCCAAGGTCGACGGTTCGAATCCGCCATGGAGCACCATCGTTTATTAAGCCCAGACCGCTTGGTGGTCTGGGCTTTTTTCATCTTGTGTGTTGCTGGAGCCGAGCGCGAGCAAGCCGCTGCTGTTTGTTGGGGTTGGCATTTTACTTTTCGAGATGCTCTTTCAGCAGCTCCAACGCGTGGGCGTAGCCCTTCAGGCCCTCTCCGGTGATGGTGGCGAAGCAGGCCAGACGGGCGTAGCTTACCTGGCGGAAGTCCTCGCGCGTCTCTACGGCGCTGATGTGGACCTCCACAGCCGGGATGGCGACGGCCTTGAGTGCGTCGAGGATCGCGACGCTTGTGTGCGTGTAGGCCGCCGGGTTGATGACGATGCCGTCGACCTTGCCGTAGGCCTCCTGGATCTTGTCGACGATGGTGCCCTCGTGGTTAGACTGGAAGACCTCGACTTCTTCGAAGCCCTGTGCGGCGCCCGCTTCCTGGCAGATCTGCACTAAGCGGTCGTAGTTGTCGTTGCCGTAGATGCCCGGCTCGCGAATGCCGAGCATGTTGAGGTTGGGGCCGTTGATGACGAGTGCTTTCATGGTTGCTTCCTTTGCAGTCGAGAAACCACCACAAAGGTGCCTGTCCCCTTTGTGGTGGTTTTGGTTAGAGAGCGGGTTGGAGGGTCTCGAGGAGGGCTTGGGCGGTGTTGGCGGCGCAGTCGCGTGAGTCGATGATGTAGTCGGCCCAGGCGCGGTAGCGCGGCATGCGCTGCTCGGCCAGCTTGTCGATGCCGTCGCGCGCGGTGATGGGGCGGCCCTTGTGGGCGAGCTCGTCGAGCTTGCGGTTGAGCATCACAATCTGGCTGTTCTGGTGTAGCAGCGGGTAGTTCTCGTCGCGTGTGACCACGCCGCCGCCTGTGGAGAGCACCAGGCCGCTGCGCTTGGAGATGTCGGCCAGCGCAGCCGTCTCCTGTTCGCGGAAGGCCGCCTCGCCGCGCTCGACGATAAAGTCGGCACAGGGCATGCCCAGACGCTCCTCGAGCGCGTGATCCAAGTCGATGTGCTCGCGGCCCGTGAGCACATCGACTTGCTCACCCACGCGGGTCTTGCCTGAACCCGGCATGCCGATCAGCGCGATGTTCTGTTCGCGGCGTGACAGGCGCTCCGTTACGTCCAGGATGCGCTCGCGCGGGGTGACTTGGCCGGTGTAGCGTTCGACAGCCTGCGCCGCTTGGGCCACGAGCATGAGCAGGCCGCCGATGCAGGGGATGCCGCGGCGCTCGGCCTCGAGCATGAGTCCCGTGCGGGCGGGGTTGTAGACAATGTCGATGACGCCCTCGAGCGCATCGAGGCCTTCGAGCGTGCAGGGAGCGTCGGGGCAGTGGGGGAACATACCGGCGGGCGTGCAGTTGACGAGCAGCGTTGCATCGGACTGCTGAGCGATGTTGCTGTAATTGACCTCGCTCGTGCGACCCACGGGTACGACGATGGCGCCCAGATCTCCGAGCACCATACTGGCCGTAGTACCCGCACCACCGGTGGCACCGAGCACGAGGACCTTCTTACCGGCAACCTCAACGCCCATCTCTTCGACCAGGCACTGAAAACCAAAGTAGTCGGTGTTGTCGCCGCGCAGGCGGCCGTCGGGCAGGCGCGTGATGGTGTTGACGTTGCCCATGCGCTCGGCGAGCGGGCTCAGTTCGTCAAGGTAGTCCATGACGGCGCGCTTGTAGGGGATGGTCACGTTGGTGCCCTCCCACTCGTCGCCGGTCATAAAGGCCGCGAGGTCCTCGGGCTCGCGCTCAAAGCGCGCGTACTCGAGCCCAGCGAGCTCTTTGTAGATGGTCGGGGTGTAGCTGTGGCCCAGCACACGGCCCAGCACGCCGTAGGGACGGGTTGCAGTGATATCGGTCATCTAGAGCACCTCCGTGTAGCTGCCAAAGTAGGTGAAGCTCTCGCACACGTCGTCGATGGAATCGAGCAGGTCGTCGAGGGCCTTGCTGCCAAAGGGGCAGTCCAGATCAAAGTAGAACATAAACTCAAAGTCGCGGCCGGGGATGGGGCGGCTCTCGAGCTTGATCAGGTTGATGTTGAGTGCGTAGAAGCGCTCGAGCACGCGATAGAGGGCGCCCGGCTCGTTGGCCGTGGTGATCATGAGCGAGGTGCGATTAGCGCCGGGGTAGACGCGCGGCTCGCGGCTGATGACGACAAAGCGCGTGTAGTTGTTGTCCGAGTCCTGAATGTTGGGCTCCAGCACCTCCAGGCCATACAGCGTGGCACAGCTGCGCGAGGCGATGGCGGCGACGTCGGTGCGCTCGGAGTTGGCGACCATCTCGGCCGACATGGCCGTGTTTGGGTACTTGGTGGCGTGCAGGTCGTGGGACTCGATAAAGCCGGCACACTGGGCAATGGCTTGGCCGTGGCTGTAGACCTCGCGCACGTCGGCGAGCTTGGTGCCGGGCTTGACGAGCAGGTTGTGGTCGATCTTGAGTCGCAGCGAACGCACGATGTGGAAATCGAACTGGGCGAGCAGGTCGTAGACGGCGTTGACCGATCCGGCGGTGGAGTTCTCGATGGGCAGCACGCCAAACTCGCAGAAGCCGTCGCGCACAGCGCGCATGACGCCTTCGAAGGTCTCGAAAAACGCGATGTCGGGCACGTCGAAGAGTTTGCACGCGGCGATCTGGCTATAGGCACCTTCCACGCCCTGGCAGGCGACGGTGGCCGTTTGAGGGAAGGGCGTGTCGGAGGCTGCAGCCGTGGCGTGTGCCTTTTGCGAGACGGTGATGCCCTTGAGCTCGTTGATGTAGCGCTGCTGCTCGGCCTTGCTCATGCTCATGAGGAGGCGGAACAGCGTGATGGTCTGCGCCTCGTAGCGCTCGGGCGCGCGGCCGGCAAGGTTGTTGAGCTTGGAGCGCTCGCGGGCGGGGTCAAAGACGGCCTTGCCCATCTCGATCTTTGATTTGGCGACCTCGGTGGCAATGTCCATGCGTTCGACAAAACTGTTGAGCAGGGTAGTGTCGATGCCATCAATGGTCTGGCGAATGTCGGCAAGGTCCATAGGGACCCCTTTCACGTGTCGGTGATTTTTCTGGGACGGGGATTAAAAAATCATTAGGTACACAATGATTTTTTAATCCCCGTCCCAGAAAAATCACTGGGTGGGCGTGGGGGCCGGAGTTGGCCCCCACGGGGATTACTAGCGCTGGGCAGCGTCTTCTAGGAGGGCGTCCCAGATGGCCAGCGCTGCGGCCGCTTCGGCTACGGGGACGGCGCGCGGGACGATGCAGGGATCGTGGCGGCCGTGGACCGAGAGCTCGGCATTTTCCATAGCGTCCATGTCCACCGTCTGCTGCTCGCGGCCAATGGAGGGCGTGGGCTTTACGGCCATGCGCCACATGACGGGCGCGCCGGTCGAAATACCGCCCAGGATGCCGCCGGCATTATTGGACTCGACTTCGATCTTGCCGGTCTCGGCGTCGATGCGATACGGATCGTTGTTCTCGCTGCCTCGCATGGCGGCGACGGCAAAGCCCATGCCAAACTCCACGCCCTTCACGGCGGGAATCCCAAACGCGATCTGCGCGATGCGGTTCTCGATGCCGTCGAACATGGGGTCGCCGATGCCCGCGGGTAGGTCGTAGATACCGCACTCCACGATGCCGCCGATGCTGTCGAGCTCGTCGCGCGCGGCCAGAATCTCCTCGCGCATGCGGCCGGCTGCGGCGGCGTCAATGCACGGCAGATCGTTCGTAAGGATCGCCTTGCGGTCGGCCTCGCGATAGACTATGTCGTCCATCGGCAGATCGGAGATGCCGCCGATCTGCGCCACATGCGCCATCACTTTAATGCCGCGGGCCTCGAGTGCCTGCAGCGCAATGCCGCCGGCGATGCACAGGGGTGCCGTTAGGCGGCCGGAGAAATGCCCGCCGCCGGCGACATCGTGCATGTTGTGATACTTCACGCGCGCAGGGAAGTCCGCATGTCCGGGACGGGGCTTGCGGCGCAGCTCGGAGTAATCCTTGGAGCGCGTGTTGGTGTTCTCGATAATCGCGGCGATGGGCGCGCCGGTGGTATGTCCATCGACCACGCCGGCAATGATATGCGCGGCGTCGGCCTCGCGGCGCTTGGTTGCGGTCTCGTCGCGGCCAGGGGCGCGACGGTCGAGGAAGGCCTGCAGCTTCTCCTGGTCCACGGCGATGCCCGCCGGGATGCCATCGAGCGAGCAGCCGATGGCGGGGGAGTGCGACTGGCCGAAAATGCTCAGATGCAAAACGTTGCCAAAGGTCGAGGACATGCTATTCCTCCTCGAGCGTGACCTTGCCGCCCAACAGGCGGTAGTGGTCGAAGAAATCGGGATAGGACTTGTTGACGGCCTCGGCGACGTGGATCACGACCTCGCCGGTGGCGCGACTTGCGGCGATGGCTGCCATCATGGCGATGCGGTGGTCGTTGTGCGAATCGACCTCGCCGCCGGTAAGGGCATCGACGCCCTTGATGATGAGGTCGTCACCGGCGATGCGCACCTGTGAGCCCAGTGCGGTGAGCTCGCGGGTGGTGGTGACCAGACGGTCAGATTCCTTGATGCGCAGGCGCGCACAGTCACGGATGAACGTGCGGCCCTGAGCCAGCGAGGCCACGGCCGAGATGACGGGCACCAGGTCGGGAATGTCGTGGGCGCTCATCTCAAAGCCGGCGAGCTTGTCGGACTGCACGGTGGCGGCGTTGGTGGAACGCACGATGCGGGCGCCAAAGCGCGAAAGCGCGGCAAGCACGTTGCGGTCGCCCTGTGCGGAGCTCAGGGACACACCCTCGACGGTGATGGGGTCGGTTCCGATAGCGCCGGCGCACAGCCAAAAGGCAGCGTTGGACCAGTCACCCTCGACGGCCACGCTGCCGGGCGTGCGATACGAGCCACTGCTCACGCGGAAGTTTGTGACCTCGGGCTGGCCGTCCCGGGCGGGAATACGCTCGACGTTGACCTCGACGCCAAAGGCCTTCATGGCCTGGATCGTCAGGTTGATGTAGGGACGGCTCTCAATGAGGCCGGTCACCTGCACGCAGGAGGGCTGGGCCAGCAGCGGGGCTGCCAGCAGCAGGCCCGAGATGTACTGCGAGCTCACGTTGCCCGGCAGCACAAAGGTGCCCGGGCGCATGCGTCCGTTCGTCTTGAGCGGAAAACCGCCCAGACCCTGTAGGTCGCAGCCGGCGGCAATGATCTCGTCCGAGAGCGGCGAGAGCGGGCGGGCGCCCAGGCGGCCCTGGCCCACGAAGGTGGCATCCGCACCCAGCGCGCAGGCGACGGGCAGCATAAAGCGCAGCGTGGAGCCGCTCTCGCCGCAGTCGAGCGTGCCGCCGGCAAGGGCCTTGAGCAGGCCAAACTCAACACTCTTCATGGTGGGGTGGACCTGGAAGCCGTCCTCGACGGTCTCGATGCGAGCACCCAGTGCCGTAAGGCAGCGCACCGTGGCCTCGATGTCGGCGCAGGTGGTGTTGCAGGTGACGTGCGTCTCGCCGTTGGCAAGCGCAGCACAGATGATGAGGCGATGCGCCATCGACTTGGACGCGATGGCGGGAACGGTGCCCTTGAGCGGGGACGGGGTGATGCGGGCTAGCATGCGGATGCGTCTCCCTTCTGGCCGAGGCCCTCGGCAATGAGTTCGTGGAAAGTGGAAAGCGGCGTGCGGTCGATGCTGCAGCGGCCAATGCCGTGCGGAATCACCAGGTCGATGGTGTCGCCCGCGCGCTTCTTGTCGTGGAGCGCCTCGGCAAAGACGGCATCGGCATCTAGGTCGCAGCGGGTCTTGAGGCCATGGCGGGCGCAGAGTTCCTCAATACGACCGGGCAGTGCAGCATCGCAAACGCCGTGCAGGGCCGCGGCGCGCGTGATGATGCCCATGCCGATCGACACACAGTTGCCGTGTCCGAGCTCAAAGTGCTCGCAGGCCTCGACGGCGTGTCCGGCGCTGTGTCCAAAGTTGAGGAGCTTGCGCTGGTTGGTTTCGCGCTCGTCGGCGACGACCACGGCGCGCTTGATGTCGATATTGCGGGCGATGATGAGCGCTACGCGGGCCACGTCGCGGTTGAGCAGCTCCAGCGTGAGCGGGGTCTTCTCCAGCTCGGCGAAGAGCTCCGGGTCGGCGATCACGGCGTGCTTGACGACCTCGCCGCAGCCGTCAGCGAACTGCTCGGGCGTGAGGGTCGCCAGGCATCCCACGTCGGCGATAACCACGCTCGGCTGCCAAAAGGCGCCGGCCAAGTTCTTGCCGGCAGCCAGGTCGATGGCGGTCTTGCCTCCCACCGATGAATCCACCATGGCGAGCAGGCTCGTCGGGATCTGCACAAACTTGCAGCCGCGCATGTAGGTGGCGGCCACAAAGCCCGCCACGTCGCCCACGACACCGCCGCCGAGTGCCACGATCACGTCGGAGCGCGAAAGCTCGTGCTCGGCCACAAACTCCAAAATGGCAACATAGGTTTCGGCGCGCTTATGGGCCTCGCCGGCCTCGAAGGTGCAGATGCTCACCTCATAGCCTGACGCCTCCAGGCTCTGCTTAACGGGCATCTGGTAGAGCGGGCCCACGTTGGTGTCCGTCACGATGGCGGCCTTGGTGCCGCCGGCAGTGGCGCGCACGAGCGGTCCCGCCTGCTCCAGCAAAAACGTGCCAACATGCACCTGGTAGGGGCGTGCAGTGTCGATATCGATGGTAATCGCCATAAGCTTCGGTCCTTTCGACCTGGCGTGATGGGTGGTCTAGTGGGAGGCCTCGTCGTCGAGTGCGCGCTTGATGCGATCGCCCTCGGCAAGGAGATTCTCCAGATAGCGCTGGTCGCGGTTCTTGAGCGCACGGCTGTAGGCGCCGAGTGAATCGACCAGATGGTCGATCTCGAAGGCAAGCGCATCGGCGTCGTCGATCATGAGCTCGGACCACATCTGCGGGTTGAGGTGGGCCACGCGCGTGAGGTCGCGGTAGCTACCGGCCGAAAAGCCGTGGTGGACCTGGGCAGTGGGGCTTTTGACGTAGGCGTTGGATACCACGTGTGCGAGCTGGCTCGTAAAGGCGATGACGCGGTCGTGCTCGGCAGCGGTTGTCACGCTGAACTTGCCAAAGCCCAGGGGACGTACCATCTCGCGCACCTGGCCCAAAAGCTCCAGCTTAAGTGCATCGTCCACTGCGGGCGGCACAAGCACGAGCGGTGCGCCCTGGAACAGGTCGGCGCGGGAATGTGCGTAGCCCGAGAACTGCGTGCCCGCCATGGGGTGCGCGCCCACAAAATAAAAACCGTGCTCGCGGGCAAGCTCAAAGGCGCGCTCGCACACGATACCCTTGACGCCCACGGTGTCGATCACCACGGGGCCCATGATGGCCTCGGTGTCGGTGGCGTCGGCGAGTGCCTGGGCGTGCGCCTCGAGCCACTCGATGCAGGCCTCGGGGTAGCATGCCAGGACGATGATGTCGCATTCGCCGAGCGTCTCGTCGTTGAGCTCGCCGGCGACGGTGCCCATGCTGGCGGCCGTCATCACGTCGTCATCGGGGTCCCAGGCCAGCACGCGGACGCCCGCCTGCGCATAGCCGCGGGCAAAGCTGCCGCCAATGAGGCCTAGGCCCACGATGCCGGCGCACTTGGGGCCACCCTGGTTAACGCGTGCGTTTCTCACCGTACCCATGGCTTACTCCATGGTCTCTTGGCAGACGACCTCGCGGATGGCGCGGATGCGGCGCATGGTGTCGTCGAACTGGTCGGGGGTGAGGGCCTGGGCGCCGTCGGACCATGCGCGGCTGGGCTCGTCGTGGACTTCGATCTCCAGACCGTTGGCGCCGCAGGCGGTCGCCGCGAGCGCCATGGGCTCAACGTAGCGGGTGTAGCCGGTGGCGTGGCTGGGGTCGGCGACGACGGGCAGGTGCGACAGGTGGTGCAGCACCGGCACGGCGTTGAGGTCGAATGTGTTGCGGGTGCGGGTCTCGAAGGTGCGGATGCCGCGCTCGCACAGGATGACGTTGTCGTTGCCCTCGCTCATGATGTACTCGGCGGCCATGAGCAGCTCATCGATCGTGCCGGACATGCCGCGCTTAAGCAAGATCGGAGTCTTGGTCTTGCCGACCTCTTTGAGCAGAGGGAAGTTCTGGGCGTTGCGGGCGCCGATCTGCATGACGTCGATCTTCTTGTCCAGGAAGACCTGCACGTCGCGCGGGTCCATGATCTCGGTGACGATCGGCATGTCGAGCTCGGCAGACGCCTCGCACAGCAGGTCCAGGCCGGCGGGGCCCATGCCCTGGTAGGCGTACGGGGAAGTGCGGGGCTTGTAGGCACCGCCGCGCAGCATCGTGGCACCGGCGGCCTTCACGCGGCGGGCGATGCGGATGAGGTTCTCGCCCTCGACGGAGCAGGGGCCGGCGATGACCTGGAACTGGTCGCCGCCGATCTTGACGCCGTGGCCGCAGTCGATAACGGAGTCCTCGGGGTGGAACTTGCGGTTGGCGCGCTTGAACGGCTCGGAGACGCGCTGCACGCGCTCGACGACGTCCATGGACTCGAGCAAGAACGGGTCGATCTTAGTCGTGTCGCCCACCAGGCCGATAATGGTCTCGTTCTCGCCGCGCGAGACGTCGGTTTTGAGTCCCTTTTTCTCGATCCAGCTGACAATGTGGCTTACGGCCTCGTCGCTGGCGCTCTGCTTTAAAATCGCAATCATGGTGTGCCTCTCACCTCGATGGATAGCCCTTGCAAAAACGGCCCGCATCGCGAGCCGTTATATATGTGCATGAGAGTTTATACTATCTGACTTGCTTTTGCCGTCTAAAGCGCGCCGTCGCGACGCGTCTCCCACGTAATTGCAAAGCTTTTTCTATTATTTTGTTAGCCCGTGGCGCACTTGGGTATAATGCCTACCGTTCGCCCTATTAGCTCAGGGGATTAGAGCGTCTGCCTCCGGAGCAGAAGGCCGTTGGTTCGAATCCAACATGGGGCACCCTCGAACGTAAGACCGTCCGAACCTCGCATGGTCCGGGCGGTTTTCTTATACCGACGCGACGTGATGGGACAAGGTATGGCAGCAACGGATATCGAGCGCGGACTCTCGACCGCCGAGGTCGAGGAGCGCATCGCCGCCGGTAAGATCAACCGCAACATGGAACTCAAGACCAAGTCGGTCCGCGAGCTCATCATCGAGAACCTCTGCACGCTGTTCAACTTGATCAACGTGGTCTTGGCGATTTTGGTGTTGCTGACCGGTTCGTTTAAAAACCTGACGTTCCTGTTCGTGGTGTTCTTGAACACGGCAATTGGCGTCATTCAGTCCATGCGCTCTAAGCGGATGGTCGACAAGCTTACGCTGCTCACCTCTAAGAAGGCCATCGCGGTGCGCGACGGCGCCGAGGTGGAGCTCGACCTGGATCAGATCGTGCTCGACGATATCATTCGCCTGGGGCGCGGTGACCAGATTCCCGCCGACGCCGTGGTGGTGTCGGGCGAGGCGCTCGTCAACGAGAGCCTGCTGACGGGCGAGAGCGACCTCATCAAGAAACAGCCAGGCTCCGAGCTCATGAGTGGCAGCTTTATCGACTCGGGCCTGCTGCGCGCCCGCGTGATCCATGTCGGCGCCGATAACTACGTGGCAAAGATCAACAACGAGGCCAAGTACGTCAAAAAGGTCAACTCCGAGATCATGAACGCGCTGAACGCCATCGTGCGGTTCGCGAGCATTATCATGATTCCGCTTGGTCTGGCGCTCTTTTCCTCGAGTGTGAGCGAGCTGTGGGATGCCGCGGGAACCCCGGGCGATAGCGCGCTTTCCTGGTGTTTCTCCGAGCTGCTGGCCGGTCGAGTGCCTTCTTCGGCGCTGCTGTCCACGGTGGGTGCCCTGCTGGGCATGATTCCGCAGGGCCTGGTGCTGCTGACCTCGTCGGTGCTCGCGATTGCCACGGTGCGCCTGGCGCGTCGTAAGGTGCTGGCACAGCAGCTCTACTGCATCGAGACGCTCGCGCGCGTCGACGTTTTGTGCCTGGACAAGACGGGCACCATTACCTCGGGCCGTATGGAGGTCGAGGGTACCTACCCGCTGCCTGTTGAGGGTGTTGGCTTTGGCGCGGACTCGGACGAGGCGGCTGTCCCCGTCGAGACCACGGTGCTCGACTTTGCGCTTGCCAACGTAGCACGTGCGACCTCGGCAGATGCCAACGAGACCTGCCAGGCGCTGCTCAACTACTACGCCGATCGTCCGGTCGAGGTGTCCGAGCCGCTGTCGGTCATTCCGTTCTCGTCGTCAAAAAAGTGGAGCGGCGCGTCGTTTGCGCAGGGCTCCTATGTGATGGGCGCCGCGCAGTTTGTGCTCTCTGATCGCGCATTTGCTCAGGTCGAGAATCGTGTGGCCGAGCTTGCCGATACCTGCCGCGTACTTGTGGTGGCGCGCGTGGACGGCTTTTCGCCCGATGGCGATATGGTGGGCGAGGCCGAGCCCGTGGGTTTTGTGACTATTCGTGACGAGATTCGTACCTCGGCAGCCGAGACTATCGGCTACTTTAACGAGCAGGGCGTGACCCTCAACGTGATCAGCGGCGACGACCCGCGTACGGTGTCGTCGATCGCGCGCGTGGTGGGCGTGCCGGGCGCCGATGCTTACGTGGACGCGACAACCCTCGATACACCGTCCAAGATTGATGCGGCAGTGGACCGTTACCACGTCTTTGGGCGTGTGACGCCGCAGCAGAAGCGCGAGCTCGTACAGGCGCTCAAACGCCGCGGGCACACCGTGGCCATGACGGGCGACGGCGTCAACGACGTGCTTGCGCTCAAGGAGGCCGACTGCTCCGTGGCGATGGCCGCCGGCTCCGATGCCGCACGTAATGTGGCCGAGATCGTGCTCGTCGATAATGACTTTGCCTCGATGCCCGCTGTGGTGGCCGAGGGCCGTCGTTCTATCAATAACCTGCAGCGCTCTGCCGCGCTCTTTCTGACCAAGACGCTTTTCTCGATGGGCCTGGCGGCGCTGTGCATCGCGCTGCCGCCGTATCCATTCGAGCCCATTCAGATGACGCTCATCAACTTCTTTTGCATCGGCGCGCCGGGCTTTGTGTTGGGCCTGGAGCCCAACAATGCTCGCGTGAAGGGTGCGTTTTTGACCAACGTGCTCAAGCGTGCGCTGCCGGCGTCGCTTGCGGTCATTATGGCTGCGGCGCTCGATATCTTTGTGGCGCGCGTGTTTGGCTTTAGCCAGCTCACGCTGTCTACGATGTGCCTGCTTACGTCGTGCGCGGCGAGCGTCAGCCTGATCTGGCGCATCTCGCAGCCTCTTACGCCCCTACGTGTGGTGCTCTTTGTGTTTGTAGTCGCCGGCATCCTGACGGGCGTTATCGGATTCCCGAAGTTGTTGTCTATTGTCAACCTGACGATGGGCCAGATGGTTATCTTGGCTGTCATCGTGGCCTTTACCTGCTCGGTGTTCTTTAAGCTCGCCACGATGATGGATTCGCTTAAGCCACGTCGTCGTCATGCCGCAACTGGTTTTGGCCGCGGTGTGCGCGTCCGCCTGGGTCGCGGTGGCGGTAAGGTGAGCTCGACGGGTTCGACGGCGGAGCGTTTTGCCAAGCGCGTTGCCGCCGATATGGCGCAGCGCCGTGAGGCGCGCACTGTCCGCGAGGCCGAGGCCCGCGCACTCGAGGGCGTGGCCCAGGCCCAGCCCAAGAAAAAGAAGAGTACCGGAGCCAAGCGCTCTCGCGTGACCAAGTCCGCCCAAGGCATCAAAGTCTCGATGCCAAGCAAAAAGAAGAAGTAGCTACGCGCCCTGGCGATGTTGAATTGGTGCCTTGCTCCTGTGGGGCCGTGGCGATGTTATGCTCTAACCTCGATTGTTTGAATTGCTTTGAAAAGAGGATGCCGTGATCTGCCCGCATTGCCTTAAGACTATCGAGGACGGCGCCTCGTTCTGCCCCTACTGTAACGCCTATGTGGGTCCGGGCGATGGTCCCGAGCACACCGAGTTCGTGTTCTGTGAGGGCTGCGGTGCCCGTCTTTCTCCGCATGATCGTACGTGCCCCAAATGCGGACGCCCCGCTCCGGGTATCCTCTCCAAGGACGCGGCCGCATCCGACCTGGCAGCGGGCCGCACGGCGGGCTTTCCGCGCCTAACGCAAGAGCAGATCGATACCGAGGTGCCGCATGCGCCGGCCTCTGCCGCTGCGGTGCTTTCGGACGCCGCCGACCCCAATGAGACCTGCGTGCTGCCGGCTTTCGATAAGGATTTCGGTATCCCCAAGGTCGATATTCCCACGCCGGTATCCCTGCATGACGATGCTCAAAAACCCAAGCGCAAGGTGCACCCCGACGAGGACGCCTATCACAAGCATAAGCGTCATATTCCTAAGCCGCTCATTATCATCGCGGTCCTTGCCGTCGTGTGCGGCGGTGCCTATTGGTTCGTGACGACCGATCCCATGGGTGTCATGCCTGGCTTCTACGACCAGTTTGGCCAAGCTGCACAAACCACCTTCCCCACGCGCCAAAAGGGCGAGGCCACTGAGGACGATACCAAGCAGGGCGATTCTGCCGAGGTGGTCCAGGAAGAAACCGTGCTCACCGATGATCAGCTCTATACCAGGCTCGACGGTTTGTATCAGACCATCGTGTCCTACGCTGACGAGGACCAGATCGGCGAGGTCATCGATTCCTTTAACAACGGCTATCTCCGAACGCCGCTGTCCACCCGTCAGGAGCTGTCGCAGAGTGCCTACGCCCTGCGCGACCAGATCAAAAAGACGCAAGATGAGCTCAACAACCTGAAAGTACAGGACGATACGGTCTATGCGGATGACATCGCCCACTTAAAGCAGCTTGCCGAGTGGATGTATGAGCGCGTCGACGTGATCTGCCAGAGCTGGGATATCTCGCTGGCCATTCCCGATGGCGAGTCGATGAGTTCCCACCAAAGCGAGATCCTGGCGCCCATCGCGAAGGGCGGCAACAGCGCGCTGAACCAGTACGATGCCAATGTGGGTTCCTGGAAGCCGCAGCAGCGTTCCTAAAATTAGTTCGCCATAGTCGGCATAACCTACGTGCGCAATTGATGTAAGCCCGTGCTTATTGCTACAATTCGTACAAATATGCTTTAAACGTACGAGGAAGGAACCACATGTTTGGTTTTAAGAAAGAGCTCTACACGCCCGAGTATCAGCTTGTCGGCGACGAGTGCGCCGTAATCGAGACGTCGAAGGGTACCATCAAGGTCAAGTTTGACGGCGAGGGCGCTCCCATTCATGTCGCGAACTTCTGCGAGCTTTCCACGATGGGCTTCTATGATGGCCTTAAGTTTCATCGCTATGTGCCCGGTTTTGTTATCCAGGGCGGCGACCCCAATACCCGCGACATGTCCGGCGCCGACGTCGCTGCCGGTCTTGAGGGCCCCGACGGCATGCCCGGTACCGGTGGCCCCGGCTACTGCATCAAGGGCGAGTTTGCCACCAATCCGCGCAACAGCCATGTCGATGGCGCCCTTGCCATGGCACGCTCCATGGACCCCGATTCCGCGGGTTCGCAGTTCTACTTCTGCCTGGGTGCCCAGCATAACCTCGATTCCGGTTACACCGTCTTTGGTACCACGGTCGAGGGTCTCGATGTGATTTCGCAGCTGCGTGCCGGCGACGAGATCGTCCATGTCGAGATCGTTCACGAGTAAAGGGGACTTCCTTGAATAGCCAGCTGATCCAACAGGGCCGCGCCGCTTACCGCGCGGGTGATTTTTCCGCTGCAGCCCAGATGCTTGGGGCGGCAAAAACTCCCGATGAGATTATGGGCGAGGCCGATCACCTTCGTGGCAACGCCTTGATGCACCTGGGCATGTATGCCGAGGCCGCCGAGGCCTATGCCGCCGCCCTCAACGACGGCACCTACGGCAAGCGCGGCGCGCTGCTCACCAACCGCGGCAAGGCGCTCGCCGCCGTGGGCGACTACACGACGGCCGCTCAGGCGTTCTCTGCTGCTACGCAGGATGCTTCCTATGCTACGCCGTTCAAGGCCTATCTGGGTCTAGGCAATGCGCTGTTCCAATCGGGCGACTATGCCAACGCGGGAACCGCCTTCCGTCAGGCTGCCATCGACGGCGCCAATCCGGCTCCTGCCGCCGCGCTCGGCGAGCTCGGTCGTTGCTTCATTAAGCTCGGCCGTCCGGCGGATGCCGTGGAGACCTACCGCACGGCTATCGACTTTGCCGGCCCCCGCGACGACACGCGTGCGCTCAACGCCGGCATGGGTCAGGCGCTTTCTGCCGCCGGCCGTCCCTCCGACGCACTCGATGCCTTTAACGCCGCTACTGCAGATGGCATCTACCAGCTCACCTCCGAGCAGGCCGATGAGCTTGCCCGCGTGCACGATTCGCTTGCCGCGCTGTCTGCCCAGACGGCTATGGCCACGGCTCCGGCGCCCGCGATGGACGCTCCTGCCGTCGATCCGCTCGATCCTACGGGCGCGACCGGTCAGTTTATGCCCGATCCCTCGGACACCGGCTTCTTTACGCTGTCCGAGTCCGAGATGGTCCAGCAGGACCGTCAGGATCGTAAGCAGGCCAAGGTCCGTCGTCGCCATCGCCACACGGGTCTCAAAGTCTTCATCGTGCTGCTTCTGCTCATTTTGATCGCCGCGGGCGGTCTGGGCTTTGCCTACACGCGCGGCTTTGGCTTCCCGTCTCAGGAGTCTGTCGTTACCGATCTGTTCCAGGCTTCCGGCGACGGTGACACTGCAAAGGCCGAGTCTTGCCTGGCCTCGAGCCTGTCCGAGGACGCTAAGTCGATGATCATCTCCTCGATTCCGCAGGGTGCCACCGTGTCCGTCGAGGGCATGGATCAGTCCATGACCGAGACGACCGCTAAGGTGAAGGCATCGCTGTCCAAGGGCGGCGAGCAGGAGTACACCGTCAAATTCGTGCGCTCCGACAACCATATCGGCTGGGCCGTTTCCTCGCTCGATATGGATTTCTCGGCTGCTGACAACCAGTAGTGACCTTATGGGATTTAGCTTTGCCCGGTGCTTCACCGCAAGTGAGGTGCCGGGCTTGCGCTAGTATCATGAGCTAGTAGTTTTCCAGCAATCATCCAACACATCAGGAGTTGCGTTGTTTTCTTTGATGGATATGTTCTTCGGTAGCTATGCGGGCGATCTTGCGATCGACCTCGGCACCGCAAATACGCTTGTCTCCGTGCGCGGCAAGGGCATCGTCATCCGCGAGCCCTCTGTTGTCGCCATCGACAAGAACGACGAGCGCATCCTGGCGGTCGGTATCGAGGCAAAGCGCATGCTCGGCCGTACGCCCGGCAACATCGTGGCCGTTCGTCCCCTGAAGGACGGCGTCATCGCCGACTTCGATGTTACCGAGGCCATGCTTCGCTACTTTATCGACAAGGCTTCCGAGAAGCGCTATCCGTGGACCCCGCGTCCGCGCGTTGTCGTCTGCGTTCCCTCCGGCGTCACGTCGGTCGAGAAGCGTGCCGTATTTGAGGCCACGATCCAGGCCGGCGCTCGCCAGGCCTACCTGATCGAGGAGCCCATGGCCGCCGCTATCGGCGCCGACCTGCCCGTCGAGGAGCCCACCGGCTCCATGGTCATCGACATCGGTGGCGGTACCACCGAGGTTGCCGTTATCGCTATGGGCGGCATCGTCGTCTCGCAGTCCATCCGTATTGCCGGCGACGAGTTCGATCAGGCCATCCTCACGCACGTTCGTGATGCCTACAACCTGGCCATCGGCGAGCGTACGGCAGAGGACATCAAGATCAAGGTCGGCTCCGCCGTGCCGCTCAAGGACGAGCTCGATGTCGAGGTCAACGGCCGCGACGTGATCACTGGTCTGCCCAAGACCGTGCGCATCGAGAGCGAGGAGATTCGTCGCGCACTCAACAAGCCACTCGACGAGATGGCCAAGGCCGTCAAGGACGCACTCGACGCTACGCCGCCCGATCTTGCCTCGGACCTTATGTACTACGGCATTTTGCTGACCGGTGGCGGCGCGCTGCTGCGCGGTCTCGACGTGCGCCTGCGCGATGAGACCGGTGTTTCGGTCAACGTCAGTCCTACGGCGCTCGATAACGTCGTTAACGGCTGCGCCCGCGTGCTCGAGGCCAATGCGTTTGATGGCGGCTTCGTCCAGACCAATGCTTAATTTCCAAAAGGTGGATTCCATTTGGCACGATCTTCGGGTTTCTCCACAAATCTGAATACCAAGCGACAATCAACGGGTATGCGCCCGTTGATTGTTTTCAGCCTGATTTCGGTGTTGCTGCTCACGTTTTACATCCGCGAGGGCGAGGCAGGACCGATTCATGCCGTGCGTTCGGGCGTAACGACGATTACCTCGCCGGTGCGCTTTGTGGGTTCGGCTGTGGCGGCTCCCTTCAATGCGATCGGCAACGTGTTCTCTAACCTTACGGCGTCGCAGGACACGCTCGACGAGCTTAAGAAGCAAAACGAGGAACTGACCTCTAAGGTTGCCGAGCTCTCCGAGTCTCAAAAGACCGCCGAACGTCTGGAGGGGCTGGTCGGCCTGCAGTCGACCTATAACCTCAAATCGACCGCTGCTCGTATCGTTGGTGCTTCCGGCGATGCCTGGACCTCGACCGTTACCATCGACAAGGGCTCTGCCGACGGCCTTACCATCAACATGCCCGTGACGAGTTCTGCCGGTGTTATCGGCCAGATCATCGAAGTCTCGGCCAAGACGTCCACCGTGCGCCTGATTGGCGACGAGAACTCGGGTGTGTCCGCCATGGTACAGGACACGCGCGCCCAGGGCATGCTGCAGGGTCAGGCTGACGGCACGCTGCGTCTTGAGTACGTGAGCGTCGACTCCGACGTTAAGGTTGGCGACATCATCGTGACCTCGGGCATCGGCGGTGTGTTCCCCAAGGGTCTACCGCTCGGCACCGTCTCGTCGGTTGAGAAATCGGCAAACGACGTGTACTACACCATTGTGGTGCGCGCTCAGACCACGGCCGAGAACAACGAGGAAGTGCTGGTCATTACCTCGCTGACCGATGAACAGTCGGCCTCGGATGAGGACGTGAGCACGGCCAACAGCACGCCGCAGGGAACGTCGCGCGATGCTGCAACCAAGACGAAGGACGAGAGCTCGGATGACAGTTCCGACACGTCCGAGACGACCGATTCTGGCTCGAACGAATAGGGGGCATGTCCATGGATCTACACGAGCAGGGGATGAGCTCCCGCACGTTTGTGATCGCCGCCATCGTGTGCGTGCTGCTGCAGGCAGGCCTGGCACCGCAGATCTCCATTGCGGGCGGTCGCGTCAACTTCATGATTATCTTGGTGTGCCTGAGTGTGTTCTCGGGCGACCCGACCCGTGCCGTCGTGTGCGGTTTTTGCAGCGGCTTGTTTTATGACCTGTCCGCTGCCGTGCCGGTGGGCATTATGTCGCTCCTGCTGACCGTGGGTTCTTTTGCCCTGGTGCACAGCGCCGTCGGTCAGACGGGCGGTACCCCAAGTGCGCGCGGCGTCACTGTGGGCGCCTTCGCGCTCGTCATTAATGTGATTTACAGCATCATCTTGCTGTTTATGGGTTTGGAGACGAGCTTTGTCGTGGCGATCTTCGGCCATGCGCTGCCGTCCTCGATCCTGACGGGTCTGGTTGCCATTCCGTTTTTGATGTCCGGCGTCGTGCCGCAGTCCGGCTATGGATTCTCCGCACGTGGCGGACGCCAGACGGGTATGCGCTTTAAGCCCAAGACCCGCAAGCTCAAATAGGGGAGGCCCGTAGATGTCTTCCCAGTTGACGGTTATTATCGCCGGTATCGTGCTAGTTGTGGCCATCGTGGTCGCACTGGTCATCATGCGTCGCGGCGATTCCCGTTTTACCTACGATACGCAGCATGGAACGACCCCGCGCGCCACCGAGGGCGAGGGCAATACTGCGGTGACCGCCTTTAAGGGCCGCTTTTCCATCCTCACCACGGGTGTGGGCGCGATGTTTGCGGCGCTCGCCGTCAAGCTGTGGGGCATGCAGATGGTCTCGTCGGACTATTACGAGAAGCAGGCCAATAGTAATCAGACTCGCACCGTTACCACTCCTGCTGTGCGCGGCCGCATCCTCGACCGCAATGGCGTGGCGCTTGTCCAGAACCGTCCCTCACTTGCTGTCGTGGCCTACCGCGACCTTGCCGAGGATGAGGTCCTGGTTCGCCATCTTGCCAACGTGCTTGGAATGCCTTACGTGGCGGTCCTTCGCAATATTCAGGACAATACAGAGGGCGCTCAGAGCCTGCATACCATCGCGACGGACGTCCGTCGCTCCACGGTTGCCTATATCAAGGAACACGCCGGCGAGTTCCCGGGCGTCAAGATTGCCGAGCGTACCGAGCGCCAGTATCCATACGGCGAGACGGCATGCCATATCTTGGGCTATACCGGCACCATTACCTCCGAGCAGCTCGAGGCCCAGAATAAGAAAACCTCTGGCGATGATGATGCTTCTGCTGGCAAGATTACGTACCAGTCGGGCGATATCGTGGGCCAGGCGGGCGTTGAGAGCTACTACGAAAACCTGCTGCAGGGTATTCGTGGCGAGCAGACCGTCAAGGTCGATGCCTCGGGCAATGTGACCGGTCAGGCCGGCGCCGTGCCCGCGAAGGCCGGCTCCGACATTAAGCTCACGCTCGACCTTAAGATCCAACAGGCCTGTGAGACGGCGCTGGCGAGCGCTATCGAGCTTGCCAAGACCACTGGCTACAGCAATGCCGGCAACGGCGCTGTGGTGTGTCTCGATCCCAACAATGGCGAGATCCTGGGCATGGCGAGCCAGCCCAAGTTCGATCCGTCCGTCTTTATCGGCGGCGTCTCAAATGACGTGTGGACCGAGCTCAATGATGACAAGGGTTCGCACCCGCTGCTCAACCGCGCCATTAGCGGACAGTACATGTCGGCCTCGACCATCAAGCCGCTCTCGGCACTGGCCGGTCTTGAGTTTGGAACCTACACTTCAACGCAGACAACCAACTGCACGGGTTATTGGACGGGTCTGGGCAAGGCTTGGGGCAAGCGCTGCTGGCTGACGTCTGGCCACGGCACCATGACGCTGCAGTCGGGTATCGCCAACTCGTGCGACCCCGTCTTCTACGACATGGGTAAGGCGTTCTTTTATGACGAGCAACATCCCGAGGGCCTGCAGGAGGTCTTTCGTCGCTGGGGCCTAGGCAAGACCTGCGGTATCGATCTGCCGAGTGAGGGCGCGGGTCGTATTCCCGATGCCGAGTGGAAAGAGTCGTACTTCACCGACGCCTCTGCCGAGGACCGCAAGTGGAATGCCGGCGATATGACCAACATTGCTATCGGCCAGGGCGACATCCTGGTGACGCCCCTGCAGATGGCGTGCGCCTATATGGGTCTTGCCAACGGCGGCAAACAGTACGTGCCTCACGTATTTTTGTCTGCCGTGTCGCGCGATGGCGACGGCGATGCCTATAAGTACAATGGCAAGGGCAAGAAGAAGCGCCTGGAGGCCAAGATCAACAGCGATTCGGATTTGGCTCTTGTTCGCAACGGCATGCACGACGTGATTTACACGGCATCGACGTCCCTGGCGGCGCACTTTGGCACCCTGACGCCGCAGGTATACGGCAAGTCGGGCACGGGCGAGAAAAGTGGCGAGGACGAATACGCGTGGTTCTGCGCCTATGCACCGGCCGATGATCCCAAGTATGTCATCGCTACCGTCCTGGAGCAGGGCGGCGGTGGCTCAGATACCGCGATGCATGTCGTGCGCGACGTGCTCGGCGTGATTTATGACGAGCCCGATACCTCTTCGGCCTCGGGCGATTCTTCGGTTCGATAGGAGGTTGCGATGGATTTTTCTCCGGCGGATCTGTTCCGTTCAACCAAGACCGGCTCTCGCAGCAGCCTGGACCGCGTCAACAAGCAACTTTCGGCCTCGCGCGGCACGTTTCGCCAAAAGGTGCATATCGGTGTGCTCGTGGCTACTGTGGCGCTCGTCGCCTACGGTGCCATCATTATCTGGTCGGCTTCGCAGTTTAAGGCCGATGCATCGTTTTCACGCCATCTTCTGGGAATTGGCATCGGGGCGGTGCTGGCGGTGCTGGTCTGGCGTACCGACCTGCGCGGTATTTCCAATTTCTCGACGGCGTTGCTCGTCATCGACCTGATCGTGATCTTCTCGCCCAAGATTCCGGGTCTGTCCTATACGGGCGGTCTGGGCATGACGGGCTGGATCAAGATTCCCGGTATCGGCTTGACGTTCCAGCCGGTTGAGCTTGCCAAGCTCATCACCATCTTCTTTATTGCTACGCTTGGTTCGCAGTATAACGGTCGCATCGATACCGTTCGCGACTACGTCAAGCTCTGCGGCATGCTGTCCATTCCGTTTTTGGCCGTCGTTGCCATGGGTGACCTGGGCTCGGGCCTGGTCGTGCTGGTTTCGGGCGCCATCGTCATCTGCATGAGCGGTGCACGCCGCGAATGGGTGCTGTCGACCCTGGCCCTGCTCGTGGGCCTGGTGGCCCTCGTCCTGGCGCTTGATTCGGTCTTTGATTCGTTGCTCGGCCACGATGTGCTCATCAAGCAGTATCAGATGAACCGTCTGACGGTCTTTATCGACCCCGATAATGCCGATTCGGACGATGCCTACAACCTGCAGCAGTCGCTTATCGCCGTTGGCTCGGGCGGCTTCTTTGGTAAGGGCCTGGGGCATGCGACGCAGTCGGCCGGCGGCTTTCTGCCTGAGTTCCACACCGACTTCGTCTTCGCCTTCCTGTCCGAGACCTTTGGCTTTTGCGGTTCCTTTTTGCTCCTGTGCCTCTACGTGCTGCTGATCTTTTCGACGATTCGCGTCGCCTTTAAGTGCGAGTCGCTGTTTTTGCGTCTTTCGTGTGTGGGCATCGTTGGCATGTGGGCGTTCCAGACTTTCGAAAACATCGGCATGTGCATCGGCATGATGCCGATTACCGGTATTCCGCTACCGTTTATTAGCTTCGGTTCGTCTTCGATGATGATTCAGCTGCTGACGGTGGGTATCGTACAATCCATATGGCGGCATCGTTCGGGCGCCGCGTAACCGCTGGAGGGGTTTGCTATGAAAATTCCCGTAGATAAGCTGACCCGCGCTTTTAAGATGGGCGCGTCCGTTAAGAAGGATTCCGATACGCCGGTGCGCGTCTCGGTCTATCTGGATTCGTCCGCCTCGCGCTTTCTGGCCGAGACGGTGCGTGACGCCTTTGTGCCGCAGACGACCTCGGGCATTGTGCGCGTCGAGCGTCTGGGGGAGGAGCGAATTGCTCCAAAGACCGATACCGATGTGGTGCTGGTGCTCTCGTGTGGTTCCGACCGCTTGGAGAGTGCCGTGCAGGAGCTCGTGATCGCCGGCGCGCCCGTGTGCGTGCTTGCCGAGTCTGCTGTGGAGGTGCCGTTTATCGAGGAGTCCACGCCCATGCTCGGCGTGGTAGCGGCAATCGATAAGACGTATCTGCTCGAGACGCTTGCCCGCTGGATTCTCGATCGCACCGACAAGGAAACGGCTTTTGCGGCGAACTTTGCCTTCATGCGCATCGCGGCGGCCAACCGTATCATCACCTCGTGCGCGCTCACCAATATGGCGACCGGTGCACTGGTGTTTTTGCCGGGCGCCGATTATCCCGTTATGGCGCTGGCGCAGGTGGGCATGCTCTTTGAGCTCGCTGCCGTCTTTGGACGCGGCATTAAACCCGAGCGTGGCTACGAGGTCGCGGGCGTGCTTGCCGGCGGTCTTGTGATTCGCGCGGTCACCCGCGCGCTCGTCAAGCAGACGCCGCATATTGGGTTTGCCGTCAAGGCGCTCACTGCTGCCGCGGGCACCTATGGCATGGGCCGTGCGCTCGTTTCGCTCTACGAGCGCGATGTCGACTACAGCCGTGCCAATGAGGTGGTCACTGCCACGTTTTCCCGCGTTCGCGATCTTGTGACCACGGTCGCGGGCGCTACCCGTCCTATGGCGTCCTACCAGGACGCATCAGATCTCGCTGCTTAGGGGTTTTCCGTTGCGCGTTCCGTACCAAGATTGTTTTCATTTAATTGAGCCGTTGCTCGCCAAGGTCGAGAAGCCGAGCCGCTATATCGATCACGAGTGGGGTACGCTTTCCAAGGCCGATGCCGACTATCGTTGCTGCCTGATCTATCCGGATGTGTACGAGGTTGGTCTGCCCAACCAGGGCATCGCCATCCTCTACAACATCCTTAACCAGGCCGAGGGCATCTCCTGCGAACGTGGCTATGTGCCGTGGCCCGATATGGGTGATGCCATGCGCGAGGCAGGCATTCCGCTGCTCTCGCTCGAGGGTGCAGCGCCGGTCGCTTCGTTTGATATCGTCGGTCTGCATGTGCCGCACGAGATGGCGGTGACGAACTTCCTCGAGGCTCTCGACCTCGCTGGCATTCCGCTGTTGGCGACCGACCGAGGTGAGGACGACCCCATTATCATCGCCGGCGGCCCCTCGGTGTACAACCCCGAGCCGTACGCGGCCTTCTTCGATGCCATCCTCATCGGTGAGGGCGAGGAATCGCTGCTCGAGACCTGCCAGCTGCATCGCCGCCTGCGTGACGAAGGGGTCCCGCGCGCGCAGATTGTCGAGCAGCTTGCATCCATTGCCGGCAACTACGTGCCGTCGCTCTATGAGGTTCGTCATGACGAGCCCTGCTCGCCGCATGGCTACACCGTGCCGCGTGAAGGCAAGGATGCGCCGACCGTGGTCTACAAGCGTGTCGTCGAGGATTTCGGCGCCACGAATCCGCTGTCGCAGTCGTGCGTGCCCTATGCGCAGCTGGTCCACGACCGCCTGTCTATCGAGATCCTGCGCGGCTGCGCCCGCGGCTGTCGTTTTTGCCAGGCCGGCATGACGTATCGCCCGGTGCGCGAGCGCTCGGCCGACCAGATCGTCTCGTCGGTGATTCAGGGTCTGGAAAAGACCGGCTATGACGAGGTGTCGCTGACCTCGCTCTCCACGACCGACCATTCCTGCATTCGCGACGTGCTCGGCAGGCTCAACCGTCGCCTGGAGGATACGGGTATTCGCGTGTCCATTCCGTCGCAGCGTCTGGATTCGTTTGGCGTGGATATGGCCGAGTCGGTCGCCGGCGAAAAGAAGGGCGGCCTGACGTTCGCGCCCGAGGCCGGCAGCCAGCGCATGCGCGACATTATTAACAAGAACGTGACCGAGGAGGACCTGGACCGTGCGGCCAAGGCGGCCTTCGAGGCCGGATGGAATCGCATGAAGCTCTACTTTATGATGGGCCTTCCCGGCGAGCGCGACGAGGATATCGTGGCCATCGCCAATCTGGCCGATCACGTGCTGGAGCTCGGTCGTTCCGTGGTGCCCAAGGCGCGCCGCGGCTCGATCTCGGTGTCCATTTCGGTTTCGGTCTTTATCCCCAAGGCTGCCACGCCGTTTCAGTGGTGCCCGCAGCTCGACTACGACGACGTCAAGCGTCGCCAGAAGCTGCTTGTCACGAGTGTTCGCAATCGTGCCGTTCGCGTGCATTACCACGATGCCGAGACCTCGCTCATCGAGGCCGCACTGTCCCGCGCCGGTCGTGACATGACGCCCGTCATCATCGATGCTTGGCGCTCGGGCTCTCGCTTTGACGCTTGGGTAGAGCATTTCTCGCTCGATAACTGGAAGGAGGCTGCTGCCAAAAACGGCATCGACCTCAATGAGCTCGTGCACCTGCCCTATGAGTTGGATTGGCGCCTGCCGTGGGAGCATGTGAGCCCCGGCTGCACGCGCGGTTTCCTCGAGCGCGAGTACCGTCGCTCGCTCGAGGGCGTCACGACTCCCGACTGCACCCGCACGTCGTGCACCGGCTGCGGAATCTGCCCCACGCTCCACGCCAAGAATGTATTGATGGGTGATCGCGCATGAGTGAGCGCCTGACCGACAACCCCACGCTCTTTAGACTTCGTGTTCGCTATGGCAAGCGCGATCGCCTTAAGTACCTGGGCCATCTGGAAGTAATCCATACCATTGAGCGCATCGTGCGCCGTGCGGGGCTTCCCTATGCCGTCACGCAGGGCTTCTCACCGCATATGCGCGTGGGCTTCTCTTCGGCGCTGCCGGTTGGTACCTCGTCGACCTGCGAGTGGTATGACCTGTTTATGACCGAGTTCGTGGCGCTCGACGAGGCGTTTGGACGCCTGGCTGCGGCGTCTCCGGCCGATCTGGCGCCCATCGAGGCGGCGTACATCGACGTGCGCACGCCGGCGTTGACGGCGCAGCTCACGCGCCTGTCGTATCGCATCGACCTGCACTTGGATCCCGAGGCGCCCGTAAGCGCCGACGAGGTGCGTCGTGCGATCGACACGCTGCGTGCGGACCATGGCATCGACTACGCGCGTGGCAAAAAGAGCAAGCGCTTGGATTTGGATCACACGCTCGTGGGCTATGAGCTCACGGCGGGGGAGCGCCCGGATCATTTGGTGCTCATGGTCGACACCCATGCCGACAACGAGGGCTCCATGCGTCCGGAAATTTTGCTTTCCGCTGCTGATGTTTTGTTGCAGGGCTTGACCCCGGGCGTGGATGCACCTATTGTTTCCACCGGTATGCAAGACCTCGTGACCATCTGCTCCTACGATGTCGAGCGTCAGAATCAAGCATGCGAGGACGACGAGGGCCGACTCGTCAGCCCCATACCTGTGCGAACTTGTGGATTTGCTCCACATACTCGTTGACGGGGGTATTTTCGCCTGCTACTATATTCGGCTGTTGCACTAACTGATGCATGAAGGGCAAGTAAACATGTACGCAATCGTTAACACGGGCGGCAAGCAGTACAAGGTCGCCACCGACGATGTCATCACCGTCGAGAAGATCGAGGGCAATGAGGGCGATAAGATCACCCTGCCGGTTATCTTCCTCAACGATGGTAAGAAGATCGTCACCGATCCCGACAAGCTGGCCAAGGCCAAGGTTACCGCTCAGATCGTTGAGCAGTTCAAGGGCGAGAAGCAGCTGGTCTTCAAGTTCCACAAGCGCAAGCGCTATCGTCGTCTGAAGGGTCACCGTCAGCAGCTGACCAAGCTGAAGATCGTGAAGGTTCAGGCTACCTCCCGCGCCAAGAAGGCTGTCAAGGCAGAGGCTGAGGCTGTTGCCGAGGCTCCCGTCGCCGAGTAGATTACACTCGTAACGAAAGAGTAGGTATACACAATGGCACACAAAAAAGGACTCGGTTCCTCCCGTAATGGCCGTGACTCCCGCGGTCAGCGCCTTGGCACGAAGCGCTATGCCGGCCAGACGGTAACCACGGGCACGATTCTCGTCCGTCAGCACGGCACGCACATCCACCCGGGTGAGAACGTTGGCCGTGGCAAGGACGACACGCTGTTCGCGCTGGTCGACGGTACCGTTGAGTTCCACAAGGGTATCAAGCACAGGGTCAGCGTACGCCCGCTCGCGAACGCGTAATTCACCCTTCATAGAGCACATATGTGGGAGGCACTTGAGTTTTAGGATTCAAGGGTCTCCCTCTTTTTTGTAGGAGGCGATTCTGTTGTCACAGTTCACCGATATCAGCCGCATTAACGTGTGCGGCGGCGACGGCGGAGCCGGATGCATGTCGTTTAGGCGCGAGGCATTTGTCCCCAAGGGCGGCCCCGATGGCGGCGACGGCGGTCGTGGCGGCAATGTCGTCATCCAGGCCGATGCTCAGCTGTCTTCGTTGATCGATTACCGCTTTAAGCATCACTTTCGCGCCGAGCGCGGCACGCACGGGCAGGGTGCCCGTCGTAACGGTAAGAGCGGCGAGGACCTGATTCTCAAGGTCCCTATGGGCACCGTGGTGCGCGAGCTTGACCCCGAGACGCAGACCCCGATGTTCGAGATTGCCGACTTGGTGCATGATGGCGAGCGCGTTGTCGTGGCCCCTGGTGGCGCCGGTGGTCTTGGCAATACGCACTTTGTGACGTCGGTGCGCCGCGCGCCCGCGTTCGCCCAGCTGGGTGAGCCGGCCGAGGAGCACTGGATTGAGCTCGAGATGAAGCTCATGGCCGATGCCGCGCTCGTCGGCTTCCCCTCGGTGGGCAAATCCTCGCTTATCGCGCGTATGAGTGCCGCCCGACCCAAGATCGCCGACTATCCGTTTACCACGCTCGTGCCCAACCTGGGTATGGTGCGTGCCGGCGAGTACTCCTATGTCGTTGCCGACGTCCCCGGCCTTATCGAGGGTGCGAGCGAGGGCAAGGGCCTGGGCCATCAGTTCCTGCGCCACATCGAGCGCACGGCACTCATCATGCATGTCGTCGATATGACGGGCGGTCTTGAGGATCGCGATCCGGTCGAGGACTATCGCATCATTAACCGCGAGCTCGAGCAATATGGCGCCGAGCTTTCGGAGCGTCCGCAGATCGTTGTCGCCAACAAGTGCGATGCGCCGGGCACGGCTGACAAGATTGCCGATCTCAAACGCGCCGCGCTCGACGATGGACATATGTTCTTTGCCGTGTCTGCTGTGACGGGCGCCGGCCTCAACACGCTGATGCTTGCCGTGGGCGAGCAGGTAGCTAAGCTACGCGCCGAGTTGGCTGTCTCCGATGAGCCGGTCGATCTGCGCGACGATGAGTGGGAGCGCCGCCGCCTGCAGCGTGAGAAGCGTTTCCGCATTGTTCAAGAAGAGCCCCATGCCTTCCGCGTGGTCGGTCGCGCCATCGAGCGTATGGTCATCCAGACCGACTGGGAAAACGAGGAAGCCGTCATCTACCTGCAGCATAAGTTTGCGCGCATGGGTGTTGACGACGCGCTCGAGAAGGCCGGCTGCCGTGCGGGCGACGAGGTACGCATTTGCCAGCGCGCCTTTGACTTTGAGGGCGCCGAGGACTTCTCGGAGTACGAGGAGGATCTCGAGGAAGCAGACGTTGAGGTTATTGACGTAGCCGATGTTGCGGACGATGGCGTTGAGATTGTCGATGCGGCAGAAGTCGCGGACGATGTCGAGACCCCGGAGGGCGAGTAAGTCATGTCGCTGCGCGGTGGAATTGGTCTGCCTGAGCTGCCTATCAAGGATGGGCAGGAGTTTCGGCTTGGCATTATGGGTGGCACCTTCGACCCGATACATTACGGGCACTTGGTTACCGCCGAGCAGGCGCGCGAGTCGCTCGACTTGGACGCCGTGCTCTTTATGCCGGCCGGCTCTCCCGCCTTTAAGCTCGACAAACCGGTGACGCCCGCCGAGGACCGTTATGCCATGACGGTCCTCGCCACCGCTGCGAATCCGGCTTTTTTGGCGAGCCGTTTCGAGATCGATCGTCCGGGCGTGACCTATACGGCCGATACGCTTCATGCCCTTCGCGACTTTTACCCGCCACAGGTAAAGCTCTACTTTATTACGGGTGCCGATGCGATTATCGATATTGTGACCTGGCATGATGCGAACCGAATCGCCGAGCTTGCCACGTTTATTGCGGCGACGCGTCCCGGCTTTGACATCGATACGGCCCGGGCACGGATTAAGGAATCGGGGCTGCCATTCGACGTGCGCTATATCCAGATTCCGGCGCTGGCGATTAGTTCGACCAACATTCGTAAGCGAGTTGCCCGTGGCATGAGCGTGCGCTATCTTACGAGCGAGTCCGTGCTTGGCTATATTCGCAAACGCGGGCTGTATGCCGATCTGGGTCAAGAAGATTTTGAGTGATGGGGGTCTACGTTGTCGGTAGAGGATCAGTTTGAGGGCGATGAGCGCGCGCTGCTCAAGCGCATTCAAGAGCTGCTCGATGTGCGCATGAAGGATAAACGCAAGCGCTACGTTCATTCGCTCGGGGTTGCCGAGACTGCGCTGCGCCTAGCCGAGGTATACGGTGTCGACCGCTTTGATGCCGCCGCCGCCGGCCTGATTCACGACTGGGACAAGGTACTCTCCGACGACGAGCTGGTCACGCGCGCTCTGCATTACGGCATTAAGATTGCCGGCTCTCCGTCTGCCGCAACGCCGCTTTTGCATGGCCCGGTCGCCGCCTATGAGCTTCCGCAGCTATTTCCCGAGCTGTCGCCGGCGGTCTTTCAGGCTGTCGACCGTCACACCGTGGGCGCCTGCGACATGACGCCGCTCGATATGGTGGTCTTTGTGGCCGATGCCATCGAGCCCAACCGCCATGGTGATTATGCCCACGCGCTGCGCAAGATGGTTGGGGAGTCGACACTTGACGAGTTGTTCTTCTCCTGTTTTGCGCAGGGTCTGGTCTACGTGATCCAGTCCGGGCGCTATCTTTATCCCACGGCTATTACGATTTACAACCATTACGCCCAGCTGCGCTAGCTCGGGCTGTCTAGAAAGAGGTATTCCATGGCCGACGAGACCATGACCGACGAGCAGATTCTTGAAGGTGTGGAGCACAAGAGCTTCGTTGCCACGTCCGACCGTACCGCCGCTTCGCTGTCCGCGAGCGGTGTCGCAGCCGAGGATGTCGCCCGCGCCGCCGCGCAGGCCGCCTACGACAAGAAGGGCGAGGACGTGCAGGTGCTCGATCTGACCGAGCTCTCCGACGTGTGCGACTACTTTGTGCTCGCCACCGGTACCAATAACCGTCAGGTCGATTCTATCGTTGATGAGATCGAGGAGAAGGTCGCCGAGGCTTGCGGTGAGCACCCGTTCTCCATCGAGGGTCGCGAGCAGAAGACCTGGATGCTCATGGACTACGGCTCGGTCGTCGTCCACGTCTTCACCCCCGAGGCACGCGACTTCTATCGTCTCGAGAAGCTCTGGGGCGACGCTCCCCAGCTCCCCCTCAACCTCCTCTAGAGCTTTGCTTAGGCTGGGGCTTTTTTAACTACCCTTTACCGTTCGCCGGGCAGTTGCGGTTTTCCGCACCTGCCCGGCTTTCTTTTTGCCCAAAAGTAGCTAATTTGGGACGGGGCTTTTTTAGCTACTACCTACCGTTCGCCGAACATCGCGATTTATAGCTCCCAGTACGTTTTTTTCTACTCTGGCTCGGGTAACGTAATTGTTATCTGTCGAGGAGGGGATGCGTATGACTCGGACTGCGCGAGAAATCTCTGTATATGGCTTTTACCATGTCGTACAAAAGGGATGTGCCGACCAACTCATATTTGAGGATGACGAAGATCGGCTCTATCTGATTCGGCTGATTGCTTCGAAATGCCAGAAGTTTAAAGTGGATGTCATCGCGTGGTGCCTTATGGATAACCATATTCATCTTCTGCTTGATGACGAGCATGTTCATCTGAGCGATTGCATGCATTCGATTACGACGGCGTATGCTATGTATTTCAACTCAAAGACAGGCAGGAAGGGCCCTGTTTTCCAGGATCGATTTAAGAGCGTGCCGATCCTCGATGATGATCAGCTACTCAACTGCGTGAGATACATTCACGACAATCCCGCGAAGGCGAGGATTGGGACCGCTTCGCTGTATCGATGGAGTAGCTTTCGCGAGTATATGGGATATCCGGGTATCTGCAAAACGGATTGCGTTCTCGGGTTACTCGGTGGCTCTCAGAGATTTTTTGCCTTTAGCACCTCAGGTGAGCCCAACCGCTATTGCTTCCGTGACGGCGTCCATGTGAGCGACACAGATGCGCTGGAGTTTGCGCAGGCGCTTCTTAAGCCGTACGAGCCTCATCACCTCAAGGCTTTGCCAAAGGGGACGCGCGATGCCTGCATTCGCACTTTGAAGAGCGAGGGCTTTTCGATTAAACAGATCGTACGTCTTACGGGCATTGGACACTGCACCATACAAAAGGTCAAAGTCTAAAAATAGCTCATTTAGGACGAGGTCTGTGTTGCGACCGCGTCAGGTATGGGTTGGGTAGCTAATTTGGGACGGGGCTATTTTAGCTACCCCTATAAATCGGTTGAGTTATATTCCGGCCCCGGGTAATTCGCTACCAGTTGAAGGGTAGCTAAAATAGCCCCGTCCCAAATTAGCTACCCCGTACTACCCTGACAATCTAAAGTAGTTAAAAAAGCCCCGTCCCAAATTGACTACTTAGTGGGAGGAGAAGCGGGATTGGCGGCCGAAGGATAGGGCGGTGTCGCCGAATTTGTCTCGGACGGCGTCGATGGCGACTGAGAGGTCGCGACGGTCGCTGGATTGGGCTCCGCGGTCGTCGACTTCGCAGAACAGGTCGGTCTGGATGCCGCCCCGATGGTCGAAGTCGCTCATGCCGATGCCCGCCAGGCGCACGTGCATGCCTTCTTGCCAGATATTGTCGAGCAGTTCGAGCGCCACTGCCACAAAGATGTTCTCGTCGTCGGTGGGGTGGGGAAGCCTGCGCTGTGCCGTGCGTCCGCTGCCATATGAGTATTTAAGTTTGAGCGTCACCGTGGCGCCCGTCAGCCCCTGGCGGCGCAGACGACGCCCGACCGACTCTCCCAGCAGCGCAATCGCTGCTTCGATATCCCCTCGCTCGGTCAAATCCTTCGCAAAGGTGCGCTCGTTGCTCACCGATTTAACCTCGCGTTCCTCGTCCAGGCTCGTGACCTCAGAAACCTCGAGCCCCAACGCACGCTGCCGCATACGCTCGCCATTCACGCCAAAGATCGCAGCCAGTGTGGACTCTGGCGCACGCGAAAGCTCGCCGAGGGTATAGATGCGCATGCGACGCAGTCGCTCCTCGGCCGAACGCCCGATTCCACTCATGGCGGACACGGGCAGTGCGGCCAAAAACCGCTGTTCCGTACCGGGGCGCACAATGGTCAGACCAAACGGCTTGTCGCGCTCGCTTGCGATTTTGGCCACGGTCTTGTTGCACCCAACGCCGATGGAGCACGTCACCCCCAGCGCCGCAACGCGATCGCTTATGCGCTGCGCTACCAGCAGCGGGTCCTCGGGCGCAAACCGGCCCGGTGTGATATCGATAAAGGCCTCGTCGATGGACACGCGCTCCACGCGCGGTGTCTCATCGGCAAGGATCGCCATGACCTGTGCGCTCACCTCACGGTAGCGATCAAAGTGTCCGTGCGTCCAAATGGCCTGCGGGCACAGGCGCCGCGCCTCGGCCGAGGCCATGGCAGAATGCACGCCGAAGCGACGTGCCTCGTACGAACACGTGGACACGACGCCGCGTGATTCGGCGTCTCCGCCCACGATGAGTGGCTTTCCGCGCCATTCGGGATGATCGAGCATCTCCACGCTCGCAAAAAATGCATCGAGGTCCATCAGGCCCACCGCCGGACCCGTCCAGGGCGGCGGCGTGACGCCCGCAGCATTCTCATAACCGTATGTATGTTCGCGTCTTTCCATGTCATGAGTATACCGCGCAGCTCATGTGGGGTGCGTGGATGTGCTTGCAAATCGCGAATTCTTGTCTAAGATATGGATTTGCCCTCGACTACACCGAAGAAGTTGGTCTCACGGACTTCACCTGCCCGCGTCGATGGCGTATTATGTTCAACTGTTTGTTTGTAGTTGCAGCCTAAAGCTGCTTGGTTGGAGGAGTTTCCTTTGGCAGTCAAGATTCGCCTTGCTCGTCACGGCGCTAAGAAGCGTCCGTACTACCGTGTCGTCGTCGCCGATTCCCGCGCCCCGCGTGACGGTCGTATCATCGAGGAGGTTGGCCGCTACAACCCGATGACCGCCCCCAAGACCATTAACCTCGACCTCGAGAAGATTGCTGACTGGCAGTCCAAGGGCGCTCAGCTCACCGACGCCGTCGCCGCTCTGGTCAAGGCCGCCAACGAGGGCGAGAAGACCGAGACCGTCGTCAAGAAGTCCAAGAAGCAGCTCGCCAAAGAGGCCGAGGCCGCTAAGGCTGCCGCCGAGGCCGCTGAGGGCGCCGAGGAGTAAATCGTGCCTGAGGTTGACGCTGCACAGCTCGAGGGTGAGGCAATGCTCTCAGATCGCATCGCCGATCTCGTCGAATATCTCGTTGTTCAGATCGTCGACGACCCGGATTCCGTGAGCCTTGAGGTCATCGATGGTGACGACGCCTCCACGATTGAGGTCTCGGTTGCCGAGGATGACGTTGCTAAGGTCATCGGCCGTCGTGGCCGTACCATCAAGGCCATTCGCACGCTCGCCCGTGCACTGGCCGCTCGCCTCGACACTGCTGTCGAGGTAGAGGTTCTGGGCTAGGACCTTGAGGTCCCAGTACAAAAACATCGCCCGTGTGGTCAAGCCGCACGGAAGGAAGGGGGAGGTCCTCGCGCAGCCGCTGCGGGGGCTTCCTTCTGTATTGGAGCCGGGTATGCGTGTCGCCTTGACGCCGCCGGCGCTCAAGCGCGACCGTTTTTGCACGGTCGTGTCCGTCACCGATACGGGCGATGGCGATCTGGTCTCGTTTGAGGGCATAGACGACTTGACGGCCGCCGAGGGCATCACCGGATGCTATGTGCTGGCTAATCGTGACGACTTCGAGCTCGATTCGCTCGACGCCGCCTATACCGACCTCATGGGTCGCGAGGTGGTCGACGAGCGCTTTGGTTCGCTCGGCACGATTGTCGAGATCATGTCGACGCCCGCCAACGATGTTTGGGTTGTCGAGGGCGATCGGTACGGCGAGGTGCTGATTCCCGTGATCGAGCAGGTTGTGCTCGATCTTCCCGACACAGGAACAATTTCCGTCCACGTTATGGACGGCTTGATCGATATGGACAGGTAGGGAGGACGGCATGCTGATTGAGACCCTTTCGGTCTTTCCCGAGATGTTTGAGCCCGTCATGTCCACGTCGATCTTGGGCCGCGCCCGCAAGGCCGGCCTTTTTGATTTTAAGGCGTATAACCTGCGCGACTGGACGCACGACCGCCATCGCACCGTCGATGACGAGCCGTATGGCGGCGGGCAGGGCATGCTCATGAAGGTCGAGCCCATTGCCGAGGCAATTGAGGCCATCAGCTCCGAGGGTCCCAAGCCCACCGTGGTGTTCTTCACCCCCTGCGGCGAGCCCTTTACGCAGCATGTGGCCGAGCGCCTGCTCAAAAGCGAGCGCCTGCTGTTTGTGTGCAGCCGTTACGAGGGCGTCGATGAGCGTGCATATGCGTATGCCGATGAGCGTCTGTCGATCGGCGACTACGTGCTCACGGGCGGCGAGCTGCCCGCTATGGTCGTAGCCGATGCCGTCGTACGGCTCATTCCCGGAGCCTTGGGCGACGAGATGAGCAACGTGGACGAGTCCTTCTCGACCGCCGAGGACGGTGGCCTGCTCGAGTACGCGCAGTACACCCGCCCCGCCGAGTTTAATGGCGAGGGCGTGCCTCCAGTGCTCGTAAGCGGCGACCACGCCAAGGTCGATGCCTGGCGTCGCAAAAACGCCATCGAGCGTACCTGTCGTTGGCGTCCCGATCTTATCGAGACGGCGCGGCTCACGCCCGAGGAGCGCGCGTACGCGCAGGAGATCCTGGACGCTTCGTATTCGCAGAGCGAGGAGTGAGAATGGTTCCATCGCAGCATTCCGTGCTAAAGGGTGCGTTTGAGTGGATCGTGGTTGTCGCGATCGCACTGGTCGCCACTTTCTTGATTCGCTCGTTTGTGGTCGAACCCTTTGTGGTACCCACCGGTTCCATGGATTCCACGATCGAGATTGGCGACCAGATCCTGGCGCAAAAGGTGACGCTCGAACTCGGTCAGCCCGTCAAGCAGGGTGATATCGTGGTGTTTCACAACCCCGATGGCACCTCCGAGCATGATGTTCTTGTCAAGCGTGTTATTGCCACGGCCGGCCAGACGGTCGACCTGCAGGATGGCAAGGTGGTCGTTGACGGCCAAGCGCTCGACGAGGACTATACGACGGGCATGAGCTGGCCGCTTTCGGTCCAAGCGCCCGGCGCTCAGGTAAGCTATCCCTACACGGTTCCCGACGGGTGCGTGTGGGTGATGGGCGACAATCGCGAAAACTCTGCCGACTCACGTTATTTTGGTCCCGTCGATCGCTCTGATTTGATCGCAGTGGCGCTTGTGCGCTACTGGCCGTTCAACCGCATCGGCGCTATCGACTAAAAACCGCTATAGTACAGTACCTAACCGTGTAATCGTTTCGACGAGGGGATATTAGAGGCATGAACGCTTCATCGCTTTCCTTCCAAGACATCATCCTGCGCCTCCAGCAGTACTGGGGCGAGCAGGGCTGCGTAATTATGCAGCCCTATGACTCCGAGGTCGGTGCCGGTACCTTCCATACCGCGACCACGCTGCGCTCGCTCGGTCCCGCCGAGTGGCGCACCTGCTATGCGCAGCCCTGCCGCCGTCCCGCCGACGGCCGCTACGGCGAGAACCCCAACCGCATGCAGCACTACTATCAGTTCCAGGTGCTCATCAAGCCCTCGCCGGTCAACGCTCAGGAGCTCTACCTGGGTTCGCTGGCCGCCATTGGCCTGGACCCCAATGACCATGACGTCCGCTTTGTTGAGGACGACTGGGAGAGCCCGACGCTCGGCGCCTGGGGCCTTGGCTGGGAGGTCTGGCTTAATGGCATGGAGGTCACGCAGTTTACGTACTTCCAGCAGGTGGGCGGCATCGAGGTCGACCCCGTGCCTGTCGAGATCACCTATGGCCTGGAGCGCATCGCCATGTACGCCCAGGGCGTCAACTCGGTCTACGACCTGGTGTGGAGCTACCTGCCCGACGGCACGCCCATGACCTACGGCGATGTGTTCCTGGAAAACGAGCGCGAGTTCAGCGCTTATAACTTTGAGGTGGCCAACGTCGAGATGATGCGTCAGAAGTTTGACGACTACGAGGCCGAGTGCCACTCCTGCCTGGAGCGCAAGCTGCCGCTGCCGGCATATGACTGCGTCATGAAGTGCAGCCATGCCTTCAACCTGCTCGATGCCCGCGGTGCGCTGTCCGCAGTCGAGCGCGCCAACTACATCCTGCGCGTCCGCGCCGTCGCCAAGGCGTGCTGCGAGGCCTATATGGCCGAGGTCGCCGGAATCAACGAGAATGCCGATCAGGAAGGCGAGGTGGCGTAAGCCATGGCAGACGCTAAGGATTTCCTGTTTGAGATCGGTACGGAGGAAATGCCCTCTGCACCGCTGAACAATGCCGTCAAGCAGCTTGGCACCATGATCGCCAAGGGTCTCGACGAGGCAGGTCTGGCCCACGGCGAGGTCCGCGTGATCTCGAGCCCGCGCCGCCTGGCTGCGCTCGTTGCCGACGTCGCCACCGCGACCGATGAGGTTCACGAGGTCAAGCGCGGCCCCGCGGCCAACATCGCCTTCGATGCCGACGGTAACGCCACCAAGGCCGCCCAGGGCTTCGCGCGCAAGTGCGGTGTGGCTGCCGAGGATCTGGTCCGTCGCGAGGACACCGACGGCCGTGAGTACGTATTTGCCGAGAAGAACATTCCTTCCGCCCCGGCCACCCCGATTCTGACGGCCCTGTGCGAGAAGACCATCGCCGGCCTGCAGTGGCCCAACTACCGCTCTCAGCGCTGGGGCCACGAGCACGCCACGTTCGTGCGTCCGGTCCGCTGGATCTGCTGCCTTTTGGGTGAGGACGTCGTGCCCGTTTCGTTTGCCGACGTGACGAGTGGCAACACCACGCGTGGTCATCGCGTGCTTGGCCCCGGTGACCATGTGGTCGCTAGCCCTGCCGTCTACGAGCAGGTGCTCGAGGATGCCGGCGTGCTTTCTGCCGAGCGCCGTCGCGAGGCCATCCTTGCCGGCATCGCCGAGGTCGAGGCTGCGCGCCCCGGCTGTCACGTCGATACGCCCAAGAAGGTCTTTGAGGAGGTCATCAACCTCTGCGAGTGGCCGACGGTGCTCGTCGGTACCTTTGATGAGGAGTTCCTCAAGGTCCCGCACGAGATCATCTGCGAGTCTATGCTCACCAACCAGCGCTACTTCCCGATTTATGACGGCGAGGGCAAGCTGACGCGTGAGTTCGTGATTGTCTCCAACAGCAAGCCCGAGAATGCCGAGCGCGTGATCGACGGCAACGAGCGCGTTGTGCGCGCCCGCTTGGACGACGCCAAGTTCTTCTATGAGGAGGATCTGAAGATCTCCCTCGACGAGTTCCGCGAGCGCCTGGCCAAGGTCGCCTTCCAGGAGAAGCTCGGTAGCGTGCTCGCCAAGTCCGAGCGTATTGAGCAGCTTGCGCTCGCTATTGCCCGCGAGGCGCACCTGGGTGCCCACTTGGCCGCCGATGCCGGCCGCGCCGCGCACTTGTGCAAGGCCGACCTGGTGTCCAACGCTGTCGTCGAGTTCACGAGCCAGCAGGGTGTGATGGGCGGTTACTACGCCATCGCGATGGGGGAGAACGAAGAGGTCGCTCACGCTATTCGCGATCACTATCGTCCCCGCTTTGCTGGCGACGAGCTGCCCGAGGGCACCGCTGGCTGCATCGTGGCCTGCGCCGACAAGCTCGATACCATTGCCGGCATCTTTGCCATCGGCGAGCCCCCGACCGGCTCTTCCGACCCGTACGCGCTGCGTCGTGCCGCCATCGGCATCATCAATATCCTGCGCGACCGTCTGCCGATCGACCCCACGTCGCTCATCGACTTTGCGCTCGAGCTCTATAGCGAGCAGGGCATTGAGTTCGACGCCGCCGAGGTCGCCCAGCAGGTTCGCGACTTCTTCCACGGCCGTTTGGTGAGCATGGCCCGCGACGAGAAGATCCCGGCCGACACCGTTGCCGCCGTTTCCGCGGTGCACATCATTGCCCCGTCGGTCTTCTTCGCCCGCTGCGCCGCCCTCGATGAGGCCCGCAAGAACGACGCCGAGACCTTCGACAACCTGGCGACCGCTTACGCCCGCGCGGCGCATATCTCCAAGCCCGAACTGGGCGCGGAGTACGATCGCGCTCTGATGGGCGAAGTCGAGCTTGCGCTTGCCGACGCCTCTGAGGCCGCTCAGACCGCCGTCGATGCTGCTCTCGCCGCCGAGGATTATCCTTCCGCGTTTGCCGCCCTCGCCGCCCTACGCGCGCCCATCGACCGTTTCTTCGACGAGGTTATGGTCATGGACAAGGACGAGCAGCTCCGCGATAATCGCCTTAAGCTGCTCAACCGCTTCGAGGCCGTTTTCTCCGGCATCGCCAACATCGGTGAGCTTGCTCGCAAAAAGTAAGCTAGCCTGCGCATAAGCGCAAAAGGAGCCCCGCATGGATTGCCCGGTCACCGCTCGTCCCACCGTTATCGTTATCTCCGACTCGCTCGGCGATACCGCTTGTGAGGTGGTGCTTGCGGCGTCCGGGCAATTTGATGAAGGGGCTTTTCGTCTCTTGCGCCTGCCCAAGGTGAACTCGGTGGAGCAGGTCAAGTCGTTTGTGGGTCCGCGCGTCGATGCGGACCATCGCGATATTGCCGTGTTCCACACCATTGTCGATCCGGCGCTTCGCGCCCGCGTGCTCGATTACCTGGGTATGCTGCACATTCGCTCGGTCGACCTGATTGGCCCGACGCTTGCCGTGCTGTCGTCGCTTATCGGTGTGCCGCCCAAGGGCGTTGCGGGCGTGATTCACAAGACCGATGATCGCTATTTCCATCGTATCGAGGCCATGGAGTATTTCGTTGAGCACGATGACGGGCGCGGCTGCGACGATCTGTCGGGTGCCGATATCGTGCTGCTGGGCGTATCGCGCACGTCCAAGACACCGCTGTCGATGTATTTGGCCTATCAGGGTTACAAGGTGGCCAACGTCCCTCTGGCGCACGGCATGGAGCCGCCCAAGTCGATTTACGAGGTTGACCCGATGCGCCTGTTCGGTTTGATTTCGACCGTCGACGTTATTTCTGAGATTCGCGATAGCCGCTTGGGCGATGATTACGCGCGCGCCGTCGCCGGCTCCTATGCCGAGCCTGAGAGCGTGCGCAGCGAGCTCGAGGAAGCTCGTGCCCTCATGAAGCGCCTAGGCTGCTTTGTGGTGCGCACCGACGGCAAGGCAATCGAGGAGAGCGCCTCCGAGATCATCGCTCACCTCGAAGAGATTCAAGAGGCAAGAGCCCGCCGTGCCGCCCGCCGCGCCCAACAAAAGTAGCTAATTTGGGACGGGGCTTTTTTAGCTACCCCGGCTGAGGTCGCGAGCTCTTTGGCCGATTGCCTGCGGGGGCAGCTAAAAAAGCCCCGTCCCAAATTAGCTACTTATGATAAAGCGATTTAGCAGTATTTCTTGCATCTGACCTGCAATTTCCTTTGGTGGTACCTTCATAAGGTAACCACCTTTACCTACCGTTTACCGCTAGTTTTAGCTCGTTTACCAAACCGCGTATTCTCTGCTCAAGTCCGTTCAAAACCCGCCGTATAGTTCCCTTACGGCCCGCATCCGGCGGGCCGATTCGTTACCACGGTCGTGCGCGAGAGCGCATGGAAGGGGAAGTATCGTGAGCGATTGCAAGAGGGTTTACCGTTTTGGAACCGATGCCCAGGGCACATGTGTTACCGAGGGCGATAAGTCCATGAACTTCGTGCTTGGCGGCAAAGGCGCTAACCTTGCCGAGATGAGTCGTATCGGCCTGCCGGTTCCCGGTGGCTTTACCATTACCTGCCAGACCTGTGTCGAGTACTCTGGTGCCGGCAACGTCTGGCCCGAAGGCGCACTCGATGAGATCGTTGCCGCCGAGGCAGACCTCGAGGCCCGCTGCGGCAAAAAGCTCGGCGACGCCTCCGATCCGCTGCTCGTGTCGGTGCGCTCGGGCGCTCCGTTTTCCATGCCCGGCATGATGGACACGGTCCTCAACCTGGGCCTCAACGACGACTCCGTTCAGGGTCTCATTGCCCAGACGCAAAATCCGCGCTTTGCCTGGGATAGCTACCGTCGCTTTATCCAGATGTTCTCCAACGTCGTCATGGGCGTCGACGCCGACCTGTTCGAGAACGCCCTGACCCAGGCTCGCCTGGTCGCCGGCGTCCGTGTCGATTCTGAGCTTTCGGCCGAGGACCTGCAGGAGCTCGTCGAAACCTTCAAGGGCATCTTCTCCGACAACGTCGAGGCCTCCCTGTATCCCGAGCTCGATGTTGCCGACGGTAAGCCCGTTTTCCCGCACGACCCGGAGCTCCAGTTGCGCCTTGCTATCCAGGCCGTCTTTGGCAGCTGGATGAACGAGCGCGCCTGCATCTACCGCAAACAGCATGGCATTTCCGACGAGCTCGGTACTGCCGTCAACGTTCAGGCCATGGCTTTTGGCAATAAGGGCGAGACCTCTGCGACCGGCGTCGCCTTCACGCGTAATCCGGCCGACGGTACCAAGGAGTTCTACGGCGACTTTCTGGTTAACGCCCAGGGCGAGGACGTTGTCGCTGGCATCCGCAATACCGAGCCCATCGCCGACCTCAAGACCACTCCGGGCCTCGAGTCCGCCGGCGAGGAGCTCGAGCGCGTCTTCCTGACGCTCGAGGATCACTATCGCGACATGTGCGACATCGAGTTCACCATCGAGCAGGGCAAGCTCTGGATGCTCCAGACCCGCGTGGGCAAGCGTACCGCCACCGCGGCCCTGCGCATTGCCATCGAGATGGTCGAGGAGGGACTGATCACCCGTGAGGAGGCCGTGAGACGCATCGATCCCGCGCAACTCGACCAGCTTCTGCACCCGCAGTTTGACGCCTCCAAGAAGTACGAGGCCCTGGCCAGTGGTCTGAACGCCAGCCCCGGTGCCGCCGTGGGCGAGGTCGTGTTCTCGAGCGATGACGCCGTCGCGCGCGCCAACGAAGGCCACAAGGTCATCCTGGTCCGCTGGGAGACCAACCCCGACGACCTGAAGGGCATGGTTGCCGCCGAGGGCATCCTGACGAGCCATGGTGGCAAGACGAGCCACGCCGCCGTTATCGCCCGCGGCATGGGTACGCCCTGCGTCTGCGGTGTCGAGCGCTTCCATATCGATGCCGCCGAGAAGGTCGTGCGCATCGAGGGCAGCGATCGCGTATTGCACGAGGGCGACATCATTTCCATCGACGGTACCCAGGGCATTGTTGTCGATGGCGCGGTCGACCTGGTCTCCGCCGAGCTCACCGGCGACCTGGACACCATTCTGTCCTGGGCCGACGAGATTCGTCTGGAGGAGAGCGACGGGCATGCCAACCACGTGCGCGTCAACGCCGACAACCCCGAGGATGCCGAGCTTGCGCTTGAGTTTGGCGCCGAGGCCATCGGTCTGTGCCGCACCGAGCATATGTTCCTGGGCGATCGCAAGAACATTATCCAGAGCTTTATCCTGTCCGACGACGAGACTGTAAAGCAGCAGGCGCTCGCCGATCTGCTCAAGGTCCAGACCGAAGACTTCCTGGCCATGTTCAAGACCATGACCGGCCGCGACGTGGTCGTTCGCCTGCTTGACCCGCCGCTGCATGAGTTCCTGGACGATCCTTGCGAGCTCGAGGTCGCCATCACCAAGAAGGAGGCCGCTGGCGCTCCCGAGGAGGAGCTCGCCGCCCTGCGCGCCCGTCTGCGCCGCATCGATAGCATGGTCGAGTCCAACCCCATGCTGGGCCTGCGCGGCGTGCGCCTGTCCGTCGTCTTTGGCGACCTGCCGCTTATGCAGGTCCGTGCCGTGGCGACCGCTGCCGCCCGCCTCATCAAAGAGGGCGTCGACCCGCGTCCCGAGATCATGGTTCCGCTTGTCTCCATCACGGCCGAGCATGTCCAGACCCGTGAGGTCATCGAGCGTGTCATCGCCGAGGTTTCCGCCGAGGAGGGCGTTGAGCTCAACATCCCCGTGGGCACGATGCTCGAGCTGCCGCGCGCCTGCATGGTTGCCGACGAGATCGCCCAGCACGCCGACTTCTTCTGCTTTGGCACCAACGACCTTACGCAGACGACCTTTGGCTTCTCTCGCGATGACGCCGAGGCCAAGTTCATCCCGCTGTACATGCACAAGAAGATCCTGAAGGACAACCCCTTCGAGACTATTGACTCTGCAGTTCTTGAGCTGGTGCGCATGGCTGTCGAGAAGGGCCGTGTCACCAACCCCGACATGCACTTTGGCGTGTGCGGCGAGCACGGCGGCGACCCCAAGTCCATCAAGGGCCTGTTTAACGTAGCCGACGTGGACTATGTGTCCTGCTCGCCCTACCGCGTGCCGCTTGCGCGTCTTGCTGCCGCCCAGGCCAAGCTCGAGGCTAAGCGTAACGCCTAACGTCTTGCGTTTTCGCGCGTAATGTAGCCCCCTTCATGCCGCCCGTCTCATTTTTGAGGCGGGCGGTTATCATGTGCGGGTTTTGTCTTTTTGACTGCACGAAAAATTGTTCTTGCAGCCAAGGTTACGGCGTGTATACTCAATTTCGTTTGTTCAACTACGTGCCGGCCAAGGTGGTACGGCACCTCTAGAAGAGTAAGGAATTGCACATGGATTACATCCGCGCAATCGAGCGTCAGCAGATCCGCGAGGACATCCCGCAGGTCCGCGTTGCCGACAACGTCAAGGTTCACTACCGCATTAAGGAAGGCGATCGCGAGCGCATCCAGGTTTTCCAGGGTGACGTCATCCGCATGGCCGGCGCCGGTGCCCGTGAGACCTTCACCGTCCGTAAGATTTCCTTCGGTGTCGGTGTTGAGCGTACCTTCCCGCTTCACAGCCCCAAGATCGCCAAGCTCGAGGTCGTCCGTCATGGTCGCGTCCGTCGCGCCAAGCTGTACTACCTCCGCGACAAGGTGGGCAAGGCTGCTCGCATCCCCGAGAAGCGCTAAGAAGATCGCAGCGTCTGTCCACTCGTTTGGACACAAGGGTCACCTTCGGGTGGCCCTTCTTTTTATCTGATTTGCATGCAAGGAGGGCCTGGTATGGCCAACATGACGAGCTCGGTTTCGGCATCGCAGGTTGCCGGCGAGCTGGCGAGCGCCACATTCGAGGAGATTCCCGCCCTCGTGGAGCATTATCGCGAGGATCCGCGCCAGCAGGTAATCAAGGCTTGCGAGCGTGCCCTTAAGCGCCATGCCAAGGAGCTTGGCGAGCGCGAGCGCGTCAACGGCATGTATGAGCTTATGCGCGAACTCGGCGGCGATGGCGTGGTCGTGGGTGTCGACGAGGTGGGGCGTGGCTCGGTGGCCGGTCCCTTGACGGTGTGCGCCGTGTGCCTTCCCATGGAGCCGCGCGTTTGGGGCATCAATGATTCCAAAAAGCTCACGCCGGAGCGTCGTGAGCTGCTCTCGGTGAAGATTTCCGAGGTGGCGACCGCGATCGGTTTTTGCCATATCGTGCCTGCGGATATCGACGATATGGGCATGGCCCGCGCCATCTGCGCTGCCGTTGCGGGCGCCGTGGCCGATACGGGGCTCGAGCCCGATTGCGTGCTTATGGACGGTAACCCCTTGGGCGCCGTTCCCAACGAGCGCGATGTGGTGAAGGGCGATGCCAAGATCGCCTGCATCGCCGCTGCTTCCATTATGGCCAAGGTCACGCGTGACGAGATGATGGTCGAGTACGATGCCGAGTATCCCGAGTACCATCTGGCCGAGTCGAAGGGCTATGCGAGCCCCGAGCACATCGAGGCGATTCGCAAACACGGACTTTGTCCGCTGCACCGCGTGAGCTTTTGCGGAAACTTTTTGCAGACCGAGCGCCTTTTCTAGGTCAATTGTGGAGATAGGGACCTCTAGCGTTTTATAAACCTGCTGGTAGCGGGCCGTGTGCAACGTGATTGTTGCGCGCGGCCCGTTTTTTGTCGGTATTTGGTCAGCGTTTGGTTTGTTTCCGGTACTTACCCGCATGAAAGGTGCCCTCATCATCGGGGCAATGCAGTGTGCGGGAAAGGAGACCCCATGTGTGCCGTAAGCAAAAAGAGCAAGACGCAGCAACTCAAGGAGCGTTGGGAAGACGGCGAGCTCGATTGCGGGTCGATTACGCCCGAGTTTATCAAGGAGCTCAGTCCTCGCGAACTTGGCATGTTGGGCGAGCTCATTACAATCGACTACTTTAACGAGCGGGGCTATACCTTGCTTGAGCAGGGCTATCGTTGTCCCGAGGGCGAGGCCGATTTGGTACTGCTCGACGAACTCGATGACGTCGTGGTGATGGCCGAAGTTAAGACCAGGCGCGTCGCCCTGGATTGTACCGCGCGTGTCTTTCCCGAAGAGGCCGTGGATGCTCAAAAACAGCGTCGCTATCGTCGCATTGCGGGCTGTTATCTGATGGAGCACTATCCGCTCAAAGCGATTCGTTTTGATGCCGTTGGCGTGACCATCCGCGGCGGACATATCGCCGAGATCGAGCACCAGTACAACGCGTTCGATTGGCAGGTGTCGTGATGGCCTTCGATACGTTTGCCGTTCACGCGGCCTGTATCCGCGGCGTCGAGGCGATTCCCGTCACCGTCGAGGTGTCGTTGGCCGGTGGCATCCCGGGTATCCAGATGCTCGGTATCCCGAGTATGGAGGTAATGGAATCTCGCGGGCGTATCCGGTGTGCCATGCGTTCGGCAGGCTTCGAGATTCCCCGGTCGGGCATTACCGTCAACCTAGCACCCGGCGATATCCGTAAAACCGGCAGCGGCTTCGACCTGCCAATTGCCATCGCGGTGCTGGCGGCCGATGGGCAGATTCCCCGCGACAACCTTGATCGTTGCCTTATCGCAGGCGAACTTGGGCTGGACGGTACGGTGTTGCCCGTCAAGGGTGAGGTGGCGTTCCAGCTGCTTGCGCGCGATATGGGGCTCTCCTTTATCGCCGGTAGGTCCGATCAACATGTGCCGCTCGCGGGGGTCGACTGTGGCTTTATTGACCACCTCTCGCAACTTGCCCACGGCATGGGGGATGCCGCCCGTCATTATCTGGATTCCGAGGGAGTCGAGACTACCTTTGAGCCCGAACTCGATTATGCCGACGTGCTGGGGCAGGAAGTCGCCAAGCGCGGCATGGCGCTTGCGGCGGCAGGAGAACTCGGATTGCTCATGATTGGGTCCCCGGGGTCGGGCAAGACGATGCTCGCACGGCGCATGACCGGCATTTTGCCCGAGCTATCTGTTGAGGATCAGCAGGAGGCGCTGTGCATCCATTCGGTCTTGGGCGAGAACATTGATGGGCTGCTGGCGGGGCATCGGCCCTTCCGCAGCCCTCACCACAGCATTTCGACCGCGGGCCTTATCGGTGGCGGTCGCCCGGTTCATCCAGGCGAAATCAGTTTGGCTCATGGCGGCGTGCTCTTTTTGGACGAGCTCGCCGAGTTTCCCACCGGCGTGCTGCAGACGCTGCGTCAACCCATCGAGCGCGGCTATGTGAAGATCGTGCGCGTTGACGGGGCCTTTACCTTCCCATCACGCTTTCAGCTGCTGGCCGCGAGCAATCCCTGTCCCTGCGGCTTTTTGGGTGATCGCGAAGTGCCGTGTCGCTGCTCCGCCTCGATGGTCGAACGCTATCGGGCTAAACTGCGCGGACCTTTGGCCGACCGTATCGACATGATGCTCGACGTGACCCGTCCCGACCCCCAGGTGATTATCGAGGGCGCCGAAGGCATGTCATCGGCTGAGTTGCGCGATTACGTCGTGCGTGGCCGAGCCTTCCGCGCCTGGCGCGAGTCGCATTTGGACGATGCGGATGCGGAGGCCGAGGATGACGAGTCCCGCTCCATTGACGGCGTCGTGTCGACCTTTGCTCTCGATGAGGCGGCAGAGAAGTGTGTGCTCGGCCTGTCGAAGCGTACGCATCTCACAGGTCGCGGCATCGTGCGTCTGGTGCGCATCGCGCGCACGATCGCCGATGTCGCCGAGAGTGAGCGGGTGACGCAGGATCACGTGCTCGAGGCGGCGATGTATCAGGGAAGGAGGGACCAATAATGGCTGAGGGAACCTTTGAGCTGCATCCCGGTGATGCGTTGTATCCCAAGACCGTTCTGGAGCTTTCGGATGTGCCTCAGACGCTCTATGTGCGTGGCGACCCTGCTGTGTTATCGACGCCCGCGCTCTCCATCATTGGCGCGCGCAAGGCATCGCCGTATGGTCTTGCCGTGGCCGAACTTGCTGCCAAGGTGGCGGTTGAGGCTGGGGTGACGGTGGTCTCTGGTGGCGCCATGGGCTGCGATCAGGCATCGGGCTGGGCTGCGGTCAACGCTGGCGGCAAGCACGTCGTGGTGCTGGGGACGGGCGCCGATGTGGTCTATCCGCGTTCAAGTGCCGGTCTTATCACGCGTACGCTCGATACGGGCGGTGCGGTTGTGTCCATCTCTCCGTGGGGCATGGGTCCGCGCAAGTTTGCCTTCCCGCGGCGTAATCGCATCATCGCCGCGCTGTCGCAGGCACTCTTTGTTTCCGAGGCGGGCATGCCCTCGGGTACGTTCTCGACGGCCGAGGCCGCTATGGACCTGGGACGCGAGCTGCTCGCCGTGCCGGGCTCCATTTTGTCGCCCGAGTCGCGCGGGACCAATTACCTCATCGCCAACGGAGCGTGCTGCATCGTGGACGAGGAATCCATCGAGATGGCCATCTCGCGCATCTACGGCACCCTGCGTTACTCGCGTCCCGATGCGCCCGGTATCGCCGATCTGGACCCGATGCAACAGGCCGTGATGCACGCGCTCATCGCGTCGCCGCTCAAGGTCGACGACATTGCCGCGCTCGTCTCTCTTGATGCTGTCGGTGTTCTTAAGCTCCTGGGTTCGCTCGAGCTCGAGGGCCTTATCGAGCGCATGATGGATGGAAGGTATGCGCCCTCAAAGTTTGCGCTTCACGCTCAGACGCCCTTCGGTCACAATGGAAAGCGTGTCAATTAGAAAGGTGTTTGCAGATGCTGTTTGATCAGGTGACGGTTATCGGTGGCGGTCTGGCGGGATCGGAATGTGCGATTCAGCTGGCGGATCGCGGGTTCACCGTAAAGCTGTGCGAGATGCGCCCTCAGGTGAGTTCTCCTGCCCACCATACCGATCACTTGGCGGAGCTCGTCTGCTCCAATTCGTTTAAGTCCACCCGTCCGGACTCTGCTGCCGGCCTGCTGAAGGCCGAGCTTGAGCGCATGGGCTCGGTACTGCTCGATTGCGCCCATCGTGCGGCCGTTCCCGCCGGCGGCGCCCTGGCAGTCGACCGCGTTAAGTTTTCCGAGCTTGTCGAGGCCGAGGTTGCCGCACGCCCCAATATCGAAGTCGTTCACGGCGAGGTCACCCAGATTCCCGAGGGCCACGTGGTCATTGCCGCGGGCCCGCTGTGCTCCCCGGCGTTGAGCGAGGAGGTCATGAAACTCGTCGGTGGCGACGCCCTGGCGTTCTTTGACGCGGCGGCCCCGATTGTCGATGCCTCGACGCTCGATATGGACGTGCTGTTCTCGCAGTCGCGCTATGAGGAGCAGGGGAGTGGCGACTATCTTAACGCCCCGCTCAACAAGGAAGAGTACGAGGCCTTTATCGAGGCGCTCACTACGGCCGACCGTGTGGTGCTTAAAGACTTTGAGGGTGGTGACCTGTTCCAGGCCTGTCAGCCCGCCGAGGAGGTCGCACGCACCGGTAAGGACGCGATCCGTTTTGGCGCCATGAAGCCTGTCGGACTCACTGACCCGCGAACTGGTCGTCGTCCCTGGGCTGCGATTCAGCTGCGCGCCGAGAACAAGGAGAAGACCGCCTATAACCTGGTGGGCTTCCAGACCAATCTGACCTTCGGCGAGCAAAAGCGCGTGTTCCATATGGTTCCCGGTCTGGAGAACGCCGAGTTCTTCCGCTATGGCGTCATGCATCGCAATACCTTTGTCGATGCGCCGCACGTGCTCGACGGGACCTTTGCCGTGCCCGGTACGAGTGTGCGCCTTGCCGGCCAGATTACCGGCACCGAGGGGTACATGGAGGCAGTGGCGACCGGTCTGCTCGCTGCGGTCAACACCTATGCCGAGGCTATCGAGGCCGATCCTGTAGAGCTGCCTCGCGTGGGCGCCCTGGGTGCGCTCGTGGACTATGCGACCGATCCCGCCACGGTGGGCTACCAGCCCATGCATGTCAACTTTGGCCTGGTGCCGCCGCTCGAGGACGGCAAGCGCCGTAGCAAGCGCGATCGTTATCAGGCCTATGCGGACCGTGCCCTCGAGGCTCTCGATGCCTACTTCGCAACGCGTTCCGACCTGTTTGGAGGCGACCGGTCATAGCCTTTGACCTGTACGACACCGTCGACTCTTTTATCGCCTATATCGCACGCGTTGAGGGGCTTTCTCCCAACACGGTGACGGCCTATGGCTCGAGGCTAGAGCGCTTTGCTGCCTGGTGCGAGCGCGAGGATATTGATGCTTTCGCTGCCGACGTGCGCACCATTCGTCGCTATCTTGCCGAGCTTTCGCGTGAGCAGGTGGCTCCCCGAACGCTTGCGGCGCACCTGTCGGCTATTCGATCTCTCTATCGCTGGATGGCTGCCGAGGGGATTGTCGAGGGTGATGCGGTCTCGGCAATCGCGTCGCCCAAGCTGCCGCGTGACCTGCCGGGCGTCCTTACGACCCTGCAGGTCGAGGCGCTGCTCAAGACGCCTGATACCTCAACACCCGCGGGACTGCGCGATGCGGCGATGCTCGAGTTGCTCTATGCCTCGGGTGCCCGCATCTCAGAGCTTGCGGCGCTCAATGTGGAATCCATCTCATGGTCCGAGCGCACGCTGCGCCTGTGGGGCAAGGGAAGCAAGGAGCGCATCGTTCCTCTGTATCGTCGTGCGCTCGATGTGACGCGTCTCTATATTGAAGAGGGGAGGCCGGAGTTGCTCGCTCGGGCAAAGCGCCGCGACCTCGCTACCGGGCCGCATCCGCTGCTTATATCGGCGCGCGGCAATCGCATGAGCGCCGCGATGCTCCGGCGGCGGTTCCATACGCTGGCGACGCTCGCCGGCATTCCGGCTGACATCGCCCCGCATGCGATGCGCCATACCTTTGCGACCGACTTGCTCGAGGGCGGTGCGGACCTGCGCTCGGTTCAAGAGCTGCTAGGTCATGCGAGCCTGTCCACGACGCAGATCTACACGCATCTCACACCCGATCGGCTTAAGCGGGCTGTGGCTCAAGCCCATCCCCGCGGCGAATAGTGGCTGGCACGTCCCGCGCCGCACTCAGGTGTGTGGTTTTGATTGCGGGTTGGCAGGAAGAGGCATTCCTGCTATCATTCATCGGGTTGCTTCACGGCAACATGTTTTTATCACGCACGCGCGGCTACTTCATACCGTGGTGCCCGGGCTTTGGTAGCACATGTCCGGGTTGGTTTTGGAGGATGACCCCGCGCGGAGGCAAACCACAGGAGGTTTAACATGGCTACCAAGATTAATATCCGCACCCTGCTCGAGGCCGGCTGCCACTTCGGTCACCAGACCCGTCGCTGGAACCCCAAGATGAAGCCGTTCATCTTCGGTGAGCGCAACGGCATCTACATCCTCGACCTCAAGCAGACCATCCTCGACGCCGACCAGGCCTACACCTTCGTCAAGAACGTCGCCAAGGGTGGCAACGTGCTGTTCGTCGGCACCAAGAAGCAGGCTCAGGAGGCCGTCAAGAACGCTGCTGAGCGCGCCAACATGCCTTACATCAACCAGCGTTGGCTCGGCGGTATGCTGACCAACTTCGTCACCATCCGCTCCCGCATCAACCGCATGGAGGAGCTCGAGGCCATGGTCGAGGACGGCCGCATGGCTGTTCTGCCCAAGAAGGAGCAGGCTGTTCTCGGCAAGGAGCTCACTAAGCTCCAGACCAACCTCGGTGGCGCCCGCGACATGAAGGGTCTGCCCCAGGCTCTCTTCGTCATCGACACCAAGCGCGAGGAGAACGCCATCAAGGAGGCCCAGCGCCTGAACATCCCCGTCGTCGCCCTGATCGACACCAACTCCGATCCCGACGAGGTCGAGTACGGCATCCCCTGCAACGATGACGCTATCTCTGCTGTCACCCTTATGTGCGAGCTCATGGCTGACGCCTGCCTCGCTGGCTCTGGTAAGGAGCAGGTCTCCGAGGCCGAGATGGCCGCTGAGCCCAAGGCCGAGTAAATCAGTCTTAGTTAATTCTTTTTCATCTCTTTGAAAGGAACCACAATGGCCCAGATTACCGCCGCTATGGTCAAGCAGCTCCGCGAGATGACCGACTCCCCGATGATGGAGTGCAAGAAGGCTCTCGTCGAGGCTGACGGCGACATGGACGCCGCTGTCGACGTTCTGCGTAAGAACGGCCTTGCCAAGGCTGCCAAGAAGGCTGGCCGTGAGACCAACGAGGGCGCTGTCGCCGCGTTCGTCTCCGAGGATGGCAAGACCGGCGCTCTGCTCGAGCTCTCCTGCGAGACCGACTTCGTTGGCTCTAACGCCAAGTTCACCGGCTTTGCTTCCAAGGTCGCTGAGGTTGTCGCTACCACCGAGCCTGCTGACGTCGACGCTCTGCTCGAGAAGCCGATGGGCGAGGAGACCGTTTCCTCCGAGCTCACCGAGATGATTCACATCATGGGCGAGAACATGAAGATCTCCCGCTTCGCTGCCCGCAAGGCTGAGAACGGCGCGCTCGCTTCTTACATCCACATGGGTGGTAAGATCGGCGTCCTCGTCGAGTTCGCCTTCGAGAAGGCTGAGACCGCTCAGGCTGAATCCTTCAAGACCTTCGCTCACGACGTTGCCCTTCAGGTTGCCGCCGTCGCCCCGATCTGCGCTACCCGCGATCAGGTTCCGGCCGAGACCGTCGAGCACGAGAAGCAGATCTACATGGCTCAGGCTGCCGAGTCCGGTAAGCCCGAGGCTATCCAGGAGAAGATGGCTGTCGGCCGTCTGGAGAAGTTCTACAAGCAGTCCGTGCTCACCGAGCAGGAGTTCATCAAGGACAGCTCCCTCACCATCAAGAAGTACGCTGAGCAGGTCTCCAAGGAGCTCGGCGACACCATTACCGTCGTTGCCTTTGACCGTCTGGTCCGTGGCGAGTAAATAAGCTCTTGTAGCTGGTAATGAGCAGGCTGTGGGTTTTACTCACAGCCTGCTTTTTCATGGCTCTTCTTAGAGCCTTTGATAGAATGTTGAGAGTTCAATCTAAAGGAGGATCGCTTTGTCCGACATCCGATATAAACGCGTGCTTCTTAAGCTTTCCGGCGAAGCGCTGATGGGCGACGGCCAATATGGCATCGACCCCAAGGTTACCGACCATCTTGCTAAGCAGGTCAAGGAGCTGCTCGCCGTTGGCCATGAGGTCGGCGTCGTTGTCGGCGGTGGCAATATTTTCCGCGGCATGGCAGGCGCTGCCGGTGGCATGGAGCGTGCTCAGGCCGACTACATGGGCATGCTGGCAACCGTTATGAACGCGCTCGCCCTGCAGGATGCCTTCGAGCATAACGATGTTCCCTGCCGCGTGATGAGCGCTATCCAGATGAACGAGATCTGCGAGCCCTATATTCGCCGTCGCGCCATCAACCACCTTTCCAAGGGCAACGTCGTTATTTTTGCCGCCGGTTCGGGCAATCCGTACTTTACGACCGACACCGCCGCGGCTCTTCGTGCGTGCGAGATCGGCGCCGAGATTCTGATTAAAGCCACCAAGGTTGACGGCATCTACGACAAGGATCCCGTCAAGTGCGCCGACGCCGTCCGTTTTGACAAGATTACCTATCACGAGGTTCTCGTCCGCGGTCTGCAGGTTATGGATTCCACGGCTACGGCACTGTGCCAGGACAACCGTATGCCGATTTTGGTCCTCAACATCGATGGCGAGGACACCGTCAAGCGCGCGCTTTCGGGTGAGCCCGTCGGCACGCTCGTCTATCAGGAGGATTAAGCATGGCAGAGAACATCACCGCCCATATGGACAAGTCGCTCGAGTCCCTCAAGCATAACTTCTCCAAGGTCCGTACCGGCCGCGCCAATGCCAACATTCTGTCCGACATCACCGTCGATTATTACGGTGTTCCCACGCCGGTCACGCAGGTTGCCGCCGTCAAGACCCCCGAGGCCCACATGCTGCTCATCGAGCCGTGGGACAAGGCACTCATCAATGCTATCGTCAAGGCCATCGGCGCTTCCGATCTGGGTATTACCCCCAACTCCGATGGCACCGTCGTTCGTCTTCCGTTCCCGGCTCCCACCGAGGAGCGCCGTCGCGAGCTCGTCAAGGAGTGCCGCGAGTACGCCGAGCAGGCCAAGGTGTCTATCCGTAACATCCGTCGCGACTTCAACAACAAGCTCGAGCGCGATGAGGAGCTCACCGAGGACGATGTCCGTCGCGAGCAGGCCAAGGTCCAGAAGCACACCGATGAGTATGTCGCCAAGGTCGAGGAGCTTCTGAAGGAAAAAGAAGCCGAGGTCATGGAGATCTAAGGTGCAATACGACGAGTATAAACTGGTCGAGTACTTTGCCGACGCCCCTACGGGCGTCGGTTTTTCCGACCTTGACCTCAATAACATTCCGCACCATATCTCGTGCATCATGGACGGCAACGGTCGTTGGGCCACGTCGCGCGGTCTTGCGCGCACCGAGGGCCACAAGGCGGGTATCGTCTCCCTTCGTGAGATTATTACCGCCTGCGTGCGTCTGGGCGTCGACGTGCTTTCGGCCTATGCGTTTTCTACCGAAAACTGGAACCGTCCGCAGCATGAGGTCAACGTCTTGATGCACCTGTTTGCCAAGACGTTCATCGACGAGCTGCCGCTTCTGAAGCGCGAAAACGTGCGTGTTGTCTTTTTGGGTGATATTTCCGCGCTGCCCAAGAAGACCCGCGACGTTTTTGAACGCGGTCTTGCCGAGTGCGCCGATCACACCGGTATGACGCTGGCGCTTGCCGTCAACTACGGCGCGCGTGCCGAGATTACCCGCGCTGTCCGTCAGATCGCACTCGACGTTGTCGCCGGTAAGATTGATCCTGCCGCAATTGATGACGACATGGTGGCTTCCCACCTCTATACCGCCGGTCTTCCCGATCCTGAGCTTGTGATTCGCACCTCTGGTGAGCTGCGCCTTTCGAACTATCTGCTGTGGCAGGTAGCTTATTCCGAGTTCTACGTCACCGATACCTATTGGCCCGACTTTGATCGTTGGGGTCTTGTCGACGCCATTTTGGCCTATCAGGGCCGTGACCGTAGGTTTGGTGGACTGAGCAAGACCGAGGAGGCTTAATCGTGTCCGATCGTCCCAAGGCATCTGCTCCCAAGACGCCTGCGCGTAAAGCTGCCACTGCGGGAGCGCCTGCAGCGAAGAGCGGCAGCGGTTCGTGGCTGGCGGGCTTTATTACCCGTGCCGCCGCCGGTATCGTCTACGCCGTTGTCTTTATCCTGTGCCTGGTTTTGGGTATCGTGCCCACTGCCATCTTTGTTTCCGTCATGAGCGGTCTGTGCTGTTATGAGTTTTTCCGTATGACGAGGCTCGATGGCAAGATGGCTAACGAGCGCATGGGTATCGCTGCCGCCGTACTCTTTCCGCTGTCGGCGTTGGGCGATTCGATGTTGCTGAATGCCCTGCTTTTTGCCCTGATGCTCGCTGTGGGCATTTGGTATGTCTGGTCGCCGCGTACCCGCATCTCTGATGTGGCCGTGACGCTCATGGGTCCCATCTACACTGGCTTTATGCTGTCGGCTATCGTGCTGCTGCGCGATGCCGTGCCCGGTTTTGCCGGCGCCCTGCTTTCGGTGGGCGTTTGCGCGTCCCTTTGGGTCTCCGATTCGTTTGCCTACATTGTGGGCAGCCGTATCGGCAAGCACAAGATGGTTCCCAAGATCTCTCCCAAAAAGAGCTGGGAGGGGTTTGTCGGCGGCATCCTGGGCTCGGTTTTGATTTGGCTCATCCTGTGGGCGACGCACTTCTACAAGCTCAGCCTGCCCTATGCGCTGCTGTGCGGCGTGGTCGTGTCCATCCTGGGCGTTATCGGAGACCTCATCGAGTCGCGCATCAAGCGCGGTGTGGGCGTTAAGGATTCCGGTAACCTTATCCCGGGCCACGGCGGCATGCTCGATCGTAGCGATTCGCTCATCTTTGGCTGCATTACCGCTCAGCTGCTTTTGATGATCGGAGGCGTGCTGTAATGTCATTCCAGACGACGTATGGCCCCGATGGACGCCTCCGTGTTGCCATCCTGGGTTGTACGGGCTCTATCGGCACCCAGGCACTCGATGTGTGCCGTCAGCATGCCGATCGCCTGCAGGTGACGGCGCTGTCCGTTAATTCCAGCACCTCTGAGCTCGTTGCCGCTGCCCGCGAGTTCTCGGTTCCGGCGGTTGCCGTGGCCGATGTCGCTCACGGCGATGACGCCGTGCTGCAGGAGTTGCCCGAGGGAACGAAGCTCGGCGTTGGCGCGCAGGCGGTTTGCGAGCTCGCGCGTCGCGACGATGTCGACTGCGTGCTCGTTGCTATTGTGGGCGCCGCCGGTCTCGAGGCGAGCCATGCGGCCTTGACCTCTAATAAGCGCCTTGCCCTTGCCAACAAGGAGTCCCTCGTCGTCGGCGGCGACTTGCTTATGCCGTTGGCGCAACCGGGCCAGCTTATTCCAGTCGACTCTGAGCACTCCGCCATCTACCAGTGCTATCTGGGGGAGAACCCACGCGAGGCTCATTGTATTTGGCTCACCTGCTCGGGCGGTCCGTTCTTTGGCCGCACCCGCGACGAGCTCGACCGCGTGACGCGTGCCGATGCCCTCGCACATCCCACGTGGGCCATGGGTGCCAAGATCACCATCGACTCCGCCACCCTCATGAACAAGGGCCTGGAGCGCATTGAGGCCATGCATCTGTTTAACTGCGACCTCGATTTCATTAACGTGGTCGTGCAGCGTCAGTCCAAGATTCACTCTATGGTCGAGTTCGCCGACGGCTCCGTGATGGCGCATCTTGGTGCTTCCGACATGCGTATTCCCATCCAGTTCGCGTTCTCGTATCCCGAGCGTTGGGATACCCCGGCGCCTCGTATCGATTTCCGCGAGCTGGGGCAGCTCACGTTTGATGCTGCCGACATGGATACCTTCCGCGCTCTGGCACTGGCCGAACTTGCCGGCAAGACGGGTGGCACCATGCCGTGCGTGCTCAATGCCGCCAACGAGGTCGCCGTCGATGCCTTCCTGAACGATGGCTGCAGCTTTACCGATATCGATCGCATTGTGGAATCCTGCATGGATTCCCACGATATGCAGGCGGTCGATTCGTTTGAGCAGCTTCGCGACATCGATGCATGGGCGCGTGAAAAGGCTGCGCAGGTGCTCGCCGCAACCCGTTCCTAACCCATAAGGATTGCTTTTTCGTTTTATGGATACTGTTCTGAGCGTTCTCTCATCGGTCTTTTGGGGCCTGCTGATGCTTTCCGTCCTTGTGTTTTTGCACGAGGGCGGCCACTTTTTGGCGGCGCGTGCCTGCGGCGTCCGCGTGACCGAGTTCTTTTTGGGTCTGCCGTGTCGCTTTGACATCCATTACACGTCACGTCGCATTGGAACCAAGTTTGGCGTGACCCCGCTGCTGCTGGGTGGCTACGCTGCCATCTGCGGTATGGATCCGACCGACGTCTCGTGCGCCGATCGCGTGCTCGCGGCTATCTATCGTCATGGTCGCGTGACCGTGGCCGACCTTGCCGCCGAGCTCGAGCTATCCGAGGAGGTTGTGCTCGAGGCATGCGCCTTGCTCTTGGGTTGGGGCTCTATCGCGCCTTGGTATGAGGAAGGGGAGAAGCCCTCGCCGAGCTACTATCCCGCCAAGTATCAGACGCTGCCACGAGATGCGGCGGGTTACACCACCTTTGACGGCCGCCGTTTCGATCGAGAGCATGCGACTACCGAGGGCGATGTGTGGGAGCTGCCGTGCGGCGAAGCCGAGTTCCTTGCGCAAGAGCGTTCGCATACCTATCTGGGCCAGGGTTTTCTCAAGCGCGCCTTTATGCTGCTCGCGGGCATTCTCGTCAATATCCTGACGGGCTTTTTGCTGCTTATGAGCATCTACTCTATTGCGGGTGTCACCGTGCCGATGGATACCAACGTGATCGGTCAGGTTGACGAGGGGTCTATTGCCGCCAAGGCGGGTATCGAGGGCGGCGACGCGATCCTTTCGGTTGACGGAGTATCGTGCTCTACCTGGATGGACGTTTACGATGCCATCGGCAAGGCCGCCGGTAAGGACGATATCGCCATTGAGTATGAGCGCGACGGCAAGCAGCATTCGACCTCGGTTGCGCTCAAAGAGGACGAGCGCCTAGGTGTGTATGCCTCTACGCAGGTGGTCCGTTTAGACCCCATCACGTCGGCGCGTCTGTCATTCTCCTATGTTGTGCAGACCGCGGAGGGCGTGATGCGCCTGCTCCAGCCGCAGCATACGATGGAGATTCTCGATCAGTCTTCTTCGATCGTGGGTATTAGCGTTATGTCCTCACAGGCTGCTGCTGCCGGTCCTGCCACGTTCCTTTCGTTTGCCGCCCTCATTTCGTTCTCGCTTGGCTTTATGAACCTGCTGCCCATCCCACCACTCGATGGCGGCAAGCTGGTCATCGAGATCATTCAAAAGATTGTGGGCCGCGAGCTTCCGCTCAAGGTCCAGACGATTGTGAGCTATGTGGGCATCGCGCTCTTTGCGCTGCTGTTTGTCTATATGCTTCGTTCCGACATCCTTCGATTTATTCTGTAGGGGAGTGTTTGGATTGTCTTTATCCCATCCTTTGCCTCGCGATTTGACGCGCCCCGTGCATGTGGGCGGTGTGCAGATCGGTGGCGGTGCGCCGGTGGTGGTCCAATCCATGACCTGCACCGATACCGCTGATGCCCAGGCAACGCTTGCGCAAGTGTGCGCGTTGGCGCAGGCTGGCTGCGATATCGTGCGTGTGAGCGTGCCCACCGAGGCCGCGCTTGAGGGTTTCCGCACCATCTGTGCCGAGTCTCCGGTGCCAATCGTTGCCGATATCCACTTTAACCACAAGCTGGCCATTGGCGCTGTGGAGGCCGGTGCCGCCAAGCTCCGCATCAATCCCGGTAATATCGGCGATTGGGCCAAGGTCGATGCTGTCATCGATGCCGCGGGTGCTGCGGGCTGCGCAATTCGCATCGGTGTCAACGCTGGTTCGCTTGAGCAGGATATCGCCGAGCGCGACGACCTCACGCAGCCCGAAAAGCTCGTGATGTCGAGCGAGCGCTTCGTCAAGCACTTTGAGGACCGCGGCTTTACGAACATTGTGCTTTCGGCCAAGGCCCATAGCGTGCAAACGACGCTCGATACCTATCGAGCCCTGTCGCGTGAGATTCCCCACGTTCCGCTTCACCTGGGCGTGACGGAGGCGGGGACCAAGCTCCAGGGCACCATCAAGAGCTCTGTAGGCTTGGGTATCTTGCTTTCCGAAGGCATTGGCGACACCATGCGTGTGTCGCTCACAGCCGATCCGGTTGAGGAGCCGCCGGTTGCCTGGGGTATTCTGCAGTCGTTGGGCCTGCGTCGCCGTGGCCCCGAGATTGTCTCGTGCCCCACGTGCGCCCGCTGCCAGGTTAACCTCATTCCCATCGCCGAGGAGGTCACCGAGCGGCTTAAGAACTACTCCGCGCCGCTTTCGATCGCCGTTATGGGATGCGCGGTCAATGGCCCCGGCGAGGCCTCTGACGCCGACTTGGGCGTTGCCTGCGGACGAGGTCAGGGCCTGCTCTTTTCGCATGGCCAGATCATTGGTAAAGTAGCTGAGGATCAAATTGTCGACGCGCTGATGGCCGAGGTCGACAAACTTATTGAGGAGAAGTAAATGACTCGAGCAATGTATATGTCTAAGCTCTATGCGCCGACGCTTAAAGAGGATCCGGCGGACGCTGAGCTCGCCAGCCACCGCCTGCTGCTCCGTGCCGGCATGATCCGCAAGGAGGCCGCCGGTCTGTATTCTTATCTGCCGCTCGCATGGCGCTCGATCCGCAAGATCGAGAACATCGTGCGCGACGAGATGGATGCTGCCGGCGCCCAGGAGCTCATGATGCCCATCATGGTCGATGCCGAGCTGTGGCGTGAGTCCGGTCGTATCGATGCCTATGGCAAGGAGCTTGTGCGCTTTGACGATCGTCATGGTCGCGAGTTCGTCCTGGGCCCCACGCACGAGGAGACCGTCACGGCCCTGGTGCGCAACGAGCTGCGCTCCTACAAACAGCTGCCCGTTAACCTGTACCACATCCAGGATAAGTTCCGCGACGAGTTCCGTCCCCGCTTTGGCCTGATGCGCGGCCGCGAGTTCATCATGAAGGACGCCTACAGCTTCTCCGCCACGCAGGAGAGCCTGCAGGAGGAGTACGACAAGATGAAGCAGGCCTATGCCAACATTTGCGAGCGCTGCTACATCAAGGCTCTGCCCGTTGTCGCCGACTCCGGCGAGATCGGCGGCGACACTTCCGTCGAGTACATGGCTCTGGCCGACGCCGGCGAGGCTTCGCTGGTCTACTGCGACGATTGCGGCTTTGCTGCCGATGACGAGGCTGCAAGCACCAAGGTCGTTGTGACCGAGGGCCCCGGCGATGGTACGCTTACCAAGGTTGAGACTCCGGGTATGGGCACCATCGAGGCCGTTGCAAAGTTCTTCGGCTTCCCCGAGAACGGTACGCGAAAGTCGCTGGCACTCATCGACGCTGAGGGCAAGCCGGTCGTGGCCATTGTCCCGGGCGACCACGAGCTCAATGACTGCAAGGCCGAGCATGTCTTTGGCAAGGGCTATCGCATGATGACCGACGAGGAGCTTCAGGCGAACGGCCTGCACAAGGGCTTTATCGGACCGGTCAACCTGCCCGAGGGCATCCGTCTGGTGTGCGACGAGAGCCTGCGCGAGTCCAAGCAGTGGGCCTGCGGTGCCAACGAGGTCGATTATCACTTTACCGGGGCCTGTCCCGAACGCGACTTTACCGTCGACGAGTGGGCCGACCTGGTCACCGTCGTTGCCGGCGATCCCTGCCCGCACTGCGGCAAGCCGCTCTCTGCTGCTCGCGGCATCGAGGTCTCCCAGGTCTTCCAGCTGGGCACCAAGTATTCCGAGGCCATGGGTGCCACCTTTATGGACGAGGACGGCAAAGAGAAGCCGCTCATCATGGGTTGCTACGGCGTGGGCGTGTCCCGCTCGCTTGCTGCCGTCGTGGAGCAGCACAACGACGAGCACGGCATCGTCTGGCCGGTCTCCGTTGCCCCGTACGAGGTCGCGGTGATTCCGCTCGATCCCAAGAAGGAGGAGTGCGCTACCGTCTGCGAGCAGATCGTTGATGGCCTGTGTGCCGAGGGCATCGAGGTCGTCGTCGACGACCGCGACGAGCGTCCCGGCTTTAAGTTTGCCGATAACGACCTTATGGGTTTCCCGTATCAGGTCGTTCTGGGTAAGCGTGGCCTCAAGAATGGTACTGTGGAGCTCAAGGACCGTGCTACGGGCGAGCGCGAGGACGTGGCGATCGACGAGGTCGTTGCCAAGGTTGCCGAGCTTGTTAAGGCAGCCCGCCGTTAATCGACGATTTCGCTTGTAGTTCGCTACACGGGGCGGCCCTGCATTTCTCCAATGGGGGAGATGCGGGGCCGCCCTTTTATCTTGCCAGCGTACTCAATCGCTAAAAGGAAACCCCACAGCCCATGCGAGCTGCGGGGTTTTCCATTGTGCCTCCGATGCGAAATAAATCGCTCAGATATTACTGATAATCGACGACGTCGATCCAGTTCTTCAGGAACTCATCGTTCACGTTGCGCTTACGAGCGAGCTCGGAAGCGGCGACGATGCTCGTCCACTGACGCACGACCTGCATGGGCATGTCGGCACGGTCGCAGTAGAGCTCCAGGTAGGCCTCGGCCTGGTCCTTGCTGTTGAGGGCAAAGAGCAGGTAGGTGGTGGCAACGTCGGCAGCAGGGGAGCCCTGGGTGGCGTGTGCCCAGTCGCACACATAGAGCTGGCCGTCGTCGCCGACGATGACGTTGGAGGGGTTGAAGTCGCCGTGGCAGACCTTGAACTCCTTGGTCATGCCGTCCAGACGCTCCTGAAGGTTGTAGCGCGTGGTGGCATTGAGCTGATCAAGGCTGTCGATCATGCGGGCGAACTTGTCGCGCTGACGGTTGAGCAGCGGGGAGGTGTAGCCGTGGATCTCGATCTGGAGGTCGACGAACATCTCGAGGTACTCACCAAAGCGCTGGGGCTCGGCAGTCATCTTCTCGGCAAGGGTGGTGCCCGGAACCTTCTCGGTCACGAGCGCCCAGCCGTTGGCGTTCTCGAGCTGGGAAACCTCGAGAGCCTTGGGGCTGCGGATGCCGCACTCATTGATGCGGGCAAGATTCAAAGCCTCGTTGAACACGTCGGAGACAGGCTTGGTCTCGTTAAAGACCTTGACGATCTTGTCGCCCAGGTCGTAAACGACCTTGTTGCCACGGCGGACGAGCTCGGTCTTGGAATCGGGTAGCAGCATGGTTGCATCCTTTCAACGATGCGATAGAAGCGACGGCGGGGGTGTGTGAAACACCCGTGCACCCCCGCCGCAAAAAACCGTGCTAAAAACTAGCAGACGGCGTAGTCCTGGGGCTCGCGGCCGTAGTAGGCGTCCAGGTAGAGCTCCTTGATCTCGCTCATGAGCGGGTAGCGCGGGTTAGCGCCGGTGCACTGGTCGTTGAATGCCTGCTCGGTCATCTCGTCGAGGGTGTCGAGGAAGTACTGCTCGTCAACACCGTAGTCGGCGATGGTCTTCTTGACACCGATGAAGTCCTTGAGCTCCTCGAGCTTCGTGATGAAGTTCTCGAAGACCTCCTTGTCGTCCTTGCCCTCGATGCCGCAGTACTTGGCCATCTCGGCGTAGTTGTGCAGCGCGTTGGGGTAAGGATACTGGGAGAAGGTACCCATCTTGACGGGAGCCTCGGCGGCGTTGTAGCGCATGACGCGGGTCAGGATGACGGCGTTAGCGATGCCGTGGGGCAGGTGATGGAAAGCGCCGAGCTTGTGAGCCATGGAGTGGTTGAGACCCAGGAAGGCGTTGGCGAAGGCCATACCGGCCATGCAGGAGGCGTTGTGCATCTCCTCGCGGGCGTGCGGGTCCTTGGCGCCGTTCGTGAAGCTGGAGGGCAGGTTCTCAAAGACGAGCTTGGCAGCGCGCTCGGAGAGGCCCTTGGTGTAGTCGGAAGCCATGATGGAGACGTAGGACTCGATGGCGTGGGTCATGACGTCGATGCCGGAGGCAGCGGTCAGGCCGCGCGGGGCGGTCATGCAGTTGTCGGCGTCGACGATAGCCATGTTGGGGAGCAGCGCGTAGTCGGCGAGCGGCCACTTGATGCCGGTCTCCTTGTCGGTGATGATGGCGAACGGCGTGCACTCGGAGCCGGTACCCGAAGAGGTCGGGACGGCGACGAAGTAGGCCTTCTTGCCCATCTCGGGGAAGGTGAAGATACGCTTGCGGATGTCCATGAAGTCCATGGCCATGTCCTCAAACTTGCACTCGGGGTGCTCGTACATCATCCACATGATCTTGCCGGCGTCCATAGCGGAGCCACCGCCGACGGCGATGATGACGTCCGGCTCAAAGAGAGCCATCTGCTTGGCGCCGCGACGTGCGCACTGCAGCGACGGATCGGGCTCGACGTCGTAGAAGCAGTCGTGGGCGATGCCCATCTCGTCGAGCTTGGCCTCGATGGCGCGGGTGTTGCCATTCTTGAAGAGGAACTGGTCGGTGACGATGAAGGCGCGCTTCTTGCCCATGACGTTGCCAAGCTCGTCGAGGGCGACGGGCGTGGAACCCTTCTTGAAGTAGACCTTCTCGGGAGCGCGGAACCACAGCATGTTCTCACGGCGCTCGGCCACAGTCTTAACGTTGATCAAGTGCTTCACCCCAACGTTCTCGGAGACGGAGTTGCCGCCCCAGGAGCCGCAGCCCAGGGTCAGAGACGGCTTCATGCCAAAGTTGTACAGGTCACCGATGCCGCCGTGCGAGGACGGGGTGTTGATGACGATACGGCAGGCCTTCATGACGTGCTCGAACAGGCTGATCTTCTCGGCCTGGGCGGGGTGCACGTACAGAGAGGCGGTGTGGCCCGGGCCACCGGCGAGCACCAGGTGCTCGGCCTTGTCGACGGCCTCCTGGAAGTCCTTGGCGTGGTACATGGCCAGGACCGGGGAGAGCTTCTCGTGGGAGAACTCCTCCTTGGCGGGGTCGGTGGAGGTGACCTCGGCGATCAGAATCTTGGTCTTGGCGGGAACCTCGATGCCGGCGAGCTCGGCGATCTTGGCGGCAGCCATGCCGGGGATGCGGTGGTCGAGAGCGCCGTTCTTGAACATGGCGGCACGCAGGGCCTCCATCTCGGCACCCTGCTTGACGAAGTAGCAGCCGCGCTTCTGGAACTCTGCCTTAACCTGGTCATAGATGGTGTCGATGACGGTCACGGACTGCTCGGAAGCGCAGATCATGCCGTTGTCGAAGGTCTTGGAGTGGATGATGGAGTTGACGGCGAGCAGCACGTCGGCGGTGTCGTCGATGACGACCGGGGTGTTACCGGCGCCAACGCCCAGGGCGGGCTTGCCCGAGGAGTAGGCGGCCTTGACCATACCCGGGCCACCGGTGGCGAGGATGATGTCGACGTCGCGCATGACCATGTTGGTCAGCTCGATGGAGGGGACATCGACCCAGCCGATGATGCCCTCGGGGGCGCCGGCCTTGACGGCGGCGTCAAGCACGAGCTTGGCGGCGGCGATGGTGCACTTGGCGGCAGCCGGGTGCGGGGAGATGATGATGGCGTTGCGGGTCTTCAGGCAGATCAGCGTCTTGAAGATCGCGGTGGAGGTGGGGTTGGTCGTCGGGATGACGGCGCCCACGATGCCGATGGGCTCGGCGATCTTGGTGATGCCGTAAGCCTCGTCGCGCTCCAGGACACCACAGGTCTTGGTGTTCTTGTAAGCGTTGTAGATGTACTCTGCGGCGTAGTGGTTCTTGATGACCTTGTCCTCAAGAACGCCGCGGCCGGTCTCCTCGATGGCCATCTTCGCCAACGGGATACGAGCCTTGTTGGCGGCCATGGCGGCCTCATAGAAGATCTTGTCGACCTGCTCCTGCGTGTACGTAGCAAAAAGCGCCTGGGCCTCTCGCATCTGAGCGAGCTTAGCCTCAAGCGCCTCTACGTTGTCCACAATTGCGGGAGTAGTGTTTTCCGGTGACTTTTTCACCATTTGTGTCTCCTTGCGATCGGAGATTTACCCTACAAGATGCATGATAGCAAGAAATAAATTGGTGAACGGTCAGATTCCCGTAAAAGACAAACTAAAACGCTTCAATAAACTGAAACGTTTTAACTAAAACTACTTGCCTGCTCCACCGCCCCGCTCATTGGGGACAGACTCTCATGAGTATTTCAATGGGAAAACGGGACATCTGTTTGATAATCGCTATTCGCGGGCCGCGGTTGAGTCGGACACACAGGCGGTGCAGCTACTCGATTACATCCATTTCAATCCCGTGTAAGGTGCGTCCGACTCGCTCGAGGCGTACCGTTAGTTACAAGGCATACCAGCTGCGCTATGATCCCTTTGACATCTGCAAACCCTCATATAAGTCTGTCCCCAATGAGTGCAAAAAGGCGTCCTCCACATGGAGGACGCCTTTGGTAAGTTCTATGTGAACGCGAGGTCTTTGACCCGGAGAGTCCGAGGTACTTGTTGGTAAGACCTTATTTAGGAGCGCGCAACCTTGCCGGACTTGAGGCAGGTGGAGCAAACGTTCATCTTGCGACGATGACCATCGACGACGACGTAGACGCGCTGGATGTTGGGGCGGAACTTACGGTTGGTGACGCGGTGAGAGTGGCTGATGGAGCGACCGGCAACGGGGTGCTTACCGCAAACTTCGCAAACTTTGGACATAACTGACCCTCCTTGGGCGACAAACGAACATGTCGCGTTAACAAACAAGCCTGAACTATAGCACAGAAGCATGTCTCTGTGCGCAATCTACACAGAGATATTCCTCTTTTGGCGATAGTGCCCACGCTACGGCCCTGGACGTAGATCCGATTAGCGTGCAGCAGAGGGGATTATGCCAGCTCGCAACAAGGTTTTCAAGCGCGTCCCACAAATATATATAGGTTTATGGAGCTATTGGCTCCGTTTACGGATTGACTAGTATTTATGCTCGCATTTGAGCCCGAGGTTGGCTACACTATGCCTTGACCATTAAAGGGGTACGAGATACCCACATGGAATTACATAGCTGTCAATGAGCAGTACTTCCTGTGGGTGTCTGGTCCGCTTTGAGCGGTCGGGCATCTATTTTTTTGACTGTGTCAGCAGTCAAGACATGTGAGGAAGGAGATCGATGGGCACGACTTCCCCCAAGGCGGTCATCATGGACGAGACCGCCGTCAACCGAGCGATGACCCGCATCGCGCACGAGATCCTCGAGCGCAACGAGGGCTGTGAAGACCTCGCTCTGGTCGGCATCGTCACGCGCGGCGACCTTCTGGCAAAGAAGCTCGCCGAGGCGATCAAGGAGATCGAGGGTGTCGACGTTCCGCTCGGCAGCCTGGACATCAGCTTCTATCGCGATGACTATGCGACCAATTTCGCTCCCGCGATCCACGCTACCAACATTCCCTTCAGCGTCGACGGCAAGCGCGTCGTGCTGGTGGACGACATCCTGTACACGGGTCGTACCATCCGCGCCGCTCTGGACGCCGTTATGGACCTGGGCCGTCCGAGCCGAGTCGAGCTGGCAGTTCTCGTTGACCGCGGTCACCGCGAGCTCCCTATCTCGCCGGACTTTGTCGGCAAGAACGTTCCCTCGTCGCACGAGGAGAACGTGCACCTATATATGAAGGAAGTCGACGGCCGTACTGCTGTCGAGATCAACGACGTCGCGCCGGGTTCCCACGTGGGCTCCGCGCCGCTGGGAGGTGAGTAGTACCGTGGCGTTCAATCATAAGCACCTGATCGACATTACCGAGTACTCCGAAGAGGACATCAAGCTCATCCTCGAGACCGCCAAGGCGTTCTCTGAGGTCAATGAGCGTGCCATCAAGAAGGTCCCCACGCTCAAGGGCAAGACCATCGTCAACATGTTCAACGAGCCCTCGACGCGTACCCGCAGCTCCTTCGAGCTCGCCGAGAAGCGTCTTTCGGCCGACAGCCTCAATTTCGGCGGCTCCTCGACCTCCACGGTCAAGGGCGAGAGCCTCGTCGATACCGTCGAGACCCTCAACGCCTACAAGATTGACTGCATTGTCGTGCGCGACAAGCATGCTGGTGCTCCCTACATCGTCACGCAGAATTCGCCCGCGAGTGTTATCTGCGCCGGTGACGGCAAGCACAACCACCCCACGCAGGCTCTGCTCGACCTGTACACCATCTGGGAACACAAGGGTGACTTCCACGGTCTGAAGGTCGCCGTCGTCGGCGACATCTCCCACTCCCGCGTTTGTGGCTCGCTGATCCCCGCGTTGAAGATCATGGGCTGCGAGACCTACGCTGTCGCCCCCGGCACGCTGCTGCCGCCGGCGCCCGAGGTTCTGGGCTGCGACCACGTGACGAGCGACCTCGATTCCGTTCTGCCCGAGCTGGACGTCGTCTACATGCTGCGCGTGCAGCAGGAGCGCCTCGAGGGTGCCCCGTTCCCCACGATTCGCGAGTACCACAAGCTCTTCGGTCTGACCAAGGACCGCGAGAAGCTCATGAAGCCCGACGCGATCATCTGCCACCCGGGCCCCATCAACCGCGGTGTCGAGTTCGACTCCTATATGGCCGACCACCCGCAACGCTCCGTCATCCTGGAGCAGGTCTACGCCGGTATCTGCGTGCGTATGGCTATCCTGTATCTGCTGCTTGGAGGTGCCGATAATGGCCTTGCTTCTTAAGAATGCCCACGTCGTCGACCCGTCTGTCGAGCTTGACGGTGTCGTTGACGTCCTGATTGACGGCGACAAGATCGCCGAGGTCGGCGAGAACCTCGCCGCCGAGGGAGCCGAGGTCCGCGACCTTTCCGGTAAGTACCTCGTCCCTGGCCTGGTGGACATGCACGTCCACCTGCGCGAGCCCGGCTACGAGGTCAAAGAGGACATCGAGAGCGGCACCCGCGCAGCTGCCAAGGGCGGCTTCACCGGCGTGTGCGCCATGCCCAACACCGACCCCGTTACCGATAACGGTACCGTCGTTGAGTTCGTCAAGTCCCGCGCTGACGAGGTCGGCCACTGCCGCGTCTATCCTTCTGGCGCCATGACCCGCGGTCTTAAGGGCGAGGCTATGTCCGAGATGGGCGATATGGTCGCCCACGGCGCCGTCGCCTTCACCGACGACGGTCGCGGCGTGCAGGGGGCAGGCATGCTCCGTCGCTGCATGGACTACGGCAAGATGTTCGGCAAGGTCTTTATGAGCCATTGCCAGGACGAGGACCTTGTCGGTCACGGCCAGGTCAACGAGGGCAAGGTCTCTACCCGTCTGGCCCTCGAGGGCTGGCCGGCGGCTGGCGAGGAGCTGCAGATCGCTCGCGATATCGAGATCGCCAAGCTGACCGGTGCCAAGCTGCACATCCAGCACATCTCCACCGCCCATGGCCTGGAGCTCGTGCGTGCCGGTAAGGCAGCTGGCGTGCAGGTCACTTGCGAGGCCACCCCGCACCACATGTTCCTGACCGAGAACGACCTGGACGAGACCTACAACACCTCGCTCAAGGTCAACCCGCCGCTGCGTACCGATGAAGACGCCGAGGCTATCCGTCAGGGCGTCATCGACGGCACCGTAGACGTCATCGTCACCGACCACGCTCCCCATACCCCGTGGGAGAAGGCCCGTGAGTTCGAGCTTGCGCCCTTCGGCATGATCGGCCTCGAGACCTCGCTGGCGCTCGTGCTTACCGAGCTGGTCAACACCGGCAAGATGGGCATGGGACGCATGGTCGAGCTTATGGCCATCAAGCCGCGTGAGATCTTGGGCCTCGACCAGGTTCAGGTCAGGGCAGGCTCCGTTGCCGACCTGACCGTGTTCGATCCCACCGCCACCTGGACGGTCGGCGAGGGTGGCTACGAGTCGCGCGCCGAGAACTCCGGTTTTGCCGGCCGCACGCTCACCGGTCGTGCCACCGATGTGTTTGTCGGCGGTAAGCAGACGCTTGCCGACGGCTGCATCTGCTAGCATAGCCTTATCGCTTTTGTGCGCGGCGCCCTTGCGGTGCCGCGCTTTCTGTTCGCCTGAACCATGCAACCGCATGGGGGATTGGAGCGTCTATGCCCACACCTTCCACTGCACGCATGCACGACTTCGAGGTCGTCTCGAACCAGGAGATCGCCGACGGCATCTTCTCGCTCGTTATCTCGGCCCCCAAGCTTGCAAGTGCGCTCAAGCCCGGTCAGTTCGTGAATATCGCCGTGCCGGGCGATGCTTCCTCGCTGCTTCGCGTGCCCCTGAGCTTCTATCGTGCCGACGCCGAGGCCGGCACCGTCGAGCTGTGGTACGCCGTCGTGGGCGATGATACCCGTCGTCTGTCGCAGATGGCCCCTGGCTCCACCTCCAACCTGCTGGGCCCTGGCGGCCGCGGCTGGTTCGTGCCCGAGGGTACCAGGAAAGCACTGCTCGTCGCCGGCGGCATTGGCGTTCCGCCCGTGCTCTGCCTGGCTGGCATGCTTGCCGAGCAGGGCGTGGACGTTGACGTATGCCTGGGCTTTGGCACCGCTTCCAAGGCCGTGGGCGTCGATGAGTTTCGCGCGCTGGGAGCCACGGTCAACGTGTGCACCGATGACGGCTCGTTGGGCACGCACGGCTTCTGCACCGATCCTGCCGCCGAGCTGCTCGGCGAGGGCGGTTACGACTACGTCGCCAGCTGTGGTCCCGCCGTCATGATGAAGAAGGTTGCCGCCACTGCCGCCGAGGCCGGCGCGTACTGCGAGGTGTCGCTCGAGCGCATGATGAGCTGCGGCTTTGGTGCCTGCAACACCTGCAATGTCGAGACGGTCGACGGTATGAAGGGCGCCTGCATGTGCGGCCCCGTGTTCGATGCTTCCAAGGTGGTGGTCTTCTAGTGGGTACCGTGAACATGGCCGTCGATTTCGGCGGCGTCAAGATGCAGAACCCCATCAACACCGCAGCCGGTACCTTTGGCTACGGCTGGCAGTTCCAGAACTTCTTCGATGTCTCCCAGCTGGGTGCCATCACCACCAAGGGTTGCGCTGCCGAGCCCTGGCCCGGCAATCCCGCACCCCGCATGGCCGAGATCCCCGGCGGCATGATCAATTCCGTGGGCCTGCAGAACCCTGGTGTGGCCGCTTTCGCCCGCGAGTCCGGTCCGTGGCTCGAGCAGCTCTCCAAGGACGGTTGCCAGGTCATCTGCCAGGTCGCCGGTCATTCCGTGGACGAGTTTGTTCGTGCGCTCGAGATGTATGTCGAGCTGTGCCCCTGGGCTGCCGGCTATGAGATCAACGTGAGCTGCCCCAACATTGCCGCCGGCGGTGCCGCCATGGGTTCCACGCCCGAGGGCGCCTCTTCCGTCATGGCCGCCTGCCGCAAGGTGACCGACAAGCCGCTGTTTGTGAAGATGGCACCGGTCAACGTCGCCGAGATCGCCAAGGCCCTCGAGGCCGAGGGTGCAGACGGCCTTTCGGTCATCAACTCCATCCAGGGTATGGCCATCGACGTCCACACCCGCAAGTCGCGTGTGGCCAAGCCCAAGGGCGGTCTTTCGGGCCCGCTGTGCCATCACATCGCCGTGCGTATGGTCTGGGAAGTCGCTCAGGCCGTCGATATTCCCATCAACGGCGTCGGCGGCGTCATGACCGGTGAGGATGCGGCCGAGTTTATCCTGGCTGGCGCTACCTGCGTATCGGTCGGAATGGCCAACTTCGTCGATCCGTGCGCTTCGCTCAAGATTGCGCACGAGCTCGAGGCCTGGGCCGAGTCCCAGGGTGTGAAGGACATCAACGAGCTGGTAGGTGCTTTCGAATGCTAGAGACCGATGCCCGCGACCGCGTTATCGTCGCCCTCGACTGCGGCCGTGAGCGTGCGCTCGAGCTCGCCCATGAGCTTTCGGGCCATGCCGCTTGGCTTAAAGTGGGCATGACGCTCTATTACGCTGAGGGTCCCGAGATCGTCAAGACCTTTAAAGACCTGGGCTTTAAGGTTTTCCTCGACCTTAAGTTCCACGACATTCCGCATCAGGTGCGCGGTGCCGCTCGCTCGGCCTCGCTTGCCGGTGCCGACCTGCTTTCGGTTCACGCCTTGGGTTCGGGTGCTATGCTCGCCGCCTGCCGTGAGGGTGCCGAGGAGGCGCGCGAGGATCGAGCCAAGCTCGTCGCCATCACCGTGCTCACGAGCATGAATCAGGATGCGTTGAGCGAGATCGGCGTCGAGTCGCCCGTTGCCGAGGAGGCCGCCCGTCTGGCAAAGCTCGCCCAGGCCAACGGTATCGACGGCATCGTGTGCTCGCCGATGGAGGCTCATGACATGCGTGAGCTGCTGGGTCCCGATGCGCTGATTGTGACCCCGGGCGTGCGTCCGGTTGGTGCTGCGCTGGGCGATCAGTCCCGCGTTGCCACGCCTTCCCAGGCTATCGAGCGCGGCGCGAGCCATATCGTGGTTGGCCGCCCCATTACCGGAGCCGACGATCCGGTTGCCGCGTTTGACGCCATCGTTGCCGAGCTGGTCGAAAACGTCGCATAAAAGATTCCCTTAAGTCACCACTTTTGGGTCTCATTAGCACAAATTAGCCCCTGTGCCTGCGAAAACTTTCCCATCCTTTGTGTGGAATCGCAGGTCGGGGGCTCATCTTTTAGCGCGATATATTGCACTTTTTGCGGGTATCGTCTAACCTATGGAGCCGCGATTGGCCATTTTGTACGTTTTACGTGCTAAAATGCCAAATATTGAATCAGATATAACCCAACTATTTGGAGGTACGAATGGCACTCCCTCAGCTTACCGATGAGCAGCGCAAGCAGGCTCTTGAGAAGGCTGCCGCCGCGCGTCACGCTCGCGCAGAGCTCCGTGAGCAGATCAAGAAGGGCGAGAAGTCCCTCGAATCCGTGCTCAACTCCGATGACCCCATTGCTTCCCGCATGAAGGTTTCCACCCTCATCGAGTCTCTCCCCGGTTATGGCAAGGCCAAGGCCGCCAAGATCATGGAGGAGCTCGGCATCTCCGCTACCCGTCGCGTCCAGGGCCTTGGCGTCCGTCAGCGCGAGCAGCTCCTCGAGCAGCTGACCAAATAAGTGAGCGCTCAGGATTCAAAGCTCTTTGTGATTTCTGGACCGTCAGGCGCAGGCAAGGGCACGCTCGTCACTCGTGTGCGCGAGCGTCGCTCTAACCTGGGCCTGACGGTTTCGGCTACCACGCGAGCCCCACGCAAAGGTGAGGTCGACGGCGTCAATTACTTTTTCCTGACGCGCGAGGAGTTCGACCGCCGCGTGGCAAACGGTGAGTTTGTTGAGTGGGCCGAGGTCCACGGTAACTGCTACGGCACGTTGGTGAGCGAGGTCCAGTCCAAGCTCGCCTCTGGTTCGTCTCTCATCTTGGAGATCGATGTCCAGGGTGCCCTGCAGGTGAAGGAGCGTTTTCCCGAGGCCGTGCTGATCTTTATCAAGCCACCCTCGCTCGAGGTGCTCCGCGAGCGTCTGGTCGGTCGCGGTACCGAGACGCCCGAGACGATCGAGCTGCGTATGGCAAACGCCGCCCATGAGCTTGCCCTTGCCGACCGCTACGACGAAGTCGTGGTGAATGACGATCTCGACCGCGCGACCGATGAACTCGTTCGCGTTCTCGATATGCATGAAAGGATCTGAGGTCCGTGTCCGTTGTAAAGCCTTGCATTGACGATCTTCTGGAGAAGACCGATCACAACCGTTTCCTGCTCGCTTCGCTTGCCTCCAAGCGTGCCTGCGACATCAATAGCATGCTGCGTGGCCAGCATAACCGCGTGCTTGCCGTTCAGGATGTCGATGACATCACCATCGCGCTCTCCGGCGCCGACACCATCTCGATGGCTATGGACGAGATCGTCGACGGCGATATCTCCTACGACGAGGCCCGTTACGAGAAGGCACTCGGCCATAAGGTTGCTGAAGCCTAAATGGCAGCTCGCGTCTGCCTGGTCCACTATCACGAGGTTGGACTGAAGGGCAAGAACCGCGCACATTTTGAGCATATCCTCATGGATAACATTAAGGCGGCTTTGGCCGCCTTTTCCGTGAATGCCGTGTCTCGAATTTCCGGTTATATCCTCGTGACCTTTAACGAGCATCAGGCCGACGAGGCGGCGCGTGTCATCCGCACCGTCCCCGGCGTTGCCCGTGTGTCCCTGGCGTATCACACCAACCGCGACCCGCAGGAGTACTGCGCCGCCGCCGTCAAGGCGCTGCGCGAGTTTGGCCCCTTCGATTCGTTTAAGGTGCACGCCAAGCGCTCCAATACCGACTATGAGCTCACCTCGATTGATATCAATCGTCAGGTGGGCGAGGTGCTGTGCGAGGCCTTCCCCGATAAAAAGGTTCAAATGCACGACCCCGATGCGATGGTGCACGTACTGGTGGTCCAGGGTAGCGTTTACGTGTACGCGCGCTCCGAGCGCGGCGTGGGCGGCCTGCCGGTGGGTTCTGCCGGCAAGGCCGTGACGCTTCTGTCGTCGGGTATCGATTCTCCGGTGGCGACCTGGATGCTCGCGCGTCGCGGCGCGGTGTGCGTGCCGGTACATTTCTCCGGTCGTCCGCAGACGCCCGATACGAGCGAGTATTTGGTGCAGGACATCATCCGTGCGCTTGAGCCGGGTGTCCAGATCGGCCGCCTGTACGTGGTGCCGTTTGGCGATTGCCAGCGTGAGATTTCCGTCGCCTGCCCCAGCAACCTACGCGTGATCATGTATCGCCGCATCATGTATTCGGTTGCCGAGCGCATCGCGCATATCGAGGGTGCCAAGGCCATCGTGACCGGCGAGTCGCTCGGTCAGGTTGCCTCCCAGACGCTCGAGAACATCATGGCCGTTAACGAGGCCGTGAAGATTCCCGTGTTCCGTCCGCTCATCGGGTCCGACAAGCAGGAGATCATTGCGCGCGCTCAGGAGATCGGCACGTTCGATATTTCCACCGAGGCGGCGCCCGACTGCTGCACGCTGTTTATGCCGCGTCGTCCCGAGACGCACGCCAAACTCGATGCCGTGCACGAGGCCTGGGAGTTGTTCGACCACGAGGAGATGATTGAGCGCTTGCTTAAGCAGACCGAGTACATCGACTTCTCCAGCAACACGTATAAGGCCCCTAAGACCTTAAAACGCAAACATTCGGAGCTTGCTCCGCGTGAGATTTACCAAGATCACGAGTAATTTTGTGCATAGACCGACGATGCGCCTGCATCGTCGGTCTTTTGCTATCTGGGCATTTTGCGGCTAAGTGTTCATTTGCTGACGTGTGCCTGAATAAATGGACAGATTTGTGCAAGGTTTTGGTCGGTTTTTGGTTTGACCGCTAAAACCGGTTTTGGAGCGTGGCTGTTGCAGGGCTCCTTTCCTGACACGATGGTGTTGGGAGGTTTTGCTATGGCGCAGCGCGAACAACACGAACGGGTCAAACGGATGGACCGCTTGGCGGACAAGCTGCTCGGTCATAAGGCAGTGGTGATGGCGATACTGGTCGTCATTGCGATGGCGAGCGGCTTGGCGATGGCGAACCTTGGCGGCGGTGCCGGCGGTGTGTCGTTTGAGCGCACTGACGGTACGGGCTCGTTGGTGGAGCCGGGATCCGGTGATGCCTCGAGCGGAAAGACATCCGAAGGTTCTTCGACTAAGGCTTCTGCCGCGGCAGAGGTTTATGTCGATGTTGATGGCGCCGTTGTGTCGCCCGGTGTATACAGGCTCAAAGACGGGGCACGGGTATCCCAGGCGATCGATGCCGCCGGCGGGCTGGCGCCCGAGGCAGACGTTACGGGGCTCAATCGGGCATCTAAGGTCGTCGATGGACAGAAGATTCACGTTCCAGCGGTAGGGGAGCAGCAGACGTCCATTGCGGAAGCCGGTGTTGATGGCGGGGCTTTCGCATCATCGGGCGTGAGTGGCGCAACAGGCCTAGTAAACATCAATACAGCAAGCGCGACAGAGCTACAGACGCTTTCGGGCATTGGCCCCTCCATGGCCCAGTCGATTATCGATGAGCGGACAAAGAACGGTGCTTTTGCCTCGGTTGACGATCTGATGCGTGTGTCGGGAATTGGCGAGAAGAAGCTTGCCAAAATCAAAGATTGCATCTGCGTATGAGTGCGACCGAGCGCGAGCATGTGATGCCTCCGCGGCCCCTGATGCCGTGGACGATGGCCCTGTGTGCCGGCATGTGCATGAGCTGCGCCTTGGTGCTCAACGTGACCGCTGATGCGCTGCTGAGGGAGCAGGCGCCGGCGGTCGGGCCGCTATGGGCCATTCCCGTCGCGGCGGCGGTATTCGTTGTGCTGGCTCAATCTTGTGCGCGGCTTGCCCCTTGGAAGCGGTGGCTGTATGCCGCGTCCGTCGGTCTCGTGGCGGGAGCGGTCGTCTCGGCGTGGTGGGCTGTGGGCGCGCTAAGCGCCTCGAAGGCGCTCGACGCTCGAGCGGCAAGCAGCCTCGAGTTTGTCGTGCAGGGTGATCCATCCATAAACGACGACGTGTATTCCTATACCTGCGAGGCACGCGCGGACGGCGAGAACTTGGCAACGGTTCGCCTATCGTGTGACCGCGAGCTCAGGGTCGGGGCGCACATGCGTGTTATCGGTCGCGTTTCACGTTTTGAGAACGATGCGTATGGACGATCGCGTGTGCTCCGAGGCGAGGTATGCAAGGTAAAAGCCGTTCGGATTTTATCGGTCGATGAGGGCTCTCCGGGGCCGCTGCTTCGGCTGCGAAATGGGCTGCTTGCGTCCATCGCGCCTGCGACCGACCCGGCGCGTGCGTTCATAGCCGGTGTCGTCTGCGGTCGTTCGGCCGAGCTGCACGCCCAACCGGCGGGCGACTGGTTTTCGGTGACGGGAACGGCGCATCTAATCGCCGTCTCGGGCAGCCATTTGGCTATCGTGGGGTTTGTAATCGAGGGTGTATTGCAAAAGACTCGGTGCTCACGTGGTCTTCAGCGGGCGATATTGGCGATAACGCTTGTGGGCTACGCTGCTTTTACGGGCGCGTCTCCCTCGGCCGTGCGCGCGTGCTGCATGGTGTTCACGACGCTTGTCGTAAACGGCGCGGGGCGTCGCCGGCACGGCGCATCGGCACTCTTCGCAACCATGTCCATCTTTGTGCTACTGCGGCCGACGGTGCTGTTCGAGATAGGCTTTCAGCTTTCATGTGCCAGCGTCTTTGCCATCCTGTGCTTTTGCCCGTACGCCTCCTACGCTTTGGGTGAGCTGGGTGTGCCATCGGGCATTGCCAGTATGCTTTCCGTCACACTGTGCTCGCAGTTGGCGACGCTCCCCATTACCATTCCTGCCTTCGGTACGTTCTCGCTCATTGCTCCGTTGGCAAATGCGGTCATTGGTCCGGTGGTGAGCGTACTGCTTGCTGTGTCGATCGTGCTGGTTCCCTTTTCGCTCGTGGGACCGTTGCGGGCTTGGGCGCTCGTTGTGCCCATGATTGCCGCCCGTTGCGCGCTGTTCTTCGAGCAGCTGTTTGCCGCCGTGCCGGGTGCATCCGTGAGCGTGCCGCCCGATAGCGTGTGGATTTACCTAGTGCCGTGTTTGCTGGCGGCCCTGCTGGTCTGGTGGCCGCGTCCCCGTGCACTCCCTATGGCGGTGGGGCTTGCATGTCTGGTGCTCTTGGCTGCGATTCCGTACGTCTTTTGGGATCGATTCGCTCCGCCTTCGGTGACGGTACTCGATGTGGGCCAGGCCGATGCGATTCTTATCCGCGAGGGCGGCGCAGTAGCGCTCGTCGACTGCGGGCTCGACGAGCGCGTGGTGGCGGCGTTGGTTCGCAATAACGTGCACCATATCGATGCCGTCTTTGTGACGCATTGGGATGAGGACCACTGGGGTGGTCTGCCTGCCGTGCTCGAACAGTTTTCGGTCGGAACGATTGCCGTGGCGGCGGATGCGCTGGAGGATGCTCCTGCCGAAGTATTGAACCGACCTGGCGTGGAGTATCGGCAGGTGCGCCGTGGGGATACGGTCGACATCGGCTCATTTTGCGCTCGCGTGATGTGGCCATTCGAGTCCGTGGATGGCGAGGGAAATGAGGACTCGCTTGTCCTGCTGCTCTCTTATATTCAGGAAGGCAAGGGCCTGCGTATGCTCCTCACCGGTGATGCCGAGCTCGACCAAGAACGGGAATTCGTGCAGGAGGTGGGGGATATCGATGTCCTTAAACTTGGGCATCACGGCTCTAAGGTTTCAGTCGATGGTGAGTCGCTGGACGTCCTGAAGCCTGAGCTTTCCCTCGCGAGCGCGGGCGAGGGGAATCGATACGGCCATCCGTCCGATGCCTGCATCGATGCCGTTAAGGAAGCGGGCGGTGTGTTCGCGTGCACTATCGAACACGGCGATATCACCATCACGCCGACCGCGAAGGGCTTTACGATGCGATGCCAGCGACCGTGACGACGTCGTTGGCGTGTGGTGGGCCCCTGGGCTAGAATGGCACGGAACGAATACGAAGGCCTGCGGGAGGGGAGCGCAATGTCCGAAATCGGTCTGCTGCCGGCATATCTGATCGTCGGTACCGACGGCGTCAAGCGCGATCACGCCGTCTCGCGTATGAAAGCGCGTCTGGAAAAGACGGGCATGGTCGAGTTCAACCTCGACGAGCGCGATATGACCAAAGACCCCGATATCGAGTCGATTATCGGATCGCTTAACACCTTTCCGATGGGCAGCGAGTTTCGCCTGGTAATCCTTGACGGCTGTTCAAAGCTCGCCAAGGCGGTCTCGGAGCCGCTTGTCGAGTATTTGGCGAGTCCAAGCCCCACAACGGTCTGCCTCATCATTGCCGACTCGCTTGCCAAGAACACACGCCTGTATAAGGCGATCGCCAAGATCGATAAGAAGGCCGTGATCGATTGCTCCGGCACCAAGCGCTGGGAGCTACCGCGTCGCGTGCAGCAGATGGCGACGCAGCGCGGCAAGTCGATCTCGACGGCGGCCGCCGAGGAGCTCGTCTCGCGTTCGGGCGAGAACACTCGCATGCTCGATAACGACTTGGCTAAGCTTGCCCAGATGGTCGAGGCGCCCCAGATTGAGCTTGCCGACGTTGAGCGCTGGATTGTACGTACGGCCGAGGTTCAACCCTGGGACTTTCTCAATGCGGTCTCGGCACGTGACATGCGACGCTCGCTCGAGCTTTTCAATCTATTGCCCGCCAAGAGCTACGTGTGGACTTACACGTTGCTGTGCGGCCGCATCCGCGAGCTTATCGTCGCCAAGGCGCTCGATGCGCGCGGACAGGGTCGTGAGCTGGCCGCAACGCTCAAGCTCCAGTCCTGGCAGGTCAAGAATCACTTGACCTGGGCACGTCGCTTTTCGATGGCAGAGCTCGTCGCGGCGCTCGAGGGGGCGGTCGATGTAGAGCTCGCGCTCAAGGGTTCGGCCGATTCTGAGGCCGCGCTTTTGCTCTGGATTACGAACATCTTGAGAAAATCGTGATGATACCTGCCTATTTGACAAATTCGTTCTATCCCTTTGAGGGGGAGCGTGCTATAGTAGGCGCTTGCATGACCTCACCGTGTCTCAGAGGTGTCATACATTTTTTGCAAGGAACTCGAAAGGAACTCTAGAAGTGGCAAACATCAAGTCTCAGAAGAAGCGTATCCGCACCAATGAGGCAGCTCGCATGCGTAACAAGGCTGTCAAGTCCGAGCTCAAGACGCTGACCAAGCACGTCCAGTCCGCCGTCGCCGAGGGCGACGCCGAGAAGGCCCAGGCTGCCCTCAAGACCGTCACCAAGCGTCTCGACATGGCTGCCGCCAAGCATGTTATCCACAAGAACCAGGCTTCCAACCGCAAGTCCGGTCTTGCCAAGCTCGTGAACAGCATCAACGCTTAAGTTGTAAATTTCACACCACACAGATTACGCGCATAAATGGAGCCTGTTTTATGGAACAGGCTCCATTTTTTGTACCGCTCGGGTAAGATAGTCCGCATGAATACTTCAATTGACATTTCCCACATCCGCAACTTCTCGATTGTTGCGCACATCGACCATGGCAAGTCCACGATCAGTGACCGCATTCTCGAGCTCACCCATACCGTCGACGAGCGCGACATGGAGTCGCAGCTGCTCGACACCATGGATATCGAGCGCGAGCGCGGCATTACGATCAAGTCCAATGCCGTCCGCGTTTCCTATGACGCCGACGATGGCGAGACGTATCAGTTCAACCTGATCGATACGCCGGGCCACGTTGACTTTACCTACGAGGTCTCGCGCTCGCTGGCAGCCTGTGAGGGCGCGGTGCTCGTTGTCGACGCCACGCAGGGCGTCGAGGCGCAGACCGTCTCCAACGCGACGCTCGCTATGAACGCCAATCTGGATATTGTTCCTGCCATCAACAAGATTGACCTGCCCTCGGCCCATCCCGACGAGGTCAAGACCGAGATCGAGGATGACCTGGCGATTCCCGCCGATGATGCCGTGTGCGTGTCGGGCAAGACCGGCGAGGGTATTCACGATCTGCTAGAGTCCATCGTCTTTTTGATCTCTCCGCCTAAGGGCGATGCGAACGCGCCGCTCAAAGCGCTCATTCTGGATTCGTACTTTGACGAGTATCGCGGCGTGGTGGCCACGGTGCGCGTCTTTGACGGCTCCATCAAAAAGGGCGATACCCTGCGCATGATGCAGGCAGAGGGCGACTTTTTGGTCGACGGCGTGGGCGTCAAGCGTCCTGCCGAGACCCCGGTTGACGCGCTGACGGTTGGCGAGGTCGGCTACGTGGTCACGGGCCTGAAGGACCCCGAGGCCGTTCGCGTGGGCGACACCCTTACCTGGGCGTCGAACCCCTGCCCCGAGCCGCTTCCTGGTTACCGCGAGGCCAAGCCCATGGTCTATACGGGCCTGTTCCCGATCGATAACAAGGACTACGAGAACCTGCGTGACGCCCTCGATAAGCTGCACGTCAACGACCCGTCGTTGGTGTGGGAGCCCGAGACCTCGGTGGCGCTCGGCTTTGGCTTCCGCGTGGGCTTCCTGGGCCTGCTGCACATGGAGGTCGTCAAGGAACGCCTGGAGCGCGAGTTCAACTTGGACCTCATTGCCACGAGCCCCTCGGTGGACTATCACGTCTACAAGACTGACGGCGAGATGATTGATGTCCGTAGCCCGCAGGATCTTCCCGAGGCCACGCGCATCGAGCGTATCGAGGAACCCTACCTCAAGGCTAAGATCATCTGCCCGCCCGAGTATACGGGTGCCGTTATGCAGCTCGCTATCGAGCACCGTGGCATTACAACCGACATGATTCACCTCACGAGCAAATCGGTCGAGATGCGCTTCGATATGCCGCTCGCCGAGCTCATCTTGGACTTCTTTGACCAGCTCAAGAGTCGTACCAAGGGCTATGCCTCGCTCGACTACGAGTTCAACGAGTACCGTCCCTCCGAGCTCGTTAAGCTCGATATCTTGCTTTCGGGCGACGAGGTGGACGCGCTGTCGTTTATCGTCCATAAGGACAAGGCCTATGGCCTGGCCCGTGGTCTGTGCGACAAACTTAAGGAGATCATCCCGCGTCAGCTGTTCGAGGTTCCCATCCAGGGTGCTATCGGCAACAAAATCATCGCCCGTTCTACCGTCAAAGCGCGTCGCAAGGACGTTCTTGCTAAGTGCTACGGCGGCGATATCTCGCGTAAGCGCAAGCTGCTCGAGAAGCAGAAAGAGGGCAAGAAGCGCATGAAGGCCATCGGCTCGGTCGAGGTCCCGCAGGAGGCCTTTATGGCGATCCTCAAGGTGGACGAGTAGGTCTATGGCGCTTTCCGAATACAGCAAGCGGCTGCTGGGCGCCTATGCCGAGCAGCCGTTCCTTATGGCTCCCATGGCGGGCGTAACCGATCCCGCTTATCGCATCATGTGCCGCCGCCGCGGTGCCAATCTCGCCTATAGCGAGATGGTGAGCGTGGCGGGCCTTGCCTATGCCAGCAACAAGACCTGGCGCCTGGTGCTACCGGCCGACGAGGAGCAGCAGATTTGCGTGCAGCTCTTTGGCTCCAAGCCCGAGCAGTTTGCGAGTGCCGTCGCCGCCGTCGAGGAGCGTGTGGCCGATCGCCTGTCATTGATTGATATCAACATGGCCTGTCCGGCTCGCAAGGTCGTTACTAAGGGCGAAGGCTCGGCGCTTATGCGCACGCCCGACCTGGCCGAGAAGATTGTCGAGGCAGCGGTGGGCGCGGCGCATGTTCCCGTGACCGTGAAGATCCGCAAGGGTTTTTATGCCGAGGACCGCAACGCCGCAACGTTTGCCCAGATGCTTGAAGGGGCGGGCGCCTCTGCAGTTGCCGTGCACGGTCGTTGTGCCACGCAGCTCTACACCGGCCAGGCCGATTGGTCGGTTGTCGATGAGGTTGCCGACGCCGTCGAAATTCCCGTTATCGGTTCGGGCGATGTGTTCTGCGCCGAGGATGCCGCGGGGCATCTGCGCATTTCTGGTGCCAGCGCGGTGTTTATCGCGCGCGGCATCTACGGCAATCCGTGGGTGTTCGGTGATGCTCGCGCCCTTGCGCTCGATGGCATGCCGGTGCCGGCGCGCAGCTCCGTTGAGCGCCTAGACGCCCTGCGTGAGCACCTAACGCTGACGCATGAGCTCCTGCCGCTCATGTCGCGTGCCCGTACGTACGCAAGCTGGTACTTAAAAGGCATGCCCCATGCCGCCGCTTGGCGTGCTCATGTGGTGCGCTGCTCCACGTACGAGGAGTTCATGGCGCTGGTCGATGAGATCGAGCGCGATGTGGTGGCCTGCGAGGCTGCCCTTGCCGCCGGCGAATCGGTGCCCCCTCATCCGCTGGGGGCTTAAGGGTGGCCGTTACCGCGCTGTATGCGCACGTGCCGTTTTGCGCCCAAAAGTGCCGGTACTGCGACTTTGACTCACGCAGTTTTGCTCCGTGCGACCTGAGCGCTGCGCTCGATTTCTATTTTGAGCAGTTGTTCGCGCGTCTCGATGCTTTTGGCAAGGCTGGGGCCCTTGACCAGATCCGCACCGTCTATGTTGGCGGCGGTACGCCGTCGCTGGCGGGGGAGCGCCTGGTGGAGCTGGTGCGGCGTATTCGTGCGTGGTGCGCCCCCGTTGAGTTTACCTGCGAGGCCAATCCCGAGTCGCTGACCGCCGAGCTTGCCGCTGCGCTTGCCAAGGTTGGTGTCACACGCGTCTCTCTGGGCGTGCAAACGCTCGATAACACAGAACTTACTGCCATCGGCCGTATTCACGATGCCGATCGGGCGCTCGCCGCCATCGCGACGGTCAAGAACGCTGGGCTTGACGTGTCGTGCGACCTTATGTGCGGACTTCCCGGGCAGACCGCAGCGAGTTGGAAGCACACGCTCGATGGCGTGCTGGCGGCGGCTCCGCATCATGTGTCGGTCTACCCGCTTACGCTTGAGGAGGGGACGCCCCTTTATCGCATGGCGTGCCGCGACGAGTCGGTCGAGCCCGACGAGGATTTTCAAGCTTCGTGCATGGATGTGGCGCGTGAGCGTCTGGGTGCGGCCGGCTATCACCCGTATGAGGTGGCAAGCTATGCGCTCGACGGCCATGAGTGCGCCCATAACATTGCCTACTGGACCGGACGGGGCTACCTGGGCCTGGGTCGTTCTGCCGCGGGCATGCTCGACGCCGGGGATTTCGACCGTCTTGCAGGTTTGTTCCCCGGTGTTTCTTCTCGAGGCGTTGCGTACCGCGTGTGTCTGGTGCAACGTGACGATGACGCGACGGCGTTCGAGACTGAATATCTGTCGCAGCGTGAGGCTGCGGCTGAAGACCTGATGCTCGCTTGTCGCATGACGCGCGGTATTGCGTCCGATCTGTTGGTTCGTGCAGCTTGCGTCATCCCAACGGGCGAGCTGGCAGCTGCCTGCGATCGCGCGCTCGAATTGGGTCTTGCCACTTGGGTGCCCGAGACGCTCGGAGTCCATGAGGGACCCTTCACTTCGGCAGACGTCCTCGCGGGCCATGTCCGAGCTCGTCTGGCGCCGACACACCTGGGCTGGCTCGATGGAAATGTTCTGTTCGAGCTGTTTTGGGATCTAGCTTAGGCCGCTCGGGTAGAATTACCGGAATATATACGCTGCTGTGAGCAGGAGGTTGCCACGCATGGCGACGATGAACGAAAAAGATTACTACGAGATTTTGGGTGTCTCCAAGGACGCCACCTCGCGTGATATTCAAAAGGCCTTCCAGCAAAAGGCCCGCAAGCTCCATCCGGACGTCAACAAAGAGCCGGATGCCGAGGAAAAGTTTAAAGAGGTTTCCGAGGCCTACGCCGTGCTTTCGGACGAGCAGAAGCGTTCGCGCTACGACGCCATGCGTTCGGGCAACCCCTTCGCCGGCGCTCCTACGGCTTCGCCCTATGGCGGCGGCTACGCCGGCAGCGCGGGCTATGGCAATCCCTTTGAGGGCGGTTTTCCCTTTGGTGGCGCCTGGGGCCAGCCGCGTCGCGGGCAGGCTGCCTACAATCCCGAGAACGGCGCCAACGTGGTCGTTGATATCAAACTCGACGCCAAGGAGGCCAAGGGCGGTGCCCGCAAGACCGTCCGCTACACGCGCTTCGATACCTGTGGTCACTGCGGTGGTTCGGGCTCTGTTTCGTCCGAGCATGCACATACCTGTCCGAGCTGCGGCGGTCGCGGTCACATCGATGTCGACCTGTCCTTTCTGTTTGGTGCCGGCACGTTCCAGTCGGTCTGCCCTGAGTGCGGCGGTTCCGGTAAGGTCGTGGCCGACCCCTGCCCTGATTGCGGTGGCAGCGGTCGTACTCGCGTAGCCTCCGAGCAGACGATTGAGTTTCCTGCCGGCACGCACGATGGCGACGAGGTCCGCATTGGCGGCATGGGTCATGCTGGCACCAACGGTGCCGCGGGCGGCGACCTGGTCGGCCGCGCCCATGTTGAAGCCGAGCGCTTGGAAGGCAAAGCTCGTACCGGTTTTTACCTGATGGGCATCGTAGCGCCGTTTTTGGTACTCTCGGCCATCTCGGGTGTGTTCTCGGCCTTTGCCGTGATGTGCTTTATTCCGTTTACCATGGGCCTGTTCATGGTGCTTTCGGACGGTGTGCTTCATCGCAGCCTGCTGTGGTGGAAGCGCGGTGCGATGCAGTTTGCCAACGGTTTTGCCAATGGCTTCATGTTCGCGCTCGTGTCGGTTTGGTTCGCAAGCTGCTCGCAACGGGCCATGCTTTCGCCGTACCAAATGCAATAACATCAAACCCTCTGTTTGCGGTCGGCCCAGCTTGGGTATAGGACGCACTGTGACAATAATGAAAGTCGGAAGGATTCGGTCGTGTCGGAAAATAGGGATTACTACGAGGTGCTTGGCGTCGACAGGGATGCCGACGCGCGGACGATTAAGCGTGCGTTTCTAAAGAAGGCCCGTACCGTACATCCGGATGTTTCGGACGACCCCGAGGCCGAGGCCAAGTTCAAGGAGCTCAACGAGGCCTATTCCGTTCTTTCCGATGAGCAGAAGCGTGCTAACTACGACCGTTACGGCACTGCCGACGGCCCTGGTGGTTCGGGCTACGTCGATATCAACGATATCTTTGGCGGCATGGGCATGGACGACCTCTTCTCGTCGTTCTTTGGCGGCGGTGCCGGCGGTGGCGCCCGAAATCGCCGTGAGCGTCGTCGCGGCCGCGATATGGCCATCTCGCTTTCGGTGACGCTCGAGGAGGCGGCACTCGGGTGCAAAAAGACGATCAGCTATGACCGCCTTGCCCCCTGCGAGGATTGCAACGGCACCGGTAGGGCCGAGGGTGCACAGGAAAAGCAGTGCAGCCGCTGCCACGGCACAGGCTATGTCACGACGGTTCAGCGCTCGTTCCTGGGCCAGGTTCAGTCCTCTTCGCCTTGCCCTGATTGCCACGGCGAGGGCACGGTTATCGACCATCCCTGCGAGACCTGCGACGGTCAGGGCCGCACGCCTTCGCATGAAAAGATCGACATCGATATTCCCGCCGGCGTTTCGACCGGTCGCCAGCTGCGCGTGAGCGGCTTTGGCGAGGCAGGCCTTCGCGGCGAGCCCTCGGGCGACCTGATCGTCAACGTGCGCGTTGCCGACCATGAGCGCTTTAAGCGCAACGGTGATGACCTGTACCTGGTGAGCGATATCTCGATTGCGCAGGCTGCGCTCGGCTGCGAGATTGAGGTCGAGGGCATTATGCCCGACGAAGTCGTCAAGGTGACGGTCCCCGCCGGTACGCAGTACGGCGACACCGTCAGCGTCAACAATTTCGGCATGCCGCGCATCGGCGGTGGCGGCTCACGCGGTCGACTGATCGTGCAACTGCGCGTGGTCGTTCCCACCAATCTTTCCAATAAGCAGCGCGAGCTGCTCCGTGCTTTTGCCGATGAGATGGGCGATGACGTCGCTTCCGGTAAGAAGTCGGTGACCGACCGTATCAAGAGTGCCCTCGACGATATCCTCGATTAAGGAGCCCGCGTGCTCGCACCCCATATTTCCGTCGTCAACCTCGGCTGCCGTGTCAACCGGGTTGAGTCTGACCGTATCACTGCCGATCTTATGCGCTTGGGCTTTGCTATTGTGGAGCCCCAGGATGCCGATCTGATCGTCATTAACACCTGTGCCGTTACGGGCGAGGCCGAGGCCAAGACCCGTAAGGCCGTTCGCCATGCGCTGGGCTATCCAAACGAGCCCTATGTGGTCGTGACCGGATGCGTGGTCAATCTGCACCCCGAGGAGCTGCTGGAGCTTTCGGGCCGCGTGATCGCCGAGCCGTCCAAGATTGATGTTGCCGAACGCGTCTGCGAGGTGTTGGGCGTTGAGTCCGATAATGTTCCCGCCTGCAGCGACGGCGAGGTGGTCGATGCACTCGGTCGCTCGCGTCTGGGCGTGAAGATCCAGGACGGCTGCAACCATCGTTGCACCTATTGTATTGTGTGGAAGGCCCGCGGCCCCGAGCGCTCTGTGCCGGTCGAGTCCGTGCTCGAGCAGGTTCGCGAGGCCCAGGAGGCCGGCGTGCCCGAGGTGGTGCTGACAGGTGTGAACCTGGGCGCCTACGATGGCAAGAGCGCGACTGATGAACACGTCGAGATCGATGAGCTGCTCGAGGCGATTATGGAGCGCACGTCTATTCCGCATGTGCGCATTTCCTCGGTCGAGCCCATGGATATCTCCGAGTCCCTGCTTAAGGTCATGGCGCGCTATCCGCAGCGCATCGCCCCGTTTTTACACCTGCCCGTGCAGTCCGGCTGCACACGGACGCTGCATCGCATGGGCCGTCCCTATAGCGCCGAGGCCTTCGAGGAGACGGTGCGCATGATTCGCACCAACTTGCCTCAGGCGTCCCTTTCGTGCGATGTCATCGTTGGTTTTCCCGGCGAGACGGACGAGGAGTTTGAGGAGTCGCTGGCGCTGTGCCGCCGCGTGGGCTTTTCGCGTATGCACGTGTTCCGTTACAGCAAACGTCCTGGTACTCTTGCTGCCGATATGCCCGACCAGGTGCCGCCCGAGGTCATGGCCGAGCGTAGCCGTCGTATGCGAGCCGCTGCGCAGGAGCTCGCCATTGCCGACGCTCGCCGTCGCGTGGGCACCGTTGAGCGTGCCGTGCTCGAGTATGGCGACAACCTGACGCTTGGTTCGTTCCATCATGCCCGTCTAGACGATACCCGTGGACTCACAGCCCCGTGCCTGCTCGATGTTGCTATCATCGGAGTCGATGATTCCGGCTTGGTCCATGCACGCAGGGAGGTTCATGGAAGCCTCGAAGATTAGACTTACCGTTCCCGAGGGTATTGACCCCTCGCGCGTTTTGGGTGCCGGCGACGGCGTCCTTCGTGCGCTGGAGAGCTCAGTTCGCGCCCACGTGGTCGCCCGTGGCGACAGCATCGCCGTGAGCGGTGACCCGGACGAGGTCGAACTGGTCGCGCGTTTTTTCGAACATGCCTTTCGTGAGGCTGCTTCCGGGCGCACGCTTTCTGCCGACGATGTCTCTCGCTGCCTGGCCGTCTTGCGCGACGGTGAGCACGAGGCTACGTCGCTTCGCGATGACGTGCTGCTTTCGTATCGCGGTCGCGTCATTCGCCCCAAGACGCTCGGTCAAAAGCGCTATGTGGATGCCATCCGCTCAAATACCATCACGTTTGGCCTGGGTCCTGCCGGTACCGGTAAGACCTATCTGGCCATGGCACTCGCCGTTGCCGCGCTCAAGCGTCACGAGGTGGGCCGTCTGATCTTGACGCGTCCGGTTGTCGAGGCAGGGGAGAACCTGGGCTTTTTGCCCGGTACCCTCGAGGAAAAGATCGATCCCTACATGCGTCCGCTCTACGACGCCCTTTTTGACATGATGGATCGCGAGCGCACCGATGAGCTTATGGAGCGCGGCGTGATCGAGATCGCCCCACTTGCCTACATGCGCGGCCGCACGCTGAGCGATGCCTTCGTGGTGCTCGACGAGGCTCAAAACACGACCCCCGAGCAGATGAAGATGTTTCTGACGCGCCTGGGCTTTAACTCTAAGTTTGTGATTACCGGTGACCTCAGCCAGCGCGATCTGGTGGGTCGTCGCGGCGGTCTTGCCGACGTTGAGCAGATTTTGGGTCGTGTCGACGATGTCGCATTTTCTCACCTTGAGCGTGCCGACGTGGTGCGTCATGCCTTGGTGGGGCGTATCGTCGAGGCATACGATGCTTATGATGATGTACGCGAGAAGCGCGTGCACGACCGAAAGGAGTCCCGTTGAGTGTATTGATCAGCAACGATGCCGAGCTCGATACGCTGCTCGACGCGCAGGAGGTAGGGCACATCTGCGAGGTCGTGCTTGCCGCCGAGGGCGTTGAGCGTGAAGTTGAGATTTCCCTTTCGTATGTCGATGAGGACGAGATGCACGAGCTCAACCACGAGTGGCGCGGTATCGACCGTACCACCGATGTCCTCTCGTTTGAATGCGACTCGGCCTTTGACGAGGATATTCCCGCAGACGAGACGCTCGAGCTCGGCGATATCATCCTGGCCCCGCAGGTCATTGCCCGTCAGGCTCCCGGCTTTGGCAATAGCCCTGCCGACGAGTGCCGCCTGATGCTCGTGCATGGCATGCTGCACCTGCTGGGCTATGACCATATCGAGGACGACGAGGCCGAGGTCATGGAGGCCCGCGAGGACGCCATCCTGCGCGATCTGGCGCTCGAGCGCGGCGAGGACCCCAAGCTGGTCCACGTCGGCCCCATCACCAACCACGCCCACGACTAGGAGCCGTCTATGATTCCCGGATCGAACAAGGACCATCCGTCCTTCTTAAAGTCCTTCTCCTACGCCATGGAGGGCTTCGTCACCGCCGTCAAGACCGAGCGCAATATTAAGGTCATGCTCGTGGCGGGCGTATGCACCGTCATTGCCGGCTGCATCGTGGGGCTCGACATTGCCGAGTGGGCCACGATTATCATCTGTTGCGGCTTGGTGATTCACGGCGAGCTGTGCAACACCGCCATGGAGGCGATTGTCGATCTGGCGACCCAGGAGCTCCATCCGCTGGCAAAGCGTGCGAAGGATATCGCCGCCGCCTCCGTATACGTACTTTCCATCACCGCCGCGATTGTGGGATTGCTGGTATTTGCCCACGCGCTCGACTTTATTTAGAAAGGGATTTCCATGTCCGACACCATGCAGCCTATCGATGAAATTCTGGACGATGAGTCCCTGGATGCTGAGGCGACCGAGGCTTATGAGGATGTCGAGGAGCTCGATCCGTTTGAGGGCATGAGCGACGAGGAGCTCGACGCCCTGTGCGACGAGGACGATAGCCTCGCGGGCTTTGGCGACGTTGAGCCCGGTTTCCGCAGCGGCTTCGTGGCCCTGGTCGGCCGCCCCAACGCCGGCAAGTCCACACTGCTCAATGCCTGCTATGGCAAAAAGGTCGCCATCACCTCGCCAGTGGCCCAGACGACCCGCCGCCGCATGCGCGCCGTCGTCAACCGTCCCGGCTACCAGCTGGTCTTTGTCGATACCCCGGGTATCCATAAGCCCAAGGACGGCCTGGGGTCCGAGCTCAACAAGAGCGCGCTGTTCGAGTTGAACGATGTCGACGTCGTCGCGTTTTTGATTGATGCCACCAAGCCGATCGGCAGGGGAGACGCCTGGGTTGCCGAGCGCGTCAGATGCGCTCGTTGCAAGAAGGTCCTGGTGCTCACCAAGGCCGATGAGGCCGACCCCGCACAGGTCATGGAGCAGCTTAAGGCAGCCCACGAACTCATGGAATATGACGACGAGATCGTGACGTCGTCGGTCAAGAACTTCAACGTCGATGCCTTTATCGAGACCGTTGCGCACTTTTTGCCCGAGGGCCCGCGTTGGTTCCCCGAGGACATGGGTACCGACGCTTCCGACGAGACGCTCGTTGCTGAGTTTGTGCGCGAGAAGGTCTTGCGCCGCACCCGTGATGAGATTCCGCACTCCGTTGGCGTGATCTGCGATGCGCTCGAGCAGACAAAGAAGGTGCTGCGCGTGCACGCCACCATTTACGTCGAGCGCGAGGGCCAAAAGGGCATCATCATCGGCAAGGGCGGCGAGATGATCAAGCATATCGGTATCGACGCCCGTCGCGATCTTGAGCGCATCTTTGGCACGCAGGTCTTTTTGGAGCTGGACGTGAAGGTCAAGGCCGGCTGGCGTGACGACGAGGCCCAGATTCGCCGCTTTGGCTACAACGCCGAGGACTAAGGGCGCGCGGCGCGCATGGCAGGCTCCCGGACATATCGCACCAAGGTGCTCGTCCTCGACAAGACGAAGCTCAAAGAGACCGACCTGATCTTGACGATGCTTGACGAGCGGGGGCGGCAGGTTCGTGCCGTGGCAAAGGGCGCCCGCAAACCCGGCGGACGCCTGGCTGCGCGCTGCGAGCTGTTCTGTACGGTCGATATGCTGCTCGCACATGGACGGTCACTCGACGTGGTTTCCCAGGCCGAGCTTATGGAGGCGCCGCTCGGCGCTGCGCCCGATTACGAGACGACCTGCGCCGCAAGCGCGATCGCCGAGGTTGCGCGCGTGTGCTCGTTCGAGGACGCCGAGGACCCGTTTACCTTTGCCATCACGCAGCGAGCGCTTGCCCTGGTGGGCAGCGGGCTTGACACGGCGCATATGGACCTACTTGTGGCGGCATATGTCTTTAAGCTGCTGTCGCACGTTGGCTATCGACCCGATTTTTCGGCCTGCGTGCTGTGCGGAGACCCCATGCTGTCGTATTTTTCACCCCAGGCGGGCGGTCTCATGTGCGGGTCGTGCGCGTCGAGCGTTCCAGGTGCCGAACTGGTGTCGACCGGTGAGACCGCATGGCTGCGCGCCCTCATGTCCATGACCTTCGATGCGCTCATGGCCGAGCGAATCGACCCGCATACGGCGGCATTCCTGCTCGGGCTTTCGCATGTTTGGGCTGCGACGCACACCGATCAACGCCTCCGTGCGATGGAATTCATGTTGGGTCGGTGATGATGCGCAGGCGCGGGCTGCTTGTGGTATCATGCCGACCTGTTGGTACCTCGACCTTGGTTGCTCGCTCCACCGGCGGCTTCCCAGTCCGAGGCGAATCGAGTCGCCCGCGGGCGACGTAAAACGAAAGGTGAAACAATGACTGTTTCCAAAGAGCGCAAGGCGGAGCTGACTGCCCAGTTCGGTAACACCCCGGTCGACACCGGCAACCCCAAGGTTCAGGTCGCCATCCTGTCCGAGCGCATCAAGGAGCTGACCGAGCACATGAAGTCCCACCAGAAGGACTTCCACACCCGTCGTGGCCTGCTCATGCTCGTCGGCCGTCGTCGTCGTCTTCTCTCCTACATCAAGAAGAACGACATCGTCGAGTACCGTGAGCTCATCAAGGCTCTGGGCATCCGCGACAACATCCAGTAAGGATTTGTACATGCTAAGAGCGTCCTGCGCAGCGGGGCGCTCTTTTTGTGTAAGGGCGTGAACAATCACGCTCTGAAGCGTGGCGGGGGCAGGGGGCCCACGTCACATGAGAAGCCCGCAGGCAAGGGGCCTGTGGGGTAAAGGAGAACAATGACACTCGTATCCAAGACCTTTGAGCTGTACGGCAAGACCTACACCTTTGAGTCCGGCGAGCTTGCCAAGCAGGCCACCGGCGCCTGTCTGGTCAAGCAGGGCGACACCACGATGCTCGACACCGTGGTCGTCTCCAAGGAGCGTAAGAACTACGACTTCTTCCCGCTGACCGTCGACTTCAACGAGAAGATGTACGCCGCCGGCCGCATCCCGGGTGGCTACCTCAAGCGTGAGGGCCGTCCCAGTGAGAAGGCCACGCTCACCGCTCGCATGATCGACCGCCCGATCCGCCCGAGCTTCCCGGACGGCTTCCGCAACGAGGTGCACATCGTCGCCACCTCGCTCGTCGCCGACCAGGTCAACCCCTTCGACGTCATCAACGTCATGGGTGCCTCTCTGGCCATGACGCTTGGTGGCGTGCCCTTCGAGGGCCCGCTTGCCTGCGTGCGCATCGGCCGCAACGTGGAGACCGGCGAGTTTATCGTCAACCCCACCTATGAGGAGCGCGAGAACTCCGACCTGGACCTGGAGCTGGGCGGCTCTGCCGACTTCATCTCGATGGTCGAGGCCGGCGCCGAGGAGATCTCCGAGGACGACATGCTCGCCGCCATGAAGTTTGGCCAGGAGGCCCTTGCTGCCTTCTGCCAGGCTCAGGACGAGTTCGTCGCCGAGTGGGAGCAGGTCAACGGCCCCATCGTCAAGAAGGAGTACCCGCTCGACCAGCCCGTCGAGGAGGTCCAGGAGCGCATCTTCGCCCACTACGACGAGATGGCAGCCGCCCTTCGCGACGCCGACAAGCTCTCCCGTATCGGCAAGGTCGAGGCTCTGAAGGAGTCCATCCGTGCCGAGTTCACCGAGGAGGAGCAGGCCGCTTGGGAGCGCGAGATCCCCGTGGCGCTCAAGAAGCTCGAGAAGAAGGCCATGCGCACCATGGTCGTCGAGACCGGTGAGCGCGTCGACGGCCGTGCCGCCGATGAGATTCGCCCCATCATGGTGAAGGACAACTACCTGCCGCTCGTTCACGGCTCCGGCCTGTTCCAGCGTGGCCAGACCCAGGTGCTCTCTGTCCTGTCGCTCGGCATGCTCAACGAGGGCCAGCGTTTGGATACCATCGAGCCCACCGAGGGCAAGCGCTACATGCACCACTACAACTTCCCGCCGTTCTGCACCGGCGAGACCGGCCGCATGGGTAGCCCCAAGCGCCGCGAGATCGGCCACGGCAACCTGGCCGAGCGCGCACTGCTTCCGGTGCTCCCCGACGAGAACGAGTTCCCCTACGCCATCCGCGTCGTCTCCGAGGTCATGGAGTCCAACGGCTCCTCTTCGATGGCTTCGACCTGCGGCTCCACGCTCGCCCTTATGGACGGCGGCGTGCCCATTAAGCGCCCGGTCTCCGGTATCGCCATGGGCCTGATCCAGGAGGAGGGCAAGACCGTGGTCCTGTCCGACATCCAGGGTCTCGAGGACTTCCTGGGCGACATGGACTTTAAGGTCACCGGCACCACCGAGGGCATCACCGCCCTGCAGATGGACAACAAGGCTACCGGCCTCACCTTCGACATCCTGGCCCGCGCCCTGCAGCAGGCCAAGGAGGGTCGCGCTTTCATCCTGCAGAAGATGCTCGATGTGATCCCCGAGCCGCGCCACACCACGCGCAGCACCGCCCCGCGCATCGTCTCCATCCAGGTTCCGACCGACAAGATCCGCGACGTCATCGGTTCCGGCGGTAAGGTCATCCGCGGTATCCAGGACGAGACCGGCGCCTCGGTCGACATCCAGGAGGACGGCACCGTCTTTGTCGGCGGCACCGGCGAGTCTGTCGACCAGGCCGTCGAGCGTATCAAGCTCATTATCAAGGTTCCCGAGCCGGGCGAGGAGTACACCGGTCGCGTGGTCTCCATCCAGCCCTTCGGCGCCTTCGTCAACCTGCTGCCCGGTAAGGACGGCCTGCTGCACATCTCCCGCGTCGCCAAGGGCCGCGTGGAGAAGGTCGAGGACGTCCTCAACGTGGGCGACGAGGTCAAGGTCGTCGTCATCGAGGTCGACGATCGCGGCAAGATCTCGCTCGATCGTCTTGATAAGCCCGAGGCCCCGGCTCGTGCCGAGGGTGCCTCCGAGGGCGACGGCGAGCACTTCCAGCGCCGTGAGCGTCCGCGTCGCGAGCGCTCTGAGCGCAGCGACCGTCCGCGCCGTCCCGGCGACAACGGAGGCCGCAAGCCCCGCCGTCACCACGACGCCGAGTAACAGCTAAACATAAGCAGCTCAACAAGGGCGACTCCTAAGGGGGTCGCCCTTTTGCTTGCGCCCGGGAGGGCCGCATATGAAGTTTCCTGCTCTACAGTCCTGCTCACGACGGAGGCCACATTAAGTGGCCTCCTGTTCGTGCGGAACTCGCGATAAACTTTACCCGCGGCCCCCGCCGGGAATAGCAAAAGGGCTGGTTGGTGCGGGTTTCGATTTTGTCAGATGGTCAATTCAGCTTTCCTTTTTTCTGAATTGTCGATAGCTGCACACCCGGCATATCCTCAGATAAAACCAACCAAAATAAACCTGTCCCATTTTGGCAGGTCTGGTCTCAGCGGGCCCGGCACGGGCTAAGTTTATCGCGAGTTCCGCACGCAAAGGAAAGCACTTAATGTGCTTTCCGTCTTGCGCAGGACTGTAGAGCAGGAAACTTAGCCCGTGCCGGGGCCGCTGAGCCCTGACCGGCGGGATACACAGGTTCAGATGGGGCTTTGATGCATGGGTGGTCTGTTGTTGTGCAAATGGGTATCATACTGTGGTTATTGCATCGACTCTGCGATGCATGTTTGTACGTTCCCGGCGGTCGGTTTGCCAGAAGCGCCCCGTCGGTTGTTCCAGACCCGTTTCGAAGAAAGGAAACCACACTAACCTATGGCAGCTAAAAAATCATCTCCCTTGAAGATCATCCCGCTCGGCGGCCTTGACGGCATCGGCAAGAACATGACGGTCTTCGAGTGCGGCGACGACATGGTGCTCGTCGACGCCGGTCTCATGTTCCCGGATGACTCCCAGCCTGGTATCGATCTGGTGCTTCCCGACTACACCTATGTTCTGGAGAACGAGGAGAAGCTTCGCGGCATCATCGTCACCCACGGCCACGAGGACCACACTGGTTCGCTTCCGTATCTGCTACAGGACCTCAACAATAAGGTGCCCATCTTCTCGAGCAAGCTGACGCTTGGCTTTATCGAGGGCAAGCTTTCTGAGTTCCGCATCCGCGCACCCAAGTTCCGCGAGGTCAAGGGCGGCAGCCATGTCAACCTCGGTGGCATCTCGCTCGACTTCTTCTCGATGACGCACTCCATCCCCGGCGCTCTGGGCGTGTTCATCCGCACCAACCAGGGCACCGTTATGCACACCGGCGACTTTAAGCTCGACCAGACGCCCATCGATGGTGTCACGCCCGACTATGCCGCTATCAGCCGCTTTGCCAAGCAGGGCATCGACCTGCTGCTTTCCGACTCCACCAACGCCACGGTTCCTGGCTTTACCAAGTCCGAGGCCGAGGTTGGTCCCAACCTGCTGCATGCCATCAAGAACGCCCCGGGTCGCGTGTTCGTCGCGTCGTTCTCGAGCCATATCCATCGCCTGCAGCAGATCTGCGATGCCGCCCGCAAGTGCGGCCGTAAGGTCGTTGTGACCGGTCGCTCCATGCTCACCAACACCCGCGTCGCGCGCGAGCTGGGCTACCTCAACATCGACGATGCCGATATCATCGATGCCTTCGATATCGATAACCTGCCCGACGACAAGATCGTCGTCATGTGCACCGGCTCTCAGGGTGAGCCGCTGTCGGCCTTGTCCCGCATGGCCAACGGTGAGCACAAGACGCTCTCCATCCACGAGGGCGATACCGTCATCCTTTCGGCAACTCCCGTTCCTGGCAACGAGAAGGCCGTCCAGCAGGTCGTCAACAGTCTGGCCAAGCTCGGCTGCGACGTGTGGGATAAGAACCGCGCTCTCGTTCACGTCTCCGGTCATGGTAGCCAGGAGGAACTCAAGCTCCTGATGGCCATGGCCAAGCCCACGTACTTTATGCCGGTTCACGGTGAAGCCGTGCATCTGCGCGCCCATGCCCAGCTGGCCCGCAAGATGGGCATCAAGGATGATCACATCTTTATCCTCGATAACGGCGATACGCTCGAGATGCGCGGCGGTATCGTCAAGCGCGGTACGCCCGTCGAGTCCGGCGTCGTCTACGTCGACGGCCTGCGTATCGGCGATACCGACCCCATCGTCTTGCGCGATCGTCAGAAGCTCGCTAATGACGGTATGGTTACCGCTGTTGCCATCGTCTCGCTCAAGCACAAGAAGATCGAGGCCATCGAGTTCTCGGGTCGCGGCGTCTCGTTTGCCATCGACGACCAGTTCTCCGAGGATGCCTCCGCGTCTATTATGAAGACGATCGAGAAGGGCAAGTTTAGCTTTACGAGCAGCGGCTCCGATGCCATTCGCAAGGCCGTGCGCGATTCGCTCTCCAACTTTATTTGGAGCCGTACGCGCACCCGTCCGATGATCATCCCGGTCGTCATGGAGGTTTAGTTTGGCGCGCGGATCTGCACAAAACGCCAAAGGCAATAAGACCAATAACCAACCGGCATCTGCTAAGGGTGCCGGTTCCCATCTGCGTGCCAATAAGGGCCACGAGGCGGACTTTGACGATTTTGAGCCCTTGGTCGAGCCCTCGGCCAACCGCGATATCGCCGGCGTGGTCATAGCCGTTTTGGCGATTGCGTCCTTCATTGCCGTGATTTCGCCGGCGACCGCACCCGTTACGGCTGCGGTTGCCGGTTTCTACCACCTGGGCTTTGGTCTGGGCGCCTACGTGCTGCCGATCGTCATTTTGCTGTTTGCCGCCACGCTCTTTTTAGGCGAGGACTCGCCGCTCAACGTGCGCTCTGTTGCGGGCGGCGCCGTGGTCTTTATCGCCGTCGTCTCCATTCTTTCGCTGATGGTGCCGGGTACGAGCGACTCGTGTGACCTTATGTTCACGCCGCAAAATTTGTCCGCCTCGGGTGGCTACATCGGTGCGTTTATTGCGAGTGCGCTGCAGAATGCCCTGGGTAAGCCTATCGCGATGGTAGTCCTGTTGGGCCTTGTCGTCGTGGGCTTGGTCATCATCGGCTTTTCGGTTGGCGGCGTTTTGCGCTCTGCTCGCGACCGCGCGGCCGATTTTGCCGAGCGCCGTCGTGCCGATGTTAACGCGAGTCCGTGGGGTGACGACGAAGCCCTGTCGGTGCCCGGCGTTGCCCGTCCGCACCTGAGCATTCTTCGTCAAAAGGGCTCCGATGCTGCCGTGACCACGGTCATGGGCAACGATGTGGACCCGGTTTTGGACAATGACGACGAGGACGAGGATCCGTTTGTCGACGTATCCGATGCCGCGCAGGCCGAGCGCGCTAAGACAACGCTGCTGCCGCGCCGCCATGCCAAGAAGGGCAAGGCCACACCCAAGTTGAATACAAGTGAGCCCGACCCGTCCTGGTCCGATAGCGAGATTGAGCTTACCGAGGGCGATGACGGGGACGACGAGGCTCCGATTGAGACCGCAAAGACAACTTTGCTGCCGCGTCGCCATGCAAAGCGCGACCAGGTAACCGGCCAGCTTTCGATGGAAGACGACCCCGATAAGATCGACGAGTTCGAGCCGCCGTTTGCCGTGAATCCTGTCTCGGCAGCACCTCAGATTCCCGACTTCTTGAAGCATCCCAAGGTTGCCGATGCGCCTGCCTCGAGTGCCGTCGAATCGGCTGCGGCTAGCGATGGGGGAGCGGACGGTGGCGCCGCAGATAACGAGGGCGAAGAAGAGGACGGCCTCAAGCTTCCGCCGCTCGAAATCCTGCATGCCAACCCGCAGTCGGCTTCCGCCGCGTCTTCGGACAAGGAGTTGGAGCAGACCGCTGAGTCACTGCAATCCACCTTGCTTGAGTTTGGCCGCAGTGCCCGCGTGGTCGGCTGGATCGCCGGCCCCACGGTGACGACCTTTAAGCTGCAACCTGGTGAGGGCGAGCGCGTGAGCAAGATTTCGAGCCTCGAGGACGATATCGCGCTTTCGCTCGCTGCCCAGTCGGTACGTATCTTTGCCCCGATCCCCGGCACCTCGCTTGTGGGTATCGAGATCCCCAATCGCAAGCGCCAGAACGTCAACCTGGGCGACGTGCTTCCCTATGTGAAGGGCGGTCCGCTCGAGCTCGCCATCGGTCGAGATGCCGAGGGTACGCCGGTCGTCGCCGACCTTGCCAAGATGCCCCACCTGCTGATCGCCGGTACCACGGGTTCCGGTAAGTCGGTCATGATCAACTCCATCATCACAACCTTGCTCATGCGCGCCCTTCCCGAGGACGTTCGCCTGATCATGGTCGACCCCAAGCGCGTCGAGCTTGCGGGCTATAACGGTCTGCCGCATCTTTACGTGCCTGTAGTGACCGAGCCCAAGCAGGCCGCGAGCGCTCTGCAATGGGCCGTGTCCGAGATGGAGCGTCGCCTGAAGGTCTTCGAGCGTCTCAACGTGCGTAAGATCTCGACCTACAACGAAAAGCAGGCCGCCGGCGAGTTTGAGCATTACGATAACCCGCCGCAAAAGATGCCCTACCTGGTCATCATCATCGACGAGCTCTCGGACCTGATGATGGTCGCCGGTAAGGATGTCGAGGCCTCGATCGTGCGTATTGCTCAGCTGGGCCGTGCCGCCGGTATCCACCTTATCGTGGCCACGCAGCGCCCGAGCTCCAACGTGGTGACGGGCCTTATCAAGGCTAACATCACCAACCGCATCGCCTTTAACGTCGCCACGGGTATCGACTCGCGCGTCATCATTGATCAGATGGGCGCCGAAAAGCTCACTGGTTTGGGCGACATGCTTTTCTCAAAGGTCGACTGGGGCAAGCCTCGCCGTATCCAGGGCTGCTTTGTCTCGGATGACGAAATCAACGAGATTGTCGAGTTCGTCAAGTCGCAGAGCGAGCCCGACTACCACGAGGAGATCCTGTCTGCCGTGGCGCCCGCTTCCATGTCCATGGCGGGTGGCGGCGGCATTGTCCGCACCGGAGTCGCCGAGCCGCAAGACGATGATCCTCTCATTTGGGAAGCCGCCCATATTGTGGTGGAATCGCAGCTTGGCTCCACATCTGGCCTGCAACGTCGTCTGAAGGTTGGCTATGCGCGCGCCGGGCGTATTATGGACATGCTGGAAGAAAAGGGTGTCGTCGGTCCGCCCGACGGTTCCAAGCCGCGCGAGGTCCTGCTGGACGAGGAGGGGCTTGCCGCGCTGGAATCTGTCGACGCCGAGATGGCACGTGAAGATCGTGAGTTTGGAGGATTCTGATGGCTGCACGCTTTGGTGACATGCTGCTCGAGCAGCGTCGCCGAATGGGCCTTTCCATTCAGCAAGTCGCCAACACCATCAAAATCAGGCCGCAGATCATCGAGTTTTTCGAGACCGGTAACTTTGCTTCGATGCCGCCGCGCGGCTATGCGCAGGGCATGATTTCGAGCTATGCTCGCTTTTTGGGCCTCAATCCGCGCGAGGTCGTCAATGCCTACTTTGACGACCTGATGGCATATGAGCGCGAGACGTCGCAGCAGGGTGGTCGTTTTCAGGACGCCGCTGGCTACGTCAATTCGCGTTCCTCGGTCGATAACGGGCGCTTCCTGATGGTTCAGGGCGGTCGTTCGACCCGCTATGGACAGCGTCCTCAGCAGGCTGGTTATATTACCGAGACGGGTTCGGGCGAGGAGATTCGCTCACAGCGTGACCGGTTCCGCAGTACGCCGATGCCCGAGGACCGTGCACTTCCCGCTGCCCGCGGCGTGGCGCGTGACCCTCGTGCCGGCTACGGCGACGGCGGCTATTTCGATCGCGGTTACCGTGGTGTCTCTACGGGACGCTCTCGCGGTGGCTATGCGGATGCCGATACCACGCAGGTGACGCAGCGTCTTCGCTCTCAATCACAGCCGTATGGCCAGCGCTCTTCGGCTCCGCGTTCGGGCCAGCGTTGCTATCAAGGCCGCGGTGAACTTGCGCCCCGCTCGGGTCAGCGCAGCCTTCAAGGCCAGGGTGGCTATCGCGGCCGTTCCGATAGCAATCGCGGTCGTATGCCTCAGGGAGGCGGCCGCAGCAGTTCCGGTCGTGGACGCGGCGGATCCCGTGCTCCTCAAAACAACGGGCTCGATCCGCGTATCGTCTACGCCGGCATCGGCGCCGTGGCGTTGCTGCTGATCGTGCTCATCGTGGTGCTCCTACGTGGCTGCGGCTCCTCGGCGCCCGAGGCGACGCCTGAGACGCCCGCTGCCACCAAGACAACGACTAAGAAGTCTTCCAAGAAGACCGAAACGGTCGACGAGGACGAAGACACCGATGAGGCGACGGATGAGTCGACTGATTCGGACGCCACCAAGACGACGGCCAAGAAGGAAGAGAACGAGGTCACGAAGGTCAAAGTCTCCGTTGCCAAGGGAAAGACCGCGTGGATTGAGGTCAAGGTCGACGGCAAGTCGGTCTATGGCGCCCAGGCGACTGGCCCCTTTGAGCAGGAGTACACGCCCGAGTCCTCGATCGAGATCACCACGTCCAAGCCTTCCGATGTCACCGTTACAAAGAACGGTGAAAAGGTCCGTTACGATACCAAGACCTCCGGCGTGGCGCGTGTGACGATCACCGTTCCCAAGAAGGAGACGACTGATTCCGAGAATGGTGAAAGTTCTGATGGTACCGACACCACCGACGGTACCGACACCACCGACGGCATCGATGCCCAGTCCACGGATGGCGCCGATACCGCAACTGACGGTCAGACACCCACCGATTCTACCGACTATTCGTACGATAGCTACTAAGCCGCTCGTACGCGAAAGGAAACATCATGGCTAAAGATTCCAGCTTCGACGTCGTGTCCGAGGTCAACATGCAAGAGGTCGACAACGCCTTCCAGCAGACCACGCGCGAGATTTCCCAGCGCTATGACCTTAAGGATTCCGGCGCCACGATCGAGCTTTCGAAGGGCGACAAGCTCTTTACGATCAGCGCCCCGGCTGACTTTGTCTCCAAGCAGATTATCGACGTGCTGAGCTCCAAGCTCATCAAGCGCGGCATCGACCTCAAGGCTGTCTCGTGGGATGCTCCGCAGGCGGCGTCGGGCGGCACCGTGCGCGTGCTCGGCCATATCGTCGAGGGTATCGACCAGGCGACCGCCAAGAAGATCAACAAGGACATCAAGGACCAAAAACTCAAGGTCAAGGTGACCATCGAGGCCGACAAGCTGCGTGTTTCCTCTGCTTCGAAGGACGCGTTGCAGACCGTGATTCAGTTCCTGCGCGACCAGGATTACGGCCAGCCGCTACAGTTCACCAACTACCGCTAATATCATTCGAAAGGACCGCTCTCCAACATGGATACACCGTTGGGCTCCGTGCTCTACATCACCCTCGGGTGCGCTAAGAACGAGGTTGACACCGACCGCATGCGTTCTCTTTTGACCGCCGCAGGCTACGAGGAAGCATTCGACCCGCAGGATGCCGATATCGCCATCGTCAATACATGCTCGTTCCTCGCCTCCGCAACGTCCGAGAGCATCGAGACCACGCTCGAACTCGCCAACGAGGTTCAGGACGGCGTTCGTTCTTGCCCCATCGTCATGTGCGGCTGCGTGCCGTCGCGCTATGGCGATGACCTACCTGACGAGCTGCCCGAGGTCGCTGCCTTTGTGAAGGCCGACGAGGAGGACGGCATCGTGACGGTCATCGATGGCGTGCTGGGTGTCGAGCGCGAGATTGCAGCCTATATCCCGCAGGTCAAACGTACCGTCGAGGGTGCTGTCGCCTACGTCAAGATTTCCGATGGCTGCAACCGCTTCTGCAGCTTCTGCATGATTCCCTACATCCGCGGCCGCTATCATTCGCGCAATGCCGAGAGCATCATCTCCGAGGTGCGCGACCTGGTTGCCGGCGGTGTGCGCGAGATCGTGCTGATCGGCCAGGACACGGGCATCTGGGGTACCGACTTTGCCGACGAGGACGTCGCCGATGGCTCGCCGCGCAATCTGGCGCAGCTGCTGCGTGCCGTCGCCGAGGCCGTGCGCCCGCACAACGTCTGGGTCCGCGTGCTCTATCTGCAGCCCGAGGGCATGACTGACGAACTCATCGAGACGATTCGCGATACGCCCGAGGTGCTGCCCTATATCGATATCCCCGTGCAGCACTGCGACGCGCGCATTCTCAAGGCCATGCGCCGTTCTGGTTCGCGCCAGGAGCTCGAGGACCTGTTCCGCGATCTGCGTGAGCGTATCCCCGGCATCGTGATCCGTTCCACGGCCATGGTCGGCTTCCCGACCGAGACCGACGACGAGTTCCGCGACCTTATCGACTTTATGGACACCGTCGGCTTTGACTACACGAGCGTCTTTGCCTACTCGCAGGAGGAGGGCAGCCTGGCCGCTAAGATGGAGGGTCAGGTCGACGAAGAGGTCAAGCTCGAGCGCGCCCAGGAGGCCATGGACCTGGCCGAGTCGCTCGGTTTTGCCGCCACTGCCGCACATGTGGGCGAGCGCGCCCAGGTGATCGTCGACGGTATCGAAGAGACCGAGGATGGCGCCGAGCTGATCGGCCATGCCTGGTTCCAGGCGCCCGATTCCGATGGCGCGGTGCATCTGGACGCCAGCGAGGCGTCCGTGGGCGATATTCTGACCGTCGAGTTTACCGATAGCTTCTGCTATGAGCTTATCGGTCATGTTGTGGAGTAGGAGAGCGTCGTGGCTAACGAGAGCAATAAGGAACTGACGAGTGTCTGGACGCCCGCCAACATCGTGACGTGCGTTCGCATCGTCTTTATCCCGGTGTTCATGATCGTGTCGGCGCTTTCTCACACGAGTGTTGCCGGTACGGATTGGAGCACCTTCGACGGCCCGCTCGCCGCCGCTGCCTTCATTCTGTATGTGATCCTGTCGTGCACCGATAAGGTCGACGGTTATCTGGCGCGTTCGCGCAACGAGATCACCGACTTCGGTAAATTCTTGGACCCCATCGCCGATAAGCTGCTCGTGTTCTCGGCCCTGCTGCTGTTCTTGGATTTTGGCGCGGTGACCGTGTGGTCCGTGTTCATTATCCTGTTCCGCGAGCTGCTGGTGAGCGCCCTTCGCATGGTCGCGAGTGCGGCCGGTGTGGTCGTTGCGGCCGATAAGCTCGGCAAGTACAAGACGGCAACCACGATGGTCTCCATTTGCGGTTACCTGTGCGTTTTTGCTATGGCCGGCTTGCACCTTGGCCCGGTGGCGCTGACGCTCGGCATCTACTCGGTGTCGCGCTTCCTGTACGCCGTTGCCGTTGTCCTGACCGTTATCTCGGGCGCCCAGTACTTCTGGAACTGCCGCAAGATCGTCTTTTCGGTCTAGGTCCTGGTGGGTATGACGGACTCTTTTGAGCAGATTTCCGCACATAACGAGGAGCTGGCGCGCGATATCGTCGAGCGCGCGAGCGCTCGGGGCGTGACGGTTTCGACGGCTGAGTCGCTGACGGCGGGTATGGTCGCCTCGACGATTGCCGATATCCCGGGCGCCTCGGCGGTGCTGCGTGGCGGTGCGGTGACCTATTGCGATGAGATCAAGCATCGCGTTCTGGGTGTTGAGCAGGAGACGCTCGACCGCTATACCGCGGTGTCGCATCAGACCGCGCGCGAGATGGCGGCGGGTTCGCTGGAGTTGTACCAGAGCGATATTGCAGTGAGCGCAACCGGTTATGCCGGCCCCGGCGGTGGCACTGAGGAAGATCCGGCGGGCACTTTCTATATTGGCTGGGCGTATCGCTCCGCCGATGGGGGCGTGCCGGTCGTGGACTCTGTGCGCTGCCACTATGAGGGCGACCGTTCGTGTGTTCGTGCCCATGCGGTCGCGGAGGCATTGGGACGCATTGCCCTTGTGCTCAACTCTATGGAATAGACGTGTTTTAAGGGGCCTTAGGGCCCCTTAATTGTGGAGATAGGGACCTCAGAAGAATTTAGCGTTTGTGCTGTTCATGGGTGTATTTTTGCCTGCCTTGTTCATTTTTGGTCCTTTGTGGTCAAGCATTTGGTCAGTGTTTGGCCGGCGTTTGGTTGGGTTTTGGAAAGGTCGGCTGCATATGATTTATCTGAACGGTTGACCACGAACAGCCGTTCGTTTATTATCGATGCAGGTTGTTAAGAGGAGGGCTATTCATGGCCAAGAATTCAGGTCCCGTACGTACCGTTCATGCTCGCACGACGGGTAAAGAGCGCGATGAGATGATCGCCACCACCAAGGCCGAGATCGAGAAGAAATTCGGCCAGGGTTCCATCATGAGGTACGGCGACGGTGGCCCCGAGCTCGAGGTCGAGGCCATCCCTACGGGCGCTCTGGCACTCGATGCCGCTCTGGGTATCGGCGGTGTGCCGCGCGGCCGAATCGTCGAGATCTACGGTCCCGAGTCCTCCGGTAAGACGACGCTTTCGCTCGAGATCTTGGCCGAGGCCCAGGCAATGGGTGGCGTTGTTGCATTTATCGATGCCGAGCACGCGCTCGATCCCACGTATGCCGCGCGCATCGGCGTGGATATCGACGAGGTGCTCATTTCCCAGCCCGATACGGGCGAGCAGGCGCTCGAGATTGTTGACATGCTCGTGCGCTCCGGCGCCATCGATGCCATCGTCGTCGACTCCGTCGCCGCGCTGACCCCGCGTGCCGAGATCGAGGGAGAGATCGGCGACACTACGGTCGGTCTTCAGGCTCGCCTGATGAGCCAGGCGCTCCGCAAGCTCGCCGGCTCGCTGTCCAAGTCCAACACGACGTGCATCTTCATTAACCAACTGCGTGAGAAGATTGGCGTCATGTTCGGCAACCCCGAGACTACGACGGGCGGCCGCGCCCTTAAGTTCTTCTCTTCGGTGCGTATCGACATTCGCCGTATCGACAGCATTAAGCTTAAGGACGAGGTTATCGGTAACCGCGTGCGAGCCAAGGTCGTTAAGAACAAGGTGGCAGCTCCGTTCCGTTCTGCTGAGTTCGACATCATGTACGGTACGGGCATCTCTAAGGAAGGCTCGATTCTGGACATGGCTGTCGAGTGCGGCATCTGCAAGAAGATGGGCTCCTGGTTTGCCTATGGCGAGGACAAGCTCGGCAACGGTCGCGAGGCCGCCAAGGCTTTCCTGCGCGAACACCCCGATTGCGCCGACGAGATTGAGCATAAGGTCCGCCTTGCCTGCGGACTTGAGTTTGATGACGATGCTCCGTCCGAGGTCGAGCTGACCGATCAGCCTGCGCCTGAGGAGTTTGACGAGCTTTACGCCATCGATGGTTCCGCCATGCTCGATGATGACGACGAGTAGCGGTTACGCTCATGTCGTATACGGTGACCGAGGCCACGGTCGTCTTTCCCGATAAGAAGGCGGCCTCCTCGTTCTCGAGCGGGTATGCGTCCAAAAAGCCTTGCGCACATATCGATTGTGAGCTTGAGGGCGGTTTTGAGCGTTCTATTTGGATTCCCGTGCGGGTCGCGCGCCTGTATGTCAAAAACCGCCCCGATCTTCCCTGTGATTGGGACAACTTTCGTGAGGCGGTGCAGCTCCTCGAGCGTAAATGTGCACTTACCATGGTGACCGAGATGTTATCGCGCCGCGACCATGCGACGGGTGAGGTCCGTGACAAGCTGGCTCGCTACGGCTTTCACCAGACAGCGATTGATTTCGCCGTCGAGCGCGCCACCGAGTATCGCTTTTTAGACGAGAACCGCTTTTGCTCGTACTTTATCGAGGAGCGCAAGCGGCGCGGTTGGGGACAGCGTAAAATCGAGACCGAGCTCAAGCGCCGTCATGTCGTGCTCGATGACATTCCCGGTTATCCCGAGGATTATTTTGCCGTCGAAGACGATTTGGCGCGTGCGTCAGCCCTGCTCGCCAGGCGGCGTGTTCCAGAGACACGCGGATTCGAAAAACTGGTTCGGTTTTTGATGGGCAAAGGCTTCTCGTATCACATCGCCGCCGATGCCGTTAAGGCACGTCTCGATGCCGAACGCGAGGAATGTGCAGTTTAGGCGTATGCGCTTTGTGGTCCTGCCGTTCACCGCGTTTTAGCCGCCGTGCTGGGGCCATTTATTTGACAGTTGTTGTGGTTCAACGTACGATAAACACTGTCATTTGCTTTGTGATATGTGCTCATCTGTGATGAGTTTGTTTATATGTTTATCTGTATCCGACCCGCATAAGCTGCGCCCATATTACTCAAATGTCGCGAGCCGTTCGTAAGGACGGTTCGCTTTGTTGTGTAACGAATCCATAAAAAGGAGTGAGCATGCCTATCATCGCAGCGCTCGTTGGCATCGTTTTGGGTGCCATCGCCGCCATTGCCTACATGCGCACCGCCAAGCAGGGTAGTCTTCACGAGGCCGACGAAAAGATCCAGTCGGCACACGCACAGGCTGAGTCCCTGATCGGTGATGCTAAGCGTCAGGCCGAGACCCTCAAAAAAGAGGCTCTGCTCGAGGCTAAAGAGGAGATCATCAAGAACAAGCAGGCCGCCGAGGCCGAGGACAAGCAGCGTAAGAACGAGATTCGTACGCTCGAGAACCGAGTGATGCAGCGCGAGGAATCCCTTGATCGCCGCAACGACGCTCTCGACAAGCGCGAGCATCAGCTGTCCAGCCAGGCCGGTCAGGTCGAGAAGCGCTCCCGCGAGCTCGAGGAGCTCTGCGCAAAGCAGACCTCCGAGCTCGAGCGCATCGCCGACCTGACCCGCGAGGACGCCCACAAGGAGCTCCTCGATAAGGTTCGCGGCGAGGTCACCCACGAGGCCGCCACGATTATTCGCGAGTCCGAGCAGCAGGTTCGCGCCGAGTGCCACAAGACCGCCCAGGAGATTCTGTCCCTGGCGATTCAGCGCTGCGCTGCCGACCACACTGCCGAGGTCACCGTTACCTCCGTGCACATTCCCTCTGATGACCTCAAGGGCCGTATCATCGGTCGCGAGGGTCGCAACATCCGCACCTTCGAGCAGGTTTCCGGCGTCAACCTCGTGATCGACGACACGCCCGAGACCGTCGTTCTTTCGAGCTTCGACCCGGTCCGTCGTGAGACCGCCCGTGTCGCCCTCGAGAACCTCATCGCCGACGGCCGCATTCACCCTGCCCGCATCGAGGAGATGTATCACAAGGCTGCCGACCTGGTTCAGCAGCGCGTGCGCGAGGCTGGCGAGCAGGCTGCCTTCGATACCGGCATCCACGACCTGCACCCCGAGATCGTCAAGACCCTTGGTGCCTTGCGCTACCGTACCTCGTTTGGTCAGAACGTGCTTCAGCACTCCCTCGAGGTCTCTGATCTGTGCGGCGTGATGGCTTCCGAGCTTGGCCTGGACGTTGTGACCGCCAAGCGCGCCGGCCTGCTTCATGACCTGGGCAAGGCAATCGACCACGACGTCGAGGGCCCGCATGCCGTCATCGGCGCCGAGCTTGCCCGCCGTTATGGCGAGAAGCCCGTTATCGTCCACGCTATCGAGGCTCACCACGCCGATGTTGACCCCAACACGGTGCTCGATGTCCTGGTACAGGCCGCTGATGCCGTCTCTGCTTCTCGCCCCGGTGCCCGTCGCGAGTCTGCCGAGAACTACATCAAGCGTCTTGAGAAGCTCGAGGAGATTGCCAACTCCCATGAAGGCGTCGAGCGTACCTATGCCATGCAGGCTGGTCGCGAGGTCCACGTCATGGTTCAGCCGGACAAGATCTCCGATGCCCAGTCCACGGTCCTGGCTCACGATATCGCCCATCAGATCGAGGAAGAGATGGAGTATCCCGGTCAGGTGCGCGTCGTCGTGATTCGCGAGAGCCGCGCTGTCGATATCGCTAAATAACATGAGCGACGCGAACGAGCTCATCTCATTTATCGCGTCGATGTCGGGGGAGGGCAACCTTCGCGTCGAGGAGAACCTTGGCGAGGGGTATGTCCGCCTCCGCGTTTCGGAGGCCGAGCGGCGCCAGGCAAAGCACGACATTCAGCATGTCGAGGATATCGTCATCGAAATGCTCCGTAATGCTCGCGATGCCGGCGCCGACAAGGTCTATCTCGCCACGACCAAGGAAGATGGCGTCCGCACGCTTGTCTTTCTGGATAACGGTTCGGGCGTTCCGCAGGATATGCAAGAGCGAATCTTCGATGCTCGCGTTACCTCAAAGCTCGAGAGCATGAAGATGGACCGTTGGGGCGTTCACGGTCGTGGCATGGCATTGTTTTCGATCAAGCAGAACACCGACGAGGCCCGTGTGGTCACGTCCGGCGTCGATCTTGGTTCAGCCTTTAAGGTGAGCGTTGCAGCCGACCGCCTCAGCGAGCGTGCCGATCAGTCCAGCTGGCCCCAGGCCGTCAAGGATGAGGACGGACGTTATGTCTGTGCTCGCGGCCCGCATAATATTATTCGCGCTGCCTGTGAGTTTGCGCTCGAGGAGCTGCGTGGTTGCGATGTCTATCTTGGTTCTCCGTCTGAGATTGCCGCGACCCTTTATGCTCAGGCGACAAGTCGGCTCGATACGTCTCGTCTCCTGTTCATTGACGACGAGAGCGAGCTTCCGGTTGTCGACCGTTTAGGCCTTGCCTCCGATGCCGAGGACTTTATCCGCATCTGTTCGGGTTTGGGTCTTGAGATGTCCGAGCGCACGGCTCATCGCATTTTGGCAGGGCAGATTAAGCCCGTTCGCGGTGTGACCGCGCGTTTGCTGCGCGAGCGTGATTCGTCTTCGCATGCGCCGGCTCCTGTCGATCTCGCGAAGGATCGTCGCGGGCTACGTATTGCCAAGGATGACATGGCACAGTTTTCGCGTGCTGTGGAGCGCGACTTTAATGACCTTGCCGCCCGGTACTATCTCAACCTTTGCGGCGACCCAAAGATTCGCGTTTCGCGTGATCGAATCACCGTGACCTTCGATCTTGCCAAAGAGGAATAGTGCCTTTACCGAGTCCACTCGGTACGATAAAGTTGTTGCAGTTAAAACGTACTTTTAAACGCAGGAGTTTCTTCATGGATTGTCTGAAGGTATCAAGCAAATCATCGCCCGCGTCCGTTGCCGGCGCCATCGCCGGCATGGTCAAGGATGGTGTACCCGTCAACATCCAGTGTGTCGGTGCCGGTGCTGTCAACCAGGCCATTAAGGCCGTGGCTATCGCGCGCGGTTTTTTGATTCCAACCGGTTTTGATATTTCCTGCGCGCCCGTGTTCTCCGATATCCTCATTAACGGGGAGTCGCGCACGGCCATCCGCCTTTCTATCTACGTTCACCAGATCAATCGAGCTGCTATGGATAACGTCGTCATGGATGATGTTAAGCCTGTGGCATAGCTTCTGCCTGCCTCGATTCGCCTCCCTTCCATCGTTAGGACTTATGCACATGGACCAGCGTTCCGTACGCGATATTCTTGCCGGTAAAACCTACTTTATCCGCACCTTTGGCTGCCAGATGAATCAGCACGACTCCGAGCGTGTGAGCGGTCTGCTCGATTCGTATGGTTGCCTCATGGCGCTCGATCCCGAGCATGCCGATATCGTTGTCTTCATGACATGCTGTGTGCGTGAGGCCGCCGATACTCGCCTGTACGGTCAGTGCAATTCCTGCAAAAGCCTGCCGCCTTCGCCTTCGGGCAAGCGTGTGGTTGCCGTGGGCGGCTGCATCGCGCAGCGTGATGGCGAGGGCCTTCTCACCAACGTCGATAACGTCAATGTCATCTTTGGCACGCATTCTATCGCACATGTGGCCGAGCTCATTGCCGAGGCGTTCCTTGACGGCAAGCGTCATATCCGCACCAATGAGCATGAGGATACGGATGCCATGAGCATGCCGTGGCATCGCGAGACCCAGTATCACGCCTGGGTGCCCATCATGACGGGCTGCAATAATTTCTGCACCTATTGCATCGTGCCGTACGTGCGCGGTCGCGAAAAGAGCCGCCCCTTCGAGGAAATTGTCGACGAGGTGACCGGTTTGGTGCGCCAGGGCGTGCGTGAGATTACACTGCTGGGCCAAAACGTTAACTCATATGGTCGCGATCTGTTTGGCAAGCCGCGTTTTGCCGATCTGCTACGTGCCGTGGGCGATACGGGTGTGGAGCGCATCTTCTTCACGTCTTCGCATCCCAAGGATCTATTGCCCGAGACCATCGACGCCATGGCCGAGACGCCTGCCGTTATGCCGCAGCTGCACTTGGCCGTCCAGTCAGGTTCGACACGGATCCTCAAAGAGATGAATCGCCGTTATACACGCGAGGACTATCTGGGCCTGGTCGATCGCATTCGCAACCGCATGCCCGATATCGCGCTCTCGACCGACATTATCGTTGGCTTCCCGGGCGAGACTGAAGAAGACTTTGAGCAGACGCTCTCACTTGCCGAGACGGTCCGTTATGCTCAGGCCTATACCTTCATCTATTCCAAGCGCGCCGGTACCCCTGCCGCCGAGATTGACGATCCTACGCCGCATGAGGTTATTCTCGAGCGTTTCAACCGCCTGGTTAAGGTTATCGAGACCACGGCACACGAGTATAACCAGGGTGAGCTTCATGCTGTGGTGCCGGCGCTCATTGAGGGCACGAGCAAGAAGAACGATGCGGTCCTGCTGGGCAAGAGTCCCAAGAATCAGACCGTTCATGCGCCTATCCCCGAGGGTTACAGCATCGATCAGCTTGTTGGCAAGATCGTTGATGTTGACGTTGACGTTGCCAAGACCTGGTATTTGTCCGGCTCCGTTGTGGGCGAGCCGCGCTAATGGTTTCTCCCAGGGCAGGTCTTTCCGCCGTTGCGATCGTCGGTCCGACGGCGGTTGGTAAGAGTGATGTCGCCGACCGTTTGGCAGCTCGTCTTTCGTCCGAAGTGCTGTCGTGCGATGCGATGCAAATTTATCGCGGCATGGACATCGGTACCGCAAAGATGGCGCCCGATGAGTGTACGGCGCCGCTGCGTCTCGTCGACATCGTAGAGCCGGGTGTGGCATATTCTGCTGCGCTTTATCAGGCTGACGCTCGCGCGCATGTTGAGCGCTTGCTTGGCGAGGGCCGCCTACCGGTGTTTTGCGGGGGTACGGGGCTGTATCTTAAGGCCGCCCTTGATGAGATGGACTTTCCCTCGGGTGAACTTGAGGACGATCGCCGTGCGGGCTATCAGGAGCTTGCCGAGCGTATTGGCGAGGAAGAACTGCATGCCCTGCTTGCCGAGCGCGATCCAGAATCTGCTGCTGTTATTCATCCCCATAATGTGCGCCGTGTGATTCGTGCGCTCGAGATGCATGATGATGGTATCTCCTATGCACAGCAAAAAAGTCAGTTTAGTGTTCCGCGCGAGCATTATCATGCCCTATGGTTTGGCTTGACGCGAAATCGCGAGGTGCTCTATGAACGCATTAACCTACGCGTCGATCTGATGTTTGAGCAGGGTCTTGTCGATGAGGTCCGCGGTCTTATGGACCAGGGGCTGGGAGATGCCCTAACGTCGATGCAGGCAATTGGCTATAAAGAGATCGTCGATGCTTTCAATGGCGTGATAAGCATGGATGAGGCTCGCGAACTCATCAAGATGCGTTCGCGTCGCTATGCCAAGCGTCAGCTTTCGTGGTTTAAACGCGATGACCGCATCGTGTGGTTCGATATGGACGAGTTTACGATCGATGGGGTCGTTGAGGATATCCTTCACCGTATCGAGGCGGCCTAATGGCTCGGTTTCCCCTTGTTCCCACGGCGCCCGAGCCCGAGCGTGCCATATTAGTTGGTGTTGAGTGGCGCGACAATGCGTGGCCGCTCGATCGTTCGCTTGACGAGCTTGAGCGTCTGGCCCATACGGCTGGCGCCCAGTGCGTAGCGCGTTTGTCACAGCGTCTGGTCAAGCCGTATCCAAAATCGTTTATCGGCTCCGGTAAGGTTGAGGAGCTTTGCGGGCTCGTGCATCGTATGGATGTCGATGTTGTTATCTTCGACGACGATTTATCGCCCTCGCAGCAATCCTATTTGGAGAAAGCCGTGGGCGAGCCGGTAAAGATTATCGATCGTACAGCACTGATCTTGGATATCTTTGGCCTGCATGCTCAGACGCGTGAGGGACGCCTACAGGTACAGCTGGCGCAGCTTCAATATCTGTTGCCTCGTCTGCGTGGCATGTGGAGCCATCTTGCCAAGGAGCAGACGCGCGGCGGCATCGGTTCGCGCTTTGGCCAGGGTGAAAGCCAGCTCGAGGTTGACCGTCGCTTGATTCGCAATAAGATTGCCGCGCTTCGTCGTGAGCTCAAGCAGGTTGAACAGCGTCGCGATGTCCAGTCCAAGAGCCGCATTGAGTCACCGGCGTTTCGCGTCGCGTTAGCCGGTTATACCAATGCCGGTAAATCGACGTTGCTCAATCGCCTGACCGGCTCTACGGTACTTTCGCAGGACAAGCTGTTTGCTACGCTCGACCCGACGACGCGTTCGTATCGCCTGCCCGGCGGTCGCGGTATGACGATTACCGATACCGTTGGCTTTATTCAAAAGCTACCGCATGGTCTCGTTGATGCTTTTAAGTCCACGCTGTCTGAGGTTCTTGGTGCCGATCTGATCCTTAAAGTTGTGGATGCCTCTGACGAGGACTACGAGCGCCAGCTCGAGGCAGTCGATCGCGTTCTTGACGAGATCGGTGCCGGCGAGCGTTTGACGCTTACGGTGTTCAATAAAATCGATCTTCTCGATAGCGTTGATCGACTGAGCTTCCGGCGTCGCTATCCCGAGGCCGTGCTGTTCTCGGCCCAGACGGGCGAGGGACTCGACGATCTCGTCGACCGTATTGCTCGTGAGGCGGCTGCTACCGATGTGTTGCTCTCTGCTGATATCCCGTATCGCGAAGGCGCCCTCATCACGCTGGTGCATGAGCAGGGAACCCTTTTGCATGAGGAATATCTTGAGGACGGCGTTCGCATTGTGGCGAAGCTGCCGGCCCGTATCGCGCCGCGGCTCGAGCGTTATCGCACCGAGTAGACGAGCTCTAAAATGCCCAGAATGATGGGTTGATGCAGCAGATAAAAGGGGAGTGCATGACGTCCAAGGCTGGCGAGCGCCGGGACGGGATTGGCGTAGGCCCAGCTTGGGGCGGTTTTATCGATTCCCTGCGCTATATGTGCGGCGAAGTATCCTGCAAGATACATAAAGATAAACGGGATGATGGGGTAGTAATCACCTGAGACAAACCCAGGGCTTGGAAATCCCAGCCACGCCAGGTAGGGGACAGGGTAGATCGTTTTGGGGATGCTCCAGGTGAGGGCAAACAACACAAGGCATAGGGACATGCCCCATCTCGCCGAAATCTTCTTAAGGACGGGATCGGTCAACGCTACGATGCCGGTACATGCGGCCATGCAGTAGATGATGCCAAAATTAACCGAATCGTCGACTGAGACAAGTGTTGTTGCCAACCAGACGACGAGTGTTGCTATGGCGTATTTGGCGGCACGTTTGATATTGTTGCGCGAAAGAGTGCACATCCAACCCGCGATAAACAAGAATACCCAGCTGATGCTGGCGCGCCAGATGTCTTGAAGGACAGTCTGTGTAAACCAGGGCATGTCCCAGCCGTACAGGTAGGCGAGATCGTAACAAGCGTGAAAACCCGCCATTGAAATCATCGTAAACCCGCGGACGGTATCAAAGATGGTGATGCGTTTTTGCATTACGAGAACCGGCGCATCAAGCCGACGACTTTGCCCAAGATAACGGGATTCGTTGCATAGATAGGCTCCATTGTGTCATTCTCAGGCTGCAGGCGTACGCGTCCCTGCTCCTTGTAGAACGTCTTGACGGTCGCTGAACCATCAATCATGGCCACGACAATTTCGCCGTTCATGGCACTCTTTTGCTCGCGGACGATGATGTAATCGCCATTGAAGATGCCGACATTGATCATTGAGCTCCCATGTACCTCAAGGATAAAGGAACCCTGATCAGTGGCGATTTCGGTCGGGATAGTAAAAGTGTCTTCGATATTCTGCTCGGCCAGAATGGGAATCCCAGCCGCGACGCGACCAACGAGCGGTAGCGAGACCGTTCCGCGAGGTGCGGTGGGCTCGTCAGATTTAGAAATTGAGACCGAGGAACCGTCCTCGTTAAAGAGTTCCAGGGCGCGCGGTTTGGTGGCATCGCGCTTGAGTAGCCCGCGCGCCTCCAGGGCAGAGAGATGGGCGTGCACGGTGCTGGGGGAGGAAAGACCCACGGCAGAAGCCATCTCGCGCACGCTGGGCGGATAACCCTTCTCCTGCTGATATTCCTTGATGAAGTCGTAAATTTGCTGCTGACGCTTGGTAATTTTGCGAGCCATCAGGGCATCCTCTCTACCCATTTCAAACAAATGTTCGAATTTTGCTTGACAGGAACAACTGTTCGAAGATAATAATAACCGAACATTCGTTCTCGCGCTAGACATTTTTGTCCGCGCGGCTTGATAAAACTGTTCTCAGCAAAACACGCGAGAGGAGAACATGATGAACGCAACGGATATGGTCCAGGGAAACCTCGCCCTTAAGCTCGAGGCGCCTGCGGTGCCGGCTTTTACGGTTGTCAAAGGCGGCCGGCCTGGTTTCCAAACACTGCCTGGCAAGCCCGCCCGCAGCCAGTGCGTCGCCACGACTTCGGCTCCCGTTGCCCTAAAGGTCTCGACGATTGTCGCCCTGGCCGTTGCGTTCACGCTCTTCTTTGTACTTGCTACCTCGATTTTCGGCGCTCGTCACGCCGCATATGCCGAGTCGGCATCTAACGTTACCTACGAGACCGTCCGTGTTCAGTCTGGCGATTCCTTGTGGTCGCTTGCCCAGGAGCATCCGATTGAGGGTCTTTCCACACAGGAGACCTCTGATATGATCCGCAACGTCAATCACCTGGAGCATGGCTCGCTCGATGCCGGTGCGCATCTTAAAGTTCCCGCACGTTCCTAAGATTTAAGTACCGTCGCATGGTACCCTTGTAATCGTTTTAGAGGAGGTACCATGCGCTGTCCTAAATGCGGCAAAGCACATACCCGTGTTGTTGATTCCCGCATGCAGGAATCTAATAACACCATCAAGCGCCGTCGCGAATGCTGCTCATGTAATTATCGTTTTACGACATTTGAGCGTTGTGAAGACCCTATCGAGGTCATTAAGTCAGACGGAACTAAGCAACGGTTCGATCGCAATAAGCTTCTGGTCGGTTTGATGCGCGCCACGATCAAGCGTGATATCGACACTAAGAAGCTCAACGAGATCATTGACGATATTGAGGTCGAGCTTCGCTCCCGTACGCTTACGGCCGTTACGTCCCATGAGCTGGGCGATATGGTTCTTAAGCGGTTGGCCAAGATCGATAAAGTGGCCTACATCCGCTTTGCCTCGGTCTATCGCGATTTCAAAGACGTCGATGAGTTTCTGCAAGAGCTCGACAAGCTAAGGTGATTTCATGTCCAACATTACCGTTAACATTAAGCGTCTCGACCCAACCGTCGAGCTTCCCAAATACGCCCATCCCACGGATGCCGGTCTTGACCTCCGAGCCAACGAGGATTGCACCCTCAAGCCTTTTGAGCGTCGCCTGGTCTCCACGGGCCTAGCTGTCGCCCTGCCCGACGGCTACGCCGGCTTCGTCCAGCCCCGCAGCGGCCTGGCCATTAAGCAAGGCCTGTCCATAGTCAACACTCCTGGCCTCATCGACGCCCACTACCGAGGAGAGCTCAAAGTCATCCTCATCAACCTAGACCCCACGAACAACATCCAAATCAACAAAGGCGACCGCATCGCCCAGCTCGTCATCCAAGAAGTCCCCACGGTCAACCTCGTAGAAGTAGAGGAACTAGACGAAACCGACCGAGGCAAAGGAGGCTTCGGCTCCAGCGGCGTAGCTTAGGGGTGCTCGTATCCCTCCCGCCCGCCTCTCACACATATCATTCCATGCTCAAACATTCTCGCTTCGCTTCGCTCGCTGCGAAACTGCGCGTGGAACGATATGTGTGAGAGGCGGGCGGGCGGTTACTCGCTTGAATAATTAAAGCCTTTCTTTCTAGTAAGCCGATGCGATAAAGGAAAACCTCCTTTCTCGCATCGGCTTACTATATTTATATTTTTGGTTTTGCCTTTGCAGATTCTGATGGTGGGGAATCTGGTATAGCTGCAAGTACGTTAACGCAGCTTGCCTGTGGGAGGCCCCTATATATCGTCCCGCGCGCAGTTTCGCAGCGAAGCGAGAATGTTTGAGCACGGGATGATATATAGGGGCCTCCCACAGGCAAGCGAACATTAAGACGCTAGCGGATATGCGCGGGTTTTCCGCCCCAGTAGAAGCGGCAGAATGCGCGTTTTCTTTTCTGGGGTTTGCCTACGAGTTCCATGGTGGCGACGGCGATGTCTTTGGCTGCATGGGGGCGGCGTAGTACTTCGCCGTTGATGAGCAGGGCTTTGAGTGATTCGGGATGGTCGTGCAGGTGGCGCAACGTTACGATGAGCTCTCGTGCCGTGGTGACGTGCATGCTGGCGCCCATGCCGGTGAGCATGGTGGTGTTGGCCTTTTCCTGGCCATATGACTTGCCCAGCAGGATCATCGGCAGATGCGCGCAGAGGCACTCGGTGACCGTGAGTCCGCCCGATTTGAGGATTGCCAAGTCGCAGCCGTGCATGAGGGCCGCCATGTCGTCGACATAGTCCAACACCGTGACGTTTTCGAGCTTCATGGCATCGAAGAGCGTCTTCAGCCGGGTGGCATACTCCACGTCTTTGCCGGGTAAAAAGACAAAGTGCATGTCTTCGAAGCTGCGCAGGAAGGGGAGGGTGTGGTCCATCGCCGCGCGAAAGCGGACGTAAGGCTGGGGCAAGCTGGCGCCGGCCATTACCAGCACGACGGTCTTGTCGGTGGGGAGGTTGAACTTGGTTAGCTCTTCCTCGCGATCGTAATTCGTGTCGAATCCGGCGCGAATAGGGATGCCGGTAATGCGAATCTTTGCCTCGGGAACCTTGCGCGGGCGCAGCGTTTCGGCCATAAACTCGTTGGCTACACAGAATAGGTCGGTGTCCTTGTGGGGCCAAAATCCTTCGACTTCGTAATCGGTCGGCACGCAGATGACCGGAAAATCAATACCCGTGATGACGCGGGCGCCCACAGCGACGTTGGCCGCCGTAATGTGTGTTGCGACCACGGCTATGGGCCTGCGGGTCCGGACGTATTCGTTGAAGGCGGGGAACATAATTCGTGACCATGCTGTGCCGCCGCCCCAGAGAAGATGTCCCGTAAGCGTATATCGCCAGGTCAGGTCGTAAATGGGGCGTGTGGCTCCCGTAAAAGAAGCCGCGGTCTTATTGCCGTCGAATTTAATACGTCCAAAATCAAGGATATCGAGCACTTCAATTTCAATATCCTCAGGGATTCCCTTGGTGCCGCGGATAAGATCAAATGCTTGTGCAATCGCGTTGGCGGCGGCTTTGTGGCCCGATCCAACCGATGCGTGCACAATGGTTACTAGGGGTTTTTGTGCAGGTGAAACGGTCATTTGCTCCGGTTGGGGAGTGCTTTGCGTTGGCAGGGGAGCGTCGTTGCTCGTCTGCGTTTGATCCATCGATAACTCCCCTTCATCTTTGTTTCGCAATGAATCATTGTAGTGCATGAGTGTCACGTTCGCCTAAATTTGGGTATGAGCGCAAAGAACGCCAATCTTTCGACAGGAGGTCTCTTCATGACTACCGATCAGCCGATCGATGTTGCGATTATCGGTGGCGGCCCTGCGGGCTATGCTGCGGCCATTTATGCGGCGCGCTCCAACCTAACGACGACCGTGATTGAACAGGGCATGTCGGGCGGACAGATCGCCACGACCAATGAAGTCGAGAACTATCCGGGCATTCCGCTCTTGAGTGGCGCCGAACTCGGCGAGCGTTTTCAGCAGCATGCAGAGGGCCTGGGAGCGCAGGTCGCATGGAGCATGGTTACGGGTATCGATTACGATGCCGATGCAGCGCTGTTTACGGTGCATCACGACATGGGCGACACGCTGGCCTCGAGCGTTATCGCTTGCATGGGTGCCACCCCGCGTCCGGCAGGTTTCGCTGGCGAGGATACCTATCGCGGTCGTGGCGTTTCATATTGCGCAACATGTGACGGCATGTTCTTCCGCGGCAAACAGGTCTTTGTAATCGGTGGTGGCAATTCGGCATGCGAAGAGGCACTGTTCCTGTCAGACATTGCCAGCAGTGTGACCATCGTGCTGCGCCGCGACCAGTTCCGTGCGCCTGATGGTGTTGTTCAGAAAGTACTCGAAAAGGACAATATTACAGTTAGGTACCAAACTAGTATTGTGGAGCTCTCGGGCGAAGCCATGCCAACGACGATCGCCTTTAAGGACAATTCATCCGGGGAAATTCATACCGAGTCATTTGAGCCCGGCTCTTTCGGCATCTTTGTCTATACCGGGACGCAACCCCATACCGAACTTGTCGAGCATCTAGTCGATCTGGCGCCTGATGGCGGCATTCTGACTGATGAATCCATGGCGACCCGCACGCCAGGTCTATTTGCCGCAGGCGATATCCGTTCCAAGCGTTTGCGCCAGGTTGTGACCGCGGTTTCTGACGGAGCCATAGCGGCAACCAGCGCATACGCATTTCTCCGTAGATAAGTACGATAATATATCTTATGTAAGGTTGCTATCTTTAAACGAAGTGGTTGGGCGGTGTATCAATGTGCTGTCCAACCACTTTTACTTGCCGGCTATATGGTATGCAAAACTAGATAACCTAGAATACAATATAGCTAATGAACGGAGGATCCTTATGAACCACGCCAAACGCGTTATCCCTATGTCCGATACATCGGTCAGCATTAAGCCTGAGGATATTCAACCCACTGTGTTGCCCGATGCATTTATTCAGTCCGATATCGTGCGCAAACTCAATATGTTGAGTCTGCCGCGCTATAACCAGTTGCCAAATGTGACACTCTACCGCGACCAAGTTATTGAGTATGTTGCGCTGTGGATGGAGCCGCTGTCTATTTGCGTTGAGCAGCCTATCATTACGCCATCGATGATCAATAACTACGTGAAGGTCGGCCTGGTGCCTGCTCCGGTCAAAAAGCAGTATGGTCGCGAGCAGATTGCCCGCCTGATCGCTATCTGCATCTTTAAGCATGTGCTACCTATTGCTGCGGTGCAGGCACTCTTTAACATTCAGCGTTTGAGCTACGATGCCCCGACTGCCTTCGATTATGTGGTCGACCAGCTTGAGGCATCGATTCGCGCCGCGTTTTCTATCGAGCAGACGCCGGTTCCCGATACGGCGCATCAGGTCACACGCGAGTCGCTGCTTGTGCGCAGTGCCGTATCGTCCTTTGTTTCGAAGGCGTACTTGATGAGCTATCTCAAGTTCAACGGGTTTAATAGCTAGCCGACGTATAAAACGGGCGGGACAAAGAGCCATCTGTCGCTTTGTCCCGCCCGTTTTTTGCCTGGTTGGACTTTATTTGCCCGAAGCTACGCCCATGCCGTAGCCGATGATCAGGCCGTGCATCTCAGCGTAATAGGAATCCAGGCCGTTGCAGGGCATGATGATGGTCTTGGAGCCGGGCCAATGTTCGACTATGCGATCAGTAAGCGCCTGGGCTCCAGTTTCGTTCTCAACGTGATCGATGATGACCTCACCGCCCGTAAAGCCCTCGGCTTCCATAGTGTCGATGATCTTGTTGAGCATCTTCTTTTCGCCACGCGTGTGCCCGACGAGTTCGATTTTACCGGCCTCACTCGCCGTGCCCAAAATGCGGATATTGAGTTTGTTGGCAATGACGCCGGCTGCCTTAGGGATACGTCCGGCTTTGGCGAGGTTTTCGTAATTGCACAAGCTGAAGAGGATTTTGCTGTTCTGCTCAAGGCTATCAAAGTATGCGCAAGCGTCCTCGAATGCGACATCCGGATTGCTTGCAAGATAGCGGTCAAACAGCAAGAAAATGAGGTCCATTTTGCCGCCAGCTGCGCGTGAATTGACTAGATGAATCTGTCGGTCGGGCTCCTCGGCAAGAACCATATCGCGAGCCGTGGCTGCCGCGTTGTAGCTGCCCGACACGCCCTCAGAGATCGGCATGCAGATGGTCTTGTCTGCCAATTTGAAGAGCTCGGCCCACTCCCCTACGCTGGGACAAGCGCTCGAAGAAGCGTTCGTCTCCGCCTGAACAGCGCAGTTGAGCTCATGAACATCGAGCGAAAGGTCATCGACGAATTCACGCTCCCCCACTCGAATTTTGAGGGGCGCAAATGCAAAGGTGGTATGGGGTGCGGTCGGTTGCCAATCGCGGAGGTTACAGCTTGAATCGGAGATAAGTGCCCAGCTCATAGAGGGTCCTTTCTAATTGTTCTTCAACAATTATAGCTTTCTTGCTGACCGATTGGGCCGCTATCTAGTATTCAAAACTAGATAGCGGCCTGGACTAAAGATAAAAGAATGGACCTCGCAACTTAAAGCCACGAGGTCCACATTCACACGCTGTGTAAGATGACTTAGTAACGCACGAAGATGTAGTTATTGTTCATGCCGGCGGCAACGGAGCTGATGATAACACCCGTGTTGTAGTCGGAAGCATGAATCATCTGACCACCACCGATGTAAATGCCGGTGTGGTACGAGTTGACCACAACGTCACCGGGCTGCGGATCGGACACACGCGTCCAGCCCATAAAGGTACCCGTGGTGCCCAGGCGGCAATAGCGACCAGTGAGGCAATAGCTAACAAAACCAGAGCAATCGAAGCTGTTCGGTCCAATGCCGCCCCAGGAATAAGCGCAACCAAGCTTGCTGTATGCACGCGAGACAACAGAACCGCCGTCGACGGACTGGCTCGGAGCAGAAGGCGTCGGAGCCGGAGCAGGTGTGGAGGGCCGCGGCGTCGGAGCAGGTGCCGGCGTAGGAGCCGGAGTGTTGCCGCCCTGGTTGTTGTTATTGCTGGTCTGGCCACCGTTGTTGGTGTTCTCGGTCGTACCGGCAGTCTCGTTGCTCACCGTGGCCTTCTCGGCGGTGCTGGCGTTGATGCCGGCCTGAAGCGCGGCGTTGGCCTCGGCCTCGGCGGCAAGCTCGGCCTGCAGCTGCGAATCCAGGGAATTTACGACGTTCTGGGCTTCAGCCTGCTGGGCATTAAGCTCGTCGACCTTCTTTTGCGTGGCGGCGACGTTCTTCTCCTGCTCGGCCTGCTTATCGGTGAGCTGCTGCTTAAGCTCCTTGACCTCTTGAATGGTCTGAGCCTGCTTATCGGAAACTTTCCCGTAGTAGAACAGACGGTTGAGCATATCGCTCAGGTCATCGACGCCCGTCAGAACCTGAAGCAGGCTCAGGCCGCCGGTTTTGTACTCGCCGGCGACATAGGTCGAGAGCTTGGCCTGACCATCGGCAATTTCCTGCTGCTTTTGCGTGATCTCGCCAGCAGTCTGATCGAGCGCCTGCGTCTGCGTGGCGAGCTCATCGTAAATCTGCTGGGTTTGGGTACCGATCTGCTCGAGCTTAGTACGAGCAGCGGCAAGGTCGGATGCGGTATCGGCGTAGGCAGGAGCCGCGAGGCCCAAGCCCAAAACACAAGCGAGGGTTGCCGTAGCAGCGCAGCGTGCCATGTTTTTGTGCGTGTTTGCTGTGCGCATGTAGCTTCCTTTCCACTAACTAAGGGTAACGGCTAGTCCACCGTCACCAGACTAAAGAGCTCCACATCGTCATTAGACGGCGTGAGCTTCTCGCGCGGGTTGAGAAACGCAAGCTCAAGGATACAACCGTAACCGACAAGCTTTGCGCCCATATCTCGCACCAGTTTACCTGTTGCCTCGACGGTTCCGCCCGTCGCGACCAAGTCGTCCAGAATCAACACGGTATCTTTAGAGCTGATAGCGTCGGCATGGATCTCAATTGAATCGGTGCCGTACTCGAGCTCGTAGCTCTGGCTCACGGTCTCGCGCGGCAGCTTTCCCGGTTTACGTGCGGGAACAAAGCCGGCGCCAAGGGCTACAGCCACCGGTACGCCAACCATAAAGCCGCGAGCCTCGGGACCCACGACCTTGGTGATTCCCATGCCGGCAAAGTGTTCGGCGAGGGCATCGGTCATGGCTTTGAGCGCCTCGGGATTGCCAAAGAGCGGCGTGATGTCTTTAAAGATGACTCCGGGCTCGGGATAGTCGGGGATGTCGACGATTTGAGATTCGAAGTCGTACATTGCATGACCTTTCAATGGGTTGCCGAAATTTCAGCTGAGGTTATTTGCCTGCGGTGGCGGCGCCGGATTGCGAAGGGGCGACGACCTTGAGCGGCTTTACGAGAGAATCCTCGTGCGAAGCCGGCATGGCTGTCTCTTCGTTTTTGGCCTTGGTGGACTCGGAGCGAGTGATTTCCTCATCGAGTGCATCGATGTCGGCGTCCTCGACCACGGCGTTGAGCGACTCAAAAACGCGGTTCTTGAGCAGCGCAGTGTGCACACCTTCCGTTAGGTCGTGAAGCTTCTTAAACGCACGCTCGAGCTTGGCGTCGCGCTCGTCATCGGAGGTATCCATGCCGAGCATGCTCACGAGCACCTGCTCAAACATCGAGGACTCGCGGTTGGCGGAAGACACGTACTGACGCAGGTTGCGCGGCTCGATATGGAAGCGCGACAGCTCGGAGCAGTAGCGGATGATCGGGAAATCGCGACCATCGACGAGCTCACGATTTTGCGGGCTCTTGATGATGCGAATGAGGTCGTTCTCGGCGAGCGAGCGGATAAACGAAATCTCGACGCCCAGCATATCGGGAATGGTCTCGATAGGATGCAGCTTTTGCTTTGTCTCCTTGGGCTCCGTCTTGAGTGGAACATCGGACAGCAAGCCCACCTCGTAGGCGAGCGTTGACAGGTCCGTGGCGTTTTCCAAGCGCTGCTTAATTACGTTGAGCGGCATGTAGCGAGTCTTCTGCAAGTGCAGAATGACCTCCAGGCGATCAACGTCCTCCTTGGAGTACTGACGGTATCCCTTAGGCGTACGATGAGGGGTAATGAGCCCCTCATCCTCTAGAAATCTAATTTTTGAGTTCGAAAGATCGGGGTATGCGCCTCGAAGTAGGTTGACGACTTGGCCGATACTCAGATAGTTGCGTTCGGCCATTCCCTACTCACCGGTTTCGATGCGCTCCGGCGTGCTCTCGTGGTAGATGAGCGTAAACGTACCGATCTGGACGGAAGAACCGTCGTGCAGCGGGGCCGCGTTGACTATGGCACCGTCGACCCAGGTGCCATTGAGCGAGCCCAGGTCCTCGATGCGAGCTCCGAGGCCCTCGCGAATAATGCGCGCGTGGCTGCGCGAAACAGTCATGTCGTTGAGGAAGATGCCGTTCGCGGGATCTCGGCCGATGGTGGTCACGTCGTCCTCGAGCTCAAAGGCGGCACCAGTCTGCGGACCCTTGACGATGGACAGAACGGGGGCGGTGATGCGCACGTTGGCCATGAGGTCGGGAACGGTGACGTCGCTTGAAGGCACGCGGAATACGCAGGTAGCGTCAGCAGTCTTATCATTCTGAGGCATATTGTTAACCATGTTGTCCATGACAACCCCTAACTTATCGCGGACGTGCCGCAAATAATGAACCGTACGTAATCATACCCCAACGAATCAGTCTTCGATTTCAGGGTTCAGAAAGTCGGTGTCCTCGTCCTCGGGATGCGCGAGAGCCTGTTTAATGGCCACTCCGCCCTTAATGGAGTAGATGACAGCCGTGAGCATGGAGAAGATCACGCCGCCGTACACAAAGAAGATGCCGAGGGGCACCGAGCTTCCGTTGAGGCCCGGGAAGGCCTTAAGGGTTGAAGGTAAAAGATGCAGGCCGTCAATAACGGGGAACCCGAGCAGCATGAGCGAGAAGCCGGTCATGAGCAGCGCTGTGGCAATCTTTCCGGGGAAGACGACATCGATGGGGCGACGGTGATAATGACGCACGATAAGCGTGCCGATGCCCAGATAGATGTCGCGGCCGATAATGAGCACGCAGACCCAGATGGGCAGCTCTCCGCGGACCACCAGTCCCAGCACGCCGGTGAACAGCAGCGCGCGGTCGCAAATGGGATCCATGACCTTGCCGAGCCACGAGACCGTCTTAGTCATGCGGGCGATCTGCCCGTCCATCCAGTCGGTGGAGGCGGCAACGGCGTAGATAACGATGGCGATGACACGGTTGTTATCCGTCACAAACAGGTACAGGAATACCAGGGTGAGGATCAGGCGCGTAAAGGTGATGAAATTGGAGATCGTAAAGATCTTATTCGACGGGTAATCGGAAGTGCCGATAAGCTCCTTTTTGATCTTCTTTTTGATGCCCACAGGACTCCCCCGCTGGTTAACGACAAAACTTTCGATACTATACCCGTTCCGGCGATGTCTATCCAGCGTAAGCATAGAGAGTCCAGACATGTGGAGGGCGCTTTTAGGCGGTGGAGATTTCGCATTCGTGTACATCAGCCTCCAAACATGTCGAAAAATGTCGATTTTGGTGGCTGATGTACACGTTTTGATTCGGTGGTTACATCGAGCGGGAACGTTGTTGCTTTAAGCAAAATAATCATGGTGATTAAAACAAGACGATATGAGAAAGCCATTTGGGTCGCCTCCCCCGCGGCGCAGCTTCTTTCCGCGGGCTCGGGATGCCACAATGGGCTTTGAGTATCGGCCCGTGC
>JAGZSF010000004.1 GCA_018381235.1 Collinsella sp. | reverse complement strand
AAGTTAGACCATTTCAAATGGTTCGATGTCTGCCCGGATGCGACACTTGAAGTGTCCATCCTCGCAGTATCCGGTTCTCAAGGTGCACGCTTTGCGGCTGATCCGGTCCGACCGGGCCGCGCGGCAAGGAGATATATTGCCAGACCGGAGGGGCCCTGTGGGACGTCAATTCCACTCTTCACAAATCCTACACAACATATTGCTTTCTATAGGTAATAGAAAGACTGGTGCGGATCTTCCGCACGTATCAGATGATGACCCTTTGGTTCAGGAATATATAGAGATCGGTCACCTGTAAGTGTTTATCTACCCGCGCTTTTAGCAATGTAAACCGCGCCTCAGATAAAAAGAGGGAGCGCCGCGCACAACGCGACACTCCCCTAGCGATTCAAGAGAATCTATTAGGCCTCGAGAGCCTTCTTGGCGATGGTAGCCAGCTCGTTGAAGGACTCGATGTCCTCGTAAGCCATCTGGGCCAGGACCTTGCGGTCGAGCTCGATGCCGGCAACCTTCAGGCCGTGCATGAACTGAGAGTAAGAGATGTCGTTCAGGCGAGCAGCAGCGTTGATACGAGTGATCCAGAGAGAACGGATCTCGCGCTTCTTGTTGCGGCGATCACGATACTGATACTGCAGGGAGTGCTGGACCTGCTCTTTAGCATGCTTGTAAGTACGCGAAGCGGCACCGTAGTAACCCTTCGCACGGTGCATAACGGTACGGCGCTTCTTCTTGGCGGCAACAGCGCGCTTAATACGTGCCATGTTCTATCAACTCCTAGACGGTAAAACGAAAAACGGGAACGCGAACTTAGGCGAGACGCGACTTGATGACCTTGCGGTCGGCAGCGGCGATCTCGGTCTCCTGACGGAAGCCACGCTTACGCTTGGTGGACTTCTTGCTCAGGATGTGGCTCTTGAAAGCCTTGGCGCGCATAAGCTTGCCGGTACCAGTCTTGCGGAAACGCTTCTTGGTGCCGCTGTGGGACTTCATCTTAGGCATGAAATACTCCTTAATCGGTTACAGAACACTAGTTACTTGGTATCGCTTGCCGCTTTATCCTCATCGAAGGCGCCCTTAATCGGGGCGAGCAGCATAAGCATGTTACGGCCTTCCATTTTAGGCTTGGACTCGACCGTAGCGTAAGGCTTGAGATCCTCGGCGAGACGCTCGAGAACGTTAAGGCCCTGCTCCGGGTGAGCCATCTCACGGCCGCGGAACATGATGGTGATCTTAACGCGTGCGCCCTTCTTGAGGAAACGCAGAACGTGGCCCTTCTTGGTCTCGTAGTCGCCAACGTCGATCTTGGGTCGGAACTTCATTTCCTTGACCTCGACCTTGGACTGGTTCTTACGAGCAGCCTTGGCCTTCATGGCCTGCTGGTACTTGAACTTACCGTAGTCCATGACCTTGCAGACCGGCGGCTCCGCGTTGGGAGCGATCTCGACCAGGTCGAGACCCTGATCGTCGGCGACGCGCTGGGCATCGCGGATGGCGAACAGGCCGAGCTGAGAGCCATCGACGCCAATCAAACGGCACGAAGATGCAGTAATCTCGTCGTTGATGCGGGTGTCATCAGACTTAGCTATTTTCCCTACCTCCATTCATAAAAAAATAACCCGGCGCTTCTCAGCAACCAGGTCGTACACATAGACATCCTCGATTTGAGGAAGAGAATCTAATTTGTATGACCAGTCAGCTGCTCATTGGCGCCAAAAGGTGGGAACCCTCGGGTTCCTCTTTAGGGCATTGCGGGAACAACGCCTTGCGAATAATAACACGTACAGCGCGTTATCACATTACGTACACGAAAAAGGGGCCTTGACCCCCTTGAACGCTCGCTTGCATGTATGGTGCCCGAGGCGAGACTCGAAGGGCCTTCGCTTCGCGAAGCCCCGGGCTTCGGGCGCGTGGCGCCCTCGCCACGCTCCGCTACAGACAGGCCACAGGCCTGTTTGCTTAACGCTTCGCGCGCTCACGCGAGTTCGGCACGAAAAAGGGGGCCGCAACCCCCTTGAACGCTCACTTGCATGTATGGTGCCCGAGGCGAGACTCGAACTCGCACGTTGTTGCCAACGGTGGATTTTGAGTCCACTGCGTCTGCCAATTCCGCCACTCGGGCACGCAATGCGTGAGTTAGTTTATCACAGCTTTCTACCGATTAGTCCGAAAATGGAACTTCGAGCATTTCGATGAGTTCGACCGTGCGGAGCATCTCGCGCTGACGGCATCCGCGACCGTCGACCGAAGCCTCACCCATCTGGTTATCGTAAGGGTCCTCGCGCATGCCGTCGAAAGAGGGCTCAAACTCTGCCTGGAATCGATTGTTGGCCACCATACGCCACGGGTCGAGATTGCCAAAGTAGTGACGGCGGCGCCACTCCTCCCCCATCCTGCGAGCAGAAGATCCAAATGACACGTCGGCGTTGAGCCAACCGGTCTGCGGCGTATAGAACTCTGCCCAGTCGTGCGACCCCACCGAATCGGGCGCAACATACAGGCCGCTCTGCCAACGGGCAGGCACGCCCGCGATACGGCACATGGTGATAAACGTGAGCGCCATAACGCCGCAATCGCCGCGGAGCGAATGCGCACAGTCATCGGCAATAGATCCCAAAAGCAAGTACGGCGGCTGATAGCGATAGTCGATATGCTGTGTCAGGTAATCATAGATAGCACGAGCGCGATCGAGCGGATCCTCGAGTCCGTCAGCAACACCGGCCGTCAGCTGCTGCAGATACGGCGTGAATGCAATGTGCGGACGGTCCTCGGAAATATCCTCGGACAGCGGCGCGTCCATACACGGATGCGCCGGAAGCGCACCCCCATAGATATCGCGATAAGCGGCATCGATGTGATAACGATAGGTCACCGAGAATGAGCGCTCACTCGAAGAAGACCACGAGGCGGTACGCGCCGAAGCGTTCGCGGGAGCAACAGTACCCTCCGGCGTCATGTCGAGAATCTCGACCCGAGACTGCTGACGGCAGGCAGCCGCGACGGGAAGCCAAGCGCAAACGGTCTCCCCCTCTAGAGCGCCGGGGACAGACAAGGACGCCTGAAGCGTAATAACGCGAGTCAATCCGTTTTGCGACTCCATCTCCTTGAGCATCTCGTTGCGCAGTGCTATTCCGTCCGTAGAATCGGGACGCATGCCGGGGACCTCTTTGGGATATACGCGAAGCGAATCGAGGAAGTTGTCGAGAACGAACAGCTCGCCATCGATAAAGCGCCAGTCAATACGCTTACGGTCAATCAAATCGTCAAACTGCTCCTCGGTAAACTCAGGCCACTCCTCGCGAATCATCGCAATAGCCCGAGCGCGCGACACCGAAAAATGAAGCGGCGTCTCAAGCATGCGATACCGCTCGGCACGAACGCAAGCGGCCAACGAGGGATCGGGATTCTGCCCCAAAAGACGATCACAAGCCGCAACAGCCTGCGTCAAATATCCGGCATCCTTGAGACGAAGAATCTCGGGCGGCAGTCCAATATCGAGATGACGGAAATCATCACAGCAAACATCAACAGAGCAACCAACAGGACCCTCGTCAATGACCTTCCCATCCGAAGGCAGCACATTAATAACAGCCATACCAAACTCCAAGTCATTAGAACTCTTGAAGCCCATTGTAGCGAGATAAAAAAAGAAAGCCCCAATAAAGGAACCCTCAACACCGATAAACGGTACCTCTAAAAATGAATTCAGCCCAGTAACCCTGTAGCGAGTTAACAAAGGAGGCCCCGTTTCCCCGGAGCTGATTCCGTCGCGCGACTTCTGGCGAAGCCAGTAGCCATCTTAATTCAGCCTCGTAACCCTGCGGCGTTAAACAAAGGAAGCCCCGTCCCCCGGAACTGTTTCCTTGGCGCGACTTCTGGCAAAGCCAGGTGAGCGCAAAGGAAACAGTGTAGGGAGACGGGGCTTCCGGCGGGAAGTTTAGCGACACTTACGCCTTGTTGACGGAGCCAAACTCCTCCATGAGCTCCTTGGTGCGGGCAACGATGTTGTCGCGACCAGGCTTGAGGAGCTTGCGGGGGTCAAAGCCCTTGCCCTGCTGATCCTTGCCAGCCTCGATATACTCGCGAACGCCCTTGGCGAAGACGAGCTGCAGATCGGTGTTAACGTTGATCTTGGAGATACCCAGGGAGATGGCCTTCTTGATCTGATCCTCGGGGATGCCGGTACCACCGTGCAGAACGAGGGGCAGGTCGCCGGTCTGAGCCTTGATCTCGCCCAGACGCTCGAAGGAAAGGCCAGCCCAGTCGGCGGGATACACGCCGTGGATGTTGCCGATACCGCAGGCGAGGAAGTCGACGCCCAGGTCAGCAATCTGCTTGCACTCAGCGGGGTCAGCGAGCTCGCCGTTGGAGGTCACGCCGTCCTCGGTGCCGCCGATGCCGCCGACCTCGGCCTCGATGGACATGCCCTTGGAGTGGGCAAGCTCAACGAGTTCCTTGGTGCGGTCGAGGTTAAGCTGGAAGGTCTCCTCGTGAGAGCCGTCATACATGATGGACGTGAAGCCGGCCTCGATGCACTTGAAGCAGTCCTCGTAAGAACCGTGATCGAGGTGAAGGGCGACGGGGACGGTAACGCCCGTGGCCTCGACGGCAGCCTTGACCATGTCGGCGCAGACCTTGAAACCGCCCATCCACTTAGCGGCACCAGCGGTGCACTGAAGGATCAGCGGAGACTTGGCCTCCTCGGCGGCCTGGAGAATAGCCAGGGTCCACTCGAGGTTGTTGGTGTTGAAGGCACCGAGAGCGTACTTGCCGGCCTCGGCCTTCTTGAGCATGTCTGCTGCGTTGACGAGCATAAAAGAAACCTCCTGTAAGGTTGCTCCGATAACGCCTGAGATTTTACCACGACATACCCGAGCATAAACGTTCGTTTGTTCACGAATACCATCCGATTGGACAAATTTTGACCGTTTGCCCCACAGAATCGACCCACTGGGGAAAATAGCTTGACGATTGAGCGGTCTTCGTGATTCGAAAGACGGCTTCGAGCCTACATCTGCATAAACGGATTCTGCATAAGTTCGCGCGCCATCGTGGTCGAATCGCCATGGCCCGTCAAGCAAACGGTATCGGGCGGAAGCGTCTTGGCAAGTTTGGAGAGCGAGCGCATAATCGCCGCCTCGTCACCGCCGGAAAGATCGGTACGACCGTGGCTGCCCGGGAAAAGCGTGTCGCCCACAAAGGCGATGTTCCCCTGCTCGGTCGCGGCGAACAGGACGATGCCGCCCGGCGTATGCCCCGGCGTCTCGATCACCTGCAGGCAGATATCGCCCAATTCAATCGTATCGCCCTCGGCAAGCAGCCGCGTCGGCTCGCCCGGATCGGGCGTCTCAATACCCCACATGGCGCGCTGCTCCTCGATATTTGCGCGAGGCACCGTCACGTCCTTAGCGCACAACTCATATAGTGCGCTGTCGCCAACGACAGCTCGAACCCCGGCGACCCCGCCAACATGGTCGGCATGACCGTGCGTGCAGACAGAGCCGAGTACGCGAACTTCGGGATGCGCGGTGCGGATATGCTCCACAAGACGCTCGCCCTCCCACGCCGGATCGACGATTAAGCACTCGTCATTCGAAATCACGGCGTAACTGTTGGTCTGAATCGGGCCGTTGACGAGTGCCTCAATCGAAGCTGCACCTCGGGGTGTCAGGTCCAAAGTCATATCGCCCATGCGCATACCCTCCTTCTAAAATACGTTCGAGGCACCAAACGATGCCTCGAACGTAACCAATATCTATGATGCTGAGAGGCTCTCGCACCTACACACGGCGCTTGAGCTGAGCTCCGCCTTCGCCGGGCATAAGACGGCGAGCGTCGTAGACCGAATCGACACTGCTGATGGAAGCCAGCAGCGGATCCAGACCGCTCGCGTCCGAGATCTCGACCATAAAGCGCAGGGTTGCAATACCCTCGCGGTTGGTCGACGTGGCGGCAGAAAGGATATTGCCGCCCGCATCGCCAATGGCAATGGTGACATCCTTGAGCAGGCCCATGCGGTCCAGGCACTCGACCACGATCTCGACCTGGAAGAGGGTGTCGGCTGCGCCGTCCCACTCCACTTCGATCATGCGCTCGGGATGCTCCATAAGACCCTTGACGTTGGGGCAGTTGGCGCGATGCACCGAAACGCCACGGCCGCGCGTGATGAAGCCGACGATATCGTCGCCCGTCACCGGATTGCAGCAATGCGCCAGACGGACCAGCAGGCCGCTGTTGCTCTCGCCCTTGACGATAATGCCGTTGCTGGCGCTCTTGCCGCGCTTTTGCGGCTTGCGGTTGGAGCCTCGGGCCGGCTGCTTGACGACCTCGGCGATAGCCTCGGCCTTGGTGAGCTGTTCCTCGGGCTTGGGGTCCAAGATTTGTTCGACCTTGTTACCCACAGCGCGCGGGGCAACCTTGCCGGCGCCGACGGCGGCAAACAGGTCCTCGAGCTGCTTGAAGTTCAGCTGCTCCGCCACGGCGTTGAGCGCACGCGTGGATCGCGGCGTAGAGATGCCATACCCGCGCTTGCGCAGGTCTTTGGCCAGTATATCGCGGCCGGCGGCAGCGTCATCGTCTTTGGTCGCGGCGGCGAAGTAACGGCGGATCTTTGACTTGGCGGAAGGTGTCTTAACGATCTTGAGCCAATCACGCGACGGCTTGGAACTCTTGTTGGTCAGGATTTCAACGCGGTCGCCCGTCTTGATCTCGTGCGTAAGCGGGGCCACCGCACCGTTGATCTTAGCGCCGACGCAGTGGTTGCCCACCTCGGTGTGAACAGCGTAGGCAAAGTCGAGCGGCGTGGAGCCGGCACGAAGCGCCATGACCTCGCCCTTGGGCGTAAAGACGAAGATCTCTTGATCGAAGAGGTCGACCTTCAGCGAATGCAGGTATTCCTTGGCGTCCGTAATCTCGTCAGAAGCCGCCCAATCGAGCGAATGTTTGAGCCAGTTAATCTGGTCGTCCAAACGTTGAGCGTCATTGGTCTTGGAAGCAGACGATCCGCCCGATTTCTTATACAGCCAGTGGGCGGCAATGCCGTACTCGGCCTGCTCATGCATCTCATAGGTTCGAATCTGAATCTCGAGCGGGCGGGCCGTGGGGCCGATAACCGTCGTATGGAGCGACTGGTAGTTATTGACCTTGGGCATGGCGATATAGTCTTTAAAGCGACCGGGCATGGGGTGCCATAGTGTGTGCACCGCGCCGAGCGTGGAGTAACAATCGCGCACCGAATGGGTAATAACGCGCAGCGCCACCAAATCGTAGATCTCGGAGAACTCCTTGCCCTTGCGCTTCATCTTTTGGTAGATAGACCAATAGTGCTTGGAGCGACCATTGATCTGGAAGCCCTCCAGGCCAATGCGGTTGAGCTCGTCGGTGAGCGTCTTGATGGTCTCGGCCAGATAGCGCTCACGGACCTCGCGCGACTCAGCCACCATGCGCGCAATGCGCTGGTAGGCATCGGGCTCCAGGTAGAAGAAGGACAGGTCCTCGAGCTCCCACTTAATAGAGCTCATGCCCAGACGGTCGGCCAGGGGCGCATACACGTCCATGGTCTCGCGAGCCTTAAACAGGCGACGGTCCTCGCGAAGGGCCGCCAGCGTACGCATGTTATGCAGGCGGTCGGCAAGCTTAACGATAATGACGCGGATGTCCTTGGACATGGCGAGGAACATCTTGCGCAGCGTGAGGGCCTGCTTCTCGTCCATGCTGTCGACTTCGATGTTGGTGAGCTTGGTCACGCCATCGACGAGCTCGGCCACCGTATCGCCAAACAGGCCGGAAACATCGGCAAGCGAGGTCTCGGTATCCTCGACGGTATCGTGCAGCAGCGCGGCGCACACCACATCGCAGTCCATCTTGAGATCTGCCAAAATGATAGCCACCTCGACGGGATGGTTGATGTACATCTCACCCGAGCGCCGCTTTTGGTTGCAGTGCTTCTCGGCAGCAAAGCAATAGGCCTGCTCCACCTTAGAGAAGTCGTCCTCATTCATATATTTGAGGCACAGGCGCTCCAGCTTGTCGTAGCTGTCCGCCATAATCTCGGGCGGCAGCTCATCGGCATGCTTATAGTGCTCCATCTCCGAAAACGGCTGGAGGGTGGAATCATGGGCGGTACGGGCTGCGGCATCCATCGAGGTCCCCTTCCCCTAGGCCCGCGGTACGATCGGGCGGTTAACTTTGGCTAGCATATCAGAAGCGCACGAATCGAGCGCCCAGCTCCGGAAAGCCGAGAACTCCATGCGCGAGCGTAAGCCCTCCAAATAGCGGATTGACCTGCTCAATTGCACACGGCCCGGGTTTTCTGCCATCGCGATGCGACGGGTGTCGTCAAACCCCGAAACGCGACAGAAACCAAGCTCTTCGAAGATTCCCAGACCGCTTGCCACCGAGCGCTCATCGACCGGCGTGCGGGCATCGATGGCAAGACACATCTGCGCGATATCGATATCGCTCGCACTAAACGAGTCGTCTCCGGTCTTGCCGCGGTTGGAGCGCCACATGGTCTGCAGCGCGCGATAGAGCGTGACGAGCTCATCGCGCTCGGGCGCGTAGCAGTCGAGCAGGCGCTCGTTAATGCGAGCGTCACGCGACGAGTAGAGCAAGTGAATCACGGCAGGTTGGCCGTCGCGACCGGCGCGTCCGCTCATCTGGTTGAACTCAATGCTGCCAAACGGCATGTGGTAGAGCACGACATGGCGGATATCGGGCAGGTTGACGCCCTCGCCAAAGGCAGAGGTCGAAACGATGCAGCTGAGGCTGCCGTCTCGAAACGCCTCCTCGACACGGCGACGATCGGAGCGCGCAAGCCCCGCGTTATAAAACGCGATGCGGGTCGCGCAATCGGGTACCCGCTTGCGCAGCGTCTTAGCAAGCGCCACGGACTGGTCGCGCGAGTTGACGTAGATGACGGTCTTCTCCCCCGTCGCCACGATTGACACCAGGCGGTTCTCGCGGCTCGCAAGGTCTCGGTCATCCTCGAGCTGCAAGTTCTCGCGCACCGTCTCGTCGACCACCGTACGGGTAATCGGTAGCACGCGGGCGAGCTCGGCCACAACCGGAGCCGTTGCGGTGGCAGTCGTGGCCAGAACGACCGGGTCGCCCAGGGCCTTGAGGATATCGGGCATGTCGAGATAGGCGCTGCGGTCACCGCCCTTGGCAAGACCGGCATGATGCGCCTCATCGATAACGACAAAACCGATGCGTCCCGAACGCGCAAAGCGGTCGCGGTGAATGGACAGGAACTCGGGCGTCGTGAGCACGATGCCGGTGCGGCCCGAAGCCAAGCCGGCAAACACGTCATCGCGCGCCGCCTCCACGGTCTCGCCGGTCAGCACGCCTACGCCAATACCGAGCGCGGCCATCGTCGACGAGAGGTGATAGGCCTGGTCGGCAACGAGTGCACGCAGCGGATAGACAAAGATGCTCGCACGCCCGCGAAGGACCGCCTCGCGCGCGGCATGCACATGGAAGATAAGAGACTTGCCGCGCCCTGTTCCCATAACGGCCAGAACACTTTGGTGATCGGCCAGGGCATCGAGCGCCTCGACCTGCGCGCGGTGCGGCTGGTTCGAGCCGATAAAGCTATGAATAAGCGAGCGCGTGAGCTCGGTATAGGAAAGCTGGGCGAGCGTCTCGCGCTTGCGCGACTCCAGGCGCAGGCCAGAATCCGCCGGCTGCACGCCACGACGAAGCTCGCATGCCGGATCGTCGACGCCGGGCAGCGTGGTATCGCGGACCAGAACATCCTTGATCATGAGCTTGGGCTTCACACGCCCCTGCCAATGCTCGGCAACGGCCTCAAACACCAAGTCGACAGCGCTATCGCAGTTGATGAGCTTATCGATTTGCGGCACGCGGAACATAATGGCCGGCACGCTCGCGGCGCCATCGGTCGCCACAAAGCGCATGTGCTCGCCGGTCTTACCCACCACGGCGCGATCGCACATCGTCACGCCCTCGGCAGCCAGCAGCGGCACCTTATTACCCTGGCCAAACGGCTCAAGGCGGGAAATCTGCTCTATAGTCTCGATATTCAGCTCGGAAAGGTCGACCGTGGCGGCAACCTCGTCGATGTCTTCAAAGTCCTCAGCGGGAATCTCCGATAGCACGGCGGAAAGGCGACGACGGAATTCATCGAGCTTGGATGCCTCGATGGTCACACCCACCGCACCGGCATGTCCGCCGCGACGAATCAGCAGGTCGGAACAGCGCTCGACGGCGTCAAACAGGTTAACTTTGCCCACCGAGCGACCAGAGCCGCGCGCGATACCGTCCTCGATCGAGAACAGCAGCGCCGGCACGTGATAGCGGTTGGTCAGACGGCTTGCCACGATGCCCTTGACGCCCTCGTGCCAGCCTTCGCCGCCCACAACGATCGCGCGCCCGCCGTCATAGGTCTCCTCGACCTTTGCCATGGCATCGCGCGTGAGCTCCGCCTCGATCTCACGGCGCTGGCGGTTGATTTCCTCGAGCTCAGCCGCCAGCGCGCTTGCTTCGATGGGATTGCGGGCAAGCAGCAGGTCGAGCGCCAGCTTGGGATCGGCCATGCGGCCGGCAGCGTTTAAGCGGGGAATGAGCGAGAATGACAGGCCATCCGCCGTAATGCTCGAAAGGTCCGCCTTGGCAAGCGCGGCAAGCGCGATATAGCCGGGGCGAGCGGTTACGCGCATCTGCTGGATGCCCTCGGCAACCAGCGCGCGGTTCTCGGGCGTGAGCGGCATCATGTCGGACACGGTGCCCAGCGCCGCGACCTCGATTAGCGAACGCCAATACGACGGCTTGCCCAGGCGCTCACCCAGGACTTGCACCAGCTTGAGCGCCACACCAGCACCGGCAAGCTCGCGCGAGGGGCCCTCGTCCTCGAGCTTGGGGTCGGTCAGGGGCACACCCTGCGGCACCTGGTCGGAGGGCTCGTGATGGTCCGTGACCACCAAATCGATCCCCAGGTCCTCCAAATAGGAGACCTCTTCCTTGGCGGCAATACCGTTATCGACAGTCACGATCAGCTGAGGGCGAGCGAGCTCGTTAACGCGGTCGAGCGCCGCGCGCGAAAGACCGTAGCCCTCGTCAAAGCGATGCGGAATAAACGGCGTGACATCGGCGCCAAACGTGCGCAGCGCCTCGGTCAACAGGCAGGTCGACGTAATACCGTCAACGTCAAAATCGCCAAAGACCGCGATGCGCTCGTGGTTGCGAATAGCGCGCTCGACACGGTCGGCAACGACCGACATGCCCGGGATAATGAGTGGGTCAGCCCAGTCGCGATCGAGCGAAGGCGTCAAAAACAGCTGCCCTTCCTCGATGGATGTAATGCCGTGCGCAACCATAATGCGCGCCACCAGCCCGGGTATGCCCAGGCCAGCCGAAAGCTCCTTTTCGAGCTCGGGGTTTTGCTGAGCGACCGCCCAGCGATGCGTCGTCTTAAGCGATGACATAGGCGCCCACCCCCGATAGGGGCAGGTCGCCGCGATACCTCTCACGGTTCATAGCGATGAGTCCTCTGTGTATGCCCGCTTCGGCAGGCAGATCTGTTGAACGGATTTATTATACCGTGCGGCGCGGACGCAAATCGCCGCAGCACGCCGCGGTTTCGGTAAACGATGCCGGTAATAGCCTCGAAATAATCGAGCGTTTCAGCCGCACGGACGCATACGAGCGTCTAGCATATCCATACAAACGAGTTCGCGGATAAAGGGAGTCACGGGACATATGAAGCAATGGACTGGACTGGGAAAGTTCCTCGCGGGGCATATGCAGGTCATCGTTCCGATTTGCGTGGCGCTCGGCGTGCTCTTTCCCCAGCAGATTGGCGTGCTCAAGCCCATTGTTCCCGCCCTCTTCGCCTTTATGACGTTTCAGGGTGCGCTCAGCAACACCTTCCACCAGGTAGCCGAGGTGTTCCGCCGTCCCCTGCACCTGATTTTGGCACTGCTCGTCTCGGCGGCGCTTATTCCCATCGCGGCCTATGCCATGGGATCGTTATTCTTTGGCTCCAATCCCAACCTTGTCTGCGGCATCGTGCTCGAGTACAGCGTACCCGTGGCGGTCACTGCCTTTATGTGGATTAGCATGTTCGGCGGCAACGGCCCGCTCGCGCTCACCATCATCCTGACGTCCTCGGTTATCTCCCCTGTGACGATTCCGCTCACGCTCAAGCTCCTGCTGGGCGCCACCGTCTCGATCGATGTGCCGAGCATGATGCAAGACATGGCCTTTATGATCGCCATCCCCGCCGTGCTCGGCATCGTGATCAACGAGCTCACGCGCGGATGGGGGCACGAAAAACTCTCCCCCGTGCTCTCGCCCGCCTGCAAATTCATGATGATGGGCGTTATCGCCTCCAACTCCACCGCCATGAGCGAGTACGTGCTGCACATGAACGCGGTGCGCTTGGAAGTCGCCCTCTTTATTTTGGTCTTCGCCATCAGCGGCTTTGTCGTCGGTTTTCTGGTCGCCCATACGCTGCATCTGCCATATAGCGAGACGACCACCATGTGCTTTACCTGCGGCATGCGTAACATCTCTTCGGGCGCCGTCATCGCCACGCAGTACTTTCCGGGCGAAGTCGTGTTTCCCGTCATGTGCGGAACGCTGTTTCAGCAGGTACTCGCCTCGCTTATCGGGCATCTCTTTGAGCGTCTGACCGGCGAGGAGCGCGCCGCCCAGCGCAAGCGCGTCGAAGCCGGCCGCGACGCCATGGCACGCTAGACTGTCCGCATTACGCGGGTGTTAGTCTTGCTATACGAGCGTTTCCAGATGCGCACGCAGGCGCTCAGCATCGATATCGAGCGTTGTCTCAGCATTGACCTGGGCCAAACGATAGCCGACAAAGTAGGGCGAAACCACCCAACGTGGCAGCGCCTTGGCAATGGTCCGACCGCCCAGGTGATAGAAGAACAGGTTGTACGACTCTGCGCGACCACCGTGGTGCTCGTTCAGGATATAGCGCAGAGCTACCTGGATCGCATCGGCGAAGAGATCCGCCTCGGCTTGGTCTCTCGTGTCATCGCTGGCAGCGATTCCCTGCGGGGCTGAAACGTTGATCTCAAAGAACCCCATGATCGGTTCGGTTGAGATGTCGACCGAGATTCTCCCCTGTTGCCAGACACTGATGCCTTCAAAGTTGGCTGAGGCCAGCGCCGTATAGCCGTCCTCCTGTTCCAAGCCCACAATCTGCATGTGTGGATGGACGAGGCTGCCGCCCGAAAGCGGGCCTTTGTTCTTGTACATGAGCACACTGCAGTACTGTTGGGAATCGATCATCTGCTGCCAACAGCCCAGGGCAAACCGCATCACATGATGCAGCTCATCCGGTTCATAGGTCACCAGGTCGGCGTCGTGATTGGCAGACTCGATCAATACGGTCTGACGTGTGGCCCGCAATGTCTTGAACTTATTCTCGAGCCAGATGCAGTCACCATCGCGCTGGATGATGTTGGCAAGCCCCTCCGTGTCGCAAAAGGGGCACGCGGTGCCAGGGCGACGATTATCGTCGGGCTTACCGCTCGCCTGCTGAACGTCAAATACCAGCGCCACGGGTTATACCTCCAGCGGCACGATCTTGGTGCCGTGGAGCTCGGAGACGCCTAGCGCCGCCGCGACCGCGTCGCGATTTGCCGTAGTGATGCCGCCGCCCGGAAGGATGGTCAAACGATCGCCCGCATACTCGATTAAACGAGCCAGGTTTTCGAAGTTGTCCTCGATCGACGTACCGGCCGCACCGCCATGCGTGAGGATGCGCGTAACGCCGCAGTCAGCGAGCGTATCAATGGCGTCGAGCTGAGCCTCAGGCGAGAGCTGATCAAACGCCATGTGGAAAGTGATGTCGATGGGCTCGCGTTTGCACTCCTCGGTCGCGCAGCCCGTAGCCATAACGAGGGCGCCGAGGGTTAGCTCGTCGAGCGCCCAGCCGCCGGCACAGGGCTTGCAGCAGCCAAAGACCAGGCCGTCAACGCCGGCACTCACAGCAAGGCCCAGGTCCATCTCCATCATGCGCAGCTCGTCCTGGTTGTAATGAAAGTCGCCACCACGCGGACGAATCATGCACATCACTCGCGCGTCATGATCGTGAGCGTAGCTGACCGTAGCGCTAATAACGCCGGCGGAAGGCGTGGTGCCACCGACGGCGAGGTTGTCACACAGCTCAATGCGCCCCGCACTGGCCTCGATGGCCGCCGGCACTCGCTCAAAGTTCTCGGCACAAAACTCGTACAGCATAGATAGGCCCCCAATGACAGCAGATGTTTTCCGACGGGCATTGTCACACATCCCCATGAAGTTGCGGTGGAATAGGGACTGTTTTGGCCTCTGGAGCCTTCATTTAGTCCCTATTTCACCGCAACTCAAAATGTTCCCTTGAGGGCGGCGCAACTGGCCGAAAAATGTTGCCGATGGTGAATGTTGCGCAACAAGATTTCGGAATCCCGATTAACCATGGCAGTATCGCATTCGTATTTAGAGGAAAGGATTGCCATGTTTAAGAGCATCCAAAAGAGCGGAAGGATCGCAGCGGTCGCCATAGGCCTCCTCGCGGCACTGTCCCCGCTTGCAGCCCCTCCCGCAGCATTAGCCGGCGGCAGCGTACCGACGCCCGAGCTTGAGAAGTCGTATAGCTTTAAGGTCAGCAGCGACCACTCGTATGTCAGCCACCTAGATTTAGACTCAGGGTATTGTTACCTGTTTGACCGCGAAGACAAAAACAGCGTGAAAAAAGTATCCCTCATCAATTTGGACAACGGCAGCACAACCCCCGTTGACATTCCAAAGAAAAGCCTCGATTCGATGAACGTGTCGTGGGATGGTCGGCTGCTTTGGATAGAAGGCTCCAACCTGGTCGTCTTCTCTCCTAAAACGCAAAGACAGTCGGTCCATTCGCTCGAACCAGGAAAATACACTCAGGACTATGCTTTTATTAGCGAAAACGGAGAAACGGCATGTGTTATTCAGCACGATTCCGATGATAACCATTCGTATGCAATTTATGATCTTAAGACTGATAACAAGATACAGGTAGACCGCACAGAAAGCGATTGGTCGTGGGTAGCACTTTCGAAAGATGGAAAATACTTTTACGTCGTGTCGACCAATGCGGATAAATCCACCGTCACTCTGAAAGTGTTCGACATTAAAACAGGCTCGACCAAATCAAACACCATTAAAGTAAATAAAATAACAGACAGCATCGAAATATACTCAATAATGCAGCTCCCGGACTCAGAAGACCTTATTCTTCAAGGTGACTCCTTTTTGATTAAAGCCGACCGCGACGCCAACCTGAGTACCATATTCAATGACGAGGATCACGCTTTTGCCAATGGATATTCATCTTCCGGCTCATGCAATTACTACCCCGTTTATCTTAGCAATGGCTCCGGCGACCTTTTCGACGACAGCTATTACCTGAATTTACAGAAGGCAAACCTCGGCGTCATCGATTTGCAAAATGGGAACACTATCAGCTCGATTGCCTTCCCCTTTGGCGATGGCGACCTCTGCGACATTTCGCATGATGGCGGTGTCTTACTTGGAAGATACACAGACGATGACAGGTCCTCAGCATGCCTAGTCGATGCTCAAACCGGGGCAAAGAGCGAGTTTGATTCTCATTGGTGCAGCCCTTATTTCATGAACGGCGATCGCGAGATTTGGACTGATTATTACGACGACGATGACCCCACCACACTTCATGTGAACATCTACAAATCGAACATCCCCCATTCCCTGCCTGAGGATGTGCTCTACTTTGTCCAGACTCACCTGCCGTTTGTTATTGGCGGTGGCGTGGCAATCGTCCTAGTTATCGGTGGCGTGATTGTTGTTCTTTGCGTCCGCAAGAAGCGCGCGAAGACCACGAACGGCGCAGTAGCCGCAGCGCCCAAGCCTCAGCGCAAGCAGCGTCGTCGTCAGAAGCGCGCCCAGCAGAACGCCGTTCCACCCGCAGCGTCTGCGATGCCGACGGCACCGGCAGCTCCGGCCGAGCCTGCCCGCTTCTGCCGTCACTGCGGAACCCCGCTCGTACCCGAAGCCCAGTTCTGCACCACATGCGGACAAAAGGTAGACTAGCGAACAAAACCCAATAGATCCCAACCACCAAGGCCCCGTTCCGAAACACTCCAGAACGGGGCCTATTTTGAGGCAAAGAGTAGCCGTTGGGCACGTTCTTAGGGTTGCTAATTTGGGAAGGTCATCGTCGCACGCCCCAATGAAGTTGCGGTGGAATAGGGACTGTTTTGGCGTCCAGGATCCCTATTTAGTCCCTATTTCACCGCAACTTAAAAAGGGGCGCTGACCGGGATAGTCAGCGCCCCTTTGTTGAATGGATTAACCACCAAGATAGGCTTTGCGGACGTTGTCGTCGTGCAGGAGCTCTTGGCCCGTGCCGGTCATGGTGATCTTGCCGGTCTCGAGCACGTAGCCGCGTGTGGCGATGGAAAGCGCCATCTGCGCGTTCTGCTCGACCAGAAGCACCGTGGTGCCCGCCTTGTGCAGGTCCTCTACAATCTGGAAGATCTGCTCAATCAGAATCGGCGCCAGGCCCATGGAAGGCTCGTCGAGCATGAGCAGCTTGGGGTTGCTCATAAGGGCGCGGCCCATAACGAGCATCTGCTGCTCGCCGCCCGAAAGGGTGCCGGCGACCTGGCGACGGCGCTCCTTCAGGCGCGGGAACTGCTCGTAAACGCGCTCAAGGCCCGGAGCAACCGTGGACTTGGGCTGCGTATAAGCGCCCATCTCCAGGTTCTCCTCGACCGTCATCTGCAAAAAGGCGCGACGGCCCTCGGGGACCTGAGCCAGGCCCTTGCCCACCAGCTTGTCGGCAGGCGTATGGGTAATGTCTTCGCCCATAAACTTGATGGAGCCGGTCTTGGAACGCAGCAGGCCCGAGACAGTCTTGAGCGTTGTGGACTTACCAGCACCGTTCGCACCGATCAGAGCAACGATCTCGCCCTCGTTGACGTTAAAGGAGATGTCCTTGATGGCGTGGATGGCGCCGTACCAGACGTTGATGTTGTAGACGGAAAGCATCGGCTCTGCCATTTAGTTCTCCCCCTTATCCTGCTTGCCCAGATATGCCTCGATAACGGCGTCGTTGTTCTGGATTTCCTCGGCCGTGCCCTTGGCGATGACCTTGCCAAAGTTGAGCACGCAGATACCCTCGCAGATATTCATAACGAGCGACATGTCGTGCTCGATAAGCATGATGGCAATGCCGAAGGTGTCGCGAATCTTAACGATGTTCTCCATGAGTTCCGCGGTCTCGGACGGGTTCATGCCGGCGGCAGGCTCGTCGAGCAGCAGCAGTTTGGGGTTGGTGGCAAGCGCGCGAACGATCTCCAGACGACGCTGGGCGCCGTAAGGCAGCGAGCCAGCCTGCTCGTTTGCCAGATGCTCCATATCAAAGATGGACAGCAGCTCCATGGCGCGCTCGTGAGCAGCCTTCTCGTGCTTCCAATACGTCGGCAGGCGCAGCACGCCCTCAAAACCGGAATAGCGCTCCTGGTTGTGCAGACCGACCTTGACGTTGTCCTCCACCGTCATGGTGTTGAACAGGCGAATGTTCTGGAATGTACGGGCAATACCCATGCGGTTGACCTGATAGACCGACTTGCCCGAGGTATCCTCTCCGTCGAGCAGGATGGTGCCGTGCGTTGGCTGATACACCTTGGTGAGCAGGTTGAAGACCGTGGTCTTACCGGCACCGTTGGGGCCGATCAGACCGGCGATCTCGGTCTTGCCGATAGTCAGGCTAAAGTCGTCGACTGCCTTAAGGCCACCGAACTCAATGCCCAGGTGGATGCACTCGAGTGCAGGGCGCTCGCCCAGGTCACGATCGGGAACGATGGCGCCAGAAGGATACGGGACCATCTTGCCCTTCTTGAACTCAAATTTACTGGGCATCGGCTGCCACCTCCTTCTTGGAAGCAAAGCGATCCTTAATGCGTGCGAAGAACGCCTTGAGCTGCGGGTTGTTGGTAAAGATCATGACCAGGATCAGCACGATAGCGTAAATGAGCATACGGTAGTCCGAGAACTGACGGAGCAGCTCGGGAAGCACCGTGAGCAGCGCCGCCGCGATGACGGAGCCGCGCATATTGCCCAGACCGCCCAGGACCACGAACACCAGAATGAGGATGGACGTGTTGAAGTCGAACTTGGTGGCTGAGAGCTGCGAGAAGTTACCGCCGAAGAGGGCTCCGGCAGCACCGGCGAGGGCAGCGGAAACCACGAAGGCGATCATGCGGTACTCGGTGACGGAGATGCCTACGGACTCGGCTGCAATCTTGTTATCGCGCACGGCCATAATGGCACGGCCGGTACGGCTGCGAACCAGGTTGAGCACGATCACGAGTGCGACCATGACCAGGATGGCACCGGCGAGGAAGGTCGAGTACGTCGACACGCCCGAGGCGCCCTGGGCGCCCTTGATGATGGCGGTGCCGTCCTCGAGCAGGTGCAGGTCGTCGATCGTAGAGTTGCCCGTGATGTTAAAGATCACGTGCAGGCCGCGGGAGTCGACGCCCACAATGAGGCAGGTGACGATCTCTTTGATGATCTCGCCAAAAGCCAGGGTCACGATGGCCAGATAGTCGCCGCTCAGGCGCAGGACCGGGATACCAATCAAGAAGCCCAAGATGGCAGCGGCGATAGCGCCGACCACGATGCTGATGATAAGGCGCACCGGATCGGAAGGAATAGCGCTCTCGAGGGCGACCGCGGTGACGATACCCGTGTAGGCACCGATACTCATAAAGCCCGCATGGCCCAGCGACAAGTCGCCCGCGATGCCGACGACGAGGTTGAGGGAAATGGCCATGACGATGTAGGCCGTAATGGGAACCAACTGACCGGCGATCATGCGCGGGATCATATGGTTGGACTGCATAAAGAACACGATGGCGAAGGCCACAAGGCACATGGCGTACGTAACAAAGTCGTGACGCGTCTGCTTGTCTTTAAGAAACTTCATAACGCTCACCTACACCTTCTCGGGGACGTACTTGCCCAAGAGGCCGGCAGGCTTGACGAGCAGGACGATGATCAAAACACCAAAGACGATGGAGTTGGCAAGGCTCGTGGAAATGTAAGCCTGCGCCATCGCCTCGATGATGCCGATGAGAATGCCACCGACAAAGGCACCGGGGATGGAGCCGATGCCGCCGAAAACGGCAGCGTCGAAGGCCTTGATGCCAGGCATGGCGCCCGTGGTGGGCTGCAGGACCGGCGAGTAGGAGCACAGCAGCACGCCGGCGATGGCGGCAAGGGCGGAGCCGATGGCAAACGTCATCGAGATGGTGCGGTTGACGTTGATGCCCATGAGCTGAGCGGCGGCCTTGTCCTCGGACACGGCGCGCATGGCTTTGCCCATCTTGGTCTTACCTGTAAAGAACATCAGGCCGGCCATGATAACCAGGCAGGCGACGATGGTGACGAGCGAGACGGCGCTTACGTTGAACTTGGCCAAGAACTCCGGTACCTGGAAGGTGACGAGCGAAGTGAAGTTCTTGGGCGTGGCGCCCCACAGAAGCTGCGCGGCGTTCTGCAGGAAGTAAGACACGCCGATGGCCGTGATCAGAACGGCCAGAGGGCCTGCTTGGCGCAGCGGCTTATAGGCCAGACCCTCGATGAGAACACCGAGAACCGTGCAGACCACACAAGAGAGAACTACAGATGCCCAGCCCGGGAGGCCGAGATACGACGTGGCACAGAACGAGACATAGGCACCGACCATGATGACGTCGCCGTGAGCGAAGTTGAGCATCTTGGCGATACCGTAGACCATGGTGTAGCCCAACGCGATGATGGCGTAGACGCTGCCCATGGACAGGCCGTTGACCAGGTATTGGATAAAGACCGTCATGTTCCACATCCCCCTTTCGAATAGGTTTCCAGTTGATGTATGAAACAGGGACGTTACATCGTCCCTAAATACCAAGCAAGCAGGGAAGGCCAAAACCTCCCCTGCTTGGGATCAAAACCGCTCTATGTAAGGCGGCCTATTAGGCCTGTACGTACTTGCCGTCGGTAATGACGTACGCCGTCGGGTCCTTCTGGACCTGGCCCTTGTCGTTCCAGGAGAGCTTGCCAGTCAGACCGTCAACAGTAATGTTGCGCATAGCCTCGGGAAGCTTCTCGGCAACCTCGGTGGGGTCGGCGTCGACACCCAGGCCGGCCTCCTTGAGGGCCTCGACCACCGCATGCACGCCGTCGTAGGCGTCGGCGGCAAACTGGTCGGGGGTATCGCCGTACTTATCTTTGTAAGCGTTGACGAAGTCGGCGTTCTTCTCGTCGTCGGCGGAGAACGGGGTCATGAGCAGCAGACCCTCGGCAAGAGAGGTGTCGAAGCCCTCAACGCCCAGGATGCCGTCCATGCCGTCGCAGCCCATCATCTTGACGTCGTAGCCCATGTCCTTGGCGTTCTTGAGCAGGACGGACGCCGGCGTGTAGTAGATCGGCGCAAAGATCATGGTGGCGCCTGCCTGCTTGGCCTTGGTCAGCTGGTTGGTAAAGCTCGTGGCGGAGTCGTCCTTAAAGGTCTCCTCGTCGACAATCTCGAGCTTGGACTTAGCGGCCTGGGCCTTAAAGGAATCTGCGATGCCCGAAGAATAGGCGTCGCCGGAGTTATAGAACAGCACGAACTTCTCGTCCGCATACTTCTGCGCCAGGAACTTGGCAGCGTTGACACCCTGGTTGGGGTCGGTAAAGCAAACCTGGAAGACGCAATCCTTGCCCTTGGTAACGTCCTCGGAAGACGCGGACGGGGTGATCATGAACGTCTCGGGGTCGTTACCGCACTCTGCGGCAACGGCGACCGACGCACCCGTGGTGGTCGGACCGACGAGGGCCTGCATGCCCCAGTCGAGCAGGGTGTTGAAGGCGTTGACGGCCTTCTCGCCATCGGCCTGGTCGTCCTCGGCCTTGCTGACAAGCGGCAGCTCCTTAGTCGAGAAATCCTTGCAGCCAAGCTCGACAGCCTGTGTAACGGACTTGCCGTAGGACGCGTTGGCGCCGGTCAGCGGGCCGATGGTGCCGATCTTAAACGAAGCGTCGCCCGACGCGGAACCGCTGTCGCCGCCGTTGGAGGAGCAGCCAGCTAGAATGGACATCGCCCCCAGACCTGCTGCGCTCGCGATAACGCTCCTGCGATTCATAACAGGGTTCAATGACTTACCGGTGAGGCTCGACATGCGGCTCTCCTCTCAAATCTCGTCGGGTTTCGGTTACCCGACAGGCCATCCTTCGCCGTGTTCGGCGTTCGCAAAATAGTAGACGCTTTAGTTGAGAAAAGTGGCGATTATTTCAACTTTTCTTTTGTTTTGTCCATTTATCCATAATTCTGCGTATTCATGTCGGTTTATGCAGTTTAGCCACTTTATTGTGTGACAGTAATGTTTCCGTTCTGTTACAGGCGTCCCCGCCCTGATTAAAATGGCCTCACCGCTCGCGTTTTGTGCGCACCTAGGCGGCGATGTACTTGCCGTCCTGAATCACATAGGCCGTAGCGGGCTTCTCGACCTGGCCCTCGTCATTCCACGCCGACGAGCGCCTGCATGCCCCAGTCGCACAGGGCAAACCTTATGGTGCAAACGTTGACAGTTTGTTACGGAGTTCCGTTTGTAGCGAGCATGTTTCCAATGTTTCCGCAGCGTTTCGGGGGTGCCGTTTTGTGCGACTCCTGTTGCCTAGCGAGCACGCGCCCTCGGTTCACGCTAGAATGCACTCAACCTTTAAGCGGTTAATCCATCCATAAGATGCACGAAGGAGCTATCTATGAGCGAACCCCTGCGCACCGTGAACGTCGGCCTCATCGGTCTGGGAACCGTCGGCGGCGGCGTGGCCCGTCTGATCAAGAGCCACCACGATGAGTACCTGGCAGCCTACGGCATCGACCTTAAGCTGACCCGCGCCTGCGCGCTTGCCTGGGAGCAGGCCGAGGCAGCCGGTATTGAGCGTGAGGCCTTTACGAGCGACTGGCACGATGTCGTCACCGACCCCGCCGTCGACATCGTCGTCGAGCTCATCGGCGGCGAGCACCCCGCGACCGAAATCTTCACCACCGCCTTCGAGAACGGCAAGCACGTCGTCTCTGCCAACAAGGCCCTGCTGGGCCGTCATGTCGAGACGCTCGCCGAGAAGGCGCGCGCGTGCGGCGTGCAGATTAAGTGCGAGGCCAGCTGCGGCGGTGGCATCCCCATCGTGAGCACGCTTGAGCACGACCTGGTGGGCAACAAGATCCTGACCATCGCCGGCATCCTTAACGGCACCACCAACTACATCCTGTCGCGCATGGACGCCGAGGGCGCCGATTACGCTGACGTGCTCGCCGACGCCCAGGCAAAGGGCTATGCCGAGGCCGACCCGTCCGCCGACGTCGACGGCTTCGACGCCGCCAGCAAGACGGCAATCCTCGCCTCCATCGGCTTTGGCACCCGCGTGACCACCGACGATGTCTACCAGCAGGGTATCCGTGCCATCGGCGCCGAGGACATCGCCCAGGCCCGCGAGCTCGGCTACACCATTAAGCTGCTCGGCATCGCCCGCAATACCGACGCCGGCGTCGACGTCCGTGTGCATCCCACGCTGATCCCCGCCGACCACATGCTTGCCAAGGTCAACGGCGCCATGAACGCTGTCTACGTGGTAGGCGACGCCGTGGGCGAGACCATGTTCTACGGTGCCGGCGCAGGCTCTTTCCCCACCGCGAGCGCCGTCGTGGGCGACATCCTGTCGCTCTCCGAGCAGATCAGCCGCGGCGTGGCTCCGCTGCCCGAGATTGAGCCCTATGGCCACAACCTCGCCTTTAAGCCCATGGACGAGCTCCAGACCAAGTACTATGTACGCCTGAAGGTCGCCGACCGCGTGGGTGCCCTGTCCGAGACGGTCGATATCTTTGCCAAGCACAACATCTCGATCTCGCTCATCAACCAGGTCGAGGACGGCAAGTCGGGCGTCAGCGATGCCTGCTCGGTCATCTTCCTAACGCACCGCGCGCTCGAGAAGGACGTCCAGGCTGCCGCCGCCGAGCTTGCCAGCGTCGACTGCGTGGCCGAGGTCGCCAACGTCCTGCGCATCGAGGACGTCGAGGCCTGGACAGAAGGCGTCATGGCGAACTAGTCCAACGCTCGCCTAGCAATACGCGCCTTGAGGGCTCCCGTCCGATGTGGGACGGGAGCCCTTTTGTCACCTGCCCTAAGCACAACGGCAGAGCATATTTGCGCGAGCCGCTCATCGGTAACGCGGGCTACCGTTCACCGATATGCAAACGCGGCCGATTCCGGCTACCGCTACGCTGTGCTGCGAATGTCCGCCCGCGAAGAGAGGAAGCACCATGTTGCTCGAGGGCAAGAAAGCAATCGTCACCGGAGGCACGCGCGGCATCGGCTATGCCATCGCCTGCCGTTTTATCGAGGAAGGCGCTGCCGTCACCGTCTTTGGCTCGCGCCAGGAGACTGCCGACGCGGCCGTTGAGAAGCTGACAGCCGCCTATCCCGACGCAAAGGTCTGGGGCCGCTCCTGCGACCTCACCTCGCTCGAAGCCGTGACCGAGGCCTTTACCCAGGCCGCAGCCGACATGGGCGGCTTGGATACAGTCGTCAACAATGCCGGCATCTCCCAGCGCTCGCCCCTTTTGGACTACACGGCCGAGGAGTTCGCCAACGTTATGGACCTCAACGTCGTCGCCGTCTTTAATGGTCACCAGGCAGCCGCCAAGATCATGACCGAGGCAGGTCATGGCGGCACCATCACCACCACGAGTTCGATGGTCGCCAAGTACGGTCAGCCCTCCGGCGTTGGCTATCCCACGTCCAAGTTTGCCGTCAACGGTATGGTCCAGTCGCTCTCGCGCGAGCTCGCCCCCATGGGCATTCGCGTCAATGCCGTCGCACCCGGCGTGACCAAGACCGATATGGTCGCCAACCTGCCCGAAGAGGTCATCAAGCCCATCATCGCCACCATTCCGCTGGGTCGCATGGGCGAGCCCGAGGACGTCGCCAACGCCTTTGTTTTCCTGGCGAGCGACATGTCCTCCTACGTCACGGGCGCCGTGCTCCCCGTCGACGGAGCCGCCCGCTCTTAAGGGACCACAAGCCTCAGCTCCCAGCCTCAACATAGTCCAACAAAGAAGGCGCGCCGTCTGCATCAACTGCAGGCAGCGCGCCTTCTTCTGTTTGAAAGGGAAGCTGTGTCCCGCAGTCCCGACTCAGACCGGGACGCAGCTTCCCTCAGGGCCATGTTTCGGAAAGAGCGCCCCGTTTTGAACGCCGATTCTGGGATACCGTTTCCGCAACGGGTCTCTCGCGGAAACTGCATCCCACTCTGAGCGCCCATTCCGGGACACAGTTTCCCAACGGCCCCCGTTTCGGAAACCACATCCCGTTCCGAGCCTTCAAAGCGGGACGCGGCTTCCCCGAGAGAGTATCGACTACTTGCCGTCGTCGTCCTCGGCTTCTTCTCTTGCATAGAGCTCCAGCATGCGACGGCGGTATTCGCGCACGGCGAGCTTGGCGCGCTCCAGGCGGCGACGCTCGCGCGGAGTCAGCTCGGACGGGTCGACCTCGTCTCCATAGGTCTTATCGGCAAGCAGGTGCGCAGCGTCCACGATGCGGGCATCGATGTGGCCGCTCGCCGCCTCGGCGGAAAGACGCTCGGCAATCGTATCGAGCGTAGGCAGGCCCTCGAATACGCGACCATGGCCATGCGAAGTCAGCAGCTCATGCTCGCGCGCGAGCAAGCTCGCTAGGTCGTGATGAGCGCGCAGGATGTCGAGCGCATCGGATGGATGCTCGGCAACTTCTGCCACGGCGGCGACCGGCGCAGCATCCACCACGCGGTAGAAGAGCTGCGCGAGCAATGGCATCAAGAACACCGTGATGGCGCCGGCGGCAACCATAACCGACGCGATGTCTTGCGACAGCGCGCCCGCGTTGACGGCAACGCTTGTCACGGCAACGATGATCGGCAGCGCCGTGGTGCAGTACAGGGCCACGGTAATGCGACCATACGCCGACACATCGCGCGTCGCAGGGCAAATGCTCATAGAAATAAGAATGGGCACGGCACGAATAATCAACAACGCCACGATAAAGCCCAGGAGCAGACCCGGGCGCGACGCCACGGCCGTCAGATCGATCTTTGCGCCCGATACGGTAAAGAACACCGGAATCAAAAAACCGTAGGCCAGGCCGTCGAGCTTGGTCTCGAGCGTATGGTTGCCCTCGGGGATGATGTAGCGCAGGACAAAGCCAGCGGCAAAAGAACCCAACACGATGTCGAGGTCAAAGACGGCCGAAAACGCCACGAGCGTGACCAGGATGAGCACCGTCAGTCGCACGAAGGTCTGCGACGTGGTGTCGGCGCGTTCCTCGACAAACGAAAAGAAGCGGCTGCCGACGCGCCTGGAACGACTTGGGACCACGGCCAGCAACACGCAGACAACAGCAAACAGACCAAGAATCACGAGCGTCTGGATGCCGGTGCGGGCAGACAGCAGCACCGACATGGCGAGCACGGGACCGAGCTCGCCCCACGTACCATACGCGAGAATCGAATTGCCAACGCGTGTGCCGGTGAGCGAGCGCTCGCGCATGATGGGCACGAGCGTGCCGAGCGCCGTGGAAGTAAGGGCAAGCGTCACGGCGATACCGTCGAAATGACTGACCGAGAACCACGGGGTAAAGCGCACGGCAAGCCAGGCGATACCAAACGTGACGGCCCACGTCGCCAAGCCGTAGCGCCCCTCGACGCCCGTGATGCTCTTGGGGTCGATCTCAAAGCCGGCAAGCAGGAACAAAAAGGCCAGGCCCAGCTCGGACACAAGCGAGACCTCAGCATCTACATGGATGACGCCGAGCATATGGGGTCCCAGCACCGCGCCGAGCACGAGCAAAAAGACCGTCTCGGGAACGGGTTTTCCGGGAATCGCCGAGGCGATAAAAGGACTCGCAAAGGCCACGAGTGCGATGATGGCGAGCGAAACGAATGCCATGTGATGCCTTTCTCTTGTTTGCGCTTCACTGTAGCACCCTCGCCGTCCTCAACGCGCCGCGAGCTGTCGTATCATAGTGAGGTTTACAAACATGTGGCTCAAGGCGACCGCGAGGCTTGCCCCGTAAACCGACCGCTGCCGCATACCGTACCGTACGCCCAACCGATCAGGAAGGCAGGAACCAATGGTCTCTCGTATCTACGTGGAGAAGAAACCCGGGTTCGACGTCGAGGCTCAGCAGCTCAAGGGCGAGCTGACCGAAATTCTCGGCATCAAGGGCATCGAGGCCCTGAGGATCATCAACCGCTACGACGTCGAGGGCATCGACGAGGAGCTTTTCCGCTCCTGCGTGCCGACCGTCTTTAGCGAGCCCCAGGTCGATGTGACCTACGACGAGCTCCCCGCAAGCGATGGCGCCGTCTTTGCCGTCGAATTCCTGCCTGGCCAGTTTGACCAGCGCGCCGACTCCGCCAGCGAGTGCGTGCAGCTCATCAGCCAGGGCGAGCGCCCCGCCGTGCGCTCCGCCACGGTCTATATGATCTCGGGCGCTCTGGACGAAGCCGCCATCGATGCCATCAAGCACTACGTGGTGAACCCCGTCGAGGCGCGCATCGCCTCGCTCGACCTGCCCGTGACGCTGTACATGGAGACCCCCGAGCCCCAGCCCGTCGAGGTGCTCGACGGCTTCCGCGAGCTCGACGAGGCCGGCCTTGCCGCCTTTATTTCCGAGCGCGGCCTTGCCATGGACGAGGCGGACATCGCCTTCTGCCAGCAGTACTTCCGCGATGAGGACCGCGACCCCACCATCACCGAGATCCGCGTGATCGACACCTACTGGTCCGATCACTGCCGCCACACCACCTTCGGCACCGTCCTGGACGACGTGACGATCGACGACGCCGTGGTGCAGCAAGCCTTCGACCGCTACATGGAGATGCGCCACGAACTCGGCCGCGACGCCAAGCCCGTCTGCCTCATGGACATGGGCACCATCGGCGCCAAGTACCTCAAGAAGACCGGCGTCATGACCGATGTTGACGAGTCCGAGGAGATCAACGCCTGCACCGTCAAGGTGAAGGTCGATGTCGATGGCGAGGACCAGGACTGGCTGTTCCTGTTTAAGAACGAGACCCACAACCACCCGACCGAGATCGAGCCCTTCGGCGGTGCCGCCACCTGCGTGGGCGGTGCCATCCGCGACCCGCTGTCGGGCCGCAGCTACGTGTACCAGGCCATGCGTGTCACCGGCGCCGGCGATCCCACCGTCCCCGTGTCCGAGACGCTCGAGGGCAAGCTGCCGCAGCGCAAGCTCGTAACCACCGCCGCCGCCGGCTACTCCAGCTACGGCAACCAGATCGGACTTGCCACTGGCCAGGTCAACGAGCTCTATCACCCCGGCTACGTGGCCAAGCGCATGGAGGTCGGCGCCGTCGTGGGCGCTACCCCGGCAAACCACGTTCGTCGCGAGTGCCCCGCCCCCACCGACAAGATCATCCTGCTGGGCGGCCGCACCGGCCGTGACGGCATCGGCGGCGCCACCGGCTCCTCCAAGACCCAGAACACCGAGTCCATCGAGACCTCGGGTGCCGAGGTCCAGAAGGGCAACGCCCCGGTCGAGCGCAAGCTGCAGCGTCTGTTCCGCCGCGGCGATGCCTGCCGTCTGATCAAGCGCTGCAACGACTTTGGCGCCGGCGGTGTCTCGGTCGCCGTGGGCGAGCTTGCCGACGGCCTGTATGTCGACCTTGATACCGTGACCAAGAAGTACGACGGCCTGGACGGCACCGAGCTCGCTATCTCCGAGTCCCAGGAGCGCATGGCTTGCGCCGTCGCCGACGGTGACGTCGAGGAGTTCATGGGCTACGCCGCCGAGGAAAACCTGGAGGCTACCGTTATCGCCGAGGTTACCGCCGAGCCGCGCATGCGCATGGCATGGAACGGCGTCGCCATCGTCGATCTGTCCCGCGAGTTCCTCAACTCCAACGGTGCGCCCAAGCACCAGGTCGCCCACGTCTGTGCCCGCAGCGTGTGGCAGCCCAGCTGGGCCGGCACCACGCTCGCCGAGCGCATGACCTCGCTCGTCACCGACCTCAACGTCGCTTCCAACAAGGGCCTTTCTGAGCGCTTCGACTCCACCATCGGCGCCGCGACCGTGCTCATGCCCTTTGGCGGCAAGACGCAGCTCACCCCGAGCTCGGCCATGGTCGCCAAGTTCCCCGTGGACGGCGAGACCACCACGGCGAGTGCCATGGCATGGGGCTTCAACCCCTATCTGATGGAGGCCGACCAGTTTGCGGGCGCCTACCTGTCCGTGGTCGAGTCCATCGCCAAGCTCGTTGCCGCCGGCTTTGAGCACAAGCGCGCCTACCTCTCCTTCCAGGAGTACTTCGAGCGCCTGCGCACCGAGGCCGAGCGCTGGGGCAAGCCCATGGCTGCCGTCCTGGGTGCCCTCATGGCCCAGGTCGACCTGGGTGCCGGCGCCATCGGCGGCAAGGACTCCATGAGCGGTTCGTTTGAGGACGAGGCCGGCGAGCTCAACGTTCCGCCGACCCTGATCAGCTTCGCTGTCTCCGTAGGCAAGGCGGCCCGCGCCGTCTCCCCCGAGTTCAAGGGCCTGACGCACCGCGTTGTCCGTATCGCCCCCGCCACCTATGGCGAGGACTACCGTCCCGACGCCCAGCAGCTGCTCGCCGCATTTGACGCCGTCGAGGCGCTCACCGCCACCGGTGACGCCCTAGCCGTCTCCACGCCCGGCTACGGCTGCGGCGCCGAGAGCCTCTTTAAGATGTGCGTCGGCAACCAGATCGGTATCGAGCTTGCCGAGGATGTGGACGTGGAGAGCCTCTTCACCCCGCTCTACGGTAGCTTTATCGTCGAGCTCGCCGAGGATGCCGAGCTGCCCGAGGTCGCCGACGGCGTTGTCGTCGAGCCCCTGGGCACCACCGTCGAGGGCTATGTCATCGACACCGGCTCCGAGGTCATCGAGCTCTCCGAGCTCCAGGAGACCTGGGAGAGCGGCATCGAGGGCGTCTTTGCCTACCGCAGCGCCGGCGAGACCCCCGAGGTCGAGGCCATCGACTTCCGCGCCAAGGACATTCACGTGTACGGCGGCGCCAAGATTGCCCGTCCGCGCGTGATTATCCCCGTGTTCCCCGGCAACAACTGCGAGTACGACAGCGCCCGCGCTTTCCGCGCCGCCGGTGCCGAGGCCGATACCTTCGTGATCAACAACCTCACGCCCGAGGCCGTCGCCGAGAGCACCCACGAGCTTGCCCGCCGCATCCGTGCAAGCCAGATTGTCATGATCCCCGGCGGCTTCTCGGGCGGCGACGAGCCCGACGGCTCCGCCAAGTTCATCACGGCGTTCTTCCGCGCTCCCGAAGTCACCGAGGCAGTCCGCGACCTGCTCAAGGCCCGCGACGGCCTGATGCTGGGCATCTGCAACGGCTTCCAGGCCCTGGTCAAGCTCGGTCTGGTGCCCTATGGCGACATCGTCGACGCCACGCCCGATGCGCCCACGTTGACGTTCAACACCATCGGTCGTCATCAGAGCCGTCTGGTGCGCACCCGCATCTCGTCCAACTTGTCCCCGTGGCTGTCGCAGTGCAGCCTGGACGACCCCTACACCGTCGCCATCAGCCACGGCGAGGGCCGCTTTGTCGCCAATGACGAAGTGCTCGCCCAGCTGATCGCCAACGGCCAGGTCGCCACGCAGTACGTGGGCGAGAACGGCAAGCCCAGCATGGATCTCTCCGTCAACCCCAACGGCTCCGCACTCGCCATCGAGGGCATCACGAGCCCCGACGGCCGTGTCCTGGGCAAGATGGGCCATGCCGAGCGCCGCGGCGACAACCTGTACCGCAACGTGCCCGAGCATGTCCCCGGCGACAAGTTCATGCCGATCTTTGAGAGCGGCGTAGCCTACTTCGTTTAAACCTTTCCCATCGGGTACAATCCCCTCGGGTAACAACACCCGCCACCGGCACGCCCGGTGGCGGGTTCTTTTTTATTTGCGCGTATGGGAGAAGAACATCATGGAAAGCCGCAAGCCGTATCTCGCCACTCTGCCCGGACTCATCCTGGGTTGCCTCGTCTGCTGCGCGCTCTGGGGGTCGGCTTTCCCCTGCATCAAGATCGGTTACGAGCTGTTTGGTATCCCGGCGCACGATAGCGCCTCGCAGCTACTCTTTGCAGGTTTGCGCTTCACACTTGCCGGCGCCCTGGTTATCGTTGGGATGAGCGCGGCCCAACGCCGCCCCCTCATACCGCAAGCGCGCGACATCAAGCCCATCTTTGTCTTGTCGCTCTTCCAGACTATCGGGCAGTATTTCTTTTTCTATCTGGGCCTCTCGCGCGCCAGCGCCATGTCGAGCTCCATCATCGAGGCCAGCGCCAACTTCCTCGCAATCCTCTTTGCCGCCCTGGCATTTCACACCGAGAAGCTCAATACGGCCAAGGTGCTTGGCTGCGTGTTGGGCTTTGCCGGCGTCGCGCTTGTCAACCTTTCGGGCGCAGATGGCACCTTTGGCTTCACGCTCGATGGCGAGGGCTTTATCCTAGCCTCCACTGTCGCGGGCGCTCTTTCGACCTGCCTGATCGGCATCTTCTCGCGCAAGCACGACGGTGTTTTGCTTGCCGGCTGGCAGTTTTTAGTCGGCGGCCTGGTCCTCACCGCCATCGGCTTTTTGATGGGCGGCACGTTGTCCCCCACCGAAGTCGCCCCCGCCATCGCGCTCATCATCTACATGGCGCTTATCTCCGCCGTCGCGTACTCGCTGTGGTCCCGCCTGCTCGCCGTCAACCCCGTCAGCCGCGTGTCGGTCTTTGGCTTTATGAACCCGGTCTTTGGCGTGCTGTTGAGCGCACTGCTGCTCGGCGAGGGCGCTGGCACGAGCCCCGTTACCGTCATCGTTGCCCTGTTGTTGGTCTGCGGCGGCATCATCATCGTCAACAAACCCAAAAAAGCCTAGCGAGCTCACCTTTTTAGGGAGGGCGTTTGCACACTTTAGCTTAATGGAATACATCGATGAGCTGAGGGCCGCCACGCACGCAAGCGTGCGACCCTTTTCCTAGCGTATCTGGATGCCGGCTTTCTTTTTCTCGGCCTTGACGCGGTAGAGCTCCGCATCGGCAGCGCGAAGTAAGTCTTGCCAGGTATCAACACTATCGCCGACCCGCGCGCAACCGATGGACATCCGCAATGCATACGGCACCTCGGCATGCGCGAGCTCGTCGTTGATTGTCGCGCACAGATGCATGATATCCTGTTCCGCCGCTGCCTTTTGGAGCACCACGAACTCATCGCCACCATAACGCGCGATAAAGCCACCAGACGCCGAGCAGACCTCTTTGAGCGCAGCGGATATTACCTGAAGAGCATGGTCGCCCTCCACATGTCCATAGCGATCGTTAATCTGCTTAAAGCCGTCAGCGTCCATCATAAGCAGATACACATCTTCGGCCTGATCCACATTTGAAAAGAGCGACAGCATATAGGTCTCAAAACGGTTGCGGTTGTTGAGTCCAGTCAACGGGTCAGTCGAGATCAGTTGCTCCTGGCAGATGATATAGAGCAGCAACATGCTAATCATTATGCCGACACAAAGGCCAGGCACCGAGTATACGATCTGAAAGGTACCGCCCACCAGAGCGGGAACCGCAAGAAAGGCGAGGGTGCGATAAATGGCCTTCTTTTGCAGGCTTTCGACTTTTCGAGCCTGAATAAAGGCATGCAAGGACGTATATATGACGTAGCAGTAGCTAACGATAGGCTGAATCATATAAAGCGCTCCGCGACGATATACGCCCCGCGCATCGATATAGAACATAGCGTGCGTCCAGTAGCTGGTAAATGCCAGAACGACCACCAATGCGGTTGGCAACGTTAAAAGTACCACCCTATAGGGCGTGGTCAGGAGCCGTGAGCCCTGCATCGTCTCGGAATAGAAAAACCAAATGAGGCACGCGATGGCGAACAGCGAAAACGAAACCGCGTTGGAAATCCAGTTGGCCGTGATGCCTACAGGAGTGCTCACGCCGTCCGAGAGCGTCCAGATCATATCGAAGAAAATGTAGGCAGCAGACGTGTAGCCCAGCATGCTAAACAAAAGCTGCTGGGTGCTCGAGAACAGGGAGCGACGGCTTCGTACGGCAAGTCCGATAAGAATAATCATGCACAGCAGGAATATCTCGATCTTGAGTGCCTTTACCACTAGACGCCCTCCCTTCAATATCCAAGTGGCCAGAATCGCCCAATTCGAATCTGGGCAACAAACACCCCCTACTCCGCAGGGGTAAGGGGAATAATAGCAGAGCGCCCGAACGTCACTGCAAGACAGCTCTCGTTCGGGCGCTCAAACGGCGCGAGTTGCATGCCGGAATCATTGATGGGTATCGATTGCTACTCGCCATCGATGTCGGTCGCGACAGCCTCTTCGATGGCCTCGACACCGGCAGGCGACAGGTCTTCCTTGCTCTGGCAGAACTTCTTATCGACCCAGCCGGTCAGAATCGGGGCCATGATTGCCGTGATGATGACGGCAGTGGCGATCTGCGCATACGCGGTGGGCGCAAGCTCGGCATAGCGCGGAGCGACCTCGGCGAGGGCGACCGGCGTGGTCATGGCCGTGCCGGCAATGGTGGAACATGCCACAGCCGCCTTACCATTGCCGCCACACAGGCGCTCGAAGGCAAAGGTAATGGGACCGACGATAAAGAGCGTGATGAGGCCCAGCAGGATGCCCGAAATGCCACCGGCGATGAAGCTCGAAAGGCTCATGGACGCACCGAGCTGAAAACCAATTACAGCGATCGCGGGATTGGCGCCGGGAACCAGCAGGTTCTTGATAAACGGGAACAAGTTGCCCAGGACCATGCCGATAACAAGCGGCAGGATGGATCCGATGATGGTGCCGACGGGGATGTTGGCGAGACCCGAAACACCAAGGATGATCATCGTGACGGCGGGGCCGGCCGTAAAGAACAGGATACCGACAGCGCCCTGCTCGGACTCATCGCCGAACTCGCCCATGATGCCCGTATAGAGCGCCATGTTGCAAAACGTAATGCCGCCGATGATGGAAACCGAGCTCAGGCCTAAAAAGTTATCGTTAAAGAAGTACGCGACGCCCAGACCCAGCGCGGCTGCCACTACAAGCTTAGGAATCAGCACGACGATGCCGGTCTTGATGGCGCCCGGCGTGGACTTAAAGCTGATGCCGGCGCCCACGAACAGCAAGATCGCGGCAACGATGGTGTTGGAGCCGCCGCGGCAGGCAGCCGTAAAGAAGCCGCCGACCTCAAAGACCTGCGGGCAGAAGGTATTGAGCAAAAGGCCGACGATCATCGGATAGATCATGATGTCGCCCGGGATACGCGGGACCTTGAATTTCTTTTGCTCGTTGGCGGTCGCTTCCTGTGCCATGAAACCCCCATTTCCGCTGACGCAGAACAAAAGCCCACGTCACGCTTTGCTACAGTAAAGTTTGACCATGGTACCAGAAGAAGCAGACCGCCTCGGTGAGAAATTCGATTCGTTAAGCTGGGACGATAACGCGTCCTGCTCCTATACGAGGCTCAAAACGATATAGAACACGATGCCCGAAACGCAGCACCACAACATCGACTTTGTCTTGATTGCCACCGCCACGACGCCGGTGGCCGCAATCCAGGGAACCAAGGCAGGCCAGAGTCCCGCGTCGAACGCGCCGGGGTTCACCAAGTCGTTGGCGACCAGCGCGGCAAAGGCAGCGGGCGGGATATAGCCCAGGGCCTCGGTAATGCGGGGCGACAGGGTCCGCCCGCGCAAGGCGAACGCCGGCGCGATGCGAAAGAACGCGATAGCAGCCCACGACGACAGCCACAGAACCAAGAACTCGTTAGCGGGCATCGCGGGCACCTCTTCCGTCAAATACAGCATCGCACGCCAGCGCAATGGCAATGCCGACCACGACGCTTGCCGGCACGGCAATATTCGCGAGGCCCAAGAACTTGCATACGGCGACGGACACCGCGCCCGAAACCGCCGCGACAACGTTACCGCGCGACAGCCGCTGCGAAAAGAGCAGGCAGATAAAGAGCGAGGTGCAGACAAAGGCTGCAATGGCGGTGGGAACATCGACAACGGCGCCGACGATGGCGCCCATCGTACACGAAACGCCCCATGTTGCGATGAGGATCACGTTGAGCACAAAGGACTCGCGCGGGCCCCAATCCTCCCCTTCAACCAACTTGGCAAGCGAGATGCCATACGCCTCCTCGGTAAGTGTCGCGGCAACAGCCAGCGTCTGACGCTTCGAGGCACCCCTCAGATGCGGTGCGATCGATGCCGAGTAAAGCGCAAAACGCGAGGAGATGGCGGCAACGCTCGCGATAATCGAAGGTGCCGGTACGCCCGCCAGCCAAAGATTGCAGATCATAAACTGGCCGCTGCCCGTCACAAACGTGCTGCTCAGGGCAAAGACCATCCAGGGCTCCATTCCCGTCTGCCCCATGATCATTCCGCACGGCGCGCCTATTGCAACATAGGTAAGCATCACCGGCCAGACGGTTCTAACGATTTTGAGCACCATACGCTTCTCATCCTGACAAGGTCTCCGAGCCGCATGTAGCGATACGGCAGAATCATCATCCGACAGCAACCGAGTTCACCTACAATTGCCACCGGATCGAAAGACACAACTTTTTAGGAAGTCATTATGACAGCTATCGATCGAGACCGGGCGCGCGCGGCCTTCAAAAGCTACACCGATGCCTACGACGCCACCAACCCACGCATCGCGCTCAAAATCGAGCATACGTACCACGTGGCCGAGGCATGCGATGCCGTAGCGCGCGAGCAGGGCTGGTCGTCAGAAGATATTGACCTGGCATGGCTTTGCGGCCTGCTACACGATATGGGCCGCTTTGAGCAGCTGCGACGCTGGGACACCTTTAAGGACGCCGAGAGCATGAGCCATGCGGCGCTGGGCATCGAGGTCCTCTTTGGCGAGAATCCCGCCGATGCACCCGCCACGACAAACATCCGTGACTTTATCGAAACCGGTGCGCATGACGAGCTCATCCGAGCGAGCATCGCCTATCACAGCGACTTTCGCCTGCCGGCACAACTCGACGAGCGTACACGGTGCTTCTGCGATATCGTGCGCGATGGTGACAAGATCGACATTATGCGCACCATCGCCGACAGCACCGTCGACACTATCCTCAAGGTGGACGAGAAGACGTTTCTCGGCAGCCGTTTCTCGTCGCCGACACTTGCCGCCTTTGACGAGCACCGCTGCGTCACGCGCGATGAGCGCGATGAGCCCGCCGACTTCTTGGTGGGGCTTATCTGCTTTATGTTTGAGCTCGTCTATCCAGCAAGCCGCGCGCTGGCGCGCGAACAGGGCGATATCCACCGCCTGCTCGACGCGCCCTTTGGCATTACGCGGCCCTTTACCGACCCCGCCACGCAGGCAACCTGGAGCCGCCTAAAGGACGAGATGCGCGACTGGCTGGCGCGCGCCTAGCGCTCGAGCTGGGCCAGGAGCTCCTCGACGACTTCGACGGCGTCGCCGACAACTTTGTACTGCGCAGCGCCAAAGATGGGAGCATCCGGGTCCTCGTTGACGGCGATGATGCACTCCGCGCCGCCGATGCCGGCTAGGTGCTGGATAGCACCCGAAACGCCGATGCTCACGAGGAGCTTAGGCGAAACCGACACGCCGGTCTGGCCAATCTGGTGGCGGTACTCCAGCCAACCCGCCTCCACGACGGGACGCGTGCAACCAAGCTCGGCACCCAGCGCATCGGCGAGCTTTCGCATCAGAGGCAGATTCTTCTTGGAGCCAATGCCGCGGCCCACCACGACCAGGCGCTCGGCATCGGCAATTGATGCCTGCTGCCCCCACTCCTCGGCTGGAATCGAGATATTGACGCGGGCCTTAACATCATCCGCCAGCGATACCTGGGTAATCGTGCCAGAGCGGCCGTAATCAAACTCGGGCGCTCCAAAGATGCCGGGACGCACCGTTGCCATCTGGGGACGATGATTGGGGCAGATAATGGTGGCCATCAAGTTGCCGCCAAACGCCGGGCGCGTCTGCTGCAGTAGGCCCGACTCCGCATCCATCGAAAGCACGGTGCAGTCGGCCGTAAGACCCGTCTGCGAACGCACGGCAACGCCGGGTGCCAGTTCGCGACCAAAAGCGGTTGCACCATATAGGATGGCCTCGGGTTTGCGTTCGGCTGCCAAATCGCAGATCAAGCGGGCGTAGACCTCCGCATCGTTTTGGCGCAGGCGCTCGTCGCGACAGGCCAGGACTTCGTCGGCGCCCGCGCAAACCAGATGCTCCAGGTCCCCGAGCGAGCCCTCGGGGCTCATGCCGACCAGTGCCACCAGACGGCAGCCGCGAGCATCGGCAAGCTCGCGCCCCTTGCCCATGAGCTCGTAGGCCACGGGAGCCACGGCATCGTGCTCGTCAGTCTGCACGAAGACCCAAATGTCTCGATATGCATCAAGGTCCACCGCACCAGCGGCCTCGTCACGCTCGATCGAGATAGCATTGACGGGGCAGGCGTCGACGCACCCACCGCATAGGATGCAGCCGTCAGTTACGCGGGCGCATCGGTTGGGTCGCTCGCCTTCCACTACGATGCCGCCCGAGGCACAGGCGCGAACGCAGCGACCGCAGCCGATACAGGCTTCGCTATCGATAATCAGTCCGCTCATCTATGCCATCCCCTCGATAATCTTGGCAAGCTTTGCCGCCTGCTCGGACGCCGTCCCCTCAACGGCCTCGCACGTTTGGTCACGGTCGGGCACAAACGAGCGCACGACCTGTGTCGGCGACCCGGCAAGACCACAACGCGCGGGGTCGGCGTTCACGTCGGCGGCACTGACCACGCGCACGTCCGCCTCCTCCGCCGCGCGAATACCGGCAATACTCGGCATACGCAACTGGCCAATCTCCTTGGCAGTCGTCATCGCGCACGGCATCTCAAGGTACACCGTCTCCTCGCCGGCATCGCATCCGTGAACGAGCGCCAGCGAGCCACAGGTCGTAAAGCCCGCGCTCTGCACGCAGCTCACGTCGGTCACGCAGGGAATATCAAAGGCACCGGCAAGCTCGGGACCAATCTGGGCCGTATCGCCATCCACCGCCATCTTGCCGCAGATGAGCAGGTCGAAGTCCTCGTCGAGCGCCTCGATGCCGCACTTGAGGGCATAGGTGGTTGCCAGGGTATCGGCACCTGCAAAGGCGCGATCGGTCAGCAGCAGCGCATCGTCGGCGCCTCGAGCGATGCAGTCGCGCAGCAGCGACTCGGTCGCGGGGATGCCCATCGACACCACCGTTACGCGCACGTCCATGCCAAAGCCGATAAAGTCGTCCTTCAGCGCCAGCGCGCATTCCAAAGCGCTCGCATCAAAGGGATTAATGACCGCCTGCTTGCCATCGCGCACGATGGTATTGGTCTTGGGGTCCATCTTGACCTCGGTGCTGCCCGGCACGGCCTTGACGCACACCACCATATGGAAATCGCTCATCTTCACGCGCCCCCTTTCTGGACAAGCTCATCCAAGAGCTTCTCCGAAAACAGGTTGCCGCGACCCAGCTGCCCGTCGGGATCGAGCTGGAGCTTGAGCCGCGCCGACTCGACCATGGCCTCGTGACCGTACATCGTCTCTAAGAAGCCCGCCTTGATCTTGCCGACGCCGTGCTCGGCAGAAACGGCACCGCCCATAGCCGTTACCTCCGCAGCCCACTGGGCAAACAGCTCGCCACCGCGACGGTAGTCCTGCGCATCGCGCGGCAGGATGTTCACATGCAGATGGTTGTTACCGATGTGCCCCCAGGCAGCAGATTCAAGCCCGCTTTCGGCCAGTGTGCGGCGATAGAGGACCACGACATCGGCAAGGCGTGCATTGGGCACCGACATGTCCGAACCCAGTTTGGTGATGGTGGGATCCGTGCGGCGGCGCTCGTCGATGAGCATGTTGACGCTCTCGGGCACCGCATGGCGGAAGAATCGCTGACACTCGCGATCGACCTCGGTGCGCGCGACCCATGTCGCATCGTCACTGCCGCCCGCAAGCTCCAGTACCCACCCCAAGTGATACAGCTTCTCAGTCGCCTGGGCTTCGTCGTCGCAGTCGAGCTCCACGTAGACACAGACCTTGGCGTCTTTGTCGAGCGCAGGCAGCGAGGCAAACGCCGTCGACTGCTCGCGCTGGCGACGTAGAATATCCAGGGCGCCAGCATCGAAGTACTCGATGGCAGCCGCATGGGACAGGACGGGACGCACAGAATCGGTGAAGGACACGGCCTTGTCTTCGCTGTCGAAGAAGCAGCTCACGCCCCAAACGACCGCGGGTGCCACCTGCAGGGCAATCTCGAGTTCGGTGATGACACCGATTGTGCCACACGCACCGGTAAACAGATCGATGGCATCCATATCGTCAGCAACGAAATAGCCCGAAGCATTTTTTGTCTTGGGCATGGTATAGCCGGGAAGATCGAGCTCGAGTGTACGGCCCGCTGCCGTCACGAGCGACAGGTGGCGGCCCTGGGCAAAAGCCTCGCCGCGCCGAAGCTCAAGCAAATCGCCATCAGCCAGCACGACGTGGAGTCCCGTGATATGTGGGCGCATGGGGCCGTAGGCGTAGCTGCGGGCACCGGAGGCGTTACATGCCGCCATGCCGCCCAGACAGGCAGACGCCTCGGTGGGATCGGTGGGAAAAAACTGCTCGGGAGCCTCTTGGAACTCTTCGTAGGCCTCAAGCGATGCCTGGTCCCAACCAGCGGTCGGCAGCACCTTCTTGCTCAGCTGCTTGCGCAGCTCCGAGAGCACAACGCCCGGCTCCACGCGCAGCAGAAATTGGCCTTGTTCATCGCGGCGAAGGCCCAAATAGCGATTCATACGGGAAGTATTGAGGATATGCCCGCCGTGGGGCACGGCGCCGGCGGCAAGGCCGGTTCGGGCGCCCTGAACCGTTACCGGAACACGCTCGGCATGGAGCTTTTCCAAAATGGCACGGACCTCGTTTTCCGTTGTCGGAAACGAGATGCTCGAGGCCTCGCCCGATGCGCGAGATTCATCGCGGCCATACTCTTCGAACTCGTCGGTGAAGGGTTTGATGGTTGCAGACACGCGAACTCCCCCTTTAGCTAACTGCAGTGTTTGCAGGGAGATGTTACCGCATCGTTTCGTCGACGTGTTCGAGACCGTCTCCATAATTGGCGTTTTTTACGTTCGTGCAATTCGGCGAGCGGCTTGATTTCCTCGGCAGACGATGCTTTTGACACATATGGCCCCGCCGTCGCCGACCGCGCGATTGTCGCTCGAAAAAAGTTGGAGTATTTTTTGCCGCCTTTTACCTGCGGAGACGCCAATCCGTCAAGCATTTGGTCAGAAATTGGTCAAGTAGCGGCTGATAAGGTCGGCGTCGACAGCCAAAACCGATAGAAGTTTTGGCCCAGAAGCAGGGAGGTTCCCATGGCATATTACTGGCCCCAGTACGGCATCGCCATCGAAGTCGACGACGATCCCCATCTCCTGCCTTTCGACGAAGAGGCATTCCCCGATACGACGGTCTACCACGTTACCACCGATGTGATCTGCGACCCCGAGTCGTTCTCGGCGCTCGCCCACCACATCGCGCATATCCACGACATCGAGCTCCCTCCCGACTTCGACGAGCTCGTCTACTCGCGCCGTCTGATGCTTCACATGCTCTTTGGAGCGGACCCGTCCACCTTTGCGCGCGTCTATACCGCCAAGGATGCCGCATGAGCGCGAAGAAGCCACCCCACTTTGCAGGCCTGGGTCGTCGCAAGAAGCTCATCGTTGCCTGCTTGGCCATCGTCTGTGCCCTTGTCGCCGTAGGACTATACGTTTGGCAGTCGCAGCCCGTACCCGAGGCGGGCGCTTCGGTTACGACGGCCGAGGGCAAAACGCGCCAGGAAATCCAAGATGAGCTCGACGCCATCGTCCGCGACAACATGATGACGATTTCGGTCGCGCCGGTCGCTCAGCTGCAGGAGGACGGCAAACTGCGCGTCAACGTGCAAAACGTCCAAGACAATAAATTTCCCCAGCGATTCCGCGTCATCCAAAACGACGAGACCATGTACGAATCCGGTGTGGTCGAGACCGGCAAGACAATCGAGACGTGCCCCGCCGGCGACATCAAAGAAGGCGAGGCGTACATCGAGATCCAGGCACTCGATGCAAAGACCCTCGACAGCCACGGCAATCCGACACGTGTCAAGGTACGGGTTGAGCAAACCGAGAACTAGCCTTCCGGCCGACACGGCACCGCATGCAATTCACCAGCATTCGTCCAATCATCGCGGGGACGGCCCGCGGCGAATAGAAAGGAACGACCATGGACATCACCAGGAACATGAACGGAGTCAGAGCGCTCGTCGTGGGCACAGGGCTCGCGCTCGCGCTCGCAATGGGCGCCGCCCCGACGCCAGCTATGGCAGCCGGGCGCGTTGGAACCACGAAGGTAATGGTCAGGACCGAGATCGACAACGTTGAGTTCAAAGTTCCGACGGTTATTCCCTTCGTCGCCAAGGCCGACGGCACGCTTCAGGGCCCCTCAGAAGACGCGACCACCATCGACAATCATTCGGCCTACGGCATCCATGTCACCAACATGAAGATCGACGCCATGAACACCTGGACCATTGCCGCCGACGCCAAGGCCGGAACCGCGCAGAACTCCATCGACTTTAAGGTCGGCCCCGACGGCGCGCTCCAGAACGCCAGCGCCGCCGCGCAAGGGACGGGCCTCGATCTTTCCAAGAATGCAGCCTTCGACATGGGCTACCAGGGCATTGCCGGCGGCACGGACAAAATCAAGCTCAAGACAAGCGGAAACGTCGCCCGCGTCACGCGCGACATCTTCCGCGTAACCGGCGAAGGCGATCAGGTTGCGACGATCACCTGGACGGTCGAGCCCGGTGCGCACACGGCATAAGGCCGTCGCCTTGGCCGCCGCCGTCAGCATCCTAGCGTTTGGGCCAGCCATGGCCTTTGCCCAGCAAGAACAGGCGCAGGCCGCCACGCAAGTGACGGTCGACCTCTCGGAGCTCGACCGCGGCGACCGCGAGGAACCGTTGGCGCAGACAGGCGACAGACGATGGCTCTTGGCAGCAGGCGCCACAGCAGCAGGCGCGGGAACCGCCGGCCTCGGTCTGCACATCAAACGCAGCCAGAAACAAAACACGGACAGGCCGCACTAAATTAGCTAAGGAGACCCCATGGCATCGAAGAACCTTTTGCCCGTCGTCGCACTCTGCGGCGCGCTCGCAACCGGAACGCCTGTCGCCGCTTGGGCGACTCCCGTCATGGCAGACTCCTTACCAGTAGCCCTAAGTTCCGCACCAAATCCGTCGAGCGCCATTGCGTGCGAGCGTTTTTCGATCGCACAGGCCGTGATCTCAACCTCGGGATGCCTTCGTCGTAATACGGACGGCTCGATAGTCGTGGATATCAAGCGTTCGAACAAGGCAAACGGCTCCCAGGCGGGGTGCGCCGTCTGCACGTGGCGCTCGGTTGTGCTCGATGCAGATGGCGATCCATGCAATTTAGAGCTGCGCATCGACATCGCTTCGGTCGATGACTCGGCGAACGGAGCGAAGGTCGCCTTCGACGGTGCGTTTTTCGAGAAAGGAGGCGGTATATGTCTGGGCTGCGCCGCCGCGAATGCAGACGATGCGCAGCCCACCCTCTCATTCACGGCATCGTTGCGGCTGACCAAAGCCGGTACCGATGTTATCGCGGCGGGAGAAGCGTCCCTGCTGTTCTACGCCGTCAGCACCAAAGACACAGACGCTCATTTCGAGAAGCCAGCCGGATCACTCAGCCTTACACGAGGGATAGAGGCAGGCCCTATTGAAATCGATGCCCACGCGCAAAGCAGGCAACGCATTCTTGCCGACCCGGCGCTTCTCGAAATGCAGTGGAACGGATCCGGAGCCATCGGAATTCTCCCCTCCGCGTTTGACGCCAAGACGCTCCCCCCAAACGACGAAGCCATCAACGCAACCATACAAGAAGAGAGCGCGGACAAAGAAGCAGGTGCGGGCGACACGCCGTCGCCGACAAACAGCGTCCCAGCTTCTCTCGAAGCGCCGAATGAGCCCGCTGCCGATCCAAACGATCCCGAGCTCGCGGACAGTCTGGGGCTTGCTGATCCTCAAGAGATCGATGAAGGTAACTGCTGCGTGCTTGCCGCGCTCGACCACACAGAGGTCATCGACGCTGCGAACATCGAAGTTGCCGCCGCCAATCAGCCCGTCCGCAAGTCGGCTATCATCGCATTTCCTGAATCCATCGAAGTCGTCTTTTTGCCATCGGGCGAGGTCGTGGCCCCAACACTGCTCACCTTGTTGGGCGCCAAGAATACTCGAAACGAAATTAAAAAGGTCACAGTTGTCGACCCTGCAACCACCGCCAAGCTGCGTCTATACGCCGTTGCTCCAGACGGAGGCAAGACCTTGGAATTCGATGGCGACACACTCCTGGCCTGGCGACGTCTGGACATTATGCAAGACGTCTCGTATCAGATCGAACTCGAAGGGTTTGATCGTGCCCGCGATGCCAATATCATCGCCGCGGCTATTGAATCCCCACAGCGGCTTATGACACTGCGCTTTGAATACTATCCCTATGTCCCGACAACCACCTGAGGCTTAAATGCCGCGCATCATTCCTAATACCACTTATATAACGTATTAGATGAGTCGCGATGTACCTCGCATTTCGTTCTGCTACGATTGCCACGTTGGCATCAATACAGGAGGGCTCATGCCGGGCTTGGGAACAATCATCAACGTTGGGCTTTTAGTTGCGGGCGGTCTTTTGGGATTAGCGGGCGGCCGCTTCATTACACCGCGCATCCAAGACACGCTCATGAAAGCATCGGGGCTGTGCGTCCTGTTTATCGGCCTTGGCGGCACCATGCAAAAGATGCTCCTTATCGATGGGAAGGCGCTAGCGACCACCGGCACCACCATGCTCATCGTCTCGTTCGCCCTCGGCTCGCTCATCGGCGAGGCCATCAACTTGGAGGCCGCCATCGAGAACCTTGGCGAATGGCTCAAGCGCAAAACCGGCAGCGAGGGCGATAACGAGTTCACCAACGCTTTTGTCTCGACTTCACTCACCGTGTGTATCGGCGCCATGGCCATTGTGGGATCGATCCAGGACGGTCTGCTCGGTGACTGGTCAACGCTTGCCCTGAAAGGCGCATTGGACTGCATCATCGTCTGCACCATGACGGCGTCGCTTGGCCGCGGCTGCATTTTCTCCGCCCTGCCCGTCGCCGTGTTCCAGGGGACGATCACGCTGTTTGCCGGCGCACTCTCCCCCATCATGACTACGGCAGCCCTCGACAGCCTTTCGCTCGTAGGCTCCATGCTCATCTTCTGCGTCGGCGTCAACCTCATCCGTCCTCAGACCTTCCGCACGGCCAATATGCTCCCCTCCGTCGTCATCGCCGTCATCTACGCCCTCCTGTTCTAAATCTATCTACGCAGCAGTATCTCGAACACCTGTTTGATGCTGTGCTATGATATGAGGTCACCGAAGCTGCGTTAGGAGAGGAGAAGCGGTGGCCGACCAGGACATCAAGATGCTCATCGAGCGCATTATGGCCGAGGCCCGGACCCATCAGTCCGCCCGCTTCTCAAACGAAATCTACGCAGACGAGCCGATTCTCAAAACCGGCCGACAGATGCAGAATTTCCTCCCCGACCAATACCGCAAGATGCGCGAGATATCGCGCTGGCAGGATGACCCCAAGGGCGGCGCGGGCCGCTGGCTATCGGAGGCCGAGCTTTTCTACCGCCAAGGCTTGCTGATGGCCGACTTTGAGGACGACTGTCCCTACAACGGCACCTTTAAGTCGTACTTTCCCACCTACAATGCCATGAGCGACCGGCAGTTGCGCGGCTACTTTACTTGGCGTGCCCAAGTGCGCCGCGGAACCGTCGAGGAAACGTCTACATCCTTTGCCTTTCTGTATCTCTATGAGCTGATTTGCGGCATTGGCATAGATGATCCGCTCGAAGGTTTTAACAAGATCAAGGCCTTTTGGGATGTCTATCGCGCCTTCGAGCCCGGCATCGACCGGTTTGCGCGCGTGTGGCTGCAGGATTACGCCGTTTTCCACGGACTCGACCCCAAGCTACTTCGCGACTCTAAAACCGTCATGTTCGATAACGCCCTTATCGAGCTACGCCGCGCAGCGCGAGACCTTGTACCAGCACCGGCACCGTCCGGCCAGACCCCTAAGCGTCGCAAAACCTCCGAGCCCACGCTCCCCCTTCCGCCCGATGAGGTGCGCGAGGAGCGACTCATGGCCGCCATCAACGCCCTCTCCACGTACAACCTAAGTAACTCGCGGCTCGACCGCAGCCACCACCGCGATCTGCGCCACGTGGCGTGCGCCGTGTATGTCCGTATGGCGCGCTACTATGACACGCACCGAAAGACCGACATCGTGGCGAGCTTATTTGGGGAGGAGACGGCCATGCCCTACACCATGTTTGCCTCGGCCGTATTCTTTGCGCCCGAGCGCCACGAGGACTGCGAATATCGCCTGGACCCCATTCACATCTACCGCTGCCAAAACGGCTTTTGGGAATGCATGCGAATTCACGGCAGCAGGCAAAAAAGCAGCAAGCTTGGTGAGATGATGCACGCCTGCGACCAACGCCTACGCCTGGCCCTAGACCCCACCCATCCCCTTAAGGAAGAAAAGGTCCCCAAATATCTGGCCAAGATCATCGATGACGAGATCATGGCATGGCTTTCGTGGGACGCCGCACACCAGCCCATCAAGATCGATATCGATTTGAGCCAGCTGGGGCACATTCGGAGCGCCGCCGCGCAAACGCGCGAAGCGCTTTTGATCGATGAGGAACGCGAGGACGACGCATCCGCAGAAGCCGAGGCAGCGGACTCAGGGCAACCGGAAGCCGAGCCCGTAACCGACGCGATTGTCGAACCGGTCGTGGCACCCATTCGGCAGGACTTGACCGACGAGCCGACCATATCCACCGAACAGTTTGGTGTCGTGGCACCGCTTCTCGCGCCGACGCCCGCGTTCGCAGCTGCTGCGCCCGCTGACGCCACAAACGAACTCGCGCCCGCCGCAGATGCCTTCCTTCGCGCACTGCTCGAGCAAAACGCAGCGCAAGCGACATCGGCAGTGGCGCACTCGGGACAGAGCGAGGACATGCTCGTCGATACCATCAACGAGGCGCTCTTTGACCTGGTGGGCGACACCGTAATTGAATTTAGCGCGGCAGGGCCGCAGATTATTGAGGACTACGAAGCAGACGTGAGAGGATACCTAGACCATGAGTGATACCGCATCCGCAGCACCCCGCGTGCCCAAGCGCGTCGCTGCCGTCATTCTCAACTCGCTCAAGGGCGGCGTGGTCCCGCGCATCGGCCTTCCCTACATTACCGTAGGGCGCGAGGTCGAGATCCGCGCCCTGCTCACCGATCTGAGTCTCATCGCCGACGGTGGTGCGAGCTTCCGCTTTCTGGTCGGTCGTTACGGCGCCGGCAAGAGCTTTTTGCTCCAGACCATCCGCACGCACGCCATGGGTGAGGGATTCGTCGTCGCCGATGCAGACTTATCCCCCGAGCGCCGTCTGCAGGGCGGGCAGGGGCAGGGCCTTGCCACCTACCGCGAGCTCATACGCAATATATCGACCAAGACGCGCCCCGAGGGCGGTGCGCTCAACCTTATTCTTGATCGCTGGGTCGCCTCGTACGCCGACGTCGACGAGTCGGTTGTCAATGCCCAACTGGCCCCGCTCGAGGAAATGGTCCACGGCTTCGACTTCACCCGCATGCTCCGCCGCTATCGCACGGCCGTATCCGAGGGCGACGAAGAAGCCATGAGCCGCGTGACCAAATGGATCCGCGGCGAATACCGTACCAAGAGCGAGGCTCGCGCCGAGCTGGGCTCCTCGACCATCATCAGCGATGACGACTGGTACGACTACGTTAAGCTCATCGCGCGTTTTTTGGTCTGCAGCGGCTACAAGGGTATGTTGGTGCTCATCGACGAGCTCGTGAATCTGTATAAGATTCCCAACGCGATCACGCGCCAGTACAACTACGAGAAGATCCTGACCATGTACAACGACACACTCCAGGGCAAGGCGCAGTACCTGGGCATGATCATGGGCGGCACGCCAACCTCCATCGAAGACCGCCGCCGCGGCGTGTTCTCCTACGAGGCCCTGCGCAGCCGACTCGCTCAAGGCCGCCTTGCACGCGAGGACCTTAAGGACATGCTCGCGCCCATCATCCGTCTGCAGCCACTCACCTACGAGGAGCTGCTGGTGCTGATCGAAAAACTCATGCAAATTCACGCCGGCTACTTTGGCTGGACGCCCACGCTTACCGAGAACGACTTGGTGGACTTCCTCAAGATCGAGTTCGGTCGTGTGGGAGCCGACACACATCTGACGCCGCGTGAAGTCATTCGCGACTTTATCGAGCTGCTCGACATCCTATGCCAGAACCCCGACGCCAACGTAGCCGAGCTGCTGCAAAGCGTCGGCGGCGACGCGCTGGTGCCGGCAGCAGCAACAGGCGACACCGGCACCGCAGGCGGCGACCGTAACTTCGCCGAATTCACCATCTAACCTGCCAAAAAGGGACAGGTTTATTTTGGCAGGATCTATCTGGGCAAACGTTGAAGCAGTAATGCAGCAAGCCACTGCCCGCCGCGTTGAGAGATTCGCTTTTGAAAGGAGGCCTCGTGAACGCCTTTGACCGATATGCTCCGTTTATCCAAGACTTCATCTACTCCCACGATTGGGAGAGCCTGCGCTCCATTCAGGTTGCGGCGGCAGATGCCATCTTTAACACACAAGACAATGTGCTCCTAACGGCATCCACGGCATCCGGCAAAACCGAAGCGGCCTTCTTTCCCATCCTGACCGATTTTTGGGGGAACCCGCCCGCAAGCGTTGGCGCCCTCTACATCGGCCCCCTCAAGGCACTCATCAATGATCAGTTCGTCCGTCTCAATGACCTGTGCGAAGAAGCCGACCTCCCCGTCTGGCACTGGCATGGCGATGTCTCGCAGTCGCACAAGGCTAAGCTCATCAAAAAGCCGAGCGGTATCCTACAGATTACGCCCGAATCACTCGAGGCACTCCTGATCCACAAGCACATGGCAATCCCGCGTATGTTCTGCGACCTGCGCTATGTGGTCATCGACGAGGTCCACTCTCTCATGCGCGGCGATCGAGGCGGGCAGACGCTCTGCCTTATTGAGCGCCTGTCGCGCATGGCCGGCGTACAACCCCGCCGCATCGGTCTGTCGGCAACCATCGGCGACCCCGAGCGCACGGGCGCCTTCCTGTCGCAGGGGACGGGACGCAACTGCGTCATCCCCCGTTTTGAGGAGCCGCGCCGCGTGTGGCGCATCTCCATGGAGCACTTCTACAACTCGGGTCCCCAGGCGCAGCAGCGAGGATTCGCGAGTACAGGTCCGCAGGAAGCTGAGGTGCTCGCATGCGAGCGCATTGAGGCAGCGGCACCCGCGGCACTGCCCGCATCCGGACAAGACATGCGTCACAGCGGACAGCTCACACAGGCGGAACGTCGTCAACGTCGCGAGCAGGCGCGGGGCAAGGACGCTCCCAAAGACCGTCGCACTTCCTCAGCCCCCGAGGGCGAAGTCGACATCCCGCGAGCGACCGAACAGGCACTCCTCAACCCCACCGACACGGCGCCAGACAACGCCGATCCCGGTATGGGATATATCTTTGAGCACACGCGCGGCCGAAAGTGCTTGGTCTTTGCCAACTCGCGCGAGGAGGCAGAGGCCGTGTGCTCCATGCTGCGCAGCTACTGCGAAAGTCGACACGAGCCCGACCGCTTTCTAATCCATCACGGCAATCTTTCGGCATCGCTGCGCGAGACGGCCGAGGAGCTCATGCGCGACGAGGAGCAGGCGCAGACAACCGTCACCACCTCTACGCTGGAGCTCGGTATCGATATCGGCCGCCTGGAGCGCGCCTTCCAGATTGACGCGCCGTTTACCGTCAGCTCCTTTTTGCAGCGCATGGGGCGCACAGGCCGTCGCGACCTTCCGCCCGAGATGTGGTTTGTCATGCGCGAGGAAGAACCCGAGCCGCGCACGATGATGCCCGAGACCATTCCGTGGAAGCTCCTGCAAGGCATCGCGCTCGTACAACTCTATCGCGAGGAAAAGTGGGTCGAACCGCCCGAGCTCGATCGACTCCCTTACAGCCTGCTCTATCACCAGACCATGTCGACCCTCGCCAGCACCGGAGAGCTCACGCCGGCCGAACTTGCCCAGCGCGTGCTCACGCTCAGCTATTTCCATCGCGTCTCGGCCGATGACTATCGCGTGCTGCTGCGTCACCTCATCAAGATCGACCACATCCAGGTCACCGAGGGCGGTGGGCTCATCGTGGGCCTCGCGGGCGAGCGCATCATCAACAACTTTAAGTTCTACGCCGTGTTCCAGGAAAACGAGGAGTTCACCGTTCGCAGCGAGTCGGCCGAGTTGGGCACGATCGTCAATCCCCCTCCGCCCGGTGAGCGCATCGCCATCGCCGGACACTGCTGGATTGTCGAGGAAGTGGACTGGAAGCGCCACACCGTCTTTGCCACGCAGGTCAAGGGCCGTGTGCCGGCCTACTTTGGCGACTGCCCCGGTGACATCAATACGCATGTGCTCGAGCGCATGCGCAAGGCGCTTAACGAGCACGCGGCATATCCGTACCTTATGGGTAACGCACGGGCCCGCTTGGCGCAGGCTCGCCATACGGCCGAGATTTCGGGCGCGGGGGCCAAGCCGCTCATTAACCTGGGCGGCGACACCTGGGTGCTCTTCCCCTGGCTGGGCAGCTACGCCTTTTTGGCGCTCGAGCGCATGCTCAAGATTAAATGCGCCGCGGAGCTGGGCCTTCGCGGACTCGACCCATCACGCCCGTACTTTATGCAGTTTAAGATGAAGGCCGACGAGGAGACGTTCTTTGAGGTACTCGCAGCCGAGGCCGAAAAGGACTTCGATCCCATCGAGCTCGTCTATCCCGGCGAGGTGCCTTATTTTGATCGCTACGACGAGTTTGTTCCCGAAGAGCTCGTGCGCAAGGGCTTCGCCGAAGGCGTGCTCGACATCGAGGGCATGAAGCAGCGCGTTCTCGGCTGGCGCGACCACGCCTAAGACCAGTCTTTTTGGGACGGGGAGACTTACTTGTCGTGAAGGACGGTGCCGAGAAAGTCGGTGTCGAAGGGCACGGCTTCGGCAAAGGCGTAGTTGCCGTCGCTGGCGATGAGCAGGTAGTTTTCCTCGCCGCCGAACTTCGCATCGCCACATGGGACCACCCAGGCGTGGGCGAATACCTCGAGTGCCGTGGCGGCACAGTCGCGCAGGAACGTCACATCGCTCCCCTCGCTTGCGCTCACGATATTGGCAACGTAGACGCCACCGAAATTTAGGCTGCCCCGCACCAAACGCAACGCTTCAACCGTCGCCAGCTCGCGTACGGGTTCGGCGCCGCCAAAGCAATCGCTCACGACCACGTCGTAGCGACGATGGCCCACACTCGTCACACCCAGATACGAGCGAGCCTCAGCAGTAATCACCCGCAAGCGGTCGCCCACCGTGCGCTCCAGCTCGTCCAGATAGAACCAACGGCGCGCCAGGCGCGTAATCTCTCCGTCATACTCGATGACGTCCACGCGCAAGCCCTCGTGCGACATCAGCGCGAACTTGGGATAGGCAAACCCGCCGCCGCCCAGCATCAGCATACGGTTGATACCGTGACCATAAGCGTCGCGCATCGCATCCTCGGCCTCAAACACGTCGTCAAACGCGCGATAGTACGCAAAGACGGGCTCCGCCCAGCGCTCGCCAACGTAACTCGCGCTTTGGTAGACGCCGCCTTGCACCAATACGCGGACTTCGTCACCGCTCTCGTCGTGCACGCGTTTCACACGCGCCAACCCATTGCGGGTTCGCGCAACTTGCAGACAGGCAGCACGAACAGCGACAGCGGCCGCACCAAGCGCCGCGGCTCCCAGAGCAACGCCGGCAACGACGCCGGCAGAAACACTCGGCTTGTTCATCTAGAGCTCCTTTTGCAGATAGAGTCCATGATCGTAAAAACCCAAATGGCGATAGTACTCGCGCGTACCAATCGCGCTGATCACGTTGACGCGCGCATAGCCGGCATCCCGGGCAATCTCGGACGCACGCTCTACGAGTAAACGCCCCAACCCGTGATGCTGCGCCGCCTGGCCCTGGTCGCCCACGCGTGCCGCCATGCCATACACGTGTACCTCGCGAATCATCGCCTCGTCCGGCGACGTCGGCAACTCGTCCGCATGCGCGGCAACAAACGAATGGTCGGGCAGCGACAACCGCAAAAAGCCCGCGATCTTGCCCTGCGGCGTCACCCACTGCAAAAAGCGCTCGTGCGTCACCGGCGTCTCGTACGCCACCTCCTCATCAAGAGAAAGCTCATCCAAGTCGGCACCCGCCGTACTGATCTCGCGATAGCGAATCTCGCGCACCGTCGCACCGTCACCCCGAGCAGCCAGGCGGTTCTCAACGAGCTGACGCAGGTTGGGTTTCTTGTTGCCCACCATAATGTCGTCGGAACTAAAGTCGCGGATCATGCGACTGATACGGCAGAACGCCGGCGTCACCACGATGTCATCGGCCAGCACGTCGAGCAGCTCCTCCTCGGTATAGGGGCGCCACTCGCCGAGCTCGTAGCAGCCCACCAGACGCGAGCCCTCGATGAGCGCACACGGGTAGACCTTGACCTCGTCGGGCATAAAGGCCCCTTCGGTCATAAAGCGCTCGTAGTCGCGCTTGTCCCCCTCGGGCGTGGCGCCCAGCAGGTTAAGCATAAAATGCGCATGGATCTTAAAGCCAAACAATCGTGCAAGCGAAAACGCCCGCTCGATCTGAGCCACCGAAATGCGACGCTCGTTGATATCGAGCAGGTGCTGGTCGAGACTCTGGATACCCATCTGAATCTTGGTGCAGCCCAGGCGGCGGATGAGCGTGAGGGCCTGCGGCGTTACGGCATCGGGGCGCGTCTCGATAACGAGCCCCACCACGCGATGCTTCGCCGTCTCGTTGATGCGCTGCTGACGCTCGAGCTCCTCCATCGTTGCCGTCTGCCACTCAGTGACCTCGCCCCACGGCGTACCGGGACCGTACAGACGACGCACCGCACGGTTATAGCCGCCCACGGCAGCATCCACACGCCCCTGCTCGTCGGCAACGCCGGCAGCAAGCTCGACCTCGTCTGTCGCAATGCCGGCGGCCCGATAGCGCTCGCGGCGCTCCGCCACCACCGGCGGCAGCGCATCGGCGGGCGCGTCATCGAGCAGGCGCTCTGCCTCGGCACGGCTGATGCCCGGACGCGCCAACATGGGGTTTGCCGCCACGCTCGCCACCGCATCATCATTGAGCGCCCGGAAGAGCTCCGACATAAACCATGCCTGATAGCCTTCCGGATAGTCGCTCCAGGTACCGCCGAGCACGATGAGCTCGATCTTGTCGGTTGCATGCCCCATTTGCGAAAGCGCGGTCAAACGAGCACTCACCTGCAGATACGGGTCAAAGCAATTTTGCTCCGCACGGGCGCATGCCGGCTCGGCATGCAGATAGCTTTTAGGCATGCGCAGATCGTTGGGGCAAAACAGGCAATCGCCCGAGCACGGCCAGGGCTTGGTGATGACGGTAATGGTCGCCACGCCCGAGGCCGTGCGACGAGGCTTCATACGCAGCACCTGCAACAGTCGACGTTCCAGCTCGGCATCGACATTCCACCCAGCCCAACGAGCCGGCTCCTCACGTTTTACCCGCTGGTAGAACGGCAGCAGACGGCGCTTGGCCAAATCGCGTTTGTCGGCGCCCTCACGGCGCGCCTCGGCATGTATCAGTTTGACGAGCGCTTTGTCATCCACGGTCTCGCCGCGACGCAGAGCCTCGAGTATGTTCAAGATAATCTGTTCCATGCCCCCATTGTAAAGGCAAAGGCGCCGGAGCCGATCTCGGCTTCGGCGCCTTCATCAAACAGCGCAGCTATGGTATATAAGTCTTCGATAACCGCCCGTCACTCTGAATCAAATGACATGTCGCCCGAACCGACCTCAAAACGATACGTAGCAGACTTATCGCCGTTATCGAATTCAAGATTCAAAATGGTCTCGCCGTCGTAGCCAAGCGGAAGGAAATCGCTCTCGAAGTCGCCGCTGCCCAAGGTAAGGCTCGCCTTAAAGCCCGTCGAGTTCGGAACCGTCATCTCCACATCGCCCGAGCCCACACTCACGTCCATCGACTTCGCGGGGGCCTGGTAGAGCTCGAACGTCACATCGCCCGAACCGACCTCAGCACTGAGCGCATCAGTCACGCTGCCCGCAAACTCTACATCTCCCGCACCCAGGAAAAGGTCGAAACCATCACAGGTGACACCGGCAATCTGCAGATCACCCGAGCCCACGTGCGCGTTGACTCCCTTCAGATGTTCGGCAACACGGCGCGGCAGCTCGACCGTAACTGAGCGATCGATTGCCTTACCGTCATCACTTCCAAACTGGGAAACCTTGAGCGTCGAGTCCTCGACGGATGCGATGTTCTGCGTCGCGGCCTTGGAGGCATCCATACCATTGGCAACGCGTCCCCGCTCGATAACGCGAGCCTTGTTGCCATCAACAACCTTGACGTCCACCGAAGCCGCATTGATATCGAAATCGAGGTAGCGGAACTCATCGGCATCAAAAGTCATGCTCGAAAGTTGCTGAGGCCGAGCGGAATAGCTGCCGTCGTCCAAGAGATCGTCATCGTCAAACATATCGTCAAAATCAGACAAATGGCCAGATAGAATACCGGTCGTACGCACCATATCGGAATGAGCCAATAGCCGCGAAGTGCCAAAGACAAGTCCGATGATGAGCGCAAACGCTCCTATGCCAATGCCCAAGCGTACCTTGGATTCATGCGAAAGCTTCATCATTCGTCACCTTCTTTGGCACATGGCTCAGCGGTGGCCGCGGTAGCCACGTCAGCATCAGGTTCCGCAGAAGTATCCTTCCCCTGGGCCCTGACCGCCGCCGGCGCCGGACCAACCTGAATATCCCCGCGTGCCCAATCACCATCGAGCGCACGCGCCACCCAGTGATAGATGGGAATCGTAAAGAAGATCAGTGCGGCAAAGGGGCCGGCGCCAAACAGGAACATCAGCAAAAAGAACAGTAGCCAGCACACAGCCCAATACGGGAACGACTGGAACGGGCCCTTCACCGGAGTCGAGCCAACTGCGCCGCCACTCGTCGCCTGCGCCGTAGCGGCATTGGCGGCCTGCGCACTCCAGCTTGCCGCTTGCGCCGCCTTGGCGGCGGCATCACTCGCCTGCGTTGCCGCCTCGGTAGCACGCGCCGCCGCCTCATGGGTGCGAGCGCGCTCTGCTGCCTCGGCCTCGCGCTGACGGGCGCGGTCCTCGTTCTCAAACTCGATATCGTCCTCGATCTCATCGCTCGGATTGAGCAGCTCGTCCAGACTCACGCCATAGAGCTTGGCGAGCGAGATCAGGTTCTCGGTATCGGGCGAGCTCTCCGCGCGCTCCCATTTGCTGACCGCCTGGCGCGACAGCCCTAACTTTCGCGCCAACCCTTCTTGGCTAAAGCCCTTGCTGCGACGAAGGTCGGCGAGCCGCTGCGCAGTTTCTACATTCATGGTTCCTCCTATGTGATGCCAGCCGTGCCGCCGGACCGTTTTTGTTCTTAAGGCGCCTTGCACAGTTAAAAATCTATCCGCCACTGCCAAAAGCATGCCACCTATTCTAGTGAGATTTTTGACAACCGGCGGTTGCGGGCACATGTGAGCTGCGGAAATGTGTCCAAACAAAGCAATGACCCGTAGCTTGGTTGTCCCCGTTGCGGCGTTAACGGTAGTATGGTCGTACTGTTTATTCCGCACCGCCAACGGAGGGAGTCCCGCGCCGTGAACCGCGATTTCGCCTCATCGCTCATCCAGCTCAACAATACGTTCTATCGCGAGCACTCCGCCTCCTTTTCCGATACGCGCCAGGCCCCTTGGCCCGGCTGGGTGCGCACCATGGATATCGCACTCGGGCAGCTCGACGTCGCCACGATTGAGCATCCCGTCCTCGTCTTCGATCTTGCCTGCGGCAATATGCGATTCGAGAACTTTGCCGCCGGCGGCGCACTTGCCGCCAAGGGCGTTGACGGCGCAAACCCCTCGGCAGACGCCAGCTGCCCCTTCGAGTTCTATGGCGTCGACTCGTGCCAAGACTTGGCCATCGATGCACATGGCCACGCGCTGCGCATTCCCAACCTGCACTTCCAGGAACTCGATGTGCTCGACGCCCTCATGAAGCTCAACCCCGCCGAGACGCCCGACGTGCTTTTCGACGCCCCGCTCGCCGACATCTCGGTCTGCTTTGGCTTTATGCACCACGTGCCGTCGTGCGAGTATCGCGTACGCGTGCTCGACGCCCTGGTGCGTCAGACGCGCCCAGGTGGCATCATCGCCATCAGCTTTTGGGAGTTTATGAACGACGAGCGCATGGCGCGCAAGGCCGTTCGTGCCGAGGCCCGCGCCGAGCTCACCCCGCCGTTTGAGGGTTACGATTCAGCGCAGTTTGAAGCCGGCGACCACCTCATTGGCTGGCAAAACGACCGCCACGCCTACCGCTATTGTCATCACTTTGACGATCAGCAGATCACCGACCTGGTGCGTGGCGTCCGCACGTTCTACAAGAGCGGCGAGGTCCCCGTGCGCGAGCTTGAACGTTTCCATGCCGACGGCCGCAGCGGCGAGCTCAACCGTTATGTGATTCTCAAGCGTCTGTAGGTATCGGCGACTCGCCGCCGAACCGCACCGCATCTTTCGGGCAAACTATGCCCACCCTTTTTCAACCCATTGACGGAACGCGCAGCTACGCGTTCCATATTTATGACCAAGGAGCCTCATGGGAGCCGTCCACGTTCGCACGCCTAAGAACTTTGTGCTCGAGGAGCGCCTGGAGCGCTACGCCGATGCGATTGAGACGAACCCCGAGGCTTATGCCGGAGATTGGCGCAAGGCCTGTGCGCCCGCAGGCGGCAAGCCCTTCGAGCACCTTCACCTGGATCTGGGCTGCGGCAAGGGAACGTACCTTGTAGAGCGCGCGGCCCACGAGCCAAACACGCTCTTTATCGGCATGGACCAGGAGCCCATCTGCATCGCCTATGCCGCACAGAAAATCTGCGAGCAGGAGCTATCCAACGCACTCGTCCTGCCCCGAGGTGCCGCATCGCTGCCAAAGCTGTTTGCCGCAGGCGAGCTCGATGCCATCACCATTAACTTTCCCACGCCACAGCCCAAGGCCAAGTACGCCAAAAAACGACTCGTCCATGTCGACCATCTGATGCTCTACCGCCCGCTCTTTGCAGCCGGCGCCACCGTCACGCTGCGAACCGACAGCAAGCCATTGCGCGACTATGCCCTGGGGCAGTTTGCCGCGGCCGGCTACGATACGCTTTGGGCAAGTGACGACGTCCGCCGCGACCATCCCGAGCACCCCGAGACCGAATATGAATGCCGCACGCGCGAGATGGGTGCCGCTGTATATGGTATTTGCGCCACACCCGGCGCGCAGCCCAGCGATGAACAGCTCGCGGCGGGCCGCGCGCAGGAGCAAAGCCTTGCCTGCTACCTGCCCGAAAACCTCGATGAGCTCACCTACGTGCCTCTCGGCATGGAAGATGCCGTCGAGAACTTTAGAAACCGCGCCCGCAAAGGCAAGAAGCGCCTGCCGCAAGAGTCCTAGGGGCTTCTGATGGTCGCGGCGTCGGCAAACAAGCGCAAATAGGCGCTAGCGAACGGCCCTCAAGCCTAAGTGAGTAGACTTTTTTGCAATAGCCAAGCACAGCCCGCATAGCGAAACATAAAACCGCAGGTAGATCCCTTGTGCAAAAGCCATGTGCTCGCAATATCGCAAAAAGTCTACTCACTTAGCTAGCGACTACACTAAACGGCTGGGCAGAACGCCCATTTCCTGCATTTTCTCGCGCGCTGGCACCCCGCGCCGCCGCTACGCCATAATAGTTGGCGGACAATCGCGAGAGAAAGCAACCATATGGCACAGACCACGACAGATACCGCCGCCAGCACCGTCTCCGGCGCCGGCGCTGCCAGCTCATTCTCGGGCGGCACGGGAACCGAAGCCGAGTTTGGCTCGCTCGGCGCGCTCTCCCCCACCTGGTGGGAGCCCGAGGACGGCAGCGAGCCCGAGCCATGGCTCACGCCCGATCAAGCCTTCGAACGCTTCTTTGAATGGACGAGCGATCGCGGCATTGAGCTGTGGGACCACCAAGAAGAGGCCCTCATGGACCTGGCCGCCGGCGATCACGTCATTTTGGGCACGCCGACCGGATCGGGCAAGTCGCTCGTCGCGCTGGGCATGCTCTTTATGGGCATGGCACAGGGCAAGCGCTGTTATTACACGGCCCCCATCAAGGCCCTGGTCAGCGAAAAGTTCTTCGACCTGGTACAGGTACTCGGCCGCGACAACGTCGGCATGATCACCGGCGACACGCATATCAACACCAAAGCGCCCGTCATCTGCTGCACGGCCGAAATCCTTGCCAACGACGCACTGCGCGAGGGCGAGGGCGCCGATGTGGGCTGCGTCGCCATGGACGAATTCCATTACTTTGCCGACCCCGACCGCGGCTGGGCATGGCAGGTGCCGCTGCTCACCCTGCCCCACACGCAGTTTATGCTCATGAGCGCCACGCTCGGCGATGTCACCGCCATCGCCGCCTCGCTCGAGGAGCACACCGGCGCTACTTGCGACTTGGTCGTCGATGCCCCGCGCCCCGTGCCGCTGAGCTACGATTACGTGACGACCTCGCTCGAGGGCACGGTCGAGCTCGCGATACGTCGCGGCGAGGCCCCGCTCTACATCGTGCACTTTAGCCAGGATGCCGCCCTTGCGACGGCGCAATCCCTCGCCAACTTTGGCATTGCCAGCAAGGAGCAGCGCGAGGCCATCAAGGAGGCGGCCAAAGGCACGAGCTTCTCCACGGCTTTCGGCAAGATCCTCAAGCGCTTGCTCGGCTGCGGCGTGGGCGTGCACCATGCTGGCATGTTGCCGCGCTATCGCCTCTTGGTCGAGCGCTTGGCGCAGCAGGGCCTGCTGCCCGTCATCTGCGGCACCGATACGCTCGGCGTCGGCATCAACGTACCCATCCACACCGTGGTGCTCACCGCGCTCACCAAGTTCGACGGCTACAAGATGCGTCGCCTGCGCGCCCGCGAGTTCCATCAGATTGCCGGTCGCGCCGGTCGCTCGGGCTTCGATACCGAGGGCATGGTCATCGCCGAGGCCCCGGAGCACGAGATCGAGAACGCCAAACTCATGGCCAAGGCGGGCGACGACCCCAAGAAGCTCCGCAAGATTAAAAAGAAGAAGGCCCCCGAGGGCTTTGTCACCTGGAACAAGCAGACCTTTGAGCGCCTGATCGAGACGCAGCCCGAGACGCTCAAGCCGCGCCTTCGCATCACGCACTCCATGGTGATTAGCGTGGTCGAGCAGGGCGGCGATGCCCGCGCCCGCGTACACGACCTCATCGAGACGAGCTTGCAGACCCCCGAGGAAAAGGCCAAGCTCGAGGTTCGCGCCGACGAAATCTTCGCCACGCTCATCGATTCCGGCGTCGTCGTTCGCACCGAGGTGCCGCCCGCGTCCGACGCCCCGACTGACGCCGCGCCAGACATCGACTATGCATTGACGGTCGATCTGCCCGAGGACTTTGCGCTCGACCAGCCGCTCTCGCCGTTTTTGCTTGCCGCGCTGGAGCTGCTCGACCCCGAGAGTGAGACCTATACCATGGATCTGATCTCGATGGTCGAGGCAACGCTCGAGGACCCCAAGCAGGTATTGCGCGCGCAGGAGCGCGCCGCGCGCGACCGCGCGATGGCCGAAATGAAGGCTGACGGCGTCGAATATGAGGAACGCCTGGAGCGCATCCAGGATGTCACCTACGAAAAGCCGCTCGAGGACTTGCTCGATGCCGCCTTCGACAAGTACTGCCAAGAAGTACCTTGGGCCAACGACTACCAGCTCTCGCCCAAGAGCGTCCTGCGCGACATGCTGGAGAGCGCGAGCGACTTTAAGGGCTATATCCAAAAGCTCGGCATCGCCCGCTCCGAGGGCATTTTGCTGCGTTACCTGGCAGAGGCCTACCGTTCACTCGACCGCACCGTGCCCATCGAGAAGCGCGACGAGCGCCTGCGCGACATTATCTCGTGGCTGGGCTTTGTGGTGCGCTCGGTGGACTCGAGCCTGGTGGATGAGTGGGAGAACGCCGGCAACCCGGCAGCCCTCGATGCTGCGCCGCCGCAGGGCATCGACGAGGTCGTGGCGGACCGTCGCGGCTGCACGCTATTGGTGCGCAACGCGCTCTTCCGCCGCGTGACCCTTGCCGCCCGCGAGCACGTTCGCGACCTGGGCGAGCTCGACGACGACTGGGGCATGAGCGAGATCCGCTGGCAAAAAGCACTCGACGCTTACCACGAGCAGCACGAGGAAATCCTCACCGACGGAGATGCCCGCAGCGCCGCGATGTTTTCCATTGACGAGTCCGACGAGAAGACCGCGCACGTATGGCACGTGCACCAGATCTTTGCCGACGAGGATGGCGACCACGATTTTGGCATCATGGGCGATGTCGATCTGGACGCCACGCAAGACGGCGGCGAGGTCATCTTCAAAAACTACCGCGTCGGCTTTATCGAGGACCTGCTCGAGGACTAGCCGAACATACTGGAACGAAACGAAGCGGGGCCGCTGGCAATATAGCCAGCGGCCCCGCTTTTGCGCTATACGCTATGCCTTACTCGGCACCCTCGACCTCATACGAATCCGCCTCGGCTGGCTCATCGTTTGTCTCTGTCGCAGCCCCGCGCGCCTCGTCAAACGCGGCCTTCATGGTCTTGTTGCCCCACGTGAGCTTGCGAATGGTAAGATCGTCCGCCTTCTTGTTGGCTAGGCGCAGATTGTTCTCAGAGGACAGCAACGCCTCCTTGGTTTTCTGCAGGTGGCTAATCGTCTTATCGATCTCATCGATCGCCGTTTGGAACTTGCGGCTCGCGATCTCGTAGTTGCGGCCGAAATCATTCTTGAACTTCTCCATCTTGGCTTCGAAGTTCGTGACGTCGATATTCTGCTGTTTGTATTCCGCCAGCTCCTGCTTATAGCGCAGCGAACCCATGGCGGCGTTGCGAAGAAGCGTAATCATGGGAATGAAAAACTGCGGGCGAATCACGTACATCTTCTCGTAGCGATAGCTCACGTCGACTATCCCTGCGTTATAGAGCTCGCTCTCGGGCTCGAGCAGCGTGCAGAGCACCGCGTACTCACAGCCTTTCTGGCGACGATCGTGATCGAGTTTCTTAAAGAAGTCCTCGTTTTTATGCTTGGTCGCGGTCTCGTCGTTCTCGTTTTTCATCTCGAACATAATCGAAATGACCTCATTGCCGCTCGCGTCGCACTCGCGGAAGATAAAGTCGCCCTTGGTACCCTCGGACGCATCGTTATCTTTCTCGAAGTACGCGTTGGGAAACGCCGTCATGCGCAGACGGTTGAACTCGGTCTCGCAGTGCTGCTCGAGCGACTCGCCCACCATCTTGGTGGACAGGCGGACCTTCATGTCCTTAAGGCGCTCAATCTCTTCATCCTTGTAGCGAATCAACTCGTCGCTCGCGCGCTTGGCCTGCGCGAGCTCGAGCTCGTGTGCCGCCTTAGCCTGTTCCTCGCGAGAATCGCGCACCGCCAGCTCGCTCGTCAGTTTGGCACGTGCCTCGTCACGCTCACGCTCCGCCGCGGCGACCGCCTCAGACAGGTTCATTTTTGCCGTAAGCTCTTGCTCGCGCAGTTGGGCACGAAGGCCCTCGGCCTCCTGCTCAGACTGAGCCTTTGCGGCGGAAAACTTCTCTTGCACCTTCGCGCGATAGTCAGTAAGCGCGCGCTCGGCCTCGCTGCGAGCGGCATCGAGCTCACGCTGCGACTCTGCCGCGGCAGCGGCAAGCGCCATCTCCTGGGCCTTGTCCGCCGCGGCGAGCCTGGCCTGCAGCTCGGCAATCTGAGCGTCGCGTGCAGCTAAATCGTTTTGAGCAGCGTTGCGCGCCGCCGACTCGGCAAGCTTTGCTTCGTCATCTTTGCGCCCAAGCTGCGCACGCAGGCTATCAATCTCACGCTGGAGTTCGGCATTCTCTTTTTGAGCATTGGCTCGTGCCTCAACCGCCGCGCGCTGGCTTGCACTCTCGCGCTCTGCGGCAGCGCCCTCGAGCTTAGCGCGCAGCTCGGCAAGCTCAGCATCGCGCTTGGCAACCTCTTGCGCCAGTTTCTGATCCGCAGTGTTCTTCTGCTCGACAAGCTGGGCATTGCGCTGAGACTCTGCCTGTTGCAAGGCAGCCGTCGAACGCGAGCGCTCAAGCTCCAGCGCCTGCTCACCCTCACGCTGGACTGCCTTCACACGCTCATCCAGGTCGCGCGAGAACTCGGCATCGCGCACCTGCTTGACGATATCCGCATAGCCGGATGCATCGACCTTAAAAACTTCGCCGCAATGCGGGCACTTGATCTCGTTCATAGCAGCTCCTCGATGGACGCAAATATCAACCGGCTACACTCTACCGCGCCGCGCGGACAAAAAAGGCGCCGCCGCCATAATGGCAACGGCGCCAGAGCCACCACAAAGGTGCCTGTCCCCTTTGTGGTGGCTCTGGCGCCCTATAACCCAAAGAAGCTAAGAATCTGATCGCGGCTTACGGGCTTGTACTCGTTGGCATCGAGACCGACATCGTAGCGAAAGATAGGGCGCTCGCGATCGCGGTTGCGTGCGTTGGCGCGGTCACCCCTGCTGTGGATATGCCCATGCAGCATAATGGCGCCACGTGCCTTGCCGTTCCAGCTGAGCATGGGGTAGTGGCTCATAACCAGACGATGGCCCTTGGCATAGCCGGGAGCAATCTCCAGGTAATCGCGCACGTCTTCCCAAATCTGCGGTACGTCGGAATCTTCCCAGTCGCCGTCATGGTTACCGCGGATGAGCGTCACGTTCTGGCATTCGATACGCTCGCGCAGGCGCACCGCCTCCGCCAGGGGCAAACGATAGGTAAAGTCACCCAGAATATAGAGGCGGTCGTCCGCAGCCACGCACTCATTGATGGCATCGATGACCTTGCGGTTCATCTCCTCGACCGAATCAAACGGCCGATCCATATCGTGCAAGATATTCGTATCGCCCAGGTGCAGGTCGGCGGTAAACCACATCATCGTCTGTGTCCTCATTTCGCAACGCGTCTAACACGTGCCTAGTATACAGACGCTCTGGCGCGTCGGTTAGCCAAAGAGCCCGCCGAACAAACCTCGGCGGCGTTTGTCTTGCTTTTTCGAAGCGTAGCCCTGCGCTTTCTTGTCTTGCCGCTTCTCACGGTCCTGCTCTAGCTCATCGTCATCGAGTAGCGTATCCCACTCAAACGGATCGTCTGTCAGATCGAACAGGTCATCGTCATCAAACATGGCAGTCTCCCATACCGATTAGCGAGCATCCACCACATAGAGCCCAACGCGCACCTGATGCCACGGGCTGCGCTCGGGGGCAACCTGTTGCACGCGGGCCTCAAATACGTCCTCGTGGCCGTAATACATCATCAAGGACAGTGGGCCGACCTCGTTTCCCGGAACATAGCCAAGCTTGGTGTTGCCGTAATAAATCGCAACCGCCTCAGGGTCATGGGGATTATTGCGCTCGGCACACAGCGTCAGCTTATCGCCCGCTTTAAGATCGCCCAAGACCAAGGCGCCATCGGTATACTGAAATCCTGCAATGTGAAATGACAGAAGAACACGCGAAGGCTCGTACATAGCAGCTCCTCTAACGGCCGGATAAACCGGTGTGTAACCTTATTGAGAAGTCTACGGTCCCGTGCGGACACAAATACATCCTGTCTGCGTCCTTCAATCGTTTGCCTCAACGCTTGCGCGACAGAACGCTTGCAGATAAGATAGGAACACGGATGGCACCCGTTGCCGCGGGTCTTGCCAACTCCGATACACGTTTTCATCGTGAGAAGTGGCCGTCTTCGCTTACGCGGGGGCGGCTATTTCATTCGGCCGATAAACAGACCGAGTTCGATAGCCGCAATCAACAACGCCAATAACGAAATAACATCGCTTACGTTCATACCAAATCCCTTCTAAAGGGAGTTGGCCCATCCGTGCTCCATAACAGTAGTCTAACGCAAAATGCAGGTAATAGGAACACTTGTTCGTATTACCTGCGCCCTTTTCTAATGCACAAACATGCGCACGAACTTGTGCTTCCAGCTTGCGTAAGGAGCATAGCGGAATGGCACGTCCAGCCACGTTGCCTTGTTCACGATGCTCTTCTTGTGGCTAAACGTATCGAAGCTCTCGCGTCCATGGTACTGCCCCATACCGCTCGCACCCATGCCACCAAAGCCCATATGGCTCGTAGCCAAGTGCATAATCGTGTCGTTGACGCAGCCGCCGCCAAAGGGCACGTAACGCACAAAGCGCTGCTGAACTGCGCGATCCTGGCTAAAGATATACAGAGCCAGCGGCGTCGGACGATCCGTAATAAACGCTTCGGCCTCGTCTAGGCTCTCAAACGTCAGCACCGGCAAGATGGGACCGAAGATCTCCTCCTGCATCACGGCGTCATCGGGGGTCACGCCGTCTAGGATCGTCGGCTCAATCTTGAGCGACGACTCGCGCGCCGTGCCTCCCAGCACGACCTTATCGGGATCGATCAGCCCGCGCACGCGCGCAAAATGCTTAGCATTGACGATATGCCCGTAATCCTCGTTATCGAGCGGATGCTCGCCAAACATACGGCGGACCTCTTCCTTGATGAGGCCCAGCAGCTCGTCGTGCACGCGCGTATCGACCAGCAGGTAGTCGGGCGCCACGCAGGTCTGCCCTACGTTGAGCCATTTGCCAAAGGCGATACGCCGTGCCGCGACCTTCAAGTTTGCCGTCGCATCCACGATGCAGGGGCTCTTGCCGCCCAGCTCAAGCGTCACGGGCGTGAGGTTTTTACTCGCGCGCTCCATGACGAGCTTGCCGACCGGAACGCTACCGGTAAAGAAGATCTTGTCCCAGCACTCATCGAGCAACGCTTCGTTCTCGGCGCGCCCGCCCTCGACAACCGTCACCAGGCGCGGATCAAATGCCTCTTCACAGATTTGCTTGAGCACCGCGCTCGATGCCGGAGCATAGGCACTCGGCTTGATGACCACGGTATTGCCCGCGGCAAGGGCGCCGGCGAGCGGCTCGAGTGTTAGCAAAAACGGGTAGTTCCACGGAGCCATGATGAGCGTGACGCCATAGGGCACGGCTTGCGTTTTGCACGCGCTCACGGCGTTGGCAAGGTCACACGGACGCAGGCGCGGACGACTCCATCGAGCCACGTGAGCGATCTGATGACGAATCTCGGAAAGCGACGTGCCGATCTCGCACATATATGCCTCGTCATGCGACTTTCCCAAATCGGTCTTGAGTGCATGGGCAATATCGGCCTCGTGCGCCCGTACCGCATCGCGTAAACTCACGAGCGCGCGACGTCGGGCATCAACATCAAACGTAGCGTGCGTTTTAAAGTAAGTGCGCTGATCGCCGACGATGCGCGCAATTTCCTCGGTGTTCATGGCACCCTCCTAGTTCTCGTCCTCAAACATACCACCCGCGACGACCTCGTACATACGCTCGAGCTCCAAGCGGTCCATCAAAAGCGGAACGGGGTACAGCGGATTGGCCTCGGCATCGGCATGCGCCGCCATCTCGGGAATGTCGGAGCGGCGAATGCCCGAGACATATTTGGGGATTCCCAGGATCTCGTTCATGCGGTCGACCCAATCGATAAAGGCCTCGGCCGCAAGACTATCCTGCGCGGTAGCCGGCGCAATGCCCGCCATGCGAGCAAGATCGGCAAGCTTGGGGGCGGCGGCGTCACCATAAGCGCGAAGCATGTGCGGCAGGATGATCGCGTTGGCCAAACCGTGCGGAATTCCGTATCGGCCGCCCAGACTGTGCGCGATGGCATGCACATATCCGACATAGGAGCGGGTAAACGCAACGCCCGCCTTATACGCCGCCGAAAGCATATTGCGACGAGCGCGCATGTCGTCACCATGCTCATAGGCCTCGAGCAAATTGTCGTGGATAAGCTGCACCGCCTGTCGCGCCATCTTGCGCGTATAGGGCGTGGTGCTTCGCCCGATAAAGGCCTCAACGGCATGCGTCAGGGCGTCCATGCCCGTCTGCCCCGTAATGGAAGCGGGCAAGCCGCACGTAAACTCGGGGTCGTGGACTGCAAAACGCGGGATGAGCACAAAGTCGTTAATGGGGTATTTGTAGTGCGTCCCGTCATCGGTAATTACCGCCGCAAGCGTGACTTCGCTTCCCGTACCGGCGGTAGTGGGAACGGCGATGAGCAGCGGCAGGCGACGATGAATCCGCAGCAGGCCACGCATCTTGTTGATGGGCTTGTTTGGCTGCGCAATGCGTGCGCCCACGCCCTTGGCACAGTCCATGGCCGAGCCACCGCCAAAGCCGATAATGGCCTGGCAGGCGCTCTCTCGATACAGGGACGCCGCTTCTTCCACGTTTGAAACCGTGGGGTTTGCACGCGTTTCGGCATAGACCGTAACGCCAATCCCCCTGCATGCGAGCGCCGTCTCGAGCGGTGCCGTGAGCCCCAGACGGGCAATGCCGGGATCCGTCACGATAAGGACCTTCTGGATCGAGCGCTTTTGAAGCACCGCGGGCACATCCTCGGCATGCTCTAAAATGCGCGGCTCGGTATAGGGCAGGATCGGCAATGCAATGCGAAAAACCGTCTGATATGTTCGGCACCAGGCACGACGGGCTAGATGCATAAAGGAAACTCCTTCATTTGTTGATAGGTCAACATTTGCTCGCCCGATTGTACTCAGCGGCGGTCAAAGACGGCCTGCCAATCGTTAATCAATCAACATCTTCATATCTCAAAATTGTTTTATTAAAAATCATTCCTAATAGGCTTCACATTTGGTTGCATTTATGGATAATAGAACTCGTCAAGACGCACGTCCGGAGAGGGCCCTTACGGGACCGGACGAGCGCACAATCGCCATCGATCGAAAGGATCGAATCATGAAGTTTGTTTGCCCCGTTTGCGGTTATGTGGAAGAGTTCGACGGCGACCAGCTGCCCGAGGACTTCAAGTGCCCCCAGTGCGGCGTTCCCGGTTCTCGCTTCCTGAAGCAGGAGGAGGGTCAGCTCGAGTGGGCTGCCGAGCACGTCGTGGGCGTCGCCAAGATGGAGGGCGTCTCCGAGGACATCGTTGCCGACCTGCGCGCCAACTTTGAGGGCGAGTGCTCCGAGGTCGGTATGTACCTGGCCATGGCGCGCGTCGCTCATCGCGAGGGCTATCCCGAGATCGGCCTGTACTGGGAGAAGGCTGCCCACGAGGAGGCCGAGCACGCTGCCAAGTTCGCTGAGCTCCTGGGCGAGGTCGTAACCGACTCCACCAAGAAGAACCTCGAGATGCGCGTTGAGGCCGAGAACGGCGCCACCGCCGGCAAGACCGATCTTGCTAAGCGCGCCAAGGCCGCTGGCCTCGATGCCATCCACGACACCGTGCACGAGATGGCTCGCGACGAGGCTCGCCACGGCAAGGCTTTCGCCGGCCTGCTCAAGCGCTACTTCGGCTAAGCCAGCAACCTGAGACATAACCTCTAGCTCGATGAGGCCCGGACCGCATGGTTCGGGCCTTTTTCGTGCCTCACAAACTTGTTAACTACCTGAAATAGGACCGCCTTCGGCATCGGCTTCTCGTCAAAAACTAAGTGAGTAGACTTTTTGGAACTTGCCGAGCAGACCATCCATATCACTTTATAAAGCCGCAGGTAAATGCCTTGTTGCAAAACGACCTAGTCGCCAAAGTGCCAAAAGTCTACTCACTTAGATTCGCAGCCGTCCACGATCGAGCCATTTTGTGTCTAACGGGCATCTTTCCGTCGATTACTCCCAATTTTGTCCAGTCAACGAATAGTTCAGACCTGAGTAATGTCTCAGCCCTTTGCTCATCTGAGCTTTTATCACGATATTCAGCATCGAGCATCCTGCATACGGCCTTAACGATCGCGCGGAATCTATCCTCATCCGATATCTGTCTGTGTGTCAGGAGAAGCACATCGTAGCCCATGGCCTGAAGGGCCGTCATGCGGTCAGCGTCACGCAAGCCATCCCCTGCGCGTCCGTGCGAGGCCTTTCCCTGACATTCAATGGCCACCTGTCGCCTGCCGTCCGGCGAAGACAGAAGTATGTCGATATATACACGGGACTTTCCCACAATCGCTCGAGCACTTGTGCTTAGCATCACTTCAACATTAAGCTCTATGTCGCAAAAACCTTCGCCTCCCAGGGATCGCGGCAGTGCAAGTAGCAAATACGCCTCGACCTCAAAAGGCGACGCGGCACCCAATGGAACGAGTTGCGATACCGCCATAAATCTATTGCCGTAACGTATCCCGCAAACATCTGAACAAAAACGGTCAAGGTCTCCGCCCAAAACCAAAGCGTCTCGACGCCATAAATTTGAGGCGGTGCCGTCTTCGGACGGGCAGCGCACCCAACCGAACGTTGTCGAGATCGCGCCCGAATCAATTGCACGCGAAAGCTCCGCCTCAAGTGCCGCAGGCAGAGCGCACACCGCAAACAAGCCACACATCTCCGCCAATACCAAAAGAAGCTGAAGATCCGTCAGATGCCGTGACATGATGAATGCCGTCAGTAGAGGAGACGTAATCAAAAATCCATGCTCCGTTTCCAGCACGGATTCCCTGGGGAGCTCACCAAGAAACAGCCGCTGCCTAATGCTGGCAGGACAAGTCCGTTTGTTTCTCGTCCGAACCAATTTATGCAACGGAAAACCGAGCGCGACCGCAGCCGTCGGGTTGCGGGCGAGATCATATCGCTGCCGGTCTTCTTCCGGTCGTGGAAGCGACGGACACAAAGCGCGGACTTGAGGAGGCAAACGCCAGTACCTAAAAGCCGATATGTCACAAAGTAGATCCTTCATAGGCACAGGAGAACACGAATTTCAACCCAGTCAGTCACGCATTGGCGCGAACGCACCAAAAATGGCGCCGAACGGACTGCCAAGTTTTCAACAGCCCTCCCCAACTGGCCAAAAGCTTGTCGAGAGCTGGACGAAGCCCTGTTGAAAACCCCATTTTTTTCTCATGCAGAAGCTTTACGCGGCAAGTGAGTAGACTTTTTTTGAACATTCCGAGCAGGCCGGTCTTCCTGCTTTTCAAAACCGCAGGTAGATAGCTTGTTACAAAACTGCCTGGTCGCCAAAGTGCTAAAAGTCTACTCACTTAGATTGCAGAGTGCCCCCCATTAGCTGCAATTCCAAGGTAGTTAGTACTTTTGGACTCAGGTCGTCATACTGGACAAGAATATGAGTTGAGTTTTCAGGGGCAGATGCGCCATCGGCACACCAAAAACAGTCACCGATATCGATAAAAGGGATGCTCGAGCGCGTGAGGGCCCGTGCAAAAGTGCTTCCGCCCGTTCCGCGCTCCGCAACCACGGTGCAGTAAAGGCCCGCGTCTGCATGCTCGATCGAGACCTCTCCTGCCGGAAATACCTTCCGCACAAGCACCATCAGGCCATCACGCGCCTCGCGAGCACGAACGCGCACGCGGTTCACATGTCGCTCGTAATCACCCGATTCCAGCAAGCGAGCCAATGCAACTTGATCTATAGAGCTAACCGACGAGGCGTAAAAACCAAGGTCGCGCCTAAACCGCTCCATCAGCTCGTCGGGCAGCACCATGTACGCTAGGCGCAACGCCGATGACAGGCTCTTCGAAAACGTATTGGTGTAGATAACCGACTGGGCGGCATCGATCGACGCGAGTGCGGGGATCGGCTTGCCGGCAAGGCGGAACTCACAATCAAAGTCATCTTCGATGAGATATCGACCCGGCCGTTCGGCAGCCCAGCTCAGCAGCGCATATCGACGCGCGATGCTCGTCACCAGGCCGGTTGGATATTGGTGAGACGGCATCAGGTGAAGGACATCGGTCCCAGTTTTCTGCAGAGTGCTCAGGTCGACGCCGTCATCATCCAACGGGATATGCCGAACTTTGCAACCCATGGCCTGATAGATGCGCGTCAGGCGCAAATAGCCCGGGTCCTCAACGGCATACACCTTGTCGGCTCCAAGCAACTGAACCAACATAGTATCGAGCAGCTGGGCACCTGCACCGATAACGATGTTGTTGGGGTCGACATTCATACCCCTTGTCCCGCGCAGATGGTGAGCAATTGCGCGTCGCAGCCGAGCGGTGCCCTGCGCCGGTGCGGGCGAAAAGATTTCGCGCTCGTCTTCGGATGCCAGCGTCGCCCGTAGCGCACTTTGCCAAAGCCGCGCCGCCTCCAAAGCGGAAGGAGAAAGTGCATCGAACAGCTCAACCTGTCCGTTGACATCATGCGCGCTGGGACCCGCAGAGGCGGCATCTCGGTCGATGTCCTCCGCAGCTGAAGCCAAAACCGGTGCATCCGGAAGCTCGCAAGCGTAGTAGCCACGACGCGGCATTGAGCAAATATAGCCCTCAGCGAGTAACTGGCTATATGCATTCTCGATGGTAATGACACTGATTCCCAGATGACTGGCAAAGGCGCGCTTAGACGGAAGATGCTCCCCCGCCGCAATACGTCCAGCAACAATATCATCTCGAATTTGCTGATAAACATACTCATAGAGCGATGCCTCGCCACGTTTTTCCAAATTGTAGTCAAGCATGAGTTTGCCACCTGACCTTATCGAGCTGTTCAATCTGATATTAAGCTGACCTTATTATTATCTCGAAAACTGAGTATTTTGCCATACCCAGCTCCCCGATAGGATGTTCCGTCAAACAATGCACATGCCAACCAAGGGAGCAACCATGGCAGAACAGACCAGCAAGGCCGATCGCGTCAAACTCAATCGCGAACTCGCACAGATGCTCAAGGGCGGCGTCATCATGGACGTCACCACACCCGAGCAGGCGCGCATCGCCGAGGAAGCGGGCGCCTGCGCCGTCATGGCACTCGAGCGCATTCCGGCCGACATCCGCGCCGCAGGCGGCGTCTCGCGCATGAGCGACCCCAAGATGATCAAGGGCATCCAAGAGGCCGTCTCCATCCCTGTTATGGCCAAGTGCCGCATCGGTCACATTGTCGAGGCGCAGGTCCTGCAGGCCATCGAGATCGATTACATCGACGAGTCCGAGGTTCTCTCCCCTGCCGATGACGTCTATCACATCGACAAGACCCAGTTTGATGTGCCGTTTGTCTGCGGCGCCCGCGATCTGGGCGAGGCGCTGCGCCGTGTTGCCGAAGGTGCCACGATGATTCGCACCAAGGGCGAGCCGGGCACTGGCGACGTCGTTCAGGCCGTGCGCCACATGCGCAAGATCCAAAAGCAGATCCGCGACGTTGTTGCCCTTCGCGACGACGAGCTCTTTGAGGCAGCCAAGCAACTGCAGGTTCCGGTCGAGCTGGTGCGCGAGGTCCATGCCACGGGAAAGCTTCCCGTCGTGAACTTTGCCGCTGGCGGCGTGGCAACCCCGGCCGATGCTGCGCTGATGATGCAGCTGGGTGCCGAGGGCGTCTTTGTCGGCTCGGGCATCTTTAAGAGCGGCGACCCCGCCAAGCGCGCCGCCGCCATCGTTAAGGCTGTGGCTAACTTTACCGACGCCAAACTCATCGCCGAGCTTTCGGAGGACCTGGGCGAGGCCATGGTCGGCATCAACGCCGACGAGATCGAGATCATCATGGAGGAGCGCGGGCGCTAGTCCAGCAGAAAGGATCACACATGAGCGATTATGCAGACCAAACGGTCGCCGTGCTGGCGGTCCAAGGCGCTTTTGCCGAGCACGAGGCGAGGCTGTCCGAGCTGGGCACACGTTGTATTGAGTTGAGGCAGGCGGCCGATTTGAAGCAGGACTTTGACCGTCTGGTACTTCCCGGCGGCGAGTCTACCGTTCAAGGGAAGCTGCTTGATGAGTTGGGCATGCTCGAGGAGCTTCGTGCCCGTATCGTTGAAGGCATGCCCGTCCTGGGCACCTGCGCCGGCCTGATTCTGCTGGCTCACGACCTTGCCGCCCACGACGATAAGGGCACGCCGCGTTTGGCAACCATGGATGTACTTGTCGAGCGCAATGCCTACGGCAGGCAGCTCGGCAGCTTTCGAACCAAGGGGCAGGTATCCGGCATCGACGGTGAAGCGCCACTGACGTTCATCCGCGCGCCCCGCATCGTCGAGGTCCACGGCGACGCCAAGGCCTTAGCGAAAGTCGACGGCCGTATCGTCGCCGCCCGTCAGGGCAACCAGCTCGGCGTAACCTTCCACCCCGAACTCGACGAAGACACCCGCCTCCACGAACTGTTCCTACAAATGTAGGCAAAGTAGAACGAGCGTGGATTTTCGGACACATAACAAATGAGAGTGGATAATCTCCCACTTTGAACTTGGATGCAGGCTCAAACCGGGAGATTATCCACTCTCATGCTATGTAGTCGTTGGGGACGCTCTTAAACGACTAGACAAAACTATAGGAACACCCAATGACTACTTTGGACCATGACGGCGCCGCAGGTAGAGGACGAACAGCGAGCGCCCGTCAGAGCGAACAAATTGGCATGAAAAGAGGACGGCATAGACCTTCTGGTCATGCCGTCCTCTTTGAATGACAAGTTGTCGCTCTGGTGGGCGCGCAGCGTCAAGTGGTTACGGCGTTTGGTAAAACGCCGTAACTAAAAACGGTTGCCGCGGAAGCCGCCGCCGTTGCGGCCGCCACGGTCGCCACCGCGACCGCCGCGGTCGTTACCGCGGTTGCCGCCAAAGCCGCCACGGTTGCCGCCGCGGTCGCCATAGCCACCACGGTTGCCGCCAAAGCCGCCGCGACCGCCACGGTCGCCGCCACGGTCACCAAAGCCGCCACGGCCGCCGCGATCGCCACCGCGACCGCCACGGTCACCGCCACGGCCACCGCGATCGCCAAAGCCGCCGCGACCGCCACGGTCACCGCCACGGCCACCGCGATCGTCACGACCGCCGCGAGGACCGCGGTCCTCGTCCAGGCCCATGGCGACGAGCGGAGCAATGACCTTATCGAGAGCGGCCATCAGCTCGGTGGCCTCCTCGTAAGAAAGCTCGGGCAGGAGCTTCTCCTTCTTGTTGGCAAGCTCGACCAGGCCCTCAGCGGCATCCTCGGCAGCGAAGACGACAATCTTGCGCATATCGCCCTCGGCGTCGTCGATTCGGCCGACCAGATCGGCAGCCTCGGCCTCGGCCATCAGGCCATCGAGCTCACGGAGGCGCATGCCCAGCAGGTCGGACATTTCCTTCTGCTCCATCTTGGGCTTGAGGTCAAGAAGCTTGATGGCGCGCTCGATGTTCGCCATGCGCTCGGCCTTGGCCTCCTCCTCCTTGGAAATAGCAAAGCGACGGCTACGCAGCAGGCGGGCGGCCTTCTGCATCTTATCCATCAGCTCTTCGTCATCGTAATCAGCGGCGGCCTCGACAACCTCGGCCTCCTCCTCGGCGGAAACCTCGTCAGCAGCCTCAACCTCAGCAGCTTCGGTCTCCACGGTCTCGACTGCCTCGACCTCGGCAGCCATGGTCTCGTTCTCGGTCTCGTTCATGATCTCTTCGTTCTCGGACATGAGACTCCTTCTTGGCCCTCTCGGGCATCATCGCCCCATTCGCGGGGCCCGTCGCGCACTCTTTGCGCTTTAAACATTCATGCCTCTCGGCAAAACGTCCATTAGTTTATGGTGTCGCCATTCAATCTAGCTGCAGAATCTATGTGCACACATTAATGCGACATGTGCGACTCGCGACGAGCGTATACCAGCGACGTCGCGAACCCAACCACGGCAATTACAGCCGCCACACGCACGGCAGCTGCAAATCCAATCGCCTGGGCAACGTCCGTCGCAGCGCCAGCGACACCGGCAGTCGCCGCAGAACTCGAGAGCAGGCCGATAAACAGCGACGGGCCAAACGATGCGGCAATCATGTTCCACGTGTTGAGCAATGCCGTTCCGTGAGGATGCTCAGCGGCGGGCAGCGTCTCCAAGCCGGCCGTTTGCGAGGGGCTCAGCACCAAACCGACTCCGGCATACACCACAACGGTCAGCGCCACGACGACGCCGATGTTCATGCTTGCCGCCGTCATCGAGATGGCAGTCTGTCCCACGGCAATCAGGGCAAAGCCGACCGGCAGCAGCGGCCATGCGCCACGGGCGTCCATCACACGTCCGCCCACAATCGAGGTCACGGCGTTGCAGGCAATCGCCGGCAAAATGAGCAGGCCCGCAATAAGTGCGGTCATGCCGTATGCGCCCTCAAAATAGAGCGGCAACAAAACGCTCATCGAGAACGTCGTCATCATCGACACCACCACAAGCAGGCACGCAGGCCAAAAGCGAACGCTCGCCATGGGACGCACGTTAAGCACCGGATGTTCGAGCTTGAGCTGACGGGCGGCAAACAGGCCGAGCAGCACAATGGCGGCGAACAGCGCCACGATACCGGCAATCAGATTGGTCGAGAACTCGCCTACGGAATACACAAATGCCGTAATGCCGGCCGCGAGCAAAACAACCGACAGAATATCAAGCGTGGTGTTCGAACGCTCTCCGACATTCTGAACAAGCTTAACGCCCGCCGCTGCGACCGCAATACCGCCCACCAGCGGCACTACGAACACCGCCCTCCAGCCAAACAACGTGCACATAAGACCGCTGATCACGGGTCCAAACGCCGGCCCCAGCGTAATGCAGGCACCACCCAGGCTCAGATACAGACCGAGCTTCTCACGCGGGGCACAAGACAGCACCACGTTCATCATGAGCGGAAACAAGATGCCCGATCCTGCAGCCTGCAAAATACGGCTTGGCAGCAAAACGCTAAACGACGGAGCGACCAGGCACAGGACTTCGCCGGCGACCATGCATCCGCATGCGAAAAACAGCAGCTTGCGCGTCGAGAAACGACCGGACAGGAAGGCCATGATGGCCGTAAAGATCGACGTCACGATCATGTAGCCCGAAACGAGCCACTGCGCCGTGGTGGCACTCACCGAAAAGGCCGCCATAATGTCGTGCAACGCCACGTTAATGATGTTCTCGTTAAACGCGGCAACAAAGGCTGCGATATACATTACGGCGAGAAGCGCCGCAGTGGCCGATGGCGTTACTTGAACTTGTTGCTGAGATTTGCTCCCCATGCATTTCCTTCCTCTTGGAACGACAGTCGCATCGCCCCAGAGGAACAGTCCAGGGCGAAAAATGAGCCCTAGACTTACGCCAGACGCCGTACACGACGAGTCTGGCAACATGGTCCAACATCGAAAGATTGTAACGCGGACGCACAGCTTTCCTTCCGCGCTATTATTAAAAGTCCACGAAAGCATAAGACATGAGGAGCCCGCCATGATCAAGCCCATCATGAAATCCGAGTTCTTTTTGCGCCTTCCTTCCGAAGACGCGGGACCCGACGACGCCGCGACCGGGCAGGACCTCCTGGATACGCTCAACGAACATGAGCACGAGTGCGTGGGCCTCGCCGCCAACATGATCGGCGTGCGCAAACGCATCATCTGCGTAAAGGACGGCACCAGGGCGCTCCTGATGTACAACCCTCAAATTCTCGAGCAGGTCAATGCCTATCAGACGAGCGAAGGGTGCCTCTCGCTGATCGGCGAGCGTCCCTGTACCCGCTATCGCCGCATTAAGGTTGAGTATTTGGACGAGAACTTTGTCCGCCGCATCAAAAACTTCTCGGGCTACACCGCCGAGATCATCCAGCACGAAATCGACCACTGCAACGGAATCGTTATTTAGTTCCGCCGATTCAAGAAAGCTCCCCGCAGCCAAGCAACTGCAGGGAGCTTTCGATTGTATGGGGCCTCTATCCCTTAGCTCTGGCGGTAATGATCGAAGAAATCGGCGAGGTCTTCGAGCGACTCTTTGAGCACTTCCATGCGCGGCAGGTACACGATGCGGAAGTGATCGGGCTCGGCCCAGTTAAAGCCGCCGCCGCGCGTGATCAGAATCTTCTTCTCGTGCAGCAGGTCGAGGGCAAACTGCTCGTCATCGGTGATGTTGAACTTCTTAACATCCATCTTGGGGAAGATATAGAATGCCGCGCGCGGCTTGACCACCGAGATGCCATCGATCTTGTTGAGTGCCTCATACACAAAGTTGCGCTGCTCGTAGACACGACCGCCGGGACGGATGTAGTCATTGACCGACTGGTGTCCGCCGAGCGCCGTCTGAACGATCGACTGAGCCGGCACATTGGAGCACAGGCGCATGTTGGAGAGCATGTTGATGCCCATGATGAAGTCGCTCATGCAGCGCTGGTTGCCCGAAAGCACCATCCAGCCAATACGATAGCCCGCAATCATGTGCGACTTGGAAAGGCCGCTAAAGGTAACGCAGGGCAGATCGGGAGCGAGCGAGGCAATCGAGACGTGCTCGTAGCCGTCCATGCACAGACGGTCGTAGATCTCATCGGCAAAGATCATCAGCTGATGCCTGCGCGCAACCTCGACGATGCCCTCGAGCACCTCGCGCGGGTAGACCGAGCCCGTGGGGTTGTTGGGGTTGATGATGACGAGGGCCTTGGTCGCGCTCGTGATCTTGGACTCCATATCCTCCAGGTCGGGATACCAATCCGCCTGCTCATCGCATAGATAGTGCACGGGATGACCGCCGGCGAGGGTTGCGCACGCCGTCCAGAGCGGATAGTCGGGGCTGGGGATCAAAATCTCGTCGCCATTGTCGAGCAGAGCGTTCATCGAAAGCTGAATGAGTTCGGACACGCCGTTGCCCGTGTAGATATGCTCCATCTGAACATTGGGCAGGCCCTTGATCTGCGAATACTGCATGATCGCCTTGCGCGCAGAGAACAGGCCGCGCGAGTTGGAATAGCCTTCGCAGTCGGGCAGCTGCTGGCGCATGTCCTTGATAACCTCGTCGGGCGTGCGAAAACCGAAGGGCGCCGGGTTGCCGATATTGAGCTTGAGGATGCGCTCGCCCTCGTCCTCCATACGGGCAGCCTCGTCGACGACGGGACCGCGCACGTCATACAGGACGTTATCGAGCTTGGTGGATTTAGAAAAAGTACGCATGGTGGTGCTCCTTGGAATTTGAGCTGAGGGACTAGGTTCGGATTTGGCAACGTTATGGGACGAGGACGTCTCGACTTGATCGGCGTCACTGGCGAGCAGCCAGGAAACATCGACCTCCAAAATACGGGCGAGCAGCTCAGCCACATCGCGCCGCGGTATCGTCTTGCCGCTCACATATTGGCTCATCTGACTCTTGCCGAGTTTTTTGCCGAGCATCTCCGATGCGCGGATTACATCCGACTGGCGAACGTCGCGATCGGACATGGTCTGTCGCAGGCGATCGCTAAACGTCTCTTGGGCCATTAGAACCTCCTTGCTGGCAAAGTTCAATTTATAGAACACAAATTGAACCTGAGTTCAATTTAGGCAGCAGTATAGCGCGGCGCATTATCCGAAAGTTCAATTTCATAAGAAAATGTACCGAACCCCGAGAATTGTCCCAAAGTAGACAACAGGTACGCGCTTTTAGAGATATTCAAGGAAACGAGCCGCCGCAAGCGAAACGTCAGCGGTGCGGTATATGGCGTTGATCTGCCGATGAGGATGTCCCTCGAGAGGGCGCACGGCGACATCGAACTGGCAGCGGCGCAAGATGAGCGCCGGAAGAACGCTCACGCCCAGGCCGTCCTCGACCATGGCCATAATCGCATAGTCATCCCAGGTCGACAGTTTTGAGCGCACTGCCAGGCCCGCGCGGCGAAACAGCGGCGTTATTTCGTCGTCGCTACCGCGTTCCAGCAGAATAAACTGCTCGTTGGCCAAATCGGCAAGGGAAACGACCTCCGCGATGGCAAGCGAAGAGTTCGCTGGCACCACAGCCATCAGCTCGTCTTGCACCAACGGCCGCGACACCATGCCGGCACCGTGCGGCTCGCGCGGAATAAAGCCCAAGTCGCAGCGGCCTTCCGCCACCCATTGCTCAATCTCGGAGTAATCACCCATCAGCAGCTCGTAATCGACGTCCGGGTGATCGGCGCGAAAGTGCGCAATCACCGGCGGCAGCACGTGGGTCGCCACGCTCGAAAACGTACCGATGCAGATTTTGCCGCGCATGAGCCCACGCATCTCATCCACCCGTCGCTGCAGGCGAGTGAATTCCTCACAGAGCGCCTCAACCGCCGGCATAACTTGCCGCCCGTCGGCAGAAAGCACTACGCCCTCGCGGCTTCTATCAAGCACTTTAAAGCCCCAGTCGGCCTCAAGATCGGCCACCATACGGCTCACGCCCGACTGCGAATAGCTCAGCCGCTCGGCGGCGCGCGTAAAACTGCCGGCGCGCACGGTCTCGAGCAGGACCTGCATCTTTTGAACATTCGTTTCCACGGCACCCCTCCACATATGCATGAGCTTTTGTCATGTTATCTATGAATTATATTCGCTTTTCTTCTATAGCCAGTTCACCCATAGTGAACATGCTCGGATATAGAGGGGATTTCAGCGCATGAACAACGGACTGTTTGCGTACTTAGCAGCATTGCTATTGTTTGGCTCCAACGGCATCATCGCCGCTGCCATTGCGCTGCCGAGCTCCGATATCGTGCTACTGCGCACGTTTTTGGGCGCACTCTCGCTTGTCACCATCCTCGCCGTCACCCAACGCCATAAGCTGCAGGCGCCATCCCGCCCCCGCGAAGCCGCAGCCCTCCTCCTCTCGGGAGCCGCGCTGGGCGCCAGCTGGATTTTTCTGTTCCGCGCCTACCAGACGATTGGCGTCGGCGTATCCTCGCTGCTGTACTACTGCGGCCCCATCATCGTCATGGCGCTCTCCCCGCTCATCTTTGGCGAAAAGCTGACCGGCAGCAAAATCGCCGGCTTTATCGCCGTCGCCTGCGGTGCTTTTCTCATTGCGGCACAAGGTCTAGGCGGCAATATGCCCATTGCGGGTATCGCTTGCGGCATCGCCTCGGCATTTTGCTATGCGCTGATGGTCATCGCCAGCAAGGGTGCGCCACACATCGAAGGCCTCGAAAACTCCACGCTCCAGGTGAGCGCCGCCTTTTTGACCGCGCTGGTCCTTACGCTCCTCACGCAGGGCGCCCCCTCATTCCTGTCCGCCGGCGTCGCCGCCAGCATTGATTGGCGTGCCGTCGCCATGCTCGGCATTGTCAACACCGGTATCGGTTGCCTACTCTACTTTAGTGCTGTCGCCAAGCTGCCCGTCCAGACCGTCGCGGTCGTCGGCTACCTTGAGCCGCTTTCGGCCGTCGTGTTCTCCGTCGCCCTTTTGGGCGAGACCGTGACGCCCATCCGCCTCATGGGCGCCGCGCTGATCATCGGCGGCGCGATCTTTTGCGAAGTCGCCGGCAAACGCGCAAACACCAAGGCTGGCATCGCCCAGACAGCACGTGCTTAATAGCCCCTGCTCTGAAATACTACCTGCGTATATGAATAATCCCCAGATGAGGATTATTGTCTAAAACACCCCGATGTGCCAAACTGCTCTTATATGTATAAAGATGGCATAAAGGTCTACTGCTCTTTGCAGAGGCCAGATGTCCAAGGGAGTCCACGTGGCACAGAACAAGCTGGAGGCAAGCCTCCAAGACCAGCGTAGTCAAGGCGGGCATGGAGCCATTCCCCTCTCCGCTGGCATGCTGCTCGTAACGCTCGGCGTCGTCTACGGTGACATCGGCACGAGCCCCATGTACACCATGAAATCAATCGTCGCCAACAACGGCGGCATCGGCACCGTCAGCGAAGATATGATCCTTGGCGCGCTTTCGCTTGTCATCTGGACCATGACGCTCGTGACCACGGTCAAGTACGTGGTTATCGCCATGAAGGCCGATAACCACAACGAGGGCGGCATCTTCGCCCTGTTTAGCTTGGTGCGCAAAGTGGCGCCGTGGCTGATCCTTCCCGCCATGATCGGCGGCGCGGCGCTGCTCGCCGACGGCATCCTCACCCCCGCCGTCACGGTTACCACGGCCATCGAGGGCTTGCGCACTATCGAGTGGGGCCACGCGCTTTTGGGTGACGGCCAGACCAACGTAATCATCATCACCATCATCATTATCTGCGGCCTGTTTGCCATGCAGCGCGCCGGCACCTCGTCGATCGGCAAGCTGTTCGGCCCGCTCATGACGCTGTGGTTCCTGTTCCTGGCTGGCGCTGGCCTGTTCAACATGCTCGGCAATTTGTCTATCCTGCGCGCGCTCAACCCCATCCGCGGCATCATGTTCCTGTTCTCGCCCATCAACCACTCGGGCATCATGGTGCTCGGCTTTGTCTTCCTGTCGACAACCGGTGCCGAGGCGCTCTACTCGGACATGGGTCATGTGGGCAAGGCTAACATCTATGCATCCTGGCCGTTTGTTAAGGCGGCCCTCATCCTCAACTATCTGGGTCAGGGCGCTTGGCTGCTCGCCAATAACTCCAACCCCCAGATGCTCGCGATGGATATCGTCAACCCGTTCTACATGATGCTTCCCGAGCCCCTGCGCCCCTTTGCCATCGTGCTTTCGGCCGTAGCGGCCATCATCGCCTCGCAGGCGCTCATTACCGGCTCGTTCTCGCTGGTATCCGAGGCAACGCGCCTCAACCTTATGCCGCACCTGCGCATCCACTACCCCAGCGACACCAAGGGCCAGCTCTATATTCCGCTCGTCAACAACATCATGTGGGTCGGCTGCATCTTCATCGTGCTGCTGTTCCAAAACTCCGAGCGCATGGAGAGCGCCTACGGCCTCGCCATTACCGTGACCATGCTCATGACCACCACGCTGCTGACGAGCTATATCGCCGGCATTCTCAAGCGCAAGCTGGGCGCCTGCGTCTTTGCCCTACTTTTTGGCGCCATTGAGCTGTGCTTCTTCGCCTCGTGCCTCACCATGTTCTTTGACGGCGGCTACGTCATGATCTTCTTGGCCTCGCTGCTGTTTGGCCTTATGTACGTGTGGCGCCGCGGCACCGCCATCGAGCGCACGCAGACGATCCTGCTGCCCGTCTCCAAGTACATTGACCAGCTCGACCGCCTGCGCAACGACGAGACCTACCCCGTGCTCGCCGACAATCTGGTGTTCCTTACCAACAGTCCCGACCCGCTCACGCTCGACCGCGACGTGCTCTATTCCATCTTGGATAAGCATCCCAAGCGCGCCAAGGCATACTGGTTCATCAACGTGCACGTTACCGACGAGCCCTATACGCACGAGTATTCCGTCGAGACCTTTGGCACGGACTTTTTGTTCCGCGTGCGCTTGGACCTGGGCTTTAAGGTCAACCAGCGCATCAATGCCTACCTGCGCCAGATTGTTGGCGACTTGATGGCATCGGGCGAGCTGCCGCCGCAGCATCACACCTACTCCATCTACGAGACGCGCGGCAACGTGGGCGACTTCCGTTTTTGCATGCTGCGCAAGATGCTTGCCCCCGAAACGGACATCAACCGCAACGACCACCGCGTCATGGCCATCAAGTACGCCGTCCGCCGCGCCTGCGGAAGCCCGGCACGCTGGTACGGTCTTGAGAACTCGGCCATCATCATCGAGTACGTGCCGCTGTTTGCCCGCATGCGCCCGGCCGTTAAGCTCGTGCGCACCCAGGTGCCGCTCGAGGTTCAGATCGAAGAGGCCGAGGAAATGGAAGTCGATATCTTCTCGGACGACCTGGTCAACGGCAACGAAGCCGGTAGGAACATGAACGTCGACCCCACCGAGTTACTCGAGAGCGTCGCCGATACGCCCGAACAGCAACTGCTCGACGGCCTCGAGAGCGAACAACTCAACGACGCCAACTTCTAGCGACGTCACAAATCAACGACAGCGGCCCTGCATCTCACGGGAGACGCAGGGCCGCCTTGCATTGCAGTAAAGCTAGCGGCTACGAACGACGCGGCTCGGGAACCACGAGTCTATCGGGGCTCGCGCCCTCGGCATCCATCAGGCTCACGTAGCGAATCGACGGATCCCCATACATCGCGTAGTAATAATTGCCCGTGCGCGCGCTAAAGCATCCGGTGTAGATAGTCTTCTCGAACTTGCCATCGCCCATCCTGGACGCCCCCTCAATCATCACCACGCCCTCGAGCGAGCGGAACATACGGACGACGTTTTCGGTCTCGCTCTCCTTTTGCGGGTAATTGGCATTGAGATACGCCGCCTTTACAAAACGGCTCGGCGAATAGCAGTCGCCGGGAATGCCGCGCATGCCGGCACCGGCTCCATAGGGCTTAAGCTCGGCGCCACGCCACGTCGCCGTCTGCGGAAAATCGCTTGTGGCGGTGATATAGGTGCGTAGGTTTTCCATGTGCCACGGGAAGGTCGGCTGGTTGGCAAGGGTGTCGACCGGATCGTCGTATACATGCAGGCCGTCAGCCATCATCTCGACCACGATGCTGCGCTGGCTGTCGCCGATAATCCAATGGAGCAGCGACACGCCCAGCCCCTCTCCGGCAGATTTGGCGACAATCACCGTGTCGCGCAGCGCGGCCTCGACCTCATCGACCGTCGAGAACGTCGCTGCCACCCACAGGGGAAACTCATAGGCCGCGATATTGGTCTTGCCGTCGACAGGGTCCTCGGCATACTCGGCATAACCCGGGAAATTGAGACCCGCCACGGCGAGGCCCGCATCGTTGCCGCAGTCGAAGAACATGGGATAGTTCTTGTAATCGATGCACATACCGATCACCGCGTGTGCCGCTGTCGCGTCGTCGATAAACGAATACGGAATGTGAAACCCGCGAGGCATCACGCGAACCTGTTGGCCATAGTCAAAGCTCCAGTCGAGGTTGCGGCCTAGATACATGTGGCCAGAATTATCGGTAAATCGAATGCTCGTACACATGGCGCCTCCTAGCTTTACGTTCTTGCTAAGGTTATTGTCTCCAAACAAAAAGGGGCTAAACACAAAAGCCCGGACATGACAACAATGTCACGCCCGGACTATTCAAGCAGGATAAACTCAACCAAGTTAACCCCGCAGGTCGTCTAAGGGGTCAAAGTGCCGCAGATTGCCACGAAAGAGGAGCGAAGCGTACTTAAGGTACGCGAGCGACGATTGAGCGGCAAGGTGCGGTGCTTTGGTCCCCTTAGACCAACTTTCCTAGACAGTGGTCAATCATGTGTTGAATCATCTGCGCCTCGAAGCCCACAAAGTCCTGCTTGCGCTCGCGCATCTTGCCGTCGACGATCACGTCATAAGCGACCTTGCACTTGATATAGCGCGTGGACTTGGTGACCTCCTCGTGCGTCAGGCAGCTCTCCTCCATCTTGCTGGCGCCCAGGCCAAACACCAGACGGGGGTTGTAGAGCACGTGGGGCTCGCCGGCGTCGTCCAGGTAGACGCAGACCTTCTTGGTAACGCCAATCTGGTTAGCGGCAAGGCAGCCGGCATCGTCGAGCGACTTAATGGTATCGATCAGGTCCTGAGCAACCGACTCGTCCTCGACGGTCGCAACCTCGCAACGCTGGAACAGGATAGCCTCGTCGTGGCAAAGCTCTTTAATCATACGTTCCTCCATAGGGGTCGTTGTAACCGCTTAAGTATACGGTACCCACACATTTTCATGCGAAAAATACCGTCCGTCTGCTACAAAGCGCCGAACATCAACATGCGAGGAACAACAGCGTCGTAAAGGGGCTATAGTGAGAACGTTCGTGTCAATCGGCCTAAACTCGGGGCCGAACAAGGAAAGGGTATGCATGGACGAACTTTTTCACGTCAGTGAGCGCAAGTCCACAATCGGGACCGAACTTCGCGCTGGACTGACAACATTCCTGGCGATGGCCTACATCATCGCCGTCAACCCTGCGGTGCTCTCGGGCGCCGGCATCGATGCGGGAGCGCTCGCCTGCGCCACCTGCTTGGGCGCCGGCATCATGACCATCTGCATGGGCATCTTCGCAAACCGCCCGCTCGCCTGCGCGTCGGGTCTGGGCATCAACGCCATGATCGCGGGCATCGCCACCACCATGTGCGGCGGCGACTGGCACGTTGCCATGAGCGTTATCTTCCTCGAGGGTATCGTCATCTTGCTGCTCGTCCTGTGCGGCCTGCGCGAGGCCATTATGGACGCCATCCCCGTGGTCCTGCGCCACGCCATCTCGGTTGGCTTGGGCCTGTTCATCGCCATGATCGGCCTGTGCGACGCCGGCATCATCACCGCTGGCGCCGGTACGCTCGTCGGCCTGGGCGACATCGCCTCCCCCACCTTTATCGTCGGCATCATCTCCATCGTCGTGACGGTTGCCCTGGCTTCCCGCAACGTGCCGGGCTCGCTGCTCATCGGCATCATCATCGCCGTTATCGCCGGTATCCCGCTGGGCGTCACCCATGCGCCCGAGGGCCTCATCGCTCCGCTCGACTTCTCGACCTTTGGCGCCCCGTTTGCCAGCACCGCTGATGGCAACATGGCCATCGTGAAGGTTCTGACCGACCCGATGCTGCTCGTCGTTGCCTTCTCGCTGCTCATGAGCGACTTCTTCGACACCATGGGCACCGCGATGGCCGTCGCCAAGCAGGGCGAGTTCTTGACCGAGGACGGCAATGTCGAGGACATCCGCCCCATCCTGGTCGTCGACTCCGTGGCCGCTGCTGCCGGTGGCTTTATGGGCGTCTCCTCCATCACCACCTTCGTCGAGTCCACCTCTGGCGCTGCCGACGGTGGCCGCACGGGCCTCACCTCCGTCACCACCGGCGTGCTGTTCATTCTCGCCGCGTTCTTCTCCCCCATCGTCACCATCGTTTCCAGTGCCGCCACCTGCGGTGCTCTGGTCTACGTCGGCTACCTCATGATGAGCGAGGCCTCCGAGATCGACTGGTCCGACGTGTCGCAGGGTTTCCCGGCGTTCATGATTGTCGCCGGCGTGCCCTTCACCTACTCCATCTCTGCCGGAATCGGCCTGGGCTTTATCGCCTACGTGATCGTCGCGCTCTTTAAGGGCGAGGCCTCCAAGATCAAGCCGCTCATGTGGATCGCAGCCCTTGCCTTCCTCGTCTACTTCTTTGTAGCGTAGCGGCAAAGCTGCCAAAGCAGAACACCAAAGCGTGGAGTCGCATCGAGCGGCTCCGCGCTTTTCTTTTAAAGCCAGGCAACGCACGGACGCGCGATGTATTGCTTCCCAAGTTTTGGACATTTTGCCCTCCAAACGGCACTACCGCCGGCTTCATCCTGCAGATATGCTGGGCGTAATCGCATAGGCCCTATGAGGATGGGAGTAACCATGGCCGCCTTGTTCACGACCCCCAAGCGCAATGACAAAACCTCTGGAGCCCATTTTGTCGAGCCCGACGTGCGCCGTCGCACGCTGCTCGCACACGGCAGCTGGCGCCGCGTGACGCGCCGCATCGTTGTAGGCGCCGTATGCGCGCTTACGGTGAGCTCGCTGCTCATGCCGAGCGTCTCGCTCGCGGCCGAGTGGGTCAACGTCGGCGGCACTCAGTACAACACTGCAGCAGGCGACGAGGCCGGCACCTGGGCCTGGGACGGCGCCGACGATATGAAGCTCAACGGCTATAACGGCGGCGCGATCGAGGCAGCGGGCAAGCTCAACGTGAGCTACGAGGGCGACAACATCGTCACTAACGGCGACGGCCGCGGCATCAAGGTTAAGGATGGCGCGAACGAGAACGCCGAGCTTAATATTCAGGGCGACGCGTCCAGCACGCTCAACGTGACATCTTCTCGTGACGCCATCACTTCCGTCGGCAGCATCAACATCGACGGCGCTGGCACTGTCAACGCCACGAGCACCGAGCACGATGCCATCGATGCCGGGGGCGATGTCACCATCAAGGGCTCGGGAAACGTTAACGCCACGGGCGATTCGGATGGCATCAGGGCCGACGGCAACATCACGATCGACAACAGCGGAACCGTCACCGCCAAGGCCACCGAGGATCAGGGTATCGATGCTAACGAGAACCTCATCATAAAGGGCGGCGGCAAGGTAGAGGCAAGCTCTATCAAAGACAATGCGATTTGGGCCGACGGCAACATCGAGATCTCGGGTGGCAGCCAGGTCAAGGCAAGCTCCGAGGAAGACGCCGCCATCGACGGTAAAAACAGCCTCACGGTCACGAACGCTTCCCTCAACGCAAGTGGCGTTGGGTATGGCATCTATGTCTACAAGGGCATCACGTTCGATGGCGCAACCGTAACGGTCCGTGCAAGCGCAGGGAACGATGAAGCCAGCGCCCTCTTCACCGACGAGGACGACATCGTCATCAAGAACGGCTCGATCGTGGATGCGTTCGCAGAAGGCCAGTTCTCGACCGCAATCTCCACCAGAAACTACTACCCCAACGAAGCGGGTGGTCACATCTACATTAGTGACTCCGTTGTCAAGGCTATAGCCCGCTATGTCGAGTCCGGTAGCGACGGCCCCGATCACTACAGCAACGACCAAAGCGGCGCGGTCATTCCCGAGCATAGGGGCGTGAACATCGGCATCTTTGCCCGGACCAAGGAGGGCATCACGCCCGCGACCATCTCGATTGTCCGCAGTAAGGTCACAGCTGAGGGAGACACGGCGGCAATCTTCGCCCTTGCCGTGAGCGCGGACGGCGAGACAATCGGCACCATCGAGATCGAAGGCGCTCCCATCCAGACGCCCACAGGCGGCAAGATCATTGGCTATCGCAACAAGGAAGAACTCGATGACGGCATCTTCTACGTGGTGGGTCAAACCTTCGGCACGGGCGACGCTGTGATCGACTCCCCCTATAACGAAGCTGTCGCCAAGAGCACGGTCATCGCGCCTCCCGAGGAGATCAAACCCGAGGAGAAGCCAGGCGAGACCAAGCCCGAGGGTTCCAAGTCCGAGGGCACGAAGACGACCAAGACCGTTGCAGTTGCAGCCACGGGAGCCAAGATCGCCGGCAAACTCGCAGCAACCGGCGACGCCTCGAGCGCAGCCATCGTGGCAGCCGCCCTTGCGGGAACAGCCGCCATCGCCGCGGGCGCCGTGGTGAGCCGCAAGCGCTCGTAAACACTTTTTCGCACGGGACGGGTGGATCGCGGCCCTTGCCTTCCTCGTCTACTTCTTCGTAGCGTAAGGGCAAGGCTGCAAAAGCTGAACAATAAAGCGCGGAGTCGCCATGCGGCCCCGCGCTTTTCTTTTAGCGCCGGTCCCTGCGCCGGCGTGCGGCCTATTTCTCCCCAATTTTGGCCATTTTGCCCTCCAAACGGCACTACCGCCGGCAACATCCAGCAGATACGCTGAATCTAGTCGTATAGGCCCTATGAGAACGGGAGCAACCATGGCAGCCTTGTTCACGACCCCCAAACGCAATGACACTACCGCCGGAACCCATGTTGCCGAACCCGACGTTCGCCATCGCATAGGACTCGCGCACGGCAGCTGGCGCCGCGTGACGCGCCGCATCGTCGCGGGCGCCGTGTGCGCGCTCACGGTGAGCTCGCTGCTCATGCCGAGCGTCTCGCTCGCAGCGGAATGGGTCAAGGTCGGCGGCAACAAGTACAACACCGCGGCGAGCGACGAGGCCGGTACCTGGTCGTGGGACGGCGCCGACGACTTGAAGCTCAACAACTATAACGGCGGCGAGATCCAGGCCGCAGGCAAGCTCAACGTGAATTACTCGGGGACCAACATCGTCACTGCCGAATGGATCGAAAGCATCAACGTTTCTCATGGCACTAACGAGAATGCCGAGCTCAATATCCAAGGCGACGAGGGCGGCACGCTCAGCGTGACATCTACTGAGGACGCTATCCTCTCCACGGGTAATATCAACATCGACGGAGCCGGATCCGTCAACGCCACGAGCACTGGGTTTGATGCCATCAATGCCGGAGGTGATCTCGCTATCAAAGGTTCGGGCAACGTCAACGCCACGGGTGCATCGGATGGCATCAGGGCAAACGGCAATATCACGATTGACGACAGCGGAGCCGTCACCGCCAGGGCTACCAAGGACAAGGGTATTGGAGCCGACAAGAACCTCACCATCAAGGGTGGCGGGACGGTCGAGGCAAGCTCAGCCGATGGTGAGGCCCTTTGGAGCGGCGGCAATATCAACATCTCGGACGGCAGCCAGGTCAAGGCAAGCTCCGAGAAAGACGCTGCCGTCGAGGCCAAGGGCAGCCTCGCAGCCACAAACGCCTCCCTCAACGTAAACGGTGTTGAATATGGCGTCTATGCCCACAAGGGCATCACCCTCGATCATGCAAACGTGACGGCCCGTGCAAGTAAAGGCAGATACGGTGGCGCCAACGCCCTCTTCACCTACCAGGACGACATCGTCGTCAAGAACGGCTCCACCGTGGACGCGTTTGCGGAAGGCGAGGTTTCGGCTGCATTCTCCACCAGAAACGATCGACCCAACGAGAAGGGCGGCCACATCTACATCAGCGACTCCGTTGTCAAGGCCATAGCCCGCTATGTCGAGAACGGCGACGGCCCCATCCCCTACAGCGAAAACCAAGATGGCGAGACGAGGCGCGAACCCCAAGGCGAGAACATCGGCATCATCGCCCAGACCAGCGAGGGCGTCACACCCGCAGCCATTTCGATCATCCGCAGCAAGGTAACGGCCGAAGGAGATACAGCGGCAATCTTTGCCCGTGCCATGAGCGCTGACGGCAAGACAATCGGCACCATCAAGATTGAGAACGCCGCCATCCAGACGCCCGAAGGCGGCAAGGTCATTGACTATCGCAAGCTCCGTGACGGCATCTACGAGGCAGGCCAAGCCATCGGCACGGGCGACGCCACGGTCGACTCCCTCTATATCAAAGCAGTCGCCAAAAGTACGACCATCGCACCTCCCGAGGTAGCCAAGCCGGAAGACCCCAAGCCCGACGAGACCAAGCCCGCAGAAAGCAAGCCCGCGGAGTCCAAGCAGAACCCCAAGCCTGAGGGCTCAAAGCCGACCAAGGCCGTTGCGGCTTCAACCACGAAAGCCAAGACTACCGGCGTGCTCGCGGCAACCGGCGACACCTCGGGTGCGGCCATCGTGGCAACCGTCCTTGCGGGAACAGCCGCTATCGCCGCAGGCACCATGGCGAGCCGTAAGCGTTCTTAGACGCCTCTGCGCACATGGCAGCTCCCGCGAAGGCCCCGAGCCCGAGCACCGTTTAACGACGCCATCGCCGAGCTCCCCTCCGGCGGTGGCGTTTTCCTGTTCGCACTCGCGCGGTGCGCATGCGATTGTTCTTAATGCAGCCCAACCTGTATGTGCCAGCGTGCGACAATTGGGGCTGCCGATATCACAACACTGAGAGAAGCCCGTCATGGAAGCGCATCAAAAGCAGATAACCGTTTATTCGAATCATACGGAAAGCGCGCCTGTCATCTACCTTCCTGTGGTCGTGGGCGACGGCAGCGAGGTTTATAAGTGTTGCCGAGAGCTCGACTGTCCGCCATTCGCCCTCGTCACCATTGGCGGGCTCGATTGGAATCGCGAGCTGAGTCCCTGGGAATGCGACGGGACCGTGCGCGATGCCGAGCCCTTTGGCGGACAGGCGTCCGAATTTCTCGATGAACTTCTGAACCGAATAATCCCAAAAGTCGAATCATCGCTCCCACAGCCACCTGTTTGGCGTGGCATTGCCGGTTATTCGCTGGCAGGCCTATTTTCGCTTTGGTCCCTCTGGCAAACCGACGCCTTTGACCGCGCCGCGAGCGCATCGGGGTCGCTATGGTTTCCCGACTTTGTCGACCGTGCCAGCACGGCCCCTTTTGCCGGCAGCCCGCAAGCCGTCTACCTGTCACTCGGCAAAAAGGAAACCAAGACGCCCAACCGCATGATGCGGCATGTACTCGACGACACACGCGCGATGGAAGCGTTGCTCGTCGAGCGCGGCATTCCAACAACGCTGGAGCTCAACCCCGGCAATCACTTTGCCCAAACCGACTTACGCATGGCCCGCGGCATCCACTGGATACTGACACATTAAAAATGGTGCCCACACGCATATACGCATGGGCACCATATCTTGTTTTAGCTGAACGCAGCTGCTACTCAGCAGCCTCCTCAAGCTCGGAGACATCAAACTCAAAGTCGTTACCCGGCAGGATGACGTTGAGCACAATGCCCACCAGTGAGCCCACGGCAATGCCGGACAGCGAAATGGTCACGCCGCCCAGCTCCAACACGATGGCGCCGGCGGTGCTGTACGCGATGCCGAGCGAAAGCACGAGCACCAGCGCGGCAACCAGCACGTTGCGGTTGTTCTGGAAATCGACCTGGTTCTCGATGAGGTTGCGGACGCCCACAGCGCTGATCATGCCGTAGAGCACGAGCGACACACCGCCGATCACACACGCCGGCATGGCCGCAATGACAGCCGCGAACTTGGGGCAGAACGAAAGCACGATGGCGCAACACGCGGCAATTCGAATTACGCGCGGGTCGAACACGCGCGTCAGGGCGAGCACGCCGGTGTTCTCACCATACGTAGTGTTGGCCGGAGCGCCAAAGAGCGAAGCCAGAATCGTGGCAAGGCCGTCGCCGAGCAGCGTGCGATGCAGACCGGGATCGGCAATGTAGTTGCGCTCGCAAGTCGAACCGATAGCAGAGATATCGCCGATATGCTCGATCATGGTCGCGAAGGCCAGCGGCATGATGGTGATGATGGCCGTCGTGGCAAGACCGCTATCGAACTGCGGCCCAAAGAGTGCAAACACGGTGTTGTCCCACACGATGGGCAGACCGACCCACGGAGCGGCGGCAACGCCCGAGAAATCAACCTCGCCGAGCGCAGCCGCAACGGCATAGCTCACCACAACGCCCAGCAAAATCGGCACGATCTTGACCATGCCACGGCCCCAGATGTTGCAGATGACGATAACGGCAACGCCAATGACAGCCACAAGCCAATTGGTCTGGCAGTTAGCAATAGCGGAACTTGCCAGGATCAAGCCGATGGAAATGACGATGGGGCCAGTCACCACCGGCGGAAAGAAACGCATGACACGCTTGGCGCCAAACGCGCGGAAGAGCGCCGCCAGCACCGGATAGAGCAGACCGGCACAAGCTACGCCCAGGCAGGCGTAGGGCAAAAGCTCGGTCTCGCCGTTGGGCGCGATTGCGGCATAACCGGCAATAAAGGCAAACGATGAGCCCAAAAATGCCGGCACCTTACCGCGCGACAGGAAGTGGAACAGCAGCGTGCCCAAGCCGGCAAACAAAAGCGTTGCCGATACCGAGAGGCCGGTGAGCACGGGCACCAGCACGGTGGCGCCAAACATGGCAAACAGGTGCTGTAGGCCGAGCAGGAACATGCGCGGGCGGCCGAGCGACGATGCGTCGTAGATGGCATCGCTGACGGCGGGCGTCGAGGACTGGGACATGGATGTCCTTTCGAATGGAAGGGCGATCAGGCATATCGGATAACCTGCCCGAACGATACGATCCGAACCATTGTACGCGATACACTATGCCTCGCACGCGCCGCCACCTGCAAACACTAGCGCTATTTCCAAACGCGCTCGGCAATGCGCTTGACCAGCGCGATCTTTGCCCATTGCTCATCCTCGGTCAGCTTGTTGCCAATCTCGCAGCTGGCAAAGCCGCACTGAGGCGACAGATACAGGTTCTCGAGCGGCACGTACTTTGCGGCTTCACGGATGCGCTCGACGATAACATCCTCGTTCTCGAGCTCTGCCGCCTTGGTGGTTACCAAGCCCAGCACGACCTTCTTGCCGGGGGCAACGTACTTCAGCGGCTCAAAACCGCCGGCGCGCGGCGTATCGAACTCCAGGTAAAATGCATCGACATCCTCGTTTGCGAACAGGTACGGCGCGATGGGGTCATAGCCGCCCTCGAAGGCATAGGTGGAGTGGTAGTTGCCGCGGCACACATGCGTGTTGATGACCAGATCGTCGGGCTTGTCCGCGATGGCGGCATTGTTGAGCGCCACGCCCAACTCGCTTACCTTTTGCAGGTCGACCGGGCTCATGCCGGTCTTGGACACAAAGTCAGTATCGCAGTAGATGCCCCAGGTGCAGTCATCAAACTGGATGTTGCGGCAGCCTGCTGCGTACAGGTCGGCGATCACCGTGCGATAAGCGGCTGCGATGGCGTCGGCAAGTTCCTCATCGGTCTTATAGACAGCGCGCAGGCTCTCCTGCTGGCCGTCGCAGCGGTCGAGCGTGACTTCGGAGAACGTCTGGATCGGCGCCGGAATGGTTTGCCGCGCGACCTGGCCCTCCCCCTCGAGTGTCTTGACAAATTTAAAGTGCTCGACGAACGGATGGTTCTCGCCGCTAATGGGGCCGGTTACCACGGCGGTGTCGGCTGTGGTCTCCTCGTCGTGGAACATATAGCCCGTACGCGAGGTACGGCGTTCAATGCCGTTGAGCCCCCACATAAAGTCGAGGTGCCAGTAGCTGCGGCGAAACTCGCCATCGGTAATCACCTGCAGGCCGGCGGCCTTTTGCTTGTCCGCCAGGTCGCGAATGGCCTCATCCTCGACGGCCTTAAGACCGGCGGCGTCGAGTTTGCCCGCGGCGTAGGCGGCACGGGCGTCCTTCACGGCCTGCGGACGAAGAAAGCTGCCGACGATATCGGCGCGAAACGGCGCGTTCAGCGTGGTTAAAGCACTCATAGATATCTCCCTTTGCATTGGTTGCTTTACTGGGACAGAGTATGAGCGCTCATATGGCCATCGCAAAATATACGTTTATAACAGTTTGATATAGATGCTTCCTATATCAGTTTGGACTGCCATAAAGAGATTTGACCCGTACAGAATGCAGCAGTCTATATGTGCTGACGAATCACGTCGATATAGGCTTGGCCGTAGCGCGTAAGCGTCGTGTTCTTGCGCGTGATGATGCCGATCTCCATGTACTCGTCTACATCGAGCGGAATCGAGATGATGCCGGGCCCGTTGAGCTCGTGACTGATCACGCCTGAGCATACCGTGTAGCCGTTGAGGCCCATGACCAGGTTGAACAACGTCGCACGGTCACGCACGCGGATATTCTTGCGGCGCTCAAAGGTCGAGGTCAGCTCCTCAGAATAGTAGAACGAGTTATAGCTGCCCTGCTCATAGGACAAAAACGGGTAGTCTTCCAAGTCCTCGAGCGTCACGCTGGAGCGGCCAGCCAGCGGATGGTCTGCACACACAAAGACGTGCGGCGTGGCGCAGAAGAGCCCTTCGAACACGAGCTCGTTGGCCGCCAGCATGCGCTCGATGACCTCGCGATTGTGCTCCGACAGATACAGGATGCCGAGCTCGCTTTTCATGTGCGCGACGTCCTCGATAATCTCGTGGGTTTGCTCCTCGCGCAGGGTAAAGTCGTAGCGCGCGGCATCGAACTCACGGATCACATCGACAAACGCATTAACGGCAAAGGAATAATGCTGGCAGCTCACACTAAAGTGCGGCACCTGCTCGGATGCGCCCTTGTACTTGCCCTCGAGCAGGTCGACCTGGTCGAGTACCTGGCGCGCATAGCCCAAGAAGGTCTCACCTTCCTCGGACACAACGACGCCCTTGTTAGTGCGCTCAAAGATGTGCACGCCCATCTCGTTTTCGAGATCGCGAATCGATGCGGTAATCGAAGGCTGCGACACAAAGAGCCGGCGCGAGGCCTCGGTGATGCTGCCACATTCGGCAACTTTGACGACATATCTGAGCTGCTGGAGCTTCATGATGGCCTCCCTAGACGTCCGCGATACCCGAACCCACCGCATCCATCTGACGCATAAAAGGCGGCATCTCCCCCGTCGCGGCGCAGGCGGCAATCTGATGCAGAGCCCCGGCAACCGCATCGTCTGCCGCAGCGCCGATATGCCAGCGCGCGGCAGCCGTGACAGCCTCGTTGGCATTGGCGACTGCAACGGAGTTGGGAACGGCACCGATCATGGGCAGATCGTTATCGGAATCGCCAAATACGGCCACCTCATCGGGCGTCAGGCCCAAAGCGCGCGCCAGCTCCAGCGCAGCGCAGCCCTTGTCCCAACCGGCCGGGAGAATATCGAATAGGCGCACGCGGTTGTTGGGAAATACAAGCGAGAGCTCCGGCACCTCAGCGGCAATGCGCTCGCGCAGCTCAGCGAGCTCTTCGCGCGAGCGGGCGCTCCAGATATTCGCCTTGTATACCGGGGCATCATCGACAACAGGACGGCACGGGGCCTCTTCGCCTTTGAGCCACGCGTTGCCGCCCGACTCCATGGCGCGACGAACGCGCTCGGGATCGCTCGTCACGCAATAGGCATCGTTGCCCCAAAAGTCATCACCCAGGCTGTAGACCTTCAGGTACGTATCGTCGGTCTCTTGCTCCAAGTAGTCAGCCAAGCGCATAAGGGCGGCGTTGTCAGTCGCGCGCGAGGCTACCGCCTCACCGTCCACAAACATGACCTGGCCGTTACAGAACGCGCCAGTCGAGAAGCACTCGGAACGATTTTTGAACATCCAGCCCATCGCGGACGGCTGACGGCCCGAAACCGGGCCAAAGTGCAGACCCGCCGCCCGCATGGCATGAATGCCCTCGATGGCGTAGTCGCTAGCGCCGTCATGCCCGGCTGGAATCAGCGTATCGTCCATATCGGTCAGCACAAGTTTAATCATAAGGCCCCCTCGGTCATTCTTAATCCCATCTATTGTACCGACCTGCCAAAAAGGGACAGGTTTATTTCGGCAGGTTTCATCTGGGAAAACGCAAAGTCCCAGTTGTTACCTGCCAAAATAAACCTGTCCCTTTTTGGCAGGTGCGCTAGTATAGGGAACAACAGATTCGATGCGGGAGTGCCGGCGGTGCAAACCACAAGGCTGAGAGGGCATGGGGCCCAATCCTTTGAACCTGTCAGTTAATGCTGGCGTAGGGAGCATGCCGCCTTTACAGGGGCGCTGTCTATGCACAGCGCCCCTTTTCTATGCCAAGGAGGCATGTGCAGTGATTGATTCGGAACAGCTTAAGCAACATATGGTCAAGGCCGTGGAGGAGATTCGCGCCACCAATCCGATGGCCGGCTCCATCACCAACACGGTGACGATCGACTTTGTCGCCAATGCTCAGCTCGCCGTGGGCGGTTCGGCCGCCATGGTCTATCTGCCCGACGAAGGCGAGGCGCTCGTTGCCGGCGGCGGCGCCATCTATCTCAACATGGGCACGCTCTTCCCCATCTACGAGCAGACGATTCCCCGCGCGGCCAAGGCGGCACACGACGCCGGCAAGCCCTGGGTGCTCGATCCGGTGGGCTTGGGCATCGGTAGCCTGCGAACCCAGCTGGTAAACGAGCTCAAGCAGTACAAGCCCGCCATCGTACGCGGCAACGCCTCCGAGATCATCGCACTCGCCGGCCTGTGGGGTCTTGAGGGCGAGGCAGCTGATCTGAGCCGCGTGCGCGGTGTCGATACCACCGACACGGTCGACGCCGCCCGCGATGCCGCTGTGGCGCTCGCCCGCTACACCGGCGGAGCCGTAGTGGTCTCGGGCGAAGTCGACCTGATTACCGACGGCACGACCGTGGCCAAGTCCCACGGCGGCAGCCCGCTCATGTCCAAGATCACCGGCTGCGGTTGTTCGCAGGGCGGCGTGCTGGCTGTGTACGCCTGCGCTGCCGATCCGTTTACGGCAGCCATCTGTGGCACCGCCGTCTACAACGTTGCCGGCACGCGTGCCGCCGCTGTCGCCGATGCCCCGGCAAGCTTTAAGGTCGCCTTTATCGACGAGCTCTACCGCGCGACCGCCCAAGACATCGCCGATAACCGACTCGAGCTCGAGGAGGCATAAGCCATGTCCGAGCCCGCAACCAATGCCGGCATGAACACGCTCGTCGCCGTGGCCATCGCCCCATGCGGCACCGGCGACGAGCTGTCCGCCGAGGTCGCCGAGGTCGTGCGCGTCATTCGCGAGAGCGGCCTTCCCAACCACACCACCTCGATGTTCACCGAGATCGAGGGCGACTGGGACGAGGTCATGCAGGTCGTGCGCGACGCAACCTTTGTGTTGGCGAACAAGGGCATCCGCACCGAAGTCGTGCTCAAAGCCGACATTCGGCCCGGATTTACCGACACCATGACCGGCAAGCTCGAGCGCATGGAAGCACAGATCAAGAAGCAGGAGGAAGCACGATGAGCATCCGCGACAACCTTGATATCTCGGCCTATCTGGTACTCGGCCCCGAAAACACCCTCGGGCGCCCCGTGGGCGATGTGGTGGCCCAGGCACTCGACGCAGGCTTTACCTGCATCCAGGTGCGCTCCAAGGTGGCAAGCGCCCGCGAGATCATTGCGCTGGCCGGCGACGCCGCGCAGGCAATCGCACAGGCTGGCAAGACCGGTCAGGTCGCCTTGCTCATCGATGACCGCCTGGACTGCGTACTCGCCGCGCGCGAGCAGGGCATTGCCGTCGACGGCGTGCACGTGGGCCAGAGCGATATTCCCGTCGAGGTCTGCCGCAAGCTGCTGGGCCCCGATGCCATTGTGGGCCTTTCGGCCCGTTGCGAGGAGATGCTCGAGTACGTCAAGACCGCCGACATGAGCCTGGTCGACTACCTGGGCATCGGCCCGCTCCACGAGACCGAGACCAAGCGCGACTGCGGACGCGCGGCCGACGGCTCTATCATCACCAAGAGCTTTGAGGACCTGGCCGCACTCCACGCGGCAAGCCCCGTGCCCATCGTGGTGGGCGGCGGCGTCAAGACGGCCGACCTGCCGCAGCTCAAGGCCACCGGCGTCGATGGCTTCTTTGTGGTGAGCGCCGTCTGCAGTGCTGACGACCCCTGCGCCGCCGCCAAGGAGCTCGTCGACACCTGGCAACAGGCATAGGCATAAGCCGAGCAGCTGATCCGCAGCCTCACATCTTTAGCAATGGAAAGCGCATCCCAGTTTGGACCTCCATTCCGGGATGCGCTTTCCGCCGAGTCCGCGGCAGTTTGCTCTACCCCGCTAGGTAGGCCTCCAACGCCGGCAAAGTCGCCTCCGCATCTCGACGACCGATCTGATAGATGCGCTCGAGCTCATCGGGCTCGCGGCATAGCGACGGCACCTTCACCGATTCGCTCGGCCGCACCACAAAGATTTCGCCGGCAGCCTCGCGACGTGCCAGGTCATCGAGTGTGGCATTGTAGACCTCATGCCGATGCTCAAGCGCCGCGACAAACTCCGGATAGTGACGGAACACGCGACGTAGCATGGGCATCACGCTGTTGGGCTGCTTCACAAATCCCGCCGGCTGCGTGAGCACCACGATATTGCGGTCATACCCCTGCGCAAACAGCCATGCACTGGGAATAGAATCAGCCACGCCACCATCCAGATACTTATGCCCGTCAATAGCAACGGGGCGCGTCGCCACGGGAATCGCCGACGACGCCCGAATCCACTCGATATCCCGCTCGTCGCCATAGGGCAGGTCATGGTAGACGGCCTTGCCCGTCTCGATATCGGTACACACGCACGTAAATCGCATGGGGCAGGCGCGATACGCCTCCAAGTCGATGGGATCGCGCTCGATAGGCACCTCGTGATAGGCAAAATCGGCATTGAACATATCGCCGGTCCGCAGCCAGCTTGCTACACCCGCATAGCGCTTATCGGCACAATAGGCCTTGTTATAGCGAATGGCACGGCCGATCTGGCGCGATTTAAAATTGTAGCCAAACGCCGCGCCCGCCGAGACGCCCACCATATGGTCGCAGGTCAAACCGTGCTCCATCCAAACGTCGAGCACGCCCGCCGTATACATACCGCGGTAGCCGCCTCCCTCGAGCGCGAGCCCCACCGTGCGCGTCATAGTTGGCTGTGCCATGCGACCATCTCCGTCCCCGCAAATTTAAACGGAACAAGTATACCCATCAACATATACCGCCCCAGTCGCATTTTTATCGAACATCGCATCATCGCGCTGCCGTTTGTCGAATAATAGCCACCCACAGCATGTGCGCCCCTATATAATTTTGTACTGTTGTTTATTACTGTTGTTTATACTACTCAGCAGTTATCAACAGCGAACATTAGCCGGCAAAGTAACCCAACAACGCAGCAAGGCGGGGGCCTGGATACACGCAAAACGCTGAGCAACGACGCGCGTACACGACGAGCTCGCCCGACGCAATCCGCCCCGACTTCAGAAAGCCGCTTAGAACATGGATACTGTCAGCAATTACACCGAAACGCTCGAAAAGACCGTCCGTGACCTTCTCGAGCGTCAGGAGGATCTGATCAGGACCGCCTTTACCGACCAGCTTACCGGGCTTGGCAACCGTGGCGGCTTTGCCCGTTCCCTCGAGGAGCTCTGGGAGCAGGACACCCCCGTTACCATGGCGTTCATCGATATCGACAATCTCAAGCACTGCAACGACGTCTTTGGGCATGACGAGGGCAACCGCTATATCTTGCAGGTAAGCCTCTATCTCAAACTGTATATGAAAGTGGACGAGGCGGCGTTTCGCATAGGCGGCGACGAGTTTGCCATCCTATCTACGATTGCGACCGAGGACGACCTCGCCGAACGTCTGGAACACTGCCGAACGATCCTGCTCAAAAACAACGATTCCGAGATGCCCCACTCGTTTAGCTACGGAGTGGCACACGCCGACCCCGCCCTGGGCGAAGCCTCCAATCGCATGACACTCGATGCCGACCATCGCATGTACGACTACAAGCTACGTCATGCCATGCACCTCGATCGGCGCAATATTACGCAAGTCCACGCCGACGACTTCGAAATAAGCGATCGTATTTTCGACGCTTTTTCGATGCTCAACGAGGGCCGTTATTTCTTTATCGAGAACTTGGACAAGGACCGCACCCTTTGGTCGCAAGGTGCCTTGCGCGATCTCGGTCTTCCTTCGGAGCACATAGACAGCTGCCGCGATTTCTGGAAGACGCGCGTCCATCCCGATGACCTCGAGGCCTACGCCAACGACATCAACCAGATCTTTAACGGCTCCAAACACCGCCGCGTCATGCAGTACCGCATGCGCAATGCCGCGGGTGACTACGTTCTCTGCCGTGCTCGCGGGTTTCGCATCGACGGCGACGGAAATGTCCCCTCGCTCTATGTCGGCGAACTCGTCAACCACTCGCTTGCCGAAACCGTCGACGCCGCCACAGGCCTCGGAACGCAGCGCATGCTGGTCAACGCTATCGATGCCTGCCGTCGCGACCGCTGCGAGACGGGGCTTATAGCGGTGCGCATTCGTGGCACGGCGAATCTCAACGAGCTCTACGGGGCCGAGGCTGTCGACAACATGCTTGCCGAATACGCAGGCCGCATGCTGTCGATCACCCGCGGCAGAAGCCGGGTCTTCCGTTCACGAAGCGTCCAGTTCGTCGTGCTCAGCAACGATTTGGACCATGAGGCATTCGAGCAACTGACCCGCCACCTTAAAGAGGCTGTTTTCGCTCCTGTTCAAATCGCGGGCGACACCATTACTCCCGTCTGCCTTGTCGTCCCGGCCTTTTACGAGCAGTTAACCCATCAAGCGACCGCCGTTTTAGGCGAACTCGACCGTCGCCTTCGCACGGCCGGCGGGCTTGTTCCCAACGACAGCCTCCCCATACCCGAGGCGGAGCGCAAAAGCGCCATCGCCGAACGTATCGACTCGCTCACGGGCCTCTATCGACCCAGCGAGTTTATGCGGCGCGCCAACGCATTTCTCGAGGCAAGGCGCGACGACACCTGGTGCATCGCCACCGTCGACATGGGTCACATGCGCCTGTTTAATGAATGGCACGGCCAGGCCGAGGGCGACCGCGTACTCGCCGATGTGGGCACGGTCCTCAAGGACATCGAGAATGCCGATATGGGCGTCGCAGGGTACTGGGGCCAAGATGACTTTTGCGTACTCATCCCCTTTAAGCACATCACCGTCCATCAAATCTGCGACCGCGTTCGCGAGGCAGTAGCCAGGCATGATGACGGCGTAGGTTTTTGGCCGTCCATGGGCATTTACCCCATCGACTCCAATGAGGAGATCACCATCGATGCGCAGGCAAAGGCCATGTTTACCAATCGACGCGCCAAAAACGACTTCAAGGAGCGCATTGCTATTTTCCGCCCCGAAGAATATGAACACGAGATTGCGTTCCACCGCACGCTGACCGAGTTCCAGTACGCGCTCTCAAATGGCCGCATCACGTACTACCTGCAGCCCCAGGTCGATATGGAAACCGGCGAGATCATTGGCGCCGAGGCACTTACGCGCTGGATTGACAAGGACGGCTCTCTCATTTCGCCCGCAACGTTTATCCCCGCACTCGAGGAAAGCGGCTTTGTGGTGACGCTCGACAAGTACATTTGGCAGGGTGTCGCCATATGGCTTCGCGAGCGTCTCGATCGCGGTCTTCGCGTGGTTCCGGTCTCGCTTAATGTGTCTCGCGTGGACATTCTTGCCTGCGACGTTGCCGAACATATGGGGGCGCTCGCCGCCCAATACAACCTGCCGCCCGAGCTCATGCGCATCGAGATCACCGAGACGGCTTATACGGGAGAGTCCGAAGCCGTGGACAAACTGACAGCCGACTTGCACACCCGCGGCTTCTCGACCTATATGGACGATTTTGGCACCGGTCAGTCCACGCTCGCGATGCTCAAGAACGTCAACGTCGACGTCATCAAGCTCGACCGAACCTTTGTACCCACCGACCGCGATCAAGGCCGCAGCGCGCAGATCGTGTCATCGATGCTCGAGATGGCGCAGTCGCTCCATCTGCCCATTGTAATCGAAGGCGTCGAGACAGATGAGCAGGCGAACATGCTACGCCACATGGGTGCCCGCTACGCTCAGGGCTTCCTCTACTACCGCCCCATGCCGGCGAAGGATTTTGAGGCATTGCTCGATGGTGGCAATAACAACTGATACGCTCGCGCGCAAAACGCCACCGTCGAAGGGGGCATTTGTCTCCATTAGCTAACTTATTACCCCAATTCAAACCGAATTGGGGATATGATACAAACCGTTGTTCCGCCCAAGGAGGTTATCCATCATGAACGAGTCATATCGCCTGGGTGAGCAATCGATTATTGCCTATCTTCAGCGACTTGCGAATGGCATCTCGACCGCCGAACTCGATGTTGCCGCGCTGCCTGCTGAGCTGCGCGCCGTTGGCGAGCAACTGCAAAAGACGCATGCCATCCTGCAACAAGAGCGCCGGCTGCTTGAGAGCAACGCCTATATCGACCCGCTCACCAACTTGGGCAACCGCGGCGGACTCGACCGTCACGTCGAGCAGCTCTGGCACAAAGGTGACCCCTTCACCTGCGCCTATATTGACATCGACCATCTCAAACATTGCAATGATAGGTTTGGCCACGCCGAAGGCAATCGCTATATTCTGAGCATCTGCCGCACGCTCTCCGAAACCATGGAGCACGATGAGATGCTGTTCCGCATCGGTGGAGACGAGTTTGTGCTCATCTCGCTCTCCGCAAACGAGACCGAACTCGAGCAGCGCTTGGAGCGGGTACGTGCCGGGCTGATCGAGGCGAGCTCAAGTGGCAAGGCGCCCATGATCGCCAGCTTTAGCTTTGGCTGCTCGCGCGTCGATCCACTTGCCGGCGACACGCGTCGCCAGATGACGATGGATGCCGATCGCAAGATGTATCGCTATAAGCTTATGCATCGTGTGCAGCAACCGAAAGACAATGACGCGCCGCAACGCCCAATCGTCGATCAGCTTCCCTGCAACGACCGGGTGTTCCAAGCGATCTCCATGAGCTCCGAGACGCGCTATCCGTTCATCCTTAACCTCGATACGGGAGAATCGCAATGGTCGGTTAACGCCGTGCGCGATTTTGACCTGCCCTCCCAGCACCCTTTTAACTCACTCGACATGTGGCTCGCCCGCGTTCATCCCGAGGACCGCGACAACGTACGCGCCGAGCTCGACATGGTGATAAACGGCACGTGGCACTTCCACTACATGCAGTATCGCGTAATGGATGCCACCGGAAAATACGTGCTTTGCGACTGCACAGGTTACCGCTTGGACGGCACCGATACCGAGCCCAGCATGTATGTGGGCACTATCATCAACCGAAGCTTGGCAGATACGACCGACTCGGTAACGGGCCTGGGCGATGTCCACGCGCTGGTCAACGCTATTGGAGAGATGCGCCGCGTGGCGCGCGAGGCAGGCTTTATTGCCATTAAGGTCGACGATATCGCCGAAGTCAATGCCCGCTTTGGATTCGATGCAGGCGACCGCGTGCTCGCCGAAAGTGCCGCCTGCCTCATGGATTGTTCGCGCGGCAAGGGTCGCCTGTTCCGCTCGACGGGACCAATGTTCGTGGCGCTTTTCGATGAGCTCGGCCCCGAGGCAATCGACGAGCTCGCAAACGAAATCGAACGATTCCTGGGTTCTCCCGTGCTCATCGGCTCGCTTGAATATCAGCCGCCCATTCGCGTGGCCACGCTCCATCTGAACAGCGTTGACCGACAGCCCGTTTCCATTTTGAACGAGCCCAAAGCGTTGCTCGGTAAAGCCGTGCAGGTTCCAGGTACCAAACTGGATTAGCACCGCGCCCGCACCGCCTCCCCCATCGTGCGATAATCCTCTGCAGAAGTCACCAACAGCAGAGGGAGTTTGTGATGAAGGTTCTTTTGGTCAATGGCAGTCCCAAGGCAAACGGCAACACCGCCCGCGCACTCGCCGAAGTCGCCGAGCAACTCAACGCCGAGGGTATCGATACCGAGGTGTTCCAGCTGGGCGCCAAGCCCATTCGCGACTGCATTGGCTGTGGCCAGTGCGGCAAGCTCGATTGCCGCTGCACCTTTGACGACGACGTGGTGAACGAGCTGATCGCTGCCGCCGAGCAGGCAGATGGCTTTGTCTTTGGCTCCCCCGTCTACTATGCGCATCCCAGCGGACGCATCCTCTCGGCTCTCGACCGCGCATTCTATGCTGGCAGCAAGGCCTTTGCGCACAAGCCGGGTGCCGCGGTCGCCGTCGCCCGCCGTGGCGGCACGTCGACCACCTTCGATGTACTCAACAAGTACTTCACTATCAACCAGATGCCCGTGGTGGCCTCCACGTACTGGAACAACGTCTTTGGTGCCATGCCGGGCGAGGCCACCCAGGACGCCGAGGGCCTGGCCACCATGCGAAACATCGGCAAAAACATGGCCTGGCTCCTGCGCTGTATCGAGGCAGGACAGGCCGCCGGTATCAACGCACCCGAGGCAGATCGAGCAACGACCAACTTCATTCGATAGAGCGGCGGAGCATGAATATCCAGATTTTTGGAACCAAAAAGTCTTTCGATACCAAGAAGGCCCAGCGCTATTTTAAGGAGCGCCGCATTAAGGTGCAGTTTATCGACCTTAAGGAAAAGGAGATGAGCAAGGGCGAGCTCACGAGCGTGATGCAGGCGGTCGGCGGCATCGACAAGCTGCTCAACCCCAAAGCCAAGGACGAGGAGACGCTCGCGCTCATCCAGCACCTCACCCCTAGCCAGCGCTTCGACAAGCTGCTCGAGAACCAGCAGGTTCTAGCCGAGCCCATCGTGCGCAACGGTAAGAAGGCCACCGTCGGTTATTGCCCCGATGTATGGGGAGCCTGGGAGTAGCTTGTGTTATTTGCCGGCGCGTGGGTATAAGAGCAGGCGTTTGGCATAAGATTCAACTGTAAGCCATGTCTAACAAAGGAGGGCACATGCCCAACAAACCCGTGAAGATCATCATGCTTACCGGATACCTCGGTGCCGGCAAGACCACGCTGCTCAACCACATCCTCGCTAACGACGGCGGCATCCGCGCCGCCGTGATCGTCAACGACATCGGCGAGATCAACGTCGACGCCAGCCTTATCGCCGACGGCGGCCTTTCCGAGACCGATGACCTCATCCCGCTCACCAACGGCTGCATCTGCTGCACGCTTTCGGACGACCTTGCCAACCAGCTGCAGGGCATCGCCGATTCGGGCAACTTCGACTACATCATCATCGAGGCATCGGGTATTTGCGAGCCTATCCCCATCGCCTACACCATCTCGAGCTTCTGCGACGAGGCCAAGGTGGGCGGCGAGCCCAAGCTCGCGCTCGACAACATCGTGGCCGTGGTCGACTGCGCCCGCATGTACGACGAGTTCAACGGCGGTCGCGACCTGCTGGCAGAGGATATCGACGAGGACGACATCGAGAGCCTGCTCATCCAGCAGATCGAGTTCTGCTCCACGCTGATTCTCAACAAGACCGATACCGTGAGCCCTGAGCAGATCGCCGAGCTCAAAGCCATCGTGCGCAGCCTGCAGAAAGATGCCGTGATCGTCGAGGCCCAAAACGGCGAGGTCCCCATGGAGGAGCTGCTCGACACCGACCGCTTCGACTTTATGCGCGCCTACAACTCCGCCGCCTGGATCGAGGCCATGGAGCATCCCGAGGAGCACGACGACCCCGAGGTGCTCGAGTACGACATCGAGACCTTTGTGTACTCGCGCCGCAAGCCGTTTGACCTGCAGAAGTTCACCGATTTTGTTGAGCAGGAGTGGCCCGACGAGGTCATTCGCGTCAAGGGCCCGCTGTGGCAGACCGGCGATCCGGACATGTGCTACATGTTCGAGCAGGCCGGCCACCAGATGCGCCTGATGGAGAACGGCCTGTTCGTTGACTCGGCGCCCGAGGGCGAGAAGCAGAAGATCATCGACGAGAACCCCGAGATCATGCAGATTTGGGACGACGAGACGGGCGACCGCATGACGAGCCTGTGCATCATCGGCCGTCACATGGACAAGGATGCGCTCATCGCCTCCCTCGATGCTTGCCTGACCGACTGGCACCGCGCCTAGGTTTATCCAAGCGGGCATTTTCCGCCCACGTAACCGCCAAACCACCACGAAGGTGCCTGTCCCCTTCGTGGTGGTTTTTCGTTCTGAGCCAAGGAGATTCATGTTCAACATCGTGCTGTATGCGCCCGAGATTCCGGCCAATACGGGCAATATCGGCCGTACCTGCGTGGTCACCGGCGCCCGTCTGCATCTGGTGGAGCCACTGGGTTTTTCGCTCGACGACAAGACGGTACGTCGCGCCGGCCTGGGCTACTGGCAAAACCTGGACGTGACCACCTATGCCAGCTGGGAGGATTTCCTTGCGCGCAATGGTCTCTCCCCTGCCGACGAACGCCTGCATCTGCTGACCAAAAAGGCACGCCGCACCTATGCGCAGAGTGCCTACCGCGATGGCGACTACTTGGTCTTTGGCAGCGAGAGCTCGGGCATTCCCGAGCCACTGCTTGCCGCGGCGCCCGAGCGCTGCGAGCGCATCCCCATGCTGCGCGATTGCGACTCACTCGATAACGCCGAGGCTTGGGAAGCCCACGAAGAATCGCTGGGGCATACCGAGAACAGCCACGAGGCCATCCTCCAGCAGGATATCTGCGGCAACTTCATCAATCCGGACGACTACCGCATCAGCGCCCTCAACCTATCCAACAGCGCCGCCATCGTCCTCTACGAAGCTCTGCGCCAAACAGGCTTTCCGGGAATGTAACAAACCTGCCATTAGGGGACGGGGTAGAAATGGCAGATTTTTAAACCCTCTAGCTCTTGACAAGCTGGTTTTGGCATCAATGAGGCAAAGGGACTGTCCCTTTGCCTCATTGATGCTCTAAATAACGAACCATTGCTTTTAATCAGAATTAACTAGAATAAAATAAAGTTAAACGGCGGTGCGAAAGGAGAGCCTTGTGGAATATCTCGAGAACCCGTTTACCCCCAGTTTTGGTGAGGTTCCTGCCCATCTCGCTGGCAGACAACAGATTATTCGGGATTTGGACCGTGCCTTCTTGAGCCAGCGCAGGCGTCCGGAATTGACTTCGATCTTCTCAGGCGCGCGCGGAACCGGTAAAACCGCTCTCATGTCGTCGCTCGCGACAAGGGCGGAATCCCACGGCTGGATAGCCGTAAAGACGACCGCGCTCTCGGGAATGCTTGAGGAAATCGAGTTCGGGGCGAAACGTGCTGCAGGCCATCTCATCGACCCGTCTAACAACTTCGAAGTCACTGGGCTTGGAATTGCACCGCTCGGCAGCATTGAGGTCAATCGCGTTCACGATGCCTCAACCTGGCGTTATCGCATGAGCGATATCATCGACCAGCTCAACGGGGCCGGTACCGGTCTGCTCGTCACGGTTGACGAGGTGGACCCGACACTCGACGAGATGATTCAGCTCGCAGCGACGTATCAGCACTTTGTGACCGATGGGAAACGCGTCGCCCTGCTCATGGCGGGACTTCCCAACAACGTATCGACGTTGTTGAACCACAAGACGGTCTCGTTCCTTCGCCGCGCCCAACAATATCATCTGGGTCGCATTGCCGACTATGACGTACGCGAGGCCTTGATTCGCACGATCCAGGAAAACGATCGCCTGGCAGATGCCGAGGGAATCGATAGAGCCGTTCGCTCGATCTCTGGTTTTCCCTTCCTATTGCAACTCGTAGGCTACCGTGCCTGGGATCTCACAAGCGATTCGAAGGAAATCTCGTCGCGCGACTTTGACCTGGGAATCAAAATCGCGCGCGACGAGATGGACGACCGAATCCTCGCGGCAACCTATCGGGAACTCACTGCAGAGGACAAGCGATTCCTCATCGCCATGCTCGATGACGAGGAAGAGTCCACCACCGCCGACCTTGTCGAGCGCCTTAAGCGTTCGCCGCAGCAGGTCTCCCGCTACCGACGCCGCATGATAGATGCCGGCATCATCGGGGAACGAGGACGAGGGCTCGTCGCATTTGAATTGCCATTCTTCCGCGACTATCTCGCGGCTCAATGCGTGAAATAGGCATCAATGAGGCAAAGAGGCTGTCCCTTTGCCTCATTGTCTATAGATAGCGACCGGTGATGCTTGCGGGGCAGGCCGCGATGTCACCCGGCGTACCGGCGCAGACGATTTGCCCGCCCGCGTCGCCACCGCCTGGGCCCATGTCGATCACGTAATCGGCGTTACGGATAAGGTCGAGGTCATGTTCAATCACGATAACCGTGACGCCTTTGGCAACAAGGCCGTCGAACACACTCAGCAACACCTGAACATCGAGCGGATGTAGTCCGATTGTGGGCTCGTCGAACACAAATACGGCATCGTCCTGCACACGACCCATCTCGCTCGCGAGCTTAAGGCGCTGCGCCTCGCCGCCCGAAAGCGCCGGTGTGGGCTCACCAAGCGTGAGATAGCCCAAGCCCAGGTCGTGCAAGGTCTGCAAGCGCGCCTGAACCTTCTTGAGTCCCACCGTGGCGTCGAGGGCCTCGTCCACACTCATGTCCATGAGCTGCGGCAACGTAAGCAGACTCCCGTCCTTGCCCTCGCGATGGATATGCGAAGCCGCGTCTGCATAACGCGAGCCGCGACATGCCGGGCAGACGATCTCGACGTCGGGCAAAAACTGCACGTCGAGCGATATCGAGCCCGTGCCATCGCACGTAGGGCAGCGCAAGGCGCCAGTGTTGTAGCTGAAGGCGCCCGCCTTGTAGCCGGCTGCCTTGGCTTCGGGCGTACGGGCGAAGGCGCGACGCAACTCATCATGGATGTCGGCATAGGTCGCCACCGTCGAGCGCACGTTGGCGCCGATGGGCGTAGCGTCAATCAGGTTTGCGCGGGCAATACCTTCGGCATCGACCCAACGCACGTGCCCCGGCAGACGCTCGCCAGCTGCCTGCGCCTTAAGCGCCGGGATGAGCGTCTCGAGCACCAACGTCGTCTTACCCGAACCCGAAACACCCGTCACCGCGACCAAGCGGCCGCGCGGGATATCGACTTCGAGCGGTTTGACGGTATGGATGGTATCGGTCGCCATGCGGATGTGGCCCTGGTCGAACATTTCGTCGTCAGCCACCTGTGAACGCAAGCGCTTGGGCTCGGCACGCAAAAACGAAGCGATGCGGCTGTCCCGCGCTTGCTCGACCTCGTCTACCGTGCCTGCAGCGATCACGTTACCGCCGCCTGCTCCGGCAACGGGGCCCATCTCGACCAGATAGTCGGCTTCCGCCAGTACGCGCGTATCGTGGTCGACAACAACCACGGTGTTGCCGTCATCCACCAAATCGCGCATCACGCCCACCAAGCCGTCGACATTGGCGGGATGCAAGCCGATCGAAGGCTCGTCCAGCACATAAAGCACGCCCGTCGACCGGTTGCGCACAACGCGGGCGAGCTGCACACGCTGGCGCTCACCCGTGGAAAGCGTGGCACCGGCGCGGTCGAGTGAAAGGTAATCGAGACCCAGGTCGACCAGACGGCGAGCCGCGCCCAAAAACGAATCGCAGATATCCGTCGCCATGGGCTGCATCTCGGGCGGCAAGGATGCAGGCACCCCGCGCACCCACTCAATCGCCTCGCCCAGCGTCATGGCCGCCGCCTGTGTCAGATTGATACCGCGCACTTGGGGCTGGCGCGCAGCCTCGGAGAGACGCGTGCCGCCGCAATCGCGGCATGCTCCCTCGCGCAAAAAGCGCGCAACGCGTTTTAAGCCCTTATCGTCCTTGACCTTGGCGAGCGCATTCTCGACGGTATAGACGGCGTTGTAATAGGTGAAGTCGAGCGGCGTGGCGCCCTCACCGTTTTTGGGAACGTAGAGAATGTGCTTCTTAACCGCTGGACCATGAAACACGATGTCGCGCTCTTGAGGCGTGAGCTGGTTAAACGGCACGTCGGTACGCACGCCCATCTCGCCTGCCACCTGCTTCATCAGATCCCACATGAGCGTGCCCCAGGGAAGGACTGCGCCCTCGTTGATGGTCTTTGACTCGTCGGGCACCAGGCTCGCCTCGTCCACCTCGCGCATGACACCGGTGCCGCCACAGGTGGGGCATGCACCGCCACTGTTAAAGGCAAGGTCCTCGGCGCTCGGAGCGTAGAACTCGCGGTCGCACGTCGGACACGTGAGCGACAGGCCAGCCGCTACGTTGAGGCTTGGCTCCACACGCGCCCCGCAATGCGGGCACACGTGATGGGCGCAACGGCTAAAGAGCAGACGCAGGCTGTTGTTGAGCTCGGTCATGGTACCAAAGGTCGAGCGCACGCCCGGCACGCTGGGGCGCTGATGCAATGCGAGCGCCGCCGGCACGTGCAATACCTCGTCCACCTGGGCGTGTTCGGCCTGCGTCAGGCGACGTCGAGTATAGGTGCTGAGTGCTTCCAAGTAGCGACGCGAGCCCTCGGCATAAAGAACTCCCAGTGCCAGCGAACTCTTGCCCGAGCCCGACACGCCGGCAATACCCACGAGCTTTCCCAGCGGAATATCGATATCGATGTCCTTGAGGTTATGGACGCGCGCGCCACGCACCTCGATAGCCTGCGGACTCATCTTCTGTTCCGTCATCTTTATCACCCTACTCATGCCATAAAACTCGATCGCGAATGTACGCGCCCAGCATGGGCACGGTAAACCGGACGAGGCCGTATCCGGCAGCTTCGATGACGCGCTCGCGAATCAGGCTTGCGCGATATTTACTCGCCCAGCTCTGGGTGCGATCGCAGCGCTCAATGATGTCCGCCATGCGCGTCGGCTTGTCCTCGTCAACCGCCATGGCCTCGATAAAGAGGCGCTGTGGGCTGCGCAGCCCGTAATACAGGGGCGCGTCGACCGCTTCATAGAACTCGGAGACGGCATCGGCGTAGCCAGCCTCGACATCGTGCCTTTCGATGACCTGCGAGCCACGCCGGACAGCAGAGCGCCACATGTAATATCCCACCAGCTGAACCATATAGGGATGCCCCATGCTCTTGTGTGCCGCAAGGTCCGCCGTCTCCGCATCAACGCAAAGACCAGCGCCTTTGACCGTCTGGATATATGAATCGCGCACCTTGGGCAAAGAAATCGCCCCCAGCGTACGCTGCTGGGCACGCCGCAAAAACGTTACGCTCGGCTCTTCGAGCAAGTCATCAACCATACTGGGCAAGCCGGCAAAAACCAGCGCAAGACCGCGCTGGTCGCTATCGGGCAAGCCCGTGGCATCTTGATCTCCGAGCACTTGTTGATAGAGAACGGCCAGCGCCGCCAGTTCCTCGATAGACACAGATTGGGCCTCGTCAATCGCAAACAGTAAGCCCTTTCCCGGCCCGAGTTTCTTGAGGCGTTCGTTGACTAGCCCGCGCAATGTCTCGCCTTTTGCCCGCGCTGCCTCGACCGACATCCGGCCAAACGACGGCCCGAACTCCATTGAGGTCACAACGGGTTTATTCGAGCGAAGCGCGTCGGCTAGGCGGTCGCATAAGCCAAGCGAAGCGGAATCGGAGATAACCGCCCATCCGCGCTCATTAGCTAGACGTTGCAGCTCCCGCAGGAGAACCGTCTTGCCACAGCCGCGGTTTCCCGTAATGAGCATGAGCCTACCCGGCGCTCCGGCGCCGTTATCGAGCCCTTCCTCGAAATCTTCGATGACCGACTCGCGGCCGATGAGTATCGGAGGCCGCTTGCCAGCCGTGGGCTTAAAGGGATTTGGATTCATGTCGGCCTCCTCGGATCGGTAAACCCTGGTAACAGTTATACCAACTTATACCAAGTTATACCAACTGAATCTGACAAAGGGGCCGCCCTTCTATCACCTATGGCCGAAAAACTCGGCGTCTGCTGCTCGCCAGGGGCGAAAGGTGGCGGGATCGATCTTTACGTGCGCCGCGGCGGGTACGTCGTACCATTTGACCGTGTAACCGGCACCGTGAGAGCAAAAGACCGAATCGGGCGTGTTGGGCAGATCGGCCTCGGGCTCATAGGTGGCCGCCTCGATGACGCGCTCAGCATCATGGCAAGCCGCATAGCCGGCAAACTCTAGGTACAGATGTCCGCGACCGCTCGTGTAGGCAGCCACCTCCAGCGCGTAATCCTGCACCTCGGATGCCGGTACGCGACCCACAAGCGTCGCCCGATCGCCCGCCATCGTCGGTGGCTCGTACTCGGCACCCATGCGCGTGGCATCCGAGAGCGCCCGGCCCACGCACTCCCCCGGCACCTCAACCTCAAAGTGGTACCACGGCTCCAACAGCACCGTCGCGCCGGCCTCACGCGCCTGCATGAGCCCCTGACGAATCGCGCGGTACGTGGCCTGGCGAAAATCGCCGCCCTCGGTGTGTTTGGCATGCGCACGGCCGCCCGTGAGCGTAATGCGCACATCGGTGATGGGCGAGCCGGTCAGCACGCCCAGGTGATCGCGCTCCATGGCGTTGGTGAGTGCCAGACGCTGCCAGTTAAGATCGAGCTCGTCGGTCGAGGTCACGGTGCCAAACTGCACGCCCGAACCCGCCGGCAACGGTTCCAGGCACAGATGCACCTCGGCATAGTGGCGCAGTGGCTCAAAGTGGCCCACGCCCTCGACCGGCTGCGAAATAGTCTCCTTATAGAGAATGCCGCCAGACTCAAACGCAACCGAAAGGCCAAAGCGATCGGCCAACACCCGCTGCACGACCTCGAGTTGCACGGCGCCCATCAACTGCAAATGAATCTGCTCCAGATGAGTATTCCAGCTTACGCCGAGCATGGGATCTTCGTCCGCCAGCTCAGTCAGTGCTTTGAACACCGCATGGACATCGTGTTCGCCCGGAAGCACCGTATAGGTGAGAACTGGCGCAATGACGGGCGCATCGCACGCGGATTCCGCGCCCAAGGCGTCCCCTGGGCGAACGTGCGCAAGACCCGTCACGGCACAAATACCGCCAGCAGCAACTTCTTGGGCAAGCTCATACTTCTCGCCGTTATAGATGCGGACCTGATCGACCTTCTGCTCCCATGCCTCGGCACCGGAACGTCCGTCAATCATCTGCTTGGCATGCAACGTGCCGCCGGTCACTTTAACCCAAGCTAAACGCTCGCCGTGATCCCCGCGGCTGACACGATAGACGCGCGCGGCAAACTCCGGGAGCCACGCCTGTTCGCGCATCAGCGCGCATATGCCATCCAGCAGCTCGTCCACGCCTTGGTCCTTGAGCGCCGAGCCGGCAAAGCAGGGAAAGAGCTTGCGCTCGGCAACCATGCGCGACAGCGTTGCGACAGAAAGCTCGCCCGCTTCAAAAAACTCCTCGAGCGCCGCCTCGTCCAACGCAGCAGCGTCCTCCTGAACGGCGCCGCCCGCCAGCAGTTCGTTGGCATCCAGGCAGCCCTCGGAAAGACGTTGCCTAAGTTGTGCCAGCAAAACATCGCGGCCGGGATTCTCCAAATCGATTTTGTTGATGAAGATGAACGTCGGGATGTCATAGCGCGCAAGCAGGCGCCACAGGGTTTCGGTGTGCCCTTGCACGCCGTCGTTGGCGCCCACAACCAAAATCGCGTAGTCGAGTGCGCGCAGCGTGCGCTCCGCCTCGGCAGAAAAATCGACATGCCCCGGCGCATCCACGAGCATGACGTGGGTATCACCATGGTCGAGCACGGCCTGCGACGAGAAGATCGTGATGCCGCGCTCGCGCTCGATCGCGTTCGTATCCAGATGCGAATCGCCATCGTCCACGCGGCCGCGCTTGCGGATGCGACCCGCGTTGAACAGCATGGCCTCGGCCAGCGTGGTCTTGCCAGCATCGACATGCGCCAAGATTCCAACGACCACTTGCTTCGACATGGCTCTCCTCTTATTGCAAGCCCATCGCACGCGACAACGGGCATCCTCGTTCCACACTGGATGATACAATTTACGGGCCGGCGGGCGAAGTGGGCCCTATCCCCCGACCGAGCTCATCGCCCTGCGTTGCCGCGCGGCGATTTTCGTAGGTTCGCGCCTTGCGAAAGCCGGTTTGCAAAACAGTGCAGCGAACGAAAATAGCCCCACCCGGGGCCATTTTCGTTCGCACGAATTATTGATATGAGCCCTCGCTCTTATGCCTCGCGCAGCCAGTCAAACGCAACACGCGGCGTGCCGTCCGACACATACACGACGCCGGCACGCTCGAACCCCGCCTTAATACTCGCACCCTGCATGGGCAGGTTGTCCTGATGCGTGTCGATACGCAGGTGGTTGGCGCGCTCCTTGGCAAAGGCAAACATCGCAGCCGCGATGCCGTGCGCGGTGCCATCGGACGCCACACGGTGCAGCACGGCGTACGGAGTGTCGCTGCGCCATTGACCGTCCTCAATGACGTCATAGCACTCGTCCGGACCCGGTAAAAAGGCAAACGTCGCCACCACGCGACCGTCGACTTCGCACACATAACTGCCACCAGCGGCAATATCGGCAGCCAGTTGCTCGGCCGAAGGCGTGCCCTCGGGCCACTGCGTGGCGTTGCCATGCGCGCGCATAAAGGCGCGGGCCACGTCATAGATAGCCATGACGGCGGGAGTGTCGGTATCGAGGGTTTTTCTGATCATCACGCGGCGACCTCACGTTTATTGGTATCACTTTGATTGAGCAATGATACCAACGTTTTGAGAAGGGCGCGAAGCAGATGGGAAGCAAAAAGCGAGCCGCCTGGTCAAAGGCCAAAAGCGAGTTTTTAGGCGCTGCCACCGGCAGCGATATGAGCGACCTGTTTGCACGCGAGGACGAGCGCCGCGACGCCCTGGACGCCGAGAGCGATGAAGCCTGGCGCTACAAGTCGTGCGAGCGCAAAAACCGTTACGACACGCGTGCCGAGGCCGAGGCAGTTATGGCCGACTGCGAAAACCGCGGACGCCGCGGGCTGGCCTGCTACAAATGCGAATACTGCGGCGGATGGCACCTGACGTCGCACCCTTGGAAATAGGCGCCGCTTCGGCACGGCACTGACGGAGCGCCAGCTATCGCGCGCAAGCTACGGGTGCGGCGGCACCAAAACATCGTAGCGAACGGCCTTGCCCGCAAGTTGATAGCTCGGCTTAACGCCGGCAAGCAGCGGCCCCTTCACCGGTCGCTTGATAACCACCTTGCGCGGATGCACCGCAAGCGCAGCTTCGACCAGCGTCTCCTCATCGGCGCACGGCTGTTCCAAATGGTGCAAGAGTTGGAACTTCTTTTTAACCGCCGCGCTCTTGGTGCGCCCGGGAAACATGGGGTCCAGATACACCACGTCGGGAGCGGCAAGCTCGCCCTGCCCGATCAGCTCAGCTGTATGGCGAAGGCCGGCAATGCTGTCCTCGCCCGCATGTAAGCGCATACGCGACACGGCAACCGCAAGCGCCGGATCATCTGCCGCGCGATCCAAGGCATCCTTGAGGAGCGCCGCGATCACGCAATCCTGCTCATACAGATCGACGGTAAAGCCCGCGGCCGCCAGCAGCAGCGAATCCTCGCCAAAGCCTGCCGTAGCGTCAATCGCCCATGGTCGCTCGATGCCCTTTGTGCGCGCAGCCTTCACCAACAGCTCTTGCTGCAGACGGCCCTGCTTGAGTCGCGACAGCATGCGGCCAAAATCGGCACGCAGCTCCATCGTGCCGTCGGTGAGCGTGAGGCCCTCGGACTTCCCGGTCAGCTCAAGCCCCGCGGCCCGAGCAACAGAAAAGGGATCGACGACACCCATGGGTACTCCTTAACAAGCTAAACGAATACGTGAGCGCCGTTCATGCCAGCACCCAACCGTCCGCTATTGTCCCACATGCGACATGGCCCACAGCATCCCAATGCAAAGCACCGCCATCAATCCCGTGCACACGGCAGCGATCACAGAATCACCCATGCGCCTTCCCAACGACCGCGGCTCACGCACTTGCCCTGCTCCGTACATCATGACTCCTCCTTGAGACCAGCTCCTTGTTACGGCCTCATCATCGCAGCGCCGCACATGGGCTGCCATCGATTTGGCTTACGTCCAGCTTTCCTTTTTGAAAGGTTGGGGTGGGCTGCGCGGGGTCAAAGCGCTTTCAGGCGCATGCATCGCCGCGTTGAACTACAATGTGCTTCACCATATGTGCAGCACATGGGGTACGTCAGATTGACGTACTCGTATCGAAAGGACCAGCCATGAGTTCCGCTCGCAAGACTCTCAAAATCCTTGCCCTCGTCTACTTTGTTTTGGGCATCGCCAGCCTCGTCATCGCCGGCGTCGGCATCGCGACCGGCAACCTCGATTCCACGTACGGGTCGAACGCCATGCTCGCCGCGGTCGTGCTGGTCGCCAAGGGCCTCATCGATCTCGCCGCGGGCGTTGCGGGCATCAAGGGCGCCAACAAGCCTTCGCAGGTGGATGGTGCGTTTAAGCTCGGCATCGTTGCCGCAATCGCCACGATTGCGCAGGCCGCGCTCACGCTTCCCGCGCTCGGCGGCAGCTCCGTCAATATCGTCGCCTTTGTCATCGTGGTCTACGACCTGTTCTTTGTTCAGCAGGCACACGCCGTTAAGGCCGAGAACAAGGACCGCCTGTAAGCGCTCGCTTCTCATAACCTCTGCAGCCAAGCAACTAAAAAGGGTCGATCGCGCATCTCCGCGGTCGGCCCTTTACGTTTGCCCAGACAAAACCTACCAAAACAAACCTGTCCCTTTTTGGCAGGTTGTTAGCTGTGGCGGTACTCGGCGATGATGAAGTCGATGTCGGTTTGAAGGGTGTCCAAGTTTGCCAGGCGCTCTTTATCGGCAGGGCGCGTGCGGTAGTAGTACGGCGTCATCTGGAACACCGCCTCGATGTCGGCCTGGGTTTGGAGCGTAATGTTCGCAGACACCCGCCGCGTTCCGACCAACTCGAGCTCGGTGGTCTTCGGCAGCTTCTCATCGTTAAGGTACGGCGTGTCGTAGAGTACCTCCTTGAGCCCAAACAGATGACGGGCACCCGGCACCACGGTGTAGAGCGAGCCCTCTGGCGCCAGCACGCGAGAAAACTCACGCTCGTTAAAGGGAGCAAAGAGCTCGGTCACCATATCGAAGGTGCCATCGGCCACGGGGATGTCCTTCATGTTGGCCACGAAGTAGGTCGCATCGCCGCGCTTGGCGGCAAGGCGCACCATCTCTTTGCCCAGGTCAAAGCCGTAAGCATCCACGCCCGGCACCGCACCCATGGCGCTGGTGTAATAGCCCTCGCCACAGCAAATATCGAGCAACGTCATGGGGCAGTTCGTAGACGCGGCACGTCCAGACACCCGCTCGCGCACCAGCTCGACCATCGCATCGCGCAACGGCGCATAGTAACCGCGGTTCAGAAAGTCGCGACGGCTGCGTGCCTGCGACTTGGGATCGCCCATGGAGTCGCCGCTCTTGGACGAGCGCAGGAGATATAGATAGCCCTCGCGCGCACGGTCAAACCGGTGCCCACCCGCGCATGCAGCACCGCGTTCGTCATCCACCAGCGGCTCATGGCAAACGGGACACAACAACATGGCAACTCCTTAGCGCGAACAACACAACGCCCACCATTGTCGCACGCCTTCCCCGCCTAGTCATTGGGGACGTTCTTGAATGAGTAATCGTTTTAGAACGTCCCCAATGACTAGGCGATTAGGAGTATCATCGTCTGCGCAAATAAGCACAAAAGAGCATATTAGAGATTGAGAGCATATGGCTGACACCGTATCTAAGCACATTGACATGACCACCGGCTCGCTGTGGCGCAATATTCCCCTGTTCGCCTTCCCCGTGGCCGCCACGAGCATCTTGGAGCAGCTGTCGAACCTCATCGCCACGGTCATCATCGGTAATTTCTCGGGCGACCAGGGAACCCTCGCCATGGCGGCGGTCGGCTCCAATGTTCCGCTTACCAGTCTTATGCTCAACCTGTTTATTGGCATGTCGCTTGGCTCCAACGTGGTCATCGCCAACGCTATCGGCCGCAACGATCAGAACATGGTCAAACGCGCCGTCCATACCTCGATTTTAATGGCGCTCGTGGGCTTTGTCGTCATCGCGCTGGGCGAGATCTTTGCCGAGCCCATGCTCGCCGCGCTCAACGTTCCCGCCGAAACCATGCCGCTCGCTTCGCTCTACCTGCGCGTCTTTTTGCTCAGCATGCCCTCGATCTTGCTCTACAACTTTGAGGCCGCGATCTTCCGCTCCGTCGGCATCACCCGCATGCCGCTGCAGGCGCTTGCTGTGTCCACCGTCCTCAACATTGGCCTGGACCTCATCTTTGTCCCTGTGCTCCACTGGGGTGTCGCGGGCGTCGCCATCGCCACCGCTATCGCCTACACTGTCAGCGCCGCTACGCTCTTTATCCGCCTGCTCAAGACCGACTCCGTCGTCCGCGTCACCCCACGCGACCTGGCTATCGACCCCGTCGCCCTCAAGCGCATCGTCAAGATTGGCCTGCCCGCCGGCATCCAAAGCGCCGTCTTTGCCGTCGCCAACATCATCATCCAGTCCGCCATCAACAGCCTGGGCACCGAGGTCATGGCCGCCTCGAGCGCCGCCATGAGCCTGGAGTATGTGTGCTACAACCTGCTCAACAGCTTTAGCCAGGCTTGCACCACCTTTGTGGGACAAAACCACGGTGCCCGCCAGATCGACCGCTGCACCAAAACGCTCAAGGTCTGCCTGGTCGAAGGCGGTATCGTTGCACTCACCACGATCATCGTTATTGTCGGCCTGGGACGCGAGATCTTGTCGCTGTTCAACAGCGATCCCAACATCGTCTCGATCGGCTATATCCGCGTGTGTTCGATCTTCCCGGCGTACGCCTTTAGCATGTTCTACGAAAACATGTCCGGCTACCTACGCGGCTTTGGTATCTCGCTCACGCCCGCCCTCATCACCATGATCTGCGTCTGCGGCATCCGCTTCTATTGGGTGTTCTGCGTGTTCCCGCACTTCCGCACCTTTGCGAACATCATGATGGTCTACCCCATCAGCCTGGGCACCACGGCGTTCTTTATGGTCGTAGCGGTACTACTTTGCCACCCGGCACGCACCTATCGCGCCACCCAAGCCAAAGCGACAGCCCGCTAACCACCACACTCAGCGCCACGCCAGTCATTAATTGACAATATGCGAGCTCATATAGTCGATAAAGCGCCTCGTGGCGATAGGCATGGTATCCCAGCTGCGCCAAGCTGCCACTACGTCGCGCGAGGGAGCATGCACGATGGGTCGCACACGAATATCGGCTCGCATGCCCTCCACAGTACGACGGTAGAGCATGCTCACACCTAGGCCCTCCTCCACCATCGCCATGATGGTGTAGTCGTCAGTCACCTCACTCATCACGTGCGGCGACAGCCCGTGCGTCGCGAATGCATCGAGCACCAGACTCTGTTCGCCCTCATCCAGCAGCACAAACGGCTCGGGCGCCAGGTCGGCGAGCGTCACCTTTTCCTTTGCCGTCAGCGGATGCGCGGCCGGCAGCAGCGCCACCAACTCGTCGTGATAGACCACGCGCTTCTCGAGCCCTGCGGTAAACCCACGTGCCGTAAAGCAAAAGTCAACCACGCCGTCGTGCACCCATTGAGCGTTGCGCGTGTAATCGCCCTGCTTGAGGGTAAAGCGTACGCCCGGGTGCAGCGCACCAAAGTCGCGGATCACACGCGGCAGCACGGTACGACTCACGTTGGTAAACGTCGCGATGCGAATGTCAGTCGACGAGAGCCCCAGCAGCTCCTGGCGCTTGCCCTCAAGCTCGGCCTCGGCAGTTACGATTTGGCGCAGATACGGCAGGTACTGTTTGCCGTCGCGCGTAAGCGACACGCCCTGCTTGCCGCGCTCGATAAGCGTGGTACCCAGCTCGCGCTCGAGCGCCTTGACGGCCTGGCTCACCGCGCTTTGTGTGTAGCCCAGCTCGTCCGCTGCACGTTTCAGACTGCCGCAATCGACCACCATACAAACAATCTGATACCGCGATGCCATCGTGCCTCCACATCAATGTAACCGTAAAACGTTTTGCCAGCGCTTTTCGCACCTACTTTAGCATTTCTTAATCATACTGAAGATACATTCGCTTTACTACATCCACATCTGAGAGCAGAATCCTTTGTGCGAAACCGTTCTGTAACAAAAGGAGTCCCATGGATCGCAAAAAAGCAATCGCGCTCTCATTTTCCGTTCCCGTCGCATGGGGCTTTTCGTATCCCCTCATGAAGATCGGCATGGACAGCATGAACGCCACGAGCATCGTTGCGCTGCGCTGCATCATCGCCTTTGCGGCTTGCCTGCTGCTCTTCCACAAGCACGCGTTGCGCATCAACCGTGACCTTATGGTCCGCGCCGCCATCATCGGCGCCATTATGGCAACCGAGCTCACCTGCATGTGCCTGGGCTCCAGCCTCACCTCCGCCTCCACCGCCGGCTTTTTGCAGAGCCTGACGGTCGTGATCGTGCCGTTTGCCAACGCCGCCCTGTTGCGTCGTGCCCCCGAGCGCAAAGTGCTCATCGGCACCGCCATCGTCACCTGCGGCATGCTGCTGCTCTCGGGCGCCGACTTCACCAGCCTGAACCCGGGCGCGCTCATCATGCTGCTCTCGGCCTTTATCTATGCCAGCCACATTATCGTGGCCAAGCGCTTTGTCGAAGAAGTCGATCCGCTTGCTCTGGGCGTTTGGCAGCTGGGCTTCGGCGGCTTATTCTCGGGTATCGCCGCATTCACCTTTGGCGGTTTCACGCTTCCCGGCACGCCTAGCGAGATTGTCGTTGTCGTCGCGCTCGCACTCATCTGCTCTGCCTATGGCTTTATCACCCAAACGCTCGTGCAGCCCCACGTGCCTGCCGAGACCACCGGCTTCGCCTTCTCGCTCGAGCCGGTATGCTCCGCCGTCTTCTCGTTCTTCCTGGTCGGCGAGGTCCTCAGCCCCATCGCCTTCATTGGCGCCGCCCTCATCCTCACCGGCGTCATGGTGGCAACCGTCGAACTTCCGCATCTTCGCGCACATGGACAGGCTCGCATGGCAGGAGCGCCCGAGCACGTCTCGTAGACCCCACTCCTCATACAGCCGTGGCATAAAGGCAACCGGTGCGCCTTTACAATAGATGTCAACAGAGCATCTGACGTAAAGGAGCCCCATGGACGCCGCGACCCGCGACCGCAACATAGCAACTTGGTTGGGCGATGCGCCGCAGCCGGTACGTGACACTACGAACCAGCTGCTCGAGCGCATCGCCCTTTTGCGTGCCGAGCAAACCATCTACCCGGCACAAGACGACATCCTCAATGCCCTCGCCTACACGCCGGCCGACCAGGTCAAGGTTGTCATCTTGGGTCAAGACCCCTATCACGGACCCAACCAGGCCATGGGACTGTCGTTCTCGGTCCCAGCGACGCAAACCAAGTTGCCGCCGAGCCTGCGCAACATCTATAAGGAGCTCAAAGCCGATCTGGGCTGCCCCATCCCCGCCACGGGAGACCTAACCCCATGGGCACTGCAGGGCGTCCTGCTCCTCAACACTACACTCACCGTGCGCGAGCATGCCGCGAACTCGCACGCCAAGCTGGGCTGGAGCGCGCTCACCGACTACGTTATCGAACGCTGCTGCCAGCTGCCCCAGCCGGTCGTCTTTTTGGCATGGGGCCGCTTTGCCCAGCAGATGGTCGAAGGCAAGCTCGCCGCGACCGGCGCGGGCAAGGCAACCGGCAAGTTCTGCCTGGCCTCCACGCACCCCTCGCCGCTTTCGGCCAACCGTGCCACGGCAGAACTCCCCGCTTTTATGGGATCGCGCCCCTTCTCGGCAGCCAATCGGCTACTCGAGCAGCACGGCTCGACCCCCGTCAACTGGACTTGCCTCGGCTAAAAATCGATACATCAAAAACGCGCCCGACGGCTTTCCATCGGGCGCGTTTCCTATTCGGGCCAAATAAATTGTGTGCGGCCGGCCTCGCCGCCATCGATCAGCAGGCTCTGCCCGGTCATAAACCGGTTGGTCACGCCCACAAAGTAGATCCACTCGGCGATCTCTTGGGCAGTGGCCCAGCGCTTAAGCGGCGTGAGCTCCATAATCTGGTTCCACAGGTGCTCGTCTTCCATCACACAACGGTTGAGCGGCGTGATAACGCCACCCGGGTCCACACTGTTGGCGATGGCCTGCGGCGCCAGACGGTTTGCAAGGTTCTTGGTGTAGGCGATAACGCCACCCTTGCTGGCGGCATAGGCGGGAAACTCCGATCCCGTATGCCCGCTCGCCGACCCCACATTGACCACGGATTTGATAGCCGGCGCAGGCTTGGCGGCAAGCCCCTCCCCCACAAAGGCGTAGTGCTCGGTCACGTTGATGGTGCCACGCAGGTTGGCAGCAATATCGTCGGCCGAATCCTGCGTACCGGCAACGTTCACGATTACCTGGGGTTCAAGATCGCCTGGAAACGAGTCCGGCTCGCGTACATCAACGATCAGATGGCGGTAGCGCTCGTGTTCGATCGCCGCCGGCAGCAGATCAAAGCCCACGACCTCGTGGCCCTCGTCCAAAAAGCGCTGCACGCACGCGGCTCCGATACCGCCCGAAGCGCCCGTGATCAAAACCCGCATACTTGCTCCTTAGGCGGTTGCGTGGCGCTCGAGGTACTCGGAGCCCACGTTCTCGCGCTCCCAGCCGCGCACGACCTTGTAGCCCACGGGGCTCAGGAAGACCTCGCACAGCAGCTCGGCAACAGCGCCGGTCAGCGAGCACATAAGAACCTGCACCCAGGTCCAACCAAAGAACGTGTGGCTCACCACAATGGCAAAGACCAGGTTGTCGATAAACTGGCCAACACCTGTGGACACATAGGAGCGGAAGGCGAAGCTCGCAAAGTTATTCTTTTTGAGCATACGGCCGAGCGACTGGTTGAGCGTGGAGTTAACCACGGCAGAAACGAGCATTGCCAGCGAAGAGCCCAGCACCACGTACCAGGTGCCGCCGATGGTGGCGTTAAGGGCAGTGTTGACCTCGATCATGCCCGTGTCGTAGTAGGCGCCCCACATGCCGGGCGTGAGCGAGCATGCCCAAAAGCACAGGCTCACGGCCAGGTTGACCAGCAGCGCGAGGATAGAGATTTTGATGGATGCCTTGGCGCCAAAGCGCTTGCAGATCATGTCCTGGCACAAAAACGAAACCCAGCTCACCACAAAGCCGCAATCGAGCGCCAGATACGGCAGGCTGATAAGCTCCTTGTTGGCCAGCAGGTTCATCATGATGACACTCACGAAAAACAGCGAAACCGTTGCCGCGGGAATGCTCCGCAACAGGACCTTGTAGTCCTCCATGACCTTCTTGATCATTATGTACTCCTTTGGTTTTAGGTTTAACGAGCAGGATATCGGACCCGAACTGCTCGGACGCCCCGGTCTTGAGACGACGGTGGGTATGATAGCCGCTCGCGCGGCATAAGGCAAACAAACGGCGCGGCAGCCCCACAGGACCACCGCGCCAATGCGTTAAAAGGCTACGTTGCCAAACTCCGACAGGATAAGGTCGGGGTTGTGGTCGGTTGCCCAATCCACGTTCCACGGGCTCGTGAACAGCAGTAGCTTACCGCCGCGCATGTCCTCGACACGCAGCGTGTCGCGCGTGAGCGAAAGGCCCGGGATATCGATAGTGTCGGGGTCGTTCTGGATCCAGCGGATGTCCGTATAGGGCAGCGGCTGGCGACGGACCTCAACACGGTACTCGGCCTTGAGGCGGCGCTCGAGTACCTCAAACTGCAGTACGCCGACCACGCCCACAATGACGCTCTCCATGCCGGCACCCAGCTCGCGGAAGATCTGGATGGCGCCCTCCTGGGCAAGCTCCTCCATGCCCTTGACGAACTGCTTGCGCTTGAGCGTGTCGACCTGCGTAATGCGAGCGAACATCTCGGGGGCAAACGTCGGGATCTGCGGATACTGCACGTGGCGCTTGCCGGAGCACACGGTGTCGCCGATGCTAAAGATACCCGGATCGAACAGGCCCACGATATCGCCCGCGTACGCCTCGTCCACGATGGCGCGGTCATCGGCCATCATCGACGTGCCCGTGGCAAGCTTGAGCTTGCGGTTGCCCTGCACGTGGAAGGCATCCATGCCGCGCTCGAACTTGCCCGAGCAGATGCGCACAAAAGCGATGCGGTCGCGGTGGTTCTTGTCCATGTTGGCCTGGATCTTAAACACAAAGCCGCTAAAGTCGTCGCGGCAGGGATCGACCGGCTCATTGGTGAGCGTATCGGTATAGGCGCGCGGTGTCGGGGCAAGACGCAGGAATTCCTTGAGGAAGGGCTCCACGCCAAAGTTGGTAAGCGCCGAGCCAAAGAACGCCGGGCTCAGCTTGCCGCAGGCCACGGCATCCAAGTCGAGCTCGTCGCCAGCGCCATCGAGCAGCTCGATGTCGTCCATCAGGTTCTTATGGTTCTCCTCACCGATGAGCTCGTCCATGGAAGGATCGCCCAGCTCGGCCTCGACCTCGGCGACCTTCTTGGTGGCGTTGGCGTGACCGTCGCCCTCAAAGGCGATAACGCGACGGGTCTGACGGTCGAACACGCCGCGGAAGTTGCGGCCGCTGCCGATCGGCCAGTTCATGGGATACGTATTGATGCCCAGGACGTTCTCGATCTCTTCCATGAGCTCAAACGGATCGCGAGCCTCGTGGTCGAGCTTGTTCACAAAGGTGAAGATGGGAATGTGGCGCAGCGTACAGACCTTAAAGAGCTTTTTGGTCTGGGCCTCGACGCCCTTGGCGCCGTCGATGACCATGACCGCGGCGTCGGCGGCCATAAGGGTACGGTAGGTATCCTCCGAGAAGTCCTGGTGGCCGGGGGTATCGAGGATGTTGACGCAGGCACCGTTGTAGGTGAACTGCAGCACCGAGGAGGTAACGGAAATACCGCGCTCCTTCTCGATGTCCATCCAGTCCGAGACGGCATGCTTGGCCGAGCTCTTGCCCTTGACCGAGCCGGCGGTCTGGATGCTGCCGGTATAGAGCAGCAGCTTCTCGGTAAGCGTGGTCTTACCGGCGTCCGGGTGGCTGATGATCGCGAATGTGCGGCGCGACGAGATTTCATCCGACAGGCTTGCCATGCGGATCCTTTCTTGCATTGAGTGCATTACGTCGTTGTAACCGCACTATTGTAGCCGCGAAATCCCGTTTTAGAGCGCCTATCAGGACAAATTCATCAGATGGGGCCTGGGTAGCCGGCCCAATCCGTATTTACCTCTTGCGTAACTGTGCATAGTGTATATATACTGTGCTTACCGGTTATATACACGTGTAGCCCAACAGCTAAGGAGCCGCTGTAGACATCATCCTATCCAATTCGAGCGACAAGCCCATCTACGAGCAAATAGCCTCGCAGGTCAAAGCTCAGATCCTTTCGGGCACACTCGCTGCGGGAGCCAAACTCCCCAGCATCCGCGCACTCGCGAGCGATCTTGGCGTGAGTGTCATCACCACCAAGCGCGCCTACGCCGACCTAGAGCAACTCGGGTTTATCTGCACCGTGCAGGGCAAGGGCTGCTTTGTCGCCGAGGGCAACCAGGAACTCTTGCGCGAAAACCAGCTCTGCCATATCGAAGAGCTACTTGCGAAAGCGGCGAGCCAAGCCGAAACCCTGGGCCTCACGCGCGACAAGCTACACGAGATGCTCGACCTGGTAGCCCCCGAAACTATGCAGTAGCCATCTGCAAGAAAGGCTATGCCATGCAAAACCTTTTAGAACTCAAAGGTATCTCACGCCGTGTGAGCGACCGCTTTTCGCTGCGCGACGTCACGCTTGCCGTGGAACCCGGCCAGATTGTTGGCTTTGTGGGCGCAAACGGCGCCGGCAAAACCACGACGATTCGAGCCGCGCTCGGGCTTATAAAGCTCGATGCCGGCGAGGTGCACCTGTTTGGGCAGCGCTGTGGCGCCGACGCGCCCGATGAATCGCAACGCCATCTACGCTCCCGCGTCGGTCTTGTCCTGGACACGTGCCCCTTCCCCTCCACGCTCAGGGTGGGCCAGATCGAGTCGCTCGTAGGCCCGACGTACCCCATGGGACCGCGAAACGTTCGCCGGATTCATCAACCGATTTGGCCTCGATCCCAAGACAAAGGTCAAGGACCTCTCCCGCGGCATGGGCATGAAACTGCAGCTTGCCTGTGCACTCAGCCACAATGCCAAGCTGCTCGTTTTGGACGAAGCCACCGCGGGCCTCGATCCCATGGCACGCGAGGAGCTGCTCGATGAGCTGCTTGCCTTTGTCGCCGACGGCCAGCACAGCGTGCTGCTCTCGAGCCACATTACGTCCGACCTCGATCGTGCCGCCGACCGCATCATCTGCATCGATAACGGTTCGATTGTGTTTGATCTGCCGCGCGAGGACATTACCGACCGCGCCGGCATCGCCCACTGCACCCAAGCACAGGCCGCCGAGCTTATGGCTTGCGTCGAAGGTGCCCGTGCCGCCCACCACGCCTATAGCGTGGACGTGCTCGTGCCCAACCGTCGCGAAACGCTCGAGGCCTTCCCCGAGATTCCCTGCGATCGGGCAACCATTGACGACTATCTGCGCCTCATGCTGAAAGGGGCTTCGAAATGAAACGCGCCTTTATGTCCGAGCTCGCTATCGTTCGCACGCTCGTCCCGAGCATCGCGGGCGTCGGCCTGTTCATATTCGTCGTGCTGACCCTTGCCAACGCATCGGACGGCGATTCCGGCATGAGCGCTGGCGCCTGCGCGGTCAGTGCCATGTCACCCATCATGGTCATGAGCTCGCTGGCCGGCTTCGACAATCAAAACGGTTGGGAGCGCTATCGCGCAACGCTGTCTCTCTCGCGTAAAGACATCATCTGCGCACGCTACCTGAGCATCATTGTCTTCTCGGCTGTCACGGCGTGCGCCGCCGCGCTTCTGAGCATCGTCTCCTTCCCGCTCTTCAACAGCGCGGGTATCCCGTTGACGGGACAGATTGTCTTTGAGATTGCAATAGCCTCAGCAGCATCAATGCTCATCTCCCTCATGATGGTGTTTTTGGCGCATCCGCTGTTCTTTCGCTTTGGACACATGGAGGCGCTGCGCCTATCCGTTGGTCTGTTTGCCATGCTCGGATGCCTTGCCATGGCCACGCTGAGCTCCTCCAACCCCATCAGCAACTGGCTCATGTCGATTGCCGGAGCGAATCCCGATCCCGCCGTTCTGGGCTGTCTGTGTGCAGGCATCGCCGCACTTACCCTCGCGCTATGTGCAATCAGCTGCGCAGTCAGCACCAAGGTCTATCGGGCACGCGACCTGTAATCGACAGCCAAAGGGCTTGGGCTGCACGCCACCTCATTTACTAGATAAGACGAAGCAACAACAACGCCGCCGCCCTTCGAAGCATGCCGTTTAGATCTTGGAAACCAAAGAGAAGTCGACAGCATATCGACAATTCGAGCCTTCACCAAATGGCTCCCCGGAACATAACCCCCGTCTCGCCGCGGCCATATCAAACCTTCATGGTGGGGCGGTATCCTCATGTCCATAAAACTCGCAGGATAAACCCATTATCCAAGGAGGCACCGCACCCGTGTCGTGGGTTGTCGCAGCATTTGCGTCAGCATTCTTTGCCGGCATCACATCCATCTTGGCCAAATGCGGCATCAAGCAGACCGACTCCGATGTCGCGACGGCCATTCGCACCTGCGTGGTGCTCGTTTTCGCCTGGGCAATGGCGGGCATTTCTGGATCCATTGGAACCATTGGCAGCATCGAACCCAGATCCTGGCTCTTTCTCGTCCTCTCGGGACTCGCTACCGGTGCTTCGTGGATCTGTTACTTTAAGGCGTTGAGCATCGGAAATGTCAATAAGGTCGTACCGGTCGACAAGATGAGCACCGTGCTCGCCGCGCTGGTCGCCATCGCGCTTTTTGACGAGACGAGCAACCTTGCGGTTAAGCTCGTGGGAACCGCTGCCATCACCCTCGGCACGTTTTTAATGATCGAGAAGAAGCAGTCCGCCGAACCCGAGCAGCAGCAAGACCGAACCTGGCTCGCTTACGCCCTCGGCGCCGCCGTGTTCGCGGCACTCACCTCCGTCCTCGCCAAGATCGGCATCGAAGGCGTCGAGTCAAACCTGGCCACGGCAATCCGCACCTGCGTGGTACTGGTTATGGCATGGGCAATCGTGGCAGCCAAGGGAAAACTGGAGCAGGTCGCGCACGTTGACCGGCGCGAACTCACGTTTCTCGCAACATCGGGCATCGCGACTGGAGCATCGTGGCTGCTCTATTACTATGCCATCGCTGCAGGCCAGGTGAGTGTCGTGGTGCAGATCGACAAACTATCGATTGTCGTATCGGTGCTATTTGCGCGCCTGGCATTCAACGAAAAACTCTCCCGCCGCAGCGCCATCGGTCTCGCCCTCATCGTACTGGGCACCGCCGCGCTTGCAATTTGGAAGTAGCGCCGATACCGAACGAAATCCAGTCCACCCGCAAATCCGTGACACAGCGCCCGCACCGGACTTGAGATGTTTGTACTGACTGCGCGCTACCGTGCTACTTGCGCAGCGGCTTGGGCAGCGGGATGCCGGCGGCGATGACGGCCGCGATAATCATGCAGACGATACCCTTGAGTGGGAAACACATAAGCAGCAGGCCCACAACCATGACAGGCTGGCGCATGACGGCGCCCATCGTCGATGCCGTGCAGACGGCGACGCAAAAGACCGGATCTGCGCCGGTGAGGATGGCAAGGCCATAGCCCAGGCTTACGCCCGAGAAGATAACGGGGAAGAAGTGGCCGCCGCGCCAACCAAGGTTGATGAGGGCGGGCGTCAGCATGGCCTTAACAAGACCGGTCGCGATAAGCACGCCGGCGGGAATGGTGAGGTAGGTCTCCATAAGTACATCGGCCTGGGTCTCGCCGGCAAACATGGTGTAGGGCAAGACCGTGCCGCAGATGGCGAGCGCCAGACCAGCCAGCATGGCCTTGACGACAGGACGCTCCCCTATTGCATGGGACAGCGCCTCGCTCGCGTGCTCCGAGACAAAGTACAGCCAGCCGCAAACGGTGCCAACCAACGCCAGCGGGATGAGCCAGGCAAGCTCCAGGTTGCCCACCTCGGCGGCCTCGAACCTGGGCATGCCCATGCCGCCGCCCACAAGTTGGCCAAGCAGCAGGTAGGTGCCCAGACCGCCAGCGATCGCGATACCGTAGACCACAGTCTTCTGTGCCTTGGGCAGCTTGATGGTGATCTCGCCGGACGCGGACCCATCGTCGGCGTCTTCGCCCTGGCCGTCGGCGCTACCGGCGAGCGGCGCCACAAAGCCAAAGACGGGCGCGGTAAAGAGCGCCGTCAGCGCGGCCTGGGTGCCCAGCAGCGTGAGCTCCCTAAACTCGGCGCCAAAGCGGCGCATGCGGTCGCCGACCCAGCTGCACAGACCCGCGATAACGCCGGTCAGGCCGGCCTCCGGTCCAATACTTCCGCCAAACAGCAGCGGCAGCAATGCCGCGAGCGAAAGCCTGCCCAGATTGTCATACGGGTAGCGCCCATCTTGCTTAACCTTAGCCATCACCTGGTTGAGGTCGTCGGTCTTGGTGCCCGTAAGCTTTTCGTACAGACCGATCAGCAGGCCGCCCAGCAGGCAGACAAAAAACGGATACGGCAGAAAACCGAACGGGCCGCTGGCGAGTTCGGGCGACGCCGCGCCCAGCATGTGGGGGATCTCGGTCCACAGATAGTCGATACCGTGCTCCATCGCAAAAAAGAACAGCCAGACCGCGGCACCTGCGAACGCACCGGTCACGGCAACGCTAACTAAAAACAGCGCGCGGTTTGTGGGTTTGGCAAGGTTGTCCATCGGGTCCTCCCGCGGTCAAAGTCGACATAATTACGTTTTATTGTAGAGCGAGCGTTGCCCAGACAAGCCAACCATCTGCGCCACAAACGGCACCATTGGGAGTCATAGTGGGGCAGGCTCAAGACTTATCCGTTGATAATCGAGACAATCTCGCGCAAATCGTCGGCAAAGTAGATGCCTTGCTGGCGCCTCGGGCTCGAAAGCCCCTTATCAATCATGTGCCCGAGCAGCGCCTTGAGGTCGTTGTAGTAACCGTCAAGGTTATACAGGATGCACGGAGCACTCAGGTGCCCCAACGACACCGCGGACATGACCTCGGCAATCTCCTCGAGCGTGCCCGTCCCACCGGGAAAGGCAATGAACGCATCGCCGAGCTCAATCATCTTGGCCTTGCGCTCGGCCATATCGCTCGTCGCGATGAGGTCATCGATGCCGTCGTGCTGAAACTCGGCCTCTATAAAAAAGCTCGGCTCAACACCCGTCACGTGTCCACCTGCCTCGAGTACGCTATCGGCGAGCGCGCCCATCAGGCCCGATTTGGACCCGCCGTATACCAGCGCGTGCCCGTTGGAGCCAATCCAGTTGCCCAGCTCTTGCACCGCAGGCAGAAACGCCGGGTCATTGCCGACGCTGGCGCCCAGGTATACCGTGATATTCATATTCAGTCCCCCTCGTCGTGACGCGCGGCGCCCGTTCTAGCGTTGGCGTCGGCGATATTCGCGCACACGGCGCGACAGGTCGGCGAGCTCGTCACGATCGAGCTCTTCCAAATGCTCCAGATCGTCCATAAAGCGCGCCATGGTGTCCTTTTGGCGCAGCTTGATGAGCGTATTGCAGTAGTTCACCGCCACACCCGTGAGCATGGCAATGTAGAAGATGCTGATGACGCTCAGGACGACGGTAATAGCACGGGCGACCGGCGTTTCGGCCGGGATATCGCCAAAGCCGATGGTCGAGACGGTCTCAAAGCTAAACCAGAGGCCATCGCCAAACGTAAGGGTCGTGGGCTCGGACAGCCAGACAGCCGTCGAGCACAGCAGATAGAAGATGAGGAACAGGCCCGTGATACGCACGAAACCGGCCTGGCGCAAAACATCGGCAAGCGTCCTCAGCTTTTTCATCTCGACCCCTTTTCCCAGACGCCCAATCACGTTTGCTCGGTATTGTCCCACAACCGGCAGTTAGGCAACCGGCAGTTAGGGACGTTCCTTTTAATATGAGCAGGACATTGTCAAGAGGCAAAATCGGGCCTGGCCCCAACGATATGGGGTCAGGCCCTCTCCCTATATCAGCCCG
>JAGZSF010000003.1 GCA_018381235.1 Collinsella sp. | reverse complement strand
GACCTCGTCGGTGGAGACGTGGTGGTAGCGGACGCCGTACTTGCGGACGGCCTCCAGGAGGCGGAAGGTGCCCTCGACGTTGGTGCGCAGGAAGGGCTCGGGGTCCGCGATGGAGTTGTCGTTGTGGCTCTCGGCGGCGTAGTGCACGATCGCGTCGTGGCCCGGCACCAACTCATCGAGCAGCTCGGCGTCGCAGATGTCGCCCACGACGAGCTCCACGCGGTCGGAGGGCAGCCCGGCGATGTTCTCGGGGTTGCCGGCGTAGGTCAGCTTGTCCAGGACGGTGACGTGCACGCCGGGGTGGTTGTCGACCACGTAGTGCACGAAGTTGCTGCCGATGAAGCCGCAGCCGCCCGTGACGATGATGTTCTTAGGCTCAAAAGTGTCGGCCATATTTACCCCCTCTTTGCCTCGTTGGCCACATTCAAAAGATACTTTCCATAGGCGGTCTTCTTCAGCGTTTCGCCCAGTTCGTGTAACTGATTATGGTCAATGAAACCGCGGCGATAAGCGATTTCTTCCAGGCACGCAATGTAATACCCCTGGCGGCTCTGCACGGCCTCTACGTATTCTGCGGCCTTCAAAAGACCCTCGGGCGTGCCCGTATCTAGCCACGCCATGCCTCGCCCCATCAGCTCAACTGATAGTTGGCCTTGATCTAGGTAGGCATTGTTGATGCTTGTGATCTCGAGCTCTCCGCGCGCGCTTGGTTTAACGTTTGCCGCGATGTCGGAAACCTGTCCATCATAGAAGTACAGCCCTGGTACTGCATAGTTCGACTTTGGAAGCTCGGGCTTTTCCTCGATGCCAACCACACGATGGTTCTGGTCGAACTCCACCACACCGAAGGCTCTAGCGTCCTGCACGGGGTATCCAAACACAACGGCCCCGCCATGGCATTCGACCTTCTCCTTTGCGCGTGTAAGCACGCGAGTGAGGTCTTGACCATGGAACATGTTGTCGCCCAGAACCAGCGCACACGGTTCGCCGGCAAGAAAATCGCGCCCGATGGTAAAAGCTTCGGCTAGACCGCGAGGTTTGGCCTGTTCTGCGTACTCTAGGCGCATGCCTAACTCGGATCCGTCCCCGAGAAGTTCCTTGAACGCCGGCAGGTCACGTGGTGTCGAGATGACAAGCACCTCTCGGATTCCAGCGAGCATCAGAACGCTCAAAGGATAGTACACAAGTGGTTTATCGTAAATAGGCAGAAGCTGTTTGCTAATGGCTTTAGTAATCGGATGCAGTCGAGTGCCAGACCCACCTGCAAGAATTATGCCTTTCAACGTTTTCCCTTCAGCGGCAGCCGAAATAAAGTGCACATTGCTGCTCAAGTCACTTATGGCTGCTTGAACAAATAATATATTGGTCGTATATCTCTTAGGAGTCTGATGCCGTTCTTGCTAATTTCCTCGATTGGATTCAGCGTTCGGTTCAGATTTGGCTTTGGTTATGGTTTTAGTTCTATCGCAATTCTTTAAACCTATTGAGAGCCATTTCAGCCTTGAAGTCTTCAAGGAAGTATAAGAAGTCATATTTTGGCTCGTAGCCTAATAGCTCACGACAGTTTTCGATATCCATTACATAAGAAGGACCGCTTGGCATTTCCGGACGGTAGACAATCTTTGATTCAACGCCGTCTGGATTGAATACCTTCGCGATACCGCGAATCCAGTCCTCATTTGAAGTTCCAATACCTGTACCCACATTAAAGAAGCCACCGTCAACGTTCTCTACGGTCACAGCTTTACGTAAGAGCTGACAGAAGTCCTTGACGTTTACAACATCTTTGGCGCGAGTGGGATCGCCCCAGATTTCAAGCGTTTCTCCTGCCATAGCTCGATCCATCAGCAAACGATACCCAAGTGTCCTGCGCACGCCATCGACGTTGTATGACTTGTCGGGGGTAAAGGCGTAGACAGTGGGAAGCCTGAACACAAAGCCTTTTAATCCGTACTCAGCCTGATAATGCTTGATCAAATCAACGGCGAAGCATTTGGAAAGAGCATAGACGGTGTGATCGCCAGTCATAATAATATTGCGATCATCGTAAGGATGAATTACGGGGTTTTCCGGAGTAACGGAACCCAGCACATCGGATATGGTCTGAGCATAAAGAATGCGATCAGCACCTGACTTACGGCAATACTCGAGTACGTTAAGGGCTCCACGGCTGTTTACGTCAATATAATCGGAAGGGTTATAGCCGCTCATATATGCTGGCAGTAAACCGGCAAGAAGAATCACCGCATGGACGCCCTCTTGGGGGAGCTGCTCTAGAGTAGAAGCATCGGACATATCTACACTGGAATAACTAATGCCATAGCGATTGAAAAAATTCGTCTGTCTATGGCCGGCGGCAAACACCTCATATTCATCTGCAGGCAGGTGATTTACTAGATCTTCGGTAAGGTATGCACCAGTGTTGCCGGTTGCACCGATTACTACAATTCTCTTTTTCACGGTTAGCTCACCTTCGCCCTCATGAACTCACTCGGCTCGGCGCGAAATGCATCAAGCTCGGCTTGTGTGTCGAACCTAAGGAATACCGATCCAAATGCATGATTTGCTGCAGTGAACGCCTCAATTTTGGCGCCGGGCTCAATCCACAGCTGCTCTTCGGCAAGATGCGAAGCGACAAAATCAGATGCATATTCCATGCCAGCGAATACGCCGTCGTGATCAGAGTGAAGCATCTGCTGGTACCAGAAACCGTTGTAAACGGGCATCGAAAGATTGCTAACGGGTTCGCCGAGCGCGGCCTTCACCGCTGCCATGACAAGATCGGTCTTGCCGTCGGTGGCATATTTGAGCATCTCGCACAGTCGATTGCCGCCGCCGCGCGGAGAGCTCTCCATAATGTAGGCTTTGCCATCGGTTGCCACGCGAGTCTCTATGTTAAATACGCCGTCACGAAGGCCCAACAGATCAGCCAATCGCTGCAATTCCGAGACAAGCTCTATTTGTGCCCACGCCGGCAATGATGCTGGCATTGCATACGCAGCGGGCGTGTAGGGATTTGGAACGGAGGGATCGAACAGCTGCGAGGTAAAGCTCACGCACGAGAACTTTCCGCCGCTAACGAATCCGTCGGCATCGGAGGAGTCTCCCTTCTTCTCCAAAAACTGCTCGACGATACAGCGCCCATCACGCGAAAACTCGAGAGCGTACTCAACCGCCGCCTTAAGATCCTCGGGGCCATCCACGCGCGAGCAGCCCTTCGATCCAGCCGAATCAACCGGTTTGGCAATCACGGGATAAGCAATCGAATCGGCTTCTTTCATGGCCTCGTCGGCAGAGCGGTAGATATGAAGCTCGGGACAATTAAAGCCATTGTCGCGAAGGAAGGCGCGGTAGCGCTCTTTATCTTGAAGAATGCTGATCGCCTCATAGCTTCCCTGGAACGGCAGCCCCAGTTTCTCGGCAGCATAGGACGCGGACACTACACCGGGATCGGCAGCGAATGACATAATTCCGTCGGCCTTGCATTTTTTAGCGGCGGCAAGAACAGCCTCGTTATCGATGATGCTCGCATTGATGTAGTCATCCGAGAAGGCATGTGCATAGTTATGCGGCAAATAATCGCAAGTAACGACCTTCGCGCCCAACTCGTGCGCTGCCTTAATAACCGGCAGTGCATAACGTGCCCCACCAAGAAGGAGAAGTGTCTTGCTCATCGGTTTTCCTTTCCTGCGTCCAGAACGGTATTGCAGATGCGGTCAACGTCTTCCAACGCCAAATCGGCGTACATGGGAAGCGTGATCACCTGGGATGCCGCCTTCTTTGCCACTGGCGTGCGGTCGCTTGAGTACACGCTTCGATAGCATGCGTAATCGTTGACCAGTGGATAGAAGTATTTGCGCGCGCCGACGCCAGTCTTGTCCAGGGCATCGAAAACGTCATCGCGCGTGGCGCCGAAGACACTCGGATCGAACAGCACGGGAAGGTACGCATAGTTGTGGCGTATGTTCTTGGCGGGACGGAAAACGGTCACGCCGGCTGTGCCATCAAGGTTATCCCAATAACGCTCAGCAACGGCCTTACGCTTGCCGATCTCGGCGCCCAGGTGACGAAGATTGCAGACGCCCATAGCCGCGCAGAACTCATTCATCTTGGCATTGCCGCCGACGTACTCAACGTCCTCGGGACCTGTAATGCCGAAGTTCTTCCATTGGTTGAGCAGCGGATACAAATCTTCGTCCTTAAAGCAGACGCAACCGCCTTCGATGGTGTTGAATACCTTGGTCGCATGGAAGCTGAACATAGACGCATCGCCGAATGCCGCCGCGCTATTGCTGCTTCCGTCCTCGTTCACGCGCTCTACGCCGAAGGCGTGGGCTGCATCGTAGATGACCTTCAGCCCGTGACGGTCAGCGATCTCCTGGATGGCGTCGACATCGCAAAGATTACCGTATACATGGACAGGCACGATGGCGCAGGTGCGCGGGGTGATTAATCGTTCAATGCTCTCGGGATCTAACGTTAGATTCACGGGATTCACGTCGGCAAACACGGGAGTAAGTCCCTTTCGCACGATAGCGTGAGTGGTAGAGGCAAAGGTGAACGGTGTAGTGATGACCTCTCCACCGGTCGGAAGAGCCATGGCCTCGAGGATGCACTCTAGGGCATTGTGACCATTTGTGAACAGCGCAAGGTTGTTAATTCCCAAACGCTCCTTAAGGTCTGCCTCGAGCTTCTTATGCTCAACACCCATATTGGTAAGCCAATGGCTTTCCCATAGAGGTGCGACCTCTTCAAAGTATTCCTCCATAGGAGGCATGGAAGATTGTGTGACAAGAATGCGGTTACCCATATCAGGTACCTTCCCTTCGCTATGCTGCTTTCAATGAACGATGACTAAAACGGATACTGTATTGACGCAACGTCTTTAACGACGTTTTGCACCCAAGAAATCCCTAGCGGTATTGATGAGGTATTCAAAGGCTTCGAGTTTAAAAATGCCTGCGATACCAAAATAGGTAATTGCCATTACGGCAACTTCGACAAAAATTTGAAGTCCAGGCGAGGCGACAAATGACCCGCAAAACAGCGCAAGTCCTCCTGCTATTGCTGAAATCACAAATGCAGGAGCGATATCGCGTATTTGCTCAGAGTAGGAGTATCCGATAACCCGTTTGTTGGGATAAGCGTTAACAAATGTCGAGATGATGCCGGTAATCATATACATGGCAACCATTAAGTAAACGTCCTTTAATATAAAGGCAGCAAACAAAATGAAGCAGATTCCATAGGCCTTTTTGATAAGTTCAAGCTTCAGGAACAGATCAGAACGCCCCATGCCGTTAAGTGCCTGTAGGTTAGTGGTGTGTATTGGTAATAGGGCGTATATAAAGCAATACATCTGCAGAAACGGCACACAAAGCAGCCATTTCTCTCCTAGTAATAAGACAACAATCGGTTTAGCCGCTACTGCAAATAGCGTCATAGCTGGAACAATAATAAAGGTTGATGTTTTTAGGGCCCTTCGCACTAATCGCTTCACCTGATCGGAATCAGCCTGAACACGCGAAATTGCTGATAGCATGACAGGCTGAATTGCCCCATCCAACATGCCCCCTAGAGCCTGGGGGTACTTTTTTCCCTGAGAAACTAAGCCGAGGTCTGAGGCGCTGAATTGCTTACCTATAATTAAATCTGAAAGAGATTGATAGCCTTGATCCAATAAACCAGAAACGAGGAGTTTCCAGCCAAAACTAAAATGCTTGCGAGCTTTCGACCTATTAAATATGGGCTTCGGTAACCATTTAACCTGGAGGCCCAAAAAAAGACAGTTGCTAAATTGATAAATTAACTGCTGAAGAACTAAAGCCCAAAGGCCGGCCCCTGCAGTGGCTGAAACAATACCAGCTATTCCAGAGACGATGACAGCTGCAATTGTTGCATTAAACACCTTACGTAGTTTAAGGTCCCGCTGTACTATTGCCACCTGAACAGAATTGAAGGCTGTTACCAATAGCAAAAAACCCATAACAAGTAAGGGCCAGATTAGATAATCCAAGGAGTAAAAGGACGCAATTGCTGGTGCTGAAATATAGACCAACAAGCACAGAACAATCGAGGTTCCAAAACTCAACCAGAACACTGTCGACAAATCGGAATCTTCAACTGTTTGAGCTTGAACTATTGATGTATTTAAGCCAGATTGAACAATTGCATTGCCTATGTTAACGAAGACAAGAATAATTGCTAGGGCACCGAACTCTTCAGGGGCAAGCAGACGCGCCATAACAATCTGTACGGCGAGTTGAACAACTGCATTTCCTCCCCTTTCAAATAGTTTCCATATTAAAGAAGAAAGTGTCTCTTGTTTAAGTGATGGCTCCTGTCTACTTGTCATATTCGCTCCATGGGTTGATTAGCTTTTGAGATTTTCCAGTCAGCTTTCTCTGTAAATACTTCGCTAGATAACCAGTGATTAAGAATGCCCATTTCCACCAAGGTTTTGACTGAAATTTGTCGTGAAGAATAAGCTCATCCATGTTTAGGGCAGCGTCTTGAGGGTTCACAAAGTCAAATTCTGGTTCTTCTTTTAGTTTTCGATTCTGTAGTTCTGCTGAATTAGAGAACGCTTTTGTAAAGCTATGGCCGTTGCCCACGACCCCTAAGTCACGTTGCAAGTTTTCGATAGGGCAAATGGCGACCTTGTCAAATACAATCATGGCAACATCCCATGTCATATCAATAGAGTAAAGTCGTCCATTGTGCCAGGGCGTTTTGACTCTAGTGTTATATGTGTCCTTGAGATATTGGTAGCAGAGGGACTTGGAGCGTTTGAATAGCTTTAATAAAGCTAACGGATGATCGCCTATCGATAGGATTGATTGATCTAGAACAAAGTTGTAATACGGTAGGATACATTCACTCCAGGATGCCATGCCATGCCATAACATTTGTCGTTTCTCGGTATTGCAATCATCAATGTTTATGCTTCTAAGTAATGGAGTGTATCCATCTCCACACCAAACGTAATCAGAAGGATTAATTACAACAACATCGTTATCGGTAGCGTAAATTTGAAGCGCCTTGTTGCAAAAATCTAAGAAACAAGGAGCAGGCTCGTTATCATCTTCCAAAATGATAATCGAATCATGTTTTGAGAGGATTAAACGTACGAGCCAAAGATAGTTTTCAAACGGGCCTAAATTAACCTTATGAAAATATAGATTTAGCGATTTAAACGGATGGTCGTCATGAATTGTGTTCAGATAATTACAGACTTCCACATAACCAGACTTATATTTTGTATTCGGAGGATAATCGACTGAAATATAGACGTCAGTGTACTCGGCACAATGGCATCTACCGAGAGAATCAATCGTTGTTTTTAGGCACTCGATTCTACTCAACGTTGTAATTGCAACTGGTGCAAAGCTGCCTTCGCTAGAGGAATACGATATTTCTTGTGACATGGTAAGCTATTCCCATCACGAACAAGGTTTCAAGGTTTTATAAAGTAGATTGTTTATTCAGGACGCAGCCCTGCTTCACATATCAAAATGCCCATTAAAGCTAAGTAATGGAACAAGCAGAAATAAGGATGGATTGACAGCAGCAGCCGGGTAAAAACTTTCACTCAGAGCTGCAATCATGTAAATAACCACAAATGCAAGAGATGCCCAATCGCGTGTTTCTTTAAGCCGTTTAACAATTAACTGCATTGATCCGAATAGCAAAATGAAGGCAATTAATCCGTAGGCAACGAAGACGAAGACGTAGCTATTGTCAAAATTACCCTCTGAGGTCAGCATGCCATGACCGAATGGACTCGCCGTGTAGTTACTGAGAAAGAAGTTGTTGTAATAAATACGACCCTGAAAAATCCTATCGAGAACGCCGACAAAACCGTTTCTCCCATAGAGCAACGCAGTGCCGAACGAAAATGCGATAAGAAGCGGGAGCACGGCCGTTGAGAACCTGACGAACAGTTCCCTTATCTTCCCTGAATGCTGAAGTACATAGAACAGGAGCAGACCACCCATGCCGAGGAACAGGCCGATGTAACTGCCCGTGATGTATTCACACAAGATGTTCAAAACGGCAAACACGAGGTAGACGATAATTCCGCAATTTCCCCTTTTCATATAGAGCGTCAGGAAGACGACCGTGAGAAAAGACAAGTGCATGACGTTGGTAGAGGAGCCGTTTACAAGGACTCGCTGAATGTATGTGTCTGTCGCCATTTTATAATACTGGTAAAATTCAACTTCATAAATACCCGTAGCGGCAAACAGCACTACGAAAAGAAGTCCTACGATTTTCGCGGTCAGAAATGTAAGTAGCACCCTCTTGATATCAATGTCCTTGGCGCCAACCAACAGCATGACCGTAAGTAGCAGGGTGAACCGTTTGCTAACAACCAACTCGATGACGCCGAGGGCTGCAAGACCCATTGCACTCAAGAAGAAACGCGGATCAAAGTCCAAAGCAAGAAACCTAATAACCGCGAATGCGGCACCGAGCCCGACGCAGGCGACATAAATATCGTCACCAGCGCTCAGGCCAAGCGTGCTCATAAACACGACCGAGAAAAGATACGCGCAGTACAGAAGGTCCACGACTCTCATGGAGGAAACGTTCCCCGCATTCATGTCGGTGTATTGCTTTATGGCAGCCTTGCGCTTAATCAAGATACTTTCCTTCCAAAACGTCTCCTTTCGACCAGCACAGACAAGGGGAATACAAGGAGGGCCAATACCCTATTAGAATCGATTCCGGAGAAGACGGGCTCAGCGACCGCCATGTTCAGGGACTCGATTCCGACGAGGGCCGAAATTCTTTCCCTCAGCGCTCGGACGCTCGAGTACCGCCTGGCAGATTCATGTCGCTTGACAAGTGCCATGCGCGTACCCACCGGGCTGCCCAGCCAATTCTTCCAGATGTTTTTGGTGAGACCTTCCTCGAGGTATTCACATCTGTAGAAGGGTTCGTTGTGCACGCAAAACAGCTCGGGAGCAACGAAGTCGTAGTAAGCCGAGCCTTCAGGAATGAAACGCTCGCCCTGAACAACGGGAAATGGATGCCGCCTTAAAACATCAGTGTTAAAGACAATCGCCGTCTCGATGACGAGACCGTATTTCATGCGCATATCGGCAAGCTCAATCTTGTCAGCACCATCGGGAAACCATGTATCCAAAGCCGTTTGCGCAGCAAACAGCCTTGGATACAGAAGACCTTCTTCCGTATCCAAAGCTGTTATGTCGTGCAAGATAGTCTCCACAGCGTTGGGCTCAAGCCAGTCGTCCGAGTCAACGCAAATGAAATACTCTCCAGATGCCTCAGCAGCACCAAGATTATGTGCAACGTGTTTTCCAGAGTTCGGCTGTTTGATATATCGAATAGGAAAGGGCGACGTGTCTAACCAAGAGATAACCATGTTCTCAGTATCGTCAGTCGATCCATCATCCACAATGAGCCATTCGAATCGAAAGTCGGTCTGAGATATTAGTGATGCATACAGGCGCTCAAGCTCATTAATACGATTATAGGTCGGTGTAAATATCGTTAATAATGCGTTGCCCATTAACGAACACCCTTAATTATGTTCTTAAACGCCTTGAAAAGAATAACCCCTTTAGGGCCAACCGCTCTCATAACTTTATGCTTAAAATGCGTCGCCGGTCCAGCCCATGATCCGTCGAAATGATGAATGGCATACGTATTTTCAGTTACGTTAATCTCATGCGTAAGGAAATCCTTTGGGCAAAAATATTCACTTGGATAAATAGTTATCCCAGCAACTTCTTGGATGCCAAGTTTATCTTCAAGTCCAAAACCTTTAAGAATATCAGTTGTACGAACAACGACAGTGGTCTGGTCGTAGACACCACCAGTCTTTATAAAGTGATCAGACTCATAGGAATCGAGGATAGTCTTGTAGAGGCCAAGCCCCGGATTGGCCGCAAGGCCAAGCCCCGGAGCGACAGCGCCGGCAGTACCAGAGCTGAAATCCTGTTCAAAACCCATAAAAGGGCCCCTTTGAATAATTTCATCGAGAGGCTTCAAAAGCTCGACATCAGTATCTAAGTAGACCCCTCCATGCTCATACAAAATCTTGAATCGCGCATAGTCGCTTGCAAATGCCCATTTCTTTACGCTTATAGCTTCGCGAACATAATCACAGCAATCAGTATCAAAGTTTGATTCGTCCCAACGAACGATCTCGTAGCCTGGCATATATTTTTCCCATGAAGCAATGCAGCGTTCAGCTAGAGGGGGAAGCGGATTACCGCCAAACCAAATGTAATGAATCTTCTTGGGTATCATGGGGTTAAAGCTCCTCAATCAAACCACAGAGCTCCTTACAGAACTCTAAGTTATGGCTCTTAAAATAGGTTCCGCATGAAAGTTCACGGGCTCGTTCTATTGCTTGAGGCAGCTCTTTAACGTCATAAATAGGCACGATACCGCCTTGGCGCTCCGCCACAATGCGAACGAAATCCGCTTGATGATCATTCACGTGTTCGCCAAGGTCCCCTCGACGCGGAACAACAACAGGGACCTTCCCGGCCGCCATCGCCTCAATGAAGCTCGAAGGGCCACCATGCGTAATCACCACATCCGCAACTTCCATATAATTCTTCATCTGATGGAACGGCACAAAACGCGAGTGATCACAATGGATAGGCTCATATGTTGAATAGCCTGTCTGAATGAAAACCGGTTCCGTAAGTATCCCGTCCGTCCTGAGTTCGTCGACAGCCTTGACCAAGCGATTGAACTGCTGCTCGTGGGTGCCCACGGTAACGAAAATCATTCGACCACTTCTTAGAAAATCGAGCCGAGGTTCACGGCGTGCTTGTATACTTCCAGTTGCTCCGGCCACTGGACAACGAACAGGTCAGCGATCCCGTTGAGCATCCGACCTGTCATGGTCGGCTTATCCACGCGGTCGAACACCTCTACGTAAACGCATTTGGCACCCAGCAGCTTGCCCAGTACGAAGAAAGGAACTGCCACGGCAGCTCCAGACGAGATAATTAGGTTAGGACGCTCCTTGCGGAGCACCTTCCAGGCGAGAACCGTGTTCTTCAGCAGGTTCGGGATGTTGCGGTTCGTCGGATAGTGGCAATGGTAGACGCGCTCCCCTTCCAGAAGAGAATTCGCGTCCTCCTTGTCGAAGGTCACCCAGAACCTATCGGCAGCTTGTGACCAAAATGGCCTCAAGAGCCACATATGAGTCAGATGTCCTCCACTTGAACTCGGGATACACACTTTGGCTTTTGAAAGATCCATCTAGCACGCACCCTTTCCCGTGATCACTTCGATGATGGTGAGAGCGATAATTCTCAAATCGGTGAGGAGCCCGCGTCGCGCAATGTATTCCAGGTCGCGACGAACCATCCCGTCGAATCCGGTCGAGTTGCGCTCCGTAACCTGCCACCAGCCGGTAATTCCCGGCTTCACGGCCAGGCGCTGCAGGTCGTATTCCGTGTACTCGGCCACCTCATTCGGCAGCGGCGGACGCGGGCCCACCACGGACATCTGACCCAGAAAGACGTTCAGGAACTGCGGGAACTCGTCGATCGAGTGCTTGCGGATGAACTTGCCGATTTTCGTTACGCGGGGGTCCTCCCTCATCTTGAACATGGCACCGGCGATCTCGTTCTGCTCCTTGAGCTCGGCGAGGCGCTCGTCGGCGTCCTTGTACATGGAGCGGAACTTCCACATGCGGAAGGTCGACAGGCTGCCGTCGCGGTGGGTCTGTCCCACTCGGATCTGGCTGTAGAAGGGGTTGCCCTCACTCTCTAGGCGGATGGCCGCGGCAAGCACAAGGCTGGGTACGGCTATGACGGCCAGCACGCAGCCGCTGAACACGATGTCAAAGGCGCGCTTAACGGCGCGGTAGGCCAGGCGCGAACGATCCCAGTCCATAATGGATTGCATGGCCTTGTAGCGGCCGGCGCCCTCGCGTCGGTCCATGGCCTGAGCAATGAGCGCCGCCCCCACGGGCGCATCCGTTGCAAATTGAGTTTTATCCGACACGTTCTCTTCCAACACTTCGTCCCCTGGTCGGGGATCCTCCCTGTTCTGTGTAGTGACCGCCCGCAGCTAGGCAATCGCCTTTTTAAGGTTTCGCGTTACACGCTGCTCGGCCGAAAGCACGGCAAGACCAACGCGCGTAGTCACGCGTCGACCGCACACGTCGAGCTCCAAATAAGCAGTACTCTTGCGTCTGTTAATGGTTTTGATAAGGCCTTCGTGGCCCAGCAGCGGACCTTCCGTCACTACGACCTGATCACTGTTTTTTTAGGGCCTCGCTCATGGGCACAACGCGGTCTCCCCTATGCGTAAAGCCGCCAATAAGCTGGACCTCTTCTTTTGCCAGCGGCACAAACTGACCGTCCTGGGATAGCACCCGGGCAAAGTCGTCCATGCGAAGCAGATACTGTTGCACGGTACGGGGATCTGCCGTGTCACAGATAAGATAACCGGGGAACAGCGGCTTGGTCGTATTGACCCATTCGCCGTGTACCTTGATCTCGGTTTGAAATTGGGGATAAAAGAGCTCCTGCATGGTACCAGCCGGCAGCATATGCTCAATGCGCTCGCGCATTACGTCTTCGCGACCGTTAATGACCTGGATTACATACCACACGAGCACCACCCCCTTGCTGTCTTACGTGTGGCTCACGGGGTTTGGGTATGGCTTCGCCAGGGCGCTTGTGCGCGAAGGCGCTCCATATTCAAACCCTGAGCCCAGTCAGACAAGCACGTGGCTCTGCCCCACCGTGAACGGTATGTACAAATGCAGTTGCTAGAGTCGCGGAAGTGTATCGCAAAAATGACCGTGACCCCAGCTGGCTGCGTGCGAACCAGTCAAGCGGGTACAAAACTGGACCGCACGCAAACAGCTGAAGAACTGCTGTGGTTTGCCATAGCAAATCATTGCACCGTCTAATGCAAACTTAAAAGTAGCCGCAAAAGCAAGTGCAAAATCGCTCATGACAATCAATATTGGAGCTCGTGGTTTTTCTAACACCGCCGTTACGACCGGATGCTGATCAACCCCGTGCTTGTGGCCTATTAGAGCCGTAAGCACAGTTGAACTCATGTAACGTTAGGTATCCTAGCACAAGTTGTTAGCGAAACTGATTTGGGCTGCGTTGGACAACATATCGTTCATTTGACATGCTTAAGGGGGTTGTTTTGGGATGTTGTTCACATTGATGCAGGTTAATGAGGTATTGGCGGTGATTAGGGGCGTTACTGAAGCCTAAATGAAGCAGCGAGCTGCGCTGATAATCGCGTTTGTCTAACAAACTATGCACAGGCGTGGGAAATAAATTGTGCAACTTTTTGTTGGTGTGGGTGGCGTTTGTGGCACGTGGTGTTTTGGCATGAAAAAAGGCCTTCGGAACCCCGAAGGCCTTTGCATTCACGATGGTGGAGACGAGGGGGATCGAACCCCTGACCTCTTGACTGCCAGTCAAGCGCTCTCCCAGCTGAGCTACGCCCCCGTGACGAGGAGATACTATAGGGGAAGATTCTTAGTTGTGCAAGAAGTTTTTTTTGGGTTGATTCTCGCACTTACGGGTTTTCCTGGGACGGGGCTGAATTGACTGATTATGACTTCGGCAAAATCAGTCAATTCAGCCCACCGTCCCGATAAAACCCTCACGCGGCGGCACCTTACTTGTAGAGGTAAGCGATTGCGGTTCCTTGGTGGACTTGGATCTTGGCCGTTTTCCGGACGACATTAGAGATGCCCGTGTCAGCCAAGAGTCCTAGGGGGGAATGATTTAGTTCCCATTCTAGGCCGCGCTCGCTTACCTCGGTGTTGGGGGCAATGGCGATGATGGAGAACGTTTTGCCTTCGGCGCTTTCGATGGTCCACGATTCGCCAGCGCGAAGGATACGGGCGACTACCTTGTCCTCGGCAATCCAGACTGGGGCGTCATCGTAGCCCGCGAGCAAGCCCAGTACGGAAAGCGCCATATCAGGACGGCCGCCAGTGGCGCAGGTCGCAACTACTTCGGCACCCGGCCAGCGACGGCGGACGGAATCGAGCGCCAACGCAAGATCGGTATAGTCCTTGTACGGGTCATGGCGCTCAACTTCAAAGTCGGTGGCGGCATCGACCAACGCACGACCCGCATCACTCACCGTGTCGGCATCCCCCACATATACGTCGCAGCCCAGGCCGGCGCCCAGCAACGCATCGAGTCCACGATCCACAGCGACAACGTGGTCGCACTCCCCCGCCAGTTGGCGAAGCAGATCCGCGCTGGCCACCACGGGCGAGCCGCAGACCACTAATACCTTGCAATCCACAGCCCTCGCCTATCCCTCAAACGAAAGCACGCGGGCCAGATCCAGGTCCTCGTAGCTGTCGATAAAGATATCGCAGTTGGAGCGTACGTCGTCGCGCTTCATGCGGCCGTGCGGGTCATAAATACCCACGCGCTTAAAGCCGGCGACCCCAGAGCTCTTTAGGCCAAAGACGGCATCCTCAAACACCCACGCGCGCTCAAACTTGCACCCATGGCGCTCCTCCAGGCGGCGCAGCGCCAGCTCGTACACATCGGGGAACTGCTTGGAACGTCCTGCCTCGCCCGTCGTGGTAACAAACTCCATGTAAGCGTCGAGCCCGGCACCAGCGAGCGCAGACTGTACCAGCTCGGCCGGCGTGGACGTGGCCACGCCCATAGCGATTCCCGCCGCCTTCGCCTGCTCCAAAAAGGCCAGAAGTCCCTCGCGCGGGGGCACCTTGGAGTACTCATCAATCAAAATCTCGCCCAGCTCGCGATACAGTTCCTCGCCATTCGCGCCAATGCCCCACGCGTCGTGGTAGGCCTGACACTCGTCCTCCAGTGACAGGTGCTCAAATTGGGCAAAGTCATCCACGGTCACGTCAATCCCGTGACGGCGCAATAACTCGGGCTGCGCATAGCCCCAAACGGGGGTGCTATTTACCAGCGTGCCATCGCAATCGAAAATAAAAGCAACCTTGGGAGCAGCGGTATGGGACATAAACGAGCCTTTCGATGTCAAAGGGTAAACAACCTGCTAAAAACGTTTTACCAAACGTTAGCCAGACAATTTTGAAACCCAAATTGGTAAAACTGTCAAGAGTTTTACCACGGCAATTCTGCCAGTGGTCTAAACATGTCGCTTACCGATTAAACGTTCCCGCAAATCCGCTTTCGTACATAAACCTAACGTACAGGTGTTATCGTAGTTTTTGCCGAAAGTTCCACCGAGCACGCGAGGTGGAACGAATCACAGATACTTTGCCGTCCCTTCGATTCGTGCAGCCTTGGACCTTTCGCATCTAGTCACCAAGGCAATACGCTGCCGCGTCATGATGGGATCAAACGTGAGCGATACAAAGCTAAAGCCAGCAACCAAAAAGCCCGCTACCCGTAAAGCCGCCCCGCACGCACCGGAGCTCACCAAGGACGATGTCTATCTGTTTGGCATTGGCACGTGGGAGCGCAGCTGGGAAAAGATGGGCGCGCATCCCGACACGCAGAACCGTACGCGCGGCTGGCGTTTTTGCGTTTGGGCTCCCGACGTAAAAAGCGTTCACGTCATTGGCGAATTTAACGACTGGGATGAACAAGCCAACCCGCTGGTGCCCGTGCATACGAGCGCTATTTGGGAAGGCTTTATTCCTGGCGCCGAGCAGGGTCAGCTCTATAAATACCTTATCGAGACCAACGAGGGCGAAAAGCTCTACAAGGCCGATCCGTACGCCTTTAAGGCCGAGTGTCCTCCGGGCACCGCGAGCGTGCTGTGGACCCTCGATGGCTACAAGTGGAACGACGCCGCGTGGCTGAAGCGCCGCGCCGGCCACAACCATATGTCGCAGCCGCTTAACATCTACGAGGTGCATATTGGCTCGTGGAAGCGCCACGGCGACGCACCACAGGGCGAGCCGGATGAGTACGGCAACTACCCAGGTCCCATGGATCCCTTCCCCGCGCAACGCGGCGAGTTCTACACATACGACGACCTGTCGGTGGAGCTCGTGGACTACGTGCACGACATGGGCTATACGCATATCGAGGTCATGCCGCTTATGGAGCATCCTTTCGACGGCTCCTGGGGCTATCAGACGACCGGCTACTACGCCGCCACGTCGCGCTACGGCAACCCTCAGCAGCTCATGCACTTTATTGATGCGTGCCACGAGGCGGGCATCGGCGTGATCATGGACTGGGTGCCCGGCGGTTTTTGCGCCGACTCCCACGGCCTTGCCACCTTTAACGGCCACATGCTGTTTGAGCACGAGATCCACCCCAACTGGGGCACGCACAAGTTTGACTTCGCACGCGGCGAGGTCCGCTCCTTCTTGGTCTCCAACGTGCTGTATTGGCTCGAAAACTTCCACGTTGACGGCATTCGCATGGACGGCGTGTCCAGCATGCTGTACCTCAACTTTGGCATTGACGATCCGGGGCAAAAGAAGTTCAACAAGTACGGAACCGAGGAGGACCTGGACGCCAGCGCGTTTATCCGCCAGGTTAACTGCGCCGTGGAGGCCCACTTCCCCGACGTGATGATGATGGCCGAGGAGTCCACCGCGTGGCCGCTCGTGACCTATCCGCCGCAGGACGGCGGCCTGGGCTTCCACTACAAGTGGGACATGGGCTGGATGAACGACACCCTGCACTACATGCAGACCGATTTTCCGTGGCGCCCCGGCAACCACGGGCTGCTTACGTTCTCCATCATGTACGCCTTTACCGAGAACTTTATTTGCCCGCTAAGCCACGACGAGGTCGTGCACGGCAAGTGCTCGCTGATCGGCCGCATGCCGGGCGACTGGTGGCGCCAGTTTGCCGGCCTGCGCACGCTGGCTTTCTACCAGATGACGCACCCCGGTGCCAAGCTCAACTTTATGGGCAACGAGATCGGCCAGTTTATTGAGTGGCGCTACTACGAGTCCATCCAGTGGTTCCTGACCGAGGAGTACGAGACCCACCGTCATCATCAAGCGTTTATCAAGGCGCTCAACCACCTGTACACCGCCGAGCCCGCCCTGTACGAGCGCGGCTACACCGACGACGGCTTTACCTGGATCGACGCGGACAACTCCAAGCAGTCCATCGTGAGCTTTGTGCGCCAGGGCGAGGACGTCGATGACGACCTGGTGATCCTGATCAACTTTGACCCGGCAAGCTACGAGAGCTTCCGCGTGGGCGTACCGCGAGAGGGCGACTGGGAGGTCATCTTTGATTCCGACCGTCCCGAGTTCGGTGGCAGCGGATACGCCGGTGAAGAGCCCTACACCTGCTCGAGCGAGCCCTATCCCTGGAATGGACAGATGGACTCTATCGAGATGAAGGTGCCCGGCCTGGCAGGCGTGGTACTTAAGCGCCGCGGTCCCAGCAGCTATAAGCCGCCCGTGGTCGAGAAGTCCAAGAAGGCGACGCGCAAGCGCACGTCCTCGGTAAAGCCCAAGCCCGCGGCTGCCAAGAAGGCTCCGGCCAAGGCGAAGGCTGCCAAGTCTGCCGCCAAGGCTCCGGCCAAGTCCACTGCGGCCAAGAAGGCAGCCACCAAAAAGGCTGCTACCAAGGCCAAGTCTGCTTCTGTTAAGCCGTCTGCCAAGGAAGCGTAACAAAGCCGTTACAGCTGTAATTACCCGCCCCGCGGGGGCGTAGGATACAAGTCATAACCGTTCCGGGAGAAACATCCCCGGGGGAAAGGAACGTATGAATAAGATCTTCGACAACAAGCAAGAGTTTACCGAGCTCTATCGCGATGCCGTCATGAGCATTAGTGGCAAGAGCGTCGAGGCCGCGAGCGACCTCGACCGCTTTAACGCCCTGGCCAAGCTCGTGGCCGAGAAGGCCCGCACCGTTGCCACCAAGAGCGACGCCCGCGCCACCGCCGAGGGCAAGAAGCGCGTGTACTACTTCTCGATCGAGTTTTTGATCGGCCGCCTGCTCGACAACTACCTGCTCAACTTTGGCGTGCGCGACATGGTCGCCGAGGCGCTCGACGACATGGGCTTCGACCTTTCCGTCATCGAGAACCAGGAGCCCGATCCGGCGCTGGGCAACGGTGGCCTGGGCCGTCTAGCCGCATGCTTCCTGGATTCCATGGCAGCCGAGGGCATTGCCGGCTACGGCAACGGCATGCGCTACCGCTACGGTCTGTTTAAGCAGGAAATCGTCAACGGCAGCCAGGTCGAGGCCACCGACGAGTGGCTCACCCACGGCTATCCCTGGGAGGGCCGTCGTCAGGACAAGGCCGTGACCATCAAGTTTGGCGGCCATGTTGAGGGCTTTGAGGAGAACGGCCGCACGTTCTACCGTACGGTGGACACGCAGGACATCCTTGCCGTCCCTTATGACATCCCCGTGGTGGGCTATGCTGGCGAGACCGTCAACAAGCTACGCGTCTGGGCCGCCGAGCCGGTCGAAGAGCACTTTGACCTGGAGGCCTTCAACCGCGGCGACTACGCCTTGGCCGATGCCGAGCGCGCCGAAGCCGAGGCTATCAGCGCCATCCTCTACCCCAACGACGCCGGCGAGCACGGCCGTCTGCTGCGCCTGAAGCAGGAGTACCTGTTTGTATCGGCCGGCATCTACAGCCTGCTCGACACCTTTGAGAAGGAGCACGGCGAGAACTGGGAGCTGCTGCCGCAGTTTGTTGCCATCCACACCAACGACACCCACCCGGCCATGTGCGGCCCCGAGCTCATGCGCATCCTGATCGACGAGAAGAAGCTCGAGTGGGACGACGCCTGGAACATCGTGACGCAGGTTGTGAGCTACACCAACCACACCATCCTGCCCGAGGCTCTGGAGAAGTGGCCCATCGGCACGTTCTCCAAGCTCCTCCCCCGCGTTTACCAGATCATCGACGAGATCAGCCGTCGTTGGCACGAGTCGTTCGACACTACGCAGGAGGGCTGGCAGGAGCGTCTGCGCCAGACCGCCATCCTGTGGGACGGCGAGATTCGCATGGCCAACCTATCCGTGATCTGCAGCCACAGCGTCAACGGTGTGGCCAAGATCCACTCCGACATCATCAAGAACATCGTGCTCAAGGACTTCTATGCCTTAACGCCCGAGAAGTTCAACAACAAGACCAACGGCATCTCGCACCGTCGCTTCTTTGCCGAGGCCAACCCCACCTACGCCAAGCTCGTGACCGAGGCCATTGGCGACGGTTGGCTCAAGGACGCCTTTGAGCTGGAGAAGCTCAAGGAGTTTAAGGACGACACCGAGTTCCTGAAGGCCGTGGGTGCCTCCAAGCGCGCCAACAAGGAGCGCCTGGCCGCCTACGTCAAGGCCGAGACCGGTCTGGTCATCGACCCCAACACCGTCTTCGATGTTCAGGTTAAGCGCTTCCACGCCTACAAGCGCCAGCTCATGAACATCATGAAGGTGATGGACATCTACAACCGTCGCATCGCCGATCCCAACTTCCACGTGACGCCGACGACCTTCATCTTTAGCGGCAAGGCCGCCTCGAGCTACACCTTCGCCAAGGAGACCATCCGCCTCATTAACTCCGTGGCCGACGTCATCAACAACGACCCGCGCGTCAACGAGGTCATGAAGGTCTGTTTTATCCCCAACTTCCGCGTAAGCAACGCACAGCTCATCTACCCCGCTGCCGAGATCTCGGAGCAGATCTCCACGGCCGGCAAGGAGGCCTCGGGCACGTCCAACATGAAGCTCATGATGAACGGCGCCATTACGCTGGGCACCCTCGACGGCGCCAACATCGAGATCGCCGACCTGGCCGGCCGCGAGAACGAGGCCATCTTTGGCCTGACCGCTCCCGAGGTCGAGCAGCTCTGGGCATCCAACAGCTACTTTGCGTGGGATACTCTCAACGGCGACCGCGAGCGTCTGGGCCGCGTGATGGACGAGCTCAAGGACAACACCTTTGCGGGTCTTTCGGGCAACTTCGAGAGCATCTACAACGAGCTCATGAACAACAACGACCCCGATCTGGTCATGGCAGACTTCCGCAGCTACGTGGATGCATGGGAGAAGCTCACGAACAGCTACGGCGACCAGGAGACTTGGAACCGCAAGGCGCTGCTCAACACCGCCTCCTCCGGTTGGTTCTCGAGCGACCGCACCATTCGCGAGTACCGCGACGAGATCTGGCACGCATAAAGGCGCGCGAGCTCCCTTATGCCAGCACAGCATTACTCGACGGGCGCGACTGAGCGCCGCGCCCGTCGCTAATGGGTTTAAGAACATCGATGACAGAAGGAGAAATCGATGAGTAAGAAAGAATGCATCGCGATGCTCCTCGCAGGAGGACAGGGCAGCCGATTGGGGGCACTCACCCAAAAGATCGCTAAGCCGGCGGTTAGCTTTGGTGGCAAGTTCCGCATTATCGACTTTTCGCTGTCCAACTGCTCCAACTCGGGCATCGACACGGTGGGCGTTCTGACGCAGTACCGTCCCTACCTGCTGCATGCCTATGTGGGCTCCGGCGAGGCATGGGATCTGGACAGCCGCGACGGCGGCGTGTCGATCCTGCCGCCATACGAGACGCAGACCGGCGGTGCCTGGTATGCGGGCACGGCCGACGCCATTACGCAGAACCTCGACTACATTAAGGCCAACGACCCCAAGTACGTCCTGATTCTTTCGGGCGATCACCTGTATCGCATGGATTACCGCAAGATGCTCAAGACGCACATTGAGAACAACGCCGATCTCACGGTGAGCGTTATGCCCGTGCCGTGGGAGGAGGCCAGCCGCTTTGGCATCCTGACCACCGACCCCGAGGACGGCCGCATCACCAAGTTTACCGAGAAGCCCGATAAGCCCGATTCGAACCTCGCATCCATGGGCATCTACATCTTCTCGGCCGACGTGCTGATCGAGGCGCTCGAGGCGGACGCCCTGGACCAGCGCTCGAGCCACGACTTTGGCAAGGACATCATCCCCAAGTTGCTCGGCGAGGGCAAGCGCCTGTACAGCTACGAGTTCCACGGCTTTTGGAAGGACGTCGGCACCATCGCCAGCTTCCACGAGACTTCGATGGACCTGCTGGGCAACAACCCCGAGTTCGATCTGTTTGACAAGAACTTCCCCATCATGTCCAACATCACCACGCGTCCGCCGCACTACATTGGCCCGGACGGCCGCCTGGACGACTGCCTGGTCTCCAACGGCTGCAAGATCTACGGCACCGCTCGCCACTCGATCCTTTCGACCGATGTCATCATCGAGGAGCGCGCCGTGGTCGAGGACTCCGTGCTGCTGCCGGGTGTGCACGTTAAGAGCGGCGCGCACATCTGCCGCGCTATTTTGGGCGAGAACTCCACGGTCGAAGAGGGCGTGAAGCTCGGCTCTGTCGATACCACCAAGGATACGGCCGTCGTTGGAAATGACGTCGTTATCGGGAAGGGGGAATGATCCGATGATCAATCGCAAGGCCATCGGTTATATCACCGCTAACTACTCTTCGACCTACGGCAGCGTACTGCTCAAGGACCGCCCCATCGCGTCCGTTCCGTTTTTGGGCCGCTACCGCCTGATCGACTTCCCGCTGTCCAACATGATGAATGCCGGCATTAAGACCGTCGGCGTCGTCATGCCGGGCAACTACCGCTCGCTGATCGATCACGTGGGCTCGGGCAAGGACTGGGGCCTGGACCGCAAGAAGGGCGGCCTGTTCATGGTGCCCGGCAACGCGTACGGCACCACCAAGGGCGGCATGCGCTTCCTGCTGCGCGACATCATCTCCAACAAGACGCTGTTCCAGCGCTCGGACAAGCCCTATGTCGTGATGATGGGCACCAACATCATCTTTAACATGGACCTCAACACCATCATTGACGCGCACGAGAACTCCGGCGCCCAGATGACCGTGGTGTACTGCAAGGCCACGCGCAATGTTGATGACGAGACCAAGCTCGAGATTAACGAGAACGGCCGCCTGACGGGCGTGAGCGCCGGCGTCGTATACGGCGACAACGCCTCTATGGACTGCTGCATCGTCAACCGCGAGACGCTACTCGAGATTATCGACCACTACCAGGCCGCCGACTATCTGGACCTGCTCGAGGCACTCCAGGGCGACTTTGGCAACATCGACGTGTGCAGCTACGAGTACAAGGGCGAGGTCGTGGGCGTGTTTAGCGAGAAGTCGCTCTATCGCCGCAGCATGGACCTGCTCGACCAGACCGTGGCCGACCAGCTCTTCGACCCCGAGCGCCCGATCCTGACCAAGGCTCACGACGTGCCGCCTTCACGCTATGCGACCGGCAGCCACGCGTGCAACTCGATCATCTCGGCCGGCTGCATCATCAAGGGCACCGTGCGCAACTCGATCCTGTCGCGCGGCGTTGTGGTTGAGGAAGGCGCTTCGGTGACCAACTCGATCATCAACCAGAGCTGCATTATCAAGAGCGGCGCCCGCGTTGAGAATGCCATCCTGGACAAGAACAACGTGGTCCCCACCAACACCGAGCTTCGCGGCACGCCCGAGAACATCCTGGTGCTGGGAAAGGCCCCGTTAACTCCCGATACCACCATCGTGCATTAACGTAGGCACCGCAACATCGCTCGTAACATGCAGAATAGCCGCCCGGTTAGCGCCAGGCGGCTATTCTCGAATTGCAACATGGGAGACAATATGGCAGATTCCAGCAAAAAGATGCAGATCGTGTTTGCCTCGGCCGAGTGCGCACCGTTTGTTAAGACCGGTGGCCTGGGCGACGTGGCGGGCTCGCTGCCTGCGGCGCTTGTGCGCGCCGGCGCCGAAGTCATCGTGATGGTGCCCAAGTACGCCACCATCAAGGACGAGTACAAGGCGCAGATGGAGCACTTCTCCGACTTTTACGTGAGCCTGGGCTGGCGCAACGAGTACTGCGGGCTCGAGAAGCTCGAGCGCGACGGCGTCACCTATATGTTCATCGACAACGAGCGCTACTTTGCGCGCGACTATCCGTACGGCTTCTTTGACGACGGCGAGCGTTTTGCGTTCTTCTCCAAGGCCATCACCGAGAGCCTGCAGCACCTGCCGGCCGGTTTTGAGTGCGACATCCTGCACTGCAATGACTGGCAGACGGCACTGGCGCCCGTGTTCTTGCGCGAGTTCTACCAGGGCCTGCCGCTGTACGACCGCGTCAAGACCGTGTTCTCGATCCACAACGTAGCGTTCCAGGGCCAGTTTAGCGACACCGTGATGGAGGACATACTGGGTGTGGCACATATTCCGGCGGCCGCCTCGCAGCTACGTTGCGACGCCTGCAGCATCAACTACATGCTGGGCGCGCTGCGCTATGCCGATGCCATCACCACGGTGAGCCCCACCTATGCCAACGAGATCCAGACGCCCGAGTTCGGCGAGGGCCTGGACGGCGTGCTGCGCGAGCGCTCCTATGCGCTGCAGGGCATTTTGAACGGCATCGACGTGGCGGGCTTTGACCCGGCGACCGACAAGCGCATTGCCGCAAACTACACGGTTGATGACCGTTCCGGCAAGGCCGTGTGCAAGGCCAAGCTGCAGGAAGAGCTGGGGCTCGAGGTTCGCGACGACCGTCCGCTCATGGTGATGGTCACGCGCCTGACGCGCCAGAAGGGCATGGACCTGGTCATGTACGCGCTCGACCGCATCCTGTCCGGCGGCGTGCAGGTGGCGGTGCTGGGCACCGGCGACCGCGACTACGAGGACGGCCTGCGCTACTTCCAGGACAAGTACCCAGGCACCATGGCCGCGCGTATCGAGTTCGATCCTGCGCTGTCGCAGCGAATGTATGCCGCCGCCGATATGTTCCTGATGCCTTCGAAGTTTGAGCCCTGCGGCCTGTCTCAGATCATCGCCATGCGCTACGGCACCCTGCCCATCGTGCGCGAGACCGGTGGCCTGAAGGACACCGTGCAGCCGTACAACGTGTTTACCGGCGAGGGCACGGGCTTCTCGTTTAGTAACTTTAACGGCGACGAGATGGGCGACGCCGTGTTCCGCGCGGCACGCCTGTTCTGGGACAACCGCGACGCCTGGAACCAGCTGGTCACGCAGGCCATGAGCCAGGACTTTAGCTGGACGCGCTCGGCCGACAAGTATCTGGACCTGTACTTCTTTATGCACCCGGAGATCGAGAGGCCGGCGGCGGTTGTCGACGAGCCTGTGGTTGTGGCCGAGCCTGAGCCCAAGGCCGAGCCGGTTGTTGAGGCGCCCGCTGCTGCTGAGGCGCTCGCTGCTGCTGAGGAGCCCAAGGCTGAGGAGAAGCCGGCTGCGAAGCCTGCCGCCAAGAAGACCACGACGCGAAAGACGACGGCCAAGAAGGCTACGACGACCAAGGCCGCTACCACCAAAACCACCGCAGCAAAGACGACTGCTGCCAAGGCAACGACGACGCGCAAGCGCACGACCGCTGCTGCCAAGAAAGCCGCCGAGGCCGAGGCCGCTCCCGAGGTAAAGGCCGAGGTCGCTGAGGCCAAGCCGACCGCTAAGGCTCCGGCCAAGACTACAGCCAAGAAGACGACCGCGACCAAGAGCACAACCGCCAAGAAGGCTACAGCTACGAAGGCGACGGCAACCAAGGCCACTGCAAAGAAGGCTGCCCCCAAGGCGGCCGCCAAGGTCGAGGAGACGCCTGCCGAGTCCAAGGCGGAGGCAACCGTCGAGACCAAGCCCGCCGCTAAGACCACCACGCGAAAGCGCACAACGGCAGCCAAGAAGACCACGGCAAAGGCCGCAACTCCCAAGGCAGAGACTAAGCCCGCTGCTGCCAAAGAGGAGCCCAAGGCCGAGGTAAAGATCAAGCCGGCACCGAAGGCCGCTGAGGTCAAGACCGCTCCGAAGGCTACGGCAAAGACCGAGCCCGCCAAGGAGGCCTCGGTCTCCCCTGCCGCTCCGGCCGAGGAAAAGGCCCCGACCAAGAAGACCTCCGTCCGCAAGGCAACGGCCACCCGCAAGCGCCGCTAGCCCGCAGACGATCTAAAACCTCATCAAACCCTAAACAAGGGGCGCTCCAACCGGGCGCCCCTTCTCTGTAGATAGTTGGTAAAACGATTTTCTAGGACAACCGTTCGCCGATGGTAAACGAATGTTGTTTATACACCCTGTGTACAACAGATATACTTACAATTTGTGCGTAAAGCCCATGGCCCGCAGGCCGTGATTCTATTGAACTGGACCGTACTATGAGATTGATACACAACAGCCGCCTACCGCAGTTTCGCACTCCGTTTGGCGCTGTGACCACAGGAACTACCGTTGCACTCTCGGTGATTTTGGAGGATGCCGATCCCAACCAGGCAACACTCACCCTACGTACCTGGGTCGATGAAGTCGGCGAGACCCTGATTCCGATGGAGCACGAAGGCGATGGCATTTTTACCGGCGAGCTCAAATGCACTGAACCGTGTCTTGTGTGGTACAGCTTTATATGCAATATCGAGGGCCAGCCCGAGGTTCGCCTGGGCGCGCCCCAGGGCCGCACCGGCGGCGAGGGCGTAACCTACGACTACGCCGAGGTGCCGTCCTTCCAGATTACCGTCTATAAGCACCGCGAGAACCGCCCCACTTGGTACGAGCGCGGCATGGTCTACCAAATCTTCCCCGACCGCTACGCCCGTGACGAGCATTGGCGCGAGCGCACAATGGCCCAACTCGAAAAACCGCGCAAGGGCATTCAGCGCCGGATGGTCGAGGACTGGAACGAGCCGCCCGTGTACGAGCGCGCCGAGGACGGCTCCATCAAGACCTGGGACTTCTACGGCGGCTCGCTCAAGGGCATCCAGGAAGACCTGCCCCGCATCGCCGAGCTAGGCTTTACAGCCATCTACCTCAACCCCATTTTCGAAGCCGCAAGCAACCACCGCTACGACACGGCCGACTACACCAAGATTGACCCGATTCTGGGCACCGAGCAGGACTTTACCGAGCTGTGCCAGGCAGCCGAGAAGCTGGGCATCTCCATCATCCTGGACGGCGTCTTCAACCACACGGGCGACGACTCGATCTATTTCAACCGCTACGGCAACTACCCGGGCGTGGGTGCCTGGCAGAGCGAGGATTCGCCGTGGCGCGATGCGTTTACCTTCCACGAGGACGGCTCGTACGACTGCTGGTGGGGCGTGGGCAACATGCCAGCCATCAACGAGAAGTCCGAGCTGGTGCGCGAGAGGTTCCTGGGCAAGGACGGCGTGATCCGTAAATGGCTACGTGCCGGTGCCCATGGTTGGCGCTTGGACGTCGCTGACGAGCTTTCCGACGACTTCCTGGCCGAGATCAAAAAGGCCGTAGTTGCCGAAAAGCCCGATGCACTGTTGCTCGGCGAAGTCTGGGAAGACGCCTCCAACAAGATTAGCTACGGCCATCTGCGCCGCTACCTGCAGGGCTCCGAGCTGGACTCTGCTATGGATTATCCCTTCCGTGACATGGTCATCGGCTTTCTGATGGGATACAAGAACGCCTACCAGGCAGCCGAGGATATCGAAACCCTGCGCGAAAACTACCCGAGCGAGGCATTGTCCTGCGCGCTCAATCTGCTTTCGAGCCACGACCGCCCACGTATCATCTCGGTACTCGGTGACGGCCCCGACGAGTCGCAGCTGCCCGAGTGCGAGCGCAGCAAATGGCGCCTGGACGAGAACTCGATGGGCTTGGCCAAGAGCCGCTTTTGGCTCGCCACGCTCATGCAGATGACCTTCCCCGGCGTGCCTTCGATCTACTACGGCGACGAGTACGGCCTGGAGGGCCTAACCGATCCGGGAAACCGCCGCACCCTGCCGACCAAGGACCAACTGCACGACTTCGACACGCTGGCTATTATCAAGAACGCCTCCGCCGTACGCCGCGCGCTGCCCTTTATGATCGACGGCGAGATCAAGGCCTTCGCGCTCAACGACGAGGTGCTGGCATACAACCGCACCGGCAAGGATGGCGAGTCCGCGACGGTTATCATCAACCGCAGCCTGCGCAATTCGCACCGCGTGACGATTCCGGCGCTCGGCGAATGCGCAAGCGACGTGATCAGCGGTCACGAGTGCGAGATCCACAACGGAACGGTCACGCTCGATCTGTATCCGCTGGGCTCGTCGATCATCTATCACCATGCCGAGCAGCGCCTGCAGGAGCCGCTCGATCACGGCGCGGGCGTTGTGTGCCATATCACCTCGGTGCCCACCGACGACGGCAAGCCCGGCACGATCGGTGCACCCACGCGTCGCTTTATCGACCATCTGGCCGCTATGGGCATGCGCTACTGGCAGGTTCTTCCTGTCAACCCGACGGACTTCTTCCGCTCCCCTTACGCTGGGCCTTCGGCCTTTGCGGGCAATATTGACCTGCTGCCCGAAAGCCAAGAGGAGCTGGCGGCCGACTTTGAAACTTGGAAGGCCCGTGGCGGCGAGGATGCAGACCCGCTCTACACGGCGTTTAAGCATCGCAACGCCGATTGGCTCGAGAAGTACTGCGTCTACATGGCCGTCAAGAAGTACTTTGAAGGCGAATCGCGTCACGATTGGCCGGCCGATGTCGCGCGCTACAACGAGCATCTGATTGACGACACGCGTTTCCACGACGAGGCAGAGCTGCAGGCGTACATGCAGTACCGCTTTGACCTGGCCTGGTGCGAGCTCATGAACTACGCGCACAAGAAGGGCATCGAGGTCATCGGCGACATTCCTATGTACGTTTCGGACGATTCGGCCGATGCGTGGAGCGAGCCCGAGAACTTCTGGCTGTCCGATACCGGCAAGGCGATTGAGATTTCCGGCGCGCCGCCCGACAATTTTGCGCCCGAGGGCCAGGTGTGGGGCAACCCCACCTTCCGTTGGGATCACATGAAGGAGAACGGCTACCGCTGGTGGATGGACCGTCTGCGTCGCGCGTTCTCGCTCTACGACCGCGTGCGCCTGGACCACTTCCTGGGATTCCACAGCTACTTTAGCATTCCCGCAGGTAAGGCCTGCGCCGACGGCCGCTGGCTGGCGGGCCCGGGCAAGGACCTGTTCCAGACTGCCTATGACGAGCTGGGGCCGCTCAACTTTATCGCCGAGGACCTGGGCTACCTGACGCCCGGCGTTCGCGCCATGGCTTCGACCTGCGGCTTTCCCGGCATGGACGTGCTGGAGTTTAGCGATTACGACGTCCGCTGCGGCGTGCATCCCACGCCGGGCAAGATTCTGTACACCTCGACGCACGACACGTCGACGCTCGCCGGTTGGTGCACGCGCTCCTATGCCGGCGGCGATGAGCCGAGCGGTGTTGAGGTGGCAGCCAAGCTGATGAGCGACGCGCTAGCAAGCGATGCCCCACTGGTGATGATGCCGCTACAGGACATCCTGGGGCTAGGCGACGATGCGCGCATGAACGTGCCGGGTGTCGCCACGGGCAACTGGACCTGGCAGGCCGATGAGGTGGACGTTGCGGCCGCCGAAGGTAAAACTGCACAGCTCCTGCGCAACACCCATAGATTCTGGGGCGAAGCGTGATAAAACCCCCGATATAGGGTACAGTTACAGACGTTTGAATTTTTGCGGGCAGAGTAATCTGCCCGCTTTGTGCTGAAAAGGAAGTATTATGGCGCGCTACGATTACAAGTGCTCGAGCTGCGGCAACGTGTTTGAGGTTGAGCATCCCATGTCCGAGACTCCCGAGGTCGTGTGCCCCAGCTGCGGTGCCCCGGCGGCCAAGACGTTCTCGGCCAGCGGCATTAAATTTGAGGGTAGCGGTTTCTACAACACCGACCAGCGAAGCGGCGGCTCCAGCACCAGCGCCACCAGCGGCTGCTGCGCCAACTGCCCGCATAGCCACTAGGAACCAATCAGCCCCGCGACCGACATCGATCGCGGGGCTGATTCTTTGCGCTATAGGTGGCTCTATGAGTTGCGGTGAAATAAGGACTGTTTGGCGGGTAGAAGCGGCTTTTCAATCCCTATTTCACCGCAACTTAGTAGTTACTTGCGGACCAGTCTGGCGCAGAAGTGACCGTCGTAGGAATCGGCGTTTACCGGCACGCTTTGGAAGAGGCCTCGATCGTTCTGGCGTACGGAAACGAGCTTCTTGGCCTGATCGAACTCGGGGAGTTGCAGAATCTGTGCTTCGGAGAGCGGCGCCACGCTAAAGCCGGCGCCCTCGGGAGAGTTCAGGAAAGCATCCACCACCTGCGTGTTCTCCTCGTCGAAGACCGAGCACGTCGCGTAGATGAGCTCGCCGCCGGCAGCCACGCGCGCGGCAGCTTCCTTGAGCATCGTCAGCTGCAGTTTGGGCAGCTCAACCGTCACATCCTTTTCGGTCAGGCGCCACGGAATCTCGGGATGACGACGCATGGTTCCGGTGCCAGAGCACGGCGCATCGATAAAGACCGTGTCGAACTTAACCGGCTTGCCAAGCATGGCATCAAAAGACGTCAGGACTTCATCAAGCTCGCAGGCATCACCCGAAACCGTACGAACGCCCTGAATACCGGCCTTATGCAGGCGAGCGAGATTCAGATCGCACTTGCGATCATGCAGATCGAGCGCCGTATGCTGACGCTCATAGCCCGCACGCTTGGCCTGGCACATCATCACATAGGTCTTGGTGCCACGACCGGCACCAATCTCAAGGCAGCTTCCAGGGCGCGTGGCAGCTGTGGCGATAAGCTGCGCGTTGAGATCAGATGCCACCGCGGCAGCACGCTCAAACACACCCGAAGCAACGGTAACCTGCGCATCAACCGGGGCATGACAGCCCGGAAAGACAGGCGCGACGAGCTGCGAGATATACGGATCGAGCTTGGTCGCAAAGGCGTTCTCATGCAGGGCCAGCGGCGCGGGGGCCAGATTGCCGGCAAAGTTAAGCGCACCCTCTGGCGTGTCAAACGACGCCATAATACGAGCGCACAGCCAGCGCGGCAGGCCCATCAGGCGCGACAGACGAACCAGGCGTCGCTCAGACTCATCTACATCGGACGCCGTGGCAAAGTCCTCAACATTGTCCGCAACCTTATGCAGCACGGCATTGGCCAAGCCAGCGGCGGACTTAGCGCCGCAGCGAACCAGCTCAACACCCTGACTTACGGCGACGCGGCCAGGCGTATGTAGATAGAGCATCTCGAAGGCCGAGATACGAAGCGCCATGCGAACACGCGGCGCAACCTTTTTAGGCTTATCAAGAAACTGATCGAGCAGCTCGTCCAAAATACCCTGGGTAGCCGCAACGCCCAGTGCCAAACGAGCGGCAAAAGCGGAATCGCACTGGTCAATAGCCTTGGCAGATGCGCGAGAGGACAGCACGTCGCGCGCATACATACCGCGGCGATCGGCCTCCATGAGCACATCGAGCGCAAGTTTGCGCGCGGGAGACAGCTTGCTCATGACAAAACACCCCAGATAAGATCGGCGCCCTGCAGGCCAGCAGCCCAAGCAGAAGCGGCCATAGCACGCTTACCATCGGGCTTAACCTCGAGCAACTCAACCGAGCCATCGGAAAGACCCAGGTAAACACGCTTGTTCTTAACGTCAACAGCGCCCTCGCCAAGCGAGACATCGGCCGGTGCAGCATCGAGCACGCGCACGGTCTTGCCGGCAATCACGCATCGGGCAGGCGCGGTATCGGACGAAGCGAGCACATGACGCACGCAATCGAGCGCAGCCATCTGCGGATCCAGACGCATCTCCAGCTTGGAAATCTTGGCAGCATGGGTAACGAGCGCCTCATCCTGTTCAGTCCACACGGCGGTGCCATCGGCAAGAGAAGGAAGCGTATCGGCAAGCAGTTTGCCGCCAAGCTCACCAAGCTCCATCGTGAGCGCCTCGGCATGCTTACCGGCAACAGACGTAGACGCCTGGGCACAATAAGCGCCGGTATCAACGCCATGTCCAATACGCATAATAGAAACGCCAGCAACCTCATCACCAGCGAGAATCGCACGCTGAATAGGAGCAGCCCCACGCCAACGAGGCAGCAAGGACGCATGAACATTCACAATACCAAGCGGCGCCATATGCAGCACGTCATCAGGCAAAATGCAGCCATAAGCAGCCACACAGAAGATATCGGCTTGCGCAGCTTGGAGAGCCTCAACAACCTCAGGCGTCATACGATTAGCCTCAACAACGGGCAGACCAAGCTCAAGCGCTTTAGCCTTAACAGGAGACGGCTCAAGCTTCTTACCACGCCCACGAACAGCATCAGGACGAGTAACAACAAGCGCAATCTCATTGCCAGCCTCAACAAGCGAAACCAGCGAAGGCACAGCAAAATCAGGCGTACCCATAAAAACAATACGCATAAAGAACGTCTCCCCTCAACCAAAGCCGAGACGGCTACAAATTAACAGCGAAAAGCCGAGTCACCAGCCCATCCGCAATAACAATTCAACAAGAACAAATATACCCAAAACCAAAGAAAGAGCCGCAATAAAAGCAGCTCTTTCAGCAAAGCAATTATCAGCGAAGACGCCCCTCCCTGGCCCAACGGCACCCGGGCGAACCGAGCCAGAACAACGCAGTCCCCGGTGCTGAGCGCCCACATATCGTCCCGCGCGCAGTTTCGCAGCGCAGCGAGAATGTTTGAGCACGGGATGATATAGGCGGGCGCCCCGGTGACGGACAAACCTACTCCGTCTCGCCCGGTCGAGCGCCGCGGGCCAGGGCGTCCTGGTACTCCTTGACTGCCTTGAGCCTCTGCATCGGCTTCAGTCGCTCGAACATGGTGTTACCGTGCAGGTGATCGATCTCGTGCTGCAGGCACACGCAGAACAGGTCGCCCGAAGCCTCATAGCGAATCAGGTTGGCGTCCAAGTCGTACGCCTCGACGACGACATGATCGGGACGCTCAATCTCGCAGCTAATGCCAGGAATGGAAAGGCAGCCCTCGCTAAAGGGCACAAGATGGTCACTCTGCTCAACAATGACAGGGTTGATGAACACGTAGGGGTCGTAGTCGTTCTTGTCGCTGTAGTCGCAGTCGATGGTGACGAGCTGAATGAGCTCGCCGATCTGCGGGGCAGCCAGGCCGCAACCGCCGTTCTCGAACATCATCTTCTTCATCTTCTCGGCAAGCGCCTCGATCGCCGGGGTGATCTCTTCGATGACGGCGCACTCCTGGCGCAGACGAGGGTCGGGCGACAGTACGATTCCGTTGGCTTCCATGGCCATCCTTTCGGGTTGTTACATCAAATCATAGGCGTCGACGTCAACGCTCACGCTCACGCCGCGCACAGAGCCCACCTCTTTGAGGCAGGCGTCGATATCATCAGAGACATGGTACCCTACCGGCGACTTTACAAGCAGATGGAAGCGGTAACGGTCCTTGGCTCTCTCGATTACACATGAAGCCGGGCCCAGCACCTGAGGCACGGCGCTCCCCGCCCGCAAAAAGTCGGGCGCGGCGGCATGCCAGCGGCGCTTGAGGAGCTTCGCGATGCGGCCGATGTAGTCCTGCGCGTCGTCTCGGTTCGCCGACCATACCAAGATGTTGACCAGGCGAACAAACGGCGGGTACAGCGCGTCGCGGCGCTGGTCCAGGTCGTAGTCGGTAAAAATCGAGCGGTCGTGCTCGGCGACGGCGCGGATGACCGGGTCCTCGGGCAGGTAGGTCTGGATGATCACCTCGCCGGGGCGATCGCCGCGACCGGCACGGCCCGCCACCTGTTCCAGCAGGTCGTAGGCGCGCTCCCCTGCGCGAAAGTCGGGCAGCTTGAGGGCGAAGTCGGCATTGACCACGCCTACGAGCGTGACCTCGGGAAAGTCGAGACCCTTTGCGATCATTTGGGTGCCCAGCAACACGGCGCAATCGGCGGCATCGAACTGCTCGAGCAGCTTTTTGTGTGCATCCTTGCCGCGCGTGGAATCGGCATCCATGCGAATAATGGCGACGTCCTCGGGAAGCAACTGGTGCAGTGCGTCCTCGATCTGCTGAGTGCCCAGACCCATTTTTGCCAGGTAACGGCTGCCGCACTTGGGGCAGCGACTCGTGCGCGCAGGATACGGCTGCACGCGCCAAGACGAACCGCAGGTGTGACATTGAAGCGTGTGCGTGCGCTCGTGATACGTAAGCGCGGTGGAGCAGTGATTGCAGGTGGGGACGCATCCGCACTCGCGGCACATCAAGAACGGCGCAAAGCCACGGCGGTTATGCAGCAGCACGGCCTTTTCGCGGCGCTCGACCACACGCTCCAGGCCTTCCATCAGCGGTTTAGAGAACATGGAGCGGCTACCATGCGAGAACTCGCGGCGCAGGTCGGCAATGAGGACAGTCGGCAGCACGGCGTGTCCCGGGCGCTCGGGCATCTCGACGCGCGTCCAGGTGACACCGTTATACGTGCCGCGGCGGCAGCGATCGAGGGCCTCGGCAGAAGGCGTGGCCGAGCCCAGCACGAGCGGGCAGCGATAGCGACGCGCCATCTCGGCCGCCACTTCGCGCGCATAGTAGCGCGGGCTGGAACCCTGCTTGTAACTGGTCTCGTGCTCCTCGTCGATGATGATAAGGCCCAAGTCGCTGAGCGGGCAAAAGAGCGCCGAGCGGGCGCCCACGACCACGCGCGCGGCACCGCTGGCGACCATATCCCATTGGTCCAAGCGTTCACCGGCCGAAAGGCGCGAGTGGAAGACCGCAACCGTTTCGCCAAAGCGCGAGCGGAAACGGCCGACGGTCTGGGCCGTCAGCGAGATCTCGGGCACAAGCACGCAGGCTGAGCGGCCGGCTGCGAGTACGCGCTCAATGGCGGAGAGGTAGACCTCGGTTTTGCCGGAGCCGGTGACGCCGTCGACCAGCACCACGTCGCCATGAGCGTCCAGACGGGCGCGCTCAATCTGCGCGAGTGCCTGTTGCTGGCCGTTGGTAAGGGAGACCGGCGCCTTGCCGCTTGCCGAGGACAGCGTGGTCTGCTCGCTGCAGCCACGCCAAGCACGGCGCTCCTCCACCACCACGACGCCGCGCCTTTCGAGCGACTTGATGGTCGCCGACATGCTGTTATAGAGAAGGTTGAGGTCGCGCGTCGTGACCGGGCCGCACTGGAGCGCCTCGATGAGCTGACGCTGGCGGACCGCGGTCTTGGGCGGCGTATAGTCGAAGCCCTCGGGCGTGAGCATGACCCAGCGGTTTTGGATGGGTTTGACGGCGGGGCGCTCAACGGCCCACACGCCGTCGTCGCCCTTGACCACACGCGGGCTGCCGCCCGGGGGCAAGAACAGGCGCAGGCACTCGGTAAGCGTCGCAACATACTCACGGCTCATCCAGCGCGCGATGCGGGCAGCCTCGGCGGTAAAGAGCGGTTTGCTGAGGATAGCCTCGATGGCTTTAATGCGCGCGGGTTCGAGGGCGTTGTTGCCCTGCAGGTCGCCCAGATCAGGCGCAATGTCGACGATATAGCCCGCGGCCGCACGGTTACCAAAGTGGACCAGGACCGTGGATCCGATCTGCGCCTCGTTAGCAAAGGACCGGGGAATGCCATAAGCAAACGGCTCGGACAGCGCACGCGTCGGGATGTCGAGGACCACGCTCGCATAGGCGGTGACGGGTTCGGGTGCAGGCTTAGGCTGAGCCGAGGCAGCGGCAGGCACAGGCTTCACCGGAGCCCGCTCGGGTTCAGGCGAACCAAACAGCGAAAGTTGCTCAGCCATGGCCCCAGCACCTCCTATCCCATATGTCTACAGAAACAAGAGCCCCGCTCGAGGTGAACGGGGCTCGGATACAAACGTTTGCGCAGCGATTACAGCGCCATCGTGCGGGCGCGATCGATGCGCGCCAGGCAGTCGTCGCGGCCGACGAGCGCCATGGTCTCGCCCAGTGGAGGGCTCACCATGTTGCCGCAAACGGCGACGCGCACGGCCTGGAACACCACGCGCTTCTTAAGGTCCATCTGCTCGGGCAACGGCTCAAGCGCAGCGTCGATATTGGCAGCCGTCCACTCGTCCACACCCTCGAGCGCGGCCTTGGCGGCATCCAGAATGGCACCCATGCCCTCCTTGGCCAGGCCCTTGTTGACGGATTTCTCGTCATACTCGAGCGTCTCGGCCGTGGCAAAGATGGGAGCGGCGACGGTCACGGCGTCGGCCGGCATCTTAGTGCGCGGCTTGACGATAGCGGCAAGCGCGTCGATCCAGTCCTCGCCGTACTCGACGTTGCCCTCGATGAGGCCCGCTTCGTGCAGCTCGGGGACCATGATCTCGTCGGCAAACTGGGCATCGGTCATGCCGTTGATGTACTCGGCATTGACCCAGTCGAGCTTCTTGGGGTCGAAGGTCGCCGGGTTCTTGGAGATGCGGTCGAGCGAAAACTTACTGGCCAGAACATCGCGCGGGATGATTGTAGTCTCGCCGTCGAGCGACCAGCCGAGCAACGCCAGGTAGTTGACGAAGGCGTCGGACAGGTAGCCGGCGTCGCGGTACTCCTCCACCGAGGTGGCGCCGTGGCGCTTGGAGAGCTTCTTGCCGTCGGCGCCCAGGATCATGGAGATGTGGGCGAACGTAGGCACGGGCGCGCCGAGGGCCTCGTAGACCATGACCTGACGCGGGGTGTTCGACAGGTGGTCGTCGCCACGGATGATATGGGTGATCTTCATCATGGCGTCGTCGACGACGGTCGCAAAGTTATACGTGGGCGTGCCATCGGAGCGGAAGATGACAAAGTCGTCGAGCTCCTTGGCATCGAAGGTCACCTCGCCGTGGACGGCATCGTGGATAACGACGTCGCCGCGGTCCTCGGGCACCTTGATGCGAAGGACGTAGGACTCGCCGGCCTCGATGCGACGGCGGGCCTCCTCGGGATCAAGATTGCGGCAACGGCGCTGATAGCCCTGGAAGGGGTCCTTGCGCTCCTGCGCGGCCTTGCGGTCGGCGTCGAGCTGCTCCTTGGTGCAGAAGCAGGGATAGGCCTTGCCCTCGTCCCAAAGCTTCTGGGCGGCCTGCTTGTACAGGTCCAGGCGCTCGGTCTGGGCGTAGGGGCCAAAATCGCCGCCCACCTCGGGACCCTCGTCCCAGTCCAGGCCCAGCCAACGCATGGCGCGCAGGATGATCTGCGTGTTCTCGTCGGTAGAGCGGGTGGGGTCGGTGTCGTCGATGCGCAGGATGAACGTGCCGCCGTTAGCACGGGCGAAAGCCCAGTTATAGATAGCGGTGCGGGCGCCGCCAATGTGCAGCTTGCCCGTCGGTGAGGGTGCAAAGCGGACGCGAACGTCTGATGCCATGGAAATCTCCTCGATTGCAGGATGGATGTCTAACCGCACCAGTATAAAGCATCAAAGCAACCTCCGCACAAAGGGCACCGACCCAGTCATTGGGTAGCTAATTTTGGGACGGGGCTTTTTTAGCTACCCTATATCGAGATTGGTCTTAGGCTCCGAAGACTCCGGATTGGGTAGCTAAAAAAGCCCCGTCCCAAATTAGCTAACCAATGGCTCGGTGCGGAAAGGGTGTGAATGTTTGATTTACGCGCTATGATGTGCCCTTGCATAGAGAGCCTGGCGGAATGGTAACGGTCGCCGGGACACGTTTTTGAAAGGACAATCATGTCAGAAGAACTTCGTTCCATCCCACCCCAACACGGGTCCTTCGTATTTACGTCGGAGTCGGTGACCGAAGGTCATCCCGATAAGATCGCTGACCAGATCAGCGACGCCGTCCTCGACGCAATCCTCGCCAAAGAAATAGAGCTCCAGGAGCAGGGCTACATCGCCCCCAACGGCGTGCCGGCCAACGTGGAGAACGTCCGCTGCGCCTGCGAGACCCTCGTGACCACCGGCACCGTCATCGTCGCCGGCGAGATTCGCACCCAGGCCTACGTCGACGTACAGGAAATCGCCCGCGGCGTTATACGCCGCATTGGCTACAACCGTGCCAAGTTCGGTTTTGACTGCGACACCTGCGGCGTTATGAGCCTCATCCATGAGCAGTCGCCCGATATCGCGCAGGGCGTTGACGAGTCCTTCGAGACCCAGACCGGCGCTACCACCGACCCGATCGACCTGATCGGTGCCGGCGACCAGGGCATGATGTTCGGTTATGCCTCCAACGAGACCAAGACCCTTATGCCCATGCCACACTACCTGGCAAGCCGCCTGGCCGAGCGCCTGGCCGCTGTACGTCACGACGGCACCCTCGCCTATCTGCGTCCCGACGGCAAGACCCAGGTCACCGTGCGCTACGAAGACGGCAAGCCTGTGGAGGTCACGACCATCGTCATCTCCACGCAGCACGCCGCCGAGATCGAGGACATGGGCAAGATCAAGGCCGACCTCATCGAGCACGTCATCACCCCGGTCATGGCCGCCGAGAACATGCCGTGGGACAACGCGGACATCTACGTGAACCCCACCGGTCGCTTTGTCGTGGGCGGCCCCATGGGCGACACGGGCCTCACCGGCCGTAAGATCATCGTCGACACCTACGGCGGCTACGGCCGTCACGGCGGCGGTGCCTTTAGCGGAAAGGACTGCACCAAGGTCGACCGCTCCGCCGCGTATGCCGCGCGCTGGGTCGCCAAGAACGTAGTCGCCGCCGGTCTGGCCGACCGCTGCGAAGTCGAGCTAGCCTACGCCATCGGCGTTTCCAAGCCCCTCTCAATCATGGTCGACACCTTCGGTACCGCGCATGTTGCCGAGGACAAGATCGTCGAGGCCGTAGAGAAGACCTTCGACCTGCGCCCGGGCGCAATCATCCGAGACCTAGACCTACGTCGCCCCATCTACGAAAAGACGGCAGCCTACGGTCACTTCGGCCGCGAAGACCCCGACTTCACCTGGGAGAAAACCGACCGAGTCGAAGAACTCAAAGCAGCCTGCGGCCTGTAAGCTAATTCGAAAAGCTACAGCCAAATAACAACGCACCAAAAGAAGTACCGGCCCCAACCGGTACTTCTTTTTTATTTAAAGGTGGTGAAGATGAGCCTACCTGGGACATGGAATAAATCACAGGCCGATAAATTTTGCAGCAGAGCGACTCCAACCATGTATCCTAAGTTCCGAGGGCTTTAGTATTTGGTCGATCGCGAGTTCCGCACGAGCCGGAGGCCACTTAATGTGGCCTCCGTGCGAGCAGGACTGTCCGAGCAAGCGACCAAATACTAAAGCCCTCGGAACGGCGGGACAGAGTATGTCCCGCCCCTCGGGACGACGGGATAGATAAGGAGCATCCATGGCAGGCAAGCCGCAAACACTAGCTACGACCTCGGCATTCGAGATCTTGGGCCCCGTCATGGTCGGCCCCAGCTCATCGCACACCGCCGGCGCCCTGCGCTGCGCCCAAGTTGCCGCCAGCCTGCTGGAAGGCCGCATCACCAAAGTCACCTTTGGCCTGTGGAACTCCTTCGCCCACACCTACCGCGGCCACGGCACCGATCGTGCACTCGTCGCGGGCATCCTGGGCCTCGACACCGATGACGAGAACATCAAGCAGGCCTTCGACCTCGCGCGCGAGCAGGGCCTCGAATATCGCTTTGACATCAAAGGCGACGACGCCTCCATCCACCCCAACACCGTCGACATCGAAATGGTCGACGACACGGGCGCCACGGCACAGGTTCGCGGCGAGAGCCTGGGCGGTGGCAAGATGCGCATCAGCCGCATTAACGGCGTCGGCGTCGACATCTCGGGCATGTATTCCACGCTCTTCGTGGCGCACAAGGACGTCCCCGGTGTACTCGCCGCGCTCACCAACCTGCTCGCCTACGCCCATGTAAACATCGCGTTTTGCCGTACCTACCGCACCGAAGTGGGCGGCCAGGCCTACTCCGTCTTTGAGACCGACGGCGCGCCCGACGACACCGTCGTCCCCATGCTGCGCAAGCTCGACAATGTCGATTACGCAACGTTTATCGAGCTCCCCGGTTCTGCCTCGTCGCTCTCCCCCGGCGTCTCGGCCAAGGAAATCTTCGACGACGGCGAGCAGCTGCTCGATGCGTGCGAGGAACTGGGGCTCAGCATCGGCGCTGTCATGGCCGTTCGCGAGGCGCGTCTGACCGGCGAGGCCCACGCCGTCGCCGCCATGCGCCGCGTGCTCGACGTCATGCGCGAGGAGACCACGGCCCCCATCGCCAATCCGCAGCGATCGCTCGGCGGGCTTATCGGCGGCGAGGCCAAGCTCGTCGAAGCCACCGGTCGCAACGATTTGAGTGAAAGCCTGATGGGCCCCGTCCAGACCGAAGCCGTGGCCCGCGCGATGGCCGTGCTCGAGCGCTCCGCCACGATGGGAGTGATCGTCGCCGCCCCCACGGCAGGCTCCGCGGGTGTCGTGCCCGGCTGCGTGCTTGCGCTCGCCGATCGCCTGCAGCTCGATGACGAGCAGGTCATGGACGCGCTCTACTGCGCAGCCGCCATCGGCCTCAACCTCACCACGAGCGCCTGCGTCGCCGGCGCCGAGGGCGGCTGCCAGGCCGAGGTGGGAAGCGCTGCCGCCATGGCAGCCGCCGCGCTGGTGCAGATGCTCGGCGGCACGCCTGAGCAGGCGCTCGACGCCAGTTCCATCGCGCTGAGTAACCTGCTGGGCCTCGTTTGTGACCCCGTCGGTGGCCTCGTGGAGGTGCCCTGCCAAAACCGCAACGCCATCGGCGTGGCAGCGGCCTTTAGCTCGGCACAACTCGCCCTCGCAGGCATTAAGAGCCTGGTGCCGTTTGACCAGATGGCACATGTCATGCTCTCGGTGGGTCACGCGTTGCCGGCCACGCTGCGAGAGACGGCAAAGGGCGGCATCGCGCAGGCTCCGGCCGCACTTTCGGCCTGTGCAAAATGCGGTGTGTGCGGATAGCGGCAAAGAACAACTCAAAGGTGGGACAAATGTCCCACCTCTTTTGAATGCCACCGTTTCCGTACCACAAACAGCAGGGCAATCGCTATAATGCAAGCCCAGTAAAAACACGATGAACCGCAAGGCGAAAATCGAAGGATATGCATACGATGTCGCAAAACGATCGAACTCAACTGATTCCCGATCCGCAGCAGCCGAGCAGGCACACCGGCGGCGTTCAGTCGCCGCGTCCTATCGCGCCGAGCCACGGTCAGCAGCGTAGTGCAGCAAACGCTTCCCAACGCCCGAACCAACAGCGTCAACAACGTCAGCAGCGCCAGGCAAACGGCAATGCGCCCAAGCAGCCGCCCACGCACGCTCGAGGCGATCGTGGCCCCGCGCGCAAACCCGCCGAGAACAATAAGTCGGCCAAAAAGACGACGCTCTTTGTCGTCCTGGGTCTAATCGTCATTGTCTATATCGTAGGCGTCGTAGCATTTTCGCAGGTAGCCTACCCCAACACCACCATCGCCGGCGTCGACGTCTCATTCTCCAACGCTTCGTCTGCCGCTACCAAGGTCAATTCGGCATGGAAGCACTATAAGCTCGCCGTGACAGGCGATGACTTTAGCTGGACCTATCAGCCCGAGTCCGATGAACCCATCGTCGACGGCGAAGCTGCTGCAAAAGAAATCATCAGCCACAACGAAGCCTTTATTTGGCCGGTCCGCCTCGTGGAATCCTTAAGCGGCAAGACCAAAACAACCGCTACCTCCAACGAAATCGATCTTGATCAAGACGTCGACCTGTCCATGCTCTCCGACACCTTTGACCAAAAGAAGTTTGAGAAGGATCTGGGCGACGCCATCGACGAGTTTAACGAGGGCCGTTCGGGCACGTTCGAGGCCAATAGCTCCTATGACGAGCAGGCCGGCAAGTTTACCGTCGAGAAGGCGCGCTCCAACGAAAAACTCAACCGCGAGCATGTCATTAAGTATGCCGAGCTCGAGCTTGCCTCGCTGGCCGAGACCGTAGATCTTTCCAAGCTCGGCAACGATGCCTATGAGCCGCTCAATGGAACGCTGACCGATGATCAGATTCAGGCCGCATGCGATGCCGCCAACAACTTCCTGGGCGTCAACGTGACCCTCAAGCTCAACGGCGAGGATGCCGGCAAAGTTGATGGCAGCTCCGTATTGCAGTGGATCAGCTTTGCCGATCCGGCCAACCCCACGCTCGATACGTCGCAGATCAGCAGCTGGGCAGCCGAGCTCGCCAACGGCTTTAATACCGTGGGCTCCACTCGCTGGTGGACGCGCGCCGATGGCAAGCAGTGCGCCGTCGAAGGCGGTGACTTTGGTTGGTCCATCGACAGCAGCTCGCTCGCCAAGCAGGTCGAGGACGCCATTAACAACAAGCAGACCGGCGAAATCGAGATTAAGTACTCCCAGAAGGCCGACACCTTTACCGCAAAGGGAGAGCCCGACTGGAAGGCGTATATCGACGTCGACCTGTCCGAGCAGCACGCGCGCTACTACGACGAGAGCGGCAATATAGTGTGGGAGGCCAACTTTATTTCCGGCAAACCGGGCGAAGACGCCACCCCCGAGGGTGTGTGGCAGATCAACAGCAACGACGGCGGCAGCACCCTGATCGGAGCCAAGGATCCCGAGACCGGTAAGCCCAAATACGAGAGCCCGGTGAGCTACTGGATGCCGTTCGAGGGCAATATGATCGGCTTCCACGACGCTACATGGCAAAACGACAAGAGCTTCGACAACGCCGAGTCGTACAAGTGGTGCGGCAGCCACGGCTGCATCAACCTGCGCCTGGCCGACGCCAAGGCACTTCACGACTGCATCAAAGTCGGCCTATGCGTGGTTGTTCACTCGTAGTGCAACGCGCGCATTCCTACAACGTGGAACCGCTGCGACCAATCTAACAGTTCCGAAAGAAACCGTCCTATGCGCCCGCCCCAACCGGTGGGCGCATATAATTATCGAGATTCTTTCTATAAAGGAGACGCTATGCCGAATGTCCCCACCATCACCCCGGGCCCGGATGATACCGAGCACACGCTCGAAGGTCCCACCGAAACGATTCCTCTGATTACAGACGTACATGCCGATAAGCAGGACGGACGCGCGAACGATACGGCCGAGATTTCCGATGAAGAGGCATATACCAAGCTCAAGGCAAAACGTGCCGAACGTCGACGCAAAAAGCTGATTCGACGCGGTATTGCCGCTGGCGTCGTAGGTGCCATCGCGCTCATTGCCGTTATCGCAACCCTGGTTATCAATGCGCAGCCTCAGGGCGCTAGCGGACCTGTGACCGACATGGTGACCGAGGGCACGTTTACCACAACGGTCGAGGCGAAAGGCCAGCTCAAACCCATTTCGTCCTCAGTGGTCTCCCCTTCTGTCGACGGCACGGTCGATTCTATCAACGTGCAGGCAGGCCAATCCGTCAACGAGGGCGACGTGCTTCTGACCATTAAAAACGACGAGCTCGACCGCAACGTTGCCGAGGCGCAGCGTGCAGTTGCTGCCGCTCAAGAAGACCTCGCCAACGCGCAGAAAGCCGCAGCTGCTGCGCAGGCCACCCCAACGACGGACGTCGAGGGAGCTTCCGCAGCGGCTGGCGTCTCCGCCGCATCAGTGGACACGAACGCCGTATCGGCCGCGCAGCGCAGCCTCGCATCAGCCCAGGCAAACCTCGACCAGGCGAACGCCAAGGCCTCCAGTCGCACGGTCACGGCCCCGAGCTCGGGTAGCATCGTGGAGCTCAATGCCAAAGTGGGCGCCACGGTTACAGGCGGCATGATCATGGGCGAAAGCGATACGAGCGGCGGCAAGCAGTGCATGCAGATCGCCGACCTATCTAAGATGAAGGTGACCGTGCAGGTGGGCGAAAAGGACATCGCCAAGATCGCCGTTGGGCAGAGCGCCAACGTCACGTATCCCGCGTTTCCCGATATCGTGAGCCAGGGCACCGTCACGGCTATCGCGTCGGTGGCAAACTCCGACGCCGCCAACGGTGGCGGCGGCAGCGTGACCTTTAACGTCGACATTCTCATCGAGGCGCCCGACGCGCGCCTGAAGCCGGGCATGACGGCCGAGGTCTCGGTGGTGACCGAGCAGCTCGACGACGTGGTGATGGTGCCGACGATGGCGCTCATGACCGAAGACGGCGAACACTATTACGTCAACGTCGCAACCGATGACGAGGGCAAGCAAACCCATCGCGTGAAGGTGACCGTCGTGACGCAAAACGACAACGAAGCCGTAGTCGGCAAGACACAGGTTAAGCGCGACGACCAGGGCAACGAGATCAACCCCAACGTTCCGGTTACCAAGCTGCGCGATGGCGACACCCTCGTCATGGACACCGGAGCGGACGCAACGGCTGACGGCGGCTACGGTGCGGATTCGGGCAGTATGTCTGCCGACGAGGGCATGTAATGCGTCCCGTTATCGACATCCGCAACGTGCACCGCATCTTTGAGAGCGAGGCGGGGTGCGCCCACATCCTGCACAACGTGAGCCTGGCGGTAAATCCCGGCGAATTCGTCGCTATCACCGGCCCCTCGGGCTCGGGCAAGTCGACGCTCATGAACATCCTAGGCTGTCTGGATAAGCCGACGGCGGGCGACTACTACCTGCAAGGGCTCAACGTGGCCGAGCTCGATGATGAGGAGCTCACCGAAGTTCGCGCCCTGAGCATTGGCTTTGTCTTTCAGAGCTTCAACCTGCTGCCGCGCCTGTCGGTTATCGAAAATGTGATGCTGCCGCTGGCCTACACCAATGTGCCCCGTAGCCAGCGCGAAATGCGCGCCGTGCACGCGCTGCAGGCTGTCACGCTGCCCGTCGACCACTGGGACCACCGCATATCCGAGCTCTCGGGCGGCCAGATGCAGCGCGTCGCAATCGCGCGCGCCCTCGTCAATGACCCGCCCATCATTCTGGCCGACGAGCCGACGGGAAACCTGGACTCCGCTACCGGAGCGCTTGTGATGGAAACCTTCCATAAGCTCCAGAAGCGCGGCAAAACCATCGTGCTTATCACACACGACCCCGGCATCGCCGCCGAGGCCGACCGTGCCGTGACCATCCGCGACGGTCGCATTCACGATGGCGCGTATATTCCACATGCACCGCGGACCCTGCGCAGCGCCGTGGATAGCCTGCCCAGGATTTCCGCCTCCGCCAACCCGCCGAAAGGAGAGATGGCATGAGCGCCCGCGATCTCATCCAGGAAGCCCTTCACTCGCTCGAAGCCAACAAGGGGCGCAGCCTGCTCACCATCCTGGGCATTGTCATCGGCATCGCCTCGGTTATCGCCATGACTTCGCTCATCGGCGGCATCCAAAACAGCCTGGTCAACAGCCTGGGCCTCAATGCGGCACGCATGGTGCAAATCTATTCGTCGCAAGAACTCACCGAGTCCGACATCGAGAAGCTTCAAAAACTGGTGCCGCAGATAGAGCAGATCGGCATTGTCGACAGCGCGTATACCGAGTATAAGACCGGCGATAAAAGCTATACCGTCATGGCACAGGGTGTCGATAGCGACATGCTCGACGCCGTGGGGGCCAGCAAGCTCGTTGCGGGGCGCACCTATTCCCAGGCCGAGTCCCAATCAGGCTCGCGCGTGGCGCTCATCAGCCGCGGCGGCGCCGATCAGCTTTACGGCAACGAACAGGATGCGCTGGGGAAAACCATCAAGGTGTCCAACGGCGAGGTGCAGATTGTAGGTGTGATTGATGGCGGCAACGACTCCATGGGCTCGCTCACGCTGTATATGCCGCGCGAAACCATCTCAGGCCTGTTTGGCGACGAAAATCCTTCATTCCCCAGCGTGACGGCTCTTGCCGCCGAGGGCACAGACATGGACGAGCTTTGTAAGACCATCGAGTCCAAGGTGCGCGCAATGAAGGGCATCGCGGAGGATGATGAGTACGACAGTGTATCGGCGACCTCCATGAAAAGCGCCATCGATGCACTCAACTCCTTTATGGGCGCGTTCTCGCTCATCATGGGCGCTGTCGCCAGCATCTCGCTGCTTGTCGGCGGTATCGGCATTATGAATATGATGCTCACCAACGTGACTGAGCGCATCCGTGAGATCGGCATTCGCCGTGCCCTGGGCGCAAGTCGTCGCGATATCACCGCGCAGTTTTTGGCCGAGTCCTCGGCGCTGTGCGTCACCGGCGGACTGTTGGGTGTCCTGATTGGCTATCTGCTGGCATGGGGCCTCGCGATGTTTGCCTCCGGATCCGGGATTCTTGGCGAGCTCGGTGCCAGCGGGCAAATCACACCGAGCTTTTCAATCGCCACCGTGCTGCTGGCCTTCGCCGTCTCCGTCGGAATCGGCGTAATCTTTGGCTTCTACCCCGCTCGCCGCGCGGCAAAGCTCGACCCGGTGGAGTGCCTACGCTACCAGTAAGCCACCACCAACAAGTTGCGGTGAATTAGGGACTGAATATGCTTTTTAGCAGCAAAAACAGACGCTATTTCACCGCAACTTATTGAAGGGCTGTTTACGCCAGTTCCGGGCGTCGTCCTCGAGCTATTGGTGGATGACGGGCTTGTACGGGTCGAGCTTGCTCGGGGCGCTCCTCCTCGCGGGCGGGATGGCGCGCAGGCGCGGCGAGCGCCTAGCGCGCGAACTCCCGTAAGAGCGCGTCTTCCACTTCCCGAAGCGAAAGGGCCCCGCCTCCCTCGGCGGGACGGGTGACCACGATGCAGCGCGCTCCCGCGTCACGCGCGGCGGCGAGCTTCTCGGCCGTGCCGCCTACGGTTCCCGAGTCCTTGGTCACAAGCCACTGGGCGCCCACCTGCCGAAGCATCGCCTCGTTGAGCTCGCGGGTGAAGGGCCCCTGCATGCCGATGACGTGCGACGGCGAAAACCCCGCGTCGATGCACTTCGTTATAGCACCGGGCAGCGGGAGCACACGCACGAAGAAGCGCTCCGCGAAATCGGCGACGCGCGTGTAGGGAGCAAGCTCCTTGCTCCCCGTCGTGAGAAGCGCGCGACCCGGGTTCTCGGAGAGAAAGCGCGCCGCGCAGGCGATCGACGCGACCGACACGACGCCTTTGGGCAGCGACTCGGCCGGGCGCGCAAGGCGCAGGCATCGTGCACCCACGGCGAGCGAAGCGGCCTGGATGTTGCCGCTTGCGAGCGTAGCGAAGGGGTGCGTGGCGTCGACGACGATGCGCGCGCCGGAAAGCTCGCGCTCCATGTCGGCCTCGTCGAGCCTGCCCGCATGCACCTCAATGCCCGGAAGCTCGCCCAAAAGCTCGCCTCCGTACTCGGTTGCCGCGTAGGCGCGGGCGGGGATTCCCGCCCCGCTCGCCCATTCGCACAGAAGGCGGCCCTCGGTGGTGCCGGCGAAGATGCGCAGCGCCGGCGCGGATGCGGGGGCCGTCACTTCGGGCCGCCTGGGCGCGTGATCTGGTAGAGCAGCGCGTTCATAATGGCGGCCGCCACGGTCGAGCCGCCCTTGCGACCCCTCGCGACGATGGCCGGCACGCGTCGCGCGAGTAGCTCCTCTTTCGCCTCGACCACGTTCACAAACCCAACCGGCACCCCAACGACGAGCGCGGGCGCGATCTTCCCCGCGTCCATGAGCTCGGCGAGGCGCAGAAGTGCTGTGGGAGCGTTGCCGACGGCCACGATGAGCGGACCCTCGATGCCGCAAGCTTTGTCCATGCTCGCAACGGCGCGAGTCGTGCCCGCGGCGCGCGCCGTTGCGGCGACATCAGGGTCGGCCATATAGCACACGGCCTGGCAGCCGATCTTCGCGAGCGCGGGCTTGCTTATGCCTGCGAGCGCCATGTTCGTGTCGGTGAGCACCGTGGCCCCTGCGCGCAGTGCGTCGAGCGCACAGTGCGCGGCGTCATGGGTGAACACGAGGGAATCGGCGTACGAGAAGTCAGCAGTGGTGTGGATGACGCGCTTCACGACGGGCTCTTCGAGCGGCGGGAACGTGCGGCCACCGAGCTCTTCGGTGATGATCTCAAAGCTGCGCCGCTCGATGTCGCCGGGCGCCATCTCCTTGGAATCCATCTAGTACTCCACTCCTTCCCTTGCACATATCCCCTGCTCGTAGGGGTGTTTCTCGCACCGCATCTCGGTTATGTAGTCGGCCTTCTCCACGATCTTGCGGGAAGGCGTGCGCCCGGTGAGCGCTACTTCGACGCCGCGCGCGGACATATCGAGCGCGCGGTCCACGAGCGCCTCGTCGACAAGCCCCTTCGAAAGCGCGTCGAGCGCCTCGTCGAGCACGAGCAGCCCCTCCTGCGCGCCCTCGAGCTCGGCGAGCGCGGAAGCGAGGTTCCCATCGTGCAACTCGCGCGTCGCGGCAAGTTCTTCCGACGTCATGGACCAGGTAAACTTGTCCGACGCCTTCCCCGCGAACACGGGCACGCCGAAATGCTCGGCGAGCAGGCGCACCTCCCCGCTTTCGCCGTCTTTCAGGAACTGCACGACGACGACGCGGCGGCCTGCGGCGAGCATGCGAATGGCGAGGCCCATCGCCGCCGTGGTCTTGCCTTTGCCGTCGCCATGATACACGTGGATCATACGCCCTCCTCGATAATGCGGTAGACATACTCCATGTCGAGCGCCCCGCGCACGGAGTCGGCCAGGCGGTCGAACTCGCGCGCACGGTGATCGGCCGCGGACACCGCGCCCTCAGCACCCACGACGCTCTCGGGCAGGCCGCGCATGCGCGCGAGCGAGCGCGCGAGGGCGAGTGCCACCCCCGGTTCGTCGAACAGGCCGTGGAGATAGGTTCCGAACACGTTTCCGCAGGCCGCGCCTTCTGGTTTGCCGCCAATCGTGCCCGCAGGGGCGCAGGAGACGGTCGTTTCGCCGTCGTGAATCTCGTACCCACGCGCCGTCATGCCGTTCCACACCGAGAACGCGCCTTGGGCGCCCGTGATGCGCAGCTCCGACTGGGCGAGGCGCTTTTCCTCCTTGAACACCGTACTTGCAGGGATGAGCCCGAGCCCGCGCGCGGTGCCAGCGCCTTCCCTGCCGTGCGGGTCCGAAAGCTCGTCTCCCAAAAGCTGGTAGCCTCCGCATATGCCGAGCACCGGCGTGCCCGCGCCCGAAAGCGCGCGTACACAGGCTCCGATGCCGCTAGCCGCAAGCCAGCGCGCGTCGTCGACCGTGGACTTCGAGCCGGGAAGCACCACCAGGTCGGGTCGGCCCAGATCGGTCGTCGAGGAAACGTAGCGCACGCCCATGCCGGGCACGCGCGAAAGCGGGTCGAAGTCGGTGAAGTTCGACAGATGCGGAAGGCGCACGACGGCGACGTCGATGACGCCGCGCGCCTCGCGGGCAGTTAGGCGCGGCGCGAGCGAGTCCTCGTCGTCCAGGTCGAGCGTAAGATACGGCACGACCCCCACGACGGGAACCCCGCACATTTTCTCGAGCGGAGCCAAACCCGGGCGCAGGATTTCCACATCGCCGCGGAACTTGTTCACCACAAGCCCCCGCAAAAGCGCGCGGTCCTCGGGCGCAAGGAGCGCGACCGTGCCGTAGAGCTGGGCAAACACCCCGCCTGGGTCGATGTCGCCCGCGAGCAGCACGGGGGAGGACACGGCGCGCGCGAGCCCCATGTTGACGATGTCGTTTTCGGCAAGGTTGATTTCGGCGGGGCTGCCGGCGCCCTCGATGACGATGACGTCGTTTTCCTCCGCGAGCGAATCGAACGACTCCAAAATCTGCGGCATGAGCGCCTTCTTTCGCGCGAAGTAGTCCCTCGCAGCGAAGGCTCCCTGCGCCTTGCCGGCAACGATGAGCTGGCTTCGGTGGTCGCTTTCGGGCTTGAGCAGGATGGGGTTCATACGCACGTCGGGCACGATGCCACACGCCTCGGCCTGCATGATCTGGGCGCGCCCCATCTCGAGCCCGTCGGCCGTGACACCGCTGTTGAGCGCCATGTTCTGGCTCTTGAAGGGAGCCACGCGCAGGCCGTCCTGCGAAAGCACACGGCACAGCCCCGCCGCAAGCAGGCTCTTCCCCGCGTTCGACATGGTGCCCTGGATCATGATGGGCTTCGCCCTACCCACGGGTATCGACCTCCTTCGTCGAGCCTCGGCCATACGCGCCCGCCATAGCGCCGCTGCAAGAAGCGCAGCCCCGTTTGTCGGGTTCGCCTTCGCCCGATGCGCCTTCCGCCCGAAGCGCGCGGCCGAACGCCATCGCAAGCCGGGCATTCTCCTTGCGCGTGCGCACCGCGACGCGGCACCAGAAACGGGACAGTACCGAAAACGAGTCGCACGTGCGGACCAAAACCCCCTGTTTATAAAGGCGCTCGGGGATGTCTTTCGCCGGTGTCCGGACTAAAAGGAAGTTCGCATCCGACGGCACGACGGAAAGCCCGAGCGAGGAGAGCTCGTGGGAAAGCCACGCTCGCTCGCCCGCCAATACATCGCGCGTGCGCGAGACGTATTCGACGTCTTCCAGGGCGGCGATACCCGCGGCCTCGGCGACCGAGGAGACGGGCCACGCCTGCCCCGCCCGGCGAATCCCCTCGAGGAGTTGGGCGTTTCCGCTGATCAGATATCCTAACCGCAACCCCGCCATTCCGTAGAGCTTGGTGAATGCGGAGAGCACGGCCACATGGCGCGAACACGCGGCGCGTGCGGCCACGCTCCTTTCGCGGGCGTCGGGCGCAAATCCGAGGAAGCACTCGTCCACGACGAGCAGCGCGCCCACCTGCTCGCAGCGGCAAGCCGCGGCATCGATCACGCGGGGGTCGACGAGGCGCCCCGTCGGGTTGTTCGGATTGCAGATATACGCCACGTCTCCCGGCCCCTCGATCGCGCGGGCGAAGGAGGCGGGCACGTCGAAGTCGTCCGCTTCGGAGAGCGGGAACTCCTGCACGCATGCGCCGTAGTACGATGCCGCCTCCGCATATTCAGAGAACGTCGGCGCGCACACGACGATGCGTTTCGGGCGCACCGCCGCAGCGAGCCGCCAGATGATGTCGGACGCGCCCGCGCCGCAGACGATAGTATCTTCGGGAATGCCATGGGCGCGCGCTAGGGCGCGAACGAGGGCGAGACTTTCCCTATCGGGGTAGGCGTCGATTCGAGAAAGCGCCTTGCAAGCTGCGGCGACGGCGCGCGGCGAGGGGCCTGCCGGATTCACGTTCACCGAGAAGTCGATGAGGTCGGAGGCGCCCCCTTCGCAAGCGATGCCGAGCGATTGCGCGCTGCCCCCATGCGTACGGGCGCGAAGGATTCCCCCGGCAGCCCGGGGCACGGCGCGGTCCTCCCTCATGCCATCACCCCCACGGCGAGCACGACCGCCGCGCGCGCGGCGCCGAAGACGACGAGCGCGCATACGGACGCGGCGAGCATGAGCCTTGTCGCCCGGGCGATGTCGCCCCACTCGATTTCACGGGACGCGTCGCCTATCGTCGGTTTATCAACGAGCTTGCCGAAATACACCGCGGGTCCTGCCAGGCGCAGCCCGAGCGCGCCCGCACACGCTGACTCGGTCTGCGCCGAGTTGGGGCTCGCATGGCGACGCCTGTCGCGGCGCCAGATGCGCGCCGCCCCGCGCGCGTCGAGCCCGACGATCGGGCACACGGCGATCATGAACAGGGCCGATAAGCGCGAGGGAATCCAGTTCACCGCATCGTCGAGGCGCGCCGAGGCGCGGCCGAAGTCGATGTAGCGCTCGTTTTTGTAGCCCACCATGCTGTCGAGCGTGTTCACCGCCTTGTACGCCATGCCCAAGGGCGCACCCCCGATCATAAGGTAGAAAAGCGGCGCGATGACGCCGTCGCTCGCGTTCTCCGCCACCGTTTCCACGGCGGCGCGCGCGACGCCCTGCTCGTCGAGAACAGACGTGTCGCGTCCCACGATGAGCCCGACGGCTTCGCGCGCCGCGACAAGGCCGCCCTTCGAGAACGCGCGGGCCACGGCCAGGCTCTGGCGGCGCAGCTCGCATGTCGCGAGAATCTGATAGCTCGCCCATGCCTCGGCCACGAAGCGCAAGCCGGAGTGAACCATGCCGCAAAGATGTAGGATACCCCAGGTCAAAAGCCCACACGCAAGCGGAAGCGCCACGGCAAGCACAAGCCCTGCGGCACGCGTGCCCGCGGACGTTTGCGGGAATGCGCCCCGCAGGCGGCCTTCGGCCCATGTGATCGCGTGCCCCATGGCGACGACGGGATGGGGAAGCCAGCGCGGGTCGCCGAAGGCAAGGTCGGCCGCGAACCCGGCGGCGACGGCAAGAATCGTCATCACCGGGCATCGCCCCCCGAAGCGGGGCGAACGTCGCGAAGGCAGCGCCCATCCCAGGTGGCGGCCCATGCGCCGCCCGGCTCGGTATGCACGTCGAAGTATCCCATTTTCGGGACAGCTAGCTCGGAGAGCAGCGCTTTCACGGTACCCGCGTGAACGACGAAGACGGCGCGCCCACTCCCCTGGGCGCGCTCCGAATCGCACGCCTCCCGAAACGCCGCGACGACGCGGCGGGTGAAATCGCTCTTGCCCTCGCCATGCGGGCAGCGCGTCTCACACCAGGAGTCTACCCAGGCGCGGTAACGCGCATCCTCTTTAAGCTCGGCGGCGCTTCGCCCCTCGAAGTCGCCGAAATCCATCTCGCGCAGACCGGGGCACGCCATAAGCTCCGCGTTCGGGAAGAGAATGCGTGCCGTCTGGTCGGTGCGGGCCATGCCGCTCGTGATAACACGGAACACGTCACGATCGCACGCGAGGTCGCGCAAAGCGCGCTCGCCCGCGCTCGACAGGGGCTCGTCGGTGCCCGCCCCGCTGTAGCGATGGTCTTCCGTGCCCGCCGTGGCACCATGGCGCACGAAGATGACTTCCAAAGGCGCGCCCGCGCCCAGCGTCCCTCGAGGCGCATCGGCAAGGTTTCCTTTGATGACCTGGGGAATCCCGCACGTCATGCGCACGACGACGTCGGCGCGCGCAGCGAGCGCGCATCCCAGGCGCCCCGCGCGCTCGCGCCATTGGGCGTCTTCCGCACGCATAGGGACGACCCCCGAGCCGACCAAGGTCAGAATCACTGCGTCGAAGCCGATCAGCCACTCGAGCGCCCGGTCAGCGTCGAGCGCGCGTACGAGTTCCTCAGCACGGCACGCGACGCGGCCGGCAAAAGCCGCGGGCACGCTGCCCGCCGCGAGCTGCGCCGCGTCGACGAAATCGTCCGCCGCGAACCCGAGCTTTTCGCGCACGAAGGTCCTCTTCCCCGAATGCACGCCACCTACCACGAGCATCATAGGAGCATGCCCCCCGCCACCAGCATGGCAAGCATCGCGAGCTCGGCCCATTGCAAAAACCATCCGGCTAAATCCCCCGTCACCCCACCGAAGCGGGACAGGGCAACATGGCGGTACCACGCGAGCGCCAAAAGCCCCGCCACCGCCATAAGGGCACCGACGGCCTGAACGCACGCGACCATCCCTGCAGCCGAAGCCGCAGCGAAAGCGCAAAGCGGCACAACGATCGCCGCGCGCTTCTTCGAAGGCGAGAGCCCCGCGGCCATGCCGTCCGCCCGCGCGGCAGGCCAGCATTCTACGGCGAGCCCCGAAAGCGCGCGGGAGAACACGAGCGAGCACAGAAGCGCGAGGAACGTCCCCGCCGTAAGCGGCAGCGCGGTGAACAGGGAAAACTGCAGAATAAGGTACACGACAACACCAATGACCCCGAAGGCGCCTGCCCGCGGGTCGTGCATGATCTCGAGCTTTTGCTCGCGCGGGGCCCAACTTGCAAGTGCGTCGGAGGTGTCGCAGAGCCCGTCTAGGTGGATGCCTCCCGTCACCGCCACAGGCAGCGCCACGAGCACGGCCGCGACGATGGTCGCGGGCACGCCGAGCAGGTTCGCCACGTGCCCCCACGCCGTCATGAGGAAGCCTTCCGCAAGGCCCACCAGGGGAAACGCGGCAAGCGCATGGGTTGACCCGAAATCGGTCCAGGCCGATTTCGGGACGGGGATGCGCGAGAACGTTCCGAACGCCGCGCCGATTGCCTCTGCTATCTTCACCTTGTAGGTCCTTCGCCTTTCATCCACACGGGAATCCCGCATACCACTTCGACTGCGCGGTCGGCCAGCACCGCCACGCCCGCGTTCACGCGCGCGAGTGCGCGCCTCCATACCTCGGTCCCCTCATCGTAGCGCATCCCATCGGCGAACACGTCGACGGTGACCACCACCGTATACGCAGCGGCCTGAGCGAGCCGTTCAATGCCTCCGAGCACCTCGAGCACCACAGCGTCGGGGTCACGTGGGGACAAGCCGCCTTCCGCGAAAAGCTCGTTTGCAACCAGGTTGCCCACGTCCTCCAAAAGAAGCGTGCAGCCGCGCGGAAGCCCGGGCACTGCGGCGCCCATGTCACGCGTGCGCTCGAGGGTGGAAAACCCCTTGCCCTCGCGCAGCGCCCGATGGCGCGCGATGCGGCGGGCGCCCTCTTCCCCGAAGGGCTCCATCGTTGCCATGTACACGCGAGGGCCGTCGTGCCCGAGGCACAGGGACTCGGCGTAGGCGCTCTTGCCGCTCGCGGCGGCGCCGATGACGAGTGTCACCGTCATTTTCCGGCCTCGAAATGCTCGTAAGCAGCCATACCAGTCGCCGTGAACGTCTTCCCATCCCGGTACACGCGCAGCGCCGAATCCAGAAGGGGCAGATACGCCATGGCGCCCGCGCCCTCGCCCAAGTGCATGCCTGCGTCGAGGGGTGCCTTTATACCGAGCTCGCGAAGGAGCTCCCGGCTTGCGGGTTCGCTTGATGCGTGGGTGCCCACGAGGTAGCCCAAGGCGTTGGGGCACAGGCGCGCCGCGCACAGAGCCGCCGTGCAGGATATGACCCCGTCGAGGAGTGCCGGCGCCTTCGAGGCCGCGGCCCCCAGGTAGAAGCCGCACATCGCCGCAATGTCGAAGCCGCCCACCTTCGAGAGCACGTCGATCGGGTCGGCGGGATCGGGCGAGTTCGCATAGATAGCGCGCTCGACCACGTCGCGCTTGCGCGCGAGCGAGGCGTCCGAGAGCCCCGCGCCGCGCCCGACGAGGCTCCGCGCGTCCGCCCGGATGAGCACTGCGGCCACCGCCGCCGAGGTGGTCGTGTTGCCGATGCCCATCTCGCCCGCGGCGAGAAGGCGCACGCCGGCGCGGGCGAGCCCGCACGCGACGGCGATTCCGACCTCGATCGCGCGCACGGCCCCATCGCGAGACATAGCGGTGCCGTGCGCGATGTTGCCGCTCCCCCGCCGCACGTTCGCGCGCACCATGCGCGCGTCTTCTATGCCCCGGGCCATACCCACGTCGACGGGCACGACCTCGGCACCCGCGAACGCCGCCATGCGGCAGGCGCTCGTGGCCCCCTCGCACATGTTGCGCGCGACGGCTCGCGTCACGTCTTGCCCGCTTTGCGACACGCCTTCGGCAACGACCCCGTTGTCGGAGAAGAATACCGCGAGCGCACGGGGAAACTCGGCCACCTCGGCACTCCCCTGAGCTGCGGCGATACACGCGACGGCGTCTTCAAAGTCGCCCAATCCCCCCAAGGGGTGCGCAATGGAGTCCCACGCGGCGTACGCGGCGGCGCGGGCGCACTCGTCTGCGGGCGCGATCCGGGAGAGCGCGGCTTCGAGCACGGCGCCCGGCGCCGACGAGAACGCGCGCTCGACTTCCTCGCGGATGCAGGCAAGCGCGGTTTCGGTTGCTTCAGCCATGGCGTCTCCTCTCTGCGAACGACGCAGCGGCAGACGCGAACGCGCGCGCAACGTCGGGGTTCGCAGGATAGTACACATGCGGGAAGCCCGCAACCAGGGACGGGATGGTCGTCATGCACGGCCAGCCCTTGTCGCGCCGTGGCTTCTGCGCCCAGAAGTCGCCGCCCGGGCAGGTGGACTGCCAGTAGTGGAACTCGTGCGCGCGGATGCGTGTGCCGCGCGGCCCATAGAGCCCGTCGCGTTGAGAAGTGAGCTCCACGTACCCGAAATGGGACAGCCTTCCCCCGTTCTCGCTTGCGCCCTCAAGGGCGCCCACAACAGGCCGGCGCCGCCCCTCGCTATCGGCGATTTCGCGCTGCAGATACAGAAACCCACCGCATTCGGCGACCGTCGGCATGCCGGATTCCACCGCGCGCCGCACCGCCTCGCGCATCGGCACGTTCTCGGAGAGCTGCCGCGCATGGAGCTCCGGGTAGCCGCCTCCCAGATAGAGGGCGCTTGTCCCCCGGGGCAACTCGCTATCACACAGAGGGCTGAAAAAGGCCAGCTCGCAACCCAGGTCCTCGAGCGCGCGCAGGTTCTCCTCGTAGTAGAACGAGAACGCCTCGTCACGCGCGACGGCGACGATGGGCCGCGCTCCCGCGATCGGCTCCAACCGGTAAGGTTCCTCGCGGATATCGGGTGCCGTCGCCGCTATTTCGAGCAAGCAGTCGACGTCGACGCTCTTTTCCACCAGCTCGGCCATCTTGTCGATGCGCGCGGAGAGCTGCTCGACCTCGCCGGCGGTCACAAGCCCCAGATGCCGGCTTTCGAGCGAGAACGCCTCGTCGGCGGGGATATTCCCCAAAACCGCGACGCCCGTGTGCTTCTCGATCGCAGGCGCTGCGTAGGCGCAGGCAGCGGCGCTCGTCTTGTTCAGCACGACGCCGCGCACGTTCGCACAAGGCAGGAACTCGGCGATGCCGCGGATTACGGCGGCGAGCGATAAAGACGCCCCGCGCCCGTTCACCACTAAAACGACCGGCGTTTCCGTGTCGCGCGCAACCTGGTAGCTGCTCGCGTCGGCCACGCCGGGCGCCATGCCGTCGTAGAAGCCCATGACCCCCTCGAGCACCGCGACATCCGCACCCGCGGCGCCGCGTGCGAGCAGGGCACGCAGCGTCGGGGCGTCGGTGAAGAAGCCGTCTAAGTTGCCCGAGCGCGCACCAACGACGCGGCGATGAAAGAGCGGGTCAATGTAGTCGGGGCCGCATTTGAAGGCCGCGCATGCAAGGCCGCGGCGCGCGAGCGCGCGCAGGAGCGCGCACGTTACGACCGTCTTGCCGCTCCCGCTCGAGGGCGCAGCGACCATGAAGCGCGGAATGGACGTGCTCACCGGGCGCCGCCTTCCCCACCCGCACCACGCGCGCTGACGAGGAACACGGGGTTTTGCGCCTTCATAAGATGGTGCGAGCCTACAGCCTCGGCGCGGGCGGCCGACACCTGGCACGCCTCGAACCCCTTAAAGCGCGAACCCGAAAGGAGCGCGCACGCCTCGGTGAGCGTCTCAACGGTGACGCATGGCACGCACAGGCGAACCTGCGAGTTCTTCTCGAGCGCCGCCTCCACGATGGAGGGAAGCTTACCCGCGCTCCCGCCGACGAACACGGCGTCGGGGACGGGCAGTTTCGCGAGCGCTTCGGGGGCGACACCGGGGACCGCATGCACGTTGCCGCACCCGAATGCATCCGCGTTCTCCCGGATGAGCCGAACGCCGGCCGCGTTGCGCTCGACCGCCCATACCGACCCCGCTCGCGCGACGAGCGCCGCCTCGATCGACACGCTCCCCGTGCCGGCGCCGACGTCCCACACGGTGTCGGTCGCGGTAAGGCACAGCTTCGCGAGCGCGACGGCGCGCACCTCCTGCTTGGTCATGGGAACGTCGCCGCGGATGAAGAGCTCGTCGGGAATGCCCGAGGAATCGTACGGCCAGCGGGAGCTCGCGGAACGGGATGCGCCCGCAGAGTCCGCCGCGGGCGCAGACGCGCCGGCCGGCGCCTCGGAGGCTGCGCTAGAGCCCTCAGGCGACTCGGCGCCGCCTGCAAACTCGATAAGCATCACGTTCAAGTCGTCGAACGTCTGACCTGCGATTTCACTTGCGGTCGCGCAGGTAATGCGCTCGTCGGGGTACGACAGGCGCTCGGCCACCGTCACGCGCGCGTCCCCGAAGCCCGCCTGCACAAGCTCGCCCGAAAGCCGCGAGGGGTCTTCCCCGCCCGACGTGGCGAGGAAGAGCTCACCTGCGCGCTCGGCCTCGGCCACGATGTCGCACGCCACGCCGTGAGCGCTCGCGAAGCGCCAATCCTGCCATGGACGCGCGAGACGCGCGGCGAGATACGACGCTGAGCTTATGCCGGGAATGACGCGCACGTCCACCTGCGCATCGCCGGAGAGCGCCTCCACCAGGCGGCGCGCGCCGCTGAACAGCCCCACATCGCCCGTCATCACGACCACGGCGCGCTGCCACGACGCCGCATCGGTGAGCGCGGCGACGATGTCCGCCGTCTTCACGAGCTCGCATCTCACCACGTCGGGCGGCACGTCGATGCCGACAAGCGCGCGATGAGCGCCGATAACCACGTCGGCGATGTCGATCGCGTCGAGCGCCGCGCGCGAGAGCAAGTCGGGGTTTCCGGGCCCCGCCCCGATGATCGTTACCTTTCGCATGGAATCTCCCGATACCCGCGCGGCGTGACCATACGGCCGCCTACGAGCTTCGTGTCAGCGTTGCCGACGAACACGGTGGTGAACATGTCGGCGTCGATCTCCCCCAGCTCGGAGAGCCTGCACATGCCCGACTGCTGCCCCTCGCGCCCGATGTTGCGTACCCAGCCGCAGAGCGTGTCGGGGGCCTTCCATTCGAGCATAATCTTCGCCGCGCGCGAGAGCCTGTCGGCGCGCTTTCTGCTGCGCGGGTTGTACAAACAGATGCAGAAGTCGGCGCTCGCCACGGCGGCAAGCCTGCGCTCGATGACCTCCCACGGCGTGAGCAGGTCGGAGAGCGACACGACCGCGAAGTCGTGGGCAAGCGGGGCGCCGAGCACCGCCGACCCGCTCTGAGCCGCGGTGGCCCCGGCGATAACTTCCACGTCTACATCGGGGTAGTCCTCCGCAAGCTCCAGCACGGGGCTCGCCATGCCGTACACGCCCGCGTCACCGCTGCACACAAGCGCCACGGCTTCTCCGCTCTGCGCGCGCGAAAGCGCCAGGCGGCACCGTTCGACCTCGTGCATCATCGGCGTCGCGAGATGCGCCGCGTCGGGCACGGCGGCGAGCGCGAGCTCCACGTATTTCGTGTACCCCACAACGATGTCCGCCGCCTCGAGCGCGCGTCGGGCCGCAATCGTCATGCCGTCGGGGCCGCCCGGGCCGATCCCCACCACGAAGAGCTTTCCCATCACCGCTCCTTAAACGAAAGTTCGATAGTTACCTTGGAAAACGCGACGGTCACGCCGCTGTGAGCGAGCTTCGGGAAGATAAGTTTGCCCCCGTCCGCGAGCGCCGCGCGCTCGCACACGTTGTCGACCCCCACCGTCGCGCGCACGAAATCAGATGGCGAAACGCTGCCATCGACTTGCGACAACTCATCTGCGGAATACGTCACAAGCGGAATATTGCGCGCGCGGCAGAAGGCGAGCAGACCCTCCTCGTGCGCCTTCACGTCGATCGTCGCCGCCTCGCGCACGGCCGAAGGCGAGATGCCCGCCTGCCCGCACGCGAGAAGAAACGCCTCCCCGATCACTTCGGCGCACGCACCGCGTCGGCACCCTATGCCCGCAACGATGCAGGGCACGACAAGGCGAAGCGGCTCGGGCGCAGGCGCTTGCGCCCGCACGCCCGCCGGCTTCCCCGTCTCACCGGCGGGCACGACCTCGTCCGTTGTCTCCGCCGCGAGAACGGACGCGCCTGCATTCGCGCCAGCGAACGGCGACACGACGATATCGGCCCGAGCGCGGTCGGACGCAATGTCAACCCCCTCAGGCGGCTGTCCCGAAATCGGCATGTCGGAATAGAGCGCCACGCGCCCGCCCGAAAGCAGCCGCGCCGACACTCGCTTGATGGCCTCGGGATTCGAAACGGCGAGCCCCGCACGGCGCGCCCACGTATCCACCGCCCACACGCCGCGGACGTCAGTCGCCGTGGTGATGACGGGGATTGCCCCTGCCGCGCGTGCCACAGTTTGCGCAAGCTCGTTCGCACCGCCCAAATGCCCCGATAAAAGCGGGACGGCAAAGCGCCCCGCCTCGTCGATCACCACAACCGCGGGATCGTTTGCCTTCGAGGCGACATGCGGCGCGATCGCCCGCACGGCGATGCCCGCCGCGCCCACGAACAGAAGCGCGTCCGACGCTTCCCACGTGAGCGCCGTCCATGCGCGCAGGTCGGCCTTCCCCTCGCCGAACCCGCGCGAAACGGAAACGTCCCAGCCAGGGTCGACTTCACTTGTCTGCGCGCAATCGGAAAGCGCGTGTGCGGTGCGCTCCGCCAACGCATAACCCCTCTCAGTGAACGCTATGCAGGAAACCCTCATCTAGCGCACCACAATCGTCGAGAAGTAGCTGCCCCGATCGGGCACATCGTCGAGCGAGCGGTACACGCGCTCGCCCGGAAGCCCACAGTCCTCTACAAGCTCGGCACCGTCGAAGGCGCCCTCCTCGCAAAGGAAGCGCTTCGTGTCCGCAAGCGAGCGGCGCGCCTTCATGACCACCTTCGTCCCCGGCCAGCCGATTGCGCGGCCCACCCCGTACAGCACGCCTTTACTCATACGTCGCCCCCAATTCCCCGATAACTGCATCGGCGCCCGACGTACGGAAAAGCTCGCGGCGCTCGGCGTCGAACACGACCGCGGCGATGTCGCATGCGCCCGCCGCGCGGCGGCGCAACCTGTCCTCGATTGCCGCAGCGAGCGAGGCGCGCGCAGCGTCCCCCACGCCGGCGGCCTCGATTACCTCGAGCGCCGCCGTGGTCGTGACCGACGACATGATCTCGCGAACGGTCTTCGCGCCCGCGCCGGCCAAGGCCGCGTGGGCGGCCAGAATCTCCGCGCGGCAGTCGGCGGTACGCGAATGGGTGTCCATGATGCCGCCCGCGACCTTCACCAGCTTGCCGATGTGTCCCACAAGAAGGACATTGGTAAATCCCTCGCGAACGCAGCAATCAATCGCATCGCCCACAAAGTTGGAGATGAAGACCACCGGCGCACCGTTTAGGTGGAAATGCCCCGAGATGAACTGCGCGCCGTAGTTGCCGGGCGTGAGCACGACTCCGCGCCGCCCCATAGCCGCATGCTGCCGGATCTCGAGCTCGATGCTGTCGCGCAAGGCAGCGAGGCTGCGCGGCTCGACGATGCCCGTCGTGCCCAGGATGGAGATGCCGCCCTCTATCCCCAGGTGCGGGTTGAAGGTCTTTTCGGCAAGGGAAACGCCCTCGGGTACCGAAATCGTCACAGCAATATTTCCAGAAAAGCCGTGCGCGGCGCACACCTCGCGCACCGCCGAAGTGATCATCGCGCGCGGCGTCGCGTTGATGGCGGCCGCCCCCACCGGCTGCTCGAGCCCGGGCAACGTCACGCGCCCCACGCCCACGCCGCCATCGACGGAAACTTCCGATTCGTGCGCGGGCACGTCCTTGCTGTCCGCAGCACCCGTGCCCGACCCCGAATGTTCCACGCGCGCGTACACGAGCACGCCGTCGGTCACATCGGCATCGTCGCCTGCGTCCTTACGCACGGCGCACTGGGCGCACCCCTCGCCGATGCATGCGTCGACCACGTCCGTCTCGACGGGCAGCCCGCCGGGGGTGACGATCGACACGAGGCCGACGGGCTTTCGTGACAAGAGCATCTCGCAGGCTGCCTTCGCCGCGAGCGCGGCGCAGCTCCCCGTGGTGTAGCCGCAGCGCAGGCGGGTCGTCCCGGTATATATGTAGTGCTCGAAGGCCACGCTAGCTGCTCGCCTTCCGATACCCCGTGGCAAACGAAGGGTCGTAAAGCTTGCTGCGCTCGTACGACTCCGCTTGCGCGCCGTTGTGCGCAAGCCCGCCGCGAGCCCCGAGCACGCGGCCCACCACCACGAGCGCCGTGCGGTCGATGCCCTCTCGCGCGCCCGCATCGGCGAGCGTGCCCACTGTGCATCGCACCACGCGCTCCTCAGGCCAGGTCGCCTTGTACACGAGCGCCGCCGGCTCGTCGGAGCTGCGGCCCGCGGCCAAAAGCTCGGCGGAAAGCTCGGCGAGCATACCCGAGCTCAGGAAGATGACCATAGTCGAGCCGCTTTCCGCCATGGTGCGCATGCCCTCGCCCGCGGGCATGGGGGTACGTCCGGAAAGCCGCGTGATCACGACCGACTGGCTGATTCCCGGCAGCGTGTATTCCTGGCGAAGCGCCGCCGCGGCACCGCAAAAGCTCGACACGCCGGGCACCACCTCGTAGTCCACGCCGCGCGCGTCGAGCGCGTCCATCTGCTCCTGGATGGCGCCGTACAGGCACGGGTCGCCCGTGTGCAGGCGCACCAGGTCCTCGCCCCGCGCATCTGCCGCGCACATCACGTCGAGCACTTCCTCCAAGGTCATGTGCGCGCTGTCGTAGACGATGCAGGATTCCTTGCACTCGGCGAGCAGCTCGGGGTTCACAAGGCTTCCCGCCCAAACGACCACGTCGGCTGCGCGTAGAAGGCGCGCCCCGCGCAGCGTGATAAGGTCGGCGGCGCCCGAGCCTGCGCCAACGATATGAATCATCCGAGCCTTCCCTTCCCGTTTCTCATCGCAACCGTTTACGCCGCCATTCGCGCAGCGGGCAAAACACGGCGCCTGCGGCGGCAATCGGCGCAAATACGCAGGCAGGAGGCGCAATGCCGCCCGCCCTGGCTTTGACACGTTCACAAGTGCCCACTATCATAGTAAAAGATTCGGCAACGAGCATATGACAATCGGATAAAAGGAAATGACCGGCGCGGCGCCCGCACAGCCCGCGCTGGCTTGCGGAGGGAACCAGGTGGGAATCCTGGGCAAGGGACATTACTGTATAGGACGCGCGGGCGAACCGCCTCGCGCCCCAAGCCAGACTGCTTCGCCTTTTCCTCACGGCATCGCCGTGGCGTTAGCTCCTTGTGAACCCCGAGGGGTGCGCTTTTCTTTCGCTTGTGCCGACAAGCAACTGTCGCCGGGGGACCGGCAAACCGAGGAAAGGAAAAACCATGTCCGACCAGATGTCACGCCGCGGCTTCATGGGCGCCGCAGCAACCGGAGCCGTCGCGCTCGCCGGAATCGCGCTCGCGGGCTGCTCCAACACCTCCGCGAGTTCCGAGAAATCGAGTGAAAAGGAGAAGGCCGTGAAGCCGGTCATCCTCGTCACGAGCTTCGGCACGAGCTACAACGACTCGCGCCACATCACCATCGGCGCCATCGAAGACGCTATCCGCGAGAAGTACTGGCAGGACTACGACATCCGCCGCGCCTTCACCGCGCAGATCATCATCGACAAGCTGAAGAAGCGCGACGGCATCACGATCGACAACATGACCGAGGCGCTCGACCGCTGCGTGGAAGACGGCGTGAAGGAAATCGTCGTGCAGCCGACGCATCTCATGGGTGGCCTGGAATACACCGACGTGAAAGACGAGCTCGACAAGTACGCCGACAAGTTCGACAAGATTTCGCTCGGCGACCCGCTGCTCACCTCCGACGACGACTACAAGAAGGTGGCCGCAGCCATTAAGGAGAACATGGCGTCCTTCGACGACGGCAAGACGGCGCTGTGCCTCATGGGTCACGGCACCGAAGCCGATTCCAACGCCGACTATGCCAAGATGCAGGAAGTGTTTAAGAACGAGGGCTTGACGCAGTTCTTCGTCGGCACCGTCGAGGCTGAACCGACCTGCGAGGATGTTATCGCCGCCGCGAGCGCCGCAGGCTACAAGAAGGCCGTGCTCGCGCCGTTCATGGTGGTCGCGGGCGACCACGCGAACAACGACATGGCAGACGAGACCGACCCCGACAGCTGGGCTGCGAAGTTCGTGGCCGCCGGCTTCGAAGTGACGTGCCTGCTCCAGGGTCTGGGACAGAACGTCGCGGTCGACGAAATCTACGTCTCGCACGTGGACGACGCCATCGCCAAGCTGTAAACTCGCCGCGCACGGGGGCGCCGGTCGCGTCCCCGTGCAACGGGCATGCGCCTTCCCCGACTGACGGCGCATGCCCGTTGCATTCGCATCCCGTCAGCCCACCGCACGGCGCGGGCGGTCGAAGCGATTGAAAGGAACCCCCTCCATGTTGAAGAAAACCCTCGCCTTCGCCCTGTCAGCGGCGCTTTTCGCGTTCTCGCTCGCCGGCTGCGGCGGAAATTCAATCGACAGCGCAAAGGCAAGCGATGCCGATTCCCAGGAAAAGACCGAACAGGCGGCCGATGCGCCCGAGGGCGCAAGCGCTGCCCCCATCACCGCCGACAAGGTGGCCGACGGCACCTATCCGATCACCGTAGATTCCAGCTCGAACATGTTCAGGATTGTGGACGCCCAGCTCATCGTGGAAAACGGCTCCATGCACTGCGTGATGACGCTTTCCGGCACGGGCTACGGCAAGCTCTTCATGGGCACGGGCGACGAGGCTGCCGCCGCGAGCGAGGCCGACTTCATCCCCTATGTGGAAAACGCGGAAGGCAAGTACACCTACGACGTGCCCGTTGAAGCGCTCGACGAGGACACCGCCTGCGCCGCGTGGAGTATTAGAAAAGAGCAGTGGTACGACCGCACGCTCGTGTTCGAATCCGCCGGCGTCGATCTACGCGCCGACGCACTGAAGTAACGCCATGCGGTCGATTCTTCCCAAGGGGGAAAGCAGGAAGCGTCGCAGCATCGCGGTGCGCGCGATCGCCTGCGTTCTCGTCGCCCTGCTCGCGCTTCCCTTCGCGGGGTGCAGTGCGAGCCCGAACGCGACCGGTGGCACGGCAGGCTCTCAGGAATACACTGTGAGCGTCTCGCTCTCCGGCGGGTCAGGGCGCGCAAGCATCGCCTCACCCACCACAATTGTGAAGGATGGCGACACCTACACCGCGACCATCACCTGGTCGAGTTCGAACTACGACAAAATGACCGTCAACGGCGTGGACTACGCGCCCGTAAACGACGGCGGCAACTCCACGTTCGAGATACCCGTCACGCTCGACGAGGACATCGCCGTGTCGGCCGAGACCGTCGCCATGTCAACGCCGCACACCATCGACTACACGCTCCACTTCGATTCATCCACCATGAAGGAGAAATCGGGCGACGAAGCAAGCGGCGGCTCCCCTGCGGGAACGGCTTCAAACGCCGCGGCCGACTTCCACAACGCCGATTTGGGCTGCGGCTGGAAGCCGACGGGGACGCTTCAGCTTGAATACGCCGAGCACTTCACTGTCGACGAGTACGAAGGCGGCCTGCGGCTTATCTGCATTTCGAACGGGGAGCGCTTCCTCGTGGTGCCGCAAAATGCAAAGGTACCTGATGGGTTGAGCTCCGACATCGCGGTCATAAGGCGCCCCGCCGACAAGGTGTACCTCGTGTCGTCGGCGACGATGTGCCTGGTCGACGCGCTCGATGCGAACGACAATATCCTCATGTCGGGCACGAAGGCCGACGATTGCTCGGTCGCGGGCTTCAAAAGCGCGCTCGAAAGTGGGGCGATCGCCTACGGCGGCAAGTACAGCGCGCCCGACTACGAGCGAATATCGGCCTCGGGCTGCACGCTCGCCATCGAGAACACCATGATCAACCACACGCCCGATGTGAAGGAAAAGCTGCAGAAACTCGGGCTCGTCGTGCTCACCGAACAGTCGTCGAGCGAGCCCGAAGCACTCGGGCGCGTCGAGTGGATTAAGCTTTTCGGCGTCCTGTTCGACAAGGAAGACGAGGCCGCGCACCTGTTCAACGAGCAGAAGGCCCGCGTCGAGCAAACGTCGGGGCTCGCGTCGTCAGGTAAAACCGTGGCGTATTTCTACATTAACTCGAACGGGGCCGCCGTCACGCGGCGGGCGGGCGACTACGTGGCGCAGATGATCGAGCTTGCAGGCGGCAGCTACGCGCTCTATGACGCGCAGACGGCGTCGACGTCAGGTTCGTCAGTAACGCTTGAAATGGAGCGCTTCTACGCGACGGCGAAGGATGCCGACATCATCGTCTACAACGGTGCCATCGACAAATCGATTGTCACCTTGAACGACTTTGTAGGCAAAAACGCGCTATTGTCGCAGTTCAAAGCCGTGAAGAATGGCAATGTCTGGGTCACAAGCGCCGACATGTACCAGCAGATGACTTCTACCGCCGACATTATCGACGAGCTGCACGGGGCGTTCACCGGCGATGACGCGAGCGACTTCCATTATCTGAGGAAGCTTGGCTAGCGTCATGAGAAGCCGGCTTTCCATGACATACGACGAATCGGGGCGCGCCGCGCGGTGTCGCGTCGTGACGGCGCTGCTCGCTGTTGTCCTCATCGTGCTCGTCGGGGCCAACCTGTGCATCGGGAGCGTGCTCGTGCCCGCAGACCACATCCCCGGCATCCTTTCGGGCGGCGCGGCCAATTCCATGGAAAGCCAAGTCATCTGGGAGATTCGCCTGCCGCGCGTGCTTTCAGCCGTGCTTCTCGGCGGGGCACTTTCGCTCTCCGGGTTCCTGCTGCAGACGTTTTTTAACAACCCCATCGCCGACCCGTTCATCTTGGGCGTCTCCTCGGGCGCAAAGTTCGTCGTCGCGCTTACGATGATCGTGCTTCTGGGCGCGAACCAGGCCATGTCCTCGCCGGCCATGGTGGCCGCAGCGTTTCTGGGATCGCTTATCACCATCGGCTTCGTGCTCCTCATCGCACGGCGCATAAGTTCCATGGCCATGCTCATCGTGGCGGGCGTCATGGTGGGATACATCTGCTCGGCGGCGACGAACTTTCTCATCGCCTTCGCCGACGACCAGTCCATCGTGAACCTGCACAACTGGTCTTTGGGTAACTTCTCGGGTTCGAACTGGGACGACATCGCGGTCATCGCGGTCGTGGTGATTACCGTGAGCGCATGCGTATTCGCGATATCGAAGCCCCTTTCCGCCTTCCAGCTGGGAGAAGCCTACGCGAAAAGCGTCGGCGTGAACGTCGCACGCTTCCGCGTGGTGCTCGTCCTTCTAGCGAGCATGCTCTCCGCCTGCGTGACCGCGTTCGCTGGTCCGGTGTCGTTCGTAGGCATCGCGGTTCCGCATCTCGTTAAGTCGGCGCTGAAGTCGTCGAAGCCCATCCGCGTGATTCCTGCGTGCTTCTTGGGAGGCGCCATCTTCTGCGCGGGCTGCGATTTGATCGCGCGCACGCTGTTCTCCCCCGTCGAGCTTTCCATCAGCGCCGTCACCGCCATCTTCGGCGCGCCGGTGGTTATCGCACTCATGTTGAAGAAACGAGTGAGGTAGATGGGGGAATTCATGCCGCGGCCCAAAACGCTCAGAGGGGAGTCGAACCTCGAAACCCCGGTCGCAACGAAGGCTGACGGAGCGCCGCTTTTCCGCATAAGCGACCTGTCGGCGGGCTACGACAAGAAGGTCGTAGTCGAAGGCGTCGAGCTGGAGGTTCGCGCGGGCGACGTCGTGGCGCTCATCGGGCCGAACGGCTCGGGCAAGTCGACCATCTTGAAAACCATCACACGCCATCTGGCACCGCTTGCCGGCGCGGTCGAGCTCGACGGGCGGGAGATTTCCCGATGGAAGACGGCGGAGTTCGCAAGGAACCTTGCCGTTATGCTGACAGATCGACCCCGGACCGAGCTCCTCACCTGCCGCGATATCATAGAGGCGGGAAGGCATCCCTACACCGGGCGAATGGGCACACTCTCGCCCGACGACCATAGTCGGGTCGACGAGGCCATGAAAACCGCACATGTGGAAGAGTTCGCCGAGCGCGACTTCATGCAGATAAGCGACGGGCAACGCCAGCGCGTCATGCTCGCACGCGCCATCGCACAGGATCCGCGTGTGCTCGTGCTCGACGAGCCCACGTCATATCTCGATATCCGCTACCAGATCGACCTGCTGCGAATACTTCGCCACCTTGCGAAATCGCGGAATGTGGCTGTCATCATGTCCATCCACGAACTCGAGCTCGCGCAGAAAAGCGCCGACAAGGTGATTTGCGTGAAGGACGGCCGGGTCTTCCGCGCCGGCGCACCCGAGGACATATTCACGCGCGAGACGATTGGCGAGCTCTACGGCCTTCAACATGGCACCTTCAACGAGCGCTTCGGCAGCGTGGAAATTGGGCGCCCACACGGCGATGCGCACACGTTCGTCATCGCCGGCGCAGGTACGGGGTCAGCTGTGTTTCGCCAGCTAATCCGGCAGGGCAAGGCGTTCTACGCGGGCGTTCTGCACGAAGGGGACATCGACTGCGAGCTTGCGCGCGACCTGGCGACGGAATGCGTGGCCGAGCGCGCCTTCGAGCCGATCGGGGATAAAACCATAGCCCGCGCCAAAGAGCTCCTCGTCCACTGCGCGCGTCTTATCGTGTGCCCCGCCGCCTTCGGCACCATAAACGCCCGCAACGCAGAGCTCGTCGAGTTCGCACGCTCGCATGGTATCGAGGTCATGCGAGCGTGCGAAGGCGCATCGGAGGATTCCAAAATTGGAGTGGGAAGGATAAACTGGACTTTCTTTTAAGGATCCTCAGGCTACAGCTCCTACGCCGGCAAGGTCTCCAAGGCGCCGGAGAACCTCAGGAACAGGAATTTCCACGCCGACGAGCCCAACTAGGCCTAATCCAAGCGAGATTCCAGACTCGACAGACCATTGAGAGTCAGATCGTTGGCGACCTCAGAGACGCGCTCGATAGGAACCGAGCCGTCAGACAGCGCCCACGTGCGATAGATACCGATAATACCCGACAGCAAAAACGCCAGATAGTAGTCGAACATTTCGTCCTTGAGACCTTGGGGCAGCAGATCTCGCTCGGCAATCTCGTGCTCGAGCGGCGCACGAAGACGAGCCATGAAATCATCGAGCGGAATATTCTCGATCAGCTGACGATTGAGCACCAAGTTGTTGCACAGTGCCTCGTTAACGGTTTTAAAGAAGGTCGCCGCCGCGCTCAGGGCGCGCTCGTTGGTGTCGCCGTCCATGGAAGCAAGCGTTTTCTCGACTGAGTCGACAATCATCTCCACCACATCGACGGCAATGGCATCGAGCAGGCCGTCAACCGTACCAAAGTGAACGTAAAAGGTCTTGCGGTCGACATTGGCCTCGCGCGCGATGGCACTCACCGTAATGTCTGCCAGCGGCTTTTCCATGAGCAGGCGCTCGAAAGCCGAAAGGATGGCATTACGGCTGCGAACGATGCGACGATCAAGACGCGGTTTGCTGGTTGCCATGGGCGTGTCCCTTCGATATGCGAGCATTCATCAACAGATGAGAGATAATCTACGTAAGAGGATTATCCCCCATACAGCACAAATATGCCTCGCATCATGAAGAACGCACGACTGCCCTACTGCGACTTAGGGTGCTTCTTCTTATTGAGTGCCGACGGAGATACGCGAATACCGTCTCCTGTCTGACGCACATAGGCCTTATGAGCCGGCTTTGCGGTCCCAGAAGCCTTCTGAGCGTGCTTCTTGGGATCAACGGTAACAGCATTCGTGGGGTGCGGCTTAGTGGGCGCAGAGGGCGTCTGAGGCGTGCGGCCGAGCTTGCGCATCACGCGATCCCAGCGCGCATGGATGCTCTCGTTGTGGGCGCTCTTAAGTCCCAGCAGGGGCGCAGCCAAAATGGTAGGCGCAATAAACGTAATGAGACGCCACAGCAGATAGCCGGCGGTCGAAGCCGAACCGAAGAAATGACCCAAGAACAATGCAAAGCCGCCCTCAGCGCCACCAGTTCCACCGGGCAAGGGAACCGCAGAGCTTAACAGCTGGACAAAGGCGCTCGCGGCCATGACCGAGAAAAAGTCGACCTCGTGGTGGCCAAAGGCAAGCATCAGGAAATACGGAACCAGATAGAAAAACGCGAGCTGCAGCATGGTGATAAACACGGTGAGCAGCATGGAAGAAAAATGTCCGGCCGAAAGCTTGAACTTCTCGGAGAAGGAGTAGATCTCGCCATCGACAAACGTGCGCCAACCCTCGATCTTAGTGGCCGAGACACCAATGCGCTCGAGCCAATTGATGATGCAATGGGCGACGCGCGTGACGGTCTTAGGCATGAGCGCGACGGCGAAGATGCCAAGCAAGATGCAGCAGTGTCCACCAAAGCTAAAGACGCACAGCAGCGTCATGTCGCCGTAGCGTTCGGCAAAAAACGGCATACGGGCGAGCAGCAGGATAGCGCCCCAGGCGACCAGGCCAAACTGGTACACGATAAAACGCGTGAATTGCGTGGCGCCGGCCTCGCCCACGTTTTGGCCCGCCTTGGTCAGGCGGTAGATCTGGGCGGGAGTCGAGCCCATCATCATGGGCGTCAGGTTGCCAAAGAAGATGCCACTCGCCTCGACCGAGATCAGGTCGCGGATGCCGACGGGCGAATTGGGATCGAGCCAGACGGCGATCGCATAGGCCACAATGCCAAAGAACAGGTACATGAACATGCAAAGACACGCGACAACGAGCCATGACGCCTGGACGCTCGACATAGCGGCCCAGAACTGCCCCATCTGCCCGGTTACCACCAGATAGACGATATAACCTACCAGCACGACGCCGATAAAGATGGCGCCGCGGCGTGCGCTCTTATTGTCATCTCCGCCCGAGGCCTCAACCTCGACCTGGGGCTTAGACGTATGCTGAGAGGACTCCGTCATGAGACTCCTTCTAACAGTCAAAATATCTTGGTTATTGTACCCGTAAGGGCCATAGGCAGAACGCAAAGCTCTGGTTCAAACGGGAATTGCAGACGGTTGTTTGAAAATAAAAAACCCGGCCTTCCATGGGAAGCCCGGGTATCAAATGCGTGGTAGCCCGTACCAGATTCGAACTGGTGATCTCCGCCTTGAGAGGGCGGCGTCCTAAACCGCTAGACGAACGGGCCATAAGCCTCAGCAGAAAAGAAGTGGTAGCCCGTACCAGATTCGAACTGGTGATCTCCGCCTTGAGAGGGCGGCGTCCTAAACCGCTAGACGAACGGGCCACATGACATCTGCACTGCCGTGCTGCGAAGAAATATATTACGGGACAAAAAACGTCAGCGCAAGAAGAAATTCCAAATTGCCGAAAAATTGTCGGCAGGTTATGGAACACGCAGGTAAACTGGGTAGCTAATTCAAGTTGAGATGGACCAAAAGAGCTTCGCGATCGTTGGGAATGTTGTCTTCGATCACGGCGTCGAGGGCGGAGTTGAGAAGCTGACCCAGTTCCGGCCCGGGTTTGACTCCGGCACGGATCAGGTCGCCGCCGTTGATGGAGAGCATCTTGAGCGTATAGGGCTCCCCTGCCTTCAGCAGCTCGTGCGCCATCGCGCGCATCTCCTCAATCGTCTCAACGTAATAGAAGCACGACGGGGCCTTGCCAAGTGTGTCGGCACGCTTAAGGTCCATGAGCTCGTCAATCAGGCGGGCCGTGTCGACGCCCTCACCCGAAAGCGCGCGCATCATATTGAGCAGACAGGAGCGCTCGGGGCGCAGCGGCTTGTCATGGTATTTGATGAGCAGGCACACGTCGCGCACCAAGTCGTGCGAGAGCGCCAGGCGATCCATAATGACGCGCGCCTTCTTGGCGCCGAGCTCGGGATGACCGTAGAAGTGTCCGCTACCGGCATGGTCGACCGTGAAGCACTCGGGCTTGGACACATCGTGCAAAAACGCCGCCCACATAAGGCTCGACGAGGGCGCGACGCCGTCACACAGCGCGAGCTCCCCCGCCACCGTCAGCACACGGGCAATATGCACGTAGACGTTAAACGCATGATAGACACTGCGCTGATCAAACCCGCGACCCGCTGCCAACTCGGGCACGGCGGCGCAGATGAGCTCGGGATAGCGGAGCATCGCGTCTCCCCCATGACCGGTCGAAAGAATGCCCTCGAGCTCAATACCCACACGCTCACGCGCCACGGCATCGAGCAGCGGCGCGCACTCGGCAAGCGCACGCTTGGTCTCGGGCTCAATCATAAAGTCCAGACGGCAGGCAAAGCGCACCGCACGCAGCATGCGCAGGGCGTCCTCGTTAAAGCGACGCTTGGGATCGCCGACAGCGCGAATCAGCTTGCGCTCCAAGTCACCCTGGCCGTCGTAGCGGTCGACAAGCCCGCGCTCGGGATGCCAGGCCATGGCATTGACGGTAAAGTCGCGGCGCGCCAGATCGTCCTCGAGCGAGGCGGCACGCTCCACACTCTGGGGATGACGACCATCGGTGTAAAAGCCATCCAGACGGTACGTGGTGACCTCGATACGCTCGCCATCGGAAATAGCCGTGATTCCGCCAAATTTAATGCCCGACTCCACAACCGCGATGCCGGCGGCCTCGAGCGCCGCTTTGGACTCCTGCCACAGGCCGCTACAGCACATATCAACATCGTGGCTGGGGTACCCCATCAGGGCGTCGCGCACCCAACCGCCCACGTACCAAGCCTCAAGACCAGCCGCCTCAAGCGCGCGCAGGACGCGCAGGGACGCATCGGACGGTTGAGTACCGTTGAGCGAAACATTGCACATGCCTATGGCCTCCTGCGACTATCAAATTGGCTATCGATTGCGTCTGCAAGAAGTCTAGCAAGAAACAGCCTCCACTGCACACGCAAGTCCGATAAACAAAAACGCATCCGTCCTAGTCTAAGACGGATGCGAAATAATCAAACTATTCAGACAAGGTGCCGGAACTAGCAGACCTGGCGAACCTCGATGTGCTTCTTATATTCGTCCACCTTGGCAAAATCACCCAGACCGGGGCACTCGACCACGTTGGCGCCAGTGGCCATCGAAAGGCGCAGGGCGTCCTCGACGCGCTCGGGGGCGTCGTGCCACACGGACAGGAAGGCAGCGAGCGAGGAATCGCCGGCGCACACAGTCGACAGCAGCTTGACGTCGAAGGTGCGGTTGGCAAACCAGATATGCTCGCCGTTGGAGAAGTACGCACCGGCGCCACCAAGGGTCAGCAGCACGTTCTTGGCGCCCTTGGCGTGCAGCTCGGCCATAGCGCCCTTGACGGACTCGTCGCCACCACCGCTCACCTTGATGCCAAAGATGTCAAGCAGCTCGTCGTCATTGGGCTTGATCAGCAGTGGCTCCAGAGCAATGAGGTCTGCCAGCTGATGGCTCGAGATATCGAGCACGAACTCGGCGCCCTTTGCCTTCACGCGACGCAGGACCTCGGCCAAGAAGCCCTCGGAAGTGTTGGGAGGCAGCGAGCCGCTGATGACCAGGCAGGTCATGTCATCGAGCGAATCGATAAGTTCAAACATCTCCTGCTCGTTGGCCTCATTGATGGCGGCACCGGCATTGACCATGTTGTACTCGGTGTCGGGACCGGCGTTGAGGAACACATTGACGCGCGTAATACCGTCGGTCCACACGGGCTTGACGGGCACGCCCAGGGCCTCGGCGCCCTTAACGATAAACTCACCCGAGAAGCCGGCGAAGAAACCCAGGATCGTGGTGTCGACACCATAGTGGTCAAGCGTAAACGAGACGTTGAGGCCCTTGCCGTTGGGCGTGTAGACGGCATTGCGGGTACGCGTGACGGTGTTGGCAGCAAGACCGTCGCAGGCGATGTTGTAGTCAATGGCGGGATTTGCAGTGAGCGTGTATATCATGAATGTTCCTTTCACGAAGCAACGTGTTAATGAAAGTATATTCCACGCATCGGTAAAAGGCTAGGACAACTCGGTGAACGGTGTGGAAGCGATGAAGTACGGCAGGACATCTCTCCCCTATGACGGAACAAAAAGGCGCCCTGGCCGAAACCGGGGCGCCGCATGCGCACGAATATGTCGCGTTTCGATTACTGACGATCGAGCTTGCGGACAGCAACGCGCTTGCTGTACTCGTCAACGTGACCAAAGTCGCCAATGCCGACGGACTCGGCAACGTTGGCGCCGGTGGCCATAGCGAGCTTCATGGCCTCCTCGACGTTGTCGCGATCCCTGTACCACTTGTGCAGGAACGCAGCGAGGGTGCAGTCGCCGGCGCAGACGGAAGAGACCAGCTTGATGTTGAACTCACGCTTGGCGTACCAGATGTCCTCGCCGTTGGAGAAGTAAGCGTCGCCGCGGCTACCACGGGTGAGCAGCACGTTCTGAACGCCAGCGTCGTGAGCCATCTTCATGGCAACGCGAACCTCGTCGTCGGTGTCGACCGGCACGCCGAAGATGGCCTTCATCTCGTGATGGTTCGGCTTGATGAGCAGCGGCTTCTTGTGAGCGAGCTCCTTGAGCTTGTCGGAGGACAGGTCCAGGACGACGTCGGCACCACGAGCCTGAGCGTGCTCCATGACCTTAGCCAGGAAGTCAGGCGTAGCTTTGGGAGGCACGGAGCCGGAGACGATCAGGCACTCAAGATCGCCCGCGGTATCCAGGATGTTGTAGAGCTCCTCCTGGTGCTGCGGCGTGATCGGAGCACCCGGGTTCAGGATGCCGTACTCGTGCTGGCCATCGTTGACGTAGGTGTTGATGCGCGTGATACCGTCGGTCCAGACCGGGCGGCACAGGCAGCCCAGGTTCATGACCTCCTCGACGATGAACTTGCCCGTGAAGCCAGCGAAGAAGCCGAGCGCGACGGTGTCGACGCCCATTTTCTTAAAGGCGAAGGACACGTCGAGGCCCTTGCCGTTAGCCGTGTAGCTGGCCGAGCCGGTGCGGACGTTCTCGTCGGGCTCGAGCGGAGAGCTCGAAACCGTCATGTCGACAGCCGGGTTAGCGGTTAGCGTGTAGAACATTTACAGTACCCCCTGTATATGTGAGGGCCGCGTGGCCGGCCCATTCCAACCACGCGGTTACCTCTGATACCAAATTAGCGAGCTGCGGACTCGAGCAGTGCCTTGACCTCGGCGGCGGTGTTGCAGGCGAGTGCCTTCTCGGCAAGCTCGTCGCACTCGGCCTTGGTCCACTGGCTGATGGTCTTGCGGGCGCGCAGGATCGACGGAGCGCTCATCGAGAACTCCTCCAGGCCCCAGCTGATCAGCAGCGGCTCGAGCAGCGGATCGGCAGCGGCCTCGCCGCACATACCGACCATGATGCCGGCCTTCACGCCGCTCTCGATGATGTTCTTGAGCGAGCGGAGCACGGCGGGATAGTAAACCTGGTACAGGTTGGAGATGGTGTCGTTACCACGGTCGGCGCACATGGTGTAGCCGATCAGGTCGTTGGTGCCGATGGAGAAGAAGTCGGCAACCTCGGCAAGACGGTCTGCGAGCAGCGAAGCGGCGGGTGTCTCGACCATGATGCCGACCTCGATGTTCTCGTTGAACTTGCGACCCTCTTCGGTCAGCTCGGCCTTGCACTGCTCGACGAGCTCCTTGACAGCCAAGACCTCCTCGACGCAAGTGACGAGCGGGATCATGATCTTGACGTCACCGAAGGCGCTAGCGCGCAGCAGAGCGCGGAGCTGGACCTTGTACTGGTCGGGATTGGCCAGGCAGTAACGCACGGCGCGGAAGCCCATGAAGGGGTTGTCTTCCTTGACCATATGCAGATACGGAATCTCCTTGTCGCCACCCACATCGAGCGTGCGGATGATGACCGGAGCACCCTTGAGCGCGCTGGCGACCTTACGGTAGGCGTTGAACTGCTCCTCCTCGGAAGGAAGCTCAGCAGAGTCCATGAACAGGAACTCGGAGCGGAACAGACCGATGGCCTCGGCGTCGTGATCGAGCGCGTTGGGCACGTCATCAGGGTTACCGATGTTGCAGGCGATGATCTTCTTGATGCCATCGGCAGTCACGGACGGCTTGCCGCGGAAGGCCTCGAGGGCCGCCTTCTCAGCAGCGAAGGCCTCAGCCTTGGCGGTGTAGGCAGCGAGCGTCTCCTCGTCGGGATCGGCCTCGACGATACCCTTGCCACCGTCGACGACAACGGTCATGCCGTTGCGCAGAGCGGTGCAGCTGTTGGAAACCGAAAGGACAGCCGGGATCTCGAGGGCGCGCGCGATGATCGCGGAGTGCGACGTGCGGCCACCGGTCTCGGTGACGATACCGGCAACGTGGGTCTTATCGATCGTGGCGGTCATGGACGGCGTGAGGTCGTGCACGACAACGACGGTGTTCTCGGGCAGGACGGAGAGGTCGACGACCTCCTTGCCCAGCAACTCGGCCAGAATACCGGTACGGATGTCGGCGATGTCGGCCGCGCGCAGACGGAACATCTCGTCGTCCATGGACAGGAACATGTTCTCGAACATGGTCGAGGTGTCCATGAGCGCCTGCTCGGCGCAGGTACCGCCGTCAATGGCGGCGTTGATGGCGTCGGTCATGCCCGGGTCCTGAGCCAGGACAATGTGTCCGCTCATGATCTCGGCCTCGGCCTCGCCCACCGTCTCCTTCATGTGGTCGGCCTGAGCCTGGGTCTTCTCGCAGAAGACCGAAAGAGCGGTCTGATAGCGCTCCTTCTCTGCTGCCGAATCAGCAACCTCGTGCGGCTCAAAAGTCAAGTCGGGATCGACGGCGACCATGACGGTGCCGATACCGATGCCCTCGGAAGCGTTGACTCCCTGATACATTCCCATTCCTCTCTCCGTGTCATATGATAAAGCGTTTTGCCATATCCATGACAAAAGAGCGCAGTTACCTTACAACAGGTCACTGCGCCCCCAAATATGAACTTAGTTGTTCAACATGCGACCCGTTTGAGTTCTACTCGCCAAGACCGCTCTTGATGAGCTCGATGGCAGCAGCCAGAGCCTCGGCCTCGTCAGCGCCGTCACACTTGACCTCGACCTCGGTGCCGCAGGGGATACCAGCAGCCATGAGGGCCATCGGGGACTTGCCGTTGACCTCCTTCTCGGGGGTGACGACCGTCACGTCACAGGCGTACTTGCCCATGGTGGAGGCGAACAGACCAGCCGGACGCATGTGCAGACCCTGAGGATTAACGAGGGTAGCCTTCTCAGAAACCATAGTTGACTCCTTTTTTGTGTTTAACCCCTGTCATGTATGTGGCAGGAGTCAGATTCACGACGTTGTTTATATTAACTCACATCAAACGGTTTTTCATTATGTTTCAGACGAATTATTGGACAGATGTGTTTGTCGTCCGCTTGCTCGCCCACAGGGGCCCGTGCGCGGCCTGTGAGATTTCCTGCTCTACAGTCCTGCTCGCACGAAGAGCACATTAAGTGCTCTTCGGCTCGTGCGGAACTCGCGATAAATCTCACAGGCCGCGCACGGGCCCCTGTGGGCGAGCAAGCTGCGGAAACACGGTCGGTCCAGAGTAATGTCGGCTGAAAGGTATTCTGGCTGATGGGATAACCGATGCGTTCTCTGATTCGAAAAAGGCGGAGGCCCTGGAGAGGGACTCCGCCTTATATACAGGGGGCGATGTTATTCGCGGGCTGGGGGATTAGACCAGGCGGGCGTTGATCGTCTTGGCGATCTCGGCGGCGTCGGTGGAACCCTTGACGGTGGCACGGAAGTCCTCGTCCATGAGCGCCTCGGCGACCTTGGACAGGATCTTGAGGTGCGTGGTGCCAGCCTGGGCACCCGGGATGAGCAGGGCGATAGCCACGTTAACGGGAGCGCCGTCCATGGTGTCCCAACCGGTCACGCCGGACTCGTCCTTAACGACGATGACGGCAGCCTCGGTAATGGCGTCGGACTTGGCATGCGGGATGGCGAAGCCCTCCATCATGCCCGTGGTGCCCTCGGCCTCGCGAGCCAGGAAGGCGTTCATCACGGCGTCGGCGTCGCTGGCGATACCTGCCTTGACGGCCTGGTTGGAAACGAAGCTCAGAGCCTCGTCACGAGAAGCGAAGTCCTCGGCGACAAAGACATTCTCGACCTTCACGAAGTCGGCAGCCTCGGCCTTGGGGGCCTCGACGGCAGCGGCCTTGGGGGCCTCAACGGGCTTGGCTACAGGAGCGGCCTTCTGATTCTTCTCGCAGTCGTACTTCTTGAAGGCCACGAACAGGATGCCACCGACCACAGCGCCGATGAGGATCGCGAGGACCCACAGCGGACCGTTCTCGACAACAGGCAGGACCAGGAAGCCGCCGTGAGGCGCCGGATCGTGAACGTTGAAGAAGATGGTCAAGATGGAAGCGATGGAAGAACCGAGCATCATGATGGGCATGACGGGCCAGATGTTCTTGGTCATGAACGGAATGGCGCCCTCGGTGATGTGGGTGCAACCAAGGATGAGGTTGACGATACCGGCGTCATGATCCTCCTGGCTGAAGTACTTCTTACCGACAACGACGGCGAAGGTGGTGATCAGCGGCGGAACGATGCAAGCGGCGGAGACGGCAGCCATGAAGTTGGTGCCGAAGTTGTAGGTCTCGGTGCCGACGCCAGCTTCGAGAGCGGTACCGAGCAGGAAGGTGCCAGTAGCGTAAGCAGCCTTGTTGACCGGGCCGCCCATATCAAAGGCGCACATGCAGCCGATGGCCAGGCCAAGGATCACCGGACCGGAGTTACCGAGGCTCTGCAGGAAATCCATCATACCCTGGTTAATGGCAGCCATGGGGCCGGAAATACCGAGCATGACCAGGCCGACGATGGCGGTAGAGCACAGCGGATACAGGAAGATTGCCTTCAGGCCATTAAGGCTCGCGGGAATTTTAGAGAAAACCTTCTCGAGCAGCAGGATGACATAGCCAGCGAGGAAGCCGCCGACGATGCCGCCCAGGAAGCCAAAGCCCACACCTACGCCACCGGCGTCGATCATGCCGGTATCGGCGTTAACAGGCAAGCCCTGGATGGCGATCATACCGGCGACGAAACCGGGGACGAGCGCCGGGCGCTTGCCGATGGACTCGGCGATGTAAGCGGAGAGCACCGGAACCATGAGGTTCATGGCGATACCGCCGATAATCTTGAGCATCGCGGCAAAGCTGTTGTAGTCGGCAGCCGTCGAATCAAAGGACGTGATGCCCCACAGGAACGAAATGGCGGTCAGAACACCACCGGCAACGACGAAGACAAGCATGTGGCTGACGCCGTTCATGAGGTGCTTGTAGATGACGTGACCGATGGACTCCTTCTCCTCGACCTCGTCCTCGACATCGGCGGCAGCGGCAACCGTGTCGTCGCCCTTGGCGGCGAGCGCGCGGTCGATCAGCTTACCAGCAGCCTCGACAGACAGGGCCTTGGAAACACCAACGGAAACCATAGGCTTACCGGCGAAACGCTCAGCCTGGACATCCTTATCGGCTGCGACGACGACGGCCTTGGCACCGGCGATCTCGCTCTTGGTGAGCTCGTTCTCGACGCCGACCTGGCCATGAGTCTCGACCTTAATGGTCAGACCTCGCTCGGCAGCAGCCTTCTCCAGCGCCTCCTTCGCCATGAAGGTGTGCGCAATGCCGGTCGGGCAACCGGTCGCGGCGATGATGTCAAACTTAGCCATGTGTCCCTCCTTCTTGAGTACAGCGCCCGCGGGCGCTCCCCTACACGCGCTTCGATGCGCGTTTTTCCACACTTGAAAGATACCAACCTACCGTCCGCGTGAGAAGAGACAAGGCGCAATTCTCCGGTGAAAGGTTCTTTCATAACCGTAAACGGCAAGTGAAAGTTTACCATCAACACTTGAAACGGCAAGGTGTATCTTGTAATTGAAAATGCCCGTATACTATGGCATTGCAAATCAAGCTAGATTTTCATGCCAACCAGGAGCCATCCATGACCGATAGTAGCAAGAGCGCACTTTCCCTCATTAGTACCCATCAGGGATACAGCGAGTCCGAGCAGCGCATTGTCGACTATATATTGGAGCACCAGTCCGAAGCGCCACGCCTCACGGCCGCTCAGCTCTCGCGCGCTGCCTCCACGTCCGAGGCGACCGTTTCGCGTTTCTGCCGCAAGCTGGGCTTTGGCAGCTTCCGCAGCTTTCAGTTTTCGTTGGCGAGGGATTTGGAAAGCCAGCGCAACGAGGGTCTGACCGACGAGGTCTCGCTCGATAATATGGAGCAGAGCCTAAAAAATATCCTCGCCGCCAAGGTGAGTGAGCTTAATGCGACCATCGACGGCATAGATCACGACACGTTGGCCGCAGTTGTACACGCGCTTAAGAATGCCGGCGTTATTGAGTTCGCCGCCGTGGGCAATACGAACGCGGTCGCGCTCGATGCGACGTTTAAGTTTTCGCAGCTGGGCCTGCGCTGCATGGCGAGCACCATTAGCGAGACATCAATCGGCTTTGCGCTCACGTTACGCCCGGGTGACGTCATCGTGCTAATCTCAAACTCTGGCAAATCGCGCCGACTGAATCGCATGGCAAAAGCGGCTCGCAACTGCGGCGCAACCGTAGTCGTCATCAGCAGCGATAGCAAGTCTCCACTTGCGCGCCTCGCCGACTACACCTTTAATACCGTCAATCACGAAGCGCTGCTGACAACGGGTGACTTCGCGTTCTCCAAGATGAGCGCCACGATGATCATAGAGGTCGTCTACAACTTCCTGCTGCCCGAAATCGAGGACGCCCGAGAGCACATCAGCTACTATGAGGAACTCATCCAACCGGATAAGGTCGTGGAGTAAAACGCGAAGTGGGACAAAAAATTCAGTCTATTTTGTCCCACCAACACCGCTGATACGACCTAACCTCGAGCTTCTTCAAGCATCTGCCTGGCGTGCGCCAGGCTTGCCTCCGATTGATCGCCGCTCAACATGCGGGCGATCTCGGCGGTACGCGCTTCGCCGGTTACCTCGTCCAAATGCGTCTGGGGAACATCGCCCGGTTCCTTACTGACAACATAATGTTTGTCGGCCATGACCGCAACCTGCGCAAGGTGCGTTACGACGATGACCTGATGAGTAGCGGCAAGATCGGCCAGCACACCAGCAAGAGCACGAGCCGTAGAGCCGCCGACACCGGCATCGACCTCGTCGAATACCAGAGTGTCGACGCCGTCCGCATTGCCGAGAACAACCTTGCTTGCCAGCATGACGCGGCTGAGCTCGCCGCCCGACGCAATGCGGCGCAGGGGGCGCGGCGTCAAACCGGCACCGCTGCGGTATAGCAGCTCGTAGCTCGAAGGACCAACCGGCGTCCACTCAGCACGGGGAAGATCACGTGACTCCCAGACGAGCTCGGCGCCGCCCATCTCCAGGCGAGCCATCTGGCGGCCCACCTCGTGGCAGAAGCGCGGGGCCGCCGTATTACGGGCGCGCTTAAGTGCCTTGGCAGCGGCAAACAACTCGTGCTCGGCGCTCCCGAGTGCCTCACGCGCCTTTCTGATCTGTTCATCGCCATCATCGACCAGGGACAGCAGCTCTTGCGAGCGATCGCGCATGGCAAAAACATCGTCCATGGTGGGACCCCACTGGCGCAGCAGGCCCTTGAGGTCGGAATAGCGCTCGCGCATACGAGCGAGCTCACGCGGGTCGAAGGCGACGCCATCGCGATAAGCACGCAGCTCATTGGCGCAATCCTCGAGCGAGATGCAGGCGTCCGAAAGCGCAACGGCGATGTCGCCTAGCTTGCGGTCAACGGTCGCCATGCGCGAAAGCTCGGCTACGGCGCCGTTCACAGCATCGAGCGCTCCCCCTTCGGCAGCAAGCGATGCATGGGCCTCGTTAGCAGTCGCTACCAGCACCTCGGCATGCTCCGAGCGCGGCAGCAGCTCCTCGAGCTCCTCGTACTCACCTGGCTTGGGGTCAACCTCGGCGATACGCTCCAGGGCGAAGCGCGCCTCCTCGACACGACTCCCCTGCGCACGCGACGCCTCCTCGACGCGACGGACCTCCTTGGCAGCTGCACGCGACGCCTTGAGGCAGGCACGATAGCGGTCGAGCGCCTCGAGCGCAGAGCGACCAGCCCAGGCATCAACCATGGCAACATGATGTGCCGGATCGAGCAGGCGCTGATGTTCATGCTGGCCGCACAGATCCATCATCACGCCGACGCGCTCGGATAGCTCGCGCACGCTGGCGATGCGGCCGTCAATCTTGACGCGGCTGCGACCCTCGGCAGAAAGGCTGCGCTGCACGGTGAAGCCCTCCGTGTCGTGCGGGCCATCGAACAAGCGCGCCTCGACGCTCGCCAGCGCCTCGCCCTCGCGCACGGTCGACGAATCCGCGCGTTCGCCCAAGATGAGCTTAAGCGCCGAGAGCAGCGCAGTCTTGCCGGCGCCAGTCTCGCCGGTCAGGACCGTTAGGCCAGCGCTGGGCACCAGCGTCGCTTCACGAATGAGTGCAATGTTTGAAACCTGCAGCTCATCGATCATGGCGAACTCCGTAGAACACGCGGCTTACCGAGTTGTAGAAGCTCTCGGGGCCATAGTCGAGCAGCAGCACATCGCCGGGACCGCGACGCACGGCCACGCTCTCGACGGTGCCATCGCAGGTAATAAACTGCCCGTCGATGGCAATAGCCGGTACACTCGGGCGGTCATCGGACATAAAAATCTCGACAACATCGCTCGGCGAGGTCAAAAAGGCACGGGCCTGAATCGTATGCGGCGCGATCGGCACGCAGACCATGCCCGTATAATCCGGACTCACGATAGGACCGCCGGCACTGAGGGCGTAACCCGTGGAGCCGGTTGCCGTGGACACAACCACACCATCGCCGCGCAAGCGATCGATATGGTGGCCCGATACGGTGATGTCGAACTCGACCATATCGGACAGGGGCCCACGCGTGAGCGCCATATCGTTGAGGGCGAACGAACGCACGACATCCTTCGTGCCGTCCTCACGCACGGAAACGATGTCTGCGGCAATCGTAGCGCGACGGCTCACGTGGAGCTCACCGGACAGGGCATCGCTCACAACCTGCAAAATGTCGCGCTCCTCGGGACTCGCTGCGGTCAAAAAACCCAGATGACCATAGGAAAGACCAAGAATGGGAATCTCGCGATAGTTGAGGATGCGGGCAGCCCGCAAAAGCGTGCCGTCGCCGCCGAGCGTGATGACCAAGTCGGCATCGTCGACATCGGGCGTGCTCTGAATCTTCGAGCGCTGATCGGCCGCCCATGCGACCTCGTAGCCCTGGCGCGTCAGCCAGAGCTCGAGCATCAGGCCGCTCTCGACCGCCTCTTGCTTATAGTAATTGGGAACCAGAAAGACCTTCATAGCGTTGCCGCTTTCTCGCTCAAAGCCGATACCTGTGCTTGCAGCTCGTCTTTCGAGCGCTCGCCGGGGGCGAGTCTCGTGCCGTACAGGAAAAACTCAACGTTGCCCTTGGCGCCATGGATAGGCGACACGCACACGTCGACCGGGAACAGGCCCTTCGCGGCAAACAGCTCGATGGCCGCAACGAGCGTGTCGACACGCACGGCGGGGTCGGTCACGATACCGCCCTCGCCCACCAGCGCTGCCGGAGCCTCAAACTGCGGCTTTACCAGCGTACAAAACGAACCCGTAGGCGTCAGGCACGCTAGCACCGCGTCGATGATGTTCGCGATGCTGGTAAACGACACGTCGCACACGGCCAGGTCGATAGCGCCCTCATAGCCAAACTCGGGTAGCTGCGTCACGTTGGTGCGCTCGTGCAGCGTCACGCGATCGTCCTGACGTAGCGACCAATCAAACTGGGCACGCCCCACGTCAACCGAGACGACGGTCGCGGCGCCGCGCTTGAGCAGGCAATCGGTAAAACCGCCGGTAGAACACCCAACATCCAGGCAAGCAAGGCCCGTCGGGTCGATATCAAACGCATCGAGCGCGCCCTCGAGCTTAAGGCCACCGCGCCCAACATATGGGATGCGACCTTTCACATGCAGCGGCAGGCCCGGGGCAACCTTAAGCCCCGGCGAGGTCAAACGCTCACCACCGCTCGAGACCAAGCCGGCCATAAGAGTGCGAAGGGCATCCGCGCGATCGGCGCAGATGCCCTGTGAAATCAGTTCGTCATCGAGACGCACGCGTTTCATGAATGCCATCAACCATTCGTATCCGTAGATGCAGCCTGGCCATCCTGTGATTCGTTTGCCGCATCCTCATCGTATTCTTGCTCGAGCTTATCAGCCTCACGCGGCGTCAGCTCAAACTTGTCGACCATATCGACTGCGCGAGAGCCGAGCTCAATCGCCTCGTCAAACAGATCGAGCGAACGCTCCAAGGACGTGTCCTTGGAGCGAACGGTAGCGATAATCTGGTCCAAGCGGTCCGAGATCTCGTCGAAGTTGCGGACGGAACCCTCTGGCATGGCTACTCCTCGACGGAGTCGGTGTCGGCCTCGTCGACCTCTGCAGCATCCGTATCCTCGTCCAGAACGCCAGCGGCAGCCTGAGCGGCGGCAACCTTAGCGGCAGCCTCGGCAGCCTGGGCCTCCTCGCGGGCGCGATCCTCGGCCAGCAGCTCCTGATACAGGTCCTCGCCCGGCAGCTCCTCGCTGCGAGCGATCTTGCCCAGCACGCCGTTGACGAACGACGCGGACTGGTCGGTGCCATAGGCCTTGGCAAGTTCGACGGCCTCGTTGATCACGATGGCGTCCGAGACCTCCTCGTCGGTGAGGAAACGCATCTCGTAAACGGCGATACGCAGCAGATTGCGGTCGGCGCCGGGCATGCGCATAAGATCCCAGTTCTTGGCAACGGAGCGCAGAGCGCAGTCGATGCGGTCGATATGCTCGTAGGCACCGCGGCACAGCTCCAGCGCATAGGGGTCGAGGGGACCCTTCGAGATCAGGAAATCACCCTCGAGGACGCGCTCGAGCGGGCTGTCCGTGGCCTCGGCCTGGAACAGCAGCTGCAGCGCCTGACTGCGGGCAAGCGTACGCCCGCGATAAACCTTAAGGCTCAAAGGTTACTCCTTGGGGAAAACGAGGCCGTCGATGCAAACGTCGACGCGCTCGACCTCAACGCCCACCTGGGCATCGATGGCGGCGACCACGACGGCGCGAACGGCCTCGGCGAGTTTCTTGAACGGATAGCCAAAGAACACCACGACGCGCACGGTGAGTGCGAGCTTGTCGCCGATGACCTCGGCCTCGACCGCCGGCTCGGAAGCCGGGGCCTTGGACGAGAGCATCATGGAGACAAGGTTGGTGGCAAGGTCCTTGACGCCAACGGAGGCGATGCCCTCGACATCGGACACGGCGCGCGAGACGATGGCGGTCAGAACATCGGGCGAAATGCCGATGCCGTCAATCTTGATTTCCTGGGGCATGAGTCCTCCTAGAAGAGTTGGTTGCTAGACGCGGGAGACGAACTTGCCGTCGCGGGTGTCAACCTTGATGACCTCGCCCTCGTTGAGGTACATGGGGACCTGGATGACAGCGCCGGTGTCAATCGTGGCCGGCTTGGTGGAACCCTGGACGGTGTCGCCCTTAAAGCCCGGGTCGGTCTGGACGATGGTGGTCTCGATGAACATCGGGGGGGTCACGCCCATGAGCTCATCGTCGGCGAAGAGCAGCTGGCAGATGTCGTTCTCGCGCAGCCACTTGGAGTTCTCGCCCACCATGTCCTCGGGAACGGGAACCTGCTCATAGGACTCGTTGTCCATGAAGATGTAGTCGGCGCCATCGTTGTAGAGGTACTGGAACTCGCGGGTGGTAAGCATGACGCTCTCGAACTTGGTGCCGGCGTTGCAGGTGTTCTCGACGACGCGGCCGCTCTTGATGTCGCGGGTCTTGTAGCGCACAAACGCGCCGCCCTTGCCCGGCTTGACATGCTGGAACTCGACGATGGTGTAGACCTTGTCCTTGATGCGGAGACCGAGGCCGTTCTTGAAGTCGGCGGTAGAAATGGTAGGCATAGCGACCTTTCTTGTTATGGGCAGAACGCACAAGCGTCCAAATTACATACGACAGAAATTATACACTTGCAGACGGTGCCTGCAGCGAGCGCATAAAAAGAGAACGCGGGGCGTCCGAATCGATCCGAACGCCCCGCCCCAAACTATCTACCGAAGTAGACTAGCAGTCGATAACGTGCAGGTCGTGCGGGGTCTTGGTGAAGGGCTCGTAGCCGTTCTCGGTGACCACGCCGTAGTCCTCAAGGCGCACGCCGCCCACGCCGGGCAGGTAGACGCCGGGCTCCATGGTGACAACCGAGCCGATCTCGATGGTGTTCTTGCTGCGGTTGAAGTTGGGCAGCTCGTGGATGTCGATGCCCACGCCGTGGCCCAGACCATGGTTGTAGTAATCGCCATAGCCGGCATCGCCGATGATCTTCTTGGAAAGCTTGAAAATGTCGTTGCCCTCGACGCCCGGATGGATGGCGGCGACGCATTCCTCGTGCGTACGGCGCACGAGCGCATACAGGTCGAGCTGTTCCTGCGTGGGCTCGCCCATCACGACGGTGCGCGTCATATCGGAACGATAATCGCAGTAGCCCGCGCCGTAATCCATGAGGACAAAGTCGCCCTTCTCGATCACGCGGTCGCTCGGCACGGCATGCGGGTTGGCGGTGTTGGGACCGCTCGCTACGATGGAGCCGAAGGCAAGGCTGTCAGCGCCGTTGGCGAACATAAAGTTCTCGAGCTCGTTGCGAACCTGCTTCTCGGTCATACCGGGCTTAATAAAGCCGAGCATGTGCTGGAAGGCGGCGTCAGTGATCGACTGTGCATGGCGCATGAGCTCGATCTCCTCGGCATCCTTGATGGCGCGCATCTTGCGGATGTCGTCATGCATCAGCGGCAACATGCAGGCGACGGAACGATCCTCCAGACCACGCTGAATGCCCTGGTAGAAGTTGATCTGCATATCGTCCTCGACAGCGCAGACGCGGCACTTGTTGGCTGCGATCTTGCCGGCGACCCAACCGGGGATGGTGCCCTCGTCCATGTCATAGACCCAAGGGCTGCCGGCGGGCGTGTTCTCCTCAAAGCTGTTGAGGTAGCGCGAGTCGGTATGGAACAGGCACTGGTCAGCCGTAATAAACGCCGCGTGCGGGAACTCGAAGGTGTAGTCGAAGACGCCCTTCACGCCCGTGAGCCAACGAAGATTGGCCTCGTCGCGTACCACGATAGCGTCGTAGCCGCGCTCGACCATCAGGGCACGGACACGTTCGATACGACCGGCAGGACCGGCAGCAAACTCAGACATGCAGATTCCTTTCTTATTGTCTCTATAAAGACGGGACGGGTCTCAACCGAACGTCGGAATCGCATGCGAACCGCAACCGATTGGAAACCCGTCCCTCAACATGATACGAAAGACGATGGATGTCAATAAATCTTAGAGAAGTTCTTTGCGAGAAGCCAAGTAAGCGTGAGCATGGCGCTCAAGGACCTCGTCCTCAACGCTCGTTAGGCGAATGGCGCCGAGTGCCGCGGGCAGCGGCAGCATGCTGCGATTCGAGCGAGCGAACTGCTGCCTGCGGAACTCCTCGATATATGCGGCAGGCTCCAGATCGAGGGCAAGTTCCTCGATACCAAAGTCCTCTAGGCAGTCATCGACCTCAAAGACGTAATCGATATCGAAGTCGCAGGCATCATGTGCTAGGCGCGCCTCAAAGCGCATGCCCTCGGACAACAGCTGGTAGGCAGGAACCTGCGAAGCAGCATCGCCCAAGCAAGCGCGCAGGGTACGCTCCCCCGTCTTGCCAAAATCGAGCGCATGGCGGGCGCTCGGGTTCGTGGCCATCAGTACGTCCTTGCGGGCAGTCTGAGACCATTGAACTGCATTGACGAGCGCGACCTCCTCGCCCGCGAGAATCTCGGGAACGGTCTCAGTAAACTGATTCCAGCGGGACTTGCTGCTCGAAAGCATGGTGCCAACAAGCACCACATAGCCGAACTTGAGGTACTCGGGGTCCGCCTCGCGAACAAGGTCGAGGTCACACACGACCAAGCCCGGCTCAGGACGGAACGCGATAGCGGGAAGCGCATTCGCCGGCGAGGCGACGAGCGGCTTCATGGTCGTCGCGACCGTGAGCATGGCGTCGAAGGTCGTCGGCAGCAGCGCGCACTCGGTTCGGCCACACCACTGGTTGGCGCACCAGCTAACAACCGAGCAGGTTGCGGCATCGCCAACGGCGACAACCAGATCGTCGCAGGTAACGCCGTTGGCAGACAGGGCGCCAAAGATCGCATCGGCATCGGCCAGCGTGGCACCAGCAGGCGAAACCTCGAGGACTAGCGGCGACACGGCAAAACCGGCGTCGACCAGCGCATGCTCGACGACTTCACCAAAACGCTCGGATGTGGCGGTGTTCCAAACGACCATCGCGCGCTTAGGCTTGCCCACGGCCGAGGCAAACATACGCGACAGTTCATCGAACGCGCCCAATCCGACGCGGACATCGACGCTGCGGTTTTGGAAATTGATCAGTTGACGGCGAATCATAGCAGCCCACGCTCCAAAAGCATCTCGGCACAAAGGTAGGAAACGTCCTCGAAGGACTTGTTGCGAATATCAAGGGTAAGGTCGGCGGCCTGGCGATACAGCGGACGGCGATGCTCAAACAGGCGCGCAGCATGCTCGGGCGAACGGAAATCGGGGCGCGTGTCGGAGCGGCGGATCTGGCGCATCGAATCCTCAAAATCGCCCTCGAGGTACACACAGGTACCCATCTGGTGCATGAGCTCGATATTGACCGGCGTCTCGACAATGCCGCCACCGCACGAAACCAGGAAGCTGCGCTCGCTTTGGAGCGAACGGAGCGCCGAGGTTTCGAGCTCGCGAAAGCGCTCCTCGCCCTCGGTTTCAAAAATCTCGGTTACCGATTTGCCGCAACGGCGCACGACAAGGCGGTCGGTATCAATAAACCGACGCTTGAACATCGTGCCCACGTTGCGTGCGAGCGTCGATTTGCCCGCACCCAAAAACCCGATAAAGAAGATATGGTCGCAGCCGTGCTTGGTGTGCTGGGACATGACGAAACCTATTCCTCGCAGGGAAGGTCGCGCAGGGCCCGGCGCTCAAAGATACGGAAGATCTGCGTATACCACAGGTCCTGGGTTGCCTGCGGCTTGACCAGAATAGTGTCAACGCCGGCAAAGTTTCCGCTCCATACGTCGGTGTACAGCTGGTCACCGATCAGCACGGCCTCGTCGGCCGTGGCGCCCAGACGCTTAAGGCCCGCTTTGAGGGCAAATGGCGCCGGCTTCATGGCGTGGCTAATGGCCTCGAGCCCCAACTCACGAGCCGAAGCCATGACCTGGTCGCGATGCCAGTTGTTGGACACCATGCACAGCTTAAAGCCCTTGGCATGGGCGGCCTCGAGCCAGGCGGAGACCGCAGCGGGAACCTGCTCGGTATCACGCGGCACCAGGGTGTTGTCGCGGTCGAGCAGAATGGCGCGCTTGCCGTCGGCCCAGAGGGTATCGAGGTCGATGCGATCGACCGAGGCAACATATCGTTTGGGGCTAAAAATCCTCATGATCAATTCCAAGACTGTTGATGCTCTTCGTAGGTCTTCGAGAAATACTCCTCGTCCTGCGTAATGTAGAAATACAGGTCGTCGGAGTCGGTCGGCTCAAGGGTGGCCTTGAGCGCCTCGAGTGACGGAGAGCAGATGGGCGTGGGCGGCAGGCCCTCGTGCTTATAGGTGTTATAGGGGTTATCACTCTGCAGGTCGTCGGCGGTAACCTCGCCACCGGTGACGTACATCATGGTCGCGTCGCTGTTGAGGTAGCGCAGGCCATCGAGCTTGCCTGCCAGACGGTTATAGAAAACCGATGCCACATGCGCGCGCTGGTCGGCGTTGAGGCCCTCGCGCTCGACGATGGAGGCAAGGTTAACGATGTCGTAATCGGACATATCCACGCCATAGCGCTCCTTGATCTTGGCCTCGCAGCCGGCAAAATCGAGCGACTTGTACTCGGTGTTGAATTGATCGAGCATGGCGCGAATCACATCATCGGCGCTCGGTTTCTTACCCAACGAATAGGTCTTGGGGAACAGGAAACCCTCGAGCGAATCGTTTGCAGCGCCCTCAAGGAAGCTATAGTCCTTCACATAGTTGGAGGCCTTTGCCTGATTGAGGAAGTCTTCCTTGGAGATACTGTCGTATGCCTTGGCCACGCGATCGGCGACCTGGTCAACCGTCAGGCCCTCTGGGATAGTCAGTGCATCGGAGCCCGCATTGGGGCCCTCCATGAGCTGCTGAACGACCTTGGTCGCGTCCATGAGCGTGGTGAACGAGTAGGTGCCGGGCTTGAGCGACATGTCGGCGTTGAGCTTTTTGACCGCCGCGTAATAATCCTTGGGATTTTCGACGATATGGTTCTCGGAGAGAATCGAAGCGATGCTGTCACCCGAGGCACCATCGGGAATAGTGATAGTAACCTGCTGGCCAGCAGTGACTTTCGCATCCTCACCAGCAAAAAAGCCCTTGACAGCTGGCACGACAAAGAAAACGATCGCGACAAGCGCAAGCACGGCGACGACGCCACCGATAATCATAGGCACCGGGGAGCTTTTCTTTTGGGCACCACGGCGAGCGCGCGTGTTATAGCTCGAGCGCGTGGCCGGAGCAACGCCGTGCGAGCCATGAGCATGATGTGCGTGGGAGCGTGATTGCGGTGCCTGTCCCTGCGTGCGCTGGGCAGGAGCCTGCTGCTTAAAGCGGGAACCGCCCGCGGGCTGGGCTGTATGGGCAGCAGACTGCTGAGCAGGACGACGAACAGGCTGCTGGCCTGGGCGCTGAGTGGGCTGAGTGGGGCAAGAAGAGGGCTGCGCCGAACGCGCGGCGGGTTGGGCCGCGCGCTGAGTCGGTTGCATCGGACGCTGACCGGACGATACAGGGCGTGGCGCAGACTGTCGTGTACGATTCGGCTGGCGCGGATCGAAAGCGCTAGACATGCAAAACCTCCTCGTTTTTGCGATCGAGCCACGTCTGCAAGAACAGGCTGGCGGCGATCATGTCGATCTTGCCCCTCATCTGCTTTTCGTTGAGTCCCTGCTCGCGCAGGATACGCTTGGCCTCTTGCGAGGACAGGCGCTCGTCCTCAAACTCCAGCGGAAGATCGAGCTCGTCGGCGATCTTTTGCGCTATGGCGGCAACGCGCTCGGCCTGGGGGCCAGGCTCGCCGGCCATGGTCAGGGGACGCCCGCTTACCAAGATGTCGGGCTCATAGTCCTCGACCAGGTAACGGAACGTCTTGGCCATACCAGTGACCTCGGCGGCCGGGAGCACCTTGACGGGCATCGCCATCTTGCCATCACGGCTCGAGACGGCGATGCCGATCCTGGTCTCCCCTATGTCCAGCGCGAGCGCGACCACAGCGACTACTTAGGCGCCGAGCGCGGTCTTGGCGGCCGCGAGGGCATCGGCGATACCGGCAGCATTCTTACCACCGGCCTGGGCCATGTTGGGACGGCCGCCACCGCGACCGTCGACCAGGCCCGCAATCTGCTTAATCACGTTGCCGGCGTGGAAACCGGCCTTCACGGCGTCGTCGGAACCGGCGGCGAGCAACGCAGGCGTGCCCTTCTCGGTCACGCTGGCAACGACGCAGGCGACAGGGCCGGCGACCTTCTGGTGCACGGTATCCCAGACGTTGCGCAGGTCAGCAGCCTCAAGGCCCTGGAGCTCAGCGACGACGAGCTTATAGCCGTCGAGCTCGACGGCACCCTCGATGGCGCTGGAGATAGCGTCGGAGGAGCCACCGGTCAGCGCCTTCTTGAGCTTGTTAGACGTCTCGCGCAGCTCGGCCTGCAGGTTCTCCACACGAGCGGGAACCTCGTCAACGCGGCACTTGAGCGCAGCGGCAGCGGCGTCAACGAGTGCCAGGCGGTCGGCCATGTAGTCGAGGGCGCCCTTAGAGGTAACGGCCTCGATACGGCGGACGTTCGAGCCCGTGGAGGACTCGGAGATAATCTTGAATAGGCCGATCTCGGCAGTGTTGGCAGCATGCGTACCACCGCAGAGCTCGCGGGAGAACGGCTGGTCCTCGGCGCCCACGGAAACGACGCGGACGACGTCGCCATACTTCTCGCCAAACAGGGCGACGGCGCCGGCGGCCTTGGCCTCGTCGATGCCCATGACGCGGGTCACGACCGGCTTAGATGCAAAAATCTGCTGGTTGACCAGGTCCTCAACAGCCTTGAGCTGCTCGGAGGACAGGGCCTCAAAGTGCGTGAAGTCAAAGCGCAGGTGCTCGGGCGTCACCAGCGAGCCGGCCTGAGAGACATACTCGCCCAGGACGTGCTTAAGCGCGGCGTCAAGCAGGTGGGTGGCGGTGTGGTTGCGGCGCAGGAAGCCACGGCGCTCGGCGTCGAGCGCGGCGGTCACGGTAGCACCGACGGTCAGCGTGCCCTCGGCGACGTGCGCAACGTGGGCATACAGGCCGTTGTGGTTCTTGGTATCGGAAACGGTCAGCGAAACGCCCTCGGCGGAAAGCTCGCCGGCATCGCCCTGCTGGCCGCCCATCTCGGCATAGAACGGGGTGCGGTCGAGCACAACCTCAACATCCTCGCCCGCCGCAGCGGACTCGACGGACTCGCCGTTGCGCACGATGGCCACAACCTTGGCGCCCTCAATGACGTCGTTGTCGTAGCCGTCGAACTCGGTCGCAGCGACCTTGTCCGAAAGCTCGACCCACACATCGTTGAAGCTGCCCCAGGCGTCGCCCTTAGCATTGGCGCGAGCACGGGCCTTCTGGTCCTCCATGCAAGCGGTAAAGCCGTCCATGTCGACGTCGTGGCCGGCGGTGCCGGCAATCTCGACGGTCAGGTCGATGGGGAAACCAAAGGTGTCGTGCAGCTTAAAGGCGACATCACCCGGGAGCACGGCTCCATCGGCAAGCGCTGCCAGGGCATCGTCCAGGTAGACGCGGCCGTTGTCGAGCGTCGTGGAGAAGCGCTCCTCCTCAGAGGCGACGATACCCTTGACGAGTGCGACGTTCTTGAGCAGCTCGGGATAGGCCTCGCCCATCTGAGCGTTGACCTCGTCGATGAACTTGGTCAGGAAGGCGCCCTCGATGCCCAGCAGGCGACCGTGGAACACGGCGCGGCGGAGCAGGCGGCGAAGGACGTACTCGCGGCCCTCGTTACCGGGCAGGATGCCGTCCGAGATCATAAAGTCGACGGCACGGGAGTGATCGGCGATGATGCGCAGCGAGCGGCTGGCGCCGGAGTAATCGTCGGCGTCATAGGTCTTGCCGCTGATCTCCTCGCCCAGCTTGATGAGGTGCTGCATCAAATCGCCGTCGTAGTTGGCGGTCTTGTGCTGCATGATGGCGGCCATGCGCTCCAGGCCCATGCCCGTATCGAGGTTGCGGTGCGGCAGCTCCGGCATGGAGCCGTCCTCCTGGCGGTCGTACTGGGTAAACACGAGGTTCCAGAACTCAAGGAAGCGGTCGCAGTCGCAGCCGGGCTTGCAGTCGGGGCTGCCGCAACCGACCTCCTCGCCCATGTCAAAGTAGATCTCGGAGCACGGACCGCAGGGGCCGGTGGGGCCGGCAGCCCAGAAGTTGTCGTCCTCGCCCAGGCGGGAGATGTGGTCCTCGGCAACGCCCAGAGAACGCCACACGTCGTGGGTCTCGTCGTCCTCGGTAAAGACGGTAAAGTACAGGCGATCGAGCGGCAGCTTGAACTCCTTGGTGATGAGCTCGAAGGCCCAAGCGCAAGCCTGCTGCTTGGAGACGCCGCCAAAGGAGAAGTCACCGAGCATCTCGAAGAACGACAGGTGACGGCCGTCCTCGCCGATGCAGTCGATGTCGTTGGTGCGGACACACTTCTGGCAGGAGATCGCGCCGATCTCCTTCATGGTCTTCTTGCCCTGGTAGTACTCCTTAAACTGGTTCATGCCGGCGTTGGCAAGCAGCAGCGAGGGGTCGTCGGGAACAAGGGACGAAGAAGGATAGAGCTTAAGACCGCGCTCCTCAAAGAAGTTGAGGAACTTGGAGCGGATCTCGGCCGTAGTCATTGACGGGTAGTCAGCACTCATAGAGGGAATCTCCTCGGTTTCACATCGAAACAGTTCAAACGTAACGATATTACCATCCCGCCGCGCAAGTGCAAAAAAGAGGGCCGACATAAAGCCGACCCTACAGCGAAAGTGCACGTTATTTAGGAGTATGCGATGCATTGAAAAAGCTACTATAGAATTGCATATAAGATTCACCCGGAAGGAGCGATCGATGAAAAGCAAACGATTTGTCCTGAATGCACTTCTGGTTGTAGCACTTTTAGCGCTTTTGGCTTTCTCCTGCTGGTACGCAAACCAACCAGCATTTGGCTACGTATTGTATGCAGTAATGTCCGGCGATAAAGCCTATTACACTCTACGCGCAATTGACGTTCTCTTTTTCTATGTAGCCGGCCCCTTATCAATCGCTTTGCTCGCGTTTCTTGTCATTTACAACTTCAAGAAACGCTAGCGGTGCCTATTTGGAATCCGAATCGTCCATGGAGCCGTCGATGCCGGTTTTGGTGTCGTCATCCGTGTTGGAATCGTCATCCTTAGCGAAGGGGTTCTTGAAGAAGCCCGTCGCATCGGGCTGCAGACCAGAGAGCTTGATCCAGGGATTATCGAGATCGGGCTTGGGCATGGCCTTGGCCTCGGGCGCAGTCTCGTTGCCGATGAGCTCGGACTCGTAAATGAATGTATCGTCTCCAAGCGCGTCATAAGCGGCGACCGGGTTGCCCTCGGTATCGCGATACGGCGTGCCCTTAAACACGGCACCGTCGTATGCCACGAGCTGACGGCCTGTCTCGTTCTCGAAGTAGTACACGAAGATACCCTTCAGAGCCGCGCACAGCGGAATGGCGACCACCATGCCGATGGCGCCCATAAGCGCCGAACCGATAACGAGCGCCGTCAGGCTCATGACGGGATGTACCTGGACCGAGCTCTGCATGACCTTAGGCGAAATGACGTTGTCGGTGACGTTTTGAGCGACCATGGTCACGACAAGCGTCCACAATGCCAGCATAGGGCTGAACATAAAGCCGAGCACCGTGGCGATCGCCGCGCTCACCCAGGGACCGACAACCGGGACCAAGTGCATAATGCCGGTAAAGATGGCCATGAGCGCTGCGTATGGATGGCCAATGAGCGTAAAGCCGATAAAAGCGAGGATGCCCCCGCAGATGGACGTCACGACCATGCCACGCATATAACCGCCGACCGAGCGTGAAAGGATGGCGACCATAAAGCGGTACGAGGTCTCCTTTTCCTGACCAATGATGGTGCAGACCTCATGGTGCATACGGGGATAGTCGCAGGCCAACCAATAGGCAAGCACCAAGCCCAAGAAGATGACGAACAGTTGCGAGGCCGTGTTGGTAATGAGCGGGAATACACCGCGACCGAGCTCAGCGGCAATCTGAGAAACATACTTAGATGCCACGGTAACGAGCGAAGAAAGATTGTCGTCCAGATACTCCTTGAGCGGCGTGTTGTTGAGCGTCTTGGCGTGCGAGATCAACTCGTTGAGATCGCCGCCCGCAACGCGAAGCTGCTCAGGCAGACGGCTCAGGACTTCCATGATCTGACCGAGCAAAATAGGCGACAAGATGCAGACAACACCAACGAGCACGGCAACAACCACGATCAGCGCGATGAGCGAACCAATGCCACGGTTGACGCCGTGATGCTCGAGCCAGTTAGTGATCGGCGACATCACAAAGGCGATGATGGAGCCGACAGCGAGAAACTCGATAACCGGTGCCAGGATGCCCATAAGGTTAAAGATGACGGAGGCGATGACAATGCAGCCGACGACGCCCCAAATGCGCAGCGTCAGGATACGGGTATCGCGCAGCGTGCGGTCGGTTTGTTGGGGATGCTCACTCATGAACGAACCATCACTCCGTCGGGATCGATCTTGTCCTGAATCTTCTTAAGGGTACGGCGCAGCAGGCGCGAGACCTGCACCTGCGAGATTCCCAGCTTCTTGGCAATCTCGATCTGGGTCATGCCCTTCACAAAGCGCAGCTCGATAACCTCACGCTCACGCGGCGAGAAATCGCGGATGGCTTCCTCGATCACCAGGCGGTCATCGGTAAAATCGAGCTCGTTATCATCGTCGGCGTAACGGTCGAGAATCGAGGGGGCATCATCGGAATCGGACGCGCCAGGAGCCTCGATGGGTACCGAGGTATAGGCCGAGGACGATTCCATGGCCTCCAGCACCTCGTCGACGGTCACGCCCAGGTACTCAGCGATTTCTTCAACCTTAGGCGAGCGCTGCAACTCGTTGGTAAGTTTGTCGGTAGCCTGGTTAACCTTGGCAGAAAGCTCCTGCAGACGGCGCGGCACACGCACGCTCCAGCCCTTGTCGCGGAAGTGACGCTTGATCTCGCCCAGGATGGTAGGCGTGGCAAACGTGGTGAACTCGAGCCCGCGCTCGGGATCAAAGCGGTCGATTGCTTTGAGCAAACCCAGGTATCCGACCTGCATCAGGTCGTCGAGCGGCTCGCCACGGTTCTTAAATTTGTTGGCAAGAAACCTTACCAGGTTCATATGGGACATAACGAGCTGCTCACGTGCGTCCGGATCACCGGTCTCTTTGTAGCGACGAAACAGCTCGCGGGTTTTCTCCTTGTCCCAAGCGGTCTTACCGCTCCGGGAACGTTCGGTCATATTAGATATCCGCCTTGAGGTCGAGGGAAAGCGTCAGAGGCGCCGCGGTCTTTTCGTAGGAATCGCACACGCTCGCGAGGATGAGCTCGGCATACACCGCAGCCTGGTCGTCTTCATCGACCGTAGCCTGGTCGCCAAAGGTAATAGTCATGCCAACGTGGGTCTCATCGACATCGAATTTGATGGTGATGTCATCGCAGTCGACCGCGGTGCAACCAAAGATGAAAGCCTCCTCAGCAGCCATGCGGATGTCCTCGATGCGATCGACAGACATAGAGCACAGGGCACCAACGTTGGCTGCCGTCATGCGCACAAGGCGAGCGAGACGCGGGTCACCGGCAACGGTCAGCATGATAGGGCAGGTTGCTTCGCTACTCATCGCAGGACTCCTCAGAGGTCTCGGCGGGCGTATAGGTGTAATACTGAGCCGGCTTGGATACAGACTTCTGACCATCATCGTCGCCCGCGGCGGCCTCGTCCTCGCCAATTAGGACGCGCTCGGTAGGCTGCTCGGCTTCTTCGGCGGCAGCGGAAAGCTTGCGCTCGGCTTCAGCTGCAGGAGCCTTCACCTTATTGAAGAGCTTCTGCACAGCACCGGCGGCAGAGTCGGTCACGCTCGACACAGCATTGCTGGCCTCGGCCATGCTGCCCGTAACCTCGGAAATGTCGCGAACCACGGCTTCGACCTCTACGAGATTGGAGGTAAGGGCATCAACTGCCGTCTTGCTCGACTTAAGCAGCGGCTCCATCTGGGCAAGCGCCGGCGTAAGCTCATCGACAGCGCCATCGAGCTTTGCCACCACAGGCTGAGCCTCGGCGATGGTGTTGTTGAGGTCGTTCACGGTCTTATCGAGCGAGTCAACAACATTGCGGGTCTTGCGCAGGGTAAGCGCGAGCTCAGCGATGGCCCACACGCCGGCAACGGCGAGCAGCAGCAGGGCGATTTGAATGGGACTCATACAAGCCTCCCGGAAGAATCGAAATACAGACGCTTTTCATGGTACCCCAAAGGGGACCGAACATGCCAAGAGCAGCAACGTGGGACAAAATTATCAGCAGCTACTTCGGTGCATTCCCGCTGCGGTCACGTTCGCTTTGCTCTACGCGCCACTCTTCCCAGCCGCGCCCGGCAGGCTGCCAGAACGCACCGCGCTCCAGCCCCTCGGGCAAATAGCGCTGATCGACCCAGCCTTCAGGATAATCGTGCGGGTATTTATACACACCGTATTCATCGCTGCCCGGGCGATGGCGATCGCGCAGATAACTCGGCACCTCGCGAAGCCCACTAGAATGTATATCGGCCAGCGCCGCATCGATCGAAGCCTCACACGCGTTGGATTTTGGCGCCAAGCACACATAGAGTGCAGCCTGAGCCAGGTTAATGCGGCACTCGGGATAGCCAATGACCTCGGCAGACTTAAACGCGGCATGCGCCACCAAAAGCGCCTGCGGGTCGGCGTTGCCAACATCCTCAGAAGCGTGAATCATAATGCGGCGAGCGATAAACTTAGGATCCTCCCCAGCATCGATCATGCGCGCGAGCCAATAGATCGTGGCATCGGGGTCGCTACCGCGCATGGACTTGATGAACGCACTGATGATGTCGTAGTGCATGTCGCCGTTTTTGTCATACGTAAAGCCGCGACGCGGGTTGGCGATCTTTACGTCATCCACGGTGATGGGATAGCGCTCCCCCGCCGCGGGCGCTGGCGTTCCCTCGGTATCGGGACGCGTGACGGCGATCTCGCTCGCAAGCTCGAGCGTCGTCAGCGCCGAGCGAGCATCACCCGATGCCAGCGTGCAAATGGTCTTAACCGTATCCTCATCGGCCGAGAACTTGCCGTTCAAACCCTGCGGCGCCTCGAGCGCACGCTCGATAAGTGTGGCGATATCCTCGTCTTTAAGATGCTCAAGCTCCACGACGCGACCGCGCGAGAGCAATGCCGAGTTGACCTCGAAGTACGGATTCTCCGTCGTGGCACCAATCATAATGACGGTACGGTTCTCAACCGCATGCAGCAGGGCATCCTGCTGCGACTTGGAGAAGCGGTGAATCTCGTCGATGAAAAGAATGGTGCGGCGGTCGTAGGTATTCAGGCGTGTCTTGGCCTCGTCAATCACGCGGCGCAGGTCCTTCACGGTGCCCGTCACGGCGCTGACCTCGACAAACTCGCTCTTGGTATGGTTGGCGATAATGTGGGCCAGCGTCGTCTTGCCCGTACCGGCCGGCCCGTACAGAATCACACTCGACAGCACGTCGTGCTCAATTGCGGCACGCAACCACGAACCCTTACCGACGGCCTTTTGCTGGCCCACATACTCGTCGAGCGAATTGGGCCGCATGCGCACCGCAAGCGGCGCATTCTGAAAGGAACGCTCACGCGTCGAAGCAGAAAAAAGGTCGTCCATAGCCATCCTGTGCGTCAATCAAAAACGTTTTCCATCAACAGTATACCGAATAAATACGAACTACCGTTCGTTAATATAGGTACGGTGCGGAAACTTCAATCCCGGGAACAACTTGCTCGTCAGCTCGCAGAAATAGCCGTCCGTCATGCTCGCAATGTAATCCACAACCGCCTGGTCCTTATCTTCCTGCCACGCATAGGTGCGATCGTAGTAGGAAAGCTGCTGCTCAATGCGCGAAATATGGTGCTTAAAGATGTAGGAGGACTCGTCGCCTTCGTTTATATCCTGCAGGCAACGGTCGTAGAGCTTTTCGAAGGCCTCGCGCAGCTCCTTTTCGGAGTCGCCCTCGATACCGCCCTTGCTATAGATCTTCTCGTAGTTCTCGCGCTTGGCTCGGCGAATTTCCTCAAACAGGTCCTCGCTCATCTCGATGTGTGGCTTACCATAGCTGTTCTCGACGATATCGATGGAGGCATGCGTAAGGATCCAGCTGTTGTATGCCCCACCCAGGCCATCGTCAAAAGCATCGGGCGCCAGTAGGCCCGCCGAAATGGCGTCTTGGCGATCGCGCCCCACGTAGGCAAGGATATCCGAGATGCGAACCACGCAGCCCTCGAGCGTCATGGGGCGCAGGTGCTCAATTGCGCTGTAACCTGTGGCAATGCAATCCTCAACCGTAAGGTCGAACTGGTCAAAGGAGCTCATGTCCGAAAGCTCAAACACACGCTGTTCGTACTCACCGTTGTGGCATAGCACGCCGTCGAGCGTCTGGAGCGACACGTTGCGGCCGTACAGCGCGTCGAGCACGCGGACCGACTGCACGTTATGGAAAAAATAACGACCCGTGCGCTCGTGATAGATATCGTTGAGAAAGCGCTCACCGGCATGGCCAAAGGGCGTGTGGCCCAAGTCGTGGCCTAAGCCAATCGCCTCGATCAGGTCGCAGTTGAGCCCCAGGGCACGTCCGATATCGCGCGCGATGCGCGAAACAAGCTGCACGTGCAGGCCGCGACGCGACAGGTCGTCGTTGCTGCGAAAACTAAAGACCTGCGTTTTGCCTGCATAACGGGTGTATGCGGGCAGATGCAAAATCTTTTCGGTATCGCGCATGAAGGCCGGACGCATGAGCGTGCCCTCGTCTGCAGCCCGATCGACACGTCGGATGACCTGGTCGTCACCGCATCGATAGGGATTAACGACACCCGAGACGCGGTCGGCGGCGATACGCTCGACCAGCTCGGGCGACAACGCCGCGGGAATGCGATCCATACGTGCCTTGATGGCGGCTGTCTGTTGAATGATTGCCATGGCATGCTCCTTAAAAGGGCGCGCAAACGGTTACAGCGTACTACCCACGACCTCGATTATGGCAAATATCGGCACTAAAAACGGCAGCAAAGGCAGGGAGCGTGATTTTGCAATGAGACAGGCGGCGGCAAGGGTCAGAAGCGCAACCCCAAACGCGACGACACCACCCAAGGGATCGAGGGTACAAAGGGCAAAGAGCGCCTTGGCGTCCCCCATGCCAATGCCGGGAGCATGGCGAATACGACGCCAGAGCGACTCAGTAAGCACAAGGGCAAGGTAGACGATAACCGCAAGACCGGCGTGGTCAAGCGCCGTGTTAACACCCTTGTCGAGCCAAACGCCCGCAAACGCCGCCACCGCACACGCACCGGCAAGTTCATTGGGAAACCGCCGCTCACGGGCATCAATCGCCGCGCCAACAAAGATGCAAATCCAAAACGGGATATAGATTATCGAACACCTCCTTGGGCAGCAGCTCAAACGCAAAAACCACCACAAAGGTACTGTCCATTTGTGGTGGTTTTGATCGTAGTTATTTGGCGCCTTGCATGACCTCGTCGAGGGTAACGCTTACGGCGTGCTGCGTCGGCACCCAGTCGACCTTCAGGAACAGAGCAGCCACCGTGATGGGGATATAGCTGAACATAAAGATCGGGAAGGTAAACAGGTTGGTCACCAGACGCCACTTTTGCGCACAGTGAATGTGCTTGTACTCAAAGATGGTCGTAAGCAGCGCCAGGATAAAGAAGGTCTGATACATCATGGCGAAGGTCATAATGAGCGAAGCGGCGCACGCCTGCATCTCGACTTCGGTAGCCAGGAAGCCGTGCGAAAGACCGCCCACGACGAGAAACGTGGCATTGGCGAGCATCGAGATCAGCGATAGCAGCATACCCGGGGCGATCGTCATAAACATGTCGTAGGCGGCAAAGCGATGATAGCGGAAGGTCGATTTGACAAGATGCTTACCGTAGGTAAAGAACACCTGGTAGAAGCCCTTGGTCCAACGCATACGCTGTTTCCAGGACGCCTTAAACGTCACGGGCTGTTCGTCAAAGAACTCCGCCGGTGCATAGCCAATGCGAATGCCGTGAATGGCGCAGAACGTGGTGAACTGAATATCCTCGGTCAGCGTATGGAACTGCCAACCGTGCATGCCCTCGATCACGCTCGCCGAGATAAGGTAACCCGAACCCGAGACAGCGCAGGACGTCTTGCAGATATTACGCGCGTTGTTGAGAAAGCGCGCCTCTCGCAGATACCACGTAGCATTAGCCGCCGAGATCCACGAGCTGCCGAAGTTCTTGGAGTTGCGATAGCTCGTGACCACATGGAAGCCCTGATCAAAGGCATCGTTCATCTTGGAGACGTAATCGCGGGCGATGACGTTATCGGCATCGAAGATAAAGTAGCCTTCAAACGTATCGGGATACTCGTTAAGGATGCGGTCGAAGCCAAAGTCCATGACCCAGCTCTTGCCCTTGCGGGCAAGGTCATTGCGCTCATAAACGACAGCGCCCGCCTCGCGCGCGAGCTGCGCCGTGTTGTCGGTGCAGGCATCGGCGACCACAAAGACCTCGATAAGCTCGGACGGATAATCCTGGTCCTTGATGGAGCGAACGAGGTTGGCGATCACAGCCTCCTCGTTATGCGCCGCGATAAAGAAGGCATAGCGGTGGAGTTTTTTGGCCTTGGGAGGCGCGACCTCGCCACGAAGAGCGCCGATGACAAAGAAGACCACCTGGTACAGAAAGCAGACCGTGAGCAGCGTGACGACAATCTGGTTGAAGATCACGATGGGTGTGTTGGTTTGTAAAAAGGCGAGCATGCAGGCTCCCAGCAACGCGTTACGTAAACAATCGTATATCTTACCGCAGGCTTACCGAGTTCAAGAAACCACCTAATACTGGCTAGGCTTCGAGCAGACCGAGCTGCGGGACAATTTCGTCACCGGCGGCAGTGCGGCCGAGCGAACGCGGGGCCAGGTCATCCAGAACCGCGGCAAGGTCCCACGGCAGCTCATCACGGCACTCAATGCGCTCTCCCGTCACGGGATGGTCGAACGCCACACGCCAGGAATGAAGGAACTGCCTGGTCAGGCCCTGATCGGCGCGCGCGTCGCACTTGCCGTAGAGCGGATCGCCCACGCAGGCGTGGTTGATATGGCGCATGTGCACGCGAATCTGATGCGTGCGGCCCGTAAACAAGTGGCACTCGACGAGCGTATAGCCGTCGTCAAAACGCGTGGAATCAAAGCGCTCGAGCACCTTAAAAGTCGTGATGGCCTGGCGCGCAAAGGGGTCATCGGAAACCGCCATCTTCACGCGGTCGCGCGTCGATCGGGCAATACCAGTGTTGATAGTGCCCTCATCCATGGCGATGTGCCCGTGAACGAGCGTGATATAGCGACGGTCGAGCGTGCGCGTGCGGATGAGATTTTGAAGCGCGCGCTGGGTGTCGTCGTCTTTTGCCGCGAGCATAAGGCCCGAGGTATCGCGATCCAGGCGATGCACGATGCCGGGGCGGTCCTCACCCTGCACGGTACCAAGATGATCGATGCCGCAGTGGTAGACCAGAGCGTTCGCAAGGGTGCCGCTCTCGTGGCCGTGGGCGGGATGGCACACCAGGCCGCGCTGCTTGGAGAGCACGATGAGGTAGTCGTCCTCGTAGCGGATATCGAGGGGAATGGCCTCGGGAATCACGTCGGTCGGATCGTGCGGCTCGGGCAAGTCGACCGAGATGCGGTCGCCGGCGCGCACAGCATACTTTTTTGACAGGCAGGTCTCGCCGTTGACGGCAACGGCGCCTCCCTCGATCAGATGCGCGCAGGCAGAGCGTGTGGGACAGCCATCGTTGGCGCCCAGATAGGCGTCAAGACGCTGACCAGCGGAATCGTCGGCAACAAGAATATGGATGTCGGCCATTAGCGCTCATTCCTTTCGCGAATCTTGCGGGCACGCTCCCCACGCTGCTTGGCTTTGCGTTTGGCGCGAGCCTCATCACGAGCGTTGAGTTCGGCGGTCGCATCGACCTCGCGAGCGGCGGGGCTCAAAAACATGTAACCGATGAGCGCCAGCACGACGCCGACCGTAATGCCGATATCGGCTACATTAAAAACGGGGAAGTCGATGAAGGTGGTGGCAATAAAATCGGTCACGAAGCCCATGGTCAGGCGATCGATAGCGTTGCCGACGGCGCCGCCCGCAACCATGGCCATGCCCACAACCTCAAGATGGGCGAGCTGGGGTGCACGAACGAGGTACACGGCAATAGCGATAATGACTGCCAACGCCAGCACGGCAAACGCGATGCCATGCCCCTCGCCCATGCTAAAGGCGGCTCCGATATTGCGAACAAACAGAAAATCGATCACGCCGGGGATAACGGTCACATGCAGAGCATCGCCCACGGCACGAACCGCAAGCTTGGTCAGCTGGTCAACAAGCAACACAACGAGCGCTACCCCACCAGCAACACCTAACCGCCAACGCAAAGGCGGCATCATATCCGCACCACGACCCAAAGAAATCCCCTACCCTCAAGAACAATCGAATTCCGTTTAACGCAGTAGATAATCATACATTGACGCAAGCAAGAAGCGACAAATCTCCCAAGAACGGAAACACCGCAGGTAGAGCATAAATGAGCGAGCAGGTCGCATTTGAGACAAGGTGACGTGAAATGAAAGGGCGCTGACCTTTCGGTCGCGCCCTTGAAATTGAACGTCAGATTGTCCAAATGCGGCCCGCGCAGCGTCGGTAGGTTACGGCGTTCTACGAACGCCGTAACCTACAAAGCGTCAGCGCAGCGCTTGCAGATATGCGCGTGGCCGTTGTACTCGCCGACAGTGGTGCGATAGTTCCAGCAACGGTCGCAGCACTCGCCCTCGGCAGCCTCAATAGCAACGGAAAGCTCCTCGCCCTGGGTCAGCTCAACATCGGAGACGATGTAGAACTCGGCCAGGTCGACGGCTTTGTCGCCGGTCAACAGCGCATACATCTCGGCGGGAACGACCGCCTTGACGCGAACCTGCTGGCTCTTGGTGAAGGTGCCGGCAGAACGGGCATCCTCAAGGGCCTTGGTCACGGCGCTACGGAGCTCGAGCGAAGCCTCGAGCACGCCCTCAAACTCATTGGCCTCGTCGACCGTGATAGGCGACTTGTACCAATCGAGCAGCGCGGCGTACTTCTGGTGATCGACGCAGCCGGCGGGCGCATAGGCCATGGCCTCGTCGACGGTGTAGGACAAGATCGGCTGCAGATCGCGCATGAGCATCGAGAAGAGCTCGGCGAGCACGGTCTGAGCGCTGCGGCGCTCGAGCGAGCCGGGCTTCTCGCAGTACAGACGATCCTTCAGGGCGTCGAGGTACACGTTGGAGAGCTCGGTAACCACAAAGTCGTAAAGCGCACGGTAGGCGCGCGGGAACTCGTAGCAGGAGTAAGCGTCGTCGACCTCGGCCTGGACCTGGGTCAGGCGGGCAACCATGAGCTTGTCGAGCGGCAGCAGGTCGGCAAAGGCGACACCGTCGGTCTCGGGCTCAAACTGACCCTCGAGCTCGGAGAGCAGGAAGCGCAGCGTGTTGCGGAAACGGCGGTAGGCATCGGACGTACGAGCGAGAATCTCGTGGTCGATGGAAACGTCGGAGCTGGTGTCGACCGAGGCGACCCACAGGCGGATGATGTCGGCGCCCATCTCGTCGCAGACCTTGTTGGGGTCGATGACGTTGCCGAGCGACTTGGACATCTTGCGGCCCTGGCCGTCGAGGGTGAAGCCCTGCGAGACGACCGCCTTGTACGGGGCGTGACCATTGGCACCCACCGAGGTGAGCAGCGAGCTCTGGAACCAACCGCGGTGCTGGTCGGAGCCCTCAAGATACACGTCCGCCGGATACTCCAGCTCGGGACGGTACTCGCAGACGGCCTTCCAGGACACGCCGGAATCCCACCACACGTCGAGGATGTCCTTATCGGCCTTGAGGTGATGGCCGCCGCACTTGGGGCAGACGCAGGCCTCACCCAGGTAGCTCTCGGGAGCGTCGGTGAACCAGGCGTCGGAGCCCTTCTCGTGGAAGAGCTTGATGACGGCGTCGAGCGTGGCATCGTTCATGACCTTCTCGCCGCAGTCGGCGCAGGTGTAGCTGGGGATAGGCACACCCCAGTTGCGCTGGCGGCTGATGCACCAGTCGGGACGCTGCTCGACCATGGCGCCAATGCGGTTGGCGGCATGGGCCGGATACCACTTGACGTTCTCACGGACCTCCTTGCCAGCCTGCTCACGCAAGCCGGTCTTGTCCATCGAGACAAACCACTGGTCGGTAGCACGGAAGAGCACCGGGTGCTTGCAGCGCCAGCAGTGCGGATAGCTGTGCGTGATCTTCTTCTCGAGGACCAGGGTGCCGCGCTCGCGCAGGAACTCGATGATGTGCGGGTTGGCCTCATCGGTATCCATACCGCTGAAGGGACCACCGGTGCCAAACTCCTCACCGGTGTAGAACTTGCCGTCGTCATCGACCGGCATGCAAATGTCGGTGATGCCCTCCTTGAGGCAGGCAAAGTAGTCGTCGACGCCGTGGCCGGGCGAGTTGTGGACGATACCGGTACCGTCATCGACACCAACGTAATCGGCCAGCAGCGCCACGCCCTCAACGCCGTCAAAGATCGGCTGCTTGTAGTGGATGTGGTGGAAGGTCTCGGCGGGAACCACATAGGGCTTGCCGTCGACCATAACCGGGGTGTACTCCCAGCCAAACTCCTCGCAGCACTTGGGGGCCAGGTCCTCGAGCATGACCTCGGCACGGCCATCGTGCTCAACGGCGACATAGGCGGCGCCGGGCTTAAGGGAAACGGCCTGGTCAGAGGGGATGGTCCACGGCGTGGTCGTCCAGATGATAAAGTCGACCGGGCCGTCGAAGTTCTCGAGGCCGGCGGGCTTGGAGGTCATCTCAAAGCGCACGAAGATGGAGGGGCTCGTCTCATCGGAGTACTCAATCTCGGCCTCGGCCAGCGCGGTGTGGCAGTGCTTGCACCAGTGGACGGGCTTATGGCCGCGATAGATCATGCCCTTATCGAACATGGCCTTGAAGACCTCGATGTCGGCGGCATCGTGCTGGTGATAGAGCGTCAGATAGGGGTTATCCCAGTCGCCGAGCACGCCCAGACGACGGAAACCGGCCTTCTGCAGCTCGATGTTCTCGACAGCGAACTCGTTGCAGAGCTCACGAATCTTGGCCGTGGGGGTCTGGTTGAACTTCTCGGTGCCGAGCTTCTCCTCGACCTTGTGCTCGATCGGCTGACCATGGCAGTCCCAACCGGGGACATAGGGAACCTCATAGCCCTGCATCATCCAATAGCGGTTGATCATGTCCTTGGAGATCTTGTTCATGGCGTGGCCGATGTGGATCGGGCCGTTGGCGTACGGAGGACCGTCGTGCAGCACGAACTTCTTGTGACCCTCGTTCTTCTTCAGAACCTGCTCGTAGACCTTGTTGTCCTGCCAGTCCTTGAGTCGCTTAGGCTCGGACTTGGAAAGACCGGCACGCATGGGAAAACCGGTCTTGGGCAGATTCATCGTCTGCTTGTACTCGTTTGCCACGGTACCCCTTTCATGTCGTGGGCGCGCACGCCCTCTGGGCACCAAAAAAAGCGCCCGTCCCTGCAAGCTGGGACGAAGCGCCACAAAACGGGCTGTGCGCCCGCAAAAGCTCTTCGCTTAACCACCCAGCTTAGATGCCCTCGCCCGCTTCTAGCACGCTCGCATCCGTTACTCGGCTGGCCTGTATCGACGACCATCTCGGCGATGTCTACTAAGACGAACCTGCGCGGCACGTCCGTTGGGACCGCAGCTCCGGGGTGATTTTCATCGGTCGCATGCACGGGCTCTCAGCGCCCCCCGCTCTCTGTAGCATGCGAACGGCCGACTACTCGTCCCCATCAACGCTTATGCGCTGTATAGTAGCACGGTCACCGCCAGCGAAAAACCCTCAACACTGGTTTCATACTTAACAAATTTCTCGCTATTACAAGCCTTCACTAGGAGCAAAATACCTGAAAGCACTTTAACTAACGAAAGAAGGCTGCTATGCGCACAATTGGAATGAGTGATTATACCGTCGGCGAGGACTGCTTTGACGAGCTGCCCGCCGCACTGGCGGAGTACGGAGCGGCCAAGGTCGCGATCATCGGTGGCGAGCGGGCACTGGCCGCAGCACTTCCCGGTATCGAAGCTGCGCTGGCGGGTACCGACGTCGAGATTCTGGAGACGCGCATCTACGGTACCAACAGTACGCGCGCCAATATCGCCAAGGTCGTAAACTCCCCCGCCTGTCAGGAAGCCGACGTGCTCATCGCCTGCGGCGGCGGCAAGGCACTCGATACCGTCAAGACGGCGGCCATCGAGCTCAAGAAGATCGTCTTTACGGTACCGACGATTTGCTCCAACTGCTCGGCCGCGACCGCCATTGCCGTTGTCTACAACGACGACGGCTCGCTTGAGGGCTATTCGTACCCCAACCGACCGGCGCACATCTTCATCAACCCCAAGATCATCGCCGAGGCACCGGCGGAGTACTTCTGGGCCGGCGTGGGCGATGCCCTGTCTAAGCAGCCCGAGGTCGAGTACGCCACGAGCGCCGGTAATTTGGAGCACACCGCCGGTCTTGGCCTGGCACTCGCCCACACCTGCTCCGAGCCGCTGTTTACCTACGGCGTCCAGGGTCTTGAGGACGTGCGCCAGGACCTGTCGAGCGAGGCCGTCAAGCAGATCGCGCTCGACATCGTGGTCAACACGGGCTACGTCTCCAACCTGACCAACCAGAACGATTACTACTACAACTCGAGCGTGGCGCACGCGTTCTACAACGCCACCTGCAGCATTCCGCGCGAGGGCTCCTACCTACACGGCGAGGTCGTGAGCCTGGGCGTGCTCGTGTTGTTCGCCTACACGGGAGACACCGAGAACCTTAAGCACTATGCCGCCTTTAACAAGCAGATGGGCCTGCCCGTGACGCTAGAGCAGGTCGGCCTTTCCGAGGCCGATATCCCTGCCCTGTGCGAGTTCGCACACGCCACCAACGAGTGGAAACAGGGTAACCCGGAGCCCTTCACCGACGAGAAATTCGCCGCCGCTATCAAGGCCGCCGACGCCTACGGCCATGCGCTCTAGGACTGGCCCAAAACCACCACAAAGGGGACAGGCACCTTTGTGGTGGTTTTTTATTGCTCAAGTATTTTGGGGTCGAACTCGCTAGCCGGAATGACGCGGTAGCCGTGACGCAGCAACAGATCGACGAAAACGCCGTTGCCCGCGGTGAGCGTACCGCTAAAGGTGCCGTCGTAGATGCGACCCGCGCCGCACGAGGGGCTGCGGTCCTGCAAGATGCACGCAGCAATCTCGGAAGGGCCGCCCGCCTGCTCGCACATGTCGAGCACACGTTGAGCGCCCAGGCGGAATTCCCGGTCAACGGACACGCCCTCGCAGGTACGGACTTCGCCGTTCACAATCTCGGACGGATCGCGTGGCGTGGGCAGACCGCCAAAAACCTCAGGACATACGAGGAGTACCTCGGTCCCTGTGCGTTCGCAGGCCTCGACCAACGCGCGGTGGTAATTATCGAGGCCGTTATACTTGCAGCTCTCGCCCATCAAACAGGCACTCACCACGATCTTCATACATATCCCTCCCAAGCCAAACGCCCCATTTGAGATAGGCACTCAAATGGGGCGTCGATATTTACTGTCCCGAATGCAACGCTACTGCTGCTTAGGCATCAGCGGATTCTCGCGCGTAAGGAGGTTCATGAACTCCTCGCCCGTGATGGTCTCCTTCTTGTACAGATAACGAGCCAGCTCATGGAGCTTAAACTTGTTCTCCTTGAGGATCTGCAGGGCGCGATCGTGCGCGTCCTCGATCAGCTTAGCGACAATCGCGTCCACACGCTCGGCCGTACCGGGTGCGCAGGTGAGCGACGTGTCCTGATTGAGATACGCGTTCTGCACGGTACCGAGCGCCATCATGCCAAACTCGTCGGACATACCAAAGCGCGTCACCATGTTGCGGGCGAGCTTGGTGGCCTGCTCGATATCGTTGGCGGCGCCGGTCGTCATCTCGCCAAAGATGAGCTCCTCGGCCGCGCGGCCACCGCAGTAGACGGCGAGCTTGTCCAGGACCTCCTGGCGCGTGGTCAGGAAGCGCTCGTCCTCCTCGACCTGCATGGTGTAGCCCAGAGCGCCGCTCGTGCGCGGCACGATGGTGATCTTGGTAACCGGCGCGGAACCCTTTTGGCGGGCAGCGACGATGGCATGACCGATCTCGTGGTAGGAAACGACCTGCTTCTCGTGGTCGGAAAGCACCGTGGACTTACGCTGCTGGCCGGCAATGACGACCTCCACCGACTCCTCGAAGTCGTCCTGGGTCGCGCGCTTGCGGCCTTCGCGAACAGCGCGCAGGGCACCCTCGTTGATGATATTGGCAAGGTCGGCGCCCGAGGCACCGGGCGTGGCGCGGGCAATAGCGGTCAGGTCGATCGGCGGCTGCGTCTTCACGCTCTTGGCATGCAGCTCGAGGATGTTCTTGCGGCCAGTCAGGTCGGGCAACTCGACGGGGATGCGGCGGTCAAAACGACCGGGGCGCAGTAGAGCGGGATCGAGACTGTCGGGGCGGTTGGTTGCGGCAAGGACAACGATACCCTTGTGGTTATCGAAGCCATCCATCTCGGTCAGCAACTGATTGAGCGTCTGCTCGCGCTCGTCGTTGCCGCTAAAGCCGCCGCCATCGCGCTTCTTACCGATGGTATCGATCTCATCGATAAAGACGATACACGGGGCCTTTTCCTTGGCCTGCTTAAACAGGTCACGAACCTTGGCGGCACCGCGGCCGACGAACATCTCGACGAACTCAGAACCCGAAATGCTAAAGAACGGCACGCCCGCCTCGCCGGCAACAGCCTTGGCAAGCAGGGTCTTACCAGTACCCGGAGGACCGACAAGGAGAGCACCGCGCGGAAGCTTGGCGCCGATCTCCTCGTAGCGCTGCGGATTCTCCAGAAAGTCGACGACCTCCTTGAGGGACTCCTTGGCCTCTTCCTGGCCGGCGACGTCCTTAAAGGTCACGCCAACATCCTTGGAGGCAATCACGCGAGCGCCGGACTTGCCCAGTCCGCCGCCGCCAAAGCCGCCGCCAAAGTTCATCGACGGGCCGTCATCACCCATGGCCTTCTTCATACGGCGGTTGAGCCACCAACCGATAAGGAAGAAAATCGCCATGGGAAGGATGAGTGTAAGAAGGTAGTAGGTCATCAGACCCGAGTTTTTATCGGGAACGACCGACTCCAGGGACGCACCGGATTCAAGCACGCGATCGGTAAAACCCGCATCATTCGGCACGCCGGTCGTCTTGTAGGCGATATTCTCGTCCTCGCCCTTCTTGGTGTAATAAATCGTGTAATCATCCGTGTTGTACTCGACCTTGTCGACGCTTTTCTTATCGAGCGCTTTGACAAACGTCGAATAATCGGTCTTCGTAATCTGCTGCGTGTGACCGATGTTGGGGAACAGAACGGTCGAGAGCACGAGGTAGACGACGAAGGCGATGAGCACGTAGAGGATCATATTCCGTCTACGTTTGTTGTCATCCATCTCCATCTGCTTGAACTCCATCTACTGGGGTTGATAATGCTATCTAGAATACCCAACCCGGACGGCGATAAACCGACGCCGGGCACGAAAGGACAGAGATGGCATCACTGGAAGTCGGCAAGGTTCAAATCTATACGGGCGACGGCAAGGGCAAGACGACGGCTGCGCTGGGGCTCGCGCTGCGCGCCACGGGCTATGGACTTAACGTGCTCATGCTGCAGTTTGCCAAGAAGCTACACTGCGCCGAACACGATGCCGCACCGCGCCTGGGACTGCGCATTGTACAGGCCGACCGTGACACGCCCGAGGCTTGCGCCGCACAGATCATGGAGCTCGCACGCGAGCAGATATCACAGGTCGACGTTCTGATTTTGGACGAACTCGGCGAGGCCATGCGCCGCGGCTTCGTGACGCGCGAGGATGTCGAAACGTTGATCGCTATAAAGCCAGCCACCACGGAACTCGTGCTCACCGGCCGCGGACTGCTGCCCCTCGCTGATCTCGCCGACCTGGTCACCGAAATGCGCCCCGTCAAACACTACTTCGACGAAGGCCTCCTAGCCCGACAAGGCATCGAATACTAATTGATCCAAAGGGGACGGAGGAAAACGGATCATCGACATCACGACGGAGAGAAATGATCCGTTTTTCTCCGTCCCCAAGGGATCATTTGGCAGTGGCGCGGCCGAGCCAGTTGCCGCTATGGTGGTAGATGGTGAACATCGTGGCGGTGATGAGCCAGGTTACAGGGTAGACCAGCAGCAGGTGCTCAAGCGACGGATCGAACGGCATAATCGCAAACACCCAGATCACCCTGAGCACGACGGTGCCAAAAATCGTGAGCAGCATGGGCTGCAAGCTCACGCCGGCACCACGAATGGAGCCCGACGCGTTTTCGATAATCGAGAAAATCGCGTAGAACGGCGCAATGAAATGAAGAATCGTCGTGGTATACGCCGCAATCGAAGCATCGTCGACAAACAGACGCGACAGAGGACCCGAGAACACCAGCAGCACGGCAGACAGGCCACCAATGAGCATAAACGACAGCACGAGCGACGTATGGTAGCCCTTGCGCATGCGCTCGTAGTTGCGCGCGCCAAAGTTCTGTGCCGAGAACGTGGTGATCGACACGCCAAGCGCCTCGGTAACCATCCAGACAATGCCATCCAAACGGCCCGAAAGACCCCACGCCGTGGTGACATCGGCGCCAAACGAGTTGACCGACACCTGAATCAAAACGTTGGAAATCGAATACGCAGCAGACTGAAAGCCAAGCGGCAGACCACACGAGATCATGCTCTTACAAATGCCAGGATCAATGCCGAGTTTGGACAGCGAAAGCCGCCACGCACCCGGTGCGTGCATCATGCGAATCACGATCATCGTGGCGTTGGAGCAAATGGTCAGCGCCACCGCGATGCCGCAGCCCAGAGCCTCCATATGAAGCACGGCAACGAAGATGACATCCAGCACCGCATTAACAAGGCAGCCGGAAGCGATGATCACAGCAGGTCCGCGCGTGTCGCCCACGGCGCGCAGCAGTGCCGTACCCATATTGAGCAGCAGCGCCGCAACCATGGCGGCAAAATAGCAACGAGCATAGGCCACGCCCTCGGCCAATAGCTCATGCGGCGTGTTCATAAGCACCAGCATGGGCTCAACGAACACTATGCCAAGAATCGAGAAAACGATACCGCCCACCAGCGCGAGCGTCATGGCCGTATGGACCGAACGGCTCAGTCGCTCATCATCGTGCTGGCCAAAATACTGACCGGTAATGACCGCGCAGCCGGCGCCGACGCCAACGCAAAAGCCAATGCAGAGCTCGGTGAGCACCATCGTGGCTTGAATGCCACCCAGTGCGAGCTTGCCGCCAAACTGGCCGACGATATAGGTACCGATAAGCGTGTAGGCCTGCTGAAAAAACGAACTAAAGAAGATGGGAACGCACAGCGAAAGCAGCTGCTGCCAAATGACGCCCTGCGTTACATCGATAGCCGTAGATTTCTTAGCCACACGCCCTCCCCACCAGCATACGTCAAACAACAAAACGGCAATTTAAGGCCAAAACCAATAGCAGCTTAGCACCGACCGGCGTCGACCGAAACACCCCGAGTCAGAGCCCGGGGCGAACTATCTGCCTAGTGATACAAACCCGGCTGGTAGTGATACTCATTGCTCACATGCAGGCACAGCTGCCAAAAGGCGACGGCACTCGCCGCGGCCACGTTGAGCGAATCGACCCCGTGCGCCATCGGAATGCGCACGGCCCGGTCGCAGCCCGCGATGGTCTTGGCGCCCAGGCCGGCACCCTCGGTGCCCATAAAGATTGCCAGGCGGTCAATCTCCTGGAGCGCGGGATCATCCAACGACACTGAATCGTCCGTCAACGCCATGGCGGCACACGAAAAACCGGCATCGTGCAGCGCCGCCAGGCCGTCATGCGGCCACACGCGCGCCTCACTGCCAATACGCGTCCACGGCACTTGAAACACGGTCCCCATGCTCACGCGGGCCGAGCGACGGTACAGCGGGTCACAGCACGTAGGGCTCACCAGAATGCCGTCGACATTGAGCGCGGCGGCCGAGCGGAAAATCGCGCCGACGTTGGTGTGGTCGACAATACCCTCGAGCACGCACACACGCACCGGACGCTCCCCCGCCGCCTCGACGACGCCGCCCAAGAACTCATCAACCGGAATCTGCCGCGGGCGACGAAACGCCGCGAGCGCACCGCGCGTCACGTTAAAGCCCGTCAATTGCTCCATGAGCTCCATGGAGGCAACGAACACAGGAACAGGACCGGCGTCCTCGCGCACAACCAGGCGCTCAAACAGCGGCATCATCTGGTCGAGCCATCGTTCGCCCAAAAGAAAGCTCACCGGCTGGTATCCGGCACGGACCGCGCGCTCAATAACCTTGGCACTCTCGGCGATAAAGATGCCCTTTTGCGGCTCCAACACGCAGCGCAGCTCGCGCTCGGTCAGTCGCACGTAGGCATCGAGCCGCTCATCCTCGAGCGAGTCAATTCGCAGCACCTCAACGGCATCAGTCATAGCAGCCAGCCCGCACCCTTCTTTGCAGCACATCTATACCAAACGAGGCGACGCTAAGCGCCGCCCCATGCATTCAATCAACCCGATGATACCGTTCAAGCCAGACGATTTACGCCTCAACGCGACGATACGTCACGAACTCATAATCGAGGCCTTCGTCACCCTCGCCCGCGGCAATCGAGGCAACCCCTTCGCACCGCGCAACTTCCCACGCGGGATCGGCGTCCAAGTCGGGAAAGTACGTGTCCACGGGATGGACGCAGTGGTTATGCGTGACCTCGGCCTCCACGCAGTACGGCAAAAACTGCCGATAGACATCGCCACCACCGAGCACCCAGGCAACGGGCTCATCGGCAACCGCGGCGAGCGCCTCGTCGATACTATGCACCACGTCGACGCCCTCGGGAGCAAAGCTCTCGTCGCGGGTGAGCACGATATTGCGACGGTTCTTGAGCGGACGCCCGCCGGGAAAACTCAGCAGGGTCTTGCGCCCCATAATAACCGGGCAACCTTTGGTGCACGCCACAAAATGGCGCATGTCGGCGCGATTGGACACCACCATGTCGCCCTCGCACCCAATGCCCCAGTCGTCACACACGGCGACGATAGCAGATAGCTTACACGTCATGAGCGCCACCTACACTGCAATGGGAATGTTCTTGACCTGCGGGCCGTGCTCGTAGCCCTCGACGATCAGGTCGTCAGTCGTAAACGCGTAGAAATCGTGCACGTCGGGATTAAGCGTTACCTTGGGCGCAGCAAACTGTGGACGCTCGATAAGCTCGCGGACGATATCGACATGACGATCGTAAATGTGGGCATCGGCAATCACATGCAGCAGCTCGCCGGAAATCATATCGACCGACTGCGCGACCATCATCAGCAAGATGGCGTACTGGCACACGTTCCAGTTGTTCGCGGCCAAAATGTCCTGGCTGCGCTGGTTGAGAATCATGTTGAGTGTGGGCTTGTCGTCCTGCGGGCGCTGCGTGACGTTATAGGTCACGCTGTACGCGCACGGATACAGGTGCATCTCGGACAAGTCGCTAAACACGTACGTGTTGGTCATGATGCGGCGGCTGTACGGCGTGTGCTTAAGGTCGTACAGCACACGGTCCATCTGGTCAAAGTCGCCCTCGGCATAATGGCTCTTCTGGCCAATCTGGTACCCGTATGCCTTGCCGATGGAACCGGTCTCGTCGGCCCACTCATCCCAAATATGGCTGTTGAGGTCATGGACGTTATTGGACTTCTTTTGATAGATCCACAAGATCTCGTCCATGGCAGATTTAAGCGCCGTGCGACGCAGCGTGAGCGCGGGGAACTCCTCGCGCAGGTCGTAACGTGCCGTAACGCCAAAGTTTTTAATGGTATAGGCAGGGGTGCCATCCTCCCACACCGGTCGGACCTTTTGCCCCTCGGTGGTGGTGCCATGGTCCAAAATATCGCGGCACATGGCTACAAACTGCTGATCAGCTTTGCTCATTGACCCTCCTGTCAGTCGCCTATAAGCGATTTTTATTGTAGCCCAGGCATGCAGTGTCGGATTGGACACTTGGACGGGCACACGCAATGCACGGCAGCACGGCCCGCATTCACAAGCGGAACACCTTTGCCTTTTTCTGACATATGCCAAAAATGCCTTGCACGGTTCCGCTGCCGCGTTATCCTATTACTGACATATGTCAGATTTGGAGAGTGTATGGCAGGAAGACGCGAAAAATTGCGCCGCGTTGGGATCATCCCCGAATATCGCGGCTTTACCCCTGACGGCCTTGCCAGCGGAGACGCCATCGAGATGACGGTCGACGAGCTCGAAGTCCTACGCCTATGCGACCTGGAAGGCCTCAATCAAGAGGCCGTCGCCCAGCAAATGGGCATCGCCCGCGCCACGGTGGCGGCCATCTGCAGCCGCGCGCATCGCAAGGTGGCAAACGCACTGGTCAACGGACGAGCGCTCATCATCGAGGGCGGCAATATCGCGTACTCCCCCATCACCACAGTGACGGCCGTATGGCCAGCAAAGGAGGTCGACACCATGAGGGTGGCAACCACGTACGACAACGGCAACATCTTTATGCACTTTGGCCGCAGCGAGCAGTTCAAGATCTACGACATTCAGGACCGCAAGGTGCTCAACGAGCAGGTCGTGGGTACCGGCGGCACCGGCCACGGTGCCCTTGCGGGCCTGCTCGCCAACGGCGGCGTGGACACGCTCATCTGCGGCGGCATCGGCGGTGGCGCTATCAACGCGCTTGCCCAAGCCGGCATCACGGTATACGCAGGTGCCCAGGGCAGCTGCGACGCTTGCGTCGAGGCCCTTATCGCCGGCACGCTCGCACAGAACGGCGAGGCCACGTGCGGCTGCCACGGCCATGACCACGACCACGCCCACGAACATGGCGAGTCCTGCAGCTGCCACGACCATCACGAGCACGAGGGCCACGAGGGCTGCGGCTGCCACTAACGGCACGGCACCGCGAGCTCGGGACACGACGCTGCACGCAGCCAAACAATCAAAGCCAACAACAAAGGCCACCCGGTAGCTTCCGAGTGGCCTTTGCCATATCAAGCTGGAATTACAGCCCTATTTCTTATTGCGCATCTGCGCTTCCATCTGGCGCAGCAGGTCCATATCGGACTTGGGGCCGCCCGTTCCCAGGCCGCCCATGCCGCCCAGACCCATAGCGTCCAGGCCAGGGATATTGGGCATGCGCATCTTCTTGCCCCTCTTTCCCTTTTTGCCCTTCTTACCGCCGGCTTGCGCCTGATTGGCCATCGTGCGCATGCGGCCCATCATCTTGTTCATCTCACCCCACTGCTTCATAAGGCTATTGACCTCGGTGGGGGTCACGCCGGCGCCCTTGGCGATGCGGGCGCGACGCTGGCCGTTGATAATAGAGGGACGCAGGCGCTCCTCCTTGGTCATCGACATGATGATGGCCTCGTTCTTGTCGAAGATGCCCTCGTCCAGGTTGCCGCCCATCTGGTTGAGCGCGCGCTGACCGCCGGGAAGCATACCCAGGATACCCTTCATGCCGCCCATCTTCTTGACGGCCTTCATCTGGTCGAGCATGTCGTTCATGGTAAAGCCCTCGCGCAGCATGCGCTCGGCAGCCTCAAGCTGCTCGGCATCGGCCGCCTCCTGAGCCTTCTCGATGATGCCGACGACGTCGCCCATGCCTAAGATGCGCTTGGCCATACGGTCGGGGTAGAACGGCTCCAAAGAATCGGGCTTCTCGCCCATGCTCACGAACTTGATGGGCTTGCCGGTCACCTGGCGCACGGAAAGCGCGCCGCCGCCACGGGCGTCGCCGTCAAGCTTGGAGATGATCACGCCGTCAAAGTCGGTGCGCTCGGCGAAGGTCGAGACGACGTTGACGATATCCTGGCCGGTCATGGCATCGACGACCATCAGCACCTGATCGGGCTTGACGGCCTTCTTGATATCCACAGCCTCCTGCATCATCTGCTCATCAATCTGCAGACGACCGGCGGTATCGACGATGACCACGTCGCGCAGGTGGTCGACGGCCTCCTGGATGGCGCCCTTGGCAATGTCGACCGGGTGCGCGCCGTCACCGCGGAAGACCGGCACGCCGATCTCGCCACCAAGCGTGGCCAGCTGGTCGGCGGCGGCGGGACGGTAGACGTCGCACGCGGCGAGCAGCGGCGAGCGGCCCTGCTTCTTGAGCAGGTAGGCCAGCTTTACGGCCGCCGTGGTCTTACCGGAGCCCTGAAGGCCCACGAGCATGATGACATTGGGAATGCGGTTGCTAAAGACGAGCTTGCTCTCGGTGGAGCCGAGCATCTCGGTGAGCTCGTCGAGCACGATCTTGACGACGTTTTGCGCCGGCGACAGCGACTCCATGACCTCGGCGGTCATGCAGCGCTCCTTGGTCTTGGCGACAAACTCCTTGACGACCTTGAAGTTGACGTCGGCCTCAAGCAGCGCCATGCGAATGTCGCGCATGGCCGAGGTGATATCGGCCTCGGTCAGCTTACCCTTGCCGCGCAAGCGGTCAAATGTGTCGTTGAGGCGATCGCTCAGGGAATCAAACACTGGTTACTCCTTAGTTGGACTCGCCCACCAGGGCGCGGCAGAAATCTTTGGCATTGAACTCCTGCAGGTCATCGACCTGCTCGCCCACGCCCACGCGCAGGATCGGGAGCTTGAGCTTCTCGGCAACGGCCATGGCGATACCGCCCTTAGCCGTTCCGTCGAGCTTTGTCATGATAATACCGTCCAGACCCAGCGCCTCGTTAAACTCGAGCGCCTGGTTCAGACCGTTTTGGCCTGTCGCGGCATCGATCACGAGGACGACCGAGACAGGCATGGGGCCGGCGGCCATATTGGCGGCGCGCTTACGCGTCACGTTGACCACCTTGGCAAGCTCACGCATGAGTTCGGGGCTCGTGTGCAGACGGCCGGCGGTGTCGATAAGCACCAGGTCGCTGCCGCGCTTGTCGGCCTCGTCGAGCACGTCGTAGCAAACGCTTGCCGGGTCGGAGCCGCGGTCGCGCTTGATGACGGGGACGCCTGCGCGCTGGCCCCACACATCGAGTTGCTCGATGGCGGCGGCGCGGAAGGTATCGGCCGAACCGATCACGACGTTCTTGCCGCGGGCAGCCATGGCGCTCGCGATCTTGCCGACCGTGGTGGTCTTGCCGGCACCGTTAATGCCCACAAACAGCACGCAGCTCGGCGTGTCGGCGAACGGATCTCGCTCGGCGGGCACAAAATGTTGCTCGAGCTGCTCGGCCAGGGCGCGACGGAGTTGCGGGGCGGTCTTGAGGTTCTTCTTGGCCGCGGCATCGCGCAGGTCATCGGACACCTTAATCGCGACCTCGGCACCCATGTCACCCATGACGAGAGTGTCCTCTAGGTCCTCCCAAAAATCCTCGTCGACCTCGCCGCCAAAATAAAAGACCTCGTTGAGGGCCTCGCGGCTGCGCTCAAGTCCGCGCGAGAGAGCATCGAAGAATCCCATTATGCATTCACGACCTTTCCGGTTTCGCGATCGAGTTTTTGCGAGACGACGCGGCTGACGCCGTCGGCTTGCATCGAGACGCCGTAGAGGACGTCAGCGTCCTCCATAGTACGGCGCTGATGCGAGATAACCAAGAGCTGCGTATCGGAACGCAAAACATCGAGCGCGCCGATGAGCTTGGACAGGTTGGCGTCATCGAGCGCCGCCTCGACCTCGTCCAGCACATAGAACGGCACCGTACGCGTGCGATACACGGCAAAGAGCAGGGCGAGCGCCGTCAGGCTCTTCTCGCCGCCCGACATGAGCATCATCTTGCTGATGCGCTTGCCACGCGGCTGCGCCACGACCTCGATGCCTGTCTCGGCCGGATGCTCGGGATCGGTCATCTCCAGATGTGCCTGGCCACCCGGGAACAGCATGGCGAAGATCTCGCGGAAGTTCGCATCGACCTTCTCAAAGGTCACCAGGAAGGCTTTACGCATCTTGCGGTCGATGGCCACCGTGATCTTGGTGAGCGCCTTGCGTGCGCTCTCAAGATCGGCCAGCTGCTCCTCGATGTAATCGGCGCGGCGCTTGAGCTGCTCGTACTCCTCCATGGCAACCTGGTTCACAGGGCCCAGGTTGTTGATCTGGCGCACGAGCTGGTTGAGCTCGCGCTCGGCGGCATCGCGGTCGGTAGGCGCAGGAAGCATGAGCGCTTCCTCGAGCACCGTGGTGCCATCGGCGGTAATGGCCTTGATGGCCGCCTCTACCTGCACCTCGAGCTTGCCGCGAGAGACCTTGAACTCATTTTGCGTCGCCGTGGCGGCATCGACCCGCTCCTTGGCACGAGCAACCTCGGCCTTGGCGTCTTCGATGGTCTTCTTAAGCGAGGCCGAGTCCGCCTCCTCGAGCGAAGCCTGGTCACGCAGACGCGCGGCCCAATCCGACGCGCGCTCCAGAAGGGCCGAATAGCGCTCGTGCATGGGGTCGACGCGCAGACGCAGCAACTCGAGCGAGCGCGAAGCCTGGCGTGTTCCGCGGATACGGCGGTCGATGCCCTCCAGGCGATGCTCCAGGTCGGGCACGCGGCCCTTCAGCGAACGCAGACGCTCGCTCGTCTGAGCCAGGCGGACCTTGGCATCGGCGAGCTTGCCGGCTGCCTCGGAATCGTCACGACGCACGCGATCGAGCTCGTCGTTGGCTTCGGCAATCTGGAGACCCAGGTCGCTTGCCTGCGCGCGGGCCTCGTCGCGCGAACGGGTGAGCTCGTCAACGCGCGGGCGCGCAGCGCGAACGGCCTCGGCGGCCTGCTCGCGACGCTTGGAAATGCGCACGCGCTCGACCTCGGCGTTGTTGGCGCTTTGCTCCAGGCGGCCGATCTCGGAGAGCAGCGAGCGGCGCTCGCCCTCAAGACGGGCGATCTCGCCGGCGGCATCGCCCTCAGCGGCACGCGCCTCCTCGACGGCCGCATTGGCCTCGACGACCTGATCCGACACATGCTCAAACACGACAGCCAAATCGGGCTCAAGGCCCTCCAGCTCGCGAATGCGACGCTTGCGCTCCAGGGCACCCGAAGCCTCGCCGGCATCGAGTCCCACGCGCACCAGGCCGCCACAGCTCACGCGGGCGCCATCGGGCGTCACATAGGTCACACCGTCAACGACTGGTGCCGCCAGCGCGGCAGCCAAGTCATCGACCACGTAATAGCCGCCGAGCAGGGCCTCGACAACCGGGCCATACCCGGAACGCACGGACAGACGGTCGACCAGACGCGAACCGGCAGCGCCCTTAGCAGCAGCACCGCCGCTCACGCCGCGCGCCACCAGCAGTGCCTCGCCCGAAGCCTTCTTTTGGTCCAGAGCCGCACGACCGGCGCGCTCAAGCGTAGCGGCGTCATCAAACAGCAAGGCATCGATATCGCCAGCAAGCAGCTGCTCGACCAGGCCCTCGAGCTCACAAGGAGCCTCGAGCACGTCGCCCAGACGACCCGAGACATCATCGCCCATCGCGCCCATCAGACGGCTCACCAGCGGCGAGCTGTCGGCCATGCGGGCATCGAGCTTCTTTTGGCTGGCAAGCTCCGAGCGAACCTCGGAAAGTTTGTTGCGCGCCTCACTCTCACGATTACGCAAGTCCTTCAACGCCGCACGGGCGACCTCGGTGGCCTCGCGAGCATCAATCTGTGCCTGGCGGGCCTGATCGAGCGCACCGTCAAGTTCCTCAGCGCGGTCGCGACGGCTCTCGAGCGAGGCCGTAACCTCCTCGAGCTGCTCGTCGATCTGCTCCAGGCGCGAGGCGTACATGTTGTCCTCGACCTCGGCGTTGCTCAGCGAGTCCTTCACCTTGGCGAGCTCGAGCGCGGCGTTATCGGCCACACGCTGCACATCGCGCTGCTCGCGCGTGAGCTGCGAAATCTGATTGTCGAGCGCCACGCGACGCTCGTGGAGCTGGGCGGCGGCAGGACCGGCGGCATCAACGTCGTCCTGGGCCTGCATGTGCGCACCGGTCACTTCCTCAAGCTGGGCACGCGCATCCTCGAGCTCCTCGACCACGCGACGACGCTGATGCTCAGAGCTCGAGATCTGGCCGCGCATGTCGGACAGGCGCGACACCATGTTGTGGCCCTTTTCCTCGAGTAGGCGCATGTCGGAGTTGATGCGGCCGACCACGTCTTGCATATGACGGCGCTGCTCGCCCAGATCACCCACAAACAGGCCCTTTTCCTCGAGCATGACCTGGAGCTTCTCGAGCTCGCGCTCCTTTTCGCCCAAGCGGTATTGCGCAAGCTCAAGCTCGGCAGCGCCCTCCTTGGAGCGGCTCTCCAGGTCGTTCCACTGCGACTGCAGCGAACGAAGCTCGTCGACGGCCAGCATCTGCGTAAGCTCGTTCGCACGCGAGGACAGCTCTTTGTACTTGCGCGCGCGATCGACCTGACGCTCCAGCGGCCGCAGCTGGCGGGCGATCTCCTTATTGATGTCGCGGGCACGGGTCAGGTGCTCGTCCATCGATTTAATCTTTTTGAGCGCACGCTCCTTGCGGCGCTTATGCTTGGAGATGCCGGCAGCCTCCTCAATAAGGGCGCGGCGCTCCTCGGGGCGGCTCTGCAAAATGGCGTCGAGCTTGCCCTGGCTGATGATGGAATGCGTATCCTTGCCCAGGCCCGAATCGTGCAGGATGTCCTGAATGTCCATCAGGCGGCACGGGCTCGAGTTGATGAGGTACTCGCTTTCGCCCGAGCGGTACATGCGACGGGTAATGGCGACCTCGTCAAAGTCGACGGGCAGCATATGGTCCGAATTATCGAGCACCAGCGTGACCTCGGCGACACCCACCGGCTTGCGCGCCGACGAGCCCGAGAAGATGACGTCCTCCATGGCCTGGCCGCGCAGCTGCTTGGCACTCTGCTCGCCCAGGACCCACAGAATCGAGTCGGAGATGTTCGATTTTCCCGAGCCGTTGGGACCGACGATGACGGTCAGGCCCGGCTCAAACGTCATATGGGCGCGGTCGGCAAACGACTTGAACCCTTTGAGCGTGAGGGACTTGAGATACACGGTTCCTCGCTTAAACAGGCTTCTTGTTGAGAATCACGCCGTTGGTGGTATAGCCCATGCGGTCGAGTGCCTCGAGTGCAGCGGCTCCCTCGGCCTCCTTCTTGGAGGAACCGGTGCCGCGACCCTGGCGAATACCGTCGATGAGCACCACAGCGGTAAAGGTGGGCGCATGCGCGGGGCCCTCGGAGCCGACCAGCTTATACGCGGGAGGCTCGTGGCCGTCTGCCTGCACGCACTCCTGCAAGAACGACTTGGGGTTCGCGGGGTGCTCGGCACGCTCGGTGGCCAGGTGCGGCTTAAGCGTACGGTGGATGAACTCCGCCGCCGCATCCCAACCGGCATCCAGATACAACGCGCCCACGAGCGACTCGTAAACGTTCTCAAGCGCCGAGTGCAGGCCGCGCGCGCCGGTACCGGTCTCGGAGGCGCCAAAGATGATGATGTCGTCGATACCCAGCTCGTGCGACACCTCGGACAGCGTGGCGCCCGAGACAAGGGACACCTTCAGGCGTGTGAGCTTGCCCTCGTCAAACTCGGGATAGGACTCAAAGAGCGAACGGGCCACCACGGCGCCCAAAATGGAATCGCCCAAAAATTCAAGGCGCTCATAGCTGGCAGAGACCGGCAGGCCCTCGACGGCCGAGGGATGCGTGAGCGCCGCGCGCAGCAGCACCTTGTTATTGAACTCATGGCCCAGGATCTCCTGGGCACGCGTGAGTCGTTCAGACAAAGCCAAGACTTAGGCCTCCTTGGCGTTTTCGATCGCGTCGACGGCGTCGGCGACAGAGTTGAGCGACAGCAGGGTCTCGTCATCGATCTCGAGGTCGAACTCGTCCTCGATGGCCGTCACCAGCTGCAGACGCTCGAGCGAATCGGCATCGAGATCGTCAAAAGTGGTCTCGTCGCTAATGTCGGCGACATCGACGCCCAGCACGTCAGCGGCATTTTCGGCGATCTTATCGAAGATTTCGGAGCGGTCCATAGCGCTTCCTCTCATAGTGCATGAATACCAAAAGAATGGTACCGCCCGGGCGGTACCAAGACACGGTTCTGATTCTACCCCACGACGCACGCCCCGAGGCGCATAACGCCGCTGTTATAAAACGATGCCGTCCATGGAGTTGGCGACGTTCTCGACCAGTCCGGCACGTACGGCCTCAGCCGCCGCGAGCGTGCCGTTTTTGACGGCCTCGACCGACGTGGCGCCGTGGCCGATCAAGACAACACCACGCAGGCCCAGCAGGATGGCGCCGCCCTTGGCATCGCCAGAGAGCTTGGCCTTAATCTCGCGCATCTGCTTTTTGATGAGCAGCGCGGCGATCTTGGTGCCGAGCGAGGACATAAAGGCGCCCTTGAGCTCCTGCAGCAAAAACTTGGCAGCGCCCTCGGTAGCCTTGAGAGCGATATTGCCCGACATGCCATCGGCAACAACGACATCGAAATTGCCCGAGGTGAGATCGGTGCCTTCGCAGTTGCCCACAAAGCCCGGAACTGCGGCCTTCATAGCAGGGAAGCAGGCCTTGGTAAAGTTGGAACCCTTCTCGTCCTCGGTGCCATTGGCGAGCAGGCCCACACGGGGATGTTCAATGCCCAAGACGACGCGCGCATAGGCGCTGCCCATCTGCGCAAAGCGCACCATATCGTCAACCTCGACATCGGGATTGGCACCCATGTCGCATAGCACCGTCAGACCGCCGGCACGATTGGGCAGCGCATTGGTCAGGCACGGACGCACCGGCTGCTTCTTACCCTCGGCCATATATCGAAACGGCGTGACGTAGGCGGTCGCAGCAGCTGTCATGGCACCGGTAGAGCCGGCGGAGAAAAACGCATCCGCGTTGCCCTTTTTAATCGCGCGACAAGAAAGCACAATCGACGACTTACGCTTGGTCATTACGGCGCGAATGGGATCGTCGTCCATGGCGATAACGTCGGGTGCCTCCAGGGCCTCGACGCGCGCATGGGAAGCAGCAAAGGGATTGACGATTTCGGCGGGGCCAGCTGCCAAGACCTCGATATCGAGATCGGCGGCAAGTGCAGCCTCAATACCGTCGAGGACAACCTGCGGCTTCTCGTCTCCACCCACAACGTCTACACAAACGCGAACGTTACTCATATACATGCTCCTTATACAAAAATGGCCGACTCAATGAGCCGGCCATTGTGGTTCCAGTTGGAACGGCATCATATCCAGAGTATACCGTTACTCGGTAACGATAACCTCGCGGTCCTTGTAGAAACCGCAGCTAGGGCACACGTGGTGCGGGAGCTTGACAGCACCGCAACGGGGGCACGTGGACTGAGCCGCAGCCGAGATCTTCATGTTGGCGGAACGGCGGGTGTGAGTGCGGATACGACCCTGCTTTTGTTTAGGTACGGGCATAGTGACCTTCCTTATGAACTATCCAGTGTGGCGATTACGCGCAAGTAGCGATACTACCACAGTTTTACTCGTCAAGCTTGAGATTCTTCAATGCTGCAAATGGATTTTCCGTGGCTTCGGCCCATTCGGCCTCGGCTTGGACAGCACAATCGCATTGCTCCACGTTGAGATTGGCGCCGCAAACGGGACAAAGACCGCGGCAATCGGGCTTGCAGAGCACAACAAACGGCGTGTCCATGACAACGGCGTCGTTGATGGGCTCGCCCAAATCGACGATGCGATCCTCGCCCAGGAGCTCATAGCCGTCTTCGTAGGCCTCGGGGTCCTCGGGCTCATGGAAGAGATAGAACTCCTCGATCTCGCCGGCAATGTCAAACGAGGCAGGCTCCAGGCAACGGTCGCACTCGCCGGTGGCGTGCGCGCGAACCATGCCGGTAAGCAGAACACCGGTGCCGGCATTGGTAAAGACCACGTCATAGTCGATACCGTCCTGCAGCTGGTACTCTTTCTCGCCCACCGTGTAGGCAGCGACATCGACCTTACCGGTCAGCGGATACGAGTCTCCGGGAAACTCGAGCTGCTCGGAAAGATCGACGGTAACGCTCGGGAACTCAGCCATTACCACTGACCATTCTGCTGGGCGGCGCCCTCATTGAGCTGCTGGCGGCAACGGGTGACGGTGCCGGTCAGACTCTTGAGGTTCTCCTCGAGGTGCGTAAAGACCTGCTCGGCGTAATCCTCGGCAGCATAGCGCGTCTCGCGCTCATACTGCTGGGCACGGTCGCGGATATCGTCGGCCTGCTGCTGCGCAAGGCGAACAATTTCCTGCTCACCGGCAATAGTGAGGGCCTGCTGCTGAGCGTCGGCGATGATGGAATCGGCCTGAGCGGCGGCGGAAGCCATAAGCTCCTCGCGCTCTTTGAGGATACGGCGGGACTTCTGCCATTCCTCGGGATAGCTCATGCGGATCTCATCGAGGATGTTAAAGAAGACGTCGGCATCGATGACCTTCATCTGGGCGTTCTTGCCGAACGGCGTCTTAGCCTCTTGGATGAGCCCCTCGAGCTCGTCGACAAGGCTCACGATCCTGTCGCCAGGAAAATTCTCGCCCGGCATCCGGTCTCCTTTCATAGGTAACATATCATCGTGCTAGTTTACCACATGCCACCTGGCAATAAAAAACGTCACGAAAAGCGATGTTTAAGCGCCTCGACCACATTAGCCGGCACAAACGTCGAAACATCACTACCGAGCGAGGCGATCTGGCGTACCACCGAGCTCGAGATGTAGCCATACTGCGGAGCACTCATGACAAAGATGGACTCCAGCTCGCTATCCAAGCGGTAGTTGAGGTCGGCTTGCTGCAGCTCATACTCAAAGTCGGTCATGGCGCGCAGGCCCTTGACCACGGCACCAGCACCCTGCTCACGAGCAAAGTCGACGAGCAGGCCGGTAAAGGGCAGGACCTCGACGCCATCGATATCACCGAGTGCCTCACGGGCCAGCGCCACGCGCTCGTCGAGCATAAAGGTGGTGCCCACGCCGTTTTTGCCCTGCGACTCGGCAACGGCCACGATCACGCTGGGAAAAATGCGACGGGCGCGGCGGATGACGTCGATATGGCCGAACGTGATGGGATCGAAGGTACCCGGAACGATGACGCGGTTAATGGTGTCACTCATGGGCATCCTCCTGAAACGTCGCGCCGTCGCTGCCATCGGCATCGGTGGCGGAATCGTCATCCTCGCCCTCGCCGACCCAACGGAGCAGGTCGACCGAGGTGATGCCATAGCGTTTCTCACGCACGGTTACAAAGCCGGCAGGATGTGCACCCGCGTCGACGGCGGCATGCTCAAACAGAGCATAGGCGCCCGGGGTGAGCAGACCCTGCTGGGCCAGGTTCTGCAGCAGCTCATCGACCGGCTTAGCACCAAAAGCATAGGGTGGGTCGAGCAAGACCAGATCGAAGGGGCCGCCCAGCACGCGGCCGCGCGAAGCGCTCGCAAGGACATCGCCCGTCACCACACGCCAACGCGCGCGATCGCGGCAGAGCGACTCGATATTCTTGGTAATGAGCCTCGCGGCATTGCGATCGATCTCGAACGTCGTGAGCGAACGGGCGCCCCGCGAGAGCATCTCGATGCCTAGGGCACCGGAGCCGCCAAAGGCATCCAGTACGCGAACCTCGTCCAAATCGAAGTCGAAGGCCGATAGGACCATGGATGCGCACGCCTCGCGCACGCGGTCGGTCGTCGGACGCGTAACATCGCGACCGCGCGGCTCTTCGATCTTGCGACCGCGCCATTCACCGCCGATGATTCTCATCCTCCGCTGACCTCCTTAAAAATATGTCGATATCGCTCGGCAACCGCATCGCGCAGGGGACGCGTCGCCACAGAGTCAAGATTGCTAGCATACCGCAAGAGCTCGACCGCGTCCAAATGCGCCCACTCGATAAGCTCCTCGTCGGCATCAAGGTCGACAAAACGCAGGGTCACGCCACCATGCTGACGGTAACCCAAGATTTCGCCCTCGTGGCGAAGGCGTAGGTCCATCTGTGCGAGTGTAAAGCCGTCTGCGGTCTTCTCGAGCGACTGCAAGCGATCCTGTGCCGCTGATACGCCGCCGTTGCCCTTGGAGTGCGTCATGACCAGGCACGTGCCCGCCACGCCGCCACGGCCCACACGACCGCGAAGCTGATGCAGGGCGGCCAAACCAAAGCGCTCGCCGTTCTCGATGACCATGACGGTGGCGTTGGGCACGTCGACGCCAACCTCGACCACGGTGGTCGAAACGAGCACGTCAATCTCACCGCGTTTAAAGGCGTCGATCACGCGATCCTTCTCCCCCGCCCGCATGCGGCCGTGGAGACGTTCTATCGTAAGGCCCGGCAGCGCCAGGCGCAGGCGGTCGAGCTCGGTCGCCGTATCGTGCAGCGGCACGGGAACGGTCACACGGCCCTCGTCGTCGCGGGCGATACCGGGCACATCCTCGAGCTCGTCGGCCGAGTCACTCGGCTCCACAAGCGGACAGATCACGTAGGCCTGCTGACCCTTCTCGTGCGCCTCGCGGATGGCACCATAGGCCAGGTCGCGACTCGACTCGGTGAGAACGCGCGTCGCCACGCCGGCACCCGGGACGGGACGATGGCGGATGATACTCGTATCCAGGTCGCCGTAGACCGAGAGCGCCAGCGTGCGCGGGATGGGCGTCGCCGTCATGACGAGCAGGTCCGCGCCGGGGCCCTTCGCGCGCAAGGCGTTGCGCTGACCCACGCCAAAGCGATGTTGTTCGTCGATAACCACGAGCGACAAGTGCTTAAAATTCACGTCTTCGGAAAGCACGGCATGCGTACCAAAGAGCACGTCAAGCTTGCCCGATTCCAGCTGCTTATGGATGCGCTCGCGCTCCGCCGCCGGCGTGGCGCCCGTCAGGAGCGCCCAGGACATGCCAGCCTGAGAGAGCAAGGGGCCGGTCTTATCGGCATACTGACGAGCCAGCACGCCCGTAGGCGCCATGACGCAGCCCTGGGTGCCGCTATCGACGGCCACGGCCAACGCACAAGCGGCAACGGCCGTCTTGCCGGTACCGACGTCACCCAGCAGCAGACGGTTCATGACGCGCGTATCATCGCACATATCATGCAAAATATCCTGGAATGCGGCCTCCTGCTCGTCGCTCAGCGAAAACGGCAGGGCTTGCTTGAGAGCAGCAAGGTGCTCGCCCGCGGTGTGGGCGTAGGGAACCACCTCGACCAAGCCGCCGTCATTGCGCAGACGCAGTGCGAGCTGCAGGTACAGGCACTCCTCATAGGCCAAACGGCGGCGCGCAATGTCGCGCTCGGCCATACTCGAGGGAAAGTGGATTGAACGAAGCGCACGGGCATTGCTCATGAGCTTGCGCTTTGCGCGCAGCGGTGCCGGGATGGGATCAAAGGGATTGCCGACGAGCTCAAGAGCACCGCTCACGATGCGGCGCATCCATGCCTGGCTCACCCCATCGCTCACATAATGGACCGGCAAAATGGTACCCGCGGCACGACCACCCTCAAGCTTTTCAAAATGCGGCGAGGCCATCTGCTTAAAGCCGTAGGCAAACTCGACCTTGCCCATCACGGCCAGGCGGTCGCCCCGCTTAAGCTGCTGGACAATCCAGGGCTGGCGGAAAAAGGCGACCTGCAGCACGCCCGTGTCATCCACGAGCGATACCTCGGTCACCTGCATGCGCGGACGAGGCTGCTTTTGAACAATGCGATCGACCGTGGCAATGATGGTGCACACGGTACCGATGGGCGCCATCTCGATGGACCATGAGCGAGTGAAGTCCAGATATCGATGCGGGATATGGAGAAGGAGGTCCCCCACCGTCCGAATTCCCAGACGGCGAAGGGCCTCCTCACGTTTACCCGAAACATATTTGAGTCGCGCGATATCCTCGCCGAGCGCATTGCTCTGGGCAAAGCGCTCCGAGACGCGCGGCACGGAGCATATCTCGGACATGTTCAGATGCCTACTCGATCGAGAAGATCACGGGATAGAGCGGCTGCTCGCCACGATGGGCATCGACCTCCAGGTCGGGCTGAGCTTCCTCGATGGCGTCGACGATCTCCTGGAAGGCCTCGTCGGACAGTTCCTCGCCGGCCAGAATCGTCAGCGCGTCGCCCTCCTCTTCCTCCTGCATACGGTTGATGCAGTCGAGGGTGACCTGTTTCACATCGGAGCCGACCACGTCGATGGAACCGGCGATGATACCCATGACGTCACCGGAGTGAATCGGAGAGCCGTCCGAGGCGCTGGAGTCGCGCACGGCGCGGGTGACCTCGCCATCGCGGACCTCGCTGATGGCGTCGACCATAGCGGCGACGGCGTCCTCGAGCTCGGAATCGGGCAGGACGGCGAACAGCGCGGAGAACGCCTGGGGAACGGTCTTGGTGGGAACGACGGCGACCTTCTTATCGGTGCAGGCAGAGGCAGCGGCCTCGGCAGCCATGCGGATGTTGCCGTTGTTGGGCAGGATGATGACCGAGGTCGCGTTGACCTGGTCGACGGCGCCCAGCAGGTCGGCGGTCGAGGGGTTCATGGTCTGGCCACCCGAGACGATCACGTCAACGCCGAGGGACTTGAGGATGTCGGCCTCGCCCGAACCGGCGGCAACGGCGACAAAGCCCAGCGCCTTGGCGGGCTCGGCAGCCTTCTCCTGGTCCTCATGAATCTTGGCGGTACGGTCGTGGGCCTCCATCTCCATGTTGTGGATAAAGACCTCGTAGATCTGACCAAGCTGCAGCATGTGCTCGAGCACCAGGTTGGGCGTGTTGGAGTGCACGTGAATCTTGTAATCGGGGTAAGCGCCAACGAGCAGCTCGCAGTCGCCCATGGAGCCCAGGAACTTAAGGCACTCGTCCTCGTCAAACGGGGCGTCTGCCTTAAACAGGAACTCATTGCAGTAACGGAACTCCGAGCCCTCCCAGTCGTCATTGGCCTCGATCTCAACACGGCCAAGAGCGGCATCGCGGGCAGAGCCTGCGGAATCAAACGTAGCGGAGAAATCCTCGACAACGGTGCTGCGGCCAAGAGCGGCAGCCACAAAGTTCTCGAGGAAAATGGCAAATCCAAAGGCGCCGGAGTCGACCACGCCGTTCTCCTTCAGAACGGGCAGCAGGTCGGGCGTGCGGGCGACGGACTGGTACGCCTCGACGACGATGGCATCGAGCGCATCCTCGGCCGAGAACTTCTTCTTCTCGCACTCATCGGCCTTGGTCGAGACATCACGCAGGACCGTGAGGATCGTGCCTTCGATGGGCTTGCGGACAGCCTGGAAGGCGACCTTAACGGCGCGACGGAAAGCGAAGGCGATATTGGCGGACGTAATGGACTCGTCGGCAGAGACAAGGCCCTCGGCCACACCGCGCAGAATCTGCGACGTAATAACGCCGGAGTTACCGCGGGCACCCATGAGGGAGCCGTGGGTGATGGCACCGGCGATGGCTTCCATGTCGGCGTCGGCAGGAAGAGCAGAAAGCTCCTTGGTCACCGAGGCGAGCGTGAGCGACATGTTGGTGCCGGTATCGCCATCGGGTACAGGGAAGACGTTGAGCTTGTTGATCTCCTCGGCCTTGTCGGAAACGGCAGCCGCAGCGATCGGAAAACAGGTGCGAATGGTCTTTGCAATCATGGGTGTTAGAATCTCCGTTTTCGGATGCTAGTTCAGACGGCTCTTGAGCGCGTCGATGTGAATGCCGATCTTAAGGCTGGCGGGATCGATCTGGGCGATCTCCTGCAGGGTGAAGGCAACGGAACTCGAAAGATTGTGGCAGACGGACTTCATGTTGACGCCGTTCTCGAGCACGACGTGAAGGTCGACCGTGAGGCCATTCTCATCGGCGGAGACAAGCACGCCCTTGCGGAGGCGCTGACCGGCAAGCAGGCGCACGCTCTCGGCGCCCTGGAGCTGCTCGGCCATACCGACGACGCCGTAGCACGTCATCGCGGCATAACCGGCAATATCGGCAATAACGTCATTCGAGACGCTCAAGCTGCCGTTAATGGTCTCAGACACAAGAATCTCCTTTTCTGGTGCTCGCGGCACCATGTCGTGGGAGTAATCATTGCAATATTCTACAACGACCAAGCCATGTTGAGGCGACGGGGTTCACGATTACATCCTCGACACGAAATGTTGATACGGCAACGTTCGCGACAGCCGATCGCGGCATGAAAAAACCCGCCGCATAAGCGACGGGTTTTACAACCTGGCTCCCCGGGTAGGACTCGAACCTACAACAGCGCGGTTAACAGCCGCGTGCTCTACCATTGAGCTACCGAGGAATTTAAAAGCCCAGCGGAATGGGCTGAGAAATTCTGGCTCCCCGGGTAGGACTCGAACCTACAACAGCGCGGTTAACAGCCGCGTGCTCTACCATTGAGCTACCGAGGAATAGGTGCGTGCTCTCAAGCAACGAAGTTTATTATACGGACGATCGGGCGAAGGGCAAGAACTTTTTTAAGAATTTTTCCGACCTAGTCATTGGGGACGTTCTTAAACGACTAGTCATTCAAGAACGTCCCCAATGACTACCGGCAACGAAAACGCCGATGTTTTGGTAACGACAGACACTATGACCCAATCCGAGGGCACTAAAAAGGCAGGAGCCCCCGCTCGTGACCGCGGGTCGGGGCTGCGACAATGATGTCGAAGTGCCAT
>JAGZSF010000002.1 GCA_018381235.1 Collinsella sp. | reverse complement strand
AGGGCCTGGACCTTCTCGTCGTGCCCTCCGCCGAGCTCTCCCGCGGCCGCGGCGGCCCGCGCTGCATGAGCATGCCCTTCTGGCGCGAGGACCTCTAAGTCTTTCCGTTTCCGGTGCGGTCCCCCTACAACCGCACCGGCTTCGCCCGTTAAACGGGCAACACTAATACTTACGTAATTCATTTCTTCGAAAGGAATCGAACCATGGGTGTTAACCTCTCCGGCCGTAGCTTCCTCAAGCTTCTCGACCTCACCACCGAGGAGATCGAGTACCTGCTCAAGCTTTCCAAGAACTTCAAGGATATGAAGCGCGCTGGCGTTCCGCACCGCTATCTCGAGGGCAAGAACATCGTTCTGCTCTTCCAGAAGACCTCCACTCGTACCCGCTGCGCCTTCGAGGTCGGCGGCATGGATCTGGGCATGGGCGTCACCTACCTCGATCCGGGTTCGTCGCAGATGGGCAAGAAGGAGTCCATCGAGGACACCGCCCGCGTTCTCGGCCGCATGTATGACGGCATCGAGTTCCGTGGCTTTGCCCAGGACGACGTCGAGGAGCTCGCTGCTAAGTCCGGCGTGCCTGTCTGGAACGGCCTGACCACCGAGTGGCATCCCACCCAGATGCTCGCCGACATCCTGACCGTCCAGGAGAACTTCAACTACGACATCAAGGGCAAGACTCTCGTCTTCATGGGCGACTGCAAAAACAACGTTGCTCGCTCCCTCATGGTCGTCTGCTCCAAGCTCGGTATGAACTTCGTGGCCTGCGGCCCCGAGGAGTGCATGCCCGCTGACGACGTCATCGAGGCCTGCAAGCCCATCGCCGAGGCCAACGGCTGCACCATCAAGCTGACCACCGACGTCAAGGACGGCGTCACCGGTGCCGACGTTATCTACACCGACGTGTGGGTCTCCATGGGCGAGCCCGACGAGGTCTGGGCCGAGCGCATCGCTCAGCTTACCCCGTATCGTGTTACCTCCGAGGTCATGGCTATGGCCAACCCGGGTGCCATCTTCCTGCACTGCCTGCCCAGCTTCCACGACACCAACACCACGATTGGCGCAGAGAAGTGCGAGCAGTTCGGCATCACCGAGCAGGAGGTCACCGACGAGGTCTTCGAGAGCCCCGCTTCCAAGGTCTTCGACGAGGCCGAGAACCGCATGCACACCATCAAGGCTGTCATGTACGCCACGCTCAAGTAAGAGCATCTAGCATCTCGCTCGGGGTGTCTTGCTGCACACCCCGAGCGGCTTTGTCTGGTAAATATCTCGCGTCGGGCGGTGGGCACGGCACGGAAGATCCGCTTAGCGCGAGAAAGTTAAATGATTTATGAAGGGGGGATGAGAACCATGACTGAGACCGCTAAGAAAAAGCGCGGTATGCCTTCATCGTTCACCATTCTTCTAGCTCTGCTGGCAATTGTTGCAGTGATTACCGTTATCGTCTCCGGCACGTCCGGCGGCGCGGTTACTGCAGCCCGCTTGAGCGATTTCTGCACCGCCCCGATCCTGGGCTTCGCTGACGCTCTGCCCGTCTGCCTCTTCGTTATGATCCTGGGCGGCTTCCTCGGTATGATGACCGAGACCGGCGCTCTGGACAACGGCATCGCCGTTCTGGTGCAGAAGCTTAAGGGCAACGAGATCATGCTCGTTCCTGTCCTTATGCTCATCTTCTCCCTCGGTGGTACCACCTATGGTATGTGCGAGGAGACCGTTCCCTTCTACGCCCTGCTCGCCGCTACCATGATGGCCGCTGGCTTCGACCCCATGGTCGGCGCCGCTACCGTCCTGCTCGGCGCTGGCTGCGGCTGCCTGGGCTCCACGGTTAACCCGTTCGCCGTCGGCGCTGCCGTCGACGCTCTGACCGGCGTTGGCATTGAGGTCAACCAGTCCATCATCATCGGCCTCGGTGCCGTCCTGTGGATTGTCACTACCGCTATGTCCATCGTTTTCGTGATGAACTATGCCAAGAAGGTCAAGGCTGACAAGGGTTCCACCATCCTGTCGATGCAGGAGCTCAAGGACGCCGAAGAGGCTCACGGCAAGGCTGCTTCCGAGGTCCACAAGGAGGTCAAGCTCACCGGTCGTCAGAAGGGTGTTCTGATCGCCTTCGCCTTCACCTTCGTCGTCATGATCGTCGGCTTCATTCCGCTGGCCGATCTCAACGAGGGCGTCGCCAACTTCTTCGACGCTGGCGCTGTCTACGACGCCGATGGTAACGCCGTCGTCCAGGGCTGGTCTGCCCTGATCACCGGCCTGCCCATTGGCCAGTGGTACTTCGACGAGGCTTCCACCTGGTTCTTCCTCATGGCCGTCCTGATCGGTATCATCGGTGGCCTGTCCGAGAAGCAGATCGTCAACACCTTCATCACCGGCGCTGCCGACATGATGTCCGTTGTTCTCGTTATCGCCCTCGCCCGTGGTATCTCCGTCCTCATGGCTAACACCGGCCTCGACGTCTTCGTCCTCGACGCTGCCGCCAATGCCCTGGCTGGCCTGTCCGGCGTGATCTTCGCTCCCATGAGCTTCCTGGTCTACTTCGGCCTGTCCTTCCTGATCCCTTCGACCTCTGGTATGGCCACCGTCTCCATGCCTATCATGGGACCGCTGGCTGTTAAGCTCGGCTTCTCGCCCGAGGTCATGGTCATGATCTTCTCCGCCGCCATCGGTGTCGTGAACCTGTTCACCCCGACCTCCGGCGCCATCATGGGCGGTCTCGCCCTGGCCAAGATCGAGTGGACGACCTGGCTCAAGTTTGCCCTTAAGCTCATCGTCGCGCTCTCCGTCGTCTGCGCCGTCATCCTGACCGTCGCCTGCGTGCTGCTCTAAGTACCCAACGGGTACCCCACGGAAACCTTGACGATCCTGTAGAGGATCACCTGGTCATCGTCTGTCCGGTGGGGTAAACCCACCGGTAGACTCCTACCTTTAGCCCCCTTCCGTTCCGTGCGCGGGAGGGGGCGCTCTTGTGTTCCGGCGTTTTACCAAACGCCGGAACCACTCGACGCTGCAAGCCCGCCAGAGCGGCAATCTGACGTTCAATCGTCGGGCATGGCCAAAAGGCCTATGCCCTCCTCTTTCACGTCACCTTGCTCGCTCTGGCGGGCTTTCGCTGACTTTTGCTCCACCTGCGGCGCTGCCATTGTTGGTGTTATGGGGCGGTGCAATGGGGTCAGGTTAGTTTGCACCAAATATGTCCGACAAGAGGTTTGACGGATGTTTGGTTGGTGCCTGTTGATGGTCTGGGTATCGGGGAGGGCGGGCTCCGTTATAATCGCCTAGAACATTAAATGGAAACGGGACGGGAGCCATATATGCGCCAGGGTTTCGACAACGCGAAGTATATCGAGCTGCAGGCTGCTCACATTAAGGAGCGCATCTCGCAGTTTGGCGGCAAACTCTATTTGGAGTTTGGCGGCAAGCTGTTTGACGACTATCACGCGAGTCGCGTGCTGCCGGGTTTTGAACCGGACAGCAAGTTCCGCATGCTCAAGAGCATCGCCGACGATGTCGAGGTTATCATCGCGATCAACGCGAACCACATCGAGAAAAACAAGGCTCGTGGTGACCTTGGCATTACCTATGACGAGGATGTGCTGCGCCTGGTTGACCTGTTCCGCGGCAACGGCTTTGCCGTCGCGGCTGTGGTCATCACCCAGTACGCCGGCCAGCCCGCTGCCGATGTATTCCGCAACCGCCTGAACGCGCTCGGTATCCCCGCCAAGCTGCACTATCCCATCGAGGGGTATCCGCACGACGTCGACCTGATCGTGTCCGACGACGGCTATGGCAAGAATGAGTTTGTCGAGACCACTCGTCCGCTCGTCGTGGTCACCGCTCCCGGCCCCGGCTCAGGCAAGCTCGCCACTTGCCTCTCGCAGCTCTATCACGAGCACAAGCACGGCACCGCCGCCGGCTACGCCAAGTTCGAGACTTTCCCGGTCTGGAATCTGCCCCTCACGCATCCGGTCAACATCGCCTATGAGGCAGCAACGGCCGATCTCGACGATGCCAATATCATCGACTCCTTCCACTTGGAGGCCTACAACAAGACCACGGTCAACTACAACCGCGACGTCGAGGCCTTCCCGGTGGTCCGTGCCCTGATGGAAAAGATTCTGGGCAAGAGCCCCTACCAGAGCCCTACGGACATGGGCGTCAATATGGTCGGCTTTGCCATCACCGATGACGATGCCTGCCGCGACGCTTCCAAGATGGAGATCGTCCGCCGCTACTTTACCGCGGTCGAAAATGTGCGCCGTACCGGCGTGGGCGATGAGCAAGTCGACCGTCTCAAGATTATTATGAAGAAAGCCGGCATCGATAAGAACTACTCACCGGCGCGCTCGGCGGCCCTCACCAGGGAGCAGCTGACGGGTGGTCCCGTGGGTGCCATGGTCATGCCCGATGGCTCCGTGGTGACCGGTAAGACCTCCACGCGCCTGGGTGCCGCAAGTTCGCTCATTATGAACGCCCTCAAGCATGTCTCGGGCGTCGACCTTGAGCTCGAGGTCATTAGCGATGAGGCGATCGAGCCCATCAGCAAGCTCAAGACGCATTTCCTGGGCAGCAAAAACCCGCGCCTCCACACCGACGAGACACTTATGGCGCTGTCGATCACCTCGGCCACGAGTGAGACGGCCGCTCGCGTCCTTTCGGGCCTGGAGCAGCTGCGCGGTTGCGATGCCTTCTTTAGCGTGATTATCTCGCCGACGGACGAGACGGTACTGCGCAAACTTGGTATCAACGTGTGCTGCGAGCCCAAGTTTGAGCGCCGCGGTTTCTTCCATCGCTAAGTTTGAAGCACCGCGGTAATTGCATTGCATTTTGGCCGTATCGGGTTAGCGCCCGGTACGGCTTTTTGATCAATAAAGCGCCTATTTCGACGAAAAATAGCTGTTTACCTGCCTAGAGACAATTTGAGCGGTATACAATAACCGTAACTGTTTCATCCTTAGCGGGATGCCGCATGATGGATATTACCTGCCATCGTGAGGTGTGTCGGTCGCGCACGGCGCGTTAGATGCTCGTGCTCGGTTTGAGGAGGCTGCTATGGCGGGCAAGGGTCGTGCGAGTGTCAACGATATGAAGCGTGTCGAGGTGCTGGTGTTGATGGAGATCGACCAGCAAACCAAAGACAATGGCGGGCCGTATGGTTTCTCGCGCAAAACGCTTGCCGAGCGCGTGGGGGTTTCGCCGTATCGTGCCCGCGCCGCAATCGATCGCTTGGATTCCGAAGGCATGATTGATGTCGTCTCGCGTTATAGCGAAGACGGCGGTCAGCTTGCAAATGGCATTTGCCTCACCGAACGTGGCGAGTGGTATCTTGAGGGCGTCCGTACCGGCATGCTCGTTCAAGAAATGCTTGAGGACGAGGCTGCTGATCGATAGCAGCATGTAACCCTTGCCATAGCGACGCCGCCTGGGAAACCGGGCGGCGTTTTGTTTCAAGAATGAGAAATGCAATCGCACGCGAGAAAAATTGCGAACGGTTCGCGGTGCGAGTATTACAATGAAGACCCGTAAGATGTGGATAAACAACTTCTACGGGAAGCGCAGGTAACTCAATATGACCAAGCATGTGTTCGTAACCGGTGGCGTGGTTTCGTCCCTGGGCAAGGGTATCACCGCGGCCTCGCTGGGCCGTCTGCTCAAGTCGCGTGGCTACAAAGTAACGATGCAGAAGGCCGACCCGTATCTGAACGTCGACCCCGGTACCATGAGCCCGTTCCAGCATGGTGAGGTCTTCGTTACCGAGGACGGCTACGAGTCCGACCTGGACCTGGGTCATTACGAGCGCTTTATTGATGAGAACCTGACCCGCGATTCCAACTTTACGACCGGTGCCATCTACAAAAGCCTAATCGCCCGCGAGCGTCGCGGCGACTTTTTGGGCGGTACCGTGCAGGTGATTCCCCACGTCACCAATGCCATTAAGGACAAGTTCCGCCGCATCGAGGAGCAGACCGGCTCCGATGTAGTCATCACCGAGCTGGGCGGCACGATCGGCGACATCGAGTCCCAACCGTTTGTCGAGGCCATCCGTCAGTACCGCAAGGAGGCCGGCCCCGAGAACGTCTGCTACATCCACGTGTCGCTCGTTCCCTATATCGCCGCCGCCCATGAGGTCAAGACCAAGCCCACGCAGCATTCCGTCAAGGAGCTCCGCAGCTTTGGCATCCAGCCCGATATCATCGTGCTGCGCTCCGACCACCATATCGATGACGCTATCCGCGGAAAGATCGCAAGCTTCTGCGACGTCGACACCGATTGCGTCTTTACCAACGAGGACTGCGCGAGCATTTACGATGTTCCGCAGCTGCTTGCCGAGCAGGACTTTGACCTGCGCATTTGCGAGCGCCTGGGTCTGGATCCGCGTGAGCGCGACATGAGCGAATGGAACGAGTTCCTGCGCAAACAGAATCACGCCAACCATCACGCCGACAAGGTGAAGATCGCCGTCGTGGGTAAGTACACGCAGCTGCCCGATGCGTACCTGTCGGTTATCGAGGCCCTGCACCATGCGGGCGTCTTCTACGATCGCCATGTGGACGTCCAGCTGGTCGACGGCGAGAGCCTCGACGAGCAGAATGTCTCCGAGGTTCTGGGCGACGCCTCGGGCATCCTGGTCCCCGGCGGCTTTGGCAAGCGCGCCCTGGAGGGCAAGATCCTCGCGGCCGAGTTTGCCCGTGAGCACAAGATTCCGTATCTGGGCATTTGCCTGGGTATGCAGGTCGCCGTGTGCGAGTTCGCCCGCAACGTCGTCGGCCTTGCCGGTGCCAGCTCCTCCGAGTTCGATCCGGACGGTCCGTATAGCGTCATCGATCTGATGAGCTCGCAGGAGGACGTGACCGAGAAGGGCGGCACCATGCGCCTGGGCGCCTATCCGTGCAAGCTCGCCGCCGATACCCTTGCTCGCGAGGCATATGGCGAGGAGCTCGTCTATGAGCGTCACCGTCACCGCTTTGAGTTCAACAACGCTTTCCGTGACCAGCTCGAGGACGCCGGCTTGGTTATCTCGGGTCTGTCGCCCGACGAGCGCCTGGTCGAGATGGTCGAGCTGCCGCGCGACGTGCATCCGTGGTATGTGGCAACCCAGGCTCACCCCGAGTTCAAGAGCCGCCCGACCAACCCGCAGCCGCTGTTCCGAGAGTTCGTGCGTGCCTCGATCGGTCAGCACGAGGGTGTCGATCGCCTGCAGGTGACGCCCATGAACCTCGCTACGGACTAAGGGTGCCGGCGAACAAAGAACATACCGAAGCTACTCCCTCGTCGCTCGCCGTGGCGGCGGGGGAGTATCTCGATTACCTCGCGGTCGAGCGGGGTTTGGCGCGCAACACGATTGCGGCCTATCGTCGTGACCTGACGACGTACTGCGCCTATCTGGAGCGGGCGGGTATTGTGTCTTTTGAAGAGGTGACTCGTCAGGTCGTGGAGGGCTTTGTCGCCGACCGTCGCGATGGGGGCTATTCCGATGCCTCGGTGGAGCGTGCGCTTGCGGCCGTGAAGGGCCTGCATGCCTTTTTGGTGCGCGATGGGGCTGTGGCCCAAAATCCAACGGCGGCGTTGCGCCTGCCTAAAAAGGCTGAGCGTTTGCCGGAGTATCTATCGGTGGAGGATGTCTCGGCGCTGCTCGATCAAGACTTCCCCGAGGGCGAGATGGGACTGCGCGACCATGCCATCTTGGAAGTGCTCTACGGATGCGGTTTGCGTGTGAGTGAGCTGGTTGGGCTCGATGTGGGCGATATCCATATTGACGATGGTTTTGTACTCGTTCGCGGTAAGGGCTCAAAGGAACGCCTGTCCCCACTGGTGGGAAGCGCGGCGCGAGCTCTGACGCTCTATGTAACTGAGGGACGTTCTCGCTTGGCGGCCCATGCCCGCGGAACCGAGACCTCGGCGGTTTTTTTAAATAAGAACGGACGTCGCCTGTCGCGCCAGGCCGTGCATGCGATATGCGAGCGGTATGGGCGTCAGGTGGGGCTGGTGGGGCTCCATCCCCATACCTTGCGCCACTCCTTTGCCACCCACATGCTCGCGGGCGGTGCCGACCTGCGTGTGCTGCAGGAGATTTTGGGCCATGCCGATATTTCGACCACGCAGGTCTACACGCATGTCGACCGAACGCAACTGACCGAGGTCTATCTGGCGGCGCATCCGCTAGCACATCGCTAGCACCTCGCTGACCTGCATATTTATAAATATTAAATGGGACGGGCCCCAGATTGCCGAGACGCACTTTTGCGCGCATGGGCAATCTGGGGCCCGTCCCATTTTTCGCCAGACACCGACGCGGTGGTGGGCCGTGTGTACCGTGGGTGGGGGAGTTTGGGGGCGATGTGAACGGCATGTAAGGGGACGCAAAAATCGCCTCAAGGTCAACTTGAAGGTTGAGGTTGAAAGGCGGGGTGCCACAGGTGGCATCCCGTCGTTGCTGTAAACACAACATATTGTGTTTTCGAACATATGCTTGGGGGTGTTTTGCAATATATGGAGGGTGGAGTGGTGGGGCGGGGTGGGGGAAGGGGTGGGGAAAGGTGTTGAAAAATGGGGCGGTTCCCCATATTATTAATGACGTCGACAGACGGGGTGGTTCCCCGCGTACGTGCCATCTGAGTAACCGAGGGGAGGGCGCACATGGGAATGACTGGTGCATACGAGCGCAATCTCGATGCAAAAGGTCGTCTGTCCCTGCCTGCACCCCTTCGCGAGGAACTTGGAGAGCACGTTCGCGTGTTCAAAGCCCTGGATGTCGATGCTCTGTACGTGTTCTCTGCCGAGGCCTTCGATAAGTGGGTCGAAGGACTCTTCGCGGGTCGTGAGGGCCACGAGGGTTTTAACCCGCGTGACATTAACGACCAGAAGCTCATGAGGGCGATCAACAAGCGCACCACGTCGATGGACGTGGACAGTGCCGGTCGTATCGGTCTTTCCGAGTCTCTCCGCAAGCAGGCGAACCTCGACCGCGAGGTCACGGTTGTGGGCAACTACGACCACCTTGAGGTTTGGGATCGCGCCGCGGCCGATGAGGACGATGACGATGAGGCCCTGCTGGACCTCTTCTTCTCGTAAGGGCAAGGCACGGGTAACGGATGGAGCGTGGGATCTTGACACAAGAATATCGGCATGAACCTGTCATGCTCGGCGAAGTGCTTGAGTCGCTGCGGCTAAAGAGCGGCTCCGTTGTCTGCGATTGCACCCTTGGCGGTGCCGGCCATTCGGTAAAGATGGCCGCGCAGGTGGGGGAGACGGGCCTTTTGCTCGGCGTCGATCAGGACGACATGGCCCTCGAGGCCGCTGGCGCCCGTCTGGACCGCGAGGTTCCCGGAGTTCCGCACCAGCTGCTGAAGGGCAACTTCGGCGACTTGGACGAGCTGCTTTGCTCGGCCGAGGTGCCCGGGGTCGATGGCTTCCTGTTTGACTTGGGCGTTTCGTCACCGCAACTCGATATCCCTGGCAGGGGCTTTTCGTATAACGAGGACGCCCCATTGGACATGCGGATGGATCCGGGTAATAACACCTTAAACGCAGCTGAGGTCATCAACACCTATAACGAACACGACCTCGCCCGGATTCTACGCGTCTACGGCGAAGAGAAGTTTGCCTCGCAGATCGCGCGCGAGATCGTGCGCCGCCGCGAGCAAGAACCGATCGAAACCACCGGCCAATTTGTCGAGATCATCAAGGCGGGTATCCCGGCTGCCGCTCGTCGGCATGGCGGACACCCGGCCAAGAAAAGTTTCCAGGCCATTCGCATCGAGGTCAATCACGAGCTCGATGTGCTCGAACGAGGGCTTGATGCCGCCACCAGGTGGCTCAACCCGGGCGGACGTATCTGCGTCATCTCGTATCACTCGCTCGAGGACCGTATCGTAAAGAACCACTTTAAGGAGATGAGCCAGGGGTGCACGTGTCCGCCGGAGATTCCGGTGTGCGTGTGCGGCAACGTGCCGATACTCAAGGTCATCACTCGCAAACCCTTGGTTGCCCAGCCTGATGAGGTTGAGCGCAACCCTCGGGCGAGATCAGCCAAAATCCGCGTGGCGCAGCGTCTGTAGGCGCGACCGCGCGATATTGGACCTCCCGCTCGCACCATAAACGAAGCTTAAACACACTACCAACGTACTCGGGATGGGAGGCGGCATATCATGGGCTACAACACTTCAAGCGCAGCACTCGCCTATGATATGAACGCCATGCCCGCCTATCGTGAGACGCCGCAGGCCCCCGTTGCTCCCCGTGAGCAGCGCACGCCGCGCTTTGATGTCTACACGGGCGCGGGCCGTCAGGCAAACCAGGCGGTAAGCCCGGTTTTCATGAGCGTTCTTAAAACGTTTTGCATCATTGCGGCTATCTTCATGACGATCGGCGTCGCCCGCGTGGCGCTCGCCGGCGTTACGGCCCAGGTGCTCAACAGCAACGCCGAGCTTACCAACACGCTCGAAAAGGCGACCGATGAGAGCTCCGACCTGGAGGTCATGCATTCGGTCTATGGCGCCGACACGCGCATTCGCGACCTTGCGGGCGCTTATGGCATGGTGGAGCCCAGCGAGAGCGTTACACTTGACTTTTCGCAGGATGCAGCCGCGGGCGCCAACGCGACCGCGACCGCTCAGTAGCAAGACGGTAGCTGAGTATGACAAATGACTATCGCCGCGGTTCCGATGGGGGCCGCGGTTCTGGACGTCCCTCGTCGCGGGGACGTTCTGGTTATCAAGGAACGGGTCGGCAATCTTACAACGCCGGGCAGTCCCGTGGCAACGACCCGGCGTCGCGACTTCGCGGCTCGGGCGGCCCTCAAGTGCATAACACCAGGTCGCGCAAGAGCTCGTCGACCGAATGGCTCACAGGCGCGCCTCTGCCTCGCCGCAAAGCCGTCATGGGATTCATCGGGCTTGGCTTGGGCTTGGGCGTCTTTCGCCTTGCCGACTATCAAATTGTCGAAGCCGATAAACTGCGCGAGCGTGCCGATGCGCGCCGCCTGCTTGCGCAGACCCTCTATGCCAAACGCGGCACCATCTACGACCGCAACGGTAACGTGCTGGCGTCGTCGGTCGAATGTCGCAACATCGCCGTGAACCCGCAGCTTGTCGAGGATGTTGACAAGACGGTGTCGGCGCTGGTCAAGGCAACTGGAATCGATAAAAAGACCTGCCGCAAGCTCGTCGAGTCCGATGGCACCTGGGTGTATATCAAGCGCCAAGTGGACGAAGACGATGCTGCGGTGCTGGAGAAGAAGAACCTGCCCGGCGTGCTTTTTGAGCAGGCCATGAAGCGCGTATATCCATACGGCAATCTGGCATCGCAGGTGCTGGGTGTAGTGAATGTGGACAACGACGGCTTGACGGGTCTCGAAAAGCAATACAACAAGCTTCTGACCGGCACGAACGGTTCTCTCGTGCGCGAGCGCGCGAGGGACGGCAGCTATATCGCGGGCGGTGCCTATAAAAAGGTGGCCGCGGTCGACGGCGTTGATATCGTGACGACGCTCGACGTCAATATCCAGCGTGCGGCTGAGGATGCTCTGGCAGAGGCTGTCGAGAAGACAAAGGCCAAGAACGGCTCGGCTTTGGTCACCGACCCCACGACCGGTGAAATTCTCGCAGCCTGCTCGTACCCGACCTACGACCAGACCGATCTGGAGAACGCCAAGACCGAGGATATGAACCTGCGCCTGGTCACTGACGCCTACGAGCCCGGCTCGGTCTTTAAGACGCTCGTGGCGGGCGCCGGCTTCGACTTGGGCGTCGTACGATCGAGTACGTCGTTTGAGGTGCCGGCGAGCATCAAGGTGGGCGACGATACCGTTACCGATGCCGATAAGCGCGACTATGGCATGACCATGGATGTGCGCGAGATGATGCGCCGTTCGTCCAATGTGGGCTTTGTCCTGGTGGGGCGCAAGATCGGTGCCGACGACTTTGCCGCCTATGTGGACAAGTGGGGCATCGGTCACAGCTCCGGTGTCGATTTTCCGGGCGAGAGCCTGGGCATCGTCAAGGAGCGTGACCAGTATGACGGCGCCACGCTGGGATCGATGAGCTTTGGACAGGCGCTGTCCGTCTCGCCGATTGAGATCGCACGTGCCGTGGGCGGCATCGCCAACGGCGGCGTGATGATGACCCCGCACTTCTATAAGTCCAGCAAAGGCGACGAGAAGGACTGGGGCGAAGGCGAACGCGCGATTTCTGAGGACGCCGCATCCCAGGTGACATCGTGCATGCAGACGGTCGTGTCCGAGGGAACGGGCGTTGGCGGCGCGGTTGACGGCTATGACGTGGCGGGTAAGACCGGTACGGCCGAACGAGCCGACGAGAACGGCGGCTACCTCAAGGAGAACTACATGTCGTCCTTTATGGGCTTTGCGCCGGCACAATCGCCCAAGGTGCTGTGCTATATCACGCTCGACGGAACGCCGAGCGGCTCAGATGCCGCTGCGGTGCCGTTCCAGTCCATTATGGCCAACGCGCTCGACGTGCTGGGTATCCCGCACACGAAGTAGGGGGTTACAATCTTTGGGGCGTGGTTTGTTGTCCCATATGAGGGTGTTCACATGCCCTGCACCACGCATGTGCGGCGCTGGGATACAATACGCCGATAGCATTATTAGGTTTACAGGGGAGCTGCAATGATAGAGATCGCCGTCAACAACCTCGCGGCCGCAACAGGGGCCCGAACCGTGACGGGAGAAGCCGATCGGGTATGCCGCGGGTGCGTTATCGACTCGCGTCAGGTCGAGGAAGGGACGATTTTCGTCGCCTTTCCCGGTGAAAACGTCGACGGCAATGATTTTGCTTCCCGTGCCGTCCAGTCGGGTGCCGGCGCCGTCGTGATGACGCGTGAGCCCGAGGCCGAGCTGGTCTCGCTGGCGCAGGACAAGGGCTGTGCCATCTTGCTGACCGATGATCCCGAGGACTTTCTGCTGCGTTTGGCGCACGCGTACCGTCTGGAGCTTGGCTGCCTGGTCGTTGGCATTACCGGTTCCATCGGCAAGACGACGACCAAGGACGTGCTCGCCGCCGTGCTCGCCAAGCGCTATCGTGTCTGGGCCACCAAGGGCAATTTCAATAACCTGATCGGCATGCCGCTCACGGTGCTTTCCGCTCCGGCCGATACCGAGGTCCTGGTGCTCGAGATGGGCATGAACCATTTCCACGAGATTGAGCGCCTGTCCCAGTCCGCCAATCCCAACCTTGCCATCGTGAGCAAGATTGGTACCTCTCACATCGGCATTTTGGGCAGCCGCGAGAACATCGCCCGCGCTAAGGCCGAGATTGTCCAGGGTATGTGCGCCGCCGGCGACTTCTTGCCGCTGCTGGTTTTGGGCGGCGAGGACGACTTTACGCCGTTCATTCGCGATACGTTCGCCCAGCCTGCTGGTATCGATGTGATGCTGGCCGGCGTCTCGGACGATGATGAGGTCCGTGCCCGCGACATTCGTGTTGATGACGAGGGCCGTCCGGTCTTTACGCTCGATTTTGGCCAGGGCGAGACAATCGATACCATGCTTGCCATCCCCGGCGTGCAGTCCGTCCCAAATGCCGTTAAGGCCGCCGCAGTTGCCTATCGCCTGGGCGTGACGCCCGAGCAGATCGATGCTGCCTTTAGGGGCCTCACGATCACCGGGCACCGCCAGGAGATCAAGCGCGCCAAGAGCGGTGCCCGCGTCATCGACGATTCCTATAACGCCAGCGCCGAATCCATGGCTGCTGGTCTCGATCTGCTGTGCTCGCTTTCGTGCACGGGGTCTCGCATGGCGATCCTGGGCGAGATGGGCGAGATGGGCGATGAGGCTCCTCGCATGCATGAGCTCGTGGGCGCCTATGCCGCCGCCAAGAAGCTCGACATGCTGGCGTGCGTGGGTGGTGAGCTGGCCCAGCTTATGGCCGATGCCGCGCGCATGATGGGCATGGACGAGGACCGCATCCAGGTGTTCTCCGATTATCAGCAGGTGCTCGACCGCATGGGCGGCGCGCTTGAAAAACATGATGTTGTACTGGTCAAGGGTTCCCGCTTTGTTGAGCTCGACCGCTTTGTGGAAGGTGTGTGCTAGCCCATGTTCGGCAATCCCTCGTATCCAACGTATCAGGCTTTTTTGGGGCTTGGCATCGCCGCTGCCATTGCGCTGCTGCTCATGCCGTGGTGGATCAAGCTACTTAAGGTCGAGGGTATCGGCCAGCAGGTTCGTGCCGACGGCCCCAAGCGTCATTTGGTTAAGCAGGGAACGCCCACCATGGGTGGCGTTGTCATTCTCGTCGCGATTTCGCTGACCTGCCTGCTGATGGGCAAGCTCACCACCGAGCTCGTGCTCGTGCTGCTCGCCACGCTGGCGACAGGCGTGCTGGGCCTGATCGACGACCTGACCTCCGTTACGCATGGGCGCTCGCTCGGTCTGACGCCTCATGCCAAGATGATCGGCCTAACCATTATCTGTGTCACCTTTACGGTACTTGCCGTCAACTGGTGCGGCGTCGCCCCCGAGATTCGTTTTCCCGGCGGCCTGACGATTGACCTTGGCGTGCTTTCGACCACCATCTGCGGCCTTTCGTTCCCGTGGCTCTACATTGTCTTTTGCTGGCTGATGATCGCCGGTCTTTCTAATGCCGTGAACCTGACCGATGGCCTTGACGGTCTTGCTGGCGGCACCTCCATGATTGCCATGCTCGCCATGGCTGCCATGGCGTTTTTGCACGGAGACGTGAACCTGTCCATCTTCTGCACCGCGTGTGCCGGTGCCTGCTTGGGCTTTCTGTGGTTCAACTGCTATCCGGCGAGCATCTTTATGGGCGATACCGGCTCGCTTGCCCTAGGCGCCGCGTTTGCCTGCACGTCCATCATGACCAACACCGAGGTCGTCTCCCTCATCATCGGCGGCCTGTTTATCGTTGAGACCCTGTCGGTCATGATTCAGGTTGTCTACTTCCACTTTACGCACAAGCGCGTCTTCCTTATGGCGCCCATCCATCATCATTTCGAAAAGAAGGGCTGGGCCGAGACCAAGGTCGTCATCCGTTTTTGGATTATCGCTGCTGCCTTTGGTGCCGTTGGCCTTGCCCTGTTCTTCCAGTTGGGATAGTGGTCTTTCATGCCTCTTGCTGATGTCTTTAGCCTGCTCGTTTTGGGTCAGGGCAAATCCGGTCTCGATGTCGCCCGCTGGGCGCTGGCACATCCCGAGCGCGTAAGTGCCGTTACCGTGTATGGCGGTGGCACCTCTGAACCCAATGACGCCACGCGTGCGCTCGAGGCTGCTGGTACGTCGTTTGTCTATGGGACCGAACAGGTCGAGGGCGCCTATGACGTATGCGTGACGTGCCCGGGCATCTCGGAGTTCTCGGGCTTCTTTAAGGCCGGGCGCGAGCATGCCGCCCAGATTATGGGTGAGCCCGAGTTTGCCTATCGCCTGTCGCCCGATAACTGGATTGCCATCACGGGCACCAACGGCAAGACGACCACCACGTCGCTGGCTGATTATCTGCTTAAGGCTGCCGGCGAGGCCAGCGTTGCTGTCGGCAACATCGGCGAGCCGCCGGTCAACGAGATTGACGGCCGAGCCCACAACGAGTGGTTTGTGGCTGAGCTCTCGAGCTATCAGATTGCTACGACAACCGAGCTCCACCCCCGCGTGGCGGTGCTGCTCAACATCACTCCCGACCACTTGGGCTGGCATAAGAGCCATAAGAACTACGCGCTTGCCAAGATCAAACTGTTTGACAATATGGTCGATGACGATCTGGCGGTTGTCGACGTCGAAGACGCCGGCATTCACGAGTTCGATGAGTACATCTACACGCCGGGTCGTCGCATCTGCAAGGTTGCCTTTGACGAGCCTGAGGGCGAGGATGCCGCCTTTGTGCGCGACGGCAAGATGGTCGTGCGCCTGAAGGGCGTCGAGACCCCGCTCATCGCTACATCCGAGCTCAAGATCTCGGGCCATCACAATGTTATCAATGCCCTGTGCGCCGCCACGGCTGCCTTGGCGGTCGGTGCCGATGTCGATGGTGTCTGCCGCGGTCTTGCCTCGTTCCAGCCGCTCGAGCACCGCGTGGAGCCGTGTGGCGAGATTGACGGCGTGCGCTACGTCAACGATTCCAAGGCGACCAACACCGATGCGGTCGAGAAGGCACTGACGGCATTTCCCGATGACGACGTGATCTTGCTGCTCGGCGGCCACGATAAGGGCACGCCGCTCACGGACTTCGCGCGCGTTGTTATGGATAACGTACGCTCGGTCGTCTGCTTTGGCGATGCGCGCGAGCGCTTCACCGCCGCTATGGACGAGGCCGATGTCGACGGCGATGTGGATATCGCCCAGGCGGATGACCTGCGCGATGCCGTGGACGTCGCCCGTTCGCTGTCGAGCCGTGGCGACGTGATCTTACTTTCTCCTGCCTGCTCTTCGTTCGATGAGTTCTCGGGCTATGAGGAGCGCGGCCGCGTGTTTAAGGACTATGTGGCCCAGCTTGCCGCTGCGGCGAAATCGCAAATGGAATAGGGGTTGCCGGTGAGAGAGGAGAGCCCCCGACAAGGTATGAGGAGGCCCGACTCGGACCGTGCTTCCTCGCGGCGCAGCACACCGCGTTCCGGTCGCGGCGGGCAGTCGTTTAGCGAACGCTATATTGCCGGCGTTCCCGCCCGTATCATGCGCCCCCGTTTGATATTCATGGCCTGCTTGTTTACCTTGGTATGCTTTGGCCTGCTGATGGTGTACTCGGCGTCTTCGGTCGAGGCGCTGCACGAGAATGGCTCGGCGACGTTTTTTCTGGGTCGACAGGCCGCGTTTGCCGTGGTCGGTGTTCTGGCGCTGATTGCCATCGTGCGCGTTTTGCCGGACAGCTGGTTTGGGGAGGATGTGCTCAGGATCTTCCTCATAGGCATGATAGGGCTACTGTTTCTGGTGTTCTTGGTGGGCAGCGGCAGCCGTGGCGCCACGCGCTGGCTCAACATCGCCGGTATTCAGTTCCAGCCTTCCGAGTTTTTAAAGCCATTTGCCATTGCGTATTCGGCCATCATGCTTGATCGCTTCTTTTCGCCCGGTGGCAACATCAACGAATTCCTTCGCAAGATGGGCATCTACCTGGGCATTTCGCTCTTTCTGATCTTTATCCAGCCCGATTTCGGTACTGTCCTGATCATCCTGTTGACCCTCATGTGCATGGCGTTGTTTGCGGGTCTCGACCCCAGATTTATCATCGGCGTGCTAATCTTCGGCATTCTCGTGATCGTGATTGCGCTTGTCGCAGAGCCGTACCGTATGGTGCGTATTCAGGTTGCCTTGAACCCTTGGGCCGACGAGTATGGTGACGGCTATCAGGCCACGCTTGCCATCATGGCCTTTGCCTCGGGCGGTCTGTTCGGCCGTGGCATCGGCAACTCAACCATGAAGTACTCGTATCTGCCCGAGGCGCACAATGACTACATCCTGGCCATCATTGGCGAGGAAGTCGGTTTTGTCGGAACCGTGCTGTTCTTCTTGGTGTTTGCGATGCTGATCTACTCGGCGTTTCGCATTGCCGAGCAGGCGACCGATCGCCGGGGCGCGCTTATGGCGTCTGGCTCCGCGGTCATTCTCGCAGTGCAGTTTTTGATTAACGCGCTGGGCATCCTCAACGTGTTTCCCATGACGGGCAAACCGTTGCCGTTTATTAGCTACGGCGGTTCGTCGATTATTGTGTCGCTCATGCTTGCCGGGTTGATCCTGCGCGTTTCGTACGAGAGCGCCCGCCGCGATGAGTATGACCGCCGCCGCGAGAGCTTTGCCGTTATGGATGAGAGTACCGCCGGCGTGCCCCACGTGCGCGGCGAGCGATCTTCGCGTAACGGTTTTACCGTCCTGGATGGCTCTGCGACCGAGCCGGCAGCCCGCCCGCGTCAGCGAACGGCGCCGCAAGGTCGTCCTCAGCGCCCCAGCCCTCGCAACGCGGGCGGCGGATATAATCGAATCGATTTGAACTCGGACCCGTCGGCGCGTCTGCGTACCGACGACCAGGGACCGCGTGTACGAAGGGACTACCATGACCGATAAAATGACCGTTGCTATTGCAGCCGGCGGCACGGCCGGGCACATCAACCCCGCGCTCGCCTTGGCCGAAGAGCTGCGTGACCGTGGCCACCACGTTGTGTTCGTGGGCCAGTCGCGCAAGCCCGAGGGTCGTCTGGTCCCCGAGGCTGGGTTTGATTTTGTGCCCATTACGGTCACGGGCTTCGACCGCTCCCGTCCTTGGACGGCGCTGACCTCGCTGTGGCGTGTCAACAAGGCCAAGCGTGCGCTCGCCAGTCATTTCTCAAAGGTCGGCAAGCCCGATGCCGCCATCGGTTTTGGTGCCTATGTCGAGGTTCCACTGCTGGGGTGGTGCAAGGGCGCAGGCGTCCCGTATCTGCTGCATGAGCAGAACTCTGTTCCGGGCCTGGCCAACAAGATGATGAACTCCCACGCCGCCCGCGTGTGCATCTCGGTGCCGGCAGCGCGTTCGGTCTTTGAGCGCGAAGGTGACCCTGGCCACGTGCTCATGACCGGCAACCCCGTACGTCGCTCGGTAATCGAGGGCGATCGCGCTCGCGGCCGCAAGGCACTTGGCGTTCCCGAGGACGCTACGCTGCTGCTCGTCTTTGGCGGTTCACTTGGCGCCCAGCACCTCAACGAGCGCGTGGCTTCGCTCAAAAACGAGCTGCTTTCGCGCAAGAACCTCTATGTGTTGCATTCGACGGGTGCCGACGGCTTTGAGGAGACCGAGCGCGCTTTGGCGCTGACGCCCGAGGAGGCGAAGCGTTACCGCGTCCAGCCTTACATCGACAACATGGGCGATATGCTGGCTGCTGCCGATTTGGTGCTCTCGCGTTCGGGCGCATCGAGCGTGGCCGAGATCGCTGCACTCGCCGTGCCTTCGGTGCTCGTGCCGTACCCGCACGCCACGGCCGATCACCAAACCACCAATGCCCGTTATCTGGTCGACGCCGGGGCCGGCGTGCTCTGCGCCGATGCCGATATCGACGGTTCTGCCTTTGCCGATGAGCTGCTGCACCTGGTCGATGACGCGGCGGCGCGCGACGCCATGCGTCAGGCGGCGCGTGGTCTGGCTCAGGATAGGGCCGCCGCTCTTCTGGCGGATGCGGTAGAGGGTTTGCGTTAGTTAGACGGGATATCGTCGGTCGCCCTCGCGCTGATGCGGTTGGTGCGGTACAGTTAACGGGTTACAGGCAGTGTTTACGCAAGGAGTACACGAGCACATGGCTGATTCCCAGACTGCAACCTCCGCGCCCGAGTTTAAGAGCGCCCACTTTATCGGTATCGGCGGCGCCGGCATGAGCGGCATCGCCCTCGTTCTGCACGAGCGCGGTTATGCCGTTACCGGCTCCGACCTTAAGACGTCACGTTATATCCGCCAGCTTACCCGCGCTGGTGTGAAGGTGCATGTGGGCCATGAGGCCGCCACGATCGACGAGGTCAAGCCCGACGTGGTTGTTGTCTCTACCGCTATTCCGGAGTCCAACCCTGAACTCGTGCGCGCTCGCGAGCTTGGTATTCCCGTGTGGCCCCGTGCCAAGATGCTCTCTGCTTTGGGCCACGGCTACACCACCGTCGCTGTTGCCGGCACGCATGGCAAGACCACCACGTCTTCGATGTGCGCCACCATGCTCGACCGCATGGGCCTGGATCCGAGCTTCTTGATCGGCGGCATTGTCGAGGGCTATGACACGAACGGCAAGAACGGCTCGGGCGACTACTTTGTCGCCGAGGCCGACGAGTCCGACAGCTCCTTCCTGTTCCTGAACCCCAACGTGGTCATTGTGACCAACGTCGAGGCCGACCACCTCGATCACTACTCGGGTATCGAGGAGATCGAGGCAACTTTCGCCAAATTCATGAGCTTGGTGGGCGAGGACGGCACCGTCATCGTCTGCGGTGAGGACCCGCATCTGGTCGAGCTCGCCAAGTCGACGGGCCGTCACGTGCTTTCCTACGGCTTTGCCGAGAGCAACGACATCGTCTGCATGCACCCGGATGTCAAGGGCATCCAGAGCGACTTTATCGTTCGCTTTGAGGACGGCACTGAGCACGCTGTGGAGATCAAGAGCAATCCCGGTCGCCACAACATGCTCAACGCCACGGCGGTGCTCACCGTCGCCCATGTCCTGGGCCTTGACATCGACGCCGCCGCCAAGGCGCTCTCGAGCTTTGAGGGCGTCCGCCGTCGCTTTACCCACGTGGGCGATATCGATGGCATCACCGTGGTCGATGATTACGGCCATCACCCCACCGAGATCAAGGCGACGCTTGCTGCTGCTTCGTCGCTGGGCTACAAGCACGTCGACGTCGTGTTCCAGCCGCACCGCTATTCGCGCCTGCAGGCCCTGTGCGACGACTTTGCCGATGCATTTGCCAATGCCGATAAACTGCTGCTGATTGATGTGTTCTCGGCTGGCGAGATGCCCATTCCGGGTGTCACCTCTAAGATGCTCGCCGATACCGTGCGCGCCAAGCATCCTGGCAAGGAGGTCGTGTACTGCTCCAGCCGTCTTGAGCTCAATCAGGAGCTCGAGCAGATGGTGGGCGAGGGCGATCTGCTGCTCACTATGGGTGCCGGTGACGTTACGACCGTCGGCCCCGAGTTTATCGAGTATCTGACTGCCAAGAAAGACGCTTAAGTCTAATGGGTCTGTTTAACGCCGTCATGGCGCTCTCGGGCATGATCGACACGGATGTGATCGAGGACGAGCGCCTTGCGCGTCATACGAGCTATCGTATCGGCGGCAAGGCCGACCTCTTTGTGACGTGCCATAGCTATCATGCCCTCCGCCGCGCCGTGGCGGTGCTCGATCGCGAGCAGGTGCCGTGGGTCATCATCGGCAAGGGCTCCAATCTGCTGGTTGCCGATGGCGGTTATCGCGGTGCCGTCATTTCGCTCGGACGTGAGTTTCAGCGCACGGTTGTTGCCGATGACGGTTGTACGCTGACGGTCGGTGCGGGCGTGATGTTTGCGCGCCTGGTCAACGATGCCCTGTCGCGTAGCCTCTCGGGCCTTGAGTTTGCCGTCGGCATCCCTGGTTCGGTCGGCGGTGCGATATCTATGAATGCCGGCACACGGACCGAGTGGATTGGCTCGCTGGTTGAGGATGTCGTAACGTTTGACCCGGCATCCGGTATCAAGCATTATGCGGGGTCCGAGATCACTTGGGGCTACCGCGAATGTAGCCTTCCCCGCAATGAGATCATCCTCGAGTGCGTGCTCAAGCTTAAACCGGCGCCCAAGGCCGACATTCGCGAGCGCATGGAACGGTACCTGACGAGGCGCAAGCGTACGCAGCCCATGGGTCGCGCATCCTGCGGGTCGGTCTTTCGCAACCCGCCCGATGCGAGTGTGGGCAAGCTTATCGAGGATTGTGGATTAAAGGGTTTTTCGATTGGCGGCGCGGAAGTTTCGCCCGTTCACGCTAATTTTATCGTTAATAACGGAACTGCCTCGGCCGATGACGTTGCCGCGGTTATCAGACATGTGCACGGAAAGGTGAGGGAGGCGTATGGCATCGAGCTCAGACCGGAAGTTAAATTCCTCGGCTTCTAGAGCATCGAAACCCACCTTCCGCCGCGCCGGAGGGCGTTCCGGCGCGCCTGCCAAACCTCAACGCAATACCGTCGCGCACTCTAAGTCTGTCGGGCATGCTCGACAGACCAGTCGTCCGGTTGTCGGCTCGCAGCTCGGTAATCGTCCGGCCGCAAAAAAGTCCTCGCGTCCCTCGGTGACGTCAAAGCCTGTTATGGGCGCCAAGCCTGCCCGTCCTATGGCAACTCCTAAGCCCTCGACAGGAACTAAGGCGGCGCGTCCGAGTCGCACGCTGGGCGCATCGAAACCGCGCTCGCTGACATCGGTGCCGGCTACCGCCAAGAAGCCTTCGGGTAAAAAAGGCGTCAACCCGTTGTCTTCACTTAGGGCGATGGCAAATAAAACATCAGACGCCGCTTCTGTCGTTACAGGCAAAGGCAAAATCGTGGGCGGCGTTTTGGCCGTCTTGGCCGTGCTCGTCGTCGTTGCTATCGTGGTGATCAACTCTGGATTGTTTACCGCCACTGATATTCAGATTCAAGGAAGCGAGCATGTGACGAAGCACGATGCTATCCAGCTGATCGATTTGCCCGAGGGAACGTCGCTTTTTAACGTCGATCCCGACCAGATTACCGAGGACCTCAAGCAGAACCCGTGGGTCTCGGGCGTGGATGTCCAGCGTCAGTTCCCACATACGCTCATCATTACGCCGATGGAGCGCAAGGTCATTGCAATTGCCTATATCAGCTCCGATGACCTTGCCTGGGCCATCGGGGATGATGACACCTGGATCGCCCCGCTGTCGACGTCGGTCGAAGTGGATGACCAGGGCAACGTCATCACGACGGGGCAGGGCTCAAATACCCTGACCGGCATTGATGCCGCGCTGGCGCTCGCTAAGCACTATGGCGCGGTGTTGTTGACTGATGTCTCGGCGGATGTCGCTCCGGTTTCCGGCCAGGCGGTGAGCTCCAAGGCCGTTAAGGCTGGCTTGGATTATGTGCGTGGTTTTTCGAGCGAGTTCTTGGGACAAGTCAAGGATATTTCCACGCCTTCGGTCGAAGCCATCTCGGCAAACCTCAATAACGGCATTGAGGTGTCGCTGGGCGATTCGAACGATATCGTCAAGAAGGAGCGCGTAGTCACCAAGCTGCTTTCGCAGGTAGAGGGCGTAACGTATATCAATGTGCGCTCTCCGGGTAACTACACATTTAGGAATGCTCCGACCTCGTAGCGCTGGTTGATGCTTTGTTGAGGGGCCATACCACGCCGTTTATCTGGTTTGTTTGGTTTTCACGGTCAATTATTTGACTGATACGTTCATAATGTGCAACCATAATACGGTTTACCTTTGCATTTACTTTCAACCTGAAGGTTAATGTGCGAAGGGGTCGACCCATGCTATGGCTATAACCTTTGTTCGGAGGACCGACATGCACGAGACAGAGATCAACAACTACCTTGCCGTCATTAAGGTGGTCGGCGTCGGCGGCGGCGGTACCAACGCGGTCAATCGAATGATCGAAGAGGGCATCCGCGGCGTCGAGTTTGTTGCCATCAACACCGATGCTCAGGCACTCGCGATCTCTGATGCCGATATCAAGGTGCACATCGGCACCGACCTTACCCGCGGCCTGGGCGCTGGCGCCAACCCCGAGGTTGGTCGCAAGGCTGCCGATGAGTCCCGCGATGACATCGCCGAGGCGCTCGCTGGCGCCGACATGGTGTTCATCACCTGCGGTGAGGGCGGTGGCACCGGCACCGGCGCTGCTCCCATCGTTGCCGATATCGCGATGAACGAGGTCGGTGCGCTGACCGTCGCCGTCGTGACCAAGCCCTTCACCTTCGAGGGCCGCAAGCGTAAGAAGAGTGCCGAAGAGGGCATCAAGACCCTTTCCGATTGCGTCGACACCATGATCGTTATCCCTAACGATAAGCTGCTCGACATCGCCGAGAAGAAGACCACCATGCTCGAGGCCTTCGCTATTGCCGATGGCGTCCTTTCCCAGGGTACCCAGGGCATCACCGACCTCATCACCGTCCCGGGCATCATCAACCTGGACTTCGCCGATGTTAAGACCATCATGAAGCAGGCCGGCACCGCCATGATGGGTATCGGTACGGCTTCTGGGGACACTCGTGCCGTCGACGCCGCCCAGCAGGCTATTTCCAGCCCGCTGCTCGAGAGCTCTATCGATGGAGCTACGCGCGTCCTGCTCTCCATCGCCGGCTCCAAGGATCTGGGCATCCAAGAGATCAGCGACGCTGCCGACGTTGTCGCCAACGCCGTCGATCCCGAGGCCAACATCATCTTTGGTACCGTTGTCGACGAGTCCCTGGGCGACCAGGTGCGCATCACCGTTATCGCCACGGGCTTCTCCGACTCTAACGTCAACCGTCAGGACGAGCTCTTCGCTGCTCAGCAGTCCCAGAGCAAGGCTGCTGCTTCTGCCGAGCCGCAGCGCACCGCTCCGGCTGCCAGCCCCGCTCAGGCTGCCCCGACTCGCAACGTCGGCGGTACCGAGCTCCCCAACTTTGGTAACGACCAGTTCGAGCTCCCCGATTTCCTTAAGCGCGGTAGCTTCTAAGCCGTTCTCTGCATTGTGTTGCACAGGGGCGTGTCCGTATGGATGCGCCCTTTTTGTATCAACTTTGTAAACTAGAGCATCCAATCTCCTTACGTTCCCTTTACGATTGCCTCCAGTACAGCGGGTATCCTTTTATGGAAGTATGACAGCCGTATAAATGCAGGCTGCGCGGCGACGCCGCGGTACTTGTTGTATTAGGAGGCTTTAGTATGGCAGCACGTGCGGACAACGTTTCGCGTGTCGACCATGATGGAGTTACGTTGGTGGAGGGTGCGACGACCGATGTTCGTTTTGCCTTTACCGAGCGCACCGGTGGCGTTTCCGAAGATGCGTACTCCTCGCTCAACCTGGGCTCGCATGTAGGCGATGACCCCTTTGCTGTTCAAGAAAATCGTCGCCGCGTGCTCGAGGCCATGGGCGCCTCCGAGTGTGAGCACAACCTGCTCGTTCCCAATCAGGTGCACGGCGATCATATCGTTACGGTGACCTCGAGCGGTGCCGACGATCTTGAGGATATTCGCGAGCAGATTGCCGAGGGCTGTGATGCCATCGTCTGCACGGCCCATGAGGTGCCTGTGCTGCTCTGTTTTGCCGACTGCGTTCCCGTGGTGCTGGCGGCTCCTGGCGGATTTGCCGTGGTACATTCTGGCTGGAAGGGTACGATTGCGCGCATTTCCGCCAAGGCCTGCCGAGCGCTTTGCGAGGCGGCTGGCTGCAAGCCGGAGGACATCTCTGCCTATATTGGTCCCCATATCTTGGGTGACGAATACGAGGTATCCCAGGAACTCATGGATCGCTTTGCCGCCGAGTTTTCTTGCATCGATGCGAGCGTTTCTCGCATGCTCGACCTTTCTGCCGCAATTCGCGAGGCGCTGCTGGATGCCGGCGTCGATACGGACAATATCGTAGACACGCAGCTCTCCACCGTGCGTCAGAATGACCGCTTTTACTCCTACCGCAACGAGGACGGCACCTGCGGGCGCCATGCAGCGATCGGCGTGATGCTATGAGAAAGATCGTATCGGTCCTAAGCGCAGCAGTGCTCACGCTTACGCTGTGTGCCTGCTCCTCGGGATCTTCCACTTCTTCCATTACCGTGGCGGGTTCCACGACCTGCCTTCCTATCGCCGAGATTGCTGCCGAAGGCTTTAAGGAAGAGACCGGCACCGACGTGCTCGTCTCTGGCTTGGGCTCCTCTGCCGGCATCGAGGCTGTCAGCGCCGGCACCGCTGATATCGCCAGCTCCTCCCGTAGCCTTAATGCCGATGAACAAGACCTGGGCCTGACTCCCATCGTTATCGCCCACGATGGCATTGCGGTTATCGTGAATGAGGACAACCCGGTCGAGAATCTCTCGACCGAGCAGCTTCGCGATATCTACGCCGGTAAGATCGCCAACTGGAAAGAGGTTGGTGGCGAGGACCTGAAGATTCAGGTTATTAACCGCGACGAGGCTTCCGGTACGCGCGAGGCCTTCCGTACCATCGTGATGGATGGCACGCCGTTCGATCGTCGCTCGGCCGTTCTTTCGGGCACGGGCCAGGTACGCGATGTCGTGTCCCGCTCTCGTGGTGCTATTGGCTACATCTCGCTGGGCTTTGTCGAGAGCCTCAATGCCAAGACTTCGGTCAAGGCCGTCTCGGTCAATCACGTCGAGGCGTCCGAGAAGACAGTCGCAAGCGGCGGGTATCCCATCTCGCGTGACCTTTACTTCTTTGTGAAGGGTACGCCCTCCAAGCAGGCGCAGGCCTACATCGACTACGTGACGTCCGAAAAGATGGACAAGCAGATTCGCGAGGCGGGCTTTATTCCCGTCACCAACGACGGGAAGGGGAGTGAGTAGCATGGAAGTACAGGAAACCCCCCATACTGAGCAGAAGGCTCAGGCACCCAGGAAGCGCGAGCTGGCGCTCGTGTCGCGCAGTACCTATATCAAGGAGAAGGCGCTACAGTGGATCTTCTTTGCCTGCGCGTTCTTGGCGGTCGTCACCGTCATCCTGATTTTTGTCTTTACCACGTACTCGGCGCTGCCGGTCTTTACCGACATCGGCCTGGCGGACTTCTTTAGCTTTACGTGGGCGCCCTCTGAGGGTCACTACGGCATTATGTCGCTGCTGGCGGGTTCTGGTCTGGTGACCGTCGGTGCCCTTGCCATGGGCGTGCCGTTGGGTGTGGGCACAGCCGTGTATCTGGTCGAGATTGCCAGCAAGCGCGTGCGCAAGCTCATCAGCCCTGCCGTCGACCTGCTGGCGGGTATTCCCTCCATCATCTACGGCTTCTTCGGCATGATCATCATCCGCCCGTTTATCGCGCAGCTGACCGGCGGCCTTGGCTTTGGCGCACTGACAGCGTGGTTCGTGCTCGCCATTATGATCGTCCCCACCATCACCACGCTCACCATCGATGCCCTCAATTCCATTCCCATGGGTATTCGCGAGGCTTCCTATGCCATGGGCGCCACCAAGTGGCAGACCATCTACAAGGTCGTGCTGCCGGCCGCCAAGCTGGGCATTGTGGACGCCATCGTATTGGGCATGGGGCGCGCCATCGGCGAGACCATGGCCGTGCTCATGGTCGTGGGTAATGCTCCGGTCATTCCCGATAGCATCGCGAGCCCCATCTCAACGCTCACGAGCCAGATTGCGCTCGACATGAGCTACTCCTCGGGTTTGCACCGCTCGGCGCTCTTTGGCATGGGCGTGGTCCTGTTTATCATCTCCGCCGCGCTGGTGGGCATTGTCCGTTTGATTTCCAAGAAGAAGAGGGGGTAGGCTATGTCCGATTCCGTTGACACGACGGTCGATACGACCTCGTCGCGCGAGCGCATCAAGCGTGCCCTTTCCCACGGCAAGAAGGGCCGCATCAACAAGGACCTGTCCAACAAACTCATGCTCGGCGTGTTCCGCGTTGCGGCCTATATCACTACGCTGGTGTTGGTCGCCATTATCGCCTACGTGGTCATCAACGGCTTGCCGCATATCTCGCTCGACTTTATCTTTGGTTGGCCCCAGGGCGTCAACGCCGAAGGCGGTATTTGGCCCACGATCGTCTCGACCATCTACGTGACGGTGCTTGCCATGCTCATCTGCACGCCGATTGCCGTGCTGGCGGCCGTCTATCTTGCCGAATACGCCAAGCAGGGTAAGGTCGTCGAGCTCATTCGCTATGCTGCCGACGCTTTGGCCTCGGTGCCCTCCATCGTTATGGGCCTGTTTGGCTACGCCTTGTTTGTCGAGGCCATGGGCTTGGGTCTTTCGATGGTCTCGGCCGCTTTGGCGCTCGCGCTCTTGATGCTTCCCATCGTCATGCGCACCACCGAGGAGGCCATTCGCGCCGTGCCGCGCTATATCCGTTGGGGTGCGTACGGCCTGGGCGCCACCAAGTGGCAGGTCGTTTCCAAGATCGTGCTTCCTTCTGCATTTGGCCGCATCGCCACCGGTATCGTCCTTGCCATCGGCCGTGCCATCGGCGAGACTGCGGTGGTGCTCTACACCATGGGTCAGGCCATCAACCTGCCTATCTCGCCACTCGATTCCGGCCGCCCCATGACGGTCCACCTGTACCTGCTTGCCAACGACGGCATCAACATGAACGCAGCCTATGGCACCGCGCTCCTGTTGATGGTGATCATTTTGGCTTTCAACCTGTTTGCGCGCTTCCTGTCGCGCAAGCGCCGCTAGTTAAGGAGTCCCATGTCCGTCTATCAGTCCGCTCCCACGCTGGAGCAAGCGGCCATCACGGCCAAGGATTTCAACTTTTGGTACGGTGACTTTCATGCGCTGACGGGGCTCGACCTCAACATCGCCAAGAACGCCATCACCTCGTTTATTGGCCCTTCGGGCTGCGGCAAGTCGACGTTTTTGCGCTGCATCAACCGCATGAACGACCTGATTGAGGGTACGCGCGTCGAGGGCACCATGACGCTTGACGGCAACGATATCTATGCCGAGGGCGTCGATCCGGTCGACCTTCGCCGTCGCGTGGGCATGATCTTTCAGCAGCCCAACCCGTTCCCTAAATCCATCTACGAGAATGTCGCTTTTGGCCCTCGTCTGCAGGGCGTGACTAGCAAAAGCGACCTCGATGACATCGTGGAAGAATCACTCAAGCGCGCCAACCTCTGGAAAGAGGTATCCAATCAGCTCAACAAGGATGGTTTGGCGCTCTCGGGCGGTCAGCAGCAGCGTCTGTGCATCGCGCGTGTGCTTGCGGTGCAGCCCGATGTCCTTCTGATGGACGAGCCCTGCTCCGCCATCGACCCCACGTCCGTCTCTAAGGTCGAGGATCTGATGGCCGAGCTGGCGCCCGAGATGACGATCATCATCGTCACGCATTCAATGCAGCAGGCAGCTCGAATTAGCGACTACACCGCATTTTTCTTGCAGGAAGTTGCCGGCGAGCCCGCCACGCTCATCGAGTATGGTCAAACCGACGCGATCTTTACCAGCCCGGTGGATTCGCGGACGGAAGACTATATCACCGGCCGCTTTGGCTGATCGGTGCGACTAGTCCCAAGTCGATCGGACCTGGTCCGGTGCGTATTCACTGTGCGGGCGGCATGACCGCACCCAACTGATTGGAGTGAACCATGCGCAAACTGTTTTCCCGTCAGCTCATCGAGGCCCGTCATGAGATGCTGAGCATCTACGAGGCCGTCGATCTGGCGCTTCACGACGCCGTGAAGGCCTATGTGACCGATGACCGCAAGCTTGCCACCAAGACCAAGAAGCGCACGCTTTCGATTGACGCGCGCTGCGCTAACTTGGAGGCCGTGTGCTACAACCTGATCGCCACGCAGTCGCCGGTCGCCTCCGACTTCCGCTTGCTGCAGACGATCATCTACGTCGACTTTAACCTGCGGCGCATGACCGATAAGGTTCGCCAGATCTGCCGCGCCACGCGTCATATGATCAAGGCTGACATCTCGCTGCCCAAGGAGCTTGTCGGTACGGTCGAGGCCGAGGCTGAGGCCGTCTACCAGGTGTTGGGCTCTTCGCTTTCCGCGCTCGTCACCAATGACATGTCCATCATCTGCAACTTGGCCGTCGAGGACGAGTCAGTGCACGCCGCCTATGAGAAGTTCTTCCGCACCTTTAACCGTATGGATACGGGCGACTTTATGGACGACGACAGCAACTATGACGATCTGCGTCGCGCCATCATGGTTTCGCGCTACCTCGATCGCATCGCTTCGATTTCCATCGATGCCGCTTGCCGTCTGACCTTCCTGTTGACTGGTCAGCGTATGAATGCCGGCGATATCGCCTGCACTGATGAGGATGAGCTCGAGAGCATGCGCGTGCCTTCGGGCGAGGGTGTTATCATGAGGCCCGCCGTCGACGCGCGCTACGTTGCCAAAGTGCCCGTTAACGATGTCAGCGAGGGTCTTCGCTACCTGCTCGATCATCTTGAGGACGAGGACGATGGCGAGGACGACGAGGAGTAAGTAATCCCGTTCGTCGAAAGATTGTAAATACCTAAGTGAGCGCGGCCTTGCACATGCGGGGCCGCGCTCTTGCGTTAGCATGGGACTACTTGTTTGGCTGTCAGCGGAGGCGATTGGCAATGGATAACTATTTGGACTTGATGCGCGCTCGCCGCGAGCAGATTCTGGAACGTTTTTATGCGGCGCTCGATCGCGCAGGCCGTCCCCACGACGCCGCGAGCCTCATTGCCGTGTCCAAGACCGTTGGTGTCGATGAGACCGTTGCCGCCATCCAGGCGGGGTATCGCCATTTTGCCGAGAACCGCCCGCAGGAGCTGGTTCGCAAGCTCACGGGTCTGGCGGAGCATCCGGAGCTGCCCGAGGTGCGCTTCGATATGATCGGCAACCTGCAGACCAATAAGATCAATGCGGTGCTGGGCTCAGCCGAGCTGATTCACTCGGTGGGTTCGCTGCATCTGGCGCAGGCGATCTCGAGCCGTGCTGTCCGCAAGATTGAGGCAGGTGAGCTCGCCGGCCCCCAGCGTGTGCTCATTGAGGTCAATGTGAGTGGTGAGGAGTCGAAGGGAGGCTTTTCGCCCGATGAGATTCGCGCCGCCGCGGGTGAGCTTGCGGAACTTGAGGGAATTTGCGTGCAGGGGCTTATGACTATGGCGCCCCGGGGGAATAAGGATGTGGCACGCCGCACCTTTGCGGGGCTTCGTGAGCTGAGGGATGAGCTGGAGGCAGCGCATCCCGATTTGAACCTGCCTGAGCTTTCCTGCGGCATGAGCGAGGACTTTGCGTCTGCCCTTGAGGAGGGCTCTACGCTCGTTCGCCTGGGCAGGGTAGTATTTAGCCCGGAGTTTGCAGTAAAATAAGGCTCTGAAGTGCGCACTGATTATCGGGGCGCCTGCACTAAACCGCGAGAGGACACAACCATGGGCTTCCTTGACGAGATTAAAAATAAGATGCACCTGGGCGGCCAGCAGGGTTACGACCAGGGTTATGGCCAGGACGACGACTACGGCTACGATGACGGCTATGACGATAGTTATCAGGGCAACGGCTACAGCGGTGCTTCGGGCGAGGGCTTCTACACCCAAGACGAGCCGAGCAACGGCCTGCTTGGTCAGACGCGCCGCGGTGAAGCTGAGTCGGTTGCCGTGTATACGCGCTCCGGTCAGCTGGTCGGCGATGACTCCCGCCACGCCACGACGTATAACCCGCCTTCGCGCTCGCAGGACAGTGTTGCGAGCGGTTATCGTCCTGGTGCCTATGACACGCCGTCGAGCTACGCCGAGAACACCCGCGCCCGTGCCGCCGCTGCGCCTGCGCCTGCACCGAGCGATGCCTCGGCCTATGCGAGCAATATCATCAACGCCACACCGCAGCTGCCGGCCTATGTCCTGCGCCCCGAGAGCTATGACGACGTGGAGACCGTGGTGCGCCGCGTTCGCACCAAGCAGCCTGTCGCACTGATTTTTGTGGGCGTACGCACCGAAGTTGCCAAGCGCGTCTTGGACTTCTCTTACGGCTTTGCCTGCGGTCTGGGCGCCACGGTCAAGGAGGTAGGCGACCGCGTGTTCATGGTGCTGCCCGCCGGTTGCGAGGTCAAAGATTCCGATCTCAAGAAGCTTCGCGCGGACGGCTACCTTAAGTAAAGACAAGACGAGGAGATTCCCATCAACATCTACACTATCGTCCAGCTGGTCAACACGCTGTTCAACTTCTATTCCACGCTTATTGTCGTCTACTGCTTTATGACGTGGATTCCCATGAAGCAGGGTGGTTTGCTTCAGGATATTGCCGCGGTGCTTGATAGCGTGTGCGGTCCGTGGCTCAACCTGTTCCGTCGTTTCATCCCGCCGATGGGCGGTATCGATTTTTCGCCGGTCGTTGCGATTATTGCGTTGCAGTTGGTGCAGAGGCTGGTTCTGCAGCTTCTTATAGGTATACTCGTGTAGAACTGACTTAGTAACTTACGTCGGGCGTGTAGCGCCGAGGCGATGAAAAAGGAGACTTGTTATGGCTATTACCCCTGCAGACATCCAGGCTCAGACTTTCTCTGAGGCCAAGCGTGGCTACGATCCTGCTGAGGTCGACGTCTTCTTGGAGACGCTGTCCTCCGAGGTTGACGCTATGCTCGCTAAGATCGTCGACCTTAAGGGTCGTCTGACTGCTACCGAGCAGCACCTTGCCGATGCGCAGGCTCAGCTTGCCCAGGCTCAGGATACCGCCGACCAGGCCGTTCCTGCCGCCCCCGTGGCTGCTCCCGCCCCTGACTTCTCCGCTCAGGAGCGCCAGATTTCCGCTGCCCTGATCGCTGCCCAGCAGACCGCTGAGACCATCGTCAACGATGCCAATGAGAACGCTGAGCGTATCCGCAACGAGGCTGACGCCAAGGCCCGCGAGGTTATCCGCCAGGCTCTGACTGAAAAGCAGGCCGAGCTCGAGGAAATCGATCGACTCAAGGCTTCCCGTGAGGAGTTCAAGGCCGAGTATCTCAAGCTCATCCAGCACTTCATGGACGATGCCCAGAACTCCTTCCCGGCCGACCTCATGGCCTCCACGCCGGTCGGTTCCGCCGCTTCTCCTGCGGTGACTGTTCCCGCCGAGCCGCTGCCCGTCGCTGACCCGGTTGTCCCCGTGGCCGATCCCTTCGCCCCGATCGACAACTTTGCTGCCGACGACCTGGACTAACATTCGGCCTACAATTTAGTGCCTAGAAAGGACCCGCAGCTTGCGGGTCCTTTTTTATGACTGTGCCGGAGTGCGTAACATAAAAAACCGAGCCCTGCACATAATGGCGCAGAACTCGGCGAACGGGTGAGCGGTCAAGGGTAGGTTTTAAGGCATGTCCCAAAACCTACTTGAGGAGGAAGTCGGAGAGGGGAATGGTACGGGCCTCGCGATGCTCGGGATCGGCGATGTGGTCGGCGGGATAGCCACAGACGAGCATGTGATAGGGATAGACGCCCTTGGACAGATTGAACTGCTCCTGTGCCACCTCAGGCTTGAAATGGCACACCCAGCACGTTCCCAGGCCCTGCTCGGTGGCCTCCATCATCATCTGATCACACACGATGGACGTATCGATTTCGCTGGAATTCATCTGGTCATACGGGCGCACCCAAGCGTCATCGGTAACGCTGCAAATAAGGAAGACAAGCGGAGCCCCAAAGATAGACCCATCACGAGCAAACCGGGGCTGACAAGCAGCAGCCTTCTCCAGAAGCTCAGGCGTATCCAACACCATCACACGGGTTGGATGATTATTACAAGCAGAAGGAGCAATACGCCCAGCCTCAACAATGGCATCCACCACAGCCTGCTCAACAGAACGATCCTCAAACTCACGACAAGAATACCGACCCCGAGCCAGATCCAAATAAGACATACAAGCCCTCCAACAATTAAAAATCAAACAAACCCAAAGTAACCCAAACAGTACCCAAGCAGCAATCAGCCAAACGCTCATCGAGGGCCAAAGTGTCTGAACGGATACCAAAGGTCCCTTCAGCCAAACCCCCATTGCGCTATAACTATCAGCCAAAGTTCCCAATGGTGGTACGTAAGGGAGCGGGCCCGGCCACTAATAACCTTTTGAACGACTCTGCTTGCAGCCGGAGTGAAAAAGGTTATTAGTGGCCGGGCCCGCGACCGCCGGGACACGTACCCCCAATTAACTGTTCTTCATGACAATCGAATCCACAACATCGGCCACATTCTCGCAGCAGTCGGCGCAGTACTCCAAGAAGGCGTACACGTCACGCCAAGCGATGACCTCAAGCGGATCCTTGCCATTGACGTGCAGGTTGCGCATGGCGTTGATGTAGAGCTCGTCGGCCTCGGATTCGATGGTGTTGATCTGGATGACGAGCTCGCGCAGGGTCTTGGACTTGCGGTAGTTGGGCAGCTCGACCATCAGGTCCTTCATGGCGCGGCAGGCGTCGGTCACCTTGTGGGCGATGACAATGGCATCGGGGTGGATGCTCTGGATGTTGGTGAAGTAGACGCGCTGCACGACGCCTTCGATACGGTCAAGCACAGTGTCGAGCGCGCAACTCATCAGGTCCAGATCCTCGCGCTCAAGCGGGGTGATAAAGGCAGTGAGCAGGGCATCCTCGAGCTCATGGTGCTTCTTGTCGGCCGCATGCTCAATCGCATGCATCTCCTCGAGCATGTCGTGGATTTGCGCGGGATCAAAGTTCTCAAAAATCTTGATGAGCAACTCTGCGGCCTGGACAGCAAGGTCGGCGCAGGCGACGTAATTGTCAAAGTAGAACGAATCGGGTTTCTTTGCCATGAGTGGGTCCTTTCGAGGCGAAGACGGGCAGGCGAGGTATTACGGTCCGGATGGACGCTCGGTTTGACTAGATGAACATCATGAACAGCTTGGCCATGACAAAGCTGATGAGTCCGCAGGCGGGGAAGGTGAAGAACCACGTGAACATCATGTCCTTGACCACGCCGAAGTTGATGGCCGAGAGGCGCTTGACGGCGCCGACGCCCATGATGGCGCAGGTTTTGATGTGCGTGGAGGACACGGGGATGCCGGTAAGGGTGGCAAGTAGCAGGTTCGCGGCGCCCGCCAGGTCGGCTGAGAAGCCCTGGTACTTTTCGAGCTTGACCATGCTCTGGCCGACGGACTTGATGATGCGCTCGCCGCCCACGCTGGTGCCGATGCCCATGGTTGCCGAGCACAGCAGCATGATCCAGATGGGGATGCCGGCGTCGCCGACGCTCGTCTGCCCGCTGGCAAAGGCGACACCTAAAAAGAGCACGCCGATGAACTTCTGTCCATCCTGCGCGCCGTGCATAAAGCTCATGGCCGCAGCGCTCGCGATCTGAGCGTATTTAAAGAAGACGTTGGCGCGTCGCCTGTTGGCGGCGGCGAAAAGAATCGAGACGAGCTTGCACAGGACCCAGCCCATGACAAAGCCCAGTCCGATGGAGAGCGCCAGGCCGTAGATGACCTTCATCCACTCGTGGACGTTGACGCTGCTGGCGCCACCGAGGGCGATAGCAGCGCCGGTCAGGCCGGCGATGAGGCTGTGGCTCTGCGAGGTGGGGATACCAAAACGCGATGCCGTGGCACCGTAGACGACGATGGAGAACAGCGCCGCGCATAGGCAGGCGAGCGCCATGGTGCTGTTTCCGCCAAAGTCGACGATATGCGAGATGGTGTTGGCGACGCTGGCATTAAAATGCGTCATGATGAGCACGCCCAAAAAGTTGAACGCGGCGCTCATGAGAATGGCGGCGCGGGCGGGCATGCAGCGCGTAGTGACGCAGGTCGCGATGGCGTTGGGCGCGTCGGTCCATCCATTGACGAAGATGGCGCCCAACGCGAGGATCACGGTGACGGCAAGGACTGGGTTCGACACAATTTGGCCGAGGAAGGTTGAGAACGTTACGTCCATATATGGGCTTTCTCGAAGTTTGCAGACACGTTACAAAAACATGATAAATCGTATCACCTCCTGCGGGTTTCTTTACCGAGTTCTGATGGGAGAAGTGAACTTTTTGGCACTAAATTTGAATATTAGCCCTGTTGACCGCGGGTGTTCTTTTTGCTAACACGCCATGAGGACACGTGCGCGCGCCCCAACACCCCAAAACCACAGTCTGTTCGCTTTACAATACGCAAACATGCGTTCGATAATAGGAGGCATGGAATATCGACAGACAGACGGCAAAACTCGACGCGTGCACAAGCAGTATGTGGACGTTGTGGCTCGCATCCTCGCGGGCGGACAAGTCGTGCCGGTTACCGTCTGCTGGGTCGACGGTCGCTGCTTTACAATTGACGAGATTGTCTCGTCCACGGGCTTTGGCTTAACGGTTCACGGTGTTCGTACGGCAACGTATAAGGTTCGTTTTGGCGGGCATGCGACCGAGTTGTATCTGGAGGACCAGGCGCGCGGACGGCCGGACGGCTCGCAGGCCCACGTGATGCGTTGGTGGGTCTGGGTGTTTGATTGTACGCTTGAGGGCGAGCGTCGTAGGTAAGGGCGCACGGCGTTCGGGTACAATGGCAGGAATCTTGTCAGCTACTGCGCCGTTATTTGTGGCGCTTTTTGAAAGGACGAACCTATGAACGATATCCAGGGCTATCAGAACGGCCCCGTCGAGAGCGGTGCAGGCCGCGCCAAGGAGATGTCGCCGCGCGCGTACAACCTTGTCATGTCTGCCCTGATCTTTTTGGGCTTTTGCGCCATGGGCGCCGGCGCCTATTTTACGAGCACCATGTCGTTTGCGCGCATGATGATGAGCGGCGCCGCTTTGCCGCTGGTCTTTGGCTCATTTATTTTGACCATCGTCGGCATGGTCATGATGTCGGCTGCTGCCAGCAAACAGTCCGTGGGCCTGTCACTCGTGGGCTACGTGGTCTTTGCGAGCACCTTTGGTCTGACGGCGTCGTTTGGTCTTGCAAACTACGACCTGCCTACCATTAACACCGCCTTTATCGCCACGGCCGCCATCACCTTTGTCTTTGGTGCGCTGGGCGTGACCTTCCCCAAGTTCTTCCAGCGTGTGTATGGCATTGGTTTTGGCATCCTGCTTGCCACGATTCTGGTCGAGATCGTGCTGATGTTCATGGGCGTTTCGCAGTCCATCACCGACCTGATCGTGATTGTGGTGTTCGCCGGCTTCATCGGCTACGACACCTATGTGGCAACGACGGTGCCGCCCACGCTGCCCAACGCCGTACTTATGGCATCCAACCTGTTCGTGGATATTATCAACGTGTTCCTGCGCATTCTGAACATCCTCGGCCGTCGCGATTAAAGCGCGGCATTGCGATGCTTCCTGCCGGACACGGTAAAACGATGCGAAAGGCGGTCCTTCGGGACCGTCTTTATGTGTGCGGCGGGGTATCATGGATGGGAAAAGCCGATAGCGGCAGCGACAGGAAAGGTGGCCATGTATGGCAGACGTCGACAGCAGGAACCGTAACCGCAGGTCCAACCGAGCGGGTCAGCCCAATCCCAAGCGTGAGGCACGTGCCAAGGCCGCCGAGTGCCATGTGACGGCTGTGTCCGAGGCCTGTGCCAAGGACATCGAGCGTTCGCTTGCCGGCGTGCGCGAGTTCGATGGTATGCCTGCCGGTTTTGTCGCGGCGATGAAGACCAGGGTCCAGAAGGCAGCGGCTGCTGAGGAGCAAGCTGCCGAGGACGTCGAGGCTGCCGAGGTCGAGGCTACTGAGGCTGCTGAGGTCGAGGCTGCGGTCGATGCCGAGGTGGCGCCCGAGCCCGTCGAGGAGGCCACCGAAGCCGAGCCCGCGCCTGCCGCCGAGGAGCCCGCTCCGGTCCTGCCCGAGGTCACCGTGCTCGACGCCTCTGCCACGCAGGCCATTCTGGATAACGGTCGAGGCTACGCGCAGTTCTGCGACATGGCTGTGCTTGCCTTTGCCTCGTTCACCAATCCGGGCGGTGGCTACATCCAGGGCTATCTGGGCCAGGAGGCCACGCTGTGCGCCGATTCGTACCTGTACAATGTCCTTGATAAGCAGCGTAAATGGTACGGCGAGAACCGTCGCCGCAACATCAACTGTGAGCTGTACCGCAACCGTGCGCTGGTGGTGCCCGCGGTGCGCTTCGACCGCAAGCATGTGCACGCCTATGCCGACGTAATCGTCGCCGCTGCACCCAACGCCAAGCGTGCTCGCCAGGAGTACCGCGTGAGCGACGATGCCTTGCTTGACGCCCTGCGCGACCGCATTCGCTTTGTGCTTGCTATCTGCGATGAGCTGGGCCGCGAGAAGCTCGTACTGGGTGCTTGGGGCTGCGAGAACAACGGCTTTGACGCCGAGGCCGTGGCCGAGCTCTTCCGCAAGGAGCTCGCATCGGGCGACTTCAAGGTCAAGCAGGTCTTCTTTGCCGTGCCCTCTACGCGCTGGGACGAGGATTTTGCCAAGTTCGAGCACGTGCTGGCAAACTTCCCCGAGCGCAACGAGGAGTCCTATGCCCAGGTTGCCGCCCGCGCCGCAGCCGCTCGTGCCGCCGAGCAGGCCCAGGCAGCAGCCGAGGACGATGAGGACGAGGACGACTGGCGCAAGTACCTGTAAGCGGTGCGCGCGATGTGATATGCCAAGCCGACGGGAGGGATTGCTCCCGTCGGCTTTTTACGGAATGGGGAACTCAAGATGAAAAACGTTCTGTGCTTTGGTGACAGCAACACCTATGGCTATGATCCGGCGGGTATGCGCGACGGCACCGCAGTGCGCTATGCGCAGGATGTGCGCTGGTGCGGTGTGGTGCAGCGTGACCTGGGTGAGGGTTGGCATGTGATTGAGGAAGGCCTAAATGGTCGCACGACGGTGCGCGACGATATGTGCCATCTGGACACCAACCTCAACGGCATTCGCGCGCTGCCGATGCTGCTCGAAGCCCATAAGCCGCTGGACGCGATCGTGATTATGCTGGGCACCAACGACTGCAAGACGGTCTTTGGCGTGACAGCCTCCGATATCGCCCGTGGCGCCATGGCACTGATTCGCGCCGTCCGCGCGTTTGCCTGGACCGATGCTGCGCCCTGCCCACGGATTCTGCTGATGGCGCCTATCAAGATTAAGCCGCAGATCGCCGACGTATATATGACCGATTTTGACGAGCATTCCGTAGAAGCCTCGGAACATTTTGGTGAGTACTACGCGCATGTGGCTGAGCAGTTTGGCTGCGACTTTTTGAATGCCGCCGACTTTGCCGAGCCGGGCGATATCGATTATCTGCACATGATGCCCGAAGGCCACGAGAGCTTGGGACATGCCGTGGCAGCCAAGCTCCAAGAGATGCTCGGTGAGTAGCGCAGCCCCAAACCAGTACAAAAGTTTCCCTTGCGGCGGCTTGTTTCGTTGGTTTGTCTCGATCTGTAACAGCTGTAAGGCCGAAAACGGGCTAGATGTTACAGATTGAGATTATTCAGGTTGATATCGGTCGTTTGTCTCGATCTGTAACATCTAGGGTCGATTTTGCCGATCTACTGTTACAGATCGAGATTATCTTCTCGGCAGAATTTGAATGTCTCAATCTGTAACAGGTGGGCCGAAAAATGGACTCTAACTGTTACGGATCGAGATGTCTGTGGGAACCACCGCAAAGGTGTCTGTCCCCTTTGCGGTGGTTTTGGTCTGCGAATCTTAGTACTGCCACATGTGGTTGACGGGGCCGGAGCCTTTGCCCATGTCAAAGCCGGCGGCGAGAGCGCCCGTTAGGTAGGCCTTGCCGGCATTGATGGCGTCGGCAAGATCCATGCCCTGCGCCAGCGCACAGGCGATGGCGGACGAGAGCGTGCAGCCGGTGCCATGCGTGTTACCGGTCTCGATGCGCTTATGGCGGAACCACGTGGTGAGCGGATCGCCCAGGTGGTTGCCCTCGTCATCGAGCGGCGCGGGCTCTGCTAGCACATCGTTGGCCTCGTTGACAAAATGCCCGCCCTTAACGAGGGACGCGCAGCCAAAGCGGCGGGTGAGGAGCATGGCAGCGTTTTGCTGCGTGCGCTCGGAATCGACCTCGTAGTCGAGCAGCGCCATGGCCTCGGGAATGTTGGGCGTGATGACGGTCGCCAACGGGAACAGGCGACGTGTGAGCGCCTCGGCGGCATCCTCGGCAATGAGGCGAGCGCCCGAAGTGGCGACCATGACGGGATCGACGACGATATTTTGTGCGTCCCAGGCACTCAGGCGGTCGGCGATAACCTCGATAATCTCAGCAGAGGAAACCATGCCGATCTTGACGGCGCTGGGTCGGATATCGTCAAAGACGGCATCGATCTGCGCCGCGACAATATCCGGGGAGACATTCTGCACGGCGGTGACACCGAGCGTGTTTTGTGCGGTGATGGCCGTGATGGCTGTTTCGGCATACAGACGGTGCGCCGTGATGGTCTTGATGTCTGCCTGAATGCCGGCGCCACCGCTGGAATCGGATCCTGCGATGGATAGAACGGCTGGTACCTTACTGTGATCCATGTTCGCTCCCTTGTCCGGTCGGATTCAAATGGGTCTTTTACCCCGCATTATAAAGATGCCCGGGCCGGCGATATGCCGAACCTGGGCGCGAGATGCAATTTTTACGCAAATGCAGGCAAATGTTCACATGTCAACAATTGACGAACACCTTGTGGCCGTTTGTGGCTCCGGTGACGAGTTAGTCCTCCATGCCGAGGTCGATCGTCGTGCCTTCGAACACCTTGTTAACGGTGCGGACGGCGCACATCTTGCCACACATGGTGCAAGTGCCCTCGGTGGCGGCAGGGGATTCCTCGTAGCGCTTCTTGCCGGTGACCGGGTCAAGCGCGCACTTCCACATGGCGTCCCAGTCGAGCTTGCGGCGTGCCTGGCCCATCTTGTCATCCATGTCGCGGGCGTGGGGCACCTTTTTGGCGATATCGGCGGCGTGTGCGGCGATCTTGGTGGCCATGAGGCCGTCGAGCACATCCTGAGCGTTAGGCAGGCACAGGTGCTCGGCTGGTGTCACGTAGCACAGGAAGTCGGCACCGGAGCTGGCGGAGATGGCGCCGCCGATGGCTGCGGTGATGTGGTCGTAACCCACGCCGATATCGGTCACCAGCGGCCCCAGCACATAGAACGGGGCGTTGTGGCACAGGCGCTTCTGCAACTTCATATTGGCGGCGATCTCGTCAAGCGCCATGTGACCCGGGCCCTCGACCATGACCTGGACGCCGGCTGCCCAGGCGCGCTTGCACAGCTTGCCCAGCTCGATCATCTCGGCGGTCTCGGTGGCGTCGTTGGAGTCGTAGAGGCAGCCCGGGCGGCAGGAGTCGCCGAGCGAAATCGTCACGTCGTATTCGTGGCAAATCTCGAGCAGCTCGTCAAAGTACTCGTAGAAGGGGTTTTCGTTGCCGGTGACCTCCATCCAGCCAAACAGCAGCGAGCCGCCGCGGCTGACGATGTTCATGAGGCGGCCGGTCTCCTTGAAGGTCTTGATGACCGATTTATTGATGCCGCAGTGGATGGTCATAAAGTCCACGCCGTCTTCGGCGTGTGCACGCACGACCTCGAGCAGATCGTTCTTGGTCAGCTTGACCAGCGGCTTTTCCATGTAGCCGATGGCATCGTACATGGGGACGGTGCCTACCATGAGCGGCGTCTCGTCGATGAGCTGCTGGCGGAACTGGCGCGTCTTGCCCGAGTTGGAGAGGTCCATGATGGCGTCGGCGCCAAAGTCCTCAGCGATCTTGACCTTCTTCCATTCCTCGGCGGCATCGGCCTTGTCGCCCGAGATGCCCAAGTTCACGTTGACCTTGGTGGACAGGCCCTCGCCGACACCAAAGGCGCGCATGCCCTTTTTGATGTGCACGATGTTGGCGGGAATGGCGATGCGGCCGTCGGCCACGCGCTCGCGGATGTACTCGGGGTCGCGATGCTCGCGCTCGGCGACTTCCTTCATCTGCGGCGTGATCTGTCCGGCGCGGGCGAAGTCGATTTGCGTGACAAGCTTGGACTCGGTCTGTGTGCTCATTGGCACGGCTCCCTTCGTTGGCATTACCCATATCAGGTTTGCGGGTCAGGGCGGGCGCGCCCAATCTCAGCCTGCCGTCTGGTCCTGCAAGCTCCCCGTTTATGTAGTGGGCTCAAGTATAGCCTGAATGGGTACGATTGGCCTAACGAACGTGCCTGTGGGGAGGCGTACATGGAAGACAAGCATCTATATCGAGAGACGCAATGGGACATATCGGCCGAGGAGGGCCGTGCGCACCATGGGTTGGTCGCGATTGGCTTTGCGGTGCTTGCCGTGCTGGTGATTGCCTTTTGTATTTGGACGTTTGGCGGTCGCGGCGGCGCTGCCTGGGAGTTTGAGGCCGATGATAGCCTACCGATTATGGCGGTGAGGAGTACTGGCGGTAATGCCAATACGCTCGCCATTCCGGGCGATTATTGGTACCCGCGCGATGAGTTTGTGCAGTTGCAGCTGAGTGGTGGGTCCATTCCAGGCGAAGAAATCGAACGCGTGACGTTTGACGCGGCGCTCAAAACGCTGACGGTGAAGCTCAAAGATCAAGGAGATGTGCCCACGACCATGGATATCGCCCTGGCGGAATGGCGTCTGGAGCCTCCGTCGGGCGTCAAGGTGTCCGAGGTTGAGCATGTCAAGATTACCTATCAGGACGGCACGACAAATGAAATTGCCAAAGCCGACGGCTTGGCGGAATAGACGTCGTGCCTAGGCAGTACATTCAAGAGTAGCGGTGGTCCTACAAGGCCCGTTCGTTCAGGAAGACCAAAGTGTTTTTATTTGAAAGCTCGGGAAGGTGACGATAGCCAACGTCGAATGCGGTGAGCCCGCTTACATCCTCGACCTTGTTTTCCGCCATCCAGCGCACCATGGAGCCGCGCGCCTTTTTGCTGGCGGTCGAGCGCTGGATGGGCTTGCCGTTGCGGATGCCTTCACCAAAGAGGCACGTGACGACTGTGGCGTCGCCCGCGAGGTGGGGCAGAACGGCTTTGGCGTACTCCGCACTGGCGAGATTGACGATCGTAGCGTTGGAGCTCGCCGGAGCGATGGTCCGTGCGAGCTTGTCGCCCCAAAATGCGTAGAGGTCTCGGGCACCGTCGACGACAAGCTTCGCGCCCATCTCCAGCCGATACGGTTCGACGGCATGAAAGGGACGAACGCACCCGTAGAGGCCGGAGAGGATCCACAGATGGTCTTGCAGCCATGCGAGCTGCGCGGAATCCATCACCTCGGGTGCCATGCTCTGGTATTGAATGCCGTGATAGGACATGGCGGCAGGGGAGAGGTGACGGGCGAGTGCGGGATTGTCGAGATCGCCGCTTTTCAGGATGGGCCCGAACTCATGCAGGGTGTTGAGGCAAGGTCCCAGCAGTTTGTCACTCACGTTCCACAGCGCCTGCAGGCCGCCGCTGCCTTCATTCCGCTCGATATCTAGCAGTGCGCGGTGGAGGCGAGCCGTCTCGCGCACAAAGGGTGGGATGCCCAGGACTTCAAAAGCAACTTGGGCCGCGCGCATCTGCTTGGCGGGCGAAATGATGACCTGCAGCATGGGCTCTCCTCTGCCAAAAAAGTTGCGGTGGAATACGGTCTGTTTTGGCTGTTTATGGGCCAGTTTAGTCCGTATTTCACCGCAACTGATGAAGGGTTGGTTAGGCTCGCTCGATGAAGGCCTTGTAACCGCGATACGCCTCGTAGATGTCGGCCTTGTTGGCGACCTCCCACAGGGCGTGCATGGACAGGACGGCAACGCCGGAGTCGATGACGTTCATGCCGTACTTGGCCATGATGTAGGCGATGGTGCCGCCGCCACCAGCGTTGACGCGGCCGAGCTCGCAGGTCTGGAAGTCCACGCCGGCCTCGTCCATGATGTCGCGGACGAGGGCCACATACTCGGCGTCGGCGTCGTTAGAGCCGCCCTTGCCGCGGCTGCCCGTGTACTTGTTAAAGCACAGGCCGCGACCCATGAAGGCGGCGTTCTTGGTCTCGAACTTGCCGGCATAGCCCGGGTCGAAGCCGGCGGACACGTCGGAGGAGAGCATACGGCTGCGGGCGAGCGCGCGGCGCAGAGCCAGCGGGCTGTCCTCGCCGGCGAGCATCATGATCTCGGCGACGGTGTTCTCGAAGAAGCGACTCGTCATGCCGGTGGCACCCACGGAACCGATCTCCTCCTTGTCGACGATGAGCGTGATGCTCGTGCGCTCCACGTTGGTGACGTTGATCTGGGCGAGCATGGAGGGGTAGGCACAGACGCGGTCGTCATGGCCATAGCCCAGAATCATGGAGCGGTCGAGGCCCATGTCGCGGGCGGGGCCGGCGGGCACGACCTCGATCTCGGCGGAGAGGAAGTCCTCCTCCTCGACGTCGTACTGCTCCTTGAGGATATCCAGGAACATCTGCTTGACGGGCTCCTTGGGGGCGTCCTTGTCGTCCTCATCGAACTTGACGGGGCGGCCGCCCACGATCACGTCGAGAATCTCGGCATCGACGGCGTCCTTGGCAGGCTTAGACATCTGCTCGCTCGAGAGATGGATCAGCAGGTCGGAGATGGTAAAGACCGGATCGTCCGCCTTGTCGCCGATATTGATGTCGACGGTGGTACCGTCCTTTTTGCAGATGACGCCCACGAGTGCGAGCGGGGAGGCTACCCAGTGGTAGCTCTTGACGCCGCCGTAGTAGTGCGTGTCGAGATAAGCCATGTCGCCGGCCTCGAAGGCGGGGTTCTGCTTAAGGTCCAGGCGCGGCGAGTCCACGTGCGCGCCCAGGATGTTAAAGCCCTGCTCGAGCGGGGCGGTGCCCAGATTGACGAGCATAAGGTCCTTGCCGTGGTTAGCGGCATACACCTTGTCGCCTGCCTTAAGCTCGCGGCCTGCGGCGATTACGGTCTCCAGGTCGACGTATCCCGCCTCCTCGGCCATCTTGATGCCGGCCTTGACGCACAGGCGCTCGGTCTTGTTCTCACTCAAAAACTGCTTATAGCCGCGGCAAAGCTCCTCGAGCTCCTCGATTTGCTGTGGCGTGTACTTTTTCCATGCGCAGGGACGCTCCATGACGCAGGCTCCTTTCGGATCGATCGTGCTGGTTGATGTACCGTGAGCCATCGTATCACGCGCGGGCTCACGGTGGCGGGGGAGCTTGATGTGAGGTGGCCGCGGGGCGGGGAGCGTGTAAACTGGAGTGAGCAAACCGTGCCCAGCCCAAAGCGAGGTATTCAATATGTCTGACAAGCGCCGCACCTTTGCCGTTATCGACGGCAACTCGCTCATGCATCGCGCCTTCCACGCCGTGCCGCCGACCATGAACGCGCCGGACGGTCGCCCCACCAACGCGATCTTTGGCTTTCTGAACATGTTTCTCAAGATGATCGATGCCTTTAACCCCGACGGCGTCGTCGTGGCGTTTGACAAGGGTAAACCGCGCGTGCGCATGGAGATGCTGCCGCAGTATAAGGCGCAACGCCCGCCCATGGACCCCGATCTGCATGCGCAGTTCCCTATGATTAAGGAGCTGCTCGCCGCGCTCAACGTGCCGATTCTGCAGTCCGAGGGCTGGGAAGGCGATGACATCCTGGGAACCATGGCGCGCCTGGGTGAAGAGGCCGGCTGCGACATGCTACTGGTGACCGGCGACCGCGACATGTATCAACTCGTGACCGAGCACGTCAACGTGGTCTCGACCCGCAAGGGCCTGTCCGACGTGGCGATTATGACGCCCGAGAGCGTGGACGACCTGTATCACGGCATTACGCCGGCGCTCGTGCCCGATTTTTACGGTCTAAAGGGCGATACGTCCGACAACATCCCCGGTGTACCGGGCATCGGTCCCAAAAAGGCGAGTGCGCTCATTGCGAAGTACGGTAGCCTGGACGAAGTCATCGCGCATGCCGATGAGGTCAAGGGCAAGATGGGCGAGAACCTGCGTGCACACATCGATGACGCACTACTGAGCCGCAAGGTTGCGACAATTCGCACCGATGCGCCCGTCGAGCTCGACTTTGAGGCGACGTCCTTCCCGGCGTTTTCTGCCGATGAGGTTTCCGCGGCGCTGGGTACGCTTGGTATCACCGCCATGCAGAACCGTTTCTTGGCGCTGATCGGCGGCGAGGGCGGGGCTGCTGCCTCCAGTGTGTTTGAGATACCTGCTATGGTTCGCGCAGCCGCCGGCGATGCCGACGCGCTTGGTGCCGTTGCGGCTGAGGTCTCCCGCGCGATTGATGCCGGCGAGTGGGTCGCCGCCGTGGTGGACGACGACAAGGAAGAGGGCGCGCTCTTTGGGCTGACGCGCACGCTGTGGTTGGCGACGTCCAAGGGCCTCTTCGCGCTCGAGGAGGGCGACAGCTGTGCGGCGGCTGAGGTTGAGGGCTTCAACTTCGCTCACGGTGTGATCGCCGGCGTGCTTGCGAGCCTGTTTATGGAGGGCCGCGTGGCGAGCCCGGATACGAAAGCGCTGCTGCACGAGCTTTCGCCCATCGATTCTTCTGAGCCCGAGCTCATGGATCCGCTCGCTGCCGATTCCACGCGTATCTTCGATACCGTGGTCGCTGCCTATCTGCTGGATTCCGATCGCTCCGAGTTCGATGAGGCATATCTGGCCGATACCTATCTGCAGATGGCGTTGCCTGCGGCGCGCGGTGCAGAGGGTGCTGGTGAGGACGCTCCGGCGCCTGCCGCCCGTACTGCGGCTCTGACGCTGGCGCTCGTGGCGCCGTTGCGCGAGTGCATGGCCCGTGAGAACGCCGCCAACGTGTTCGATGGCATCGAGATGCCGCTCGTTCCGGTACTTGCCAAGATGGAGCGCGCGGGCATGCTCGTGGACCCCGACCGCCTGCACAGTCTGTCCGAGGGTCTGGCGACCCAGATCACCGAGGTCGAACGAAGCATTCGCGACCTTGCCGGTGACGAGACCTTTAACATCGGCAGCCCCATGCAACTTTCGCATGTGCTCTTTGATGTGATGGGCCTTCCGACCAAGGGTCTCAAAAAGACCAAGCGCGGTTACTATTCGACCAATGCCAAGGTACTGAGTGATCTTGCCCGTGACCACGAGATTGTTCGTTTGATCTTAGACTGGCGCGAGAAGTCCAAGATCAAGTCAACCTATCTGGACACGTTGGGCCCGCTGCGCCGCGGTGACGGTCGTGTGCACACCACGTACAACCAGACCATCACCGCGACGGGGCGTCTGTCTTCGAGCGACCCTAATCTGCAAAACATTCCGACGCGCTCGGAGCTGGGGCGTACCGTCAAGACGGCGTTTTCGGCAGGCGAGGGAAGCGTCTTTTTGGCGGTGGACTACTCGCAGATCGAGCTGCGTCTGCTGGCACATCTCTCGGGTGACGAGCACTTGGTGCGCGCCTTTAACGAGGGCGAGGACTTCCATGCCGAGACGGCGGCGCGCGTGTTTGGTGTGCCGGTGTCCGAGGTAACGCCCGACCTGCGCAGTCGCGCCAAGGCCGTGAACTTTGGCATCGTGTATGGCCAGCAGGCCTACGGCCTGTCGCAGTCGCTGCATATCTCGATGGCCGAGGCGCGCGACATGATCGACCGCTACTACGAGGCCTACCCGGGCGTGCGTACGTTCCTCGACAACGTGGTGGCACGCGCCAAGCAGACGGGCTACGCCGAGACCATGTACGGCCGCCGTCGTCATATTCCGGAGCTCAAGGCCAAAAACCCGCAACTCCGCGGCTTTGGCGAGCGCACGGCCATGAACCATCCCATGCAGGGCACCGCAGCAGACATCATCAAGATCGCCATGGTCCGCGTAAGTCGTCGCCTGGAAGAAGAAGGCTTTGCCGCCCACATGATCTTGCAGGTACACGACGAACTGGACTTTGAGTGCCCCGTCGACGAAGTCGAGCGCCTAACCACCATGGTCCGCGACGTCATGGAACACGTAGTAGACCTCCGCGTCCCCCTAATCGCCGAAGCCAGCACCGGCATAACCTGGGCCGACGCTAAATAGGGAAGCATCCACAATTCCAAAGTAACCAAAACCAGAAGGGGGCTCCTTGCCAACAAGGAGCCCCCTTCATTCCAAAAAAATCAGCCAAGTATCTAGACGCCAAGACGCCATCCAGGCGGCAAGCAAGTCACCGCAGGACCTGGCCGGGCGAGGCGGGTAAGTTTTTCGTAGATTCCGCACGAGCCGGAAAGCACTTAATGTGCTTTCCGAGCGAGCCCAGGACCTGACCGAGCGAAAAACTTACCCGCCTCGCCCGGCCAGGTCCGATGAGCTACGTTAACGAGCCGCCAAGATGGCGTCGATGAGCGTCAGTACGCCCCCGTCGTTGTTGCTCGGAATGCGCCACTTGGCGTGCACGTTCATGTGCTCCTCGGCATTGTCCACGATAAAGCTGTGACCGACGCGCTCCAGCATGGGGATGTCGTTGTAGGTGTCGCCCACGGCGGCAGCATCGGCAATATCGATGCCCAGGTGCTCGCACAGGTGAGCGACGCCGGCGCCCTTGTCGACGCCCAGGTTCATAAAGTCGATCCACTCGCGCCCAGCGTTGGTGACGTAGAGTTTGTCCGAGAACTCGGGGCTATAGGTCTCGCGGAAAGCGGGCTCGGCGTCGTAGCCGGGGAAGAAGACCGAAATCTTGTTGGACTCGAAATCAATGCCCTCAAAGCTGTCTACGTAGTTGATTGTGTTGTAGTAGACGCTGATCTCGTCGTGGTATTGATGGTCGCGGGCAAGCACGTAGAACTCGTCGAAGCAGCACAGGACGGGGACAGCGCGAGGATCCTCCGAGGCACGGTTCAAGACCTGCTGATACAGCTCCACGTCAATATTGCTTTTATAGATATAGCTGCCGCGATAGATCACGCAAGCTCCGTTGTCGGGACAAAAGGCGAGGCGGTTCTTGATGCCCTCGAACATCTCCTCGAGCTTGGGGGCGGGACGTCCGCTGGCGGGGCAGAATACGATGCCGGCGTCGGCGAGCTTGTCCAGGCGCTCATCAAGACCCTGGGGCAGCACACGCTCGTCGGTCAGCAGCGTCTTGTCCATATCGACGGCGAGAATCTTAATGTTGCCGATGTTGGCGTCCGATTCGTAAGTTTGCATAAAAGCGAGCCTTTCGTTTCGAGATTGTTTCAGACGTTATAACCATCAACTCGTAGTCGAGCGTATTTTCGCAGGAACGGAGCGTGTTTGCACCACGCTTCACAAAGTAATGAAAAAACTTTTCAGAAATTTGAATTTGTCGCTTGTGCTGCGGGCACTTTAGCGTAATATAGCGACCATCGAAAACGGAGACGGAAAAACAACCGCTTACCGAGTAAAAGGTACCGTTTACGATATTTGAATTGCGCCCGGCGATACGTGAAAGGAGAGGCAGATGCAGTTCGTAAAGATCATCACCACTGCAGACAATGCCATCCGACGCCAGCGCGCAATTTCCCGACGACGATAACAATCGTCTCTGTCCGCATGGGGCGAATTGCCTCAACAGAGTCATTTTGAGGTCGTTGGGTTTTAGCACGACATTGCTGCATGTTTCTAGGGCATGTATGTGCTGATTTTTGCTATTTAACCTGATATTGCACGGTATATGACCTTGAAATGACTTGCAACTGACCGATGTTCTAACTAGCTACCAAGGGCGAAAGGAAACAGCCATGAGCAAGGAAAAAGTCGTTCTCGCATATTCCGGTGGTCTTGATACATCCGTATGTGTCAAGTGGCTCCAGGACGAGAAGAATCTCGATGTCGTTTGCGTCTGCGGCAACGTGGGCCAGGAGGAGACCGGCCTGGATGCCAAGAAGCAGAAGGCGCTCGACCTGGGCGTTCTCGATTGCCAGGTGCTCGACCTGCGCGACGAGTTCTCCGATGAGTTCCTGACTAAGGCCATCGCCGCAAATTCCATGTACGAGAACAAGTACCCGCTGCTCTCCGCCCTGTCTCGCCCGCTGCTCGCCAAGAAGCTTGTCGAGGTCGCTCACGGGTTTGGCGCGACCTACGTCGCCCACGGCTGCACCGGCAAAGGTAACGACCAGGTTCGTTTTGAGGCTGCGGTCAAGGCCCTCGACCCCGAGCTTAAGGTTATCGCCCCCGTTCGCGAGTGGGATCTGAAGTGCCGTCCCGACGAGGTCGCCTATGCCCACGCCCACAACGTGCCGGTTCCCGAGGGTGCCAACGACAACCCCTATTCCATCGACGACAACCTGTGGGGTCGTGCCATTGAGTGTGGCCACCTGGAGGACCCCTGGAACGAGCCGCTCGATGACGCTTGGGTTATGACTAAGAACCCCGAGGACACGCCGGACACCCCGACCTACGCCGAGATTGAGTTTGAGGCCGGCAAGCCCGTCGCCGTCGACGGCAAGAAGATGAAGCTCTCCGAGATTGTCATCTCCCTCAACAAGATCTCCGGCGACAATGGCTTTGGCCGTCTCGATCTGGTCGAGGATCGCCTGGTGGGCCTTAAGAGCCGCGAGTGCTACGAGGTTCCCGGCGCCCTGACGCTCATCACCGCCCACAAGGCGCTCGAGGACATCTGCGTCGAGGGCGACCTGCTCAAGACCAAGATCAAGCTCGAGCAGGATTGGGCCACCGCCGTGTACAACGGCCAGTGGTACAGCCCGCTCAAAAACGCGCTCGATGCCTTTATGGCCGATACCCAGAAGTTCGTGACCGGCACTGTCCGTCTGAAGTTCTTTAAGGGCAACTGCCATGTCGTCGGCCGCAAGAGCCCCTTCAGCCTCTACGACTACGGTCTGGCTACCTACGACCGCGACACCACGTTTGACGAGAAGGCCAGCGCCGGCTTTATCGAGATCGATACGCTGTCACTCAAGACGTGGGCAAAGGTCCAGGGCCCCAGCTCTGCTGCCGCCCAGGCCTAGCGCCTCCTTCCCTTGGTATCCGCGCGGCCCATCCGCGTGATACATAACGGGCGCACGGGTTCCCTACCTTTCGTTATGCTTGCTGACACTTCTTAACATCGGTGGCCCCTACGTTCCGCCCGCATATATGATGCCGCGACTGTGGCTGAGTCCGAGCCCCGCCGGGGTTGTCCGGCGGGGCTCCTTCTATCAATTTGGCGGCTCTGCGCCTATATATATATGAGGAGTATCCATTATGTTCAATGCTATCGCGCATGCTTTACTTGCCCTCGCGCCCGAGTTCGATGCTGCAAGGGTCGAGGACGTCCCTATGAGCCTGAAGGCCTGGATCGATGGTTCGCAGGGCAACATCCGGAGGGAGACGTTGGGCGCCAAGTGCATGGCGCGTCACTTCTTTGCAAATTAGCTACATGGCTCCGCACACGGTGGGGAATGTGTAAAACTAGCGGTTGAAAAATCGCTTTAGCGATATGGCGCATTGCTTTGGGCGCTTGTTTTGGTATTTGGAGAAAGGGGACGGTTCCATGGCTCTTTGGGGCGGTCGTTTTGAGGCAGGCGTGGCCGAGGTCACGCAGGAGTTTGGCGCGTCGCTGCCGGCCGACAAACATCTCTATAAGCAGGATATCGCAGGCTCTAAGGCGCATGCCAAAATGCTGGCGGCCCAGGGCATCATCAGTGCCGAGGATGAGCAGGCGATTGCCAAGGGCCTGACCGGAATCGAACAGGATATCGATGCCGGCAACTTCACCTTCGACATCAACGACGAAGACATTCATATGTCCATCGAGAGCGAGCTGACGCGTCGCATCGGCGAGGCCGGTAAGCGCTTGCATACCGGACGTTCGCGCAACGACCAGGTGGCGACCGACACGCGCCTGGGCGTCAAGGCGCTGGCCAAGGAGCTCATGGAGGCCAATCTTGAGCTGCGCCATGTGCTGGTGGATGCGGCTAAGAAGTACGACAAGGTGATTCTGCCGGGTTACACGCATATGCAGCACGCTCAGCCCGTGCTGCTCTCGCATCATCTGCTGGCGTATTCCTGGATGTTCGCGCGCGACTTTACACGCTTGAAGGCCGCCTTTGATGCCGCCGACAACTGCCCGCTGGGTGCTGCCGCGCTTGCCGGTACGAGCTATCCGCTCGATCGCCAGATGACGGCTGCCGAACTTGGCTTTGCGGGCGTGATTCCTAACTCACTCGATGCTGTTTCCGACCGTGATTTCCTGCTCGATCTGCATTACGCCGGCTCCGTCATGGCCATGCACCTGTCGCGTCTTTCCGAGGAGATCGTGCTGTGGTCGAGCTCCGAATTTGGCTTTATCACGCTTTCAGACTCCTACTCCACCGGCTCGTCCATCATGCCGCAGAAGAAGAATCCCGACTTTGCCGAGCTTATTCGCGGCAAGAGCGGCCGTGTCTATGGCAACCTGGTGCAGCTGCTCGTGACCATGAAGGGCCTGCCGCTTGCTTATAACAAGGACTTGCAGGAGGACAAGGAGGGCGCGCTCGATACCGCCCATACGCTCATGCAGTGCCTGTCGGTTATGGCCGGAATGATTTCGACTTGGACCGTCAACGAGGATGCCATGGCGCGCGAGTGCGGCGTGGGGCACCTTGCCGCTACCGATGTTGCCGATTACCTGGCCAAGCGTGGCCTGCCGTTCCGCGAGGCACATGCCGTGGTGGGGCATCTGGTTCTGATGTGTGAGAAGCGCGGCTGCAATCTTGAGGACCTGCCGTTTGAGGTGTTCCAGGAGGCAAGCCCGCTCTTTGAGCACGACATTACCGAGGCGCTCGACATCCCGTCGATTGTCGCCGCGCGCACGACCGAGGGCGGCACCGCCCCTGCCGCCGTTGCCGTGCAGCTGCAGCGTGCCGAGGCGCAGCTCGTGGTCGACGAAGGTGTGTTTGGATCGCTAACCAAGGTCGTCGAGATGGGTCACGGGGCAAAGTAGAGGTTTGGCTGAAGACGTATTGTCCATTTATTGATAAATCGTTTTCGCTTTACGGGCGCCTGCTGATGTGGGAGCCCGTATTTTGTTGCTATGGGGGAGGGGCTTGTCGAGAACTTCTGTAGGACCTTTGGGCAGGTTGTGAAGGGGATACGTTCGCGGGCGGCAACCGACCGCCTGCTCTGTTCGGCGCGGTTGATGGGCGGTCGGATGGTACTCTAATCGGGCTTCGAAACAGAAGTGACACATATGGAGCGCTTTAATAAATTGCAACGTTTCAATAAACAGCTTTTTGTTTAACTGCAGCTAAAACTCTGTTACGATGCAGTCCAGGCGGGTGCCGGAATGGGACTTGGGCACGCGCGAACCTACTTGAAAGGCTACTTTTATGGCTATCGAGAAGACCTTCATCATGATTAAGCCCGACGCCGTGCGCGACCGCAAGATCGGCGAGATCGTTGCTCGCATTGAGCGCAGCGGCCTTGTCATCGAGCGCATGGAGATGACCACGCTCGAGCGCGCTACCGTCGAGGAGCACTACGCCCATCTGGCCGACAAGCCCTTCTTTGGCGGTCTCTGCGACTTTATGACGAGCGGTCCGGTCGTCAAGATGGTCGTTTCCGGTCTCTCCGCTGTTGCTAAGATGCGCACCCTCATGGGCGCTACTAATCCGCTTGACGCTGCTCCTGGTACCATCCGCGGCGACTTTGCCGTCGATGTCAACGCCAACGTGATCCACGGCTCCGACTGCCTGGAGAACGCCGAGATTGAGATCAAGCGCTTCTTTGGCTAAACCAGCTTTGACTCCTTAAAGCTGTTAGCGTGTGGCTTGGGCGCCGCGGAACTCCATCCGCGGCGCCCTTTTATTCCAAAATCTATGAAGGGGCCCGCTCGGTCATGAGTTCCGAGCGGGCCCCTGCTGTTAGCTTGTGGCACTGAGTGGTTTAGGCCTCGTCGACGACCTTGAGGCCGCGCGTGTGATCGATCTCGTTGAGGAGGTTAACGCGACGCTCGTGACGGCCGCCCTCAAACTCGGCGTCGAGCCACTCGTCGACGATCATCTTAGCGAGCTCGGAGCCCACGACACGGGCACCAAAGGCGAGCACGTTGGTGTTGTTGTGCATGCGGGAGAGCTTGGCGCTGAAGGGCTCGGAGCACACGACGGCGCGTACGCCCTCGACCTTGTTGGCAGCCAGGCTAATCCCGACACCGGTGCCACAGATGAGGATGCCCAGGTCGACGTCGCCGTTGGCAACGGCCTTACCCACCTTGTAGCCGGCGATGGGGTAGTCAAAGCTCTCGGAGGTGTCGGTGCCAAAGTTCACGACCTCGCAGCCGCGCTCCTTCAGGTGCTCGGAGATGATGTTCTTGAGCTCGACGGCGGCGTGGTCGTTGCCGATACCAATCTTCATGAGTGGTTCCTCTCTGGTCTGTGCGGCGCAAATGCTAAAGGTTTTACCGCGTTCGACTGCATGATAGCGCGACTTTTGCGTAAACGCTCGGGCGTTTTTTGGTCAAACGCTTTAGCATGCAACAAGACCGGCTTCTCATGAATGAATGCTGTCAGTTTGTGCTTGAGCGCCGTCCGCCGGAACCATGGTTGCAGTTTTTGATGCATTGTTATCAAATAAAGGAGCTAACTATTTTTGAGAGCCAAGCCCGTTATGCAAGCAGGAGATACCTATGCCTACCGATTCCCTTCGTGATGCCGCGTTTTGCGATGTTTTGAACCGCGAGCTTGTCTGTGCACTCGGCTGCACCGAGCCCATTGCCGTTGCCTATGCAGCAGCGCTGGCGAGCCAGACGCTCGGTTACGAGCCCGATCATATGGATGTTGCCTGCTCGGGCAACATCATCAAGAACGTTAAGAGCGTGACCGTGCCCAACTCGGGCGGTATGCACGGTATTGAAGCCGCGGCCGTGCTGGGTGCCGTGGGCGGCGACGCCAAAAGCGCGCTCGAGGTGCTCGAGAGCGTTAACGATGAAGACCGTGCTCGCGTGGCCGAGCTCCTCGCCGACGCCGACTACTGCGATGTATCGCTTGTCGAGGGTGTGCCCAACCTCTACATCAAGGTGACTGCCACGGCCGGGGGCCATACCGCGGTCGTCGAGATTACCGACCACCACACCAATGTCACGTGCCATACCCTCGACGGTATTCCGGTGTGCGGCAAGTCGGCGGGGGAGTGTGCCGCCTGCGCCGAGCGCGTCGTGGCCGAGCGGGCGGCAGATAACGCCGACACGCCCATGTCGATCGAGACCATCATCGACTTTATCGAGGACGGTGACATTGAGGACGCCCGTGCTGCCGTTGAGCGTCAGATTGAGCTGAATGGCGCAATCAGTGCCGAGGGCCTTGCGCACGCTTGGGGCGCCGAGGTGGGTCGTACGCTGCTGGGTGCTCGTGCCGATGACGTCGCCTGCCGTGCCCGTGCCCGTGCGGCCGCCGGGTCCGACGCCCGCATGAACGGCTGCGCGCTGCCGGTCGCCATTGTGTGCGGCTCGGGCAATCAGGGCATTACCTGCGCATTGCCCGTCATGGAGTATGCCGAGTACCTGCGTTGCGACCACGAGCGCCTGGTGCGCGCCGTGATGCTGTCCGATCTTATCGCCGTGCATATCAAGAGCTATATTGGTGCGCTCTCGGCGTTTTGCGGTGCTATTTGCGCCGCGTGCGGCGCCGGCTCCGCGATTACCTGGCTGTGCGGTGGCACGCGCGAGCAGATTGGCGCGACGGTCTCGAACACGCTCGGTAACGTGGGCGGCATCGTGTGCGACGGCGCCAAAGCGAGCTGTGCCGCCAAGATCTCGGCTGCCGTCGATGCGGCGATTCTGGGCCATGATATGGCCATGCAGGGTCGCGGCTTCCGCGCCGGCGAGGGCCTGATCCAAGATACCGTTGAGCAGACAATCGCCAGTATGGGCTACGTAGGCCGCGTAGGCATGAAGGACACCGACGTCGAGATCCTCAACATCATGATCGGCAAAACCCAGGTTTGTTAGTTACGCGGTTTTACCAAACCGCGTAACCGGTCGACGCTGCAAACGCCCCTAAGCGGCAATCTACCTTTCAATCGTCGGGCATGGCCAGAAGGCCTATGCCCTCCTCTTTCAAGGCACATTGCTCGCTTAGGGGCGTTTTCGCTGGCTTATGCTCAACCTGCGGCGTTGTTTTGTTTGGAGCGAGTGAGGGGTTCTATGACAGTTCGTTGGCTATTTGGTGTTCGTAGAAGGCCTCGATTACGGCGTTAAAGTCGTGGGCGAAATCTTCCATGGTTCCGCGCCAGGTGGCTCGGCTGGGCTTGCCTTGGCCCACAAAGGCGGTTTGGATGCCGCAATCGGGGGACGGGAAGTCGCGTTTGGGATCGTTGCCCACCATAAGGACCTCGTGTGGCTCGAGTCCCATCACCTGAAGCTGCTCTAGATAGTAGGTGGCATCGGGCTTGCAGCGGGTGGTGTTTCCCATGTGCGTGACGAGCTCAAAGGGGGCGTCGGCCAGGTCGCCCCAGCCCATGCGGCACTCGATGGCCCCTTGGGGAAAGCTGGGGTTGGTAAAGAGCGCGCAACGCAGCCCTGCGTCCTGTACGGCCTGGAGCGCGGCGTGTGCGCCCGGCATGGCGTGGGCGTTAATGACATCGTCGTTCTTGTACGGAAGAACTTCGCGGTCATAGTAGGTAAACGCCTCGTAGATGAGGGGATCGGAGAGGCGGATCCCGCATCGGCGCTCGACCTCTTCTTGGTAAAACTCAAGATTGGTGCGGTTGTCCGTGCCGCTGCGGCGATTGGCGTTGAGGTCGACTAGGATGGTGCCGAGGCGTGCCATCGTGCCACCGCGGCTGCGGCGCCCGATATCCGCGAGCATCGAAGAGACATCCTTAAAATAGCGAAGGATGAACGCGTTGAGGTTGATGCTGAGAAGCGTCTCGTCCATATCGAAAACGACTGCTTTGAGCACGCGGGCACCTTTCTCGAAAAATCGATCTAGAATCGTTGGCTCCGGATACTTTACCCCAAAGCCGAATGCCTAGCTGGTTATCGTCAAGTTGCGGAGACGTGTGTTCATAAGATTACGAAAAAGTCTCCACACGAGTAAAAAATCGCAGTTCACGCTTGAAATCGAACTCATTTCCCCGTAACCTATACGAACGTGATTGCATAAGCGTCACTTTAGTATCTGTCGGCTCCCGAGTGTTCCTAAACGTTGTGTGCTTGTCGCACCCTTCTGTAGGTCCTAGCAATCGGGGCCCCGTAGTTCGAAAGGGGTCCACCTTTGAGTGAGATTCAGAACTCGTCCATTTTCTCTCTTGACGATGTCAACGAGGAGGAGATGAACAACCTCATCGACGGTACGATTACCGACTTTGATGAGGGCGATCTCGTTAACGGCACTGTCGTTAAGATCGAGCATGACGAGGTGCTCGTTGACATCGGATTCAAGTCCGAGGGCGTTATCCCGGTCCGCGAGCTGTCCATCCGCAAGGACGCTAACCCTGCAGACATCGTTGCACTCGGTGATCCCATCGAGGCTCTGGTTCTCCAGAAGGAGGACAAGGACGGTCGTCTGGTTCTGTCCAAGAAGCGTGCCGAGTACGAGCGTGCTTGGAACCGCATCGAGGAGAAGTTCAACTCCGGCGAGAACGTCGAGGGCGAGGTTATCGAGGTTGTCAAGGGCGGCCTGATCCTCGACATCGGCCTGCGTGGCTTCCTGCCTGCTTCCCTCGTCGACCTCCGTCGCGTCAAGGACCTCACCTCTTACATGGGCACCCGCATCGAGGCCCGCGTCATCGAGATGGACCGTAACCGCAACAACGTCGTCCTCTCCCGTCGCGTCGTGCTCGAGGAGTCCCGTAAGGCCGAGCGCTCCGAGATCCTGTCCAAGCTCAAGTCTGGTATGCGTCTCCAGGGCACCGTTTCCTCCATCGTCGACTTCGGCGCCTTCGTCGACCTCGGCGGTATCGACGGCCTCATCCACATCTCCGAGCTCTCCTGGAACCACGTCAACCATCCTTCCGAGGTTGTCAAGGTCGGCCAGGAGGTCGAGGTCGAGGTTCTCGACGTCGATCTCAACCGCGAGCGCATCTCCCTGGGTCTCAAGCAGACCACCGAGGATCCGTGGCGCGCACTGGTCAAGAAGTACCCCGTCGGCGCTATCGTCGAGGGCACTGTGACCAAGCTTGTCCCGTTTGGCGCTTTCGTCGACCTGGGCGAGGGCATCGAGGGCCTGGTGCACATCTCCGAGATGGCCAACAAGCACGTCGACCAGCCTTCTCAGGTCACCCACGTGGGCGACAAGGTTCAGGTCAAGGTCATGGAGATCGACCTCGACCGTCGTCGTATCTCTCTGTCCATGAAGTCCGCTGCTGAGACTCTGGGCGTCGAGATCGAGGTTACCCCGCTTCCTTCCGAGAAGAAGGACGAGGAGACCGACGCCGAGTAAATCGGTTTGACGATCACTTGTTTTAAGGGATCCGTCCGCAATGGACGGGTCCCTTTTTGCTTTCGCTGCTGATGCACGCGATGCTACCCGGGCTGTCCACAGGCTATTGGGTTGTCGGTGAATGAAAAAATGCCGACATCCCGCCTCGGGGAGGAGGCGGGAACGCACCGAGTAGACGGAGGGGTGCGGAGCGCGGTCGCGTCTCGACTGACGACATTGCCCATCGACAACCCTATTGTACTGCATGGCGTGGTTCTTGGTTTATCGTGTCGAACGCTTGTGTTGTGCCATTGCCTGCGGCAACGGTGTGCTACACTCTTGCACTGCTGAGTGGGCCAGACGGTCGCGCGATGTGCTGTTTGCAGTACGCGTGAGGAAAGTCCGGGCTCCAGAGGGCGGGATGCCGGCTAACGGCCGGGCGGAGTGATCCGACGGAAAGCGCCGCAGAAAAGAAGACTCCCACCTGCGCCGCAAGGCGTAAAGGGAAAAGCTGAAACGGTGGTGTAAGAGACCACCAGCGCCGTGGCAACACGGCGGCTTGGCAAGCCCCATCCGGAGCAAGCGCGAATAGGAACGCTATGGGCCGGCCCGGTCCGCGTTCGGGTAGCGTGCGTGGAGCTGCATGGTAACGTGCAGACAAGATAAATGACCGTTCATGACAGAACCCGGCTTATAGGCCCACTCAGCAACTATGTTGACGCTGCGACGGCGTCAGCTGGCCGATTTGGCGCTCATTCGTCGGTCGCCGCCATAAGGCGTGCTCCCTCCTCTTTCGGGCCAAATCGACTCAGCTGACGCCGTCTCGCTGTCTTTGCCTGGTCATTGACGTTGCCGTTCTATTTACTGGGGTTATCGGTACGGCCTTTGCCGTATTATTGAGGCTGTTTGTTGCTTTGCTTGTTGTTGAGGGGCTTTGTTGGACAGCTATTTTACTCTGCAATCGAATATTGAGGCTACGGGCGAGTTCGTTGACCGCAAGAGCCGGTTTATTGCCCAGCTGGTCCATATTGAGTCCGAGGATGAGGCGAATGCCTTTATCGAGATGGTTCGCAAGCGTCATTACGACGCTCGACACAATGTTCCCGCGTGGATTTTAGTCGATGGACGCGAGCGCCAGAGCGATGATGGTGAGCCGAGCCGCACGAGCGGTATGCCGACGCTCGAGGTGCTGCGCGGCGCAGAGCTCAAAAATGTTTGCTGCGTAGTGACGCGCTATTTTGGTGGCACGCTGTTGGGGCCTGGTGGATTGGTGCGCGCCTATACCGCGGTGACGCAGGCGGCGGTGGCAGCTGCTCGGGAGGCTGGGCAGATCGTCGAGATGACGAGCGTCGTGCCCGTTGACGTACATGTGGCCTATCCACAGTATGAGCAGGTGCTTCGTTTGGCGCAGGATTCGGGTGCCAAGGTTTCGGATACCGATTACGCGGATGCCGTGACACTTCATTTGGTGTTTAAGGCGGGGGAGCAGGAGCCATTTTGCGCTAAGATGCGCGAGCTTATGGCGGGGCGCGAGGAGATTGAGGTCGGTGCTCCCGAGTTTGCCGAGTTCTAACGACGACGGCCGGCGTGCTTTTGGATGGATTCCAAGCGCGCCGGCCGTCGTTTTTCTGTTGCTGCCGTTTACTCGGCGAGCTGCTTTAGCACATCGCAGGCAATCTCGACGGCATCGTCGATGCAACCGGGGCAGCTGCGGAGCGGACCCTTGTCCGATCCGATGCCCTTGAGCGTGCCGCAGACGGTCGTCGTGTTCTTCTCGCCAAATCGCTTGGCAATCTCGCGCGACAGCTTGTAGGTCTGGCCCTTGGTCTTGGGGTTTTCCATGCCGTCGCTCATCACAAAGCCCATGATGGCCACGGCGCCCGAGATGGCACCGCAGGTTTCGGTCATGCCGCCCATGCCGGCGCCAAAGCCCTCGGTGAGGGTAAAGGCGGTCTGGGGGTCGAGCCCGACGGCAGGTGCGAGCGTGCAGGCGACGGCCTGGGCGCAGTTAAAGCCACGGGCGTGGTATTCGGCAGCCTGAGCCTGACAGGCGGTGATGTCGAGCTGGGCCGTATCGATTTGTTTCATCGTTGTCTCCTTGGTCACGGTGTACTCGCCTATGGTACCCGTGACGGGGCATGTAATCATCGAGAGCTTCATGTATGCCTCATTTTTATCTATCGAGCAAATGCCCAAGGCTTGAGATAAATACCCCTAATCAATTTGTCCCATAACCTACCTTGGGGATGGGTTGAGAGGGGTGCAGGGTAGCGGTATCGTGAACCGAATAAAACTAAAACCCAGGCAAGGGAGCTAGATATGAGCGAGCAGACCATCGGTACTACATGTGTTCAGGGCGGCTATCACCCTGGAGATGCCGAGCCGCGCCAGGTGCCCATCTACCAGTCCACCACGTGGAAGTACGACACGTCCGAGCATATGGGCAAGCTGTTTGACCTGGAGGAGTCGGGCTACTTCTACAGCCGCCTGCAGAACCCCACGTGCGATTTGGTTGCTGCCAAGATCTGCGAGATGGAGGGCGGTACCGCTGCGATGCTCACGAGCTCGGGCATGGCCGCGAACTTCCTCGCGATCTTTAACGTGGCCGGTGCCGGCGACCATGTGGTCGCAAGCTCTGCCATCTATGGCGGTACCTACAACCTGCTCGCCCATACTATGGAGCGCATGGGTCTGACCTGCACGTTCGTTGCCCCCGACTGCACCGATGAGGAGCTCGAGGCAGCCTTTGAGCCCAATACCAAGCTCGTCTTTGGCGAGACGATTGCCAACCCCGCCCTTGCCGTGCTCGATATTGAGCGCTTTGCCAAGGCCGCACATGACCACGGCGTGCCGCTGATGGTCGACAACACCTTCCCGACGCCCGTGATGTGCCGTCCCTTTGAGTGGGGTGCCGACATCGTTACGCACTCCACCACCAAGTACATGGATGGACATGCTGCCTACCTGGGCGGCGTGATCGTTGACCACGGCCAGTTTGACTGGATGGCTCATGCGGACAAGTTCCCGGGTCTTACCACGCCCGATGAGAGCTACCACGGCGTGACCTATGCCGAGAAGTTTGGTCGCGAGGGTGCCTTCATTACCAAGGCAACCGCTCAGCTCATGCGCGATCTTGGTCCTATGCAGAATCCGCAGGCGGCTTTCTTCCTGAACAGCTCGCTCGAGAGCCTGCATGTGCGCATGCCGCGTCATTGCGAGAACGGCCTGGCCGTTGCCAAGTTCCTGCAGAGCCATCCCAAGGTGCGCTTCGTGAGCTATCCGGGCCTGGAGGGCGATAAGTACTATGACCTGGCTCAGAAGTACATGCCCAACGGCACCTGCGGCGTTGTGAGCTTTGGCTTTAACGGTGGTCGCGCGGCGGCCGAGACCTTTATGAAGAGCCTCAAGCTCGCTCAGATCGCCACGCACGTGGCCGACGCCCGCACTTGCTGCCTGCATCCTGCTAATGCCACGCATCGCCAGATGAACGACGAAGAGCTCATCGCCTGCGGTATCTCCGCCGACATGGTGCGCCTGTCGTGCGGCCTCGAGGACACGGCCGATCTGATTGCCGACCTTGAGCAGGCGCTCGAGCAGTGCTAGGCTAGCGTTCGCACAAGGCGCCGATGCTGGCAGAAAGCTTCGGCGACCTTTAGTTCCGATTCCGTAGGCGGGACCCCAGTCGCGACTGTTTGCAGGCGATTGGGGCCCCGTTTTTGCGTTGGGCCACTCGAAAGGATGGATATGGAGAAAACCGCAGAGCAGCTGCGCCGCGAGCACATTGCCCTAGAGGGCGACACCCATGGCAAGAACAAGTGGGCGATTCTGTTTACCGTGCTCATCATGACGTTTATGGTGTGTCTGGATTCGACCGTCGTGACCGTGGCGCTGCCCGTGATGCAAAAGGAGCTGGGCGTGGGCCTCGATCGCATTCAGCTGGTAAGCTCGGTGTATCTGCTTGCGACTTGCGTGGCTATGTTGCCGTTTGGCCGTCTGGGCGACGTACGCGGCAAGGTGAATGTGTTCCAGCTGGGCGTTATCGTCTTTTCGGTCGGTTCGCTGCTGTGCGGCCTTTCGGCCTCGCTCGAAGTTCTTATTCTGGCACGCATCGTTCAGGGTGTTGGTTGCGCGGCGGCCATGGCCAACAACATGGGTATCATCACTGAGTCGTTTCCGGCGCGCGAGCGCGGTCGTGCCATGGGCATTCTTGCGACCTTCGTGGCCCTCGGCATGATGTGTGGCCCCGTGCTCGGCGGCGTGCTGGTGGCAAGCTTTCCCTGGGAGAGCATCTTCCTCATCAACCTGCCCATTGGCGTCATCTCGTTTATCGTGGGGCTCTACACGCTGCCGCATGTTAAGCCGGAGGCCGGCGAGCGCCCCATGTCCTTGATTGAGGCTGCTCGTCGCTGCTTTGCAAATTCGGCCTTCACCATCAACCTTGCCTGCATGCTCATCGTGTTTGTTGGCATTGGCGCATCCGAGTTTATCCTGCCGTTCTATTTTCAGGACGCCCACGGCTTTGGTTCCGACATTTCCGGATTGCTCTTTTTGGCGCTGCCAATGGTGAATGCCTTTATCGGCCCGCTTTCGGGTACGGTTTCGGACCGTGTTGGCTGCGAGGGCCCCACGGCAGTCGGCCTGGGCGTGTACGTATGCGGTCTTTTTGCGGTAAGCACACTCGACGAGCATTCTTCCATCCCTGTGATCGTGTGCTGTGTCGCGTTTATGTCGTGTGGTACTTCGATTTTCCAGAGCCCCAATAACTCGCTGTATATGGGCTCGGCTCCGCGCGAAGCGCTCGGCTTTGCAGGTAGCTTGGGCAGCTTGGCGCGCTATGCGGGCATGGCGCTGGGTATTACGGCAGGTTCGCATATCCTCTATGGGCAGATGAGCGTGGCGATGGGCGAGGCCGTGACCAGTTTTGTTGCAGGCCGTCCGGATGTATTCCTATTCGGCTTTCGCTCGGTGTTCTATGTGCTTATGGCTGTGGCCGCTGTGGGCTTTGCGCTCGCCATGGTGCGTTTGGTGAAGATGCGCGCCCGCCATTAGCGTGTTGGGAGGCTGTCTGCCACGATTCGCGCCGTCCCAAAAAGACTGGTTTGTGGTGCGATGCGGCTTGTGGGGCGGGCGGGGGTCGGTCCGTGGTAGACTATCGAACAACGTTTATTAATCGCGCGGTATCGTTGCCGCGAGAAGGGGTTGCGCCATGCAGGAGCTTGAGGATCGTATTCGCCATGACGGCATCGTAAAGGCCGGTAACGTCCTTAAGGTTGATGCCTTCCTCAACCACCAGTGCGACGTTGAGCTGTTCGACCACATGGGCGCCGAGTGGGCCCGTCTGTTCAAGGATGTCGAGATCAACAAGATCCTGACGATCGAGGCTTCGGGCATTGGCATGGCTTGTATCGCGGCTCAGCATTTTGGCGGCGTGCCGGTGGTCTTTGCCAAGAAGGCGCAGTCCATCAACCTCGACGGCGAGCAGTATGCCACGACCATCTACTCCTTTACCAAGCAGAAGGAGTACCCGGTCATCGTTGGCAAGCGCTTCCTGTCCGAGGGCGACAAGGTCCTGATCATCGACGACTTTTTGGCCAACGGGTGCGCGCTCGAGGGTCTTATCAAGATCTGCGAGGCTGCGGGTGCCGAGGTGTCCGGAATTGGTATTGCGGTGGAGAAGGGCTTCCAGGGCGGCGGCGATAAGCTCCGTGAGCGCGGCTTCCGCGTTGAGAGCCTGGCCCGTATCGCCGATATGGACTGCGAGACCGGCGAGATCACCTTCGCCTAAGCGCGCAACACAAGCGATTGGTATGCGATGTGACAAAGGGACTGTCCCTTTGTCACATTTTTTGTATGAGGGGAGGTGTTGATATGGATGAGAACAAGATGGGATGGCGCGAGTACGCGCGCTATGCCGAGATGTCGGCCGAGGAGTTGGCGCGCGATTGCGAGGTGCAGGTGTTTCGCGCGACGGGTCCGGGCGGCCAGGGTGTGAACACGACGGACTCGGCGGTGCGCATGAAGCATGGGCCCACGGGGATTGTCGTGACGGCGCGCGAGAGCCGTAGCCAGTTTCAGAATCGCAGCTGCTGTTTGCGTAAGCTGAGGGCAGAGCTTGAGCGTCGCGGGTGTCCACCGCGCCGACGCGTAAAGACCAAGGTTCCCCAGCGCTCTCGCCAGCGCAGACTCAACGACAAACACTTCAACGCCATTAAAAAGGCCAACCGTCGCAAGCCGGGCGGGGAGGAATGATCTTCTCAATAAGTTGCGGTGAAATAGGGACTGTTTTGCGGCTTTAGCTACATAAACAGTCCCTATTTCACCGCAACTTAGGGATGGCTAGTGGGTGGGGTGCCAGACGTGGAGGGCGCCGCCGAGGACGTCGACCTCGATGCGCGAGGCGACAACGGGCTCCCCGTCGGCCTGGATGGGGTAGTCGGGCTCCTCAAAGGTAAGCTCGGCATGGCGACAGCGGCGCATGCGAACCGGTGGCAGCTTGGTATGGTGGCCATCTTTGGCCGAAAGGAACATGGGAAGCGCGACCGCGCGCGGAACGGGGCCGCAGGCGTAGCAGACGTCGAATATACCGTCACAGGGGTCGGCGTCGGGACAGATACGATAGCCCGAGCCGTAGGTAGGACCCAGCTGAATCGCCATGATGATCGCCCTCACGCGCTCGGCGGGCGCTCTGTCAAAGCTGACTGTCATGGGGTAGTTGCGATAGCGTAGGCCAAACTGCTCAAGTCCCGAGAGGGTGTAGAGCGGCGCGCCCGTCAAGCCGGTCTTTTTGCGCAGCTCGGTGGTGCCAAGGCCGATGGCGGCATCGATACCGACCGAAAGCGTCTGGTCGTAGTACTCGACGATCGCCTCGCCGCTGCCGCTTGCGGGGTTCCATGAGCGAATGCGCCCGATGTCCTGACGCTGCAGCTCGCAGGCGAGCAGCGCGCCAAAATCCTTGCCGGAGAAATCGTCGATGCCGAGTGTTTGGGCAAAATCGTTGCCGGAGCCCACAGGTAGGATGGCAAGAGCGGGGCGGGCGTCCTCCTTTTGCGTCATAAGCCCGTTGACGACCTCGTGAATCACGCCGTCGCCGCCGAGTGCGATAACCGTGCGGTAGCCCTGGGCCTGGGCAGCCAGTTTCTTGGCGTGTCCCATGCGCTCGGTCAGTACCAGGTCAAACTGGGATGCGCGTGCAGTCATATCCAAAAAGCGTTGCAGGCGCTCGGCAACTTCGCGCGCCGCACCCGACTGGGCGGCAGGATTGGCGATGATGAGCGTGCGACCAAAATCAGTTGCGTGCATGGGGCGACTCCCGGCGTATGACGTGACGGTGCGGTCGCGCTCAGGTCGAATTGCCCCCGATTGTGGCTGCACGGCGAATACTTACGTCTACTCTATCAGGTCGTTGTGGCGCTCGATAGCATCCGCTACTGTACCGCCCTCATCCACAATAAGCGAACGGCGCTTGGGTGAGATGATGCGCTGGGCGGGGTACACGCCGCGGTGTCCGCCGACGAGATAGCTGATAAACGCTACGATCACGAAGAAGCCGGCTGCCGTGCCGTGGAACAGGTCGATGGCCATCATGCAGGTGGTGATGGGCACGTTAAGGCCGGCGCAGAACACGCCGAGCATGCCCAGCGCCGCCAGAAAGCTGGGGTCGATTCCGACGAGGCAACCGATCCAACCGCCGAGCGCCGCACCGATGCCAAACAGGGGCGTGACCTCACCGCCTTGGAAGCCGGCGCCCAGGGTGAGCGCCGTCACCACGAGCTTGATGGCTGCGTCGGCAAGGGTCGTGTTACCGGCGAATCCGGCGCCCGAGAGCCAGGTGGCAAGGCCGGCATACTTCCAGGCGTCGAGCGTCGCGTAGGCCGCGAGCACCACGAGTGCGCCGATGAGCGCGCGAACGAGGTAATTGGTGATAAAGCGACCGTACAGGCTCTTGACGGTTCGAACCGACCAGGCAAAGAGACGTGCCGTCAGACCGAAGATAATGGCGCTGATAACAACGATGACGACCGTCCGTGGTGTCATGTTGGGAACACTGGCGATAACATTCGCCTCGTACTCGGTTCCCAAGGCAAGCGATGTAAAGTAGCCGGTAAACGAGGCGACCAGGCAGTAGATGCCTGCCGTGTAGTCGATCTTGCCGATAAAGCACATCTCCATGCCAAAGAATGCTCCGGCAAGGGGCGAGCCGAATACGGCGCCAAAGGCCGACGAGATGCCGGCGAGCATGAGGTCGTGGTGGTCGTGCTTTTTGAGGTGGGCCAGGCTAGATACATTGCTGGCGATGGTGCCGCCAATCTGCACCGCGGCGCCCTCGCGACCGGCCGATCCGCCCGTGAGGTGCGTGAGCGTGGAGCAGATGAAGGTGAGGACGGCCATGCGCATATGGATGAGGCGTGTGCCCAGGGCGGAATCGATGACCAGGTTGTTACCACGCTTGGCGGCGAGACCGTGGTTCTTGTAGACCCACGCGGTGGCCATGCCCACGATGGGGAGCAGGGCGTACACCCACGCATGGTGCTCGCGATAATCGGTCGCGATATTCAGCGAGGATAAAAACGCCCAAGCGGCAACGCCCATGGCAAGCGAGACGATGACGACGAGTACGAGCAACTTGGCGCTCGCGAGTAGGTTGCGGGCGTTGCGGCGCGTGTCGGCAGCCAAGAGATGCTCGGAGCGGGTAAGTTGATGCCTGCCTGCCGTGATGACGTCGTTCAGGGAGAAAAAGCCGCCGTCGTCGAGCGGCTGGGAATGATCCTGCGTTTCGTTTGCGCTTTCGGGTTTGTTGTTATGAGCCATACGTTCCTCTTTTAGGTTGCAACGCAAGCATTATAAAACGCGGTAAACGTGACGAGCCGGTGGGTTGGTTTCCATTCTGTTTCGCGGCTTGCGGCCGACAGGTGTATTTGCGGGTACAGGTCAAGTCGCGCTCGCGCGTCGGGGGATTATACTGAGACAAGCATAAAGAATCGGCGTCCCTGTTGTGCGCCGTGGCATTAAGAGGTGCAAATGGCAGAGAAACTCATTCCGCTGGAGGACGCGCAGTCGATTGTTCTGTCGCATGTTGCTCCGACCGATCTCGTCGAGATTCCCGTGTGGCAGGCCGCCGGTCTTCCCTTGGCCGAGGACGCGGTGGCCGATATCGACATCTCGCCGTTTGCCAACAGTGCTATGGACGGATATGCCGTGCGCTCGGCGGACTTGGCTCAGGCGTCTGGCGAGGCGCCGGTGACGCTCGACGTTATCGGACACGAGGCCGCGGGCCATGTGTTTGAGGGCGCTCTTGGCCCGGGCGAGACGGTCCGCATCATGACGGGCGCGCCGGTACCCGAAGGTGCCGATGCCGTGGTGAAATACGAGATCGTCGAGGTGCTTGACGGCGATGGCAACGAGGGCTCGCACGTGAGCTTCTCGGCGCCGGCAAAGGCGGGGGGGAACGTTCGCTCTGCCGCCGAGGAGGCCCATGCCGGCGATATCGTGATGCGCGCCGGCGAGGTTGTGGCTCCGGCCGGCGCCGGCTTGCTGGCAAGCGCCGGATACGCGAGCGTGAAGGTCCATGCCGCTCCGCGCGTGGGCATTATCTCGCTGGGCACGGAGCTGGTCGCGCCGAGTGAGCTGCCGGCGCGCGGGCAGATTCGCGACTCCAACTCGTCGGCGCTGATGGCCGAGGCGCTCGATGCCGGCGCCGAGCCCGTGTTCTACGGTATTGCGCCCGACGATGAGCGGGCGATTGGCGAGCTGGTGCATCGCGCCACGCGAGAGTGCGATTTTGTCATTACGAGCGGCGGCGCCTCGGCGGGCGATTACGACTACGTGACGGCGCTCGTCCGGCGCGAGGGCGTGGTGCTGTTCGATCGCATCTCGATGCGTCCGGGCAAGGCCATCACGTTTGGCTTGCTCGGGGGCAAGCCCTACCTAGGGCTTTCAGGCAATCCGGCCGCGGCGTATGTGGGCTTTGAGATGCTTGCCCGTCCGGCGATTCGCAAGATGCGCGGCTTTGCCGAGGGCGTGCGTCCCGTGCAGCAGGCGACGCTCACGCACGGCGTGAAAAAGCGCCAGGACCGACGCTTCTTCGATCGCGCCACGGTTTTGCGCGACCCCGAGACCGGTGAGCTGTTGGTGACCGAGGCCAAGACGCAGAATTCGGCGCTGCTCGGCACGATGCAGCGGTCCAACTGCCTGCTGCGTATTGACGAAGGACCGTGCGAGCTCAAGGCGGGCGACGTCGTGGATGTCGTGCGTGTCGACCTGCCCGAGGGCACGGTGTTGTAGGAGGAAGACTATGGAGTTGAAGATTTCGATCGTGACGTGCTCGGATACGCGCGATCTTGCTCAGGACGAGGCTGGAGCCGCACTCGAGGAACTTATCGAGGCGCGGGGCTGGACGGTCGTCTCACATGTGGTCGTGCGCGACGACGCCAGCGAGATCGGTGATGCCATTGTGGAAGCTGCCGATGAGTGCCACGCCAATGTCGTGCTCACCTGTGGCGGCACGGGACTTTCGATGCGCGACGTGACGCCCGAGGCGACGCGTGCCGTCTGCGACCGCGATGTGCCGGGTATTGCAGAGGCAATCCGCGTGTACTCCATGACCAAGACGCGCCGCGCTATGCTCTCGCGCGCCGTGTGCATGCAGCGTGGGCATACGCTTGTCATCAACTTTCCGGGATCCACGAAAGCGGCCCGCGAAAGCTGGGAGGCCGTGAGCGATCAGCTGGAGCATGCGGCCCAAATGACGGCGGGCGGCGGACATACCAAATAAGCGGTTTACCTACGGCGGGGCGACCTGAACGGCTGCTCCGCCTTTGTTTTCCGCCGAAGCGACGCCGAGGTGCACGGCAACTCGAAACTATATTCTCTAGCGAGAATAATTTCTCATTATCATTATTCGCGCGGAAGTATAATCTAGTAACAGAATAAAGCCTGCGGCGGGGTGCCCGGGCATAGCGTTCGAAAGGGTTGAATATGTTCGATATGGTTTCACGCCGCGGTTTTGTCTCGCTTTCTGCTGCCGCTGCCGCCGGCCTTGGCCTTGCCGGCTGCTCGGGCAACAAGACGTTCGAGCCCGCTGGTTCCGATGCCGGCTCCGTCAAGTCTTCCTCTAAGAAGAAGGCTGTCGAGCTGCAGGTCTTTGCCGCTAACTCGCTCGAGAAAGCTCTGCCCGAGGTTCAGGAGCTCTACACCGAGCAGACCGGCACCACGTTTGCCGACACGCAGTTTAAGGCGTCTGGCGACCTTGTCGAGCAGATGCGCGCCGGTGCCGCCGTCGACGTGCTCATCACGGCCTCCAAGGGCACCATGGACGACGCCGAAGCCGCCGAGCTCGTCGATGCCGACACGCGTGAGGACATGTTCGTCAACGACCTCGTGATCATTCGCGCCGAGGGCTCCGATACTAAGGTCGAGGCCATCGCCGACGTCGCGAATCTGGACGGTAAGATTGCCATCGGCGACGCCAAGACCGTCCCCGCCGGCAAGTACGCCAACCAGGCGCTGGCTTCCGTGGGCCTCTATACCGGTACCGAGGGCGACGACGGCGAGTACGCGCCCGAGCTCGCCGACAAGGTAGCCCTGGCCGACAAGGTCGGCACCGCTGCGTCTTACGTCTCTACAGGCGACTGCGTGGCGGGTTTTGTCTACAGCTCCGATATCTTCCGCTACGACGGCATCGAGGAGGCCTTCGTGTGTCCTGAGGATTCGCACAAGCCCATCGTGTACCCGGGTGCTGTCGCCGATGGCTCCGAGCACGCCGACGAGGCCAAGGCGTTTATCGACTTTTGCCTGTCCAACAAGAAGGCTCAGAAGATTTGGGCTAAGTACGGCTTTGAGCTTTCCGCGTAGTGCGGCTTGGCGCGATAATTCCATCGTTTTGTGTTTCACTCCGTCCTTGTATTCGCTTGGAGCTTTTCGTGCTTAATAGATTTCGCATGCTTGTCGCCTGTGCTTTGATCTTCGCGCTTTGCTGGGTGCCGGGATTTGCGTTTGCTGGGGACGCTGAGGATGGGTCCCAGGTTGCTGCGACCGCTCATGGGCTTTCCTATGGGATCGAGGGTTTTGAGCGGTTGGCCAAGGGGACCGCTCGTGCCATGGAGGGCCAGCCTGAGGGCTACCGGTTTCCCGTTGACGAGGACGTGGACCTTGTAGTGGCGCCTGCTGCCGATCGCGTTGTGGTGTGGATATCGCCCAAGGCGGTCGAGAAGTATGGGTTGGATCCGCAGGATAACGAGTGCGTATCGGGTCTCAAGGCCCTCGTCTGTAAGCTCGACAGCGCAAACTGCATGGGAGGTGCGCAGCTAGGGGACGTGAATCTTCCTTGGTATGTCACGTCGGAAACAACGTTTGATGCCGGTGGGTATACCTATGGCTTTGACGAGCGCGGTGCGGATGGGGACCGCTATGTGGTGATTGCATCAGCCTCGGGTGATGCCAAGGGCGGCGCGCGTTGGCTTGATAGCGCTCAAATGGTAGAGGCGTCGTCTGTCATGTTGCGGGATGAGCAAGGGCCCTTGACCTCTCTGGTCTCCTTTTTGGGCGACATCGACTATCGCCCGTTTTGGGTGTCCATTAAAACGAGCGGCCTTGCCCTGGTGATCTCCCTTGCGCTGGGCCTGTTCGCCGCGTGGAAGACTATGGGTACCTCGAGTCGCATCAAGGGCCTGCTCGACTCGGTCTTTACCATCCCCATGGTGTTGCCGCCCACGGTCTGCGGCTTTTTGCTGCTTATGCTGTTTGGTCGCTCGACCGGGGTGGGCCAGTGGCTGATTGCGCACGGCGTCTCGATTGTCTTTACGTGGCCGGCGGCGGTGATCTCTGCCGTGGTGGTATCGTTCCCCCTGGTCTACCGTACGGCGCTCGGCGCCTTTGAGAGCCTCGACACGCAGATGCTTGACGCCGCGCGTACCCTGGGATGGTCCGAGCGTCGCATCTTTGCCAAGCTTATGATGCCGCTTGGGTGGCCTTCTATTGCCGCTGGTACGGTCCTCGCCTTTGCCCGCGCGATGGGAGAGTTTGGCTGCACGCTGTTCTTTGCGGGCAACTACGCCGGCATTACGCAGACCATCCCCATTGCGATTTACTTTGAGTGGATGGGCGGCAACACCTCGGTGGCCCTCTTTTGGGTCGCCGTTGTGATTGCGTTCAGTTTCCTGGTCATCCTATTCATCAACATGTACACGGCGCATTCGCAAAAGTATCGCGAGCGGGGCCTTTCCCGTGCGGAGCGCAAGCGGATCAAAGATCTTGCCGGACAGGGCGATTCGCTCGACCCGGCGGGCGGCGATGCCTTGCGTATCGATCGCGAGGCGCTGGCCGAGCTCATGCGCGATGATGCCGCTTTGCAGGGAGGTCGATAGGCCATGTCGCTCGTTCTGGATATCAAAAAGCGCTATCCCGGGTTTATGCTCGACATGCAGCTTGAGGCCGGCGAGGATCGTGTGGCGCTGCTCGGTGCCTCGGGTTGCGGCAAGAGCTGTACGCTGCGCTGCATCGCTGGCGTGGAGACGCCCGACGAGGGCAAGATCGTCGTCAACGGCGTGACCTTTTTTGACTCGGCGGCGGGCATCAACCTGTCGCCCCAGGAGCGAAAATGCGCCCTGCTGTTCCAAAACTATCAGCTGTTTCCCAACATGACGGTGGCCGATAACGTATGCGCCGGTGTAAAGGATGCGGGCGACGCCGCCGCGCGCAAAAAGCTCGCCGAGCGCTATCTGGGCATTTTCGGTCTGTCCGATTTTGCCGACCGCTATCCCGCGCGACTCTCGGGCGGTCAGCAACAACGTGTGGCGCTTGCCCGCATGGTGGCGGCGCATCCGGGCATTTTTATGTTCGACGAGCCCATGAGCGCACTCGATTCCTATCTTAAGAGCGCCCTCGAACAGAACATGCTCGACCTGTTCGATGTATGCAACCGCACCGTGCTCTACGTGAGCCACGACATCGACGAAGCGTGCCGCCTGTGCGGGCGCATCTGCGTGATGCACGACGGGCATGTGGAGGAGATCGGCTCCGTCGAGGACGTGGTCCGCCGTCCGCAGACGCTGGCGGCACTGCGCCTGACGGGCTGCAAGAACACAAGCCGGGCGCGCAAGATCGGCGACGAAGAAGTTGAGGCCCTCGACTGGGGCATGACCTTTAACGTGGGTCGCGAGGTTCCCGATAATGCAGCGTACCTGGGCATTCGCGCAAGCTACTTCCATGTTGACAATCGCGCGGAGCGGGGACGCAACAGCTATGATTTGCACGTGGCCCGTGTGAGCGATTCGCGCTTTGAGCGGCTGGTGCTGCTGGACGTGCCGCGTGCTGATGCGCCCACGCGTTTGCAGTGGAAGGTCAACAAGGTGGGCGTGCCTGTCGACGAGCTGCCGCAAGCAGGCGAGACGCTGCGCATGCACTTCGATGCGAGTAGAATCCACTTGGTTTGTCGATAGCGCCGGGTAATGCCGTCGGGGATATAAGCCTCGGCGGCTTTGTCTTGCCGCGCGCCGAATGAGGGATGGCAAACTCTTATCAATTAAGATAATTATTTATTAAACGACGGCACACGAGGCTGTCGTACGAATGTCAACGGTGTTCGCATGGTCGACGACCGTTGATATAGTTGACCTTAACTTGTAAAGGAGGGTGCGCACATGCCGCAGATGACATACATTCGCCGCGTTGCCGCGCGTGCCCTATATATGGCTCGGAGCCGCATATGAGCAGGTATGTTCACGGCTCCGGGAGAGACGACGCACAACTAAATAATCAGCTGCAAAGCAGGTTCCCCAAAATTCCGGGTTTAGGCGCGGTCGGGTTTTCGCCACCCACCGTGCAGCAATACCGTAGCTATTCATTTTTGATTCGAGAGGGGAACCGTCATGGCTGAAGAATTTGATTTCCATCCGATGTGGGAGAGCCTCGGCATGAATCTTGCCGACCACGACATGCTGCTGGGCGCCGTGGGCCAGATGTACGGCGATATGTTCCTGACGCAGAACAATCGCCCCAAGTCCACGTCCTACCTGGATTTTGTCGCCACCAACATCCACAGCGGCCGTATTAAGGAGATGCTCGACAAGAAGGAGGCCGGCGAGGCCACCAAGATCGTCGGTTCGTTCTGTGTGTACGTGCCCGAGGAGATCGTACTTGCCTGTGACGGCATTCCCGTTGGTCTGTGCTCGGGTGCCGACTGGGCGACCGACAAGGTCGAGGAGCATCTGCCGCGCAACACCTGCCCGCTCATCAAGAGCTTTGCCGGCTTTAAGCTGGGCGAGGTCTGCCCCTACATTGAGTCGAGTGACTTGGTGGTAGGCGAGAACACCTGCGATGGCAAGAAGAAGGCCTACGAGTTCTTTGCCACGCAAAAGAACATGTACGTCATGGATATTCCCAACGTGCACGACGAGTCGACGCTCGTGACCTGGAAGGCCGAGGTTAAAAAGTTTGCCGCCAAGATCGAGGAAGAGTGCGGCGTCACGATTACGCCTGAGCGCCTGAAGGCTGCCATCCACGCCGTCAACGAGAAGCGTCGCGCCCTGCAGCGTCTGGCTGCGACCCGCGCTGCCGATCCGGCGCCCATCAGCGGTCTCGACAGCCTGCTGACCGTTCAGGCCGCCTTTATGGATGACACGCCGCGTCTGACCGGCGCCATCAACGAAATGGCGGCTGAGTGCGAGCAGCGCGTTGAGGCCGGCGAGGGTGTGGCGCCCAAGGGCACCAAGCGCATCCTGTACACCGGTACGCCCATGGCCGTGCCCAACTGGAAGCTGTTCAACCTCATCGAGAAGGCCGGCGGCGTCGTGGTGGGCGAGGAGTCCTGCACGGGCTCGCGCTACTACAAGGACCTGGTCGACGAGTCCGGTGAGACGGTTGACGAGATGCTCGACGCCATCGCCGAGCGCTACTTTAAGATCAACTGCGCCGTCTTTACGCCCAACGACCAGCGTATGAAGGACATTGTCCAGATGGCCAAGGACCTGCATGCCGACGGCATCGTCGACGTGGCCTTGCAGTTCTGCACGCTCTACGAGATGGAGTCGTTTGCCGTGGAGAAGGCCGCCGAAGAGGCCGGCATCCCGTTTATGCACATCACGACCGACTACGCCGGCGAGGATGCAGGCCAACTGCAAACCAGGATTGAGGCTTTCTTGGAAACCATTTAGGGCTATCCGGTCCAGCGGCTTCCCCAAGCACCCGATCTTGCCGTTCAAACCATCGCTTGCATACCAAAGTACGCGGCGCTCCTCTTTCACGGCAACCTCGGGCACCTGGGAAAGCCGTTTCCTTGGTTGGTTAAAAGGTTTGTTAAGGAGTTATATGTCGGAAAATATTGAGCAGCCGTTGCCGTCCACGTTTGAGGAGTTCAACGAGCAACGCAAGGCGGCGTTTATTCGCGTCAAGGATTATAAGCAGGCGGGTAATCGCCTGGTCGGTTTTCTGTGCAGCTACACGCCGCTCGAGATTATCGATGCCGCGGGGGCTGCGAGCGTGGCGCTGTGCGGCACGTCCGACGAGGTGATTCCCGAGGCCGAGAAGGTGCTGCCGGCAAACCTGTGCCCGCTCATCAAGTCTACGTATGGTTTTGCCTATTCGCAAAAGTGCCCGTTTACGTACTTTAGCGACATGATCATCGGCGAGACCACCTGCGACGGCAAGAAGAAGATGTACGAGCTGCTCAACGAGCTCAAGCGCACGCACATTCTGCATCTTCCGCAGGGTCGCGACCGTGCCTACGAGCGCGAGGGCTGGTACGAGGAGTGCCGTCTGCTCAAGGAGGAGCTCGAGAACTTCTACGGCATCACGATTACCGACGATGACCTGCGCGCTGCCGTCCGTCGTCGCAACCGCTTGCGTGCGGCCCAGCTCGAGATGTTTGCGCTTCAGGCCAACCAGCCGGCGGCCATGAGCGGTGTCGACCTGATGAGCACCATGTTCGCCGGTACGTTCAGCTTTGATATCGAGGCTTATACGCAGCAGCTGGAGCAAAAGGTTGCCAAGCTGCGCGAGACCTACGACGCGGGTGAGCGCCCGGTCGCAGCAGACGCCAAGCGCATTCTGATCACCGGCTGCCCGGTGGGCGGCGTGATCAACAAGATCGGCCGTACTATCGAGTTCAACGGCGGTGTGGTCGTGTGCATGGACGACTGCTCGGGCGAGCGCACGGCGGCCATGATGATCGACCCGGAGGCTCCCGATATCCTGCGCGCCATCGCCGACCGCTACCTGGACATCAACTGCTCGGTCATGACGCCCAACGACGGTCGCATGGGAAACACGCTGGCTATGTGCGAGAAGTACCATGTCGATGCCGTGGTAGAGAGCGTGCTGCAGGCCTGCCACACCTTCAACGTTGAGAGCGCGCGCATGCAGGAGGCTGTCGAGGGTGCGGGCATTCCGTATATGAAGATCGAGACCGACTACAGCAACGGTGACATGGGCCAGATCGAGACGCGCATCGCCGCCTTCATCGAAACCCTCCAGCTTCCTCAGGCACCGGATCTTGCTCCTCAAACCGTCGCTTGCGTACCCAAAGTACGCTGCGCTCCTCTTTCGGGGCAATCTCCGGCACCTGAGAAACCTAGAGCTAAGGTGCCTGAACGTGCCACTGTCTTTGATGTTTAGATTGGGAGAGAGCCATGATAGGGATCGGGATCGATATCGGGTCTACGGCGGCTAAGGCTGCTGTGGTCGACGGGGAGGGTTCGGTGGCGTGGACGTGCGTGCAGCCAACCGGGTTCTCCTCGGTCGATGCTTCCGAGCGGCTGCGCGAGGCACTGGCAGCGGCTGGCTACGACGTGGCTGCCGACGACGTGCGCGTGATCGCGACTGGCTACGGCCGTGTCGCCGTGCCCTATGCGCATAAGGTCGTGACCGAGATTACCTGCCACGGCACCGGTGCCGTGCGCCTGTTTGGCGATCACGGCACGGTGATTGACGTAGGCGGCCAGGACACCAAGGTCATTCAGCTTAAAAGTGGCCGCGTGGCCAAGTTTGCCATGAACGACAAGTGCGCCGCCGGCACGGGGCGCTTTTTGGAGATCATGGCCGACCGCCTAGGCATTTCCCAACAGCAGATGACGGACCTCGCCCGCACCGGCGAACCCACCAAGATCAGCAGCATGTGCACGGTGTTTGCCGAAAGCGAGGTCATCAGCCTGATCGGCCGTGGTGAGCCGCGCGAGAACATCGCCCGTGGTGTGATTGAGAGTGTCGTATCGCGCGTGGCGACCATGGCCGGGCAGGCCGCGGGCGCCCCGTACTACCTGACCGGTGGCCTGTGCGAGAACGCCTTCGTGGTGGAGCGGTTGGGCGAGCTACTGGGGTCGCCGGTGACCACCTCGCCCCAAGCTCGCTTTGCCGGAGCGATCGGCGCGGCTGTCCGCGCCGCCGCCTTGGCCTAGGGGTGTACCGCGACATGCGCATCCTCAATATCACGGCACAAAAACCAGATAGCACCGGCAGCGGCACCTACCTTGGCGCGCTCGTACGCGAACAGATCGAGACGGGGCATCGCGCCGCCGTGCTTTGCGGCGCGGCACCGGGTGATACCCAAGGCGAGCTGGACCGGCGTGCTGCCGTGTTTGCCGTACCGTTCGAGTCGCCCGAGCTGCCGTTTCCCATCTGCGGTATGTCCGATGTCATGCCCTATCCCTCCACGCGCTATCGTGACCTGACGCCTTCGATGCTCAAGGCATTTGAGCGGGCATTTGCTGCTGCAATCGATCGGGCGGTGGCTGAGTTTCGGCCCGATCTGGTGCTCTGCCATCACCTGTATCTTGTGACCGCATTGGCGCGCGAGTGCGTCCGGGGCGTGCCGGTTGTTGCCGTGTGCCATTCGACCGACCTGCGCCAGCTGCGTTCGCATGCGCTCGAGCGCGATCGCATCGTAAGTGCGGTTCGTCGGCTCGATGCCGTCTTTGCGCTCCACGCTGAGCAGGCTGAGCAGATTGGCCTGGTGTGCGGCGTCGATGCCGATCGCATCCACGTGATTGGGACGGGCTACGACCATCGCGTCTTCTGCCGCGACGCAAGCGTGGCGAGGCGGCCGGGATCGCTTGCGTACGTGGGCAAGATTTGCTTTAAAAAGGGCGTCGAGTCGCTGGTTCGAGCCGTGTCATTGCCGATTGACGATGACGTCCGCCCATCTGGCTTGGTACTTGTGGGCGGTCGCGGGGACGATGCCGAGTACGCGCGTATCGAGCGCTTGGCCGCGGCCTCGGATGTGCCGGTGAAGCTGGCGGGGCGCCTGGATAGCGATGGACTCGTGCATGCCTACCGCAGTTCCGACGTCTTTGTGCTGCCTTCGTTTTATGAGGGTCTGCCGCTCGTGACGATCGAGGCCCTCGCGTGCGGCTGCAAAGTTGTGGCGACCGATTTGCCCGGCGTTCGTCCCTGGATGGAGGCGATGCTTCCCGGTGCTCCCGTGACGTGGGTGGCGTCTCCGCGTATGACGGATGTCGACACGCCCGTGGCGGCCGACCTTCCGTTGTTTGAGCGCGCACTGGCAGATGCTATCGCGCAGGCGCTTGCGGCGCCGCCTTCGACGTTCGAGCCGTCGGCGGTCTCTTGGGAAGCGTGCCTGGGGCGTATACTTAAAGTCGTTGATTTGTTGGAAGGGGGTTCGTATGGCTAAGGACACCATGAGGCTCACATCCATGACGGCCGCGAGCGGTTGAGCCGCTAAGTTGGCTCCCGGAGCCCTCGCCCAGGTCCTGGGCGACTTGCCCAATGTGCATAACGACAATCTGCTCGTGGGGTTCGATACCTCCGACGATGCGAGTGTCTTCCGCGTAGGGGAGAACCTGGGGCTCGTGCAGTCCATCGACTTCTTCCCACCGATGGTCGACGACCCGTTCCTGTTTGGCCAGATTGCCGCGGCAAACTCACTGTCGGACATCTACGCCATGGGCGGGCGGCCGAGCCATGCCATGAACCTGCTGTGCATTCCGAGCTGCCTGGGCGTCGAGGTTGCCGGTCAGATTCTGGCGGGCGGCGCCGACAAGTGCGTTGAGGCCGGCTGCACCATCGCGGGCGGCCACACCATCAACGACGACGAGCCCAAGTACGGCCTGTCCGTGAGCGGCTTTGTCGCGCTCGATCGCATGCTCGCCAATAGCGGTGCGCGCGTGGGCGATGTCCTGCTGCTGACCAAGGCGATCGGCTCGGGCATCATCACCACGGCCATTAAGGGCGAGCTTATCGAGCAGGACGAGGCTGGTCCGATGTTCGACTCGATGCGCACCCTCAACGAGGCCCCGATTCGTTTGGCCGAGGGACTCGAGCTTCACGGCTGCACCGACATTACGGGCTTTGGTCTGATCGGGCATGCGTGCGAGATGGCCGAGGGCTCGGGCGTGCAGATCGAACTTACGTCGGGAGCGGTACCGCTCTTTGACCAGGTGCTCGACATGGCGCGCCTGGGCATTATTCCCGCGGGCTCCTACCGCAACCAGGACTTCTTTGACCCGCGTGCGGCTGCCGACGAGGACCTGGAGCCGGGCATGTTGGATGCGCTGTACGATCCGCAGACCTCGGGCGGCTTGCTTATTGCGGCGCCCGCGGTGGACGTGGATGAGCTTGCGCGTCGTTTGCATGCCGAGGGGCGCGTTGCCGCCGTTGTCGGGCGCGTGTGCGAGGCGGAGCCGGGCGGTCCTGCGGTCCGCGTTGTCCGTTAACGACACGTTTATTGAGCCATGTACCGTTCTAAAACGATTTATTCGAAAGGAAAAGCTATGTCTACCAAAATTGAAGTCAATGCCATGGGCGATGCCTGCCCTCTGCCCGTCGTCAAGACGCTCAAAGCCCTGAAGCAGCTCGATGGCGAGGGCACCGTCGTGACCTCGGTCGATAACGAGACCGCCGTCAAGAACATCTCCAAGATGGCGCAGGAGAAGGGCTGCACGGCCTCGGTCGAGAAGGTTTCTGACGCCGAGTGGCACGTGACCGTGGCGACCTCTGGCGCCGTTGCCGTGGCCGATCCCGAGCAGGATGGCGCTGCCTTCTGTGATGCCAGCGCCGGCGAGGGCAAGCTCGTCATTTCCGTCTACACCGACTGCATGGGCCGTGGCGACGACGAGCTGGGCCACAAGCTCATGAAGGCCTTCATCTTTGCCGTGACGCAGCAGGAGGAGCTGCCCGCGACCATGCTGTTCTACAACGGCGGCGCCAAGCTCACCGTCGAGGGCTCGCCGGTGCTCGATGACCTGAAGGGTCTGGCCGAGCAGGGTGTCGAGATTCTCACCTGTGGCACCTGCCTCGACCACTATGGCATTAAGGACCAGCTTGCAGTAGGCGAGGTCACCAACATGTACGTGATCGTGGAGAAGATGGAGCAGGCCGTGCGCGTCGTGCGCCCGTAGCGTATTGGTTGGAGTTGCCATGAGGGAGAAGCGCCCGGCGCTTGTCATCACGTTTCCCACCACGGCGGCCGCCATGGGGTGCGAGACCCTGTGCATTGAGCGCGGTCTTCCCGGGCGAACGATTCCCGTGCCCGGGGAGGTCGCTGCCGGCTGCGGTCTGGCGTGGAAGGCGTTGCCTGCCGATGAGGAGCTGCTGCGCAGCGAGCTTACCGCGGCGGGCGTTCCCACCGAGGGCTATACCGTGATTGATATGTGGGAGGTCGTGCGATGATCTACCTGGATAACGCAGCGACGACCATGCACAAGCCGCAGACGGTCATCGATGCCGTGACGCAGGCGATGTGCTCGCTCGGCAATGCCGGGCGCGGCGCCACGTCGGGTGCGCTCGACGCGGCGCGTACCATCCACGGCTGCCGTGCCAAGCTCGCGCGCCTTTTGGGTTGCCCGAGGGCGGACCATGTGTGCTTTACGCCCAACTCCACGGCGGCGCTCAACACCGCCATCAACGGGGTGGTGCGCCCCGGCGACCATGTGGTCACAACGGTGCTCGAGCACAACTCCGTACTGCGTCCGCTCAACCGCCTGGCAGCGGAACGGGGTGTGACCGTTGAGCATGCGGGCTGTGACGTTAACGGTGTGCTCGACTACGACGAACTCGAGCGGCTTGTCACGCCGGGTACGCGCGCCGTGGTGGTGACGCATGCCTCCAACGTGACCGGCAACGCGGTCGACGTTTCGCGTGTGGCTGCCATCGCGCATGCGGCCGGCGCGCTGGCGATCGTCGACGCCTCGCAGTCTGTCGGCACGGTGCATATCGATATGCAGGCCATGGGGCTCGACGTGGTGTGCTTTACCGGCCACAAGGGGCTCATGGGTCCGCAGGGGACCGGCGGCCTGGCCGTAGCAGAGGGCATTGACGTGGCGCCGTGGGCCATGGGCGGCACGGGCGTGCACAGTTTCGATGCGTTGCAGCCGCTTGAGTGGCCCACGCGCCTTGAGGCGGGCACGCTCAACGGCCACGGTATCGCCGGCCTTTCCGCTGGTCTCGACTTTATCGAGGCCCAGGGTGGGGTCGAGGCGATTGCTGCCCACGAGCGTGCGCTCGCTGATCGCTTCCTTGCCGGTGTGCGCGAGATTCCGGGGATTAAGCTCTATGGTGCCTTTGGCCAACCGACGCGCTCGGCGATCGTCTCGCTCAACGTGGGCGATATCGACTCTGCCGAGATCTCGGATGCACTCATGCAAGGGTGGGGGATTGCGACGCGCCCCGGCGCCCATTGCGCCCCGCTCATGCACCGTGCGCTGGGGACCGAGCGTCAGGGTGTCGTTCGCTTCTCGTTTGGGTATTTCAACACGGACGAGGAAGTCGACACCGCGATTGACGCTTTGCGCGATTTAGCCTGCTAGAGCGTATATACTTGCGGGACGGGTCTTTTGCCCGTCCCGTTTTTGTTTCGACCCGAAAGGTGTGTCTATGGCCTCATCCGCCTCGCGTGGTCTGCGCTCCGACCATGTCGTTACCGTCGGCATCGCCCTGTTCTCGATGCTCTTTGGCGCCGGCAACCTTATCATTCCGCCACTGCTGGCGCTGCAAGCAGGTTCAGCCACGCCGGTCGCCATGCTCGGCTTTCTCATCGCCGCCATCGGCCTGCCCGTCATGGGCTTTATCGCCGTGGCGCTTGCCGGAACGGCGCGCGAGCTTGCCGGCCGCGTGCACCCCAAGTTCGGTGAGTTCTTTGTTGCGGCGGTGTATATGGCCATCGGCCCGTGCCTGGCCATTCCGCGTACGAGCTCCACGGCCTTCGAGATGCTGGTGCCGCTGCTGCCCGAGGGCGTTTCGCTTGGCACGGCTCGCCTGGTGTTTGCCGTTGGCTTCTTTGTCGTCGCGTTTGCTCTCACGCTGCGCCCGGGTGTCATCACGCGCGTGCTCGGCCGCATTACGGGCCCCGCGCTCATTGTGCTCATCGTGTTGGTCGTGGGTGCCGCCGTGGTCTCGCCACTGGGACCGGCTGCCGCGCCTCAGGCTCCCTACGATGCAGGCGCCGCCGTGCAGGGCTTTTTGACTGGCTATCAGACCATGGACCTGCTCGCGTCGCTCGCCTTCGGCATCATCATCGCCGAGACCATCCACGAGTTGGGCGTTACCGACGATAGGCGCGTGGCCTTCGAGATCTCGCGTTCGGGTGTGATCGCCGGCGTGCTCATGGCCATCATCTACTGCGGCCTGGCGCTTGCCGGAATGCAACTCGGCACGGTTATGCCCGATGCCACCAACGGCGCTGCCATCCTCGCTCGTTCGGCCTCCATGCATTTTGGGCTTGCTGGCACGGTCGTGGTCTTCGCGATCTTTTTCCTCGCCTGCATGAACGTGTGCATCGGTCTTATTAGCTGCTGCTCGCGCTATTTCTGTGAGACGTATGTAGTTGAAGGGGGAGCGGAGGCTTCCGAGGGGGCCATGCGCCGCCCCTTCGCGATCCTTGCCTTTGTGTTCGCGGCGTTTTCGTGCGTGCTCTCCAACGTGGGCCTCGACGTGATCCTTATGTTCTCGGTGCCCATGCTTAACGCCTTGTATCCCGTCGCCATCGTGCTGGTTCTCATGGGTTTGGTACACGGCTTTTGCGACGCTCATCCGCAGGTGTGGGTCTGGGTTGGCGGTGTGGTTGCCGTGCAGAGCGTGATCACCTCGGTCCGCGATGCGTTCTTTGGGGGCACGTGGCTGCCGTTTGATGCGCTGCCGTTGGCGGATATCGGTGCCGCGTGGGCGTCGGTTGCCGTGGTGGCATTTGTGATCGGCCTGCTCCATAGTCGTTTTGTCGCACATTCGAGGAGCTAGGGTTTCTGCGCTTGCACAGGCGGGGAGTCTCCCCTATAATTTCCTTCGCTTTGGGACACGCAAGGTTTAGACCTTAGCTGCTCAACACCTTCGGGACGTGGCGCAGTTTGGTAGCGCGCCTGCTTTGGGAGCAGGATGTCGCAGGTTCAAATCCTGTCGTCCCGACCATATCTTGCGGGCGTAGTTCAATGGTAGAACCCCAGCCTTCCAAGCTGATGACGCGGGTTCGATTCCCGTCGCCCGCTCCATAGGATATCTTTAACGGCTTTGGCTCCTTTTGGTGCCAGAGCCGTTTTCATATACATGCCGGGGACCCCACATCCCCTCCTAAGTTGCGGTGAAATAGTTCCCGATTGGGGGCAAAGCTGTTATCCAGGAACTATTTCACCGCAACTTATTGAGGCCGAGCGGGCTGGGTCGATGATGGGTTCTGTTGTCGAGAAGATGAGGGCAGCCGGTCAGGAGTCTGTGTAGGGTTTTGTGGTTGGTATACCGTAGCCGCGCATCATGGAGCCGAACGCTTTGACATCGAGGGTGTCTGAGAGCTTGAAATGAATGACGTTGTGGCCCATGGCACGCAGGTTCGCGTCGCGCACGAGGGCAGCTCGATAGGTTTTTGCCGCAGTATGTTCCGGATCATTTTGGGCATCGTCCTCAAACTTGCCTAGTCCATGCAGCTCAGCCAGCATCCAAGAGCCGTTTGGCATCTGCCAGCCGTAATCTGCCAAATAATAGCCGGCGTTTCCCGGTCGAGTGATTTCAACCTGAAGTTCGGGAGCGGCAACTCCCGCCAGAATCATTGCCGCCCGTGCCTCGGATTCTCCACCGTTATCCGATCTGCCATCCATGTGTTCAAAAACGTCAAATGCGCGCGCGATGCCGTGCAGTCCGCGGCAGTTCGTTTGTGCATATGCACGCAATTCTTCACGCTCGACACCGTACTCACGAGCCAACCCGTCGACATAGCCTAGTGCATATCGAAAAGCGTTAGTTCGGGCGATGTCGACCACCGTGCGATATGGATTCGTTAACGTAAAAGGACCGAGCTGCCATACGTCGCCCGGCCGCCAGCGTCGGTGTTCAACGAATTCGTACATATCGCGTCTGGTGGAACGCGGCAACAGCACTTGTACCTTGTCGAGAAGCGAATATGCAGAACCGATGCCATAGAGCAGTGCCGCCGTTGCTCCACAAAACACGGCATTCGGTTCAACGACCGCAATAGCGGATGCCAATTGAAAGATGCGATCTTCGACGCCGAGGTCATTCCAATACGCGGGATCAGCGTAGACATGGTTGTAGAGTCGAATAATCATCTCTTTTTGCATGAGCGCGTAGGCACAGCGTTCATCCCATTTTTTGGTAGCTACAAACAGGTGCCCGCCATGATGGGCCTCGAATAACCGGAAGAACAGCTCTAATTGCGGTTTGGTACAGCGTTTATCATGACTCATTTTCGACCCCATGGTCTCGAGGGGGAGTGAATGACACTACGCTATCCCATATTTGGCCCGCCTGACCTTGCCATGAACTGACCAAAAGCTTGACGGGGCAGGTCAGAGTCATGAGTCGTAGCCAAACATATCGGCAAACGGTTGATTAGTGCCCCTCGGCGGCACTAAAAACCACCCTTACAGAAAGTTGCGGTGGAATAGTTCCTGAAAGGCTCGAATAAGCCTAAATCCAGGAACTATTTCACCGCAACTTAAGAAGGGATGGGGCTGAGTGGCGGGCGATGCCGTTGCCTGTCGGTTAGTGGCGGGATTGGTGGCGGAGCTTGTCGATGGTGGAGTCGGTGCTTCGGCTGCGTGCTTCGGCGGCGCGGTCGCGAACGTCGGCCACGGTTTGGCGTTTACGGCGGTAATCGATCATGCCTTGGATGATGGGCTTGCCAAAGCTCACGACATCATCGTTGTAGATGGCGGTTCGGGCTGCGAGGAGGCAGTCGGTAAAGTCCATATGGGTCTTGCCAAAGAGTTTGATGGCAAGGGCGATAACGGTGGGCTCGTCGACCATGACGTCATCGAGCAGCTTGGTCATGGCCGTCGCAATCTCCACGCGCGGGACCTTGTAGACGTCGCGCAGCGTAACGGCGACGCGTGTGATGATCTCGGGGTAGACGCGAGCGGCGCGCGTGGCGATGACCTTGGCGGCGCGCGGTGACGGGACCTCGTCGTCGTTAAGCAGGTAGCGCAGGATGACGGTCTCGTCGATGATGGTGCTACTCATGGATATCTACTTCCTCGGGACCCAAAACCGACTCATCGCTTTCTGTGGCTAGGTATTCAATCCAGGCATTGCGCTCCTCGGCGCGGCGATTGGGGTCACCATATGCTTTGAGCGATCCATAGGCGGCGGTGCCGTCCTTTGAGCGCACGGCGACCGGCTGAAAGGGGAGCTTGCGCATCAAAATGCTTTGCGCGACAAATAAGCGGACAGCCTCGGCGAGCGATGTGCCCATGGCATCGTAGAGATGCTCGGCATGCTGCTTGTCTTCCTCGCGAATGCGCACCTGCAGGATGGCTCTTTTTTGAGTCGATGACATCACTGGCCCCCTTAATGAGCGTGCAATATAGTCGGTCAAATGCGGCATGTGCCGATACATCAGCATCTTATAACGATTACTTTATTTCACTCAAGTAGATAACCATAAACACGAATACAAGCGTAGTACATCCAAAATGAGAGCGCATAAAAATCTCTGAGGTGTACGCATGTAATACACTCACCTTTATAGCTTCTAGAGAATAATTCCAACCTGCCAAAACCCCTGCAATACACCCGTATTGCAGGGCCTATGCTCAAGTTTGCCCCCTGCAACTGCGTATATTTAACCTGTATATCGTTGGAGAAACTCTACCGAGTGCATGTTTCGCCGCATGCATTCGATTCGTCGATGCCAGGCCACGGGCGGCTTGGGTCAATGTCGACAGGGTCTCTCCGGCAAGGGATTCAGGAGGGAGTGAACAACATGGGTAATAAGCGAGTCGTAGCCGATTCTTCGCGCTGCATCGGGTGTCAAACCTGCATGGCGGCGTGTATCGAGGCGCACGACATCCCCGGTAACATCGCCGCGCCGCGCCTGCGCGTGACGCGTACGTACGAGATCTCCGCACCGGTGGCTTGCCATCACTGCGAGGATGCCCCGTGCGCGAAGGCCTGTCCTACGGGCGCCTTGTTCTTTGATCCAAAGAACCATCGCATCGGCGTCAACGAGGACAACTGCATCGGCTGCAAGAGCTGCGTCATGGCATGCCCCTTTGGTGCCGTGAGCGTGGCGACCACGCAGGTCCCCGTCTTGATGGGTGACGTGCGCGTGGGTTCGCAGACTAAGAGCTTCGTGCTCAAGTGCGACCTGTGCGTGGACCGTCCCGGCGGTCCGGCGTGTGCCGAGGCGTGCCCGACCAAGGGCCTCACCCTGGTAGACGAGGAACGTTTGGCGGAGCTGACTGCCGAGCGTGCCCGCGCCACCATCGAAAACGAGGCGTAAGCGTCGGGCGACAGGCCCAATGATTGTCAAATAAGTACCGAGTATTCGGTAGCAGAGAAAGGAAGGAGGGTGTCATGGAGAAGCATAAAGTGATCTGCCCGTACTGCGGCGCCGGTTGCCAGTTTAACCTCTTGGTCCAAAACGGCCAGGTCGTGGGTACCGAACCGCTCAACGGCATCACCAACCAGAGCGAGCTGTGCCTTAAGGGCATGAGCGGCTACGACTTCATCAACGACACCAAGATCTTGACTCCTCGCGTACTGCACCCGATGATCCGCCGCACCAAGGGCGCGGATCTTGAGCGCGTAAGCTGGGACGAGGCACTGGATTTCACCGCATCTAAGATGCAGGCCATAATTGACGAATATGGTCCTAACGCTGTCATGACCACCGGCTCTTCGCGAGGCGGCGGCAATGAGGCGAACTACGTCATGCAGAAGTTTACGCGTGCGTGCATCGGCACCCACAGCGTAGACAACTGCGCCCGTACTTGACACGGCCCTACTGTCCTCGGTCTGATGGACACGGTTGGTTCAGGTTGCATGTCATGCTCCATCCCCGGTATGGAGGATGCGGGCTGCATTTTCCTCTTCGGCTATAACCCTGCCGATTCGCACCCCATCGTCGCAAGGCGTATCGTGCGAGCCAAAGAAAAGGGTTGCAAGATCATCGTCGCCGACCCGCGCCATATCGAAACCGCGCGTATCGCCGATCTCTACCTTCCGATCAAGAACGGTTGCAATGTTGCGTTCCTCAACGCCTTTGCCAACTGTCTGGTCAACGATGGCCTCTACGACAAGGAATTCGTCGCCGAGCACACGAACGGCTTTGACGAGTGGTGGGAGACCATCAAGAATTACACTCCCGAATCCGTACAGGACATCACGGGTGTCGAGCCCGCGTTGATCCACCAAGCTGCCGAGATGTACGCCACGGCGAAGCCTTCTGCCATCATTGGTTGGGGCATGGGCGTATGTCAGCAGAAGCAGAACCTGAAGACGGTGCACACCATCGCCTCCATCGCCTGCGTTGCCGGCCAGATCGGCAAACCCAATTCCGGTCTCGCGCCCGTGCGTGGCCAGAATAACGTCCAGGGCTCCTGCGATATGGGCATGCTGCCCAACCTGTACCCTGGCTACCAGAAAGTCACCGACCCGGCTGTGCGTGCCAAGTTTGCCAAGGCTTGGGGCGTGCCCGAGGAAAAGCTCCCGCTCGAGGAGGGCTACAAGCTCACCGACCTGGGTCACCTGGTCGACGAGGGCAAGGTGCACTGCTTCTACAACTACGGCGAGGACCCGGTGCAGACCGAGCCCGATTCGGCCGGTATGCGCAAGACGCTCTCCGAGCTGGATCTGTTCATCTGCCAGGACATCTTTATGACGCAGACGACCATGCTCGCCGACGTCATCCTGCCTGCCACCTCTTGGGGCGAGCACGAGGGTGTCTTTACCGCATCCGACCGTAGCTTCCAGCACTTTGACGCGGCCGTTCCGCCCAAGGGCGAGTGCCGTCACGACTGGGAGATCTTCGCGGACCTGTCCACGCGTATGGGCTATCCCATGCACTACGACAACACCGAGCAGATCTGGAACGAGTGCATTAGCCTGTGCCCCAACTTTGTGGGCGCGACCTACGAGAAGATGGCTCCCGAGGGCGGCTACGCCCAGTGGCCCGTCAAGAGCACCGATGTGAACGACCACGGTACGCCCGACATGTTCGCTGGTGGCAAGTTCACCACCAAGGACGGCCGCGCCAACCTGATGGCGCACGACTGGGAGGCGCCCTCCGAGCTTCCCGACGATGAGTACCCGCTCATCCTGTGCACCGTCCGCGAGGTCGGCCACTACAGCTGCCGCTCGATGACCGGCAACTGCAAGACGCTGGCGCTGCTTGCCGACGAGCCCGGCTTTGTCCGCATGAATCCCGCGGACGCCCAGGCGCGCGGCATCAAGAATGGCGACATCGTCTCGATTCACAGCCGCCGCGGCCAGGTATACAGCCGTGCCGACGTGAGCGATCGCATCAACAAGGGCACGGTCTACATGACCTACCAGTGGTGGATCGGCAAGTGCAACGAGCTGACCATTCACAAGGTCGACCCGGTCTCGCATACGCCCGAGGACAAGTTCTCCGCCTGCCAGGTCGACGCCATTGCCGACCAGGTTTGGGCAGAGGGCGAAGTCGAGCGTCAGTACACCGAGCTCAAGCAGGCTCTGGTGGACGCCGCCGCTCCCCAAGACGTTGAGCCCGGCGCCGCCAAGTTCGACGACGAGACGCACGTGAACCAAATCGTGTAGTCCCGTTCTCGTTGGCTATTTGGGCCGGGCGTCCCGTACGTTCGGGAGCCCGGCCCGTTATTTTGAAAGGAAGTGGGGATGAACCGCTTCATCGACATCAACCCGGAGAGGTGCATCGGCTGCGGAACATGCCAGTCCGCCTGTGCCGACGCCCACCGGATGCAGGGTCTTCAGGATACGCCGCGCTTGGCGCTCGTGAAGACCGGCGGTATTTCGGCCGCCCTTGCCTGCCACCATTGCGAGGGTGCCCCCTGCGCCGAGGTTTGCCCGGTGAATGCCATCGAGCACGATGGCGATCGCATCCACGTCAAGGAGCAGGAGTGCATCGGGTGCAGGCTGTGCGCCATCGCGTGCCCCTTCGGAGCCATCCATCCCGATGGCACGTCTATCGCCAGTGTCGCAGGCATGTGCGACCCGACGCCTTCGTATCCTAAGTCCCTGAGCAGCCTGCTTACGTGGGCTCCTGGTCAGTACACCTGCGCTGTCAAGTGCGACCTGTGCGCCTTCGATCCGGACGGCCCGCATTGTGTGGCGGCGTGCCCTACCAAGGCGCTGACCGTCATGGGTGGCGCGGCCGATCGCGAGCTCGACGAGGCCAAGCGCCTGCGCTCGATCGAAAACGGTCCGGTCGTCGACGTTACCGCTGTGGCCCAGGGCCTGTCCGAGAAAGCAGAAGGGAGCGTAAACAATGGATAGCATGACGCTGTTTATCGCATCGCTTGCCGTCTCGTGCATCGGTGCGCTCGCCTCGGTTCTGCTGATCAAGACCGATAACGCCGCCAAGACCGCCGGCTGCCTAATCGGCGCCGTCGCCGCGGTGCTTTCGTTTGTGGCCGGTATCCAGGCCGTGCTGGGCGATGTCACGTCGGTCGACACCATCGTGTTCTTCCCGTTTGCCCATTTCCAGCTGCTGCTCAACCAGCTGTCCGGCCTGTTCGTGGCGCTCATCTCGGTGCTCGCGTTTGCCGGCTCGATCTACGGTCTCAACTACTTTGATGAGTACCCGGGCAAAAAGGGCCGCGCCGGCTTCTTCTTTAACACCTTTGTGGCGTCCATGATGCTCGTCATCACCGCCGACAACGTGTTTTGGTTCCTGGTCGCCTTTGAGCTCATGTCGCTGACCTCGTACTTCCTGGTCGTGATCGAGGAGAACGAGAACTCCATCCATGGCGGTTGGCTCTACTTTGTGATCGCGCACGTGGGCTTTGTGCTCATCATGGCGAGCTTCCTCACCATGACCAACTTCGCCGGTGGCTCGTTTGCCTTTGCGGATTTCCGCGCTACGCAGTTTAGCCCCGCGGTCGCATCCGTGTGCTTTGTGCTCGCCTTCTTTGGCTTTGGCGCCAAGGCCGGTATCATCCCGCTGCACGGCTGGCTGCCCAAGGCGCATCCCGAGGCGCCGTCCAACGTGTCGGCCCTCATGTCCGGCGGCATGATCAAGATCGGTATCTTCGGCATCCTCAAGGTGGGCCTCGACCTGCTCTCCGCCTCGGGCGTTCAGGTCTGGTGGGGCCTTATGGTCATGGTCTTCGGTGCGATCTCGTCGGTCCTCGGCGTGGCCTTCGCCCTGCAGGAGCATGACATCAAGCGCCTGCTGGCCTATCACTCCGTCGAGAACATCGGCATCATTCTGCTCGGCGTCGGCGCCTCCATGGCCGCTATGGCGCTCAACTCGGTCGGCATCGCCGTCCTGGCTCTGATGGCCGCCCTCTACCACACGTTTAACCACGCGATGTTTAAGGGCGAGCTGTTCTTGGGCGCCGGTGCGCTGCTGTACTCCACGGGTACGCGCAATATGGAGAAGATGGGCGGCCTGTTCCGTCGTATGCCGGCTACGGCCATCTGCTTCCTTATTGGCGCGCTTGCCATCTCGGCCATCCCGCCCTTCAACGGCTTTGTGTCCGAGTGGTTTACCTACCAGTCGCTCTTTAACGCTGCCATGCAGGGCGACAAGGCCGTCATGATCGTGGCCGTGTTCGCTGCCGTCGCGCTTGCCATTACCGGCGCGCTGGCTGTCACATGCTTCGTCAAGGCCTATGGCGTCTCCTTTGCCTCCGCGCCCCGCTCCGAGGCCGCGGCCAATGCCAAGGAGGTTCCCGCCCCCATGGTGTTTGCGCAGGGCCTGCTCGCGGCCATCTGCGTCGTGCTGGGCATTGGCGCTCCCGTGATCGCGCCCGTGCTGGTCGATGTCGCTGCGTCCGTGCTGCATCCGTACGGTGGCGTGTTTGCCGCCGAGGGCATGGAGCTCATGAACCAGTACTCCGGCGCTGCCACCTCCACGCCCGCGATCGCTATTGCGCTCGTGGTGCTCGTCGGCCTTGCCTGCGGTTATCGCAAGCTCAAGACCGTCGGCAAGGTGCAGAAGTCCCAGCCGTGGGCATGCGGCTATGCTCCCAACGAGCATATGCCCGTCGTGGCCACGACCTTTGCCTCCGAGGTGTCCTGGTTTATGCAGCCGCTCTACACGCTGCGCGACCGCTGCACGGCCGTCTGCTGGTCCATCGCGCACTTCTTCCAGAAGCTCACCGGTGTGGCCGAGGCTGTGGAGCCCGTACCCGACAAGGTTCTCGTCGATGCCCCGCATAAGGGTGTCGAGAAGCTCGCCGACCTCGCGACTAAGCTCGAGGGCGGCAACTACAGCATCTATATCTGCTACATCGTCGCGGCACTCGTGGTGTTCCTCGTGCTCGCCGTGCAAATGGGTTAAGGAGGGGAGAGCATGAACAACATCGTACTTGCCGTTCTGCAGGGCGTGGTCGTTATGGCCGTCGCGCCGTTCTTCTCCGGTCTCGGCCGCGTGATCCGCGCCAAGATGCACAACCGTCGCGGCCCCAGCATCATGCAGGACCACCGCGACCTGGCCAAGCTCTTTGCGCGCCCCGAGTCCCAGAGCGAGGATGCGAGCTTTGCGCTGCGCATCATGCCGCCGCTGTTCTTCGCCGTCGCCTTTATGCTCGCGATGGGTCTGCCGCTCTTTACGGCACAAAGCCCCATCCCGGTCTTTGGTGACGCCATCACCATCATGTATAGCCTGGCGCTCGCCCGCTTCTTCTTCGCCCTCTGCGGTGTGGATTCGTCCAACGCCTACGCCGGTATCGGCGGCGTCCGTGAGCTGCTCATGAGCGTGCTCATCGAGCCGTCCATGCTGCTGGCGCTGTTTGCCGCCGCCCTGGTGTGCGGCTCCACCGACATCGCCACCATGGGCCAGCACATCATGACGGGCGCCATCGACGCGCCGGTCGCTGTGATCCTCGCCGGCATCGCCTTTGCGATTGCCTGCTACATGGAACTCGGCAAGCTGCCGTTTGATCAGGCCGAGGCCGAGCAGGAGCTCCAGGAAGGTCCGCTCGCTGAGCTTTCCGGCCCGTCGCTTGCGATGGCCAAGCTCGCCATGTCCATGAAGCAGGTCCTGGTCGTCGCCTGGTTCTGCGCGATCTTCGTCCCCTGGGGCGAGCCCGCGGCCGTGGGTATCGCGGCCGTTCTGGGCGCGGTCATCTTCCTGGTGAAGTGCCTGATCGACTTTGTCGTATGCGGCGTGATCGAGAACTCCTGCTCGCGCTCGCGTTTTAAGGTGCTTGGCAATCAGACCTGGGCCGTCGTGGGCATCGCCGTTCTGGCGTTTGTCTTCGTGGTCGTCGGCGTGTAGGAGAAGGGAGAAACAATGTCATTTGCAGTCAGTCTGTCCCTTCTCGGCTTGGTCGCTATCGCGGCCCCGATGGTGGCCTCGGTGCTCGTCGCCCTGTTCCCCCGTCCGTACGCCAAGTGGTTCAGCGTTTTGGGTGCCGCCGTCTCGACGGTCTGCACCATCGCCCTCGCCGCGAATTTCGCTGGCGCCGGCATGCCCGACACTCAGGTCCCCCTGATCTCGTTTGGGCAGACCCTCGTCATGGGATTCACCTTCGATCGCATGAGTACGCTGCTCGCGCCCGCCTTTGTGGGTATCGGCCTGCTTGTCGTGATCTATTCGATTCCCTATATGAGCGAGAATAACCGTGAGCATCCCGACGCACCGCGTCGTCGCTTCTACGCGTACCTCGCGACCTTCATCGGCGCCATGGCCGGCCTTGTGTACAGCTCGACCCTTTTGGGCCAGCTCGTGTTCTTTGAGATCACGGGTGCGTGCTCTTGGGGCCTCATTAGCTACTACATGTCGCCTACGGCCAAGAAGGCCGGCATGAAGGCCCTGATCATTACGCATATCGGTGCGCTCGGCCTGTATCTGGGCGCCGCCATCGTGTTTGCCCACACCGGCACCTTCGCCATCACCGCGATTGCCGGCCTCGACACCAAGCTCAAGGCTATCGTCCTTTTGCTCGTGCTGTTTGCGGCCTGGGCCAAGTCCGCACAGGTCCCCATGTACATGTGGCTGCCTTCGGCCATGGAAGCGCCGACGCCTGTTTCGGCCTACCTGCATGGTGCCTCGATGGTCAAGGTCGGCGTGTGCGTGTTCGCGCGCGCACTCGTCTCTGCCGGCGAGATTCCCGAGATCGTGGGTTGGGTCGCCATTATCGACGCCATGGTCACCATGCTCTTTGGTTTCCTTATGTACCTGCCGCAAAAGGACATGAAGCGCCTGCTGGCCTTCTCCACGATCGCCCAGCTCTCCTATGTGTTCTTTGGTCTGGGCCTTTCGGTCTTTGGCAGCCAGCTCGCCTTCGATGGCGCCGTCTGCCACATCTTTAACCACGCCTTCGCCAAGACGCTTTTCTTCCTGATCGCCGGTTCGTTCTCCTTTACGCTCGGTACGCGTATGCTGCCCAAGCTTCGCGGCATCGTAAAGAAGTACCCGATCTCGGGCGTGGGCTTTGGTGTCGCCGCGCTCGCCATTGCCGGCGTGCCGCCCATGAACACGTTCTTCTCGAAGTTCCAGATCATCGCCGGCGGCTTTTCTGTGGGTGCCGGCAACGTGGCGATCCTGGTGCTCGTGTGCATCATGGTCGCCGAGACCGTCGCCACCTTTGCCTGGTTCCTCAAGTGGATGGGCTATTGCCTGCCCGGCGAGCCGAGCGAAGAGGTCGCTGCGGGAGCCCCGCTTCCCCGCGCGATGGCGTTCGTGTTCATCGTGCTCATCATCATGGTCATCGTCAGCGGCCCGCTTTCGGCCAGCTGGATCGGTTAGGAGGTAGAACGACATGGGTTATTCGATCGTCAACATCCTTGGCGGCCTTCTGATCGTCACGTCCACCATGGTGGTCGTCTCCAAGAACATCAAGCACGCCATTCGCTGGTATGCGGTGCAGTCGCTGGTGCTCGTGGGACTGCTCGCTACGCTCGGTGCTACTACCGGTGCGCAGGAGCTGCTTATGTGGGCCGGATCTGCCTTTATCACTAAGGTCGTCCTGGTCCCTTACATCCTCAACCGCGCATACAAGAAGATGGGCGAGCCGAGCGACGCATCGCTCAAGGCCGGCCTTAAGCCCGCGTGGGCCATCTGCATCATCGCCGTCGAGGTCGCGATCTGCTTTGCCGTTGTGACGCAGATCAGCCTGCCCACGGCCGAGGTCGCAACGCCTGCGCTCGCTATTAGCTTCGCTCACTTCTTCGTGGGCCTCACCTGCATCATCTCGCAGCGCAACATCATGAAGCAGATCTTTGGATACTGCCTTATGGAAAACGGCAGCCACGTGACGCTCGCGCTTTTGGCCCCCACCGCTCCCGAGATCATCGAGATCGGTATCGCCACCGACGCCATCTTTGCCGTCATCATCGTGTCCATCGTCGTGCGTCGCATTTGGGACGACTCCCACTCGCTCGATGCGCGCGACCTGTCCGAGCTGAGGGGGTAGTCCATGGAAACGTTGATTCTCGCCCTGCTCGCGACTCCTTTGGTGTTCTCGCTGGTCATGGCGTTTTTGCCCAAGAACACGTCCTATAACGTGTTTGCCGGTCTCAACCTGGTCTCCGTCGCAGCCGTCCTGGTGCTGTCGATTATGACGGCCGGCGACGTCCTTATGAGCGGCGAAACCGCGAGCGCTCTTGGCCTGTGGTTCCACCTCGATTCGCTGGGCGCCATCTTTGTGCTGCTCATCGGCTTTATCGGTTTTCTTACGGGGCTGTTCTCGCTGCCCTATGTAAAGGCCGATATCGAGGAGGGCTCCATGCCCGCCGAGCGCGCCAAGCAGTATTTTGCGCTGTTTAGCCTGTTTGTGTTCACCATGCTGCTCGCGTGCCTGTCCAACAACATGATCCTCACGTGGGCCGCCGTGGAGGCAACCACGCTTTCCACTGTGTTCCTGGTGGGTATCTACAAGAACAAGACGGCCCTCGAGGCTTCTTGGAAGTATGCGATGGTCTGTACCGCCGGCGTGGCATTTGGCCTGTTCGGTACGCTGCTGATCTACGCCAACGCCGCCGACGTGATTCCCAACGCCCACGAGGCCGCATTCCTGTCGTGCGTGCTGCCGTATGCCGACCAGTTCGACCCGACGCTCATGCGCCTCGCCTTTGCGTTTATCGTGATCGGCTTTGGCACCAAGGCTGGCCTGTTCCCCATGCACGCTTGGCTGCCCGATGCCCACTCTCAGGCTCCGAGTCCTGTCTCGGCCCTGCTCTCGGGTGTTCTGCTTAAGTGTGCCATGCTTGTGATCATGCGCTTCTACGGCTTTACCATCCAGGCCGTGGGTGCCGAGTATCCGCAACTTCTGCTGTTGATCGTCGGCACGCTGTCTATTTTGGTGGCGGCACTCTCGATGTTTCGCCAGGACGACCTCAAGCGCCGCTTTGCGTACTCGTCTGTGGAGAACGTGGGCGTTATCGCCCTGTGCCTGGGTATCGGTGGCCCGCTGGGTATCGCCGCGGCCCTGCTGCACTGCGTGTTCCACGGCTTTACCAAGACGCTTGCCTTCTGCGTGTCCGGCAACATCCAGCACGCCTTTGGCACGCGTAGCCTGGCCAAGATCCAGGGCGTCGTCGAGGTTGCGCCCGCAACCGCCGCGCTCGCCATCCTGGCGCTGCTCGGCCTTGCCGCCTTCCCGCCCTTTGGCATGTTCATCTCTGAGTTCCTGACTTTTGTCGCCGGTGTTACCGCCGGTCCCATGTGGCTGGTCGTCGTGGTCGCCCTCGGTCTTACCGTGGCCATCTCCGCGCTCACCCGTATCGCACTCAAGTCGGTATTCGGCCATGCGCCCCAGGGCATGGGCAAGCATGAGGCCCCGGCGCTCATGCTTATCCCCGAAATCATCCTGGCTGTCATGATCTTGTGGTTTGGCATTGCCACCCCGCTGCCCCTCGTGCACGGTGTGGAGACCGCTACCGGCATCGTGCTCGAGCAGAGCACCGAGGAACTTCACGCGACGCCGATGTACCGCGCTGTGTTCGGTACCGAGACCGCTCAGAGCGAGGTGGAGTAACGAATGATTGAAACTGAGAACAAGGTGTATGCCCGTCGCTGCGAGAGCCATGTCGAGGCCCTGCGCCGCGCCGTTCCGGGCTGCATCGAGAAGGTCGAGTGGCAGTGCGAGGACCAGCTGACGATCACCGTCAAGCAGGACAAGCTGCCCGAGGCCGTCCACTACCTGTACTACGAACGCTACGGCTGGATCCCCGTGATCATCGGCAACGACGAGCGCAGCCTGTGCGGCCGTTATGCCGTGTACTACGTCATCTCCATGGAGGGGGAGGACCCCGGCTGGGTGACCGTGCGTGCCGAGGTCGATCCCGCCAAGATGACGTTCCCGTCCGTGACGCCGTTCGTTCCCGCCTGCGTGTGGGGCGAGCGCGAGCTGCGCGATATGTTCGGCCTGATCCCCGAGGGTCTGCCCGATCGTCGTCGCCTGGTGCTGCCCGACGATTGGCCCAGCGGCCTGTACCCGCTGCGCAAGGACTCCATGGACTACCGCTTCCGTCCCGCTCCCGCGAGCGACATGGAAAACTACGAGTTCTTGGCCGATACCAAGGGCAAGGAGACGACGCTCGTTCCCATGGGCCCGTTGCACATTACCTCCGACGAGCCTGGCCACTTCCGCCTGTTCGTTGAGGGCGAGACGATCGTCGACGCCGACTACCGTCTGTTCTACGTGCACCGCGGCATGGAGAAGGTTGCCGAGACGCGCCTGAACTATGACGCCGTGACGTTCCTCGCCGACCGCATCTGCGGCATCTGCGGCTGCGCCCACTCGGTGGCCTACGCCGAGGCCGTCGAGCGCGCTCAGGGCATCCATGTCCCGCCGCGCGCCCAGTACATCCGCGCCATCATGCTCGAGGTTGAGCGCCTGCACTCGCATCTGCTCAACATTGGCCTGGCGTCGCACTACACGGGCTTCGACTCCGGCTTCCAGCAGTTCTTCCGCGTCCGCGAGAAGTCCATGGACCTGGCCGAGAAGCTCTCCGGTCACCGCAAGACCTACGGCCTCAACGTGATTGGCGGCGTGCGTCGCGACATTTTGGCTGAGCAGAAGCTCTCCACGCTCACGACCATCCACCAGCTGCGCTCCGAGGTTCAGGAGCTCGTCGACGTGCTGCTCTCCACGCCCAACTTTATTGAGCGTACGAGCGGTATCGGCATCTTGGACCGCAAGATTGCACGCGACTTCTCGCCGGTCGGCCCGCTCATGCGTGGCTCGGGCTATGCCCGCGACGTGCGCTTTGACCATCCCTTCGACGGCTACGCCGATCCGGACGTCCAAAAGATGCACGCCGCCACGGCCGACACCTGCGACGCCTTCGGCCGTACCGCCGTCCGCATCCAGGAGGCCTACGATTCGATCGACATGATCGAGACCATGCTCGAGAACTGCCCGTCGGGCCCCATCCTCACCACGGATTGGGAGTACACCCCGCACAAGTACGCCATCGGCGCCACCGAGGCGCCGCGCGGCGAGGACGTGCACTGGGCCATGCTCGGCAATAACCAGAAGTGCTACCGCTGGCGCGCCAAGGCCGCCACGTACAGCAACTGGCCGGTCCTGCGCTACATGTTCCGCGGCAACACCGTGGGCGACGCGGCGCTGATCGTCGGCTCGCTCGACCCGTGCTACTCCTGCACCGATCGCGTGACGGTGACCGATATCGCCGCCAAGCGCGACCACGTGCTCGACAAGGAGCAGTTCGAGAACGTCTGGCGCGACAAGTCGCCGCTTGCGGGCGAGGGCACCATGGCCGCTCCGCTCGATGAGGAGGCGCTCTAATATGCTGAAGCTTTGGAAGGTTAACGCCAAGGCCGGCGACGCGACGGTCAAGTACCCGTTTGCGCCGTTCCCCACCAACAAGGACATGCGCGGCAAGCCCGAGCACAATGCCGAGCTCTGCATCGCCTGCGGTGCCTGCGGCGTGGCGTGCCCGGCCGATGCCATTCGCATGGATACCGACCTTGCGGCCGATACCATCACCTGGTCGATCGACTACGGTCGCTGCATCTTCTGCGGCCGCTGCGAGGAAGCCTGCCCCATGGAGGCCATCAAGCTCACCGAGGAGTTTGAGCTGGCCGTCATGAGCAAGGACGACCTCACCAGCAAGAGCGTCTACACGCTCGAGCACTGTTCGCGCTGCGGCAAGCCGTTTGCCCCGCACAAGGAGATCGACTACGCCAAGCGCCTGCTGCAAAAGGCCGGCGGCATGGAGGCCGAGCAGGCTGCCCGTACCGTCGGTATGTGCCAGGAGTGCAAGCGCGAGCTCGACGCCCTGCGCGCCGCCTCGGCCGTAAAGACCGGCAACGCTGCCGGCATGGCTGCCAACGAGACGCTTGCGTCCGGTGAGCCCCAGGGCCCCGGCATGGAGTATCTGGGCGGCCACGGCGTGAACCCGGAGTATATCGACCGCGAGCTCAACCCCGATGCGCCCGAGATCCCCGCCGGTCCTGCACCGGTCGAGGGCATCATCATGGATTTTGATACGAAGGAGGAGTAACCATGGCCGAACCCACGCTTTTGCCCGAGCGGCTTCAGTACCGCCCGACCAAGATCGAGCTCGACGAGAGCATCGAGAAGGCCAAGGCGACCCTTCTTAAGAAGATCAAGCGCTCGGTGTACGTCTACCGTGTTGACTGCGGTGGCTGCAACGGCTGCGAGATCGAGATCTTCGGTTCCATCACGCCCGTCTTCGACGTCGAGCGCTTTGGCATCAAGGTCGTGCCCTCGCCCCGTCACGCCGACGTGCTGCTGTACACCGGTGCCGTGACGCGTGCCATGCGCATGCCGGCCCTGCGCGCCTTTGAGGCCGCACCCGATCCCAAAATCGTGGTGTCCTATGGCGCGTGCGGCTGCACCGGCGGCATCTTCTACGACAACTACTGCGTCTGGGGCGGCACGGACAAGATTCTGCCGGTCGATGTCTACACCCCCGGCTGCCCGCCCAGCCCCGCGCAGACCATCTACGGCTTTGCCATGGCGCTCGGTCTGCTGGACCAAAAGCTCCATGCCGAGACCACGGTGGAGGCTGCCGGCGAGCAGGCCGATATCCTGCACCCCGGCGTGCCGTACAAGCTGCGCGTTGCCATCGAGCGCGAGGCTCGCGCCATGAGCGGCTACCGTTACGGCCGCGACCTGGCCAATGAGTTCATGGATACGCTCGAGGGCGCGCCCAAGGGCGATATCCGCGGTGCCATGGCGCTGCTCATCGACAAGCAGGACGATCCGCGCCGCGTTGAGGTCTACTCGGCGCTGCAGGATCTGGTGCTGGCCGGAGGTCGCTAGATGGAGCTCACGGACCGCTCTGGTTACTTTGCGGGTCCCGGCATGCTCGGCGGCTCCTTTGGCGATGCCTCGCGCGCAAGCGACGAGGCTGCCGAGGGCGTCGCCGACCCCTGCCTGGGCCATGCGCCCGACCAGGTGGTCTTCTATGAGCTCACGCGTAAGTTTGTGGAGACCGAGGAAGATGTTCCCCAGGAGGCCTGCGACGTGCTGTACTACACGCTCGCCGTGGGCCACCACACCGGCGTGCTCGACTGCTTTGAGCCGCGCCTGTCGGTGTCGGTGGATGTGTTCTATACGCTTATCGACGCGCTGCCGGAGGGGGAGGCTAAGACCAAGTTCGAGGCCATCCGCTCCTTTGGCGAGTGCCAGCTCGACAAGGCGGCGGTGCCGTCGCTGCTCGAGGCCTGCGACACGCTGCTCGACGAGCGTGGTTTTCGCGGTTCTGCCAAGGCCGGCATCTCGGTGTTCGATGACGACTTTGGCCTGCATGCCCAGCAGGTCGCGTTCTTAATGAAGTTCCGCGATCTGGTTGAGCGCGTGCGCGATGTGTCGGGCGTGTATCTGACGGGAAGGTTGCAGTAATGGGTCGCGTTGTGGATGGTCGTGTGAACGGCGCCCCGTTTGCGGGTATCGTGCTCACGGCGGGAAGCGTGCTGCGTGCCGACGATGCCGCCGGCCCCGTGCTCTCCAAAAAGATGGAGGACACGCCCATCGCCGGTTGGTACACCATCGACGGTGGTCAGACGCCCGAGGATGACATCATCGAGGTCAAGCGCGAGCGTCCGCCGCGTCTGGTCTTGGTCGATGCCGCCGACATGGCGCTGCCCGTCGGGTCCATCCGCTTGCTCGACAAGCGCGATGTGGCCCGTAAGTCGATGTTCACCACGCATTCGCTTCCTTTGTCGATTCTGATCGAAGAGATTGAGCAATCGTGTGAAGATATCGTCTTCATAGGGATTCAGCCGGGCGATACGGAGTTCTACAACCCCATGTCCCCGGAGGTCTTTGAGGCCGTCGACGCCGTGTACGACGCCGTGGCCGCCAACGACTTTTCCCACTTTGTCCGCTTGGGGCAGGAGCTATAGCGGCGCTTGCCTCTGCTGAATAGGAAAGAAGTGATTGACATGGCAGATTCCAAGGTGGAGTACCCCGCTCCCGATTGCCTGGCGCCCGCCGCGATCGAGGCCAAGACCGAGGCCGCCGGCGTGACCAAGGCCAACCTGCCGGTCGCAAAGGCCTTTCTGTTGGCAATGTTCGCCGGCGAGTTCATTGCCTTCGGCGGTCTGTTCTTTACGGTGTTCTTGAGCGACAGCACGCTGGGCTGGGGTGCCCAGCGCGTCGTGGGCGGCCTGTGCTTTTGCCTGGGCCTGGTGCTGGTGCTGGTGTGCGGCGCCGAGCTGTTTACCGGCAACTCGCTTATGGTCTGCGCGCTCAAGAGTAATAAGATCACCCTGGTCCAGATGCTCAAGGCCTGGGTCGTCGTGTGGGTCGGCAATTTTGTCGGTGCCCTGTTCATCGTCTTTTTGGTGTACATGGCCGGCATTTACAAGCTCAACGGCGAGGCGGTCGCCAACTCCATGGTGAGCGTCGCCGCCGGCAAGGTGACGATCGACTGGGTGACGATTTTCTTCCGCGGTATCCTGTGCAACATCTTTGTGTGCCTGGCCGTGTGGATCGGTACCGCCGGCAAGACCGTGGTCGATAAGGTTGTGGGCATTCTGCTGCCCATCGCCGCTTTTGTGGCCTGCGGTTTTGAGCACTGCGTCGCCAACATGTACTTTTTGCCCATGGGTGCCGTGATGCACGCGTTCGGCTATGGTGCCAAGGTCGCCGGCGCCGATGCGCTCAACGCTGCGGGCATTGCGTTTAACTTGTCCGCCGCCACGCTGGGCAACATCGTGGGCGGCGCGGTTCTGATCGCGCTCGGCTACTGGTTTATCTACGCTAAGAAGTCCGAGGCGTAAGGTACCGTCTGTTTGACGTTGGGCCTCCCGCGGGGCGTTGCCGTGCGGGAGGCTATTTGGGTCTGGGGCTCGTTGTCGGGCTGTTGGCCTGTTGTGTTTGGCTGATGAAAGGGGTAATCGAGATGGCATCTGCTGTGAAGCGTGACGGTCGCGCCGTGGTGACCACATGCGGGGGATGCTATGCCGATTGCGCCTTTGCGGCCCATGTTGAGGATGGGCGTGTGGTGGCTGAGCTGCCGGTTGCGGGGCATCCGTGCGCGGCGCGTGCCCTGTGCGCCCGCGGACGGCATCGCCTGGCAATGCCGTTTGACGAGCGCGACCGCATTGTGCACCCCATGCGACGCCGCCGGGATGGCTCGGGGTTCGATGCGATTACCTGGGACGAGGCGTTTGCCCAGATTGCCGAGCGCCTTTTGGGGATTGTTGACGGGCATGGTCCGCGCGCGCTGGGCATGACGCTCGGCGTTCCCTCGTTCGACCGCTACTGGGCGTATCGTTTTATGCATGCGCTGGGCTCGCCCAACGTGTACGGTGCCGATGGCGCCTGCGAGGTAAGCCGACTTACCGGTTGGGAGCACAGCCTGGGCTATAGCCCCGCCTCCGACCTGGCACATACCGACTGCATCATGTACCTGGGGCGTTCCATCGTCGATTCATCGACGATGGGGGCCGTCGATGCGCTCAACGATGCGCGCCGGCGCGGGGCGAAGATTATCGTGGTCGACCCCCGGCGCAGCGGCTCCGCCGCGCTTGCCGACCGCTGGCTGCGCGTGCGCCCGGGCTGCGATTTGGCACTACTGCTGGGCATCGCCCACGTGCTGATTGCCGAGGACTTGTACGACCACGAGTTCGTTGCCCGCTATACCACGGGTTTTGACGAGCTGGCGCAGGCGGCCCGTGCTTGGACGCCCGAGTGGGCCGAGTCGATGTGCGACGTGCCGGCCGCAGAGATTGTCGCCACGGCGCGCGATCTGGCTGCCGCCGCGCCTGCCGCCGTGGTGGATGCGGGCTTTCACGGTGGCATCGGTATCGCGTATGCCAATAGCACCCAGACCGCTCGCGCTATCTGCTTGGTTGATGTGCTGCTGGGCTGTATCGGGCATGCGGGCGGTGCGCTCAACCCGCCCACGTCGCTTTTGTTGGGCGACCTTGATCCCATGCGCTGTGCGACGCCGCCGGTGCCGCATGGGCCCAAGCTGGGGTCCGAGCGCTATCCGCTCGTCGATCCCGAGCGCGGCCTGTGCACGACCATCGGCCAGTCGATTCTGGCCGGGGACCTGCGCGGGCTGATCGTTTACGCCAGCAATCCCGGCGCGGGCTATGGCAACGCCGGTGCGTGGCTATCGATTCTGGAACAGCTTGACCTGCTCGTGACGATTGATATTCGCTGGTCCGAGACGGCGCGTGCTTCTGATTTCGTGCTGCCCGACGTGACGTATCTGGAGGCTGACCGCGGCGTGGGTACGGTCGTGGGCGCCAACGATGCGCGCGTGTTCTACCGCAACGCCGTGCTGCCTGTGCAGCATGACGACACACGTCCCGGTCGGGAGATTTTTGCCGGTCTGGCGCAGGCGTGTGGTGTGGGCGAGTACTTCCAGTTTGCGTCTGACGATCTGGCGGCTGCCCAGGTGGCGCCGTTTGGGATCGATCTGGACGAGCTCAAGGAGCGCGGTTGGGCCGACACGGGCGTTGCGCTGCCGTCGCGTACGGGCGAGCCGGCGATCCCCTTGGATGGCGGCAAAATTGCGCTGGCAAGTGACGTATGGGAGCGTGCCGGCCTGGGACGCGTGCCAGGCTGGATCGCGCCGATGGTGGAACCCAGCCCGGGGATGTTTCGCCTCATTAGCGGTAACCGGCCCTTTGAGTCGCATACCTCGCGCAGACTCGCGGCGGCCGGTGCCGCCGAGGTGGGGTCGGACTTGGACGCCGTGCAGATGAACGCCGATGTCGCCGCTCGCATGGGTATCGTCGATGGCGAGGTCGTCGAGCTTGTGAGCGACATGGGCCGCGACCGCGTGCGCGTGGAGACGACGCCCTATCTGCATCCGGCGTGTATCTTCACCTCGGCCGCCCCCGGCGGGCGTTCGTCTGGCGCCGATACCGGTGGCGCTCAGGCCTTGGGCGTAGGCCCGCTCGACCATACGCCGTTGCGTTGGGACCCGTTGACGGGCGCCGCGCTCACTCAGGAAAACGCCGTTCGCGTGGAAAAGATCACGGAGCACGTGGATAATAACGACTGATTGATTCAGCAGATTGATTCGGCTGGTTTTTGATGAGCGACCGACAGATCTACCCTTGGTTTTGAAAGGCTGCACATGAGCGATAGCCAGAACATGTCCGATGAGGTGCGCGCCCGCCTGCGCGCCATTCCTTCCGTTAACGAGCTGCTTGCCGAGTGGCCGGTGGTGAAGGCGGCGGGGGAGACCTGCGACGCGGTGGTGCATGCCGCCGTCACGACCGAGCTCGATGAGGAGCGCGCCGCGATTCGTGCCGGCGCCGCCCCGCGTTCCAAGCGCGAGCTGGCCTCGGCCATCGAGTGGCGTGCGCATCGCTCCGCGCTGCCGAGCCTGCGCCCCGCCGTCAACGCCACGGGTGTGGTTATCCATACCAACTTGGGTCGCGCCCCACTCGCGGAATCAGCTGCCAAAGCCGTGGCCGAGGTCGCGCGCGGGTATAGCACGCTCGAGTACAGCGTCGACACCTGTTCGCGCGGGTCGCGCAAGGAGCACGCCGCGCAGCTCATCCGCTCGCTTACCGGAGCCGAGGACGCGCTGGTCGTTAACAATAACGCGGCCGCCGTGCTGTTGGTGCTGGCGACCCATGCCGCAGGCAAGGAGGTCATCGTCAGCCGCGGCGAGCTTGTCGAGATCGGCGGCAGCTTCCGTATCCCCGATGTTATGGAGGCCTCGGGTGCCAAGCTCGTTGAGGTCGGGGCCACCAACCGCACGCATTTGAGCGACTACGAGCGCGCCATCACGCCCGATACGGCGATGATCCTTAAGGTCCATCCTTCCAACTATCGCATCGAGGGTTTCCACGAGGAGGTAGGCTCTCGGGAGCTTGCGGCGCTTGCTCATAAGCATGGCCTGCTTTTCTACGAAGACCAGGGGTCGGGCGCGCTGTTGCCTGACGACATCCTGGTTCGCGGCGGCGAGGAGACTACACCCACTTCGGTGGCGTCGGGGCTCGATATCGTGTCGTGCTCGGGCGATAAGCTGCTCGGTGCCGCACAGGCGGGCATTATCATGGGCCGTCGCGATCTGGTCCAGGCCTGTGGATCACATCCGCTTATGCGCGCCTTGCGCCCGGGCAAACTGGCTCTGTCGGCGCTCGAGGCCACGCTGCGTATCTACATGGACGGCGCCGACGTTGCCCATCGCGATATTCCGGTGCTCAGCATGCTTACGCTGCCGCAGGCCCATTTGGAGCGACGTGCCCGCAAGCTTCGCGATCGTATGGTCGCCGGGCTCGATAAGGCCGGTTGCCCGTGCGCCGTTCAGGTGGAGATCGTCGAGGAGTCGTCGACTCCCGGTGGCGGCTCGCTGCCTACCGTGGAGCTGCCCACGATGTGCGTTGCCGTGCGTCTTGTTGACGAGCGCCTGACGGTCGACGCGCTCAAGCGCTCGCTTGTCCAGGACTTCGACACGCCAGTCGTCACGCGCACCTCGCACGATCGCATTTTGTTTGACGTCCGTACGCTTGTGGGCGACCGCGATATCGAGACGGCGGCGTCGACACTTGCCGCATGCGTTAAGAAGGCGATTGTTCGATGAGTGAGGTTCAGGCGCTGGTGGAGTGTCCCGTTATCGTTGGCACGGCGGGCCACGTTGACCACGGTAAGTCGGCGCTGATCGAGGCGCTGACCGGCAAGAATCCCGATCGTCTGGAGGTCGAGCGCCGTCGCGGCATGACGGTGGAGCTGGGCTTTGGCGAGCTGGCGCTGCCGAGTGGCAAGATCGTTGGCCTGGTCGACGTGCCGGGCCACGCGCATTACCTGCGCGCCATGGTGCAGGGTGCCACGGGCATCGACGTTGCCGTGCTGGTGGTTTCGGCCGTCGAGGGCGTGATGCCGCAGACCCGCGAGCACGTGCATGTGCTGGAGCTGCTGGGCGTCACGCATATGGTGGTCGCGCTGACGATGTGTGATCTGGCCGACGCCGAGATGACCGAGCTTGCCGAGCTCGATGTCGATGACTTTTTGTCGGGTACCGTGTTTGAGGGCGCGCCAATTGTGCCCGTGTCGTCTAAGACGGGCGAGGGGATTGACGGGCTGCTTGCGGTGCTCGACGAGCAGGTGGGTGTCTGCTGGGATACCTGTCGCGAGCGTGTCGAGCGGAGCGATGCCGCGCCGCGCCTGCCGATTGACCGCTGCTTTACGATCAAGGGCGCCGGCACCGTCGTGACGGGAACGCTGCACGATGCGCCGGTTGCGGTGGGCGATGAGCTCGTCGCGCTGCCGTCGCGCACGGTCTGCCGCGTACGCGGGATCCAGGTGCATGGCGACACGCAGCAGGCGTTGCCCGGTCAGCGTGTGGCGCTCAACTTGGTGGGCGATGCTGTCGCCGCACTCGATCGCGGCGAGATGCTCGGCGTGGAGGGCCGTTTTGGTCAGACGCTGCGCTTTATGATGACGTTTACCTACCTGGGCCGCGAGGGCGCTAAACCGCGTGTGCTCGAGTCGGGCGCGCGCGTGCATGTGATGGCGGGTACGGCCGAGGTTGTCGGCCGCATCATGCTTATGGAGGGCGAGACCCCCATGGCGGTGGGCGAGACCCGTACCGTGCAGGTGCGCTTGGAGGAGCCGCTGCCGCTGCGAGCCGGAGACCATGCTGTGGTGCTGTCGTATTCGCCCGTTATGCTCATTGGCGGCGGGCGTGTGCTGCTTTCGCGTTGCCGTCGTTCGCGCGAGCATGCCGAAGGAGAGCGTGCGCTGTATGTGGCGCTCGAGGCTGGAGATATTGCGTGCGCGGTGGATGCGTGGCTGGCGCTGCAAGCGCTGCCGGTTGCGGCTGCCGATGTTACCGCGGCGCTCGATCTTGTTGCCGGTGAGGCTGAGGCGGCGTTGCGCGAGTTGGTGGCGAAGGGCGCTGCTTGCGCGCTTGCTGGCTCGGATGGCTCGCTGTATGCAGATGCTTCCGCGCTCGATGCCGCAATGGGTACGCTGGCGGCGACCCTGTCCGCCATGCACGCGGCTGCCCCCAAGGAGACGGGCTTTACGCCTGGCGCCGTTGCCCATGCTGCGTGGCCTGCCGCTGATGAAGGCGTTGCCTCGGCTCTGATTGCCGAGGGCTGCTCGCGTGGCGTGTGCGCCGCCGAGGGCGCCGAGGTATTCGATCCGCATTCGGCCGCCGCGGCGGCACGCGTGGTGCGAGAGGCTTGCGAGCGCATCGTCGCGCTGCTTGACGAGGCTGGCCTGGATGCACCGGCGCTTCCCGAGGTGGGCGAACAGCTGCAGCTCGGTCGCGACACCATGACGCGTGCCCTGCGCGAGCTTTCGCTCAACCGCTCGATCGTTAAGGTCGAGCGCGACGTTGCCCTGTCTGCCGCCGCCGAGGCCCATGCGCGTGAGCTCGTCGCCGTCGCCATTGAGGCAGCCGGCGGCGCTGCGACCACGAGCGTGCTGCGCGAGGCCCTGGGTGTGTCGCGCAGACGCGCCATCAGCATCTTGGAGCACCTGGATGCCGTGCGCTTTACGGTGCTCGACAAGGATGCCGGCGGCCTGCGCTCCCTGCGCTAGATTGGCTGCTCGGTTTGGTAAAATACCGCCGCACTTGGGAACGGATGGGCTCCGGTGGGCTCCGCGGTCCTCAAAACCGTTGCGAGGCGTGCAAAACGTCTTGGATGTGTTCGATTCACATACGTTCCCGCCATACGCTACCAGCGCTTTTGTGCTCGCGGTCTTGCTGCGTGCCGCAAAGGCGCTGTTTTGTTTTTGCACGAGCTTTTCGTAGCGCCGCTATTTCGGCGGCTGTATTTAGCTTCGTGCATCGGGTTTCGAGCATGCCGATGGAGGTGTTTTGTCGTATGACTACCGTAAGACGTGCCGATCTTTCTTGTGTCGTCCAGGCGGGCGGGTTGTCGTCGCGCATGGGCTGCGATAAGGCGCGCATGGCGTTTTGCGGCGAGCCGCTCATCGAGCGCGTGCTGGGTCGGCTGGCGCCGGTTGCCGGCGAGTTGGTCGTGACGACTTCGCGTCCCAGCGAGCTTGCCTATCTTGAGGAGTTTATGTTTGATGGCCTGCGCCCCCGCGTGGTGATGGACGTCGACGGTCCCGCCGGTGCCATGCGCGGCATCGCGAGCTCGTTGGCCGCGGCCCGATTGCCGCTCGTGGCGATCGTCGCCTGCGATATGCCGTTTGTCTCGCCGGAACTCATCGGCGCGCTTGCCGATCGTGCTGAGGCCGAGGCACTCGACGTGTGCGTGCCGCGCGAGGAGCGGGGGATTGAGCCGCTTTGCGCCGTCTGGCGCCGTGTCGCGTGTGCGCCGGTTGCCCAAGAGCTGCTCGCCGATGACCGTCAGCGAATCCGCTGCCTGATCGACCGGGTGAATGCCGGGTATTTGGACGAGCCTCAGATTGTCGCGGTCGCCGGCTCGACGCTCTGCTTCGAGAACGTCAATACGCCCGAGGAGTTTGCGGCGGCCGAGTTACTCGCCTAGACGATTGGAGTTGCCATGTCTCACGATATTTGTCCCGACACGGGAGAACCTTGCACTTGCGACGGGTCCGAACCCTGTACCTGCGGTTGCGGTGGCTGTGGACATACTGCGGAAGAGGAAGCGGCCGCCGCGGCGTATCGCGATGCACACCGCGAAGGCCCGTCCGGTGATGCTCTCGACCATGAACGCAAAATCATCGTGTCGTTCGATAGCACCTTCGATGTGATGGAATGCGAACAGCTGTGTCTTGCCGCCGGTGTGCCCGGGCGCATCATGCCACTGCCCGGCTCCATTACCGCAGGCTGCGGGCTGTGCTGGGCCATGCCATTCTCGGGCGATGCGCTCGCCGCCTTCCGAGCCGCCACCGAGGGCCGCATAGCCCCTGCCGACTACCATCAGCTCGTCCTCTAGCCACCACACCACCACAAAGGTGCCTGTCCCCAATGTGGTGGTTTGGAACATGTGGACGAAACAGCTTCGAAACACGCGATTTGCGCGTTGGGCACTCAAAAACGCTTCTACCTGCATCGTAATCAAAACGAAACATCTGCTCGTCGGCTTATGCGAAACTTTGCTGCAACAGTGCGATATTATCCATACTCGATAAAGCTCGCGGCGCATGGGGCGCCTCGAACGACACTTTTCTTTTCCATCAATTGGAGGAAGCATGAGCTACACGCAGAAAGTTCTCGACGAGCTCAAGGCCCGCTATCCCGAGCAGCCTGAGTTCATCCAGGCCGCGACCGAGATTCTCGGCACCATCCAGCCGGCGCTCGACGCCCATCCCGAGTACGAGGAGGCCGCCCTGCTTGAGCGCCTCGTCGAGCCCGAGCGCATCGTCATGTTCCGTGTTCCCTGGGTCGACGACCAGGGCAAGGTTCAGGTCAACCGCGGTTACCGCGTCGAGTTCAACTCTGCCATTGGACCCTACAAGGGCGGCCTGCGCTTTAACCCGACGGTCACCCTGGGCATGCTCAAGTTCCTGGGCCTGGAGCAGATCCTCAAGAACAGCCTGACCACCCTTCCCATGGGCGGCGGCAAGGGCGGTTCCGACTTTGACCCCAAGGGCAAGTCCAACAACGAGATCATGCACTTCTGCCAGTCCTTCATGACCGAGCTCTATCGCCACATCGGCCCCAACACCGACGTTCCCGCCGGCGACCTGGGCGTTGGCGGCCGCGAGGTTGCCTACCTGTTCGGTCAGTACAAGCGCCTGACCAATGAGTGGACCGGCGTCCTTACCGGCAAGGGCCTCTCTTTTGGCGGCTCGCTCGCCCGTACCGAGGCCACCGGCTACGGCCTGGCCTACTTTGTGGACGAGTACCTCAAGAGCCGCGGCGACTCCTTCGAGGGCAAGAACGTCGTCGTTCACGGCTCCGGTAACGTCGCCATCTACGCGGTCCAGAAGGTCTCCCAGCTCGGCGGCAAGGTGCTGGCCTGCTCCGACACCCATGGCTGGGTCGAGGATCCCGACGGCATCGACTACACCGTGCTCGAGCATGTCTACAACAAGAAGCGCTCCGGCCACGACAAGGGCGTTACGCTCGCCATGTACGTCGATGAGAAGCCCAATGCCACGTGGCACGAGGGTGACGGCCGCGGCGTGTGGCAGCTGCCCTGCGACATCGCGCTGCCCTGCGCTCGCGAGAACACGCTGCTGCTCGAGGATGCCCAGGCGCTCGTCGCCAACGGCTGCAAGGTGGTCGGCGAGGGCGCGAACATGCCCACGACCATCGAGGCCACGACTTACTTCCAGGAGAACGGCGTCGCCTTTATGCCCGGTAAGGCTGCCAACGCCGGCGGCGTGCTCGTGTCCGGCCTGGAGATGAGCCAGAACGCCGAGCACCTGTCCTGGACCTTCGAGGAGGTCGACGGCAAGCTCGAGCAGCTCATGCGCGGCATGTTCCACAACGTGGACGACACCGCCAAGGAGTACGGCCAGGAGGGCAACTTCGTCATGGGCGCCAACATCGCCGGCTTCCTGAAGGTCGCCGACGCCATGCTCGCCCAGGGCGTCTGCTAAATCCAGCTCGACATAGCAACTGATGAGGCTCCCAGCATTTGTGCCGGGAGCCTTTTTCTATGGTGGTGAGGGCCGTGCGCCCTCGTTTGGTACACTAGAGGACACTGGACAAGTGAAGAGATGGGGGAGAACGTGCTCAAGTTCGGTACCTACGTCCGTGTTGGAAGCGCGGCCGAAGCCTATGAGCTCTTGCAGAAGAACCGCAACAACAAGATTGTGGGCGGCGGCATCTGGATGCGCCTGGGTTCGCGTCGCATGGCGACGGCGATTGACCTTTCGGCCTGCGGACTCGATCAGATTGAGGAGACCGAGACCGAGTTTCGCATCGGTGCCATGTGTACCCTGCGCCAGCTCGAGCGCCATGTCGGGCTCAACGCGCTTGTCAACCATGTCTTTGAGTTTGCCGTCCACGATATCGTGGGCGTGCAGCTGCGCAACACCGCCACGGTGGGCGGCAGCATTTACGGTCGCTTTGGTTTTTCGGACGTGCTCTCGGCATTTTTGGCGCTCGATTCGTATGTTGAGCTGACGGGTGCCGGCCGCGTGCCGCTCGCCGAGTTCGTGGACATGGGCTATGTGCGCGACGTGATCGAGCACGTCGTGGTCGTTAAGCACGATTACCGCGCAAGCTATGAGGCCGTGCGCAAGGCCGCGACCGACTTCCCCTCCTTAAACGTCACCGCTGCCTGGTGGGACAACAGCTGGCACGTCACCGTGGGTGCCCGCCCGTTGCGCGCGACCCTGCTGCAGGGCGAGGCATGCGGCCTGGTGAACGAGCGGCCTTCCGAGGACGAGCTGCGTGCCCTGGCCGCGTCCGTACGCGCGCTGAGCTATGGCACCAACCTGTGGGGCTCGGCCGACTACCGCCGCCGCATCTCGGCCCCGCTGGCGATTCAGGCTGTGCGTCGCGCCGCCGGCATCGAGCTTTCGGCCGCGCTTGCCCGCGAGCTCGAGGGCGTGCAGATTCCTAAGTTTGCCACGGACGAGTATTCCTGCCGCCGCGTGCCCGGCGTCGATTCTAGCGAGGTGCGCTAATGGCTGCCAAACTCATCGATCTTTCCTTTACGCTCAACGGCCGTAAGGTCAAGGTTCAGATTGCCCCCGACACCATGCTCTTTGCACTGTTGCGCGAGCAGGGTTGTGCGTCGGTGCGCTGCGCCTGTGAGACCACCAACTGCGGCCTGTGCACGGTGTGGCTCGACGGCGACCCGGTGCTGAGCTGCTCGGTTCCCGCCGCCCGTGTTGAGGGCCACACCATCACCACGCTCGAGGGCCTCAAAGCCGAGTCTGAGGCGCTGGCCCGTGCGATGGCTGCCGAAGGCGCCGAGCAGTGCGGTTTTTGCGCCCCCGGCCTCATCATGAACGTGCTGGCGCTTGCCCGCGCCGCCAAGGAGGACCCGAGCCTCGTCGCTACGCGCGAGGAGCTGTCGCGCCAGCTTGCCGGCAACCTCTGCCGTTGCAGCGGCTACGAGAGTCAGCTGCGCGCCATCGTCCGCTTTCTCAACGAGTCCGGCGTGAAGGTGGGCTTCGAAATGCCCGAGCTGCCCGCCAACGACACGAGCTCCGACGGTGTCGCGTACAAGCAGATTACCCACAAGCAGCCCAAGAAGGACTCGAAGGCACTGCTCGAGGGTCGTCCCGTCTACACGGGCGACCTGGTACCCGCCGGCGCACTCATCGTCAAACTCAAGCGCAGCCCGTATGCCCGCGCCAAGATCCGCTCCATCGATACGTCGCGCGCCCTGAAGGTGCCCGGTGTGGTGGGCGTCTACACCTACGAGGACGTGCCCCAGCGCCGCTTTACCATCGCCGGCCAGAGCTATCCGCAGCCGAGTCCCTACGACCGCCTGATTCTCGAGAACCTCGTCCGTTACCAAAACGAGGAGGTGGCGATCGTCGCTGCCGAGACCGAGGAGGCCGCCGACAAGGCGCTCAAGCTCATCAAGGTCGACTACGAGGTACTCGAGCCGCTGCTCGACTTTACCAAGGCACTCGATAACGACATCGTGGTTCACCCCGAGGGCGACGTGACCTTTATGTTCCCGCAGGGCGGCGACGTGCCCCGCAACCTGGTGTGCAGCGGTACCAGCGATTTTGGCAACCTCGACGAGGCATTTGCCCAGAGTGACATCGTCTTTGAGCGCACCTACACCAGCCAGGCCACGCAGACCGCGCCCATGGAAACCTTCCGCGCCTTCGCGACGACCGACGCGTTCGGGCGTATCTCGGTGACCACCTCCACGCAGGTGCCCTTCCACGTGCGCCGCATGGTCGCGCAGTCGCTCGATATCCCGCAGTCGCAGGTGCAGGTCATTAAGCCGCGCATCGGCGGCGGCTTTGGCTCCAAGCAGACGGGCTGCTGCGAGATCTTCGTGGCGTTCGTCACCCAGCAGACCGGCCGTCCGAGCTATTGCTGCTACACCCGTGAGGAGACCATCACCGCCGGCAACTCGCGCCACCAGATGCAGATGACCGTTAAGCTGGGCGCCATGAACGACGGCACCATCACGGCCATCGACCTGCATACGCTGTCCAACGCCGGCGCGTACGGCGAGCACGCTACCACGACGATCGGTCTTTCGGGCCACAAGAGCCTGCCCATCTACAACCATGTGAAGGCGAGCCGCTTTAGCTGGGACGCCGTCTACACCAACACTAACCGCGGCGGCGCGTATCGCGGCTACGGTGCCACCCAGGGCCAGTTTGCTGTGGAGAGCGCCGTCAACGAGCTCGCCGACATGCTGCACATGGACCCCGCCGACCTGCGCCTTAAGAACATTGTGCGCGAGGGCGAGATCATGCCGCAGTACTACAACGAGAAGCTCAACGCCTGCGCACTCGACCGCTGCCTGCTGCGCGCGATGGACATGATCGGTTGGCGCGACAAGCCGCTGGCCGTCGACCTGGGCGATCGCGTGCGCGCCCTGGGCTGCGCGCTCACCATGCAGGGCTCGGGCATTTCCAACGTGGATATCGCCGGCATCGACATGCGCCTGGAGGAAGACGGCTTCATTACCATCGGCACCGGCGCCACCGATAACGGCATGGGCGTCGACACGATCCTGGCGCAGATTGCCGCCGAGGAGCTGGGCGTGGAGAGTTCCCTGATCGTGGTGCGCGGCGTAGACACCGACGTGTCGCCGTTCGACGCCGGCTCGTACGCGAGCTCGGGCACGTACGTGACGGGCCTGGCAGCCAAGAACGCCGCGACCGAGCTGCGCGAGAAGATCTGCGCCAAGGCCGCCCAGATGTGGGACGTGGACGCCGCCGATGTGGTCTTTGATGGTCAGTATGTGCGCCTGTCCGACGAGCGTGCCGCGCGCGAGCAGAACCGCTACCTCACGCTGCGCGACTTTGCCAACCTGTGCGTCAAGAACATCGCGGGCGGTGACGCGCTCACCTCGCATGCCTCTGCCTGCCTGCCCGTTTCGCCTCCGCCGTTTATGGCCGGCATTGCCGAGGTCGAGGTCGATAAGGCCACCGGCAAGGTGACCGTGGTGGACTACGCGGCGGCTGTGGACTGCGGCACCGTTATTAACGAGGCGCTCGCGCGCGTCCAGGCCGAGGGCGGCATTGCCCAGGGTATAGGCCATGCGCTCTACGAGATCGTCGAGCACGACGACCGCGGTCGCCTGCGCACCGGCAACTTTATGAGCTACAAGCTACCCACGCGCCTGGATATCGGCAGCATTCGCGTGGCCTTTGAGCCGAGCTACGAGCCGACGGGCCCGTTTGGCGCCAAGTCGATCGGCGAGGTCGTCATCAACACGCCGCTCGCCGCCGTTGCCTCGGCCGTGGCACACGCTACCGGACATCAGGTTCGCTCGCTGCCGATCACGCCCGAGAAGGCCCTGCTGGGGGAGTAACAGGTCAGCGAACAAGTCGTAATTGGCGGGGCGGGGTAACTCGCCCCGCCTTTTGTACTCGTGGTGAGGTCGTGAGCCTGTAAAAGGTGTGCGTGCGCTTGCCGTTCGTATCTGCTATCATTCCTAGTCTGTGCGCTCATGCGGGCGTGGCGGAATTGGTAGACGCGCCAGATTTAGGTTCTGGTGGGATTCCCGTGAAGGTTCGAGTCCTTTCGCCCGCACCATCGCACTTGCGTCGGCCCTGGCCGTCGCGACACTTTGTTGCATAAAGGTACCAGCACCTCAGATAAGCTGGGCAGTATGAGGAGGAACGTGTTGAACATCACCGCTTCTGACGTCAAGGACGCCAAGCTCACCGCTACGGTCACCATCCCGGCCGCCGACGTCGACGCCGCGATCAAGAAGGCCTACAAGGACACCGCCAAGAAGTACCGCTTCCCGGGCTTCCGCGCCGGTAAGGCCCCCCGTCCGGTCATCGACTCCGCTCTTGGCGCCGAGGCTACCCTCGCTCAGGCCACCAACGACCTGATCGCCGCCAACGAGCCCGCCGTCCTCAACGAGCTGGACATCGTCCCCACCAAGAGCGGTGACTACAAGGAGCTCGACCTCGCCAAGGATCACGAGGACTACACCTACACCGTCGAGTTCTCCCTGCGTCCCGCCGCTGAGCTCTCCTCCTTCGACGCCGTCGAGATCGAGATGCCCCCTGCGGAGGTCACCGAGTCCGAGATCAACAACCAGGTCGAGATGCTCCTCAACTACCGTGCCACCTTCGAGGACGTCGAGGGTCGCGCCGTCGAGGCCGAGGACTACGTCACCGTCGACCTCAAGGCCGTCGAGAACGCCGACAACTTTGCCGCCGAGGGCCGCATGCTCATCGCCGGTAGCGACAGCAACCCCAAGGAGTTCAACGAGGCTCTGATCGGCGCTAGCGTTGACGACGTTAAGACCGTCACCTGGACCGATGAGGTCGAGGAGGGCGAGGAGGCCGAGACCCACACCGTCGAGGTCACCGTCAAGGGCATCAAGGTCCGCAACACCCCCGAGCTCACCGACGAGCTCGTCAAGTCCGACTTTGGCTTCGACAGCATCGACGCTATGCGCGACGCCATCAAGATCGAGATCGAGCAGGACAAGGCTTCTCGCCTCCCGGCCGAGAAGGAGAACCGTTGCGTCTCCGCTCTCGCCGAGCGCCTGCAGCTCGACGAGATGGATGCCGACTACGAGCAGTCCGTCTTTGAGGAGCTTGGCCAGAACTTCCTGTCCAACCTCGCTGCCCGCGGCGTGACCCTGGACACCTGGCTGCCCGCTTCCGGTCTGACCATGGAGCAGTTCATCGGCGACCTGCACAAGCAGGCCAACGACGTTGCCCGTGAGTCCCTGGCTCTGGACGCCCTCGCCCGTGAGCTCAAGATCGAGGTCACCGAGGACGACATCAACGCCGAGTTCGAGAAGGCTGGCGTCAAGGACGTCGAGGCTTCCAAGGCCGAGTTTATCGCCGATGGCCGCATGCCTGCCGTCCGCGAGTCCATCCGTCGCTCCAAGGCCGTCGACCACCTGGTCGAGAACGCCAAGGTGACCGAGGTCGACGAGACCGCCAAGGACGCCGAGTAATTCTCGCCACCTTGGTCGCGAGCGCATGCGTGCGCCCGTGATGGGGTAAAGTTATACACCGGTTATCCGGTTGCTTCGTACGGTGCCAGCCAATGCATAGCATGCGGGCACCGTACGTTTATCTAGAACCAATTTGGTCCGCAAGAGAGAAATGGAGATGCGTATGATCGCTAAGTTCGATTCCGCCCTCGTGCCATACGTTATCGAGCAGACGCCGCGCGGCGAGCGCAGCTACGATATCTATTCGCGCCTGCTCAACGACCGCATCATCTTCTTGGGCGAGGAGATCAACTCCGTCAGCGCCAACCTGGTCGTTGCCCAGCTGCTGCATCTTGAGAGCCAGGATGCCGAGAAGGATATCTCGCTCTACATCAATTCGCCCGGCGGCGAGGTCTACTCCGGCCTGGCGATTCTTGACACTATGAACTTCATCAAGCCGCAGGTCTCGACCATTTGCGTCGGTATGGCCGCGTCCATGGCCGCCGTGCTGCTTTCGGCCGGCGCCAAGGGCAAGCGCTTCTGCCTGCCGCATTCCAAGGTTATGATTCACCAGCCCAGCGGCGGTGCCCAGGGTCAGCAGACCGAGATCGAGATCGTTGCCGAGGAGATTAAGAAGACTCGCCGCGAGCTCAACCAGATCCTGTCCGACGCCTCGGGCCAGCCCATCGAGAAGGTCCAGGCCGACACCGAGCGCGACAACTACCTGACCGCTTCCGAGGCCCTCGACTACGGTCTGATCGACCGTATCGTCACCTCGCGCGACCTCGCCGCGAAGGACGCCTAGGATGGCCGGTAACATGCAGGACAACTTTGACGAGAACGGCAACCCCATCCGCTGCTCCTTTTGCGGAAAAGAGCAGGGCCAGGTCCGTCGCCTCGTAAAGGGCCCGACCAACATCTTTATCTGTGACGAGTGCGTCGCCGCCTGTTCCGAGATTTTGGAGGAGTCGCTGGCTTCGGACTTTATGGACGCCGCCCGCAACGGCAAGCTGCCGGGCTTCCTCAACGACCACGGCCAAGCTGCATCCCAGCCCGCTGTTGACCCCGAGACCGAGGGCTTTGAGCTCGAGGACGACCGCCAGGTCATCACGCGCGTGCCGACGCCGCACGAGATCTATGACGAGCTTTCGGCCTATGTTATGGGTCAAGAGGACGCCAAGCGCGCCATGTCGGTGGCCGTGTACAACCACTACCGCCGCGTGATCGAGGGCGGCGCCGCGGTGTCTGCCTTTGACGACGGCGTGGGCTCGCAGTTCGACGACGATATGGACGAGGTGGAGCTCGCTAAGTCCAACATCCTGTTGCTCGGTCCCACTGGTACCGGCAAGACCCTGTTGGCCCAGACGCTCGCGCGCATCCTCGAGGTGCCGTTTGCCATCGCCGACGCTACCGCGCTCACCGAGGCCGGTTACGTGGGCGAGGACGTGGAGAACATCCTGCTCAAGCTCATCAACGCCGCCGATGGCGATATTGAGCGCGCACAGGTGGGCATTATCTACGTGGACGAGATCGACAAGATCGCCCGCAAGGCCGAGAACCTTTCCATTACCCGCGACGTTTCGGGCGAGGGCGTTCAGCAGGCACTGCTTAAGATCCTTGAGGGCACGGTGGCAAGCGTTCCGCCCACCGGCGGCCGCAAGCATCCCCAGCAGGAGCTGCTGCAGATCGACACGACCAACATCCTGTTCATCTGCGGTGGTGCCTTTGTGGGTCTGGACAAGATTATCGCTGACCGCGTGGGCAACAAGGGCGTGGGCTTTAACTCCGAGATCGCCGGCCCCACCTCGGTCGACGAGAACGACCTGCTGCGCCAGGTGCTCCCGCAGGACCTCAACGCCTTTGGCATGATCCCCGAGTTCGTGGGCCGTACGCCCGTCGTCACCCAGACGCAGGCGCTCGACGAGGACGACCTGGTGTCGATCCTGACCGAGCCCAAGAACGCCGTGGTGCGTCAGTACCGCAAGATGTTCCAGCTCGAGGACGTTGAACTTGAGTTTGAGGACGCCGCCCTGCACGAGATCGCCCGCATGGCGCTTGCCCGCAAGACCGGCGCCCGCGGCCTGCGTTCCATCTGCGAGGACGTGCTGCAGCAGACGATGTTCGACCTCCCCAGCGAGGAGGGCGTTTCCAAGGTCATCGTGACCGAAGCCTCCGTAAAGGGCGAAGAACAGCCCCAACGCATCTACGGGTAAATAGTTTGAATCCAGGCCCCGCGGCAACCACCGCGGGGCCTGCCATTTAGGGACAGGTTTATTTTGGTCGGTTTTATATGGGCAAATGTCGTTTCCCCTGATAAAACCTACCAAAATAAACCTGTCCCTTTTCGGCAGGTATGCCTGTGCTATTCTGTGAGACTGTCAAGTTAGTACCTTCAGACTGAAGTAATCGATACCTAAGGCGTGTCCGCCTGCTTGGTTTTCGTAGATTCCGCACGAGCCGAAGAGCACTTAATGTGCTCTTCGTGCGAGCCAGGACCTGACCGAGCGAAAACCAAGCAGGCGGACACGCCGGCGGGACAGGGAGAGATATATGGAAGAGATGCCCAAGAACTACGATCCGTCGACCAACGAGCCGGCGATCCTGCAGAAGTGGCTCGACGGCGGCTACTATAAGCGCCGTGAGGGCGTGGGCGACTGCACCGTCACCATTCCGCCTCCCAACGTTACCGGCAAGCTCCACATGGGTCACGCCACCGACGACTCCATCCAGGACGCCATCATCCGTATGGCCCGCATGCGCGGCAAGTCCACGCGTTGGGTGCTGGGTACCGACCACGCCGGTATCGCCACGCAGACCAAGGTCGACAAGAAGCTCAAGAGTGAGGGCATCAGCCGCCTGGAGATCGGCCGCGACAAGTTTGTCGACGCTTGCTGGGATTGGACCCACGAGTACGGCGGCATCATCGTCGAGCAGATCAAGCGTATGGGCTGCTCCGTCGACTTTGATAACGAGCGCTTTACCATGGACGAGGACTACGCGCAGGCCGTGCGCAAGGTCTTCTGCGACTGGTACCACGACGGCCTGATCTACCGTGGCAAGCGCATCGTCAACTGGTGCCCCAACTGCACCACCGCCATCTCGGACGACGAGGCCGAGTATAAGGACGAGAAGGGCCACCTGTGGCACCTGCGCTACCCGCTGACCGAGCCGGTCAACGGCCAGGACTACATCGTCGTCGCCACTACGCGCCCCGAGACCATGCTCGGCGACGCGGGCGTCGCCGTTTCCCCGAAGGACCCCGAGAAGGCCGCCTTCGTGGGCAAGACCGTCAAGCTTCCCATCGTGGACCGCGAGATCCCCATCTTTGAGGATTGGCATGTCGACGCCAATTTCGGCTCTGGCTTCGTCAAGGTAACGCCTGCTCACGACCCCAACGACTACGCCATGGGTCAGGCCCACGACCTGCCGCAGATCAACATCTTTGACGAGCACGCGGTGGTCGTCGAGGGCTACGGCGAGTTTACCGGCATGAACCGCGACGAGTGCCGCGAGGCCGTCATCAAGTGGTTCGAGGAGCACGACCTGCTCGATCACGTCGAGGACCTCGATCACTCCGTCATGCACTGCTACCGCTGCGACGCCGCGCTTGAGCCGTGGCTGTCCGAGCAGTGGTTTGTGGCCGTTGACAAGCTCAAGGGGCCGGCGCTTGACGCCGTTAACTCCGGTAAGGTTACCTTTCACCCCGCGCGCTGGACGCAGACCTACACCACCTGGATGGAGAACCTTAAGGACTGGTGCATTAGCCGCCAGCTGTGGTGGGGCCACCGCATCCCCGTGTTCTACTGCGAGGACTGCGGCTGGGAGGACGCTCTTACCGAGGACACCGATGTGTGCCCCAAGTGCGGCGGCCATCATGTGCATCAGGACGAGAACGTGCTGGACACCTGGTTCAGCTCGCAGCTGTGGACCTTCGCCACGCAGGGCTGGCCGCAAAAGCCGGAGCTGCTCGAGGGACATCACCCCACGACGGCGATCGTCACCGCACGCGACATCATCGCGCTGTGGGTCGCCCGCATGGTCATGAGCTCGCTGTACTTCCTGGACGAGGTGCCGTTTAAGGACGTCGTCATCTACCCGACGATTCTTGCCAAGGACGGAAGCCGTATGTCCAAGTCCAAGGGCAACGGCGTTGACCCCATGGACCTCATTGGCATGTACGGCGCCGACGCCATGCGCTACAACCTGCTCACGCTGTGCACCAACAACCAGGATGTTAAGTTCGACGCGAACATTGACAAGAAGACCAAAAAGCTCATCGACAGCCCGCGCACCGAGCAGGCCAAGTCGTTTGTGACCAAGATCTGGAACGCCAGCCGCTTCCTGCTCATGAACATGGAGGGCTACACGCCCGGCGAGCCCGTCGTGGAGACGCCGGCCGACGCTTGGATGTTCAGCCGCCTGGCCAAAGCCGTGAAGATGGTAACCGAGGGTATTGAGAACTATACGTTTGGCGACATGGCCCGCGGCGTGCAGCAGTTCTTCTGGAACGAGGTCTGCGACTGGTACGTCGAGGTCAGCAAGGCCCGCCTGAAGGGCGAGGGCCGTCTGCAGGCCCAGCGCAACCTGATTTTTGTGCTCGACACCTCCATTCGCCTGATGCACCCGCTTATGCCGTTTGTCACCGAGGAGATCTGGGACAACATGCCGGCGAGCGTGCTCGACCTGGACGCCGAGGGCAACGTGGACCGCGCCGAGGCACTCATGATCGCGAAGTGGCCCGAGCCCGCCGACTACGTCAAGTACGTCGACGAGCCCGCCGAGCGCGCGTTTGAGCTGTGCCGCACCGTCGTTTCCGCCGCCCGCGCCACGCGTTCGCGTTATCGCTTGAGCCCCAAGGCCGAGCTCGACGTGGTCGTGCGCGCCGGTGCCGAGGATATCGAGAAGCTCGAGAGCCTGCGCTCGACCATCGAGCCGCTGGCGAACACCGCCTCGCTGGTTATGGGCACCGACGTTGAGAAGCCTGCCGCGAGCATCGCCGTGGTCGACAGCGGCGTCGAGGCCTTTGTGGTGCTCGAGGGCAAGGTCGATCTTTCGGCCGAGAAGGCGCGTCTTGAGAAGGAGATCGCCGCGGCTCAGAAGGAGCTCGCCGGCTGCGAGAAGACGCTTGCCAACGAGGGCTTTGTGGCCAAGGCCGCGCCCGCGGTGGTCCAGAAGAAGAGGGACCGTGCAGCTGAGCTCAAGGAGATCCTGGCGGCGCTGAACTCGCAGGTTGCTGACTTCTCGTAAGCGTTACTGGGGGACGCGGTTTGGGGCATTGCTCGCTACTGCGGACAGTCCTGCTCGCGCGATGGCCACATTAAGTGGCCTTCGGCTCGTGCGGAACTTGTATCGAGCAAAACCCCAAACCGCTCCCATGGCGGTTACGGGGGCGTCCGCTGCCTGGTAGGGCCACTGGGTTGTGGCCTTGATCTCACTGCAAAGCGGTGTTTGGCTGATATTTTGAATGGGAGGGGCTCGTTGTTGATTCGGGCCTCTTTTTATGTTGAGGGGACTTTGGGTTATGGCTAAGCGTTCTGGGTCGTATGTCGTTCCTTTCTCGTTTGAGTTGCTTTCGTTTGATGAGGCTGTGGGGCTTGCTGCTGATACGGGGCGGATTTCTGGGGATGCTGGTCCTCTGCTTGAGACGGTTGTCGATATGCTCGATGAGCTGGGGCGCCCGGATGAGTACTTTGATTGCATTCAGGTCGCCGGTACCAATGGCAAGACTTCGACCGCGCGTTTTTCGGCTGCTATCCTTCGCGGCGAGGGGCTCAAGACCGCGCTGTATACGTCGCCGCAGCTGGTGCGCTATCCCGAGCGCATGGAGGTTGACGGGCGCGTTGTGAGCGACGAGGCCTTTGCCCGTGGCGTTTCGGCGGCTGTCGAGGCGGGTTGCCGCGTGAATGCGCGCCGTGTGGCGGCGGGGGAGCGTGCCTACACCATCACGCCGTTTGACCTGCTGACGGCCGCTGCGCTTGTGGTGTTTGCCGAGGCTCGCGTGGATGTTGCCGTGCTCGAGGTTGGCATGGGCGGGCGTTGGGACGCCACGAGTGCGACCGATCCCGTGGCCGTCGCCATTACGGGCATTGGGCTCGACCATACACGCATTCTGGGCGATACGCTCGAGGCCATTGCGGGGGAGAAAGCTGCGGTTATTAAGCCTGGGCGCCTGGTTGTTCTGGGCGAGGGCACGCATGAGGTGAGCGTTCAGCGTGTGATGGACGCACGTTGTCGCGAGTGCGGCATTGTGCCGCTCGTAGTGAACCATGCCACGACCAAGGTGCCGGAGCACGTGGGCGATACAGTTGAGTTTAGCTGCACCACGCCGCGTGCCATCTATACGTCGAGCATGGTCAAGCCGGCGTATCAGCCGCAGAATGCCGCGTGCGCGATTCTGCTGTGCGAGGGGTATCTGGGCCGCGAGCTTGACCATGACAAGCTCGATGCGTCGCTTATGGGTTGCCCCACACCTGGTCGTTTTGACGTGCTGGGGACCGATCCGCTCAAGCTGATTGACGCCTGCCATAACCCCCAGAGCTGCGAGAACTTTGTGAGCGCGCTGGACGAGATCGATCCATGCGTGGAGAATCGCCCCACGCTGCTATGTGCCGCGCTGGCCGATAAGGACGTGGCGGGTATCGTTGACGTTTTGGTTCCGGCGTTCCCCCGCGTAGTCGTGACCCAGACCGATTCCGACCGCGCCCTGCCGGCAGAGGAACTCGCCGCACTTGTGGACGCCGACAAGCTGGCGGGCGTGTATCCCAGCGTGCCTGAGGCCCTCGCAGCCCTCGATGCCGCGGGCGAGTCCTTCGTAGCAGCCGGCACCATCACCCTAGCCGGCGAAGTAGCCGGCCTGCTTCGCTAACCCATCCCCTCAGCAGTTGCGGTGAAATACGGACTGTTTTACAAGCCAGAAGCCTCAAACAGTCCGTATATCACCGCAACTCAAAAGCCCCGTCCCAAATTAGCTGCGCTTGGGTGCCAGTTTACGAAACCATTTATGCCTCTTAACCTGTAGCATATTGCAAACCTCCATCGGGCAAGGATACGCTCAACTTAACTTGCCAATCGGACCAGTGCTGTTTGGTCCGTTGAGCGTGTCGGGAGGAAACATGAACAGAAGGCATGTCAACGCGGCCATTACCGCGGGTTTGGCTCTGACGATGACGGTCGGCTCGGTGCCGCCGCAGGCGTTCGCCGAGATGATGCAGGGTGATACTACCCAAGTCGTTGCCGAGCAAAGCGATGCGACGGGTGCGGCTGCCACGTCTGCGGACACCGGTCAGGCAACCTCGCAAGACCAGAGTGAAGACAAGATCGCCTCTTTTGCCAGCCTGAACGAGCTACATGTTGCTGAGGGTTCCGACGCCACGCTGCCCCAGACTGTAACGGCAACCTACGAGAGCGGTACCACCAAGCAGGAAAACGTCACCTGGAAGTTGAACGGCGCTGATGCTCCGGCAACTCTGGCGCAGCTGCCTGCCGGCTCGTATGAGTTTGAGGGTACCGTCGACGGTACCACGCAGACGGTCAAGCAGCGCGTGGTTGTCGAGGCTGTTACGGCGGACCCGGCAGTGGTAGATCCGGCGGCAGTAAACGCCCCTGATGTCACAGAGACGAGCAACGAAAGTGGCATTACGGTCGAGTCGATCGACGCCAACCCGATTCTGGAAAAATATGTCGGTGCCGATTACTACGGCCAGATCCAATCTTCGAGCGTTAAGGTAAAGCTGTCGGATGGCACCGAGACCTCGGCGTATGTTGATTGGGACGAAAAGTCGCAGACGGCATTTGATACGGCGACGGAGGAATCCGAAGTCCCCATTACCGGACAGATTACCGGCGTTAGCGTGAACAACAACTGGATCACGCTCGCGGAGCCGTACGAAGTGAGCGGTGTACTTAAGGTGTACGTTCCCCGTTCAACCAGTAATGGCTCATGGGTATGGACTGCAGCTGGTATTGCTCCCGCGCTTCCGTCCAGCATTTCGGTCAATTATTCAAATGGTCAATCTTATACATGCCCTGTTGAGTGGAATGAGATCTCGGCTGATCAGTACCAAAAGGAAGGAACCTTTGTTGTCGAGGGACATTTGAAGAGCTATCCCTCTATGCTCGCACAGTGCACGGTCGCAGTCCGCTCTGTTAAGAGCGTCCAGACCGAGTTGACGTGTACGACCCTAACTGGTGAGGTCCCGTCTCTGCCGTATTCTGCTTCGGTTGTCTTTGATAGCGGGGCCACCGAGCAGATCCCGGTGTCTTGGGATTCTTTCGACGCGTCGCTTTACTCTAAGGTGGGCTCGTTTACGGTTAAAGGTAAACTAAACGGTTCTGATTACCGTGAGGTTACCTGCACCGTTACCGTCAAAGATCCTAAGGACGTACTCGATCTTAATTCTCTGAGGTTCGAGCGCGTGGTCGGCGACATTTCTCCTCTTAGCACGTATGTCTATTTCCCGTTTACGCAGTCAAATAACACTACATACACCCAAGGTTATCAGGTTAACTGGGACAACGCCGACGTGTCTCAATTCCAAAAGGCAGGCACCTATACGGTCACGGGCACGCTTGTGACATATAACGAATCTTCAGCCGCTAATGGCCTAAAGGTAACTGCTCAGGTCGAGGTCAAAGAAGTTGCCTCTATCGACGCTCTTGCTCCCGTTAACACGCCCGTCGGCGTACGTCCTACAACGGGCGGCGGTCTTCCCTACAGCGTTGAGGTTGCATTCACCGACGGTACAAAGAAGCAGTGCAACATTGCGTGGGACCCTATTTTGGACACGCAGGTGGCAAGCGAGGGGTCGTTTAAGCTTTCCGGTTCGCTGTCGTATTGGACCAATACCTCATCTTCATCGTCTACTCAGGTGGAGCTGGGTGACAGCAACCGAGTCACGGCGACCATCTCCGTCCGCGCCCTGCAGATGCCTTCCTCGACATCGACAAGCACGCTTATCGGTTGCCAGCCCAATATGCCGGGTTCAATCGAGGCCACGATGTGGAATGGCTCGCGAGGCAATTTCCCCGTTCAGTGGTCGACGATTAGTCAGGAAGCCCTAAAGAACCTTGGCCAGATTACGGTTAGCGGATACTTTACCGGCTCTAACATTCCGGCTACGGCGACGGTCAACGTCTGCGATCTCGAGGACAGCAACATCGGCAAGATTGCTTATGTTCCCGGCGCCGGACTTCTGGCTCCGCGCTACACATCCACGCTGTATTTGTCGGATGGCAGCTCGTTCTATCCCCAGTATTCGTCGGGGCAGCCTTATAGCTGGGATGAGTTTCCTCAAGAACTGCTGGACGGCAAGCCTGGCGAGTACGAAATTACCGGTACTATTACTGGCTCGTTGGCAAAGATCCATGCGACAGCGGCGTGCGGCGAGGTCAAGGGCGTTAACAACTATAGCGATAACGGTGTGACGCTTGGACAGTCGTACGAGGACTGGCGCGTTATCTATCCCGGCGAGGAAGTCAATCTGGACTACTTCTACGTGTCCGGCGTATTGCAGGACGGAACGACTTTTGACAGTCTCGGCGTCAACTGGGACACCTACGATAGGTGCCCCCAGAAGGACTGCACGATAACTGGAACGGTCGCCGGAACGAATATCCCCGTGAAGGTCCATGTCATCGTGACTAAAAACTGGGAGGCTCAGCCGCAAACCATTACGGTGCTCAAGGGCAGCGACGGCACCGCCATGCTTCCCAGCTATGCCGAACTTGTTAGCCCCGATGCGGTCGAGCATCCGGATTATTCGCACAAATACGCCGAGGCCAAGTGGAACACGAAGGGCTTCGATTGGACCCAGGGCGGCGTGGTCCGCGGCACTGCAACAATTAGCTTTAGCACGGGGAACGGTATGCAGACGGTCGACGTTCCGATTACTGCCACCGTTAAGATCGCGAGCAAGGCGACCTCGGTGCAGGGCGGAACCATATGGACCGTCCCCGGCATCAAGCCGATGCTGCCGGAATACCTTGAGGTTCGATATGACAACGATGTGTCTTCTGAGCCCCAGCGCGAAAAGGTCACATGGGACCGTGTCGCCGAAGACGCGTATGCCAAGGACGGTTCGTTTAAGGTGAAGGGCAAGCTCCAAGGTGGTGCCGAGGCGACGATTACTGTCGACGTCTGCTCCGTCACCTCTATTGCCGTTCCTGAACGCATTACCACGGCTAATGGCGTCGTTCCCGAGCTGCCGTGGAATGTCTCGGTTGCCACGAGTGACGGCAAAACTCATAATGCCCAGGTTCAATGGGATTACGTTCGTCCCTCGGTTTATACCGGAGAGCCGGGTCAGGTCACGACAGTGTCTGGCACGCTGTTTGCAAGCGGCCTCGACGGATACGGTGACGGCACTAACACCGGTCTCACTGTTCAGACCAAGATCGTTATCCAAGGCGTTGAGAAGGCAATCGATAACGGCGAGACCGCAGTGACCACCAAGGCGGGCACTGCGCCTGCTATGCCGTCCAAGATGGCGGTCGAGATGAGCGACGGCTCCGTTTCGACGGCGGCTATTGATTGGGATCCGATCGCGCCCGAGAAGTACGAGCGGCCTGGCACGTTCTATGCGACGGGCCATGTGGTCGGCTTTGATGCCGCTGCTGTTATGGCGCTGCTTGACGATGACGGCCAAAAGGTCGGCGTGGATGAGAACGGCAACGTGACCGCCAAGGTGACGGTTGCCGATAAGAAGGCGAAGAAGGTTGCGTTGCAGCCCGAGGCAGTCGTGGTCAACACCACGGTCGGATCGATGCTGGAGCTGCCAGATGCCGTGTCCGTATATTTCTCGGATGGCTCAGCGCGGGATACTCGGGGCAGTTTAGGCGGCATCGAGATCGAAAAGTGGACCGACACCGACGGCATCGACCTCTCCAAGCCGCTCGCCAGGAAGGGTACGTATAAACTCGTCGGCAAGCTCAAGGATGTCGACAACGTCAATGCCATCGTGTACGTCAACGTCTCCGAGGCGCCGCGAACCATTACCAAGCTCGAGGCCAAGTCGTTTAGCGTTGCCAAGGGCACGTCCAAGCAGGATCTGTACGCCCAGATGCCCAAGCAAGTTGTTGCGACTTACTCCGACGGCTCGACCGATTTGCTCGACATTGACGTTTGGGATCTTTCTAACGTTACGGACAAGCTGCTCAACGGAACCGGCACCGTGGAGATCACGGGCACGGTTAAGCTCAACGGTGCCAAGGTGACCTGCAATGTGACCGTGGTGGATCAGGATGCCCAGACGCCCGACCACGTCGAGCCGATCGATTCTATTGAGATTGCGGACAATGCTAAGGTCAGCGACCTTATGGAAAAGCTGCCGTCCAAGGTGACGGTGGTCATGAAGGACGGCAAGACCAAGAATGAGACGCCCGTTAAGTGGTCTCAGGTCGACAGCCTGGGCCGTGCCGGTACTGAGTTTGAGGTCACGGGCCTTACGGACAACGGCATGACCGTTAAGGCTCAGGTCAAGGTGACGGCGCATATCGTGGGCTTTGATACCGTTGACGAGATTGAGGTCGAGCGCGATACCAAGACAGCTGATGCCTTGGCCAAGCTGCCCGACACGGTCACGGCAATCTACTCTGACGATACCGACTCCGAAGCCGATGTAACGTGGGATACCAAGGGCCTTTCCGACAAGGACTTTGCCAAGGAAGGTGAAGTTACGGTTAAGGGTACGGTTGCCGGTACCGATCAAAAGGTTGAGTGCACTATCAAGGTCGTCAAACCGCTGCGTGAGATTCCTGATCACCTGGCTGGTACGGTTGACGCTGTGACGCTCGACGACGGGGCGAAGCCCGATGCCGTTGTGGCAGCGCTGCCCAAGACCGTGAAGGTCGCCATGAAGGACGGATCCGAGGTCGATTCGAAGATCGACTGGACTGCTCCCAAGGAGGCCGTCACCATTAAGAATGACGGTACAAGCTTTGTCGTTACGGGCAAGACTAAGGTCGGCAATTATGACGTAAACGCCACGGTCAACCTAGCGCCGGTCGTAGAGAGCGTCGCTGACATCAAGCTTTCGGTTGCCCGCAACACGGCTGCTGCTGACATCGTGCTGCCTGCCCAGGTGACCCTCAACATGTCCGACGGCTCGACGAAGACTGCCGCCGTTATGTGGGATAAGACCCCGCTTACGGCAGATGCCTTGGGCAAGCTGGGCGATGTTGCGCTTGAGGGCAAGGTAGAGGGCACTTCGGTTAAGGCCAAGTGCACGATTACGGTCGTGAAGAGCGATGCCGAGATTCCGGCGTCCGTTGAGCCTATTGCCGGAATTTCCGTTCCCGAGGGCGCGTCTGCCGATGCGGTGCGCGAAGCACTCAAGGGCGTTAAGGCGACGGTCCTTATGAAAGACGGTAAGACGAAGGCGGAGTCCGAGGTTACGTGGTCTGAGGTTCCCGCCGCGGCTGCGGCGTACGGCAACAGCGTCGTCGCCAAGGGCGTGACGGTGAACGGCAACCTGCCTGTCGAAGTTGTTGTCACCTCCACGACGACGATCAATAAGGTAGCCGATGTGCCGCAGATTACGGTTGAGCGCGATGCCAAGGCCGACACCGTGACGGGGCAGCTGCCCAAGAAGGTTGCCGTGACGTACTCCGATGGCCACACGGATGAGGCCGTGGTCACATGGAATACGGATGGCCTGGACAAGCAGCTTCCCTCTGTCGGCGAGTACACGCTCGAGGGCTCCGTTGAGGGCACGACGCTCAAGGCGACCTGCAAGCTGGTCGTCGAGACGCCAGCAAGCGAGATTCCCGTGAGGCCTGCGACGTTCGCTCCCGTTGAGGTGTTTGAGGCAAGCTCTGCCGCCGATGTGCTGAAGGCGCTGCCCAAGAAGGTCTCCGTGATGATGAAGGACGGCAGCCAGGAGGACTACGACGTCGATTGGGAGAATGTCCCCACACTGGATTGGGGTGCCGATGATGTGACCGTGGGCGGTAAGGTTCGCGGTACGGAGCTTACAGTCAGCTGCATGGTACGCGTTAAGTCGCGCCCGGCAGCCAAAGGCCTCGTTATCGTTGACCAAAACGGCAAGGCTACGACTGCCGAAACCGTGCTCAAGGTAGAGCGCGGCAAGGAGATTGACCTTGCTGCCGCGGCGAGCAATGCGGCTGATGGCGCGCTGCTGCGTGGTAACGTGACGTGGACCTCGTCCGACCCGACGACCGCTACGGTCGAGAACGGTAAGGTCAAGGCCCTCAAGAACGGAACCGTCGTCATTACCGCGACGATGCCCGTTGACGGCGACGCCGCGGTGATTGCGACGCTTGCCGAGGATGGCACTGTGGAGACGCCGGCGCCTCAACAGCTCACTGCTTCGGTGACCGTTGAAGTCGTTGAGCCTGTTGTTGTACAGGAACCGACAGGCGGCAAGGATAACGGTGCCAAGCCCGATGCCAAGGATTCTTCGGGCAAGAAGGATGGCAAGAAGGCCGCTAAGGGAAGCCTGGCCGAGACGGGCGACAATACTGCCGTGACCGTCGCGGCGCTTGGCGGAACCGGCCTGCTGGCTCTTATCGCCGCAGCGATCGAAAAGCTGCGTCATCGCGCGGAGTAGCGTCGAGAGCGTAGCGCTTTAGGTCACAAGAAGGCCTCCCGGTTCTCGTTGGGGAATCGGGAGGCCTTTCGTTTGACTGTAGGGCAGCTAATTTGGGACGGGCTTTGTCTTGAGCGGACTGCTCGCCACGAAATGGGCCTATCTACTACGTTTGACCGGTTACCCTCGACCACACGGGAAATCATAAAATTAAAACCGCAGGTAGATGGCTTGCTGGTTTTTAAAAAAGACCCGCATGGTCGACCCATGCGAGTTAAACGTAGTAGATGGCTCGTTTTCGTGGCACTGCGTTAACGGGATGTGCCAAAGGGACTGTCCCTTTGGCACATTGGCTAGTCTAGGCGGACCGGATCGTGGGGGTAGGCGTTGAGAATCTCGACGCCGTTCTCGGTCACCAGGGCTAGGTCTTCGATGCGGACGCCGGTGCGGCCGGGGAGGTAGATGCCCGGTTCGATCGAGAACGTCATGCCTGGCTCAACGACCTGCTCATTGACCAGCGAGATGTCGCCCGGCTCGTGGTCCTGCAGACCAATCGAGTGGCCCAGACGATGCGTAAAGTACTTGCCGTAGCCTGCGTTCTCGATCACGTCGCGCGCGGCGCGGTCCAGGTCGCACATGCGCACGCCCGGGGCGATGAGCGCCTCGGCGGCCTCGTTGGCGCGGCGCACGATGTCGTAGATATGTGCCGTCTCCTCGTCCGTCTCGCCCCAAAAGAACGTGCGTGTCATGTCCGAGCAGTAGTTGCGGCGACGTCCGCCAATGTCGAACAGCACCACGTCGCCTCGCTTGAGTACGGTGTCGTCGGGCTCGTGATGCGGGTCTCCAGCGTTGGCGCCAAAGCTCACGATGGGCGGAAAGCTAAAGCCCTCGCAGCCGTGCTTGCGATACAGACTGAGCATCTGGTCGGCAATTTCGCGCTCCGTCACGCCCTCGTGGACGAGCTTGATAACATCGGCCATCACAGCGTCGTTAGCGGCCGAGGACGCGCGCATGAGCTTCTGCTCGGTGGCATCCTTGTAGGTGCGTGCGTCGGTGACGGCAAAGTCGCCCAGGAAAAACTCGCTGGCGGCATGGCGCTCCATGAGGGGCATCAAAAAGCCGGAACGCATGACGGTGTCGATACCAAGCGGCTTGTCTGGGTCGATCTCGCGCGCGATGGCATCGGCCACGACATCGGTATCGGTGTGGTAGGCAACGCGGGCATTGTCGTACTCGGGCAGCTGATGCAGGGCGTTGACCAAGATTACGGGCTCGTCATCGCGCGCGAGCAGCACACCGCAAAAACGCTCGAACATATCGGCATAAAAACCGGTCAGGTAATAAATCGACCACGGGTCGTTTACGAGCAGCTGTGCGCCGGGGTGCTGAGCCTCGAGCGCATCGAGCACGCGCGCCACACGCTGGTCATCGACATGTGCCATGAAACATCCTTTCGCTAGGGTGCCACCATGGTATCCCCAATGCCAGGGTAGTCAATTTGCGACGGGGCTATTTTAGCTGTGTCCAACATGCAGAATGATCGGGCAAAAGTAGTCATAAGAGGGCCGTTCCAAATGGGCTGGTTTCAAAAGTATGGTGGATTACGGGGCTGGACCTGTATTACTTGACCATGAGAAGAATCGCGAAATTAAAACCGCAGGTAGATGGCTTATCAAAAATCGAAAATTGCCGGTATGGATGGGGGTCTCCGAATCAGCCCCGTAATCCGGCATAGTTTTGAAATGGCACTAAAGTAGGAATAAGCTAAATACCAGTCCCAAGGCAAGTTGCGGTGGAATAGTTCCTGGATGCCGGGGTTTGGCGGAAATCAGGAACTATTTCACCGCAATTGAGGAGGGGCGGGGTGGATGGCGGGGTAGCTAAAAGAGGCCCGTCCTAAATTAGCAACTTAGGCTAGGTCGATGTCCATGCTGGCGATGAGGTCGATGCCCGTGTTGAGGAGGTTGGGGAGCACGACGTCGCCCATGCGGATGGGGGCTTTGACCTCTAGGCCGCGGATGAGGTCCATCGCCTGGGCGTGGAGTTCAAGCGGGATGGCTTCGGCGGTGCGTACGGGGAGCAGAGCTTCGTCGCCGCCGGAGACGGCCACGGTCGTCGTTAGCACGCGCATGGGGCAGGTGAGCTCCTGATGTGCAAACTTATCACCTCGTGGGCAACTGTTGCCGGTCACTGAGTGCACCTCTACCACGGCGCCGTCTGCGTCGCGCTCCACCTCTACGGTCAGGAGACACTCGGATGGGCAGGTGGTGCAGTTGAACTGCAGCGTTTCGATCGCGTTTATGCTCATGGCCTTACGCCTCTTCAACGGGGTCGACGGACAGGACAATCTCGCTAACACCCAGGTCGAGTGCGCGCTGGATTACCTTTGCCGGCAGCGGGAAGCTTTCCATTACGCTCGGTTTAAACGGGCGGACCTTGCCTGCATACAGTTCCTCGCCGCCTGCCAGAATGCGCACGCGGGCGGCGTTGACCGGTCGGCATACGCGGAAGTTGAGTTTGGTGAGTGCCACAGCCGTAATGCGTCCCGGCAGCGCGTAGCCCGCAATGCCGACGGGGGAGACCGTGAGCTGGCAGCCTGGGCCCGCAGCGTCCGCATCGGCCACAGCACTACAGACCAGTGCGTACGCCGCCGCAGCTGCGCCAGCCCTCTCGGACTCGGTCGTCACGTTGTCGGCCAGGTCGTGCACGTGCAGCACGTTGCCGCAGGCAAAGATACCCGGCACACCCGTCTGCAGACTCTGGTCCACCACGGCGCCGCGCGTGCGCGGGTCAAGCTCTACGCCCGCGGCAACCGAAAGCTCATTCTCGGGAATCAGGCCTACCGAAAGCAGCAGCGTGTCGCACGGAACAATGCGCTCGGTCCCCGAAATGGGCGCCAGGCGCTCGTCGACTTGGCTCACCTCGACGGCTTCCACGCGGTCGTGCCCGATCACGCGCGTGACTGTGGTGGACAGATGCAGCGGAATTCCAAAGTCGTCCAGGCAGTTTTTTACATTGCGGCGCAGACCGTTGGCGTACGGTATGAGCTCGTACACGCCTTCGACCGAAATCCCCTCGAGCGTGCAGCGACGTGCCATGATCAGCCCGATATCGCCCGAGCCCAAAATGACGGCGCGCGAGCCGGGTTTGAGGTTTTCGATATTGATGTATCGCTGTGCTAGGCCGGCCGTAAACATGCCGGCGGGACGGCTGCCGGGGATCTTGATCTCGCTGCGGGTGCGCTCGCGGCACCCCATGGCAAGGACGACCGTGCGTCCGGTGAGCTGCAGCATGCCGGCGGGGCTCATGAGCGTGACGGTGTGGACCGTGGTGTCTTTCGCAGGTTTGCCCGAATCAATCCCAATCACCATACTGTCCAGGAACAGCGTAATGTCGGTCTCGCGCACCTGATCGATAAAGCGCTGCGCGTACTCGGGACCGGTGAGCTCCTGCTTAAAGTGCGAAAGGCCAAAACCGGGGTGAATACACTGGCGGAGGATGCCGCCCAGGTTCTGTTCGCGCTCCACGATGGCCACGCGCGCGCCGGCCTTATTCGCGGAAAGCGCGGCCGCCATGCCGGCAGGTCCGCCGCCGATAACGACCACGTCGAACGCTTGCGTCGGTACTGACTCAACGGCACCGCTGTCTGTAGCGCTCGATTTGAATTCCGCCATCCTAGCGCACCCCCTTCAGCGGTCCCTCAACCAGCCAAGAACCTGCGTCCTCCAACAACACCTCGCTGGGGTCGCAGCCCAGCTCTCGCGCCAGGATCGCCACCACACGGCTCTGGCAAAACCCGCTCTGGCACCGACCCATGCCGGCACGACAGCGGCGCTTGACGCCCTCGACCGAAACCGCGCCCGGTCGGCGTTGAATCGCGGCCACGATCTCGGCCTCGGGCACCGTCTCGCAGCGGCAGATAATCTGGCCCCACGCGGGGTCGGACTCGATTAGCTCTTCCTTGCGCGCCAGTGGTGCGCGGTCAAAGTCGTCCGGCGCGCGGCGAATCGGGTTCCAGTCCGCCCGCTCGTGCAGCTCCACGCCCGCCTCACGCATCACCTGCTCCATGAGCTCGGCAATGGCCGGCGCGCTCGCCATGCCCGGCGACTGAATGCCCGCCGCCTGGAAAAGCCCCGGCACCACGGCCGACTGTCCAATAAAGAAGTCGTTCGTTCCTTGAATGACTGGACGCCCGCCGGCAAATGCGCGCACCACGCGGCGCGTGTCCAGATCGGGCACCAGTTTGCGCGCGCCGGTCAGCAGCGCGTTCACATCGCTCGCATAGGTCTGCGTGTCGCCCGCCTCGCGCACGGCAGCCGTGGCGGTGATCACGGTGTTGCCGTGCACGGTGCCCGTGACGATAACACCCTTCGACACCGGCGTCGGCACGGGGTAGAGCGGCATGAGCGTGCGCGGTTCCTTGTCCAGCACCACGATGTTGCCCTGACGCCAGACCATATGGAACTCCTCGGCGCCCGCCATATGCGAGATGTCGGCGGCGCCGTTGCCCGCGGCGTTTATCAGATAGCGGCAGCGCACGTTGCCAACGGGGGTCGCCAGTGTGAAGCGCGCGTCGTCGCCCGAGCCCGCGACTTCAATCGCTTCCACCGGAGCGGACCGCATAAACGTCACCCCGTTGGCCACGGCGTTTTCCATCGCGGCAATGGCGACCTCAAAGGGATCGACAAAGCCAGTCGAGGGGCACCACAGCGCGCATGTTGCGTCGGTACTGGCACGCGGTTCCAGCTCGCGGATGCGCTCGGGGCCGATAATCGACAGCTCGGGCACGCCGTTGGTAAGGCCATTCTGGCGCAGCTTCTCCAGGTGCGCGCGGTCTTCATCGTTGAAGCCCAGTACCATCGACCCGGTGCGGCGGAACAAAAAACCCAGCTCCTGGGACCAAGTGCCATACAACTCGCAGCCGCGGGCGTTGACCTGCGCCTTTACGGTTCCCGGTGCCGGATCGTAGCCTGCGTGCACCAGGCCGCCGTTGGCCTTCGATGCGCCCAACGCAATATCGTTAGCCGCCTCGACCACGCAAATGGACAGGTCAAATCGCGCGAGCTGCCGCGCGATGGCGCATCCGGTGATGCCGGCGCCGACAATCGTGATATCAAACGTTTCTGTCACAGTGTCTCCCAGACGAGTTGACAGGCCGTCAATAAGACTATCCTACGGTCCGCACACCCCCAGTGCGGCGGCAATGCGGCGAACAGCCCCGCAACACCCGCCAACGGCAGACGAGGGGAGACCCGGCAACGTCGACAACCTCGTCTGCCGACAACTACGGCAACCGTTCGTCTCGATCTGTAACAGTTAGACGAGGATTTGGGTTCAAGATGTTACAGATCGAGATTGAAGTCGGGGAGGGACCCCTGTGTCTCGATCTGTAACATCTAGACCCGGATTCCGCTCCCAGCTGTTACAGATTGAGATGTTTGTGTCCGCGCCGGCCCCGTACCCGGCCGTGGTCCCATATAAACAAACCCCGTGGTAAACTTGACCGGACTGTTAATATTCCGAAAGGTACCCGTAATGTCCAAGTACATCTCCGAGCTCATGTCGCCGCAGCTTATGGGCGTCGTCTATGCCTTCGTTGGCTTTATCATCGCCCTGTATGTGCTGTCGGTCGTCTATGTGTTTATCGACGCTCGCCGCCGCGGCGCCAGCGCCTACGTGGCTTGGGGCATCATCGCCCTCATCCCGTTTGTGGGCCTCATCGCCTACCTGGTCCTGCGCCCGCACTCCTATGCGTCCGACCGCGAGGAGCAGGAGCTGGACATGGCCCTGCGCGAGCGCCAGCTTGCCCAGTACGGCACCTGCCCGCAGTGCGGCGCGCCCATCGAGAAGGACTTCGTCGTCTGCCCCGTGTGCGATACCCAGGTTCGCAACGTGTGCCCCAGCTGCCATCGCCCGCTCGATGCGCACTGGAAGGTCTGCCCCTACTGCCGAACTCGCATTCAGTAACGCATCCATCGCCGGGCCGGTCGCAAGCCACGCGCGCCCCGCAGCCCCGCCCCCACACGATGAAGCATGCGTAGAAAATCGCCCGCCGTGCCATTAAGGTGCGGCGGGCGCTTGTATACCAAGGCAACCTGCCTATAATGATGCAAGTCAAAAACGCCGAGCGCATCGCACGCACTTGCATCAGGCATCCGAGAGGAGAAAACATACCCATGAAGGCACTCTACAATGACGGTTCGGTGGCCGAGCTCCCGCAGGACGAGGTCACGCACGTCATCCGTCACTCCGCCGCGCACATCATGGCGCAGGCCATCAAGCGTCTCTATCCCGAGGCCGACTTTGCCTACGGCCCCGCGACCGACAACGGCTTCTACTACGACGTCGACCTGCCCGAGGGCGTCAAGATCAGCGAGGACGACTTCCCCGCTATCGAGGCCGAGATGAAGAAGATCGTCAAGGAGAACCTCAAGTTTTCCGTGTACGAGAAGCCCCGCGCCGAGGCCATCGCCCTTATGGAGGAGCGCGGCGAGAAGTACAAGGTCGAGCACATCGGCGACCTGGACGACGACGCCCGCATCACCTTCTACCAGCAGGGCGACTACATCGACATGTGCGTCGGCCCCCACATCTGCTACACCAAGGCGCTGAAGGCCTTTAAGCTCACCGGCGTCTCGGGCGCCTACTGGAAGGGCAACAAGGACAACAAGATGCTCACCCGCATCAACGGCGTCGCCTTTGCTACCAAGGAAGAGCTCGACGAGCACATGCACATGCTGGAGGAGGCCAAGAAGCGCGACCACCGCAAGATCGGCCGCGAGATGGACCTCTTTATGATGCGCGACGAGGCCCCCGGCTTCCCGTTCTTCCTGCCTAACGGCATGATCCTTAAGAACACGCTGCTGGACTACTGGCGCGAGATCCACCACAAGGCCGGCTACGTGGAGATCTCCACGCCGCTCATCATGAACAAGCAGCTGTGGAAGACCAGTGGCCACTGGGACCACTACAAGGACAACATGTACTCCACCGTCATCGACGACGAAGAGTACTGCATTAAGCCCATGAACTGCCCGGGCGGCGTGCTGGTGTACGCCTCCAAGCCGCACTCCTACCGCGAGCTGCCCATCCGCGCTGGCGAAATTGGCCTGGTGCACCGCCACGAGCTGCGCGGCGCTCTGCACGGCCTGTTCCGTGTGCGTTGCTTTAACCAGGACGACGCCCACCTGTTTGTGCGTCCCGACCAGCTGACCGACGAGATTGTGGGTGTGGTCAACCTCATCGACTCCGTATACCAGAAGTTTGGCTTTAAGTACCACGTTGAGCTTTCCACCCGCCCCGAGGACTCCATGGGTTCGGACGAGGACTGGGCACGCGCCGAGGAGGGCCTGCGCACCGCTCTTGAGCAGCTGGGCATGGACTACGAGGTCAACGAGGGCGACGGCGCCTTCTACGGCCCCAAGATCGACTTCCATCTGGAGGACTCGCTCGGCCGTACCTGGCAGTGCGGTACCGTCCAGCTCGACTTCCAGATGCCGCTCAACTTTGACCTGGAGTACGTGGACGCCGACGGCACCAAGAAGCGCCCCATCATGCTGCACCGCGTATGCTTTGGCTCCATCGAGCGCTTCATCGGTATTCTGATTGAGCACTTTGCGGGCAAGTTCCCCACCTGGCTGGCTCCCGTGCAGGTCAAGGCGCTTCCCGTCTCCGAGAAGAGCCGCGACTACGCCCACGAGGTGTGCGCCAAGCTGGAGGAGGCCGGCATCCGCGTGGTCTGCGACGACCGCGACGAGAAGATCGGCTACAAGATCCGCGAGGCACGCAGCATCGACCGCGTGCCCTACATGCTCATCCTGGGCGAAAAGGAGGTCGAGGCCGGCAACATCTCCGTCCGCGATCGTTCCAACGAGACCGTTCAGATGAGCGTCGACGAGTTTGTTGCCAAGGTGACTGAGGAGATCAAGACCCGCGCCTAAGGCAAGCTTCACAACAATTAATAAAGGCGACCGTCCACACAGGGCGGCCGCCTTTTTCATGCCGAAATAAGAAAAGCCGCTGGTTGAGCGGCTTTTTTGTTGCACAAAAAGGTACAGGTTTTTGTTGGGGGGGTATGGAGATGTACCTACTAGCAGTACATTTTGCGTAATCTGGGTAAACGCTGATTAATTGCTCGTATAATGTTGTCTGCCGAAAGATACAAAAACCTGTACTGTTGCGACTGCGCCTAGCTGCGAGCGAGAAGCCTGTTCTAAACGCCCCTGCATTTGCGTGCATCGCAAAGCCAAAAGAGGGGGCGAGAACATGGAACAGACGGCACGGCGCCAAGAGCAGCTGCCGGGCGCATTTAACGGCGCCACCACCAACAGCCAGTACGGCCGCGTCCGCTGGTATCTGGTTCACACCCCCCATGGAAAAGAGCGCGAGACCTGCGAAAAGGTTCGCCGTATTATCCCGCACAACCTTATGCAGGACGCCTTTGTGATGCAGAAGGAGTTCTGGTTTAAGCGGGACGGCGTATGGTCGCTCCAAACCAAACCTATGTACAAGAAATACTTCTTCGTCGCCACGCACGATGCCGCCGCGCTCGATAGAGCTTTGGCCCAGTTGAGCTTTGGCTGTCGCATCGCCGGCAGTAGGGAGCGGGCGTACATGCCCATGCCGGACGATGCGCAGGATTGGTATCGCAGCGTGCTCGATGACGACGGCGTGGTGCGTAACAGCGTTGCGCGCATAGAAGACGGCGTACTGCACATAGAACAGGGGCCCTTGGTGGGGCAAGAGGCCCGTGTGCACAAGATCGACCGCCATAAGCGCTGGTGCCTGGTAGACGTGGGCGAGGGTGACTCTACATTTAGGGAGCTGCTGCCGCTCGATGTCCCCAGCAAAACGTAAGGGAGACGTTGCACCAGCTATTCGTTCGCATTTTTTAATTTACCGATTGGGGATTCCTGGGGAATGGGGATGTAGGTTTGACTGTGGCTGCTAAGGAAATGACAGAGAGCTGTGCATCAATGGGGGATGCACTAGCTATTAAAGAGATTAAGCCGAGCGGTACGCTTGGTTACCGCTTTATTAAGAGGCTGTTTGATCTGGTGTTCAGTCTTTTGTTGAGCGTACTGCTGCTTATTCCTATCGCCATCGTGTGCGTGCTCATTAGTCTCGAATCGCCCGGCAGCCCCATGTATACGCAAGAGCGCGTCGGCAGAGGCGGAAGGACTATCAAGATTTTTAAGCTTCGTAGTATGGTCGCCGATGCTGGCGATGTACAGAAGTATCTGAGTCCCGAGCAGCTACATCAGTGGGAAGTCGAACGCAAGGTTGACGATGACCCTCGTATTACCAAGATTGGTCAGTTTATTCGTAAGTGCTCTATCGACGAGATGCCTCAGTTCCTGAACGTGCTTAACGGCGATCTTTCCGTTATTGGACCGCGTCCCATTACAAGGGATGAGCTTGAACAGCACTTTTCCGACGAGGAAAAGGCTGAGCTGCTCTCTGTTCAGCCCGGTATTACTGGTCTGTGGCAGGCAACCGATCGTAACGAGGCAACCTTCGAGAGCGGCCTGCGCCAGAAGATTGAGCTTCGCTATGTCCAAAACCGTTGTTTTGCGATGGATTGGAAGTGCTTTACTGGCACTTTTGGTGCCATGTTTGGAAAGAAGAGAACGGGACGATAGATGCAGACAAACTTTTCTTCTTCTTACAGTGTGTTGATGAGCATTTACAAAAAAGAAAATCCTGCCTTTTTAATTCAAGCTTTAGACAGCATGCTGAATCAAACGGTTTCTCCTGCCGAGATCGTCATGGTCAAGGATGGTCCGCTTACGCATGAGCTTGAAGACGTGCTCCAAGATTATGACTTCCTGCATCCCGGACTGTTCAATTTTGTTTCGTATGAAAAAAACCATGGACTTGGGTATGCACTGCGCCAAGGCATCCTTGCTTGCTCTAACGAAATTGTTGCACGCATGGACACTGATGATATAGCTCGTCCGGATCGTATGGAGAAACAGCTTGCCGCTATTGATAGTGGTCTCGATATGGTCGGAAGCGATGTTATCGAATTCGTCACTACTCCCAATGAACCTGTTGCGGCCACAGATCTTCCCAAGGGCATCGACGCTATACGTTCTTATTCCAAAAGGCGAAATCCCTTTCGTCATCCTCCTATGACGTTTAGAAAGTCGAAAGTCATGGAGGCTGGTAACTACAGTTCCGATTTTCTCTACTTTGAGGATTGGGATCTTTTTAACAGGATGCTCGCATGTGGCTGCAAGGCGGATAACCTGAAGGAACCGCTTGTTGCGATGCGCGTTAGTGGGGATTTCTATGCTCGCAGGGGGGGCTCGCAGTATCTTAAGTACGCTAAAGCATTTAAGCGTGCTCAAGTTGAGCGTGGCTATTTCACAAAATGCGATTATATCTGTTCTTATTTACCGCATGCCGTCGTCTGTCTGATGCCAAATTCCGTTAGAGCGTTGATATATCGTTTTGTTCTCAGGAGGTCTTAGATATATGGCTTCTGATGTTTCTAAGCCTCTGGTTAGTGTCATTGTCCCCATGTACAACGTGGGTATGTTCGCGCTTCCTTGCGTAAACTCATTGCTTGGTCAGACTTATTCGAATATCGAATATATTATTGTGGATGATGGATGTACTGATAATACTATTGATCTTATTGAAGATGCCGTTGGATCAGACACGCGATTTAAGATTTTGCATAAGGAAAACGGCGGTCTTTCTTCTGCTCGTAACTTTGGTACTCAAAGGTGCCACGGCGATTATGTCATGTATGTTGATGGGGACGATTTGATTGATTCGCGAACTGTTGAGTTGATGGTCGAAGCGGCTGACAAGTATCAAGTTTCGCTCGTTATCGGCTCCTTTGCGAAGACGCCTGTTCTTGATAACTATAAGATGGGGCAGAATGTAGAATTCCATGTTGAATCTGGAATTGAGCATTTACGAAAATTACTTTTATTAAGCGGTGAGAGCGGCTCTGCGTGCGGAAAGCTCTTTGAACGATCTCTTATTAACGACCTTGTCTTTCCTGAGGGGCAGCTCTTCGAAGACATTGGCGTAATTGCTAAAATTTGTTCCAAAATTCAAAAGGTTGCATTCTCTGATGCGTGCTTTTATGCATACGTGACGAGACCTGGTTCCATTACAACGCTCAGAAAGCAGGGTTCCAAGCATGCTAAAGACATGGACAGGACTATTGAGACTGTTCGACGATTTGCCGGGTCTGAATTTCAGGGCGAGTTTGAGTGTTTTCAATCATTCTGTACGCTCCGCGTTGCAATGAGGGTTGATCCGGACGGATTTGATAGTAAGGCTGACGCCCAGAAATATTTGAGGAATGCTCGAGGGCTTGCCTGGAGGGCGTCGAGGAACCCATATGCTTGTTCAAAATGGAGGTTACGCTGTGCTCTCTTTTCTATCTCTCCTAGGGTTCATAACGCTTTCTATGCGTTATATGCTGCAATTTCTGGTAAGGCTATCGGGTAACTCCCGTGATAAAAGGTTGATAAGGTGAGTTTTTCTATTAGCGCGCATCTGTTTAACGTTACTGAATGCCATGGCAGCTTTTTGTATAACATCTATTTTCAAGATGTGTTTAACTGCTGTGTTGGTGTTTTCGACGTGGTTTCGACCGGAGGTAAATCGACGGTTTACAAACGATATGCAAAGCAGGTGTAGAGATGCCAATCTATTTCATAGCCTTTGTGTCCCATATTGCATTGCTATTTTTTTCGGTAAAGATACCTAATAAGCGCGTCAGTTTTCTTCTAGCGGTTATCGCGGTTCTCCCCCTTTGTTTGGTGGCGGGGCTGCGCGATGCATCTGTCGGTACCGATACCTCGGCATATCCTCTCAGGTGTTTTTACGCCTCGCAGTATTATTCGCTCACAGGTGCTATGGGTGCTTGCTCAGATCAAGAGCCGCTATTCGTAATTCTCTTCTGGATCCTGGGGAGACTGACTGGTGATTTCCACGCTGTTCTTTTTCTTTGTGAAGCCATCGTTCTCCTTCCCTATATTTTAGTTGTTAGGAAGTTGTATCCTCGCGGGTATCCTGTCGTAGGTTTCTTTCTTTGTTTCGTTGTGTTCGGTTATACGTTAAACATAATTAGGCAATGTCTTGCTACTAGCATGCTCGTCATGATGCTCTATGAGCTGTTCCGTGAGAAGCGCGTCCCCGCTATTGTTTATTTGGCTCTTGCAGTTGGCTTTCACAAAATGTCTATCATAGGACTTTTAATTTGGATTATTTATACTTCATGCTTCAACCGCAGACACGAACGTTCATACAAGACCGTTGCACTTCTTGCATGCGTTGGCGTTATCATTTTTGCTATTTGTGTGATTATGATTGGACCGGATGTAATGGAGCTCGTGTCTCTATTTACGTCGTCATATAGCTTTCAGATCAAACACGCTGGAATGGGCTCATTTAATATCACAATGCTTATTTATTTTCTATTTTGCCTTGCTATATGGATGTTGGGTAGTAAGGGTTTGACCACGAGCATTGATCGATGGACACTTAATTTTTATACGAGCTGTGGCATAATTTCTTCCTTATTCGCTCAATTTGCGAGCATCAGTCCTGAGCTAATTCGACTCAGTTTCCCTTTTCTTTTCATTTCAGGTTTGGTTTACCCCTTTTTATCTGAAAACCTTGGTAGAGAGCGGTTTCTAACTGGAACTCTGGGCTTTTTATTTTTCGTGTTTTATTTTGTCATTACGTTTGTATATGGCGGCAGCTGCGATCTTTTTCCGTATTCGTCGGCGCTATTAGGAGTTATTTATGCATGACGAAACGCCTGACATCAGTATTGTTGTACCGGTATATAACACCGAGCGTTTTCTTCCCGCTTGTCTGGAATCTATTGATATTCAAGGGACCGGCTCTTTTGAGGTGATTCTTGTGGATGATGGTTCCACCGATGGATCTCCCGAGATTTGCGATGCTTATTGCGATAAGCGTGAGAGAGCCTTCGTTATTCATAAGGACAACGAAGGTCTTCTCGCTGCACGTCGAGACGGTCTTCGTAAGGCGAGTGGGCGTTATATTCTTTCGCTCGACTCCGATGACGCTCTTCTTGAAGGCTGCATCAAAAAGGTATGCGATGTAATTGCCTCGACTGGTGCTGATATCATTTCATTTGACTTTACCATGGGATTGATGCCTATTAAACCCTCGTTAAAAGTTGATATCTGTTCTGGTATGCATACGGGCGAATCTTTTGATGCTGTTAAAAACCTGTTGTGCGGATGCGATTTCAATAGCGTTTGGAATAAGGTCATTCGGAGAGATTTGTTTGCCAGTGATGAGTGGTACTCGAAACGAGCTGGCCTTATGCACGGTGAGGATCTTTGTCAACTTCTTCCTGTTTTCGATATTGCAAAGAGTTTATTTCACATTGACGAGCCGCTTTACTACTATCGTCAGCATGGCGCTAATAGTACGAAGCAGTTTAAAGAGGATCAGATAACTGATTGGAGCTTTGTAAGCGACGAGTTGATTCGTTATGCGAGTGAATGGTCGAGCGATTCAGTAAAAAATGCCAAAAGGGGTATCTGTCGACACTATTGTGATCTTGATGAAGTTCTTTGGCATTGTGAAGTGGATAAAGAGGTGAAAAGGCAATTTGATAAAACAATTAAAAGCGAGTATCAGAGTCGAATCAGCAATTGTCCGGACTTAGTTCATAGTCTTGTTTTGTCAAATTGCAGTATCGTTTCTTTTTCTGCTCGGCACTTACTAAGCTGCTTTAAATGTCTCCGTCGTCTATTTGTATAATGCAGGTCATTATTGCTTTTTTCTAATATATTTAGTTGGAGCATTATTAGTCTTGACCGAGCTTGTCCTTAGCTTTCAATTAAGTGACAAGAATTTACGATTGAACCGATATCAAAGGTTCAGTCTTGTCGTGCGGTGTATTCATTCCTTGGGCTTTCGTTATTTCGGTCGATGCTTAGAAGCTGGTCTTTGCACGTTTTTTCAAAGAAGTTCTTCAACGCCCCCATGGTCTGGGTGAGTCAATAGACGCTTTCGTTTGTGATTTATTGTTTGTAGTCTATTCCTCTATGGGGTGCCGTCTGCGATTGGTCTTGTTGATTGCATGTTGGGGCATCATAACTTAAATGTCCGAATTGATGGAAGCGCATATTTATTCGACTTTGAAGATGGGAGGAGTCAGTTGTTGCATATTCTTAATTTAATTAAGAAGGCTATAAAACTTCTACTTTCTAGCCCTATTTATGATGGCTTACTTAGGTTATGTCGTCGTTCCGATGCTATATCCTATGCGTCTAAGGCGAAGCTTAGCATGGTTTCCAAGAGACCATCCAATATGTTCATGCCTATTGTTTTTAAGGAAGGCATATCTTACGACATTTCTATTATTGTGCCTGTATACAACGTTGAAAAATACCTCAAACCTTGCCTTGATTCCATTGTGACACAGGAGTTTTCTGGCAAGTTTGAGGTTATTATTGTAGATGACGGGTCTAAAGATGATTCTGGCGTTATAGCCGATTCGTATGGACTAATGCCTAATGTTCTTGTAATTCACCAAATAAACGGCGGCCTTTCCGCAGCACGTAATGCGGGTCTTAGAGTTTCTCGCGGTAAGTACATCATGTTCGTGGATTCTGATGACATGATCGGGCCAGGGTATCTTGAGGATATGCGGAGCAGACTCGATGAAACATCTGCGGATTTCGTTACATCGACTTTTAGATATATGTCTGATGATGGTTTGCTTGGCGAGATAGAGAACGATAGAGCTAGTTGGATGGTGCCGTGGGGCAGGCTATATCGTCGTGAAGTCTGGAATCGACTAGGTTTTCCCGTTGGTGCATGGTACGAAGATCTGATTCATCCGGTATGGATAGATTGTCGCTTTAACGATGAACCTTGTTATGATTTGAGTGGCTATTATTACCGAATCCGTCCTGGATCCATAATGCAGTCTACCCCTACGAATGTTAAAGGGCTTGATTCGTATTGGGTTCTTGATGAGTTGATTTCTTTACGTGCAGAGCTGGGGATTAATTATAGTCAGGAAGACTTCAATCGCATTTTTCCTTTGTTCGGACCGCTCTTGCTTGGGAGAACTGTCGCTCTGGACAACTGCGCTCGTAAGATTTTATTTGCTTGTTGTTGTGACACGTTCAATTCGATTGATGAGTTCAGCAGGGTGAGTACTTCGATGAATGGTAGATGGAAGGATATTGAGAAGGCTCTGCGCACTTCGGATTACAGCCGCTATCTTCTCGCATCGCTTTCTCTAGCTGCTGATGGGGTAACTGGACTCAGCCTTTCAGATGCTATTCATATTTGGGTGAACAGGAACAGATAAATAATGAAGATTGGAACGATTACTTTCCACGGTGCTTTAAATTTCGGGTCTGCACTTCAGTCTTATGCGCTTCAAGAAGTCTTGAAAGGCATGGGGCATGAGGTGCGAATAATCGACTATCGTTCTCGTGACTATGAGCAATATAGGTTTTTCCAACCTCGCCACCCGAAGATGACGCTGCGCGCAATGCGCTGTTGGCGTAAGCAGTCGTCTAGAAAGGCTGCATTCGCGGAATTTTCTAAAAAGTATTTCAGGCTTACAAAGAGACCGTATTTCTGGAAAAAAGAAAGTGATATGTACGAACTCGCTGAGCAGTTTGATTGTTTTATTTGCGGAAGCGATCAAATTTGGAATCTCGATTGCACACAAGGTGTTGTTGGCCCCTATTTCCTTTCATTTGCCGGAGATAGTCGACGAGTTGCTTACGCTCCCAGTCTTGCTCACACTTTCTTTAGACCGGAGAATTTTGATGAGCAACTTGTATCCGATTTACTTTCAAGGTTTGATTTTTTGTCTGTTCGCGAGGAGGAGACGGTTCCGCTATTTCAGCCACTTGTCGATACGCCTATCGACGTTGTTTTAGATCCCACACTTTTGTTGGAATCCGATGACTATACCGACATGGCATCTAAAGATGTCTTGCAAGGTGAATATATTTTCATGTATCTTTTGCGTGAATGTCCTGAGCTTATCGAGAGCACCGTCGCGATGACGGAGGCAACAGGCATGAAGGTGGCTTATATATCTGAGAATAATCTAGATATCCCAAATTCAATTAACCTGTTTGGCGTTGGCCCTGAAGAGTTCGTTTCTCTTATCGCACACGCAGACCTCATCGTTACCAATTCCTTTCATGCAACTGTATTCTCTGTTCTCTTCCATAAGCCCTTCCGCGTATATGCAACAGATAAGTCTGGTGCGCGTATGCGCGACTTGTTGGGCAATATCGGGCTGTCTGACCGTTGCGTCAACGTTATGTGTGCCGACGATGTTCCCCCTTGTGACTGGGGTGATGTGGACTCTCTTCTTGATTCTCTGCGTGAGCATTCGTGGGCTTATCTTAGAAAGGCGCTTTCGTAATGGGAGAGACAAGCCGACTTATCAAAAATACCGGCATTATCGCAGTTGGCGGCATGGCAACAAAGCTCGTGTCGTTTCTTCTGCTTCCGCTCTATACATCGGTTCTTTCCACTGCTGATTACGGCACCGTAGACTACATCAATACTATTGCTTTATTTTGCGTTCCTGCGGTTTCGCTGCTTATGGATGAAGCGCTGTTTCGGTTTCTCATTGACTGCCGTACCGATGAGGATCGGTCTACAGCCGTGACAGCGTCATGCGCTGTACTTCTTGCCGGATGCGTATGCTTTGCAGTCATGGCGATTCTGGTATGGTTGCTTTTTGAGCCTGAAAATCTTGGCTGGGTCGTGGGACTTGTTGTTGCTGGCGCGCTTCTGCAGATGGCTTCTGCTGTCCTTCGTGGTTTCGGGGATACCGTGGGATATTCCGTCATGAACTTTGCCGCGAGTGCTTTTACCATTTTGCTCAATGTTCTCTTTATCGCCGTTCTTCGCTGGGGCGTTGTGGGTATGCTATCTGCAACGGTCATTGCGCAGGGCGGTGTTGCTCTCGTGTTCATGGTAATGCGGAGGCTCTGGCGTTATATCGATCCGTCGGCTCTCTCTATCTCCTATGCTTTAAACCTTCTACGGTATTCATTTCCGCTCATCCCTAATAAGGTTTCCTGGACTATTAATAACTTGCTGGACAGGCTCATTATCATGAGTACGCTTGGGCCTTCTGCTGCCGGCGTGTATGCAGTGTCGTACAAGTTCCCCGGTATCATGGATCAGGTGTATGGCTTTTTCTATCAGTCTTGGAAGGAGAGTTCAGCTCGAGCCCTAAACTCTGATGAGGATGAGTCGGCTTTCTATAACTCTGTGTATCGGGCGCTAAGGCGTTTCATGATGAGCGTCGTTCTGCTTATGTCCGCGCTTATGCCTCTTGTGTATGGCGTCCTGATTAAGGGTTCATTCGGCGAGGGCATGTTGTATGTACCGATATTGCTCTTGGCGACGTACTTCAGCAATATTTCCGGTTTTTATGGCGGTATCTTCACCGCACATAAAGAGACTGGAATTATGGGAACCACTACTGCGGTGTCTGCTGCTCTTTGCGCCCTGCTGTGTGTCTTGTTGATTCCACGCTTTGGTCTATATGGAGCGTCTTTTGCAACCCTCTTGGCGATGATCGTGGTGAATGAGTACCGCAGGATTAAAGTCGCTAAGTTTGCGAAGCTTGTCGAAGACCGGGCTGAGCAGATTCTGACTTTGGTTTCAATTCTTGGAGTGTTCGCCTTTTATTATCTGTCAGCCTACGGTGCTGGCTTTTTGAGCGCTATTGCCTGTCTTGCAATTGCGTTGGCTTTTTTCGGTTATATGAATGCGGACATTCTGCGCAAGTTGCTTTCGGTTCATAAATAGGGGGGGGGTAACTGCATGTCTACTGTGAAAAGGGGAGAAATTCCCACGCTGTTTGAGTCGCCATCGCATTGCTGCGGTTGTGGATCGTGCGCCGCTAGTTGCCCTAGAGGCGCCGTTACCATGTCCGAGGGTAAGGATGGGTTCGTTCTTCCTGTAATTGATGGTGATCTTTGCATTGGCTGCGGCGCGTGCATTAAGGCGTGCGGTCTTAACCGAGGGATAGGCTCTAATTCCGCCGGACCGTTCTTTGCCGCCGCCGGTAGGGACGATGTCTCGGAGTCCGCCTCCGGTGGCGTTTTTGGTGCATTTGCGCGTGAGCTTATTGCTTCTGGTGGGGTCGCATATGGCGCTGCCTATGAGCGCGAGGGGAGCATCCTTCGGGTGCGGCACCGTCGCGCGGCGAGCGTTGACGGGCTTCGTCCACTGCTTAACTCAAAATATGTGCAGAGTGATGCAGGAGCTTGTTTTGCCGACGTGAAGGCGGACCTTCGCGAGGGGAGGCGGGTTCTTTTCTGCGGTACGCCTTGCCAAGTCGCCGGCCTTAGGGGCTTTCTCGGAGGCGATTATGAGAACCTGACAACCGTTGACCTGGTCTGCCACGGCGTCCCTTCCGGCCGCATGTTCGCGGATTGCGTTGAGGGCTATGGCAGACAGCTTGGGTCTCCCGTGGTTGATTTCCGGTTTAGGTGCAAGCGCGAGGGGTGGGACAACTCTCTTCTTCTATTTCTTCTTCTTGAGGACGGAAGAGAGGTCACCATTCCTGCGGCGAAATCCCCCTACTACGACATGTTCCTGAACCTCAAGACTCTTCGCGATAGCTGCTATAGGTGCCCCTATGCAGGGAGATTTCGCGCCGGCGATCTTACCATCGGTGATTTTTGGGGCGTCGACGTTAATAGGCCCGACGTTTTGAAAGATGCTGAGAAGTTTAACCAGATGAAAGGTGTCTCCTGCTTGCTGGTGAATAACGACCGCGGCAGGGAGTTTATTGAATCCAGCAACGCTCTGGACTTGTACCCTGTCGAATTTGACGATATCGCTAAAGGCAACGATCAGCTCCGCCGCCCGAGCACCCTTCCAAAAGACAGACAGCTCTATATTGACGCATTTGTCGAAGGTGGTTGGCATGCCATTGAGTGTATGTATAAAAGGCGTGAGCGGGGAATATTTTTTTATACTAAGAAAATAGCACGAAGGCTTCTCCCTGAATCATTTCGGGAGATTGTCAAAAAGTATTTGAAAGATCTTGCAGACTAGGTAAGGATCCACGCCTGGGCGGGCCCCCCGTTGGGCTCGTAGAGCCATACCGTGTTGCCCTCCGAGGTCCGCTGCCCCCGGTCGTCCAGCGCCAGCCCGGAGGCGGA
>JAGZSF010000016.1 GCA_018381235.1 Collinsella sp. | reverse complement strand
GATTAGACACTCACCATTGTCGGCCTAATCCGCGGTCTTTCATGCAGCAGGGGCTCTCAATGTTTTTATGTCCTGCTCATATCGTCTCTGCCGGCAGTTGGGGACGCTCCTTGGCAATTGGCGCATCGGAGCGCTTAGACATACAGTTTTTCGATTCCGTATGTATATATGCGCGCTAATGGGTTATAAAATCTAAGTCTGAACATAGCAGGTCTGCGATTCGGCTCGGGCGACCGGGCCGTTTTTGCGGACGGGGGTAGCGCGAAAGGACTGCACATGCGTCAATTTAAGACCGAGAGCAAAAAACTGCTCGACCTCATGATCAACTCCATCTACACCAATAAGGAAATCTTCCTGCGTGAGCTTATCTCTAACGCGAGCGACGCCGTCGACAAGCTCAACTTTAAGAGCCTGCAGGATCCGAGCGTCAAGATCGACCAGGGCGACCTGGCTATTCGCGTTTCCTTTGATAAAGACGCCCGCACCATTACCATCTCGGATAACGGCATTGGCATGACCGCCGAGGAGCTCGAGCGCAATCTGGGCACCATCGCCCATTCCGGCTCCGAGGAGTTTAAGACCGAGAACGCCGAGCAGCAGGGTTCGGATGTCGACATCATCGGCCAGTTTGGCGTGGGCTTCTACTCTGCCTTTATGGTTGCCAGCCATGTGAAGGTCGTCAGCCGCGCCTATGGTGAGGATGTCGCCCATGTGTGGGAATCCGACGGTCTTGAGGGCTACACCATCGAGGACGGTGAGCGCGCCGAGCACGGTACCGATGTCATCCTGACGCTGCGCGAGAACGAGAAGCTCGATGCCGACGGCGAGGCCGAGACCTACGATCGCTTCCTGACCGAGTGGGGTCTCAAGAGCCTGATTCAGCAGTACAGCAACTATGTGCGCTACCCGATTCAGATGATGGTGTCCAAGAGCCGCCAGAAACCCAAGCCCGAGGACGCCGGCGACGATTACAAGCCCGAGTACGAGGACTACCAGGAGCTCGAGACCGTCAATTCCATGACACCGATCTGGAAGAAGCGCAGCTCCGATGTCGAGCAGAAGGACTACGACGAGTTCTACAAGTCTACGTTCCACGACTTTGACGATCCGGCACGCACTATCAGCTTCCATGCCGAGGGTACGCTCGAGTACGACGCCCTGCTGTTTGTGCCGGGCCGCGCCCCGTTCGATCTGTACAGCAAGGACTACGAGAAGGGCCTGGCGCTCTACAGCTCCAACGTGCTGATTATGGAGAAGTGCGACGACCTGCTGCCCGACTACTACAACTTTGTCCGCGGCGTCGTGGATTCCGCTGACGTGTCGCTCAACATCTCGCGCGAGACGCTGCAGCAGAACCGTCAGCTCAAGGCCATCGCCAAGCGTGTGGAAAAGAAGATTACCGCCGATCTTGAGGATATGCGCGACAACGATCGCGAGGCCTACGAGAAGTTCTTTGAGAACTTTGGTCGCGGTCTTAAGTACGGCATCTACTCGAGCTATGGCATGAAGGCCGATGAGCTCGCCGACCTGTTGCTGTTCTGGTCTGCCAAGGAACAGAAGATGATTACCCTGGCCGAGTATGCCAAGGGCATGCCCGAGGATCAGAAGGCCATCTACTACGCCGCCGGTGACTCGCGTGAGCGCTTGGCCAAGATGCCCGTGGTAAAGGGCGTGCTCGACCGCGGCTATGACGTGCTGCTGCTGACGCAGGATGTGGACGAGTTCACGTTCCAGGCTATGCGTGAGTACGTTGCCGCCGATATGCCCAAGATCTACGAGGACGATGCTGCCCGCGAGGCTGCCGAGAAGGCTGTGGCCGACGGTGCCGAGCCCGAGGTCGAGGATCGTCATCTAGAGCTCAAGAACGTTGCGACTGGCGATCTTGATCTGGCGACCGAGGACGAGAAGAAGGAGGCCGAGGACGCCACCAAGGAAAACGAGGACCTCTTTAGCGCTATGAAGGAGGCGCTCGGTGACAAGGTCGAGAAAGTTGCCGTCTCCGCGCGCCTGACCGATGCCCCCGCTTGCATCACCACCGAGGGCCCGCTTTCGCTTGAGATGGAGAAGGTGCTCCAGAAGGGACCCGAGGGCGCGCCCGACGGTATGCCCAAGAGCCAGCGCGTGCTCGAGCTCAACGCCAAGCACCCGGTCTTTGCCAAGCTCGTCGCTGCTCAGAAGGCAGGCGACGCCGATAAGATCAAGCAGTACTCCGGCTTGCTCTACGATCAGGCCCTGCTGGTCGAGGGCATCCTCCCCGAGGACCCCGTTGCCTTCGCAGCAGCTGTCTGCAACTTGATGTAGTTAGGTAGTTACGCGGTTTTACCAAACCGCGTAACAGCTCGACGCTGCCCTCAGTTCCGCCGTTCTAACGAACGGCGGACCAGTCGACGCTGCGCGGGCGCCAGAGCGACAACTTGTCATTCAAAGAGGACGGCATGACCAGAAGGTCTATGCCGTCCTCTTTTCATGCCAATTTGTTCGCTCTGGCGCCCGCTCGCTGGCATTGCTAAAACATCGATGTTGCCGTGGTCCAAACTAGTCGTTGGGGGCGTTCTTGTTTGACCAGTCGTTTAAGAACGTCCCCGATGACTATTTGAATTGCTAATTTGTGCGGGTTGTGGTTTTGTGACCTGCTGAAATTTAGGATACTGTACATCTGTACGCTAACTCATCTTCGTAGTATATTGCTACCCGCAAAACTCAGCACCATTGTGCCGTGAGGCACTAAAGCGCCTCCGTACAATGGTTGTCGATAGTACGATTCGATTCAACGACAGGATGGATGGTCCAAGCGTGAGTCTCGGCAGCAAACTATCCAACGCAAAGGTATCCTTTGCGATCTTTAAGCGTGACATCAAGCGATTGCTCGTGAACCCCGTCGCCTTGGTGGTTACCCTTGGCGTGTGTGTTATTCCCTCGCTGTATGCCTGGTACAACATCGTGGCAAACTGGGATCCGTACGGAAACACCCAGGGTATCAAGATTGCCATCGCCAACAACGATCGGGGCACCCAAAACGACTTGGTGGGCGAGCTCAACGCGGGCGACCAGGTCGTCGATCAGCTCAAGGAGAACGATCAGCTGGGCTGGACCTTCGTCGATTCGGCGGCCGACGCCAAGGAGGGCGTCGAGAGCGGTGAGTACTATGCGGCCATCGTAATCCCTAAGAACTTCTCGGATAACCTGGTCTCGATGCTCGACGGCAACTACCATCAGCCCAAGCTTACGTACTACGTCAATGAGAAGAAGAGCGCTATTGCGCCCAAGGTTACCGACACCGGTGCAAACACCATCGAGGAGCAGATCAACTCGGAATTTGTCTCCACGGTGGGCGAGACCGTTGCCAGTATTGCCAAGGATGCCGGAGTCGATTTAAAGGACAAGGCAACCCAGACTCAGGATTCGTTGGCCGGTTCGGTATCAGAGGCTTCCGATACGTTGGGCGAAGTGCGTGATTCGATTGGCGACATGAATGCCGCCATCGATAAGACGAGTGGTTCCATTGCCTCGGCAGATGCGGCACTTGCCGGTCTGCAGGGTCAGGCGCCGTCGCTGACGCAGGCGATCTCCCAGGGCAATGACCTGCTGGGCGAGGCTCGCGCCACGGCGGGCAACTCTGTCGCCTCGCTCTCCAAGGCGCTCTCGGAAGGCAGCCTTGCGCTCACCAAGACGTCAGCCTCCGCAAACGCTGCGATTGGCAAGCTGACGGGCACGGTCGCATCTACGACTACCCGTATCGACAACTCGCTTGAGTCTCTCCAAGTGACGATCGACCACAATAAGGCCGTTATCGGGCACTTGGAAATTCTCGTCAATGACACGTCGACAGGTTCCAAGGAAATTGACGCGCGCATTGTATCGATCATCGATTTGCTCCGCGAGCAGAATGAAAAGCTTCAGAGCATCAAGGACGGTCTGTCTGCGCAGTCGAGCGCCATGGCGAATGACGCTGCGGCTGTCTCGGGTGCCAGCGACGCTATCAATAATGCAATTCAGACCGGTGCGACCAACCTTGGCCAGGCTCAGACGGACCTGGGTCAAAACGCGCTGCCGAAGGTCTCGAGCGCACTTGATTCGTTTGCCGCCGTCTCGGGTGATCTGACGGGAATCGTGTCTGGCCTCACGCCTACTATTGCAAGTGCGCGCGGTACACTTTCGCAACTCAACGCCACGCTCGGTCAGGCCAAGACCACGCTGTCCCAGACCGATGCCTCGCTTGCCAAGGTCCAGGACAAGCTCGCAACCGCCGCCAACGACATCGCGGCGCTACAGACCTCCGAGTCCATGGGCGAGCTGGCCGGCCTGATGGGCGTCGACGTCGATGATGTTGCAGACTTCATGGCATCTCCGGTCGAGCTGACCTCAAAGTCAATTTACCCGGTCAAGAGCTTTGGTTCGGGCATTGCCCCGTTCTATACCAATCTGGCGCTGTGGGTGGGCGGCTACGTGCTTATCGCCATCTACAAGCTCGAGGTCGACCGCGAAGGCATCGGCAGCTTTACCGCGCGTCAGGGCTACTTTGGCCGCTGGTTGCTCCTGGTGATCCTGGGCGCGTTGCAGGCCATCATCGTTACGGTAGGCGATCTGGTGATCGGCGTGCAGTGCGTCAGCCCGCTGCTGTTCGTGCTGGGCGGCATCGCCATCTCGTTCACCTACGTCAATATCATCTATGCGCTGTCCACCACGTTTAAGCATATCGGCAAGGCTATCGGCGTCATTCTGGTTATCGTGCAGATCCCGGGTTCGTCGGGCATGTACCCCATCGAGATGATGCCAGGCTTCTTCCAGTGGCTGCACCCGCTGCTGCCCTTTACCTACGGCATCAATCTGCTGCGCGAGACGGTCGGCGGCATGTATTCGTTCAACTACCTGTTTAACCTGTGCATTCTGGGCGTGTTCTTGATCGTGGCGCTCTTTATCGGTCTGCAGCTGCGTCCGCTGCTGCTCAACCTTAACCTGCTCTTTGATAAACAGCTTTCCACGACCGGTATGATGATTTGCGAGTCCAACGACCTGCCGCGCCAGCGCTACTCGCTGCGCACGGCCATGCGTGTCATGCTCGATTCCGATTCGTACCGTCGCGAACTGCTCGATCATGCGGTCGCCTTTGAACATCGCTACCCGTACTACATCAAGGGCGGTTTTGCCGCCGTGGTGGGCGTTCAGGTCCTGCTCTTTGTCCTGTCGACGGTTCTCGATATCGACAATAACGGCAAGATCATCCTGCTTGTCATTTGGATCATCTCGGTTATTGCCATCTGCGGCTGGCTTATCAATATCGAGTACATCCGCTCGAGCCTCAACACCCAGATGCGCATCTCGGCGCTTTCGGATGAGGACCTGCGCCGCGAGATGCGCGAGCACACGGCCGCCATTCCGGCCGCTCGTCGCATGTTCGGCTTGAATGCGAGCGAGCGGGGGTCCGAACCCAAGACTCAGGCTGTCAACCAATGTGGTCATCGCGATGCGGCCCATGTGCCCGAGAACGGGGATGACACGTTTGTGATGAATGAAAAGAACGCCCCGCTCGGCAAGCACTCCAAAGGAGGTGAGGCATAAATGAAGAACATCCTGCATCTGTTTAAGCGCGATGTCCAAAACGTGTCTCGCTCCGTAATCGGCTTGGTTGTCGTGATGGGCCTCATTATCGTACCGTGCCTGTACGCGTGGTTTAACATCGCCGGCAGCTGGGATCCGTACGGCAACACCGGCAATCTTAAGATCGCCGTGGTCAACACCGATGAGGGTTACGAGAGCGATCTGATCCCCGTCGAGGTCAACGTGGGCGAAAACGTGACCGCCACCCTGCGCGGCAACGAGAACTTCGACTGGGTTGTGCTCAACGATCGAGAAAAGGCCATCGAGGGCGTCAAATCGGGCGCATACTATGCGGCTGTCGTTATCCCTAAGACGTTTAGTGCCGATATGATGACGCTCTTTTCGACCGACGTTAAGCATGCCGATATCGAGTTTTACGAGAATCAAAAGGCCAACGCCATCGCGCAGATCGTGACCGAGAAGGGTTCGAGCGCCGTTCAGAACCAGGTTAACGAATCTTTTACCGAGACCATTACGAGCATCGGTCTTAAGACGGTGTCCAGCCTGCTCGATTACATGAGCACCGACCAGGTCAGCAACTTTATCGCCAACCTGTCCTCGACGCTCGGCGATTCGATTGGGGACCTGCAAGACGTTCAGGCTAATGCTTCGTCGCTGGCGGGCATTTTGAGCTCTACGTCCGATTCGCTGACGTCGGCGGGCGGTATGCTCAAGCAGACGGGCACCGTCGATGAGTCGACGAAGCAGCTGATGGAGCACGCCAAGAGCGGCATCAATGATTCCAAGGAAGCGCTCAAGGCCGCCAACGATGCCGTTGACGCGGCGATTGACGGAAGCGCGGGCTCGTTCGACAACGTGTCCGCCGAGCTTGCGAAGGCATTCGATGCCGCGAATCAGCATGTTTACCTTACGGTGTCTCAGCTCAATGAAGCCGCAGCGGCGCTCAATACGCGTGCTGACGATATCGATGCGATGGCCGATCAGCTCCGCAACCTTGCCGACCAGGTGAAGGATGACAAGCTCAAAGACGGCCTCAAGTCCGCTGCGACGTCGCTGGGCAGAATTGCCGTGGAGTACCGCAACAATGCGAAGGACCTGACGGCGACCGCAAAGTCCCTTTCGGACAGCATGGCGGAGGCCAACAACTCGCGTGCCGAGGTCGACCAGGCCATCGCCGATGCCAAGGCGGGTATCTCGGGTGCCAAGTCCGACTACGATTCTACGTTCTCGGTTAAGGCCAAGGAGCTCAAGAAGACCATTTCGGGCGTTCTGGATTCCCTGAACGGTATCTCGGGTGACTTGGATAGCGCCGTGAGCGGTCTGACCGACGCCTCTGGTTCGCTCGCGAAGGGCCTCTCCAAGGCTGCCAAGCTGGTCAACAAGGCTTCCGATCAGTTGGGTGAGGCATCGGACAAGATCAGCGCGTTTAAGGACGAGCTTGACGGCGCCCTGATGTCGGACGATCTGGCCACGATCAAGACAATGATCGGCAACGACCCCGAGGGTTTGGCCGCGTCGCTTTCCGGCCCCGTCGCGCTCGACCGCAAGCCGGTCTATCCGATTCGCAATTACGGCTCTGCCATGGCGCCGTTCTACACGATTCTGTCGCTCTGGGTCGGTTCGATCGTGCTGGCGGCCATGATGAAGGTGTCGGTTGACGATGAGCTCATCAACGAGCTTATCCCCGTGCGCCTGCACGAGATCTACCTGGGTCGTTACCTGTTCTTTGGCGGTCTGGCACTGCTGCAGGCAACGCTCGTGTGCGCGGGTGACATCCTATTCTTTGGCATCCAGTGCGACAACCCGCTGCAATTTGTGCTGGCGGGCTGGATCGCGAGTCTTGTGTTCTCCAATATCGTCTATACGCTTACGGTTTCGTTTGGCGATATCGGCAAGGCGCTTGCCGTCGTGTTGCTGGTCATGCAGGTCGGCGGTTCGGGCGGCACGTTCCCCATCGAGATGACCGGCCCCGTGTTCCAGGCGATATATCCGTTCCTGCCGTTTACCCACGGCATCAACGCCATGCATGCCGCCATGGCCGGTGCCTACCATATGGAGTACTGGATTGAGCTGGGTATTCTGGCGAGCTATCTGATTCCGTCGCTGGCCCTGGGTGTGGTCTTCCGCCGTCCAGTCATCAAAGCCAACGACTGGATCATCGAAAAGCTGGAGTCAACCAAATTAATCTAGTTCAGCAACGTAAACGCCGTCGGAACATCGAGATCTTCCAACCCGATGCTTTAGCGTAGTGAATTGCACGGGCTGCTTGGTTGTTGCTACAGTAGCGGGGCGTGCCGGGGGTCCGGTGCGCCCTGCTTTTATTTGACCATGAGGCGGCACGCAGCCATGCGCGTGCGGACACCACGCCCAGATTGAGCGCGAGGATGCCCTATGGCCCAGCATGCCACTGACAATATCGAAATGATGCCCGATAGCCCTGTTGCTCGCGAGGACCTGGGCGCGGGCGGCACCTCCCGCGGCGCCGGCGCTCGCTCGCCGCTGTTCTGGAAAGTCCTGCTGCTTTCGGTGGCAGTCGTCTGGGGCTACTCCTTTACGACCATGAAGGACGCGCTCGACACCATTCCGGTGTTCGAACTGCTCTACGTGCGCTTTCTGCCTGCGGCGTTGGTCATGTTTTTCATCTTCCACAAGCGCATCATCGCGCACCTCAACGCCCGCAACCTTATCGTCGGACTTGGCATGGGCGCACTTATGTGGGCCGCCTACGCCCTGCAGACAGTCGGTCTGGCGCACACCACGGCGGGCAAGAATGCTTTTTTGACGGGCACGTATTGCATCGTTGTGCCGTTCGCGAGCTATTTTCTGAGCGGCGAAAAACTCACCCGCTATAACCTGGGCGCGGCGCTGCTGTGCTTGGCGGGCATTGGCTTGGTGGCGCTCGATAGCGTTGAATTCAACATCGGTGATGTCATTACGCTGGCGGGTGCGGTCTTTTTCGCCATCCAGATGGCGGTGACTGCCAAGTACGGTCGCAAAATGGACATCAACGTCATCACGTTTTGGATGTTTGTGGGCAACGGCGTGCTGAGCCTGGCAACGTCGCTGCTATTCGAGACCCAAGCGCCTCTGTCCGTGTGGACGCCGAGCTTTATCAGCGCGATGGCGTTTCTCTCGGTTGGTTGCACATGCGCGGCTCTGCTCATCCAAAACGTCGGCTTGGCGCATGTCTCGGCCTCGACGGGCTCACTGCTCCTTTCGATGGAGTCGCCTTCGGGCGTGCTGTTCTCGGTGCTGCTGATGGGGGAGGCGCTCACCTCGCGCCTGCTCGCCGGCTTCGCGCTCATCTTTCTTTCGATTATCTTGAGCGAGACGCATTTCGATTTCTTGCGCCGAAAATCACACCCACAATTGTAAACAACTTGTTGCGCCGCCCTCCCAGGGCGGCATTTTTATGTCATGCCCTTACAGTTGTACCTTGCACTTTACGCTATCAAAGTGCGTGCTGCAAAAACGTTACTGGAGGGCTTCTATGGCATCAGCTCTGTCCGATTTTCAACCGCAACCAGCGCCCCAGGCCACCGCGGCGGCGCAGGCCGCTATCGGTGACGGTCTTGTCGCAGAAGCTCAGGCTTTTGCAGACGAGCTCGCTGCATGGCGACACGATCTACACCAGATGCCCGAGCTGGGTAACAATCTTCCGCAGACGTCTGCCTATATCCAGGCACGTCTGGACGAGATGGACATCCCCCATACCACGCTAGTCGACGGTTCCTGCGTCGTTGGCCTGATCGGTGCCGGTGCGGCCGCTCAGGGCAATGGCACGTGCAAGGACGAGCAGGCCGGAACGGTCGTCATGCTCCGAGGCGATATGGATGCCCTTCCCGTTGTCGAGGAATCCGGCGAGCCCTTTGCATCCACCAATGGCTGCATGCATGCTTGCGGTCACGATATGCACGCGACGGCCCTGCTTGGTGCGGCGCGCCTGCTCAAGGCCCGCGAGGCCGAGCTTGTGGAGGCCAACGCTACCGTCAAGTTGCTGTTCCAGCCGGGCGAGGAGACCTTTGAGGGAGCACGCGCTGCCATCGCCGACGGCTTGCTCGAGAACCCGCGCCCTCAGGCGGCCTTTGCCATGCATGTCAACAGCCAGTCGCCGCTTGGCCTGGTGCTCTACGGCAGCCCGGCGCTCTCGGGTGTGTACGGTTTCCGCATCACGCTCCAGGGCAAGGGCGGCCACGGTTCCAGCCCCGAGATCTGCATCGACCCCATCACGGCCGGCGTCCACGTGCACCTGGCGCTCCAGGAGCTTATCTCCCGCGAGGTGCCGGCGGCCAAGGAAGTCGCACTTACCGTTGGTAAGTTCGCCGGCGGCTTGGCGGCCAACGTCATCCCCGACACCTGCGTGCTCGAGGGAACGCTGCGCGGCTTTGATGTTGAGCTCATGGCTCACCTAAAGACCCGCATCGCGGAGGTCGTTAACGGCGTTGCTACGACCTATCGTACGCCGGCGACCATCGAGACGCTTTCGGATGTTCCGCCGCTTGTACTCGACAGCGATATGACTCAGGCGTCGCTTGGCTACGTGGGCGCAGTGCTGCCCAAGGCGGCTTTCTTGCCGCTTTTCCATGCCATGGCGAGTGAGGACTTTGCGCTTATCTCGAGCGAGATTCCGAGTGCGTACTTTACCGTGGGCGCGGCCGTAACCGACACGGACGAACGCTTTGCCCAGCACCATCCCAAGGCACGTTTTAACGATGCCGAGCTGCCGCTCGGCGCCGCGGCCTATACCGCCGTCGCTTTGGGCTATATCGCCGACCACCGGTAGCACCCAACCTTGCCTTTCAAGCCTGCGGGCATGGCCGTAAGGCCTATGCCCTTGTCTTTCAAGGCAATCTTGGGCACTACCGGCCCCTGCGCCGGCTATTCGTTTGTTAAATAAGGAGCAGTATGCCCCAGCAGCGTAAGTTCTTCCCCGGCTGGCTCGTGGTGGCCTCCGGCTTCGTGATCATGGCCACGTGCTACACGATTTTCGTCAACTGCATGAGCCTATTCCAGCCGCTGATCGTCAGCGACCTGGGCATTTCCCTTGCGCAGTACAACATCTCCAATGCCATCTCCACCGTAGTGAGCGTCGTGGGTTCGCTCGTTATCGGCCATGTTGCCGATAAGGTGAGTGGCCGCGTATTGGGCTCGCTCACCGTTATCGCTACCTCGGCGGTGCTTGCCGGCATGAGCTTTGTCGGTGAGCTGTGGCAGGTCTACGTGCTCTTTGCCGTCTCGGGCTCCTTTGCGAGCACCTGGATCGTGTGCTTGGCGTGCTCCGTGGTCATGCTCGTGTTCCTGCTGGCATCCGAGCCCATCGCCGCCAAGCTGCGCGCGTGCGTGGCGGGGGAGTAGACGTCCGTCGCTCTCTTCTGTTCGTCCCGTTCTGTCCGTGGCCGCCTTGGAAGCCGAATGGATGCTCGTACCATCATTCGGTTTCCAAGGTCGCCGCAGGCCAAAGGACAATCCCTTTTCCTCCGTCCCCAACAGATCACGTGATCCGAAGGGGACGGAGGAAAAGGGATCACAAACAGCGGCGGCGCGTCTGGCCGAACGAGTCCCCATACCCTCGTTCGGTCAGGCGCGCCGCCGCGTTGCTGCTTTGTGCCGTATAATGTCCACTACCTATGACGCGATACAAAAGAAAGGTGTTTGCCCATGCAGGCACAGAAGGCGGAGGGAACCCGCGACCTTATCGGCGCCGAGATGCGCGCCTGGCAAAAGATGCAGCAGATTGCGGCCGGCGTGTTCGAGCCGTTTGGTTTTAAACCCATCGAGACGCCCGCGATCGAGCAGGTTGACGTGTTTGTCCACGGTATCGGCCAGTCGACCGACGTCGTGCGCAAGGAAATGTTCCGCGTGTTCAGCGGTGCCAACCTGGAGCGCGTCTTTACCGAGGGCACCGACACCAAACTCAAGCCCAAGCAGCGCCTGGCACTTCGCCCCGAGGGCACGGCCGGCGTGGTGCGCGTCGTCGTCGAGAACAATCTGGTGCCCCAGGGCTCCACGCCGTTTAAGGCTTACTACGCCGAGGCCATGTTCCGCGGCGAGCGTCCCCAGAAGGGCCGCCTGCGCCAGTTCCACCAGGTGGGCATCGAGTGGCTCGGCGCTCCCGATCCGGCGGCAGACGCCGAGTGCATCATCATGCTCATGGAGTTCTACAAGCGCCTGGGCTTCGATCTTTCCAAGCTTCGTCTGCTCATCAACTCGATGGGTGACGCCCAGTGCCGTCCGGCTTATCGCGAGCAGGTTAAGCAGTTCATCCTCGATCACGCCGACGAGATGTGCGATGAGTGCCGCGAGCGCGCCGAGCTCAACCCGCTGCGTGCCTTCGACTGCAAGAACGACCACTGCCGCGAGATCATGGCCGAGGCTCCGCTGATGGGTGACAACCTGTGCGATGAGTGCCGCGAGCACTACGAGCAGGTCAAGCGCTATCTGGATGCCGCCGGTATCGAGTATGTCGAGGATCCCACCTTGGTGCGCGGCCTGGACTACTACACCCGTACTGTCTTTGAGGTCGAGGCCCCTGGCGCCGGCGTCGGCTCCATCGGCGGCGGCGGCCGCTACGATGGCCTGGTCGAGCTCGAGGGTGGCAAGCCCACGGCGGGCGTCGGCTTTGCTGTCGGTTTTGAGCGCGCCCTGCTGGCCCTGCAGGCCTTTGGCAGCGATTTGGGTGCCGATGAGGCCCCGTGCGTCTATGTCGCCAACGCCGGCAAGGAGCTGCGTCAGAACGTCTTTGCCATTACGCAGGAGCTTCGCGCCGCAGGTATCGTGACCGAGGCCGACTATCAGGGTCGTTCGCTCAAGGCCCAGTTTAAGCAAGCCGATAAGGTAGGCGCCAAGCTCATCTTGGTCCTGGGTGGCGACGAGCTTGCCGCCGGCAAGGTCAAAGTGCGCGACATGCAGAGCCATGACGAGGTGCTCGCCGATCTGGACAACGTCGTCGAGGCGGTTCGCGAGCGCCTGTAGCGCATCTTTTTGAGCTTCGGGCCTGCTAACGTGCCCTGCTCATGGAGAGCGATTGTTACGGGGGTGTTTCGCTTTTATGCGGAATGCCCCCGTTTACGTATGCCGCCCACCGAGAAATACGACCATTTAGGGCAAAAACCTTTGCAATGCAGAAAATACTTTTGTGTGGTAAAGCGCAATCAGTGTCGAAAGTATTTCTCAAGCGCCTATAATGAATACCGCATGTTACGTGCATAGAAGGAGGAATGGGAGGAAACGTGGCTGAGAACCTAAGCAACCAGTCTGTACCCGAAGCCGCGGCGCGCGTCGCTGCCGTGGTCAACCGCCTCGTTAACCGAATCGGCTCGAATGCCGAGTCCAGGGAGCGTCTCGCCGAGATCGAGATCCCCGAGGAGCTGCGCGACAATCTGGCGCTGTTCTTGCGCCTGGAGCGCCGTGTGCTTAGCGAGTATGATCCCGAGATCGCGGACCTGTTCGACAAGATTTTGACAGCCGAGATTGTGGTCAATGCCGGCAACCCCGGTACCTGCGCTGCCGACGAAGCCGTCGACGAGCAGGGCGTGCCCACCGCCGACGAGCCCACTGCCGTGGCATTTCGTGAGGTCGTCGATTTGATCGACAGCCTGCCGCTCGATAAGCAGCAGGTCATCGTTCGCGCCTTTACGAGCTTTTTCCATCTGGCAAACCTGTCGGAGGAGAACTACCGTGTGGCGCAGCTGCGCGAGCGCGAGGCCGGTGCGTCGACCGATACCGAGGTCGATCCTGCCAACGAGCTTACCGTTGCCTATCACCAGCTGGTGAATGAGCTGGGTGTCGAGGGTGCCAACGAGCTGCTCGACAAGCTCGAGTTCCACCCTGTCTTTACCGCACATCCCACCGAGGCCCGTCGTAAGGCCGTCGAGGGCAAGATCCGCCGTATCTCCAACCTGCTGGAGGAGCGTCCGCGTCTGGGCGGCTCCGACCTGGTGGAGAACGAGCGCCATATGCTGCAGGAGATCGACGCCCTGGTGCGTACGAGTCCCATCGCGCTCAAGAAGCCCACGCCGGTCGAGGAAGCCGATACCATCATCGACATCTTCGATAACACGCTGTTCGACGTTATCCCCGTTATCTATCGTCGTTTTGACGATTGGGTGCTGGGCGACAAGGCCGGTACTGTGCCGCCGCTGTGCCCGGCGTTCTTCCATCCCGGCAGCTGGATCGGTTCCGACCGCGACGGTAACCCCAACGTCACCGCCAAGGTGAGCCGTGAGGTCGCCGCCAAGTACTTTACGCACATGGTGCTCAAGCTCGAGGACAAGTGCCGCCACATCGGCCGCAACCTCACGCTCGAGGCTACCTACAGCAAGCCGTCGGCCGAGCTCATTAACCTGTGGAACCATCAGGTCGAGATGAGCCCTCGTTACACGGCCCGCGCCGAGCTGATCTCCGAGCACGAGCCGCATCGCGCCGTCATGCTCGTCATGGCCGACCGCCTGAACGCCACCGTCCGTCGTATCACCGACACCATGTACCACAGCGCCGACGAGTTCCTGGATGACCTGCGCGTCGTCCAGCGTTCGCTGGCCGCCTGCGGTGCCGTCCGTGCTGCCTACGGCCCGGTCCAAACCATCATCTGGCAGGTCGAGTCCTTCGGCTTCCATATGGTCGAGATGGAGTTCCGTCAGCACTCCGTGGTGCATGCCCGCGCCCTTAAGGATATCCACGAGAACGGTATCCATGGCGACCTGCAGCCCATGACGCGCGAGGTCATCGATACCTTCCGCGCTATCGGCTCCATCCAAAAGCGCTACGGCAAGAAGATGGCGCACCGCTACATCATCTCGTTTACCAAGAGCGCTCAGCATGTGGCCGACGTCTTTGAGCTGGCGCACCTGTCCTTTGCACACGAGGAGGATGTCCCCGAGCTCGACGTGATCCCGTTGTTCGAGCAGCTCGAGGACCTCGAGGGCTGCGTCGACGTGCTCGATCAGATGCTTACGCTGCCCGTGGTGCAAAAGCGCCTTGCCCAGACCAACCGCCGCATGGAGGTCATGCTGGGCTATTCCGACTCTTCCAAGGATGCCGGTCCTACCACGGCCATGCTCGCGCTGCACTCCGCGCAGGAGCGCATCGCCAAGTGGGCAGAGAAGAACGATATCGACCTGGTGCTCATGCACGGTCGCGGCGGTGCCGTGGGCCGTGGCGGCGGCCCGGCCAACAAGGCCGTGCTGGCGCAGCCCAAGGGTTCGGTCAACTGCTTCTTTAAGCTTACCGAGCAGGGCGAAGTCATCTTTGCCCGTTACGGCAACCGCACGCTGGCTCAGCGCCATGTTGAGTCCGTTGCCGCCGCAACGCTTTTGCAGTCGGCCCCGAGTGTCGAGAAGACCAACACCGAGACCACGCAGAAGTTCTGGGATATGGCCGAGAAGCTCAACACCGCAAGCCACGAACGCTATCTGGACCTGCTGAACACCGAGGACTTTACACCGTGGTTCTCGACCGTGACGCCGCTGACCGAGGTCGGTCTGCTGCCGATCGGCTCGCGTCCCGCCAAGCGCGGTCTGGGCGCCAAGTCGCTCGATGACCTGCGTACCATCCCGTGGATCTTCAGCTGGAGCCAGGCGCGCATTAACCTGGCCGCTTGGTACGGTCTGGGCACCGCCTGCGAGCAGCTTGGCGATCTTGACCAGCTCAAGGCTGCCTACCAGGAGTGGCCGTTCTTCCGCACCTTTATCGACAACATCGAGATGTCGATCGCCAAGACCGACCAGCGCATCGCCAAGATGTATCTGCACCTGGGCGACCGCCAGGATCTGTCCGAGAAGGTCTTTACCGAGATGCAGCTCACGCGTAAGTGGGTCCTTGCCATCGTCGGTGACGAGTGGCCGCTGCAGCGCCGTCGCGTGCTCGGCTGCGCCGTCCGTGTACGTAACCCCTACGTCGACGCCCTGTCCATCGCCCAGGTCCGCGCCCTTCGCGAGGTGCGTATGAACCAGGACGAGATGGCCGAGGAGAGGAAGGCCGAGTACATGAGCCTGATTCTTTCGACTGTGACCGGCGTCTCGGCAGGACTGCAGAACACGGGGTAATCGATAGCCCTGTGGCTCTCACCGGGACCCGACGGGTTTCCCTCTGAATGCGTCCTCGCACTTGAAGCCCCCTTATCCTGCTCCTTCGGAGCTGCGGATAAGGGGGCTTCGTGCTGCGGAATGCATTCAGAGGGAAACCCGTCGGGTCCCTTCGTCCTCGGTCTTCAGGGATTAAAGCTGAGGAGAAGAATGGCGCGCTTCTCGCCTTACGACTGTAGCGGCTGCGGTTCCGTTTGGGATCGCGGCCGTTTTGTTGTGGGTCAAATATGAACGTTGTGTTAACGAGTCGGTGGACGGTGGTGTTTTTCGGTGAGCGGCGTATCCTTCCAACGGTTTATCTAGTGTGTCAGTTGAAAAGGAAGAGGGCGCTCGTCATTGTTTGAATGTGAACTGCCGTTTGACCACAAGACGTTGCATCTGGAGCTCGAGGATAAGAACTTCGCGGGTGTGATGGAAGGTCATCAAAACGAGTTTAAGACTACAAAATCGCAGGAAGAGCTGGTAGAGGAGTCGCTTGCCAATCCTTATGGCTCGCCTTCGCTCGAGGAGCTTTGTGCTGGCAAGAAGGATATCGTCATTATTAGCTCCGATCATACGCGTCCCGTTCCCTCGCGTGTGACGATGCCTATTCTGCTGCATCACATCCATTCTGCTGCGCCCGAGGCTCGCGTGCGTATTCTGGTTGCTACGGGTATGCATCGTCCGTCGACGCACGAGGAGCTCGTCAACAAGTACGGCGAGGAGATCGTTGCCAACGAGGAAATCGTTATGCACGTCGCGACCGATGACAGCATGATGAAAAAGATCGGCACCCTGCCTTCTGGCGGCGAGTGCATCATCAACAAGATTGCTGCCGATTGCGATCTGCTGCTTGCCGAGGGCTTTATTGAGCCGCACTTCTTTGCCGGTTTCTCTGGTAGCCGCAAGTCCGTCCTGCCTGGTATCGCCAGCTACAAGACCATCATGTACAACCACAACGGTCAGTTTGTGAACGATTCCCATTCGCGTGCCGGCAACCTGTGCCACAACCACGTGAGCGAGGACATGTTTGCCGCTGCCGAGATGGCTCACCTTGCCTTTGTGCTCAACGTGGTGCTCAACGGCAAGCACGAGGTCATCGGCTCCTTTGCCGGCGACATCCACAAGGCGCACGAGGCTGGCTGCGAGTTCGTGAAGAGCCTTGCCGGCGTTGAGCCCGTCGAGTGCGAGATTGCCATTACCACCAACGGCGGCTACCCGCTCGACCAGAACATCTATCAGGCCGTGAAGGGCATGTGCTCTGCCGAGGCTACGCTTCCCGAGGGCGGTGTGATCATCGACGTCGCCGGCTGTGCCGACGGTCACGGTGGCGAGGGCTTCTATCACAACATCGCCGACAACGATCCGGCGGAGTTTGAGCGTGCCTGCATCGACCGTCCTAAGGACGAGACCCTGCCCGACCAGTGGACGAGCCAGATCTTTGCCCGCATCCTGGCGCATCACCCTGTGATCATGGTCACCGACCTGTGCGATCACCAGATGATCAAGGATATGCACATGACGCCGGTCAACACCCTCGATGAGGCGCTCAAGCTCGCCTTTGAGATGAAGGGTGCCGATGCCAAGGTGGCCGTCATTCCCGATGGCCTGGGCGTTGTCGTCGCTCAGCACTAGTACGCGGCCTAAACGAATCGTTTATAACCGACAAGAAAGATAAGGTTTTATGCTTACCAAACTCCTCTGCGAATTCGGCGCAACGGCCCTCATGATCATCTTTGGCGTGGGCGTGCACTGCGATACCGTGCTCAAGGGCACCAAGTATCAGGGCTCTGGTCATATGTTTGCCATCACCACTTGGTCTTTTGGCATCTCGGTTGCTCTGTTTATCTTTGGCGGCGCCGTGTGCATGAACCCCGCCATGGTGCTTGCCCAGTGCATCGTCGGCCTGGTGCCGTGGAGCAGCTGCATCCCCTTCATGATTGCCGATATGCTCGGCGGCTTTGCGGGTGCCGTGATCGCGTGGCTTATGTATGCCGATGAGTTCAAGGCTTCCGATGGTGTCGTCGATCCCATTGCCCAGCGCAATATCTTCTCGACCAACCCCACCACCGAGGGTACGAACTATGCCCGCAACTTCTTCTGCGAGGCTATCTGCACTTTTGTGTTCATCAGCGCCATCCTTGCTGCTGCTAACCGTGCTGGCGAGAACGTCCTGATGCTCGCCATCTGCGTCGGTCTGATCGTTTGGGCTGTTGGCATGGGCATGGGCGGTATCACCGGCTTCGCCATGAACCAGGCTCGTGACCTTGGTCCTCGCATGGCCTATCAGGTGCTGCCGATCAAGAACAAGGCTGACAACAACTGGAAGTACGGCCTGCTCGTTCCTGGCATCGCTCCGTTTATCGGTGCTGCTCTGGCCGCGCTGTTTGTGCATGGTTTCTTGGGCATGTTCTAGTCCAAGGCTACATAGGTTGTCCGCCGTCCGCATGGGGTAACTTCCCAGCGCGTCCTCGGACATGCAAAGAGGCTCGCTGCGCACTTTGTGCGGCGAGCCTTTTTGCGTCCTGCGGAGTGCGCTGGGAAGTTACCCCATGCGGACGGCTGCGGGGTCTTTGTTGCGTTCGCACAAGCAACCCAACATATATATCTGAATTTGGATGGGAGGGGCTTGTTGCTGGTAGGGGCGTTGGGCTTCTGTCGACACTTTGGGATGGATTGTGCTTTGGGTTGGGGCGGCGCTTTGAGATGAGGTCGGAACTTTGGGATGAGGGGTTTACTCAGTTGAAGAGAGGCTTAATGGCTGATAGGTAGTCTTTGGCTACGTCGGCTTTGGCTGCTTGGAAGTTGTGCCAGGCCCACCATTGGACCATTCCTACGAAGCTTGAGGCTATGTGGTGTAGTAGGAAGCTTCGGTCCATGGTGGCGGCGGGGCCGTTTGGGTCGGTAGGGACGGTTTCGGCTGCGCGCGACATGATGGTCTTGCGTAAGCAGTCGGCGAAGACGCGTGAGCCGGCACCGGCTACGAGGGCTCGTACGCCCTGACGGCGCTCCCAGAGGTTGTTGAGGATATGCTCGACTTGCACGAGTGGGTCGTCGAGCGGCGTACCATCGTCGTCGAGGGCGTGGGTGCAGATGTCGCTCACGAGCTCGGACAGTAGGTCGTCTTTGCTCTTAAAGAGGCCGTAGAATGTCGCGCGGCCTACGTGGGCGCGAGCGATGATGTCGCCGACAGTGATCTTGCCGTAGTCCACTTCGCGTAGCAGCTCGGAGAACGCCGCAACGATGGCAGCGCGGCTTTTTTCTTTGCGGGCATCCATGGTTATGCATCCACTTGAACAAGCAGGCAACGGAGCGTGCCGGAGCAACCCTCGTAGGGACGCTTGCCGGCGCCGTAGCCGACGGCTTCGATGCGGTAGCGTGCCGGCAGGTGCTCGGACGTGCGCAGTGCGGCGACGATGGCGGCACCCGTGGGCGTCACGAGCTCGCCGGCGACCGGTGCGGGCGTGAGGGCGATATTGCCTGCTTGGCATAGGTTGACGACGGCGGGCACCGGGATGGGCATAAGGCCGTGGGTACAGTGGATGGTGCCGTGACCCTCGGAGAGCGACTCGACGACAATATCTTCGATGCCCAGGTCATCGAGGCAGATGGCGACCGAGCAGATGTCAACGATGGAGTCGACGGCGCCCACCTCGTGAAACATGACGGTTTCGGGCGTTTTGCCGTGTGCCTTGGCCTCGGCGGCGGCGAGCGCGGTAAAGATGGCGAGCGCACGACGCTTGGCTCCATCGCTTAGCTGCGAGCCGTCGATGATGGCGGTGACGTCTTCCAAAGAACGGTGGTGATGGTGGTGGGCGTGATGATGGCCCTCGTGGCCATGGCCGTGGGTCTCATGATCATGCTCATGGCAGTGTTCGTGCTCACCATGATCATGATGGTGGTGCTCGTGTATATGCTCGGCAGCTGCTTCGTTGCCGTAGAGCCAGGCCATGTCGTGGTCGTGGTTCTCGAGCTCCTCTGCCAGCTGAACGTCAAAGTCGCAGGCGTCGATGCCATGCTTGTTTGCACGCGTGACGGCGATCGTAAAGTCGTCGACCGGCAGTGTGGCGAGCTGTTCGCGCAGATGTTCCTCGCTGGCGCCCAGGTCGAGCAGGGCCGCGACAGTCATGTCGCCGCTGATGCCCGAGGTGCCGTCGATGATAAGCGTGTGCTGATGGTTTGACATGGAATGCTCCTTAACGGGCGCGGGATGTGCCGGCGCTCAGATGATTGATAAGACTTGCCTGGTAGGCGGCACCAAAGCCGTTGTCGATATTGACGACCGAAACGCCGCTGGCACAGGAGTTGAGCATGGCGAGCAGTGCGGCCATGCCACCAAAGCTCGCGCCGTAGCCCACGCTGGTGGGAACGGCGATGACCGGACAGCTCACCAGACCGCCGATAACGCTTGCCAACGCGCCCTCCATGCCGGCGATGGCGATGACCACCTGTGCCTGGGCAAGTTCCTCGGCATGCGCGAGCAGGCGGTGCAGGCCGGCGACGCCTACGTCGTAGAGGCGGTCGACCTCGTTGCCATAGAACTCGGCCGTCAACGCGGCTTCCTCGGCGACGGGCAAGTCGCTCGTGCCGGCGCAGGCAACGACGATGCGTCCGTTGCCGGTAGGGGAGGGCTTGCCGCCCACGAGGGCGAGCTGTGTGTTCGGGACATATCCCAGGTCGATGCCGTTGTCGAGGAGCTCCGAGGTGCGGTCTGCCTTTTCGGCGTCCAGGCGCGTGACCAGGATGCGCTCCTGGCCGGCATCGTGCAGCGCTTCGATAATGGCGGCAATCTGCTCGGCGGTTTTACCGGCGCCGTAGACAACCTCGCCGGCTCCCTGGCGCACCCCGCGCGAAAGATCGAGCTGCGCAAAACCCAGATCGGCGGTTGGCGCCGTCTGGATGCGCGTAAGCGCGTCGGCAGGGGCGACTGATCCGCCGGCAACATCGCTCAGCAGCTGCTCAAGATCTCGTTTATCCATATATGTTCCCTTCGACGGCGCAAAGTCTAGCACTCAAAAGGTATTTTTCCGAACACTAAGACAAAATTGTTCGGAAACTATAGGACAGACTGATTCAATTGTTGGGCGAACTTGCTAGTCGCGCAGGATGATGTCCATGGCGAGCATCAGGTTGCGCTCGTCGATGGCAAACGGGGCGGCTTCGCGCGTCTTGGGCTTGGCGCAAAACGCGATGCCCGTGCCCGCAGCCTGAATCATGGGGATGTCGTTGGCGCCGTCACCGATCGCGACGGTGTGGGCCATGTCGACACCGCACTCAACCGCCCAATCCAGCAGCTGGATGAGCTTGGACTCCTTGGTCACGATGTCTGCCGCCAGCTTACCGGTAAGCTTGCCGTCCACGACCTCCAGGCGGTTAGCCAGGCAAAAGTCGATGTCCGCGGCGGCCACGATCTTATCGGCGACCTCGTGAAAGCCGCCGCTTACCACGCCGACCTTCCAGCCCTTGCTGTGCGCCGAGCGCACAAGCTCCAGCGCGCCGGGGGTAAACGTCACGCGCTCAAACGTGCGCTCGAACACGCTCTCATCCAAGCCGGCAAGCAGCCCCACGCGCTCCTCGAGCGCCTGCTTAAAGTCCAGTTCGCCGCGCATGGCGCGCTCGGTGATCTGCGCAACTTGCTCGCCCACGCCGGCCTCCTCGCCCAACAGGTCGATGACCTCCTGGTTGATGAGGGTGGAGTCGATATCCATAACGATGAGGCGTGCAGTCATGGCGGGCCTTTCCGAGTGCAGTTGTATTGGGGCACATTGTCGCACGCGGCGCGCCTGGGCGACGGTCAGGCCGCGTCAATTGTTTCGTCTCCGTCAAGTCTTTGGGCAGGAGCTACTTTTCCGCGGCACATCGACACAGGTGCGATAAGATAGAACGCCATGTCCGGCTGCGCGGTTTACGCAGGCTGGGCAAATCTGTACGACGCCGCCCGGAACGACACGGGGCGGCACAGATCCATAAAGGAGGATCACTGGTATGAGCCAGACCCGTCCCATCGACGAGCATTCCATGCACACCCGTACCTGCGGCGAGCTTCGCCGCGAGAACGTGGGCGAAGAGGTCACCCTCACCGGTTGGGTGAGCCGTCGCCGCGACCACGGCGGCCTTATCTTCTGCGATCTTCGCGACCGCGAGGGCATCACGCAGCTCACCTTCGACCCCGAGCACTCCGACGGCGACGCCTTTAAGATCGCCGAGACCATGCGTCCCGAGTGGCCCATCAAGATCCACGGCGTCGTGCGCTCCCGTGGCGAGGAGACCACCAACACCAAGCTCGCGACCGGCGAGATCGAGGTCCTGACCGACCACGCCGAGGTTCTCAACACGTCCGTCACCCCGCCGTTCCAGATCGAGGACGGCATCGAGACCAGCGAGGACACCCGCCTGCGCTATCGCTATCTGGACCTCCGCCGTCCCGAGATGATGGCCAACCTCAAGCTGCGCTCCGACTTTACCTTTGCCATTCGCGAGGCACTGCACAACCGTGAGTTCATGGAGGTCGAGACGCCCTCCCTGTTCAAGTCCACGCCCGAGGGCGCCCGCGACTTCATCGTTCCCAGCCGCATCCAGCCGGGCAACTTCTACGCCCTGCCGCAGTCCCCGCAGCTTCTGAAGCAGCTGCTCATGGTCGGTGGCGTTGAGCGCTACTACCAGGTTGCCAAGTGCTTCCGCGACGAGGACCTGCGTGCCGACCGTCAGCCCGAGTTCACCCAGGTCGATATCGAGATGTCCTTCGTGGACCAGAACGATGTCATGAGCGCGCTCGAAGAGGTTCTTGCCGATGCCTTCGGTCGCATGGGTGTCGAGATGCCCACGCCGCTGCGTCGCATGAACTACTGGGATGCCATGGACACCTATGGCTCCGACAAGCCCGATACCCGCTATGGCATGCACCTGGTCGACCTGACCGACATCTTTGCCAACTCCAAGTTCAAGGTCTTTGCGACTGCCGCAAACGAGGAGGGCTCCGTCGTCAAGGCCATCAACGCCAAGGGCGCCGGTGCCTGGGCACGTGCCAAGATCGATAAGCTCGCCGGCGTGGCCTCCACGTTTGGCGCCAAGGGCCTGGCCTGGATCGCCTTCCGCGAGGACGGCTCCATCAACAGCCCCATCGTCAAGTTCTTCTCGGACGAGGAGATGGCCGCTCTGCGCGAGCGCATGGACGTCGAGCCCGGCGACCTTGTGATGTTCGCCGCCGGTCCGCGCCTGCTCTCTGACGAGATCCTGGGCGGCATGCGCTCGCACATGGCCAACGCCCTCGAGATTAAGCGTGAGGGTCACGACTTCCTGTGGGTCGTCAACTTCCCGCTGTTCCACTGGGATGAGGACCGCAAGGCTTACGCTGCCGAGCACCAGCCCTTCACTCTGCCGACCGAGACCGACATCGCCAAGATCGAGGCCGATCCCCTGGCAGCCGGCTCGTGCACCTACGACTTTGTCATGGATGGCTTTGAGGCCGGCGGCGGCGGTATGCGTATCCACAACGCCGAGATGCAGATGTCCATGCTCAAGCTCCTGGGCTTTACCGAGGAGCGTGCCGAGTCTCAGTTCGGCTTCCTCATGGAGGCCCTCAAGTTTGGTGCGCCCCCGATGGGCGGTTTTGCTCTGGGCCTGGACCGCGTGTGCATGCTGCTCACCGGTTCCGACTCCATCCGCGACGTCATGGCGTTCCCCAAGACGGCCAGCGGCTCCGACCTTATGTCGGGCGCCCCGAGTGCCGTTAGCGGCGCCCAGCTCAAGGACGTCAGCCTGCGCCTGATGTAGGCGAGCGGCTACATATTGCTTGCAACGAGGGAAGGACGCGTGCCTTCCCTCGTTTTTTATGCGTGGGTGTCGCGAGGGCATAGGGTGACCGGACATCGCGGAAACTGCGACCCGGAATTTGCGTCCAAAACGGGTCGCAGTTTCCCAAACAGGGTCCTTTTGGAAACTGCGACCCAGAATCCAGCCAAATAACGGGACGCGCTTTCCGGTCGAGCTTCTGGCGGGCTTCAACAAGCATCTAACGCTACAATAACTACCACGTGGCTGGGTTTGCCGGCCGAATGTGCGATGTCGTGGGAGGGGACATGGTCGAGTTTACAAAGACGATTAAAGATCCGTTGGGATTGCATGCCCGCCCGGTTGCGCTGCTCTATGACATCATTGCCAAGCATCGTAGCGACGTGTCAGTCAGCATCGGCGATCGCCACACGGATGGCCGCGATGTCATGGGACTCATGGCCCTCTATGGTGAGTGCGGCGAGGACATCATCTTCCGCGTTTCTGGCGTAGACGAGGCTTCCTGCGTTACGTCGATCAGAAATCTCTCGCTTTAAGCATGACAGGGCGTGGTAAAGGATGGTCCTTTGCCGCGCCCTTTTGTTTCGTATAGGAAACTTTTTCGAAATCTGAATGGGGACCCTTTCCAAAAAGTTAACCACGTGCTAGTTTACTATAGCGAACATAGACGTGGTTAACTTTTACCGTGTCGATGTTGAGGACGAACTGACGTTAGGAGCAACTCATGTCTTGCGGACCGCAGATGCCGGCCATGCCGCTTTCGATGGTAAAAGCGGGCGAAACCGTGCGCGTGTCTCGTGTAAAGGGCAATGAGGACATGAAGCACCACCTCAAGGACCTCGGCTTTGTCGAGGGCAGCGAAATCCATGTGGTGAGCTCGAGTGGCGCCAATATCATCGTCACTGTGCTGGGCGCACGCTTTGGCATCGATTCCAAGGTCGCCATGCACATCATGACCGTCGGTTAGTTCGCAGCATTTGATAAAAACCGAAAGGGGGACAAGAGGATGAAGACGTTGGGTAACGTTAAGGTGGGCGAGAGCTCCACCATCGTCAAGCTTCACGGTGAGGGTGCGCTTCGCCGCCACCTTATGGACCTGGGGCTCATCAAGGGCACTTCGTTCAAGGTCGTGAAGGTTGCACCGCTCGGTGATCCGGTCGAGATCAACGTGCGCGGCTACGAGCTTTCCATCCGCAAGGAGGAGGCCGCCGTCGTCGAGGTCCAGTAAGGACTCGCGGCGTATATTTCTGCAGATAAAGTTAGGTTTTTCTAACTTTATGCAGCATCTTTGAAGCACATTATCCAGCCTGCGCGGAGAAAGCAGCGCGGGCACACAAGGAAGAAGGATTGAATGGCGGATTCTCAGATCCATGTCGCGCTGGCGGGTAACCCCAACTGCGGCAAGACCACGCTTTTCAACCTGATCACCGGCGCCAACGGCTACGTTGGCAACTGGCCCGGCGTCACGGTTGAGAAAAAGGAGGCCAAGCTCCTAAGCGACAAGAACGTTACCATCACGGACCTCCCTGGCATCTACTCGCTTTCCCCCTACAGCCCCGAGGAGCAGTGCTCGCGCGATTACCTCATGAGCGGCGAGCCCGATGTTGTCGTCCAAGTCGTCGATGCCACCAACCTCGAGCGTAACCTGTACCTGGCGCTTCAGGTTATCGAGACCGGCCTGCCCGTGGTCGTCGCCCTCAACATGGCCGACCTGGTCGAGAAGAACGGCGATAAGATCGACACGGACAAGCTTTCCAAGAAGCTCGGTTGTCCGGTCATGATGATCTCGGCTCTTAAGAACAAGGGCATCAAGGAACTCTTCGAGCAGGTCAAGAAGTCCGCTGCTTCTAAGGACCAGGTGCCGGAACACAAGTTCGATTCCTCCATCGAGGACGTTCTGGACCACATCGAGAATAACCTGCCTGCGAGTGTTCCCGCCAACAAGCGTCGCTACTACGCCGTCAAGCTGTTTGAGCGCGATGCAGACGCCTGCAAGCTCATCAACCTCACCAAGGAGAAGGCCGCTCGCGTGGAGGAGCTGGTCGCCCAGTGCGAGCAGGACTGCGACGACGATGCCGAGTCCATCATCACCGGTGAGCGCTATGGCGTCATCGCGCACATCATCGATGAGTGCATGACCAAGGCTCCGGCCAAGATGAGCACCTCCGAGAAGATCGACCGCGTGGTTACCAATCGTATCCTGGGCCTGCCGATCTTTGTGGTCATCATGTTCTGCGTGTACTACATCGCCGTTTCTACCTTGGGCGGCACGGTGACCGACTTCACCAACGACCAGCTCTTCGGCACCGACGGCTGGTATGTGCTCGGCCAGGGTCGCGACGCCTACGACGCAGCTGTCGAGTCTGCGGGCGACAATGCCGACTCGGTCGACCCGGCGCAGTACGGCCCCTATGTCCCGGGTATCACCACCGTGGTGCACGACGCCCTTGTGGCGGGCGGCACCGAGGACGGTGGCCTGGTCGATTCGCTGGTCTGCGACGGCATCGTCGCCGGCCTGGGTGCCATCTTCGGCTTTGTGCCGCAGATGTTCCTGCTCTTTGTGATGCTGTCCTTCCTGGAGGACTGCGGCTATATGGCCCGCGTCGCCTTCATCATGGACCGCGTGTTTCGCCGCTTTGGCCTGTCCGGTAAGTCCTTTATCCCCATGCTCGTGACCTCGGGCTGCGGCGTTCCCGGCGTCATGGCCACCAAGACCATCGAGAACGAGAAGGACCGCCGCATGACGGTCATGACCACCACGTTTATTCCCTGTGGCGCCAAGCTGCCGATCATCGCCCTGCTCATGGGTTCCATCATCGGCGATTCTTCCACCACCGCCGCGTGGATCAGTCCGCTCTTCTACTTCCTGGGCGTCTTTGCCGTCATCGCCTCGGGCCTCATGCTCAAAAAGACCAAGCTCTTCGCCGGTCGCCCGACGCCGTTTGTTATGGAGCTTCCTGCCTACCACTTCCCGGCGATCCGTTCTTGGGCGCTGCACGTGTGGGAGCGCTGTTGGGCCTTTATCAAGAAGGCCGGCACGGTCATCTTTGCCTCCACTGTCGTGGTTTGGTTCCTGTCCAACTTTGGTAGCTACAACGGTTCCTTTGGCTACCTGCCCGCGATGGACGGCATCTCCGAGGAGTTCATGGACTACTCCGTGCTTGCCATGCTCGGCAACCTGGTCTCTTGGATCTTCGCCCCGCTTGGCTTTAGCACCTGGCAGGCAACAGCGCTGTCCGTCTCGGGCCTTGTCGCCAAGGAGAACGTCGTCGCCACCGCCGGCTCGCTGCTGTCCGTGGCTGATGCCGCCGAGACCGACCCGAGCCTGTGGACCGCGTTTGCCGGCATGTTCCCCACCATGGGCGCTTGCGTCGCCTTTGGCGCGTTCAACCTGCTGTGCGCTCCGTGCTTTGCTGCCATGGGTGCCATCCGCAACCAGATGGATTCCGGCAAGTGGTTCGCGATTGCCATCGGTTACGAGTGCGCCTTTGCTTGGGTGATCGGCCTGTTCATTAACCAGTTCTATAACCTGCTTGTGTTGGGACAGTTTGGTATCTGGACGGTTGTGGCCATCGTGCTGCTGGTTGCGATGCTCTTCCAGATCTTCCGTCCCATGCCCAAGCATGCATGGACCGACGAGGACGAGACCAACACTGCGTCCGCCGCAGTTTCCGCTTAAGTCCGAATAAGGACCAGCCCCTTTTCACGAGCCCGGGTGTCCCAGCGACACTCGGGCTTTTTGGTGGGGGAGATGTGACGTTTCCGCAGATAAAACCGACCAAAATAAACCTTTCCCTTTTTGGTAGGTGGAGAATGGGGTAAAGTAAGTGATGGTTAACTAGAGGAGGCTTGCTATGGCACCTATCGATATTGTTGTACTGGCTGTAATCGGTATTGCGTTTGTCGCCGTGTGCGTGCGCATCTACCGCAAGGGCACCTGCGCCGACTGCGCTCAGGGTGGCGTTTGCACAGGGCATTGCTCCAACAAAAAGACGTGCGCCGCACTTAAGGGCGTAGACAAAATCGCCGAAGACTTGGGTCGCGGTATCAAATAAGGTCCGGACATCCAAGCGCTCCGCGGGCATCCGTTCGCGGGGCGCTTTGTGCATTTGAGGGAGAGCACGGCGAGTCGAAGAGTATTTTTGGGGTATCGTTAACTGGACTATTAATTGGCAACTTATCTATAACGGAGTAACCGCATGAGCGCTCGCGTAACCATGAAGGACATAGCCGCCGAGCTTGGCGTTTCCATCAATACCGTGCACAAGGCCCTGACGGGAAAGGCCGGCGTGAGCGAATCCGTGCGCGCCAAGGTGAACACTAAGGCCGAGGCCATGGGCTATCACCGCAACACAAGTGCCTCAAGCCTGCGCCGCAAGGATATCAATCTGGTGTTTTGCCTGCCCCGCGCATCGCGCGAGGGAGCGTACTTTTTCCGTTACCTGTGGGAAGGCTGCAATCGCTTTGAACAGGAGGTCATCGACCGGGGCATTACGGTTGAGCGCGTTGAATTTGGCGTGGGCGGCTACGCTGATGCACTCGAGCAAATCGACGAGCGTCTGCAGGTGGGCGAGAAGATTGATGGCTTGCTCGCCTATGCGCCGGGCGACGATCGTGCGACTGAGCTTTTGGGGCAGATCGCCGAGGCGGGCGTGACGATTGAGCTTGTCGACGGCGACCGTCCGCATTTGAATCGTTTGGGTGCGAGCTTGGCCGATTATTCGACGGCAGGCAGCCTTATGGCCGAGCAGGCGGCAAACCTGGTCCATGCTTCTGGGGCCGACGCCCGCGTGCTCCTTTTGACAGGCGACCCATATACTGATTCGCACTATCTAACCGCCCGCGCCTTCCACAATTACCTGCGCGAACGAGATATTCCATGGCAGGTCGAGGACCTTGCCGGTGCCCATGCGCAAGTCAAACAGCTCAAGCATGAGCTCGAAAAGCGCTTGAGTGCGCCGGACGCCCCTGAGCTCATTTGTAGCGTTTTTGCCGTTGGTTCCGAAGTGGTTGCCGACGCGCTCGTCTCGACCGGCAAGGCCGGTCAGGTCATGGTGATCGGCAACGACCTGTTTCCCGAAAGTGCTCTGGCCTTGCGCCGCGGTATCTTTATCAATATTGTCTATAAGGACCCGACGAGCCTGGCGTATCGCGGCGCTAAGACGCTGGGCGATTATCTGCTGTGGGGAAGGACCCCGACGGTGCCCGTCCAGAAGGGCGCCGTCGAGATGGTATTTGCCAGCAATGTCGATCGCTACTGCGAACTTGCGGGTATTTAGCCGATTGAGCAGGTACCCCCTCTTGCGACGTGCATTTTTGGGAGTATTCAGCATCGGCATGCCCTGAATGAGGTGCAGAACGACTGTTTTAAGTGCCCCCGATGGCGTAATTTGCCATCGGGGGCACTTTTTATGCCGATCGGGCGCTATCTGCGTTCCAAATAGGACGCTGAGGATGGCGCACGGCGCGCTCCAATGCTGAATACTCCCAAAAATGTACGTCGGGACATGACCCACCTGAGCAAAAGCGCTCAAGTTCGGTGTTCGGGGACGCCAAACAGTCCGCAATACATGCAAGTCACATCTCCGGCAACCGTTGAACGGGCAAAATCTACCGTTCACCCCGTGGTGGTTAGGTGAACGTTCACCTTTTGAGGTGCAATGGATTAGTATAGTGAACGTTCACCTAAAGGATAACGAGCGCGCCGTGCGCCCGCGTTGCCAGCAAAGGGGCTGTTTGATGAAAAACTTTATGGACGATCAGGATTTCCTGCTGAGCACTAAGACCGGCGAGGAGCTGTTCCACAACTTTGCCGAGGGCATGCCCATCGTCGACTATCACTGCCACATTTCTCCTAAGGAGATTTGGGAGGACAAGCGTTTCGAGAACATCACCGAGGTTTGGCTGGGCGGCGACCACTACAAGTGGCGCCTGATGCGTGCCAACGGCGTCGACGAGCGCTTTATCACTGGCGACGCCCCTGCTCGCGAGAAGTTCCAAAAGTGGGCCGAGACCCTGGGTCGCTGCGTCGGCAACCCCGTCTTTGAGTGGAGCCACCTGGAGCTTAAGCGCTACTTTGGCTACGAGGGCGTCCTCAACGGCAAGACTGCCCAGGAGGTCTGGGACCTTGCCAACGCCAAGCTCGCTGAGGCTAGCTTTACCTGCCGCAACCTGATCAAGCAGTCCAACGTCCGCATGATCTGCACTACCGACGACCCCGCCGACAGCTTTGAGTGGCACAAGAAGATTGCCGCCGACGACAGCTTTGACGTTCAGGTCGTTCCCGCCATGCGCCCCGATGCCGCTTTGCGCATCGAGCGCGGCCAGGAGTTTGCCGACTACTGCAAGCACCTTTCCGAGGTTGCCGGCGTTGAGGTCAGCGACTTTGAGGGCATGAAGGCTGCCATTTCCAAGCGCTACGACGTTGCTCACGAGCTGGGCTGCCGCGCCTCCGACCACGCACTCGACTACGTTATGTACGTCCCGGCTACCGCCGACGAGATCGAGGCTATCTTTGCCAAGGGTCTGGCTGCCGAGCCGCTTACCGAGGAAGAGGTCCTCAAGTACAAGACTGCCTTTATGCAGTTCGTTGCCGGCGAGTATGTCCGTCTGGGCTGGGCCATGCAGCTGCACTTTGGCTGCAAGCGCGACAACAACCGCGCCATGTTCGCCAAACTCGGTCCCGACACCGGCTACGACTGCATCTCCAACTACACGCCGTCCGACCAGCTCGCCGATTTCCTCAACTCCATCCAGGAGACCTGCGGCCTGCCCAAGACCATCCTGTACAGCCTGAACCCCATCGATAACACCATGATCGATACCGTCATGGGTTGCTTCCAGGAGGCTCCGACTGCCGGTAAGATCCAGAACGGCTCCGCCTGGTGGTTCAACGACAACGAGGTCGGCATGCGCGAGCAGCTTACGGCTCTGGCTAACGAGGGCGTGCTGGGCAACTTTGTGGGCATGCTTACCGACTCCCGCTCTTTCCTGTCCTATCCGCGCCACGAGTACTTCCGTCGCGTGCTGTGCAGCGTGATCGGCGAGTGGGTCGAGCAGGGCAAGTACCCGGCCGACATGGAGCTGCTGGGCGAGGTTGTGCGTGACATCAGCTACAACAATGCGGTCCGCTACTTTGGCTTTGACCTGGACACCGACGAGGCCTAAGCCCGCATCGAATCACATCGAACCCTGGGCGCCGTTGCCACACGCGGAGCCCCGTTTTGCTTGCACGCTAACAAACATCTAAGGAGACACATAGATGGAGAACATCAGCTACGATGCGCTCGAGAAGATCGGCTACAAGGGCTATTTGCTGCCCAAGGATGCTCCCGAGAAGGTTCTGCAGTTTGGCGAGGGCAATTTCCTGCGCGCCTTCGTCGACCGCTTCTTTGACATGGGCAACGAGGCCACCGGCTGGAACGGCAAGGTCGTCATGGTGCAGCCCATCAGCGGTGCCTTTGGCTTTGCCGACGGTATCAATGCCCAGGACGATCTGTACACCGTGCTGGTGCGCGGCAAGGAGAACGGCAACACGGTTGACGAGTCCCGCGTGATCAGCGCCTGCAGCCGCTGCCTTAACCCGTATCGTGAGGACGACTACCGCGCCATGATGGAGGTCGCTGTCTCCGACGACCTGGAGATCATCGTCTCCAACACCACCGAGGCCGGTATCGCCTATGACCCGTCCTGCAAGGCCGACGACATGCCACCTGCGAGCTTCCCCGCCAAGCTTGCCCAGGTGCTCCACACCCGCTGGGCTGCCGGTAAGCCGGGCGTCATCGTCCTCGCCTGCGAGCTCATCGATCACAACGGCGAGGAGTTGCTGCGCATCATGAACCAGTATGTGAGCGACTGGGGCTGGGAGGACGAGTTTGCGCAGTGGATGGCCAACGACTGCACCGTCTGCACCACGCTCGTCGACACCATCGTACCGGGCCGTATCCGCGACGCATCCGAGGCCGCCGCGGTGGCTGAGCGTCTGGGCTACGAGGATCCCTTCCTGGCCGTGCGCGAGCCCTTCCAGATGTGGGGCATCCAGGGCGACGAGTCGCTTGCCGAGAAGCTTCCCTTTGTGAAGGCTGGTCTTCCGGGTGTCTTTGTGACTCCCGACGTCACCCCGTACAAAAAGCGCAAGGTCCGCATCCTCAACGGTGCCCACACCGCCTTCGTTCCGGGTTCCTGGGTTGCCGGCTTTGATATCGTGCGCGACTGCATGCATGACGAGACCATTCGCGGCTTCATGAACACCATGCTCTACGACGAGGTCATTCCGACGCTTGCCGCCGACTTGGATGTCGAGGACTGCAAGGCCTTTGCCGCCGCCGTCGAAAACCGCTTCGACAACCCGTTTATTGATCATGCGCTGCTCTCCATCTGCCTCAACTCCACGGCTAAGTGGCGCGCTCGCGACCTGCCCACGCTCAAGGACTACGTTGCCGAGACCGGCAACCTGCCCAAGTGCCTGGCGACGAGCCTCGCTACGCTCATCTCCTTCTACACGCAGGAGCTCGTGTCCCGCGAGGGCGACGGCCTGCACCTGCGTCGCTCCGACGGCACCGAGTACACCGCTCAGGACGACGCCTTCGTGCTCGACTTCTACGCCGCCCATGCCGGCGCCGACGATGCCCAGCTGGTGCACGACGTGCTCACCAACGAGCAGATGTGGGGCGAGGACCTTACGCAGATCGCAGGTCTTGAGGAGTTTGTCGTCAGCGCGCTCGCCGTCGTGCGTGCCGAGGGCGCCAAGCAGGCCTTCGCCAACGCTCAGGCGTAAATTTCCGGCGCAGACGCGGGCGCGGGACGGCGTGCCCGCGTCTCGACTTCTGCTCAACCTGTAGGGTTAGGACCATTTGCAATGAACACTATCCAGATCAATCCGGCCGACAACGTGATCGTCGCGCTGTCGCCGCTTGCCAAGGGCACCGCCGTCGCGGTTCCCGGGGTGGGCGAGGTCGTGGCCGCGGAGGATATTCCGCAGGGTCATAAGATGGCCGTGCGCTCGATTGCCGCGGGGGAGGACGTCATCAAGTACGGCCTTCCTATCGGCCATGTGACGGGCGATGTCCAGCCCGGTCAGTGGCTTCATACACATAATGTCAAGACCAACCTTTCGGGCGAGGTCGAGTACACCTACAACCCCACACATCCGGTCGTGGATCCGGTTGAGCCCGAGACCTTTATGGGGTTCCGCCGCGCCGACGGTCGTGCCGCGACGCGTAATGAGCTGTGGATCATTCCCACGGTCGGCTGTGTCAACGAAGTCGCCCGTGCCATGTGTGAGCAGGCCCAGGATCTGGTCGATGGCTCGCTGGAGGGTGTTTACTACTTCCCGCATCCCTTTGGCTGCTCGCAGACCGGCGCCGACCATGCCCAGACGCGTCGTCTGCTGGTGGCGCTCTCGCGTCATCCTAATGCGGCCGGCGTGCTATTCCTGTCGCTCGGTTGTGAGAACTGCACACACCAGCAGGTGCTCGACGAGCTCGGTGACTTCGATCACGAGCGCGTTCGCTTTCTCACCTGCCAGGATGTAGCCGACGAGCAAATCGAGGGCCACAAGATTCTGGCCGAGCTGGCAGACCTGGCAAAGCAGTCCAAGCGCGAGCCCATTCCGGCCTCCGAGCTGGTCATTGGTCTTAAGTGTGGCGGCTCCGACGGTCTTTCGGGCATTACCGCCAACCCCACGATCGGTCGCGTGAGCGATATGGTCGTCGCCCGTGGCGGCACGTCGGTGCTTACCGAGGTGCCCGAGATGTTTGGCGCGGAGAGCATCCTGCTCGACCGTTGCGAGAACGAGCAGGTCTTTAACGCTGCCTCCGACATGCTCAATGGATTTAAGGACTACTTTATTAGCCACGGCGAGGTCGTTTATGAGAACCCGAGTCCCGGCAACAAGGACGGCGGTATTACCACGCTCGAGGACAAGAGCTGCGGCTGCGTGCAAAAGGGCGGATCTGCCCCCATCGTCGACGTGCTGCCGTATGCCGGCCAGGCAAATAAACACGGCCTGAACATGCTGTGCGGTCCGGGCAACGACATGGTATCCACCACGGCGTTGACGGCTGCCGGCTGCCACGTGATTCTGTTCTCGACCGGCCGCGGCACACCGTTTGGCGCGCCGGCGCCTACGCTCAAAGTGTTCACCAACCAGCGTTTGTGCGACCACAAGGCCAATTGGATGGACTTTAACGCCGGCGTGATTGCCACGGGTGAGCGCACGCTCGACGAGGCCGCCCGCGATTTGTACCAGCTGGTGCTACAGACGGCGAGCGGTAAGCTCACGAGTGCCGAGCGCCGTGGCTGTCACGAGATCAGTATCTGGAAGGACGGCGTCTGCTTGTAGCGGCAAGTGCGCCCAAGCATAGCGCGATGTCATCGGCCCCGTCGGGAGTGTTCCCGGCGGGGCTTTTTCGTTTCGTGGTTAAGTGAATATGTTGGAAAATCTGATAAACGTTCACCTATCTCATGGCTGTCCAGCATGGCACCCTTACCAGCAGAAAATAGGTGTGAGGATCTCAATTGTGTCCGTTCAGCGGTAAAAATCGACCGTTCAAGGATATTATTCAAGTGAACGTTCACCTGTCGTAAGCAATCGCGCATAATCTAACTAAACGTTCACCCTGAACGCTGGGCAGACAGATGTCAGTGTGGACTCCAATGTCTTGCTGCAAGACAATCGAGAAAAGAGAGGGAGCTCGATGACTAATAAGATCGGAAAAAAGCGTAAGATCACATTCTGGACGCGCTTGGGCTTTGGTATGGGCGGTATGCTCAATTCCGGTGCCCTGACCTTTACGCACAGCTACATGGTGCTGTTCCTGTCCACGGAGTGTGGCCTGTCCGCAGGCGAGGCTGCACTGATCAGCTCGTTTGCCATCTATGTCAACGCCATTCTTTGCCCGCTGATGGGCTTTGTGGCCGATAACTTCTATGCCACCAAGATTGGCCGCATCTTTGGTCGTCGTCGTTTCTGGATCTTGCTGGCCATCCCGATGATGATCGCCGAGCCGCTCATCTTCGTGGCTACGCCGTTTGGCTTCCCGTACTACTTTGTGCTGTACCTGATCTACAACGTCGCGTACACGTTCTGCACCGCCAACCTGTCGCCGCTTACCATCGAGATGACCGACGACTTTAAGGAGCGTACGTACCTCACCGGCTACAAGCATCTCTTTGGTAACGCCGCTGGCTTCCTGATGGCTGCACTTGTGGGCTTCGGCTTTGGCACCTTCGGCGAGACCAACCCGTTCAGCTACTTCATCATCGCTACGGTCAACGCTTCGGTCATGGCAATCTCGCTGCTTTGTGTGTACCTGTCCACGTGGGAGCACACCCCCGAGGAGGTCGCTCAGGAGAAGATCGAGAGCGTCGGCGAGGGCATCAAGAAGTTCTTCATCGACGTCGTTTCCACCTTCCGCAACAAGTCCTTCCGCAAGGTTCTGTACGCACAGGTCTCCACGAAGCTCGCTGCTGCCTGCTGGTCTGCCTGCCTGTCCTTCTTCATCGTCTACTGCCTGCAGATTCCTAAGTCCTACGAGTCCGTGATGGAGATGCCCGGCAAGGTCGTCGCTATCGTCTGCACCGCTGTCTGGGTCGCCCTCATGGCCAAGAAGGGCTTCCACAAGTCTTGGTACTTGGCCAACGTCGGTTGCGCTGCGTGCATCATCGCGTACAACTACTTCGCCTTTGGTCAGATCAACGGCACCTCCACGGTCGCCATCGCCATGATCGCCTACCCCATCATCTTCGCCATCTGGAAGTTCTTCTACGTCGGCTTCCAGTACCTGCCCGATGTTCTGCTCAACTACATCCCCGATGTCGATGAACTCATCACCCTGCGTCGTCGCGAGGGCATCTACAGCTCCGCACAGCAGCTCTGCCAGCAGATCGCCCAGGCTATCGCCGTCAACGTGTGGGCTATCGTCCTTGCTGCCTCCGGCTTCATTCAGACCGCCGGCAATAGCGACGCCGTGACCCAGCCCGCTACCGTGCCTCTGTATATCTGCGGCTACATGATCATCGGCTGCGCCGGCTTCTTCCTGCTTGCGGCCGTCCTTGCCCGCGGCATCAAGATCGACAAGGAGCAGTGCGACGTCCTTTGCGACGAGATTCACCGCGTCAAGGAGGGTGGCAAGATGGCCGACGTCAAGCCCGAGGTCAAGGCGCTTTGCGAGGAGCTCTCCGGCTTTAAGTACGAGGACTGCTTTGCCCACAACAACGTTGGCTTCCAGGACGGTAGCGTAACTCCCGCCGAGTAAGGCCGACATATCGTCCAAATCACAGGGCCGTGCCACCGGAATTCCGCCGGCAGGCACGGCCCTTTTTCAACAGCGTACAATTTGCCTTTAGAGCATCTTTTTGAGGGAGAAACCCATGGAGACGAACGTTATCTGGCGCAACGCGCGCGCGGCGGTTATCGAGCTTGACGACGGCGGTTACTTTACCTGCGCCGATACGTGGGAGATCTTTGTCAACGACGAGCCCGCCGGTACCACGAATACGGTCGAGACCTATGTCGACGGCCTGACCCCCGGCAAGCGCAACCTGGTCCGTTTTGTTTGCGGCGAGCACGAGCTGAGCGTGGGCGTCACTACGCCGGCAGAGCCTTTTACCATTAACGTTCGCGACTGCGGCGCCAAGGGCGATGCCGAGCATGACGACACCACCAACATCCAGGCTGCCATCATGGCTTGCCCCAAGGGTGGCCGCGTGCTGATTCCCGCCGGCAGCTACCGCATCAAGTCGCTCTTCCTTAAGAGCAATATCAACATTGAGCTTGCTGAGGGCGCCGTGCTGCTGGCTCGCCACGACCGCGCGGCGCTTGCCTACATCCCCGGTACGGTCAAGGGCGACGAGGGCGCTGGGTATGCCGGCACCGATATGCTGCCCCTGGGCCGTTGGGAAGGCGAGAGCTTCCCGACCTACTGCTCTACCTTTACGGGCCTGAGCGTGCACGACGTGTGCATCTATGGCCGCGGTGCGATCGACGGCCAGACCGATTTTGCCGAGGACAACTGGTGGAACAAGGACTTTAAGAACATCTTCCGCCCCGAGGAGGGCCGTGAGGTCGCCCGCCCGCGCATGATCTTCCTGTCCGAGTGCCAAAACGTGAGCTTGGCTGGCTTCACCGTCCGCAACAGCCCGGCGTGGAACATCCACCCCATCCTGTGCGAGCACGTCGATGCGCTCTGCCTGTCAATCGAGGGTCCCAAGAACTCCCACAACACCGACGGCTTCGATCCCGAGAGCTGCGGCTTTGTCCGCATCCTTGGCTGTCAGTTCTCGGTGGGCGACGACTGCATCGCCATCAAGAGCGGCAAGCTGGGCATTGAGCCCGAGCTTCGTCCCGCCACGCACGACGTGTTGATCTCGCACTGCTACATGCACGACGGCCATGGTGCCGTGGTGCTGGGATCCGAGGCTGCCGGCGGCATCAAGGACCTTACCGTGAGCAAGTGCCTCTTTGAGCGCACCGACCGCGGCCTGCGCGTCAAGACCCGCCGCGGGCGCGGCAAGGATGCCGTCAACGAGGGCATTACCTTTGAGCACATTCGCATGGACGAGGTGCTCACGCCCTTCGTGGTCAACTCCTTCTACTTCTGTGACAAGGACGGCAAGACCGATTACGTGCAGTCTCGCGAGGCTTTGCCTGTCGACGACCGCACGCCTGGCTTTGGTGCCACGACGTTTTGCGATATCGAGGCCACCAACTGCCATGCTGCCGCGGCTTATATCACGGGTCTGCCCGAGAGCAAGGTGACACGTCTGACGTTCCAAGACGTTCACGTTACCTTTGCCGACGATGCCGAGCCCTTTGTGCCGGCCATGGCCTGTGGTGTGGAGCCGATGGTGCGTCAGGGCATCATTGCGCAAAACGTTGCCGTGCTCGACCTGCAAAACGTGGTGATCGAGGGCCAGGACGGCGAGGAGCTGCAGCTCCAGAACGTCGACAAGGTTATCCGTTCCTAACTCGGGTTGATGACCAGGGCTGCATTGTCGGATAAATCGGCAATGCAGCCCTTGTGCGATACGGCCGTGTGCGCTGCGCTACGCATCATGGTGAAAGGGAATACATGCTCAATAAAACGATTCCTGTCGGGGTCGATGGCTCGTCTGCCACGATTACGTCTTATGTTTTTGCCCCGACCGAAGATGCTTATGCTCTAAAACCGCTGCCTGCAGTTGTGGTCGTGCCAGGAGGCGGCTACGATCACGTTTCGCCGCGCGAAGGCGAGCCGGTAGCGCTCCGTTTGTTGGCGATGGGCTACCAGGCGTTTGTGCTGAACTACTCGGTTGCTCCGGCTGTCTATCCGCTGGCATTGCAAGAACTCGCGCGGGCGGTCGATACCGTCCGAAGCCATGCGGCAGAGTACTGTGTCGATCCTGATCGGATTACGGTCATGGGTTTTTCGGCCGGTGGGCATCTGGTTGGCTTGCTCGGGGCGCTTTGGGACCAACCTTGGCTTGCAGAGTCGATTGCGGCATCGCCTGAGTCGATTCGGCCTGACACACTTTGCTTGGGCTATCCGGTCGTAAGCTCGGGGGCCTATGCTCATCGTGGTTCATTTGAACACCTAACGGGTGCCGATGGCGCTTTGGCTCAAAAGTTGTCGATCGAGAATATGGTGGGCGAGGGCTTCCCCCGTACGTTCTTGTGGCATACCGCCGAGGATGCATCGGTACCAGTTCAAAATAGCCTCCTTCTTGCGCAGGCTCTTGCCGACCACGGGATTGGCTTTAGCCTACATGTCTTTCCGCATGGAAAGCATGGGGCATCGCTCGCCACGGCCCTAACGGCATTTAAGGGCTGCGCCGAGCATATTCAGCCACAAGTTCAGGGCTGGCCTGAGCAGTTCGCTTCCTGGGAGCGTGATGGACGATGAGCGAAAGTATCTATACGCTGCGCGTTTCGAGGGCTGCGGCAGGAGTGTATCCAACGATTTCCGATGCCTTGGCGGCAGCCGATCAGCTCTATCCGGATGACGAGCAACCGGTGATGATTCGCGTCGATCCGGGCGAGTATCGCGAGCGGGTCGAGATTCATCGCTCGCATGTGACGATTGAGGGAGAGACGGCCGATAGCGTGCGTATCGTGGGCGGCTTGGGCGCCAAGATGCCCTCGGGGGACGGATCGGGCATCGACGGAATGCTCGGCACCTTTAGGACCTATACCGTTTTGGTCGATGCCGACGACGTGCGGCTCGAGAACCTAACGATCGTAAATGATGCCGGCGATGGGCGCGAGGTCGGTCAGGCGATTGCCCTGTATGTCGATGGCGACCGTCTGGTTGTCGATGCCTGCTGCATTAAGGGGCACCAGGACACACTGTTTTTGGGTCCGCTGCCGCCGCATGAGGTCAAACCGGGCGGGTTCATAGGACCCAAACAGTATGCGCCGCACCGGGTGGGGCGCCAATATTTCCGACGTTGCCGGATCGAGGGCGATGTCGACTTTATCTTTGGCGGCGCGCGTGCCTACTTTGAGGGGTGCGAGATTCGCTCGCTCAACCGCGATATGGATGTCAACGGGTATGTAACGGCAGCCTCCACGCCTAAAGGCGAGCCGTACGGATTTGTGTTTCATGGTTGTTCGTTTACAGCTCTGGATGGCGTGGCGCCGGATTCGGTCTACCTGGGCCGTCCTTGGCGCGAATGGGCGCAAACTGCGCTGATCGATTGCTGGCTGGGGCGACATATCAAGCGCGAAGGCTGGTGGGATTGGAATAAGCCGGCGGCGCACAGCTGCGCGCAGTATGCTGGCGCAATCCTGCATGGGCCGGCGGGTGATACTACCGACTGGGTGCCGTGGGCAAATAAACTCGATGTGATGGCTGCCGCCGGGTACGCCCGCGAACAGGTGCTTGCCGGTGCGGACGGCTGGGATCCCGAGGGCGGCGACGGTGATGCGGTGGAGACGGCTGGGCTATCTGCCAATGGCCGCACCGTGCACATCGAGACGTACTGCGAAGACGAGCCTGCGCTGCGTGCCCGGCTGAAGCGCGAGGGGCGCTCTGCCGCATTTGCGGGCCAGACTCCTGCAGATTTTGAGGCATGGAAGATTGCGACCAGGACTCGCCTGTGCGATGTTTTGGGCCTTTCGCTTATGGACCGCGCCCCGATTGAGATTCGTGAACTCAGCCGTGTGCGGGTTGCCGGCGGCATCGTGCGCACCCATGCGATGCTGCAGGTGGAGCGCGACGTTTGGATGCCGTTCTACCTGTTGGAGCCGTCTCATCCTAAGCTTGATGAGCGGGGACTCAAACGCTGTTATATCTGCCCGCATGGTCATCAGGGAGCGGGTGCTGCAAGCGTAGCCGGTGTTGCGGGCGTGCCGGCTGTCGATGATGCCGTGCGTAAGTTCAATTACGACTACGGTCTGCGTTTGGCACGCATGGGTTACGTGACCGTCTGCCCTGATGCGCGCGGTTGGGGATACCGTCGTGACTGGAAGGGTCAGGGCGATGACGAGAACAGCTACCTGCGCGGTACGTGTCTGAATCAAGCACGTATGGCCGAGCCGCTGGGTCTTACGGTTGCGGGCCTCAACGCCTGGGATAACATGCGTCTGATCGATTACCTAGAGGCGCGCGGCGACATTGCCATGGATGACCTGGGTTGCTTTGGTTTTTCGGGTGGCGGCTACATGACGTTGTACCTGGCCGCACTCGACCCGCGTGTGCGCAAGGCGTTTGTCTCGGGCTATCTGTACGGTGTCGACGATTCGCTGCTGCATCTCAATGGCAATTGCAGCTGCAACTACACACCCGGACTTTGGCGCTTACTCGACATGGGCGATATTGCCTCGCTTATTGCGCCGCGCCCGTTGTTAGTGCAGAGCTGCGAAGAGGATCATCTGAACGGTTCGCGCGGGCTGAAAAATGTTGGCGAGCAGCTCGAGATCGTGCGCGATGCCTACAAGTTGCTGGGTCGCAGAGATGGCCTGCGGCACGAGGTGTGTCCGGGTGAACACCATCTGGGCGTGGCACATCTTGCCGAGGATATCGAATGGCTCGATTCGCACGTTGCGGAATGCGCCCGTGCATAGCCCCTCGGCATGCTGCGAATAAACGGTACGTTCCTGTATGACCGTCGATGGGCGGATGAGGAGAAGATTATGGAAACGAAGAGTTTGAGTGAATCGACCATTTGCTGCTTTGGCGATTCGACCACCTGGGGCGATAACGGCTGCAGTGGGGGAGGCAACGACATTTCGTGGACTTCGCACTTGGGCGCGCTACTGGGCGGCGCAACCATCGAGAACTTTGGCATCAAGGGCTCGCGCATCGCCGTCAAGGCCGACCGCAGCGATTCGTTTGTCGAGCGATTGGACGGTATCGACGATGCGGCCGATATCTACATCGTCTTTGGCGGCGTCAACGACTTTAGCCGCAACGTGCCGCTTGGAGAGCTGGGCAGCACGGACGTGCACGAGTTCTATGGTGCACTCGATTATCTGATCCGAACCATCGCGGCACGCTCGCCTCGGGCAAAGCTCGTGTTTATGACGCCGTGCAAGACGAGCGGTAAGCACGAGAAGGATATCCCGGCAAGCGATGAGCTCAATCACCTGGGGTTGACGCAGGTCGCCTACGTGCGGGCGATGCTCGAAGTCTGCGACCGCTACTCCGTTCCGGTGATTGACCTGTATGCGCAAAGTGGCATCAGCCCGTTTTTGCCAGAGCACCGCGAGCTCTATATGCCGGACGGTCTGCATTACAGTCCTGCCGGCTATGAGCGCCTGGCGCATCGCATCGCCGCGGGTCTCACCGCCGTTTGCCGCTAAAAGTCTGCCGTTTGCGGGGAATATAGGGTTAACGTTCACCCTATATTCCCCGTTCGCGTTACACTAGGGGTAACGTTCACCTATCGTTTATGTCAGAGGGGACAGCAATGGGTTGCAATCAAATCCTGGACCGTTATATCGAGCAGTTGATCGAAACCTCTACGCCGCAGGCGCCGGCTTGGAATATCGAAAAGATTCGCGCCGGCAAGGAGAACACCTGGAACTATATCGACGGCTGCATGATCAAGGCGCTCATCGAGCTGTACGAGATTACGGGTGAGCAGCGCTACCTGACGTTCGCCGATGACTACATCGATTTCTTTGTCCAGGACGACGGTACCATCAAGCATTACAACCCGCAGGAGTACAACCTCGATAACGTCAATGCGGGCAAGACCCTCTACAAGCTGTATGACCTGGTGGGCAAGCCCAAGTACCGTGCCGCCATGGACACCATCTACCGCCAGCTCGAGACCCAGCCGCGCACCAAAGAGGGCGTGTTTTGGCACAAGGCCGTCTATCCCAACCAGATTTGGCTCGATGGCATGTACATGGCACAGCCGTTCTACATGCAGTACGAGCTGAGCTTCCACAACCGTCGTGCCTGCTCGGACAGCTTCCATATGTTCCAGGTCGTGCATGACCTGATGCGCAACCCCCTCAACGGTCTGTACTATCACGCTTACGACGCGAGCCGCAAACAGTTCTGGTGCGACCCGGTCACCGGTCTTTCGGCTAACTTCTGGCTGCGCGCCGAGGGCTGGTTTGCCATGGCGCTCATCGACACCTGGGAGCTTATGCCGCCTTCGATGTCAGCCGAGAAGGACGAGATCCGCAAGATGTTCCACGATCTGATCGACGCCATGCTGCCGTATCAGGACGAGAAGACCGGCATGTGGCACCAGGTCATCAACCTGCCCAATATCGCCCCCAACTACCTGGAGGAGTCGGGCAGCGCCATCTTTGCCAATGCCATCATGAAGGGCGTGCGTCTGGGCGTGCTGGGCGAGCGTTACTACCAGTACGGCCGTCGCGCCTTCGACGGCATCTGCGAGACCTGCCTGTCCGAGTATGACGGGCAGCTGGCGCTCGACAACATCTGCCTGGTTGCGGGCCTGGGCAACACCGCGCACCGCGAGGGCACGTTTGATTACTACATGAGCGAGCCCGTGGTCAAAAATGATGCAAAGGGTGTGGCGCCGCTGGTGCTTGCCTATATCGAGACCATGCATCACGACAAGCTGGCCGGTAAGCGCGATCCGCTCGCCCCCTCGGGCGTGTGCTCCATCGAGGACCCGTTTGGCGGATACACCCCGGGCATCAACGCTCATAAGGGATGTGAATAACGTGGGGGCTATTACTCCGGGCGTACGTTTGCACGACCTTCCGCAGGGGACCGTCGAGGAACGCATTCGCATGGCGGGAGAGCTGGGCTTTTCGTGCATTCAGCTGCCGAGCAAGGTGCTCTACGCATCGATGGGGATCGATCGAGGCGGCCTGACCCGCGAGCTTGCCGACCATTTGCGTGCGGTGCTCGACGAGGCGGGCGTTTCGGTCGCCGTGCTCGGCTGCTATAAGAATTTGGCGACGCCCGATCGCCAACAGCTCATGGATAACATTGCCGAGTACGAGGCATGCCTGAACTTTGCCCAGATGCTCGGCGGATGCCCGGTTGGCACCGAGACCGGTCGCCCCAATGCGCAGAACCGCGTTGCTGACGACCGCATGACCGATGGGGCGCTCAATGCGTTTGCAGACGGGCTTGCACACGTCTGCGATCGGGCCGAGGCCGTGGGCGGTCAGGTTCTAATTGAGCCCGGTTGGAACGAGACGGTCAACACGCCAGATCGCTGCCGTGAGGTGCTGGAGCGCGTCTCGAGCCCGTCGCTCGGCGTGATCTATGACCCGGTATCGCTGCTGCACCCCAGTGTCGTTGACGAAGCGCAGGAAATCACAGCGCGCATGCTCTACTTATGCGGCAGCAAGATTCGCGTGCTGCACGCCAAGGATTTTGAGGTCGTCGACAACGAGGACAAAGCCGGTTGGTGCGACGGTACGGGTTCGCGCCTGGTGTGTCACGGCGTGGGCGAGACGGGGCGCTATGACTTTGAGCCCGTGGTGGCCTGGGCGGCTGCCGCCTGCCCTGGGATTCCCTGTGTGGTCGAGAACAGCGTGCCGTCGACGGCGGCTGACTGCCTAGCGACACTCGAGCACATGTCCGCTCGCTGCGGGGCTTCGCATCGCGAGCTATAGCATTGGCTTTTGCCGTGTCGGCAGATTGAGATTACCTGCATGGGGGCGGCGGTGAAGGGTCTTTATCGTCGCCCCATTGGATTGCATTAAAAAGGGGAGTTGCGTGGCTATCCACATTGTCGAAGAGGCGAATCGTTGCCTAGGTTGTAAAAGGGCGTTCTGTCAGATTAAGGGCTGCCCGGTTCAGACGCCTATTCCGCAGGTCATCGACCTGTTCAAACAGCGTCGTCTAGAAGAGGCGGGCGAGCTATTGTTCCAGAACAATCCCATGAGCGCGGTCTGCTCCATGGTGTGCAATCATTCGGGCCAGTGCGAGGGCGCTTGCATCCAGGGCCGCAAGGGCGCGCCGGTGCATTTCTCGAGCATCGAGAACTATATCTCGACAGCGTATTTGGATCGTAAGGAGTGGACGCCCGCGCCGTCGTGTGGCAAGCAGGTCGCTGTGGTCGGCTCCGGCCCAGCCGGCATTACCGTGGCAATTAAGATGGCGCAGCTGGGTTGCGCCGTCACTGTTTTTGAGCAGCGGCCCGAGATCGGCGGTGTGCTGGAGTACGGTATCCCCGAGTTCCGCCTGCCCCGTGCGCTCGTGCAAAAGTATCGCCACGTGATGTGCTCGCTTGGCGTGCGCGTGCGCCCCTCGACCACCATCGGTGGCGCGCTGCATATCGACGACCTGCTGCGCGACGGCTACGATGCGGTCTTTGTCGGTACTGGTACCTGGCGAGCTCGAAAGCTGGGTATTCCCGGCGAGTCGCGCGGCAACGTGCTGTTTGGTATCGATTATCTGGTCGATCCCACGAGCGTGGCAATCGGGCAGAACGTGGCGGTTATCGGCGCCGGCAATGTGGCCATGGATGTTGCCCGCACGGCCCTGCGCTCGGGTGCCCGCAAGGTCACTGTGTATGCCCGATCGCGCCATATCTCTGCCATCGATGACGAGGTGGAGCTGACCGAGCTTGACGGTGCCGAGATTGTGCGCGGCAAGGCGATCTGCGCCATCGATGATAACGGTCCGGTGTTCGAGACGGCTATCTTTGACGAGGACAACAACGTGGTGGGCTATGAGGAAGAGCTCGACCATGTGTCCGCCGACACAGTTGTGATCGCGGCTTCGCAGGTGCCCAAGGACAAGCTTGTGCTTACGACGGGCGGTCTGGAGACCGATCATCGCGGCCTTCTTTCGGTCGACGAGTACGGTATGACCACCGTGCCTGGCGTCTTTGCCGCCGGCGACGTGGTTAACGGCCCGCTGACGGTTGTTCACGCCGTAGCCGGCGCCAAGCTCGCCGTCGAAGGCATGACTACCTATCTGGGCCTCTAACTCCATCCCACCCATCAGTTGCGGTGAAATACGGACTGTTTTGGCTGGCAAAAGTCTCATCTACTCCGTATTCCACCGCAACTTTTTGTGGGGATCGGATTAAAGGCGGGGGAGTGCGAGCGGGTACGGACGCGGCGGTTGCTGATACGATAAGTACGTTAGCAACTGCCGCCGAGCGGCTTAAACGAAAGGAAGCCTGTATGGAGTCATCCGCCTACCCGATGCTCTTTAGCCCGATCAAGGTCGGTACGACCGAGGTCAAGAACCGCGTCTTTATGCCGCCGGTGTCCACCAACCTGGCCGATCATGGCTATGTGACTGACGACTTGGTCGATCATTACCGTGCCCGTGCCAAGGGCGGCGTGGGCCTCATCATCACCGAGGTCGTGACGGTCGAGCCCACCTATACCTATCTGCCGGGTGACATGTGCTGCTACGACGACACGTTTATCCCCGGCTGGGAAAAGCTCGCCGCGGCCGTCCACGAGTACGGCTGCAAGATCATGCCGCAGCTCTTCCACCCCGCCTACATGGCCTTTAACATCCCGGGCACGCCGCGCTTGATCGCTCCGTCCTTTGTGGGCCCGTCTTACGCCCGCGAGGCACCGCGCCCCATCACGGTCGACGAGATTCACGAGCTCACGCATCAGTTTGGCGACGCTGCCGTGCGTATGCAGAAGGCCGGTGTCGATGGCGTTGAGGTCCACGCAGCGCACGCCCACGGTATGCTCGGCGGCTTTTTGACTCCGCTCTACAACAAGCGTACCGACGAGTACGGCGGCTCGCTCGATGCCCGCATGCGCTTCCTGCTCGAGGTCATCGCCGAGATTCGCGAGCGCTGCGGCAAGGACTTTATCATCGACGTCCGCATCTCGGGCGATGAGTACACCGATGGCGGTCTGACCCTCAACGATATGATTTATGTCTCGCGTCGCCTGGAGAAGGCCGGCGTCGACATGATTCATGTGTCGGGCGGCACCACCATCAAGCGCGGCTCCGCGATTCCCGCCGCCGGTACCCAGCAGGCCTCGCACGCCGCCTGCTCGCGCGAGATTAAGAAGCACGTCAACATTCCCGTCGCCACCGTCGGCCGCATCAACGAGGCCTGGATCGCCGAGGAGCTGATCGAGGACGGCGCTGCCGACATCTGCATGATGGGCCGCGCCAATCTGTGCGATGCCGAGTTCTGCAACAAGGCCGCTGCCGGCAACGCCGACGACATCCGCCCCTGCATCGGCTGCCTGCGCTGCCTGAACGGCATTATGTTCGGCAAGCGCATCTCCTGCACCGTCAACCCGGACGTGGAGCGCGACGAGGCTGGCTACGAACCTGCTGCCGAGGCCAAGAACGTGCTCGTTGTGGGCGCTGGTCCTGCGGGCATGGAGGCAGCCTATATTGCTGCCAAGCGCGGCCACAACGTGGTGCTCGTGGATAAGCAGGATGAGCCGGGCGGCGAGATGCGCATCGCGGCCGTTCCTCCGGCAAAGCAGGAGCTCACCCGCGTGATCAAGTACCAGTATCGTCGTCTGGCCGAGGCGGGCGTGAAGTGCGTCTTTGGTACCGAGCTCTCGGCCGAGGACATTCAGCGCGACTACGCGGGCTACGAGGTTGTCCTGGCTTATGGCGCTGAGCCCATCGCCCCGGCCTTCATGCAGGGCTTTAAGCAGGTTATGACGGCTGACGACCTGCTGGGTGGCAAGGCTTTCCCGGGCAAGAAGATCGTCATCGTGGGCGGCGGCACCGTCGGTTGCGAGACAGCAGATTACCTGGCCCCGCTGGTCAACGACCTGTCGCCGGCCAATCGCGATGTCACCGTCATCGAGATGACCAAGACGCTCGCTGCCAACGAGGGCGGTGCCGGTCGCGCGGTGCTCATCACGCGCATGCTCTCCAAGGGCGTCCACGTGCTGACCGAGGCCAAGGTGACCGAGATCACCGAGGACACCATCAGCTACGAAAAGGACGGCGAGGTCCACACCATCACCGGTGCCGATACGCTGGTGCTGGCGATGGGCTACCGTCCCAATACCAAGTTGGCCGACGACCTTGCCGCTGCCGGCGTTGCCACCCACGTGCTGGGCGATGCCAACAAGTGTGGCAACATCCGCGATGCCATCGGCGATGGCTATAAGGTTGCCTGCGAGCTCTAGTTAATCCCTTGGTGCATGGGGCCTGTCCCCGCGGCGTCAGTCGGTAGATAGTAAAAAGCGGCGGTCGTCCCGTACGTGGGACGACCGCCGCTTGCGTTAGCTGCAATGAGTTGTGCGATTAGAGGCCTAGGATCTCCTTGACCTTGGCGATGATGGCCTCGTCGGTTGCGTTGGCAAAGAAGTACTCCTGGAAGTGCTCGCCGGCAAGTGCGCCCTTCACCAGGTCCTGGTCGAGCTCGTCCAGGATGTCGACGAGCGGACGCATGGTCACAGCGCGGACGCCGTCGAGGATCTTCTTGTTGCGCTGCTCGGGCTCAACACGCTCGGCAGGATAGCCGTTGCCCGAACCAAAGCCAAAGAGCTTCTCGAAGGTGTACTCGAGATTGAGCTCCTGGCCCCAGCCGTTCTTGAGGGCGAAGGGCATGGCGACGGCGTTGCCATCGTTGACCTGGGCAAAGGTGTAGGCGTCGAGCGGGTCGGCAACGTGGCCGCACAGCACGCCGGGGAAGGAGTTGCAGGCGAGCATGGCGCCCTCGCCGGTGCCGCAGCCGGTCACGACGTAGTCGGCAGCGCCGGAGTTGAGCAGCACGGCGGCCAGGATGCCGTTCTGCACATAGGTGAGGGGCTTGGAGTCGGCGTCGGCATACATGCCATAGTTAAAGACGGTGTGGCCCATGGGCTCGACAACCTTCTTAAGGGCAGCCTCGATCATAGGGTTCTTGGAGTTCTGAGAGTTCTCATTGATCAGAGCGATTTTCATTGCGAATTACCTTCCTATTTCTAACTTGCGGTGGAATACGGACTGTTTTGCCTGATAGAAGCCAAACCAATCCTTATCTCACCGCAACTCAAATGAAAAACGAGTGGATGAAACCTGATGTGGGCAGTTGCGGTGACGCTTATTGAGGCTGCTTTCCAATGTATGCGAGGATGCCGCCGTCGACGTAGAGGATGTGGCCGTTGACGAAGTTCGACGCGTCGGAAGCCAGGAACACGGCGGGGCCCTTCAGGTCCTCGGGCGTGCCCCAACGGGCGGCCGGCGTCTTGGCAATGATGAACTGGTCAAACGGGTGGCGGCTGCCGTCGGGCTGCGTCTCGCGCAGCGGTGCGGTTTGCGGCGTGGCGATGTAGCCGGGCCCAATGCCGTTGCACTGGATATTGGCCTCGCCAAACTCCGAGCAGATGTTCTTGGTGAGCATCTTGAGTCCGCCCTTGGCGGCAGCATAGCCGGCGATGGTCTCGCGACCCAGCTCGCTCATCATCGAGCAGATGTTGATGATCTTGCCGTGGCCCTTGGCGATCATGCCAGGCAGGCAGGCCTTTGACACGATAAACGGTGCGTTGAGGTCGATATCGACGACGCGGCGGAAGTCCTCGGCGCTCATGTCGAGCATCGGGGTACGCTGGATGACGCCGGCGTTGTTGACCAGGATGTCGGGCGTGGTGCCAAAGTCGGCCTCGATCTTGGCGATGAGCTCGGCGACGACAGTCTCGTCGGTGACGTCGGCAACATAGCCGTGAGCGTCAAAGCCCAGCTCACGGTAGTGCTTCTCGGCTTCGGCGACTTTGTCGGCGTGACGGGCGTTAAAGGCGATCTTGGCGCCGGCCTCTCCGAGCGCCTCGGCAATGGCCATGCCAATGCCGTAGGTGGCGCCGGTCACCAGTGCGACCTTGCCGTCCAGACGGAAGCTGTCCATAAGATCAGACATAGCGATCCTTTCAAAAGAAACGTTCATCTATATAAGTCTTGCTTTTCATACAAGGTCAGTATAGGTGAAGCAGCGTAATAGCCACCCCTTATTCCCTAAAATCAGGTGAACGTTCACTTTTAAAAGGCGAACGGTAGTCTCGCCCTTGCCGTGCGGACGTCTATTTGCTCTGTTCCTGCGCTCCCTCTGCGATCATGTTGCGGTTGTACACCAGATGCAGGTACATCGCGTCGTGCGCTGCGGTGGGATTGCGCGCGGCGATGGCGTCGGCCACGCCACGGTGGGTGCGGATGGTTTCCTCAACCAGCTTTTTGCCGGTCACGTCAATAAACAGGGGGACAGGCGCCTTGAGCACGCCCATTAGGCGGGGAACGACGAGGTTGCCGCAGCTTTCGGCAATTGCGATGTGAAACGCGGTGTCGGCGGCAGAATAGTCTTCGTCCCGCGCGGCCAAGTGCTCGGACTCATCGCAAAGCTCTTTAATGCAGATGATTTGATCGTCGGTCGCGTGCTCTGCGGCCATGCTGGCCATCTGCGGCTCGATCATAAAGCGCACTTCGAGCAGGTCGCGTGCCAGGCGCCTCTTGTCATCGATAAAGGTAAAGCCCAGCGGATCGTCGGCAACGCCGGGGTTTGATGCCACATAGGTGCCCGAGCCCTGTTTAATGCGCACGATGTTGCGCGACTGCAGCAGCTTCATAGCCTCGCGTACGGTGCTCCTGCCAGCACCCAGGCGCTCGACGAGCACAGCCTCCTTGGGCAGGCGGTCGCCTTGCTCAAGATGCTCATCCAGGATCAGTTGAATAATATTCTTCGAAATCTGCTCGGGGAGTCCCGAATCGGCTCGTGCCACGCTTCACCTCATATCAAAAGAATTCATCAGAGCTATTCTAGCTCATTTAACAGAAGCCGCGGTGGTTCGCTCCGACAATGGAGAACTGTAAGTGGCCGTTTACCGTCAAAAACAGATCGTTCAGCAAATACATCAGATGTATTTCAAAAAAGTTTCCCTTTTAAACATCAGACCTATTGAAAACGCGCTATAGTCTAAGCCGAATTCAAAAGGTCTGATGAATTGGAGGAAAGATGTCAGACCCAACGTTTATGGCCGACCCCACCAGGCTGGTCATCGCCGCCATCGTGGGCATCGCGCTGCTGCTTGCGCCCATCATTAAGTTCAAGCTGCATCCTGTGCTTTCGATGATGGTCTCGGCGCTCGTGATCGGTATCGGAGCCGGCATGCCGCTCGATATGGTGGCAGACACCGTCACCAAGGGCGTGGGCACCACGCTGCAAAACATCGCCTTGCTCATTGGCCTGGGATCGATGTTTGGCCAGATTTTGGAGGAGAGCGGCGGCGCCAAGAAGATCGCCCAGACCTTCATTGACGCCTTTGGCCAGGGCCACTCCAGCTGGGCGCTGGGCATCACCGGTTTGGTCATCGGCACCACGGTGTTCTTTGAGGCGGGCGTAGTCGTTTTGATTCCGCCTGCGTTTAGCGTGGCATCGCAGACCAAAAAGTCGACGCTCTACTACGGCATCGCGCTGCTCGCGGGACTTGCCGCTGGCTATGCGTTTGTGCCGCCATCCGCCGGGTCGGTTCTGGTCGCCGGCACGCTCGGTGTCGACCTGGGCACCATGATCCTCGTCGGTATCCCCACCGCCTTTATCGCTATGGCGATTGCCGGCGTCGTGTGGGGCCGCAACGTGGGCGGTCGCATTTTTACCGATGTTCCGGAGCACTTTACCTCTGCCGAGGGTGCGAGCGATGAAAAAGAGCTTCCCTCCTTTGGCATGGTGCTTGCCATCGTGCTCACGCCGCTTTGTCTGATTTTGCTGGGCACGTTGTCCTCTTATATCCCCATGCCCGCCGAGCTCGCCTCGATTCTCGCCTTCCTGGGCAAGCCGTTCGTCGCTTTGACGCTTGCCACGCTCGTCGCGATGTATCTGCTGGGCGCGCGCCGCGGCTACTCCGGCGCCGAGCTCAAGGCCCTGCTCGACCGCTCTCTTAAGCCCGTCGGCATGATCTTGCTGGTTATCGCCTGTGGCGGCGTCATTCGCTGGATGCTGCAGGACTGCGGCTTGGGCCAGGTTATCGGCCCTATGCTCGAGGCCTCACCGCTGCCTTTGGTGGTCGTTGCCTTTTTGATTGCCGTCATGGTGCGTGCCTCTGTCGGCAGCTCCATCGTCGCTATGACCATGGCATCGGGCATTATGGCCGCCATGCCTGCGGTTTCCGGAGCCTCAGTGCTCATGCGTGCCGCTATCTGTCTTGCTATCTGCGGCGGTGCCACGGCCCTCTCGCACGTCAACGATGCCGGTTTTTGGATGTGCTCCTCGTTCCTGGAGATTGACGAGAAGACCACCCTCAAGTCCTGGACCGTTATGGAGACGCTCATCGGCCTTTCGGGTCTTGCCTGCGCCCTGGTGATTTCGTTCTTCGCCTAGTTCGCGTAGCTAAGCATCTTTTGCCGAGTGCATCGCTCGGTACCCATTTACACCTGATTCATTAACCAACGATTGGTACAACCGTTCAAACCAAAAGAGGAGAGCACCATGGACGAGAAGACCAAGGCACAGATTCAGCAGGAGGCAGCCGACCTGGTTGCCAAGCTGCAGCCGCGTTCCGGCAAGTTTCGCACCATCAGCCCCGAGATGGACCCGCTGCGCCTGGGCTCTGGCTGGTCTATCGAGGATCTGGACAAGCCGCAGGTCATTATCGAGTCGACCTTTGGCGATTCGCACCCGGGTTCTGCCGGCCTGTTCGAGCTGGTCGAGGAGGTCCGTGCCGGCGTTGCCGAGGCTGGCGGTCACGGTGCCCGTTACTTCTGCACCGATATCTGCGACGGCGAGGCCCAGGGACACGACGGCATTAACTACTCGCTGCCCAGCCGCGACATGATCGCCAACATGATCGAGATCCATGCCAAGGCCACCCCGTTCGACGCCGGCGTCTTTGTCGCCAGCTGCGATAAGGGCCTGCCTGCGAACCTCATGGCCATGGGCCGCATCAACATCCCCTCCATCGTCGTTACCGGCGGCGTCATGGATGCCGGTCCCGATCTGCTGACCTTGGAGCAGCTCGGCGCGATTTCTGCCCGCTACGAGCGCGGCGAGATCTCCCGCGAGGAGCTTGAGTTTGCCAAGCACAACGCATGCCCCAGCTGCGGCGCCTGCTCCTTTATGGGTACCGCCTCGACCATGCAGGTCACGGCCGAGGCCCTGGGCCTTATGCTCCCCGGCACAGCTCTGCTGCCCGCCACCAGCTCCGACCTGCGCGAGTTCGCCCGCGAGGCCGGCCGTCAGTCCGTGTGGCTCTCCGAGCACAACCTGTGCCCCCGCGACATCGTGACCAAGGAGTCCTTCGAGAACCTCATCATGGTCCACGGCGCCATTTCGGGCTCCACCAACTCGCTGCTGCATATCCCCGCGATTGCCCGCGAGTTTGGCATCGAGATGTCCGCCGACGACTTCGATCGTCTGCACCGTGGCGCTCACTACCTGCTTAACGTCCGTCCCGCAGGCGAGTGGCCGGCGCAGTTCTTTTACTATGCGGGTGGCGTGCCGCGCATCATGGAGGAGATCAAGTCGATGCTCCACCTCGATGTCATGACCGTCACCGGCAAGACCCTCGGCGAAAACCTCGAGGACCTTAAGAACAACGGTTACTACGAGAAGTGCGGTCGTTACCTTGAGAAGTGGAATCTCAAGCGCGAGGACATCATCCGTCCGTTTGACCAGGCCTTCGGCACCGACGGTTCCATCGCCATCCTCCACGGCAATCTTGCTCCCGAGGGCGCGGTCGTCAAGCACACCGTCGTTCCGCGCGAGATGTTCCAGGCTACGCTCAAGGCCCGTCCGTTCGACTGCGAGGAGGACGCCATTCACGCCGTCCTGACGCACGAGGTCAAGCCCGGCGATGCCGTTATCATTCGCTATGAGGGACCCAAGGGTTCCGGTATGCCCGAGATGTTCTACACCACCGAAGCTATCGCCAGCGACCCCGAGCTGGGCGCGAGCATTGCCCTGATCACTGACGGCCGCTTCTCCGGCGCCTCCAAGGGCCCGGCTATCGGTCACGTTTCGCCCGAGGCCGCTGTGGGCGGTCCGATTGCCCTGATTGAGGAGGGCGACCTTATCCGAATCAACATCCCCGAGCGCTCGCTGTCCATCGTGGGCATCGCCGGCAAGGAGATGGAGCCGGCCGAGGTCGACGCCGTCCTGGCCGAGCGCCGAGCCGCTTGGAAGCCCAAGGCTAATCGTTACACCTCCGGCACGCTCAAGTTCTTTACCGAGCATGCAGTTTCCGCCATTCAGGGTGGCTACATGGAGTAGCGCCCATGCGCATCAAATATCTCCTCTCATAGATGCGCGGTACAAAGAGCCCCGAGCCACGTCACCGGGGCGCGTTGTTCAGCGCCGCCGGGGCGCTCCACTCAAACGACAAGAGACGTCTTACGCAAGCGCCCGCGTCCGTGGATAAAACCACGGGCGTGGGCGCTTCACTTTATTCCCAGCCGCTTTATTCCCAGCCCTTCCACACGTCAGGCTCGTAGCCAACGGTTGCCTGGCGGCCGTTGCGAACGATGGGCTCACGAAGAATCTGCTGGTTATCGAGCACCTTTTCGAACTTCTGGTCGGCAGCAAGATACTGTACGAGCGCAACCGTGTCGGCATCTTTCGCCTTTGGATCGATCACAGCGTCGATCCCGCCGACGGCGCGCGCCACGCTTTCGAGCTCGCCTTTGCTCATCCCCTTTTCCTTCAAGTCGATGAACTGGAACTTCACACGACGTTCCTTGAAATAGCGCTGCGCCTTCTTAGTATCGAAGCTTTTCTTCGTGCCGAATATCTGGATGTTCATACGTACCGCCTTCGCTCAATTCTCGTCCGTCCATGATACGACAAGGGAGCCGAGCAAAAACAGAGCAGGCGGAGATGGAGGAGGACGGCGACCGACCGTCGGCAAGAGTCGGCCGGATCGGACTGGCGCCCAGCGCGCGCCGGCGACACGCTCGCAGCTGCACACATAGCCGATGTACAAGCTCGCCGCGGCGTTCCCTCGCCCCGCGGTGTGGCGATAGAGAAGCACGCCACCCGTCAACGATGGCGCCTCGGTGAAGAAAATCAACGTCTGGGTTACATCCCTTGAAAGGGGCGAAGACGGCTGCTAGAATGCCTCCCCGCTATGAAGGATTTGACCAAAGCATACATCGCAATTCGGCGGCCCCTGGTATACGGGGCCTCTCCTGTTGTTCCCCAAGTGCGCTCTGAGCAGCCGCTTTCTTCCTGTCGTATCTGATGCACGCATAGCACGTGCATGTTATTTCGCCCGTGGGCCGGCGCGCCTTCGGCGAAGAATCGAATAGATACGAAGGAAGCTTATGTCTGATAATTGTACGGTCGCGCCCGCCAATGGGCGCATTACCGGTACCCAGATCAGCATCGTCGCGGTCGTCGTCCTGGGTGCCTTCTTGGCGCTACTGAACCAAACGGTGATGTCGCCTGCGCTGCCGGTCATCATGTCCGATTTCGCCATCGATGCCTCGACTGCCCAGTGGATCATGTCCATATACCCGCTGGTGAGCGGCATCATGGTCCCCGTTTCGGCGTTCCTTATCGACAAGTTCAGCACCCGCGCGCTATTCTTCGGGGCGACGCTGGTGTTCGCGCTGGGCACGCTGCTGTGCGCCGCAGCCCCTGATTTCCTGTTCCTCATCATCGGTCGCGTGTTGCAAGCGGCGGGCTCAGGCGTGCTCATGCCGCTTGTCTCGGTGGTTCCCATGCTGGTGTTCCCCGTCGAGAAACGAGGAACGGCTATGGGCATGGCGGGCATCGTCATGTCGGCGGGTCCCGCGGTCGGCCCCGTCGTAGGCGGCGCGGTGATCGACACGTACGGCTGGCGCACCATGATCGGCGCCATCGTCCCCCTCGCAATTCTCGTGCTGGTGCTGGGCGTGTTCATGCTGAAAAACGTGGGCGAGCTGAAGAACCCCAAGCTCGACCTGCCCTCGGTCGTCCTCTCCACCATCGCCTTCGGCGGACTTCTCTACGGGTTCTCGAGCGCCTCGTCGATGGGTTGGGGCAACCCCGTGGTGCTCGGCTCGATCGTCGCGGGTGTCGTGTGCTTGGTGCTGTTCGTCGTACGCCAGGGCAAAATCGAGGACCCGCTCCTTCAACTGGGCACGCTCAAGACGCGCGAGTTCCGCGTGGCCGCCATCATCGTCACGCTCATCAACGCCGCATGCCTGGTCACCAACACGCTGTTGCCGTTGCTGCTGCAAACCTCGCTTGGCGCTTCGGCCTTCGAAACCGGCATGGCCATGCTTCCCGCCGCGGCGGTGGGCATCATCATCAGCCCTATCTCCGGCGTGGTGTTCGACAAGTTCGGTCCGCGTGCCATCTCGATCGTCGGCCTGGCCCTCATGACCGGCGCCCTGTTCCTGCTCTCGCTTTCGACGGTAAACACGCCCATCTTGGTGGTTGCGCTGTTCTGCATGCTGCAGTCCGCCGGCCAGTCGCTCGCGAACATGCCGGTGAACACATGGGGTGTCAATGCCTTGAAAAATGACATGATCGCCCACGGCAACGCCATCGCGAACACCGGCCGCCAGGTCGCCGGCGGTTTGTGCACGGCGCTCATCATCACGGTCATGACAAGCGTCACCGCGTCGGCCGGCGTCGATGCGAGCATCCAAGTAGCCACCGCCGTGGGCGCGGGCGTCGCTTACAAGGTGTGCGCGGCAATCGGCCTCGTTTCCCTCATCTGCGCCATATTCAGCGTGCGCACCAAGAAAACCGCACCGAAAACGAAGGAGGCATAAGCGATGTCCGAGATTCTGTCCGAGCGCATCCCGCTCGAGCTCGAGGGGACGCCCGTTTCGAGCATCATGATTGAAGAGCCGTTCACCTGCACGCAGGATTGCACGATTTCCGACGTGGTGCGCATGCTCGCCGAAAACGAGGTGAGCAGCATGCCCGTAATCGATGAGCGCAACCAGGTGGTCGGGTTCATCTCCGACGGCGATGTCATGGGAGCCATCGCGCAGCATCGCGCTCACACCATCTTCACGGGCGGCGACGCGTCCATGCTGTACTTCGACGATCAGAGCCTTGAGCAGCGCATCGAAGACCTGAAGGATCGCTGCGTCATGGATTTCGCGACGCGCCAGGTAGTGTGTGCCCGTCCCGAGCAGAGCATCGCCCGCGTCGCCGCGCTGCTGGCGAAGAAGAAGTTCAAGAAGCTTCCTGTGGTTGATGACGAGGGCAAACTCGTGGGGGTCATCCGCCGCTCCGCCATCACCAAATACATCTTCGGCATCCTTTTCCAATAGGGGCAGGTCGCACTTGAGGCGAACATCTCGAGGCATCGAGCCAGCAACTGGACCAGACAACCTTGACACGCACGCGCTTTCCCTCGATGCTTCGGTAAGGGGAGCTGCGAAAATCGCAGCACGGGTGATCGGCGCCGCGCCCCCGAAGGCAAAAGCGAACACGGGAGCGATACGATGGGAAAAGTCCTGGACGAAGATTTGGTTTATGAGATTCTCTCCGTCGTGGCAGAGATTCCGGCGGGATGCGTCGCCTCGTACGGTCAGATAGCGCGCCTCATCGGCAGGGAGAAAAACTCTCGCCTGGTCGGAGCGGTGCTGAGCGAGGCGGATCGCTACGGCGATTATCCCTGCCACCGCGTCGTCAACCACGCGGGACGCCTCGTGCCAAACTTCCCCGACCAGCGAGCACTACTGACGGAGGAAGGAGTCGCCTTCCGAGACAACGGCTGCGTCGACATGAAAAAGCACCAGTGGAACGAGTAGCCAGGCAGCGTAGCGTCGAAAGGAGCGACGCCACGGGGAACGACCTGCGCCCCGCCGCCGGACAACCTATGGCAAAGTGACACGTCCCACAAAGAGCGGCGCACCAGTACGAGACACGACCGCGACGTAAAAAGACCCTATGATACTCGTAAGCATCTATCTGATTGCCCGCCTCGAGGTACCCAAAGAACGAGAGATGCCGAAACCCCTAGACAAAGAAAAAGGTCGGGAGCTTTTATGCTTCCGACCTGAAGTTTCATGGTCGCGGGGGGCGGATTTGAACCACCGACCTTCGGGTTATGAGGTCGCTACGACGTTGTTTCATTCAGACATTTCGACCCAAATTGAAGTCAATATAACTCCAGGTCATTTGATGTTTTCATAGATTTACGAAAGAAAAGTACGCGGAATAATTCGACCCAAATTCGACCCACAACGAGCTTGAAAGCGGTCAGGCGGAGCATTACCCTTGGGGTGTGACCCCACGCAGGGCCCACCACCAAGGGTAATGCCCACCCGCCCCAGCCCTTTGCGCCATTCCGCGCAACCGAGCGCGATTCTCAGGCACTTCAGGCAAGGAACACGATGAACGACCGACCTCTCGTCATAGGCAAAGGAACGAAGCAACGCCGCGACAAATACACGTGGCGCTACCGTCACAGCCTCGGCAAGGATCCGGTCACGGGCAAATACCGCTATTCGCCGTGGCAGACCATACATACCACCAAAAGCCGAGAGGTCGACGCCGCACTCGAAGCCTACAAGGCAGAACTCAACAGCGGCACCTACGTCCAATAATCGAGGGACACCGTCGGCTCGTACGCAAAAAAATTCCACGACAACCGCGAAGGAACCATCACGCCGCTCGCCTACTCGACATCCTACTCAATCGAGAACCGGACGCGCACATCACATGCGTGATGCTCATGCTCGACACCGACATGAGAAGGGCAGAAGCCCTCGGGATGACGTGGTCCGATGTCTCCGTCGAGAACAGAAGCATCCTCATTGAGCAGCAGTTCGCGGCCGATCGAAGCGTTCGCTCGCCCAAAAGCAAGAAAAGCGTGCAGAGGATCTCGATAAGCGAGACGCTGACGTCGTATCTCGAATTCTGGAAAAAGGAGCAGGCCCGCGAAATGGAAGCCTTCGGCCTGGAACAAGTCAAAGGCACTCCGCTCGTCCACTCATTCGAACGAACGAAAGACAGGCATCCCCAAGTCAACTTCATGGACCTGAATGGGTTTTCGCGCTGGTTCAGAAACTTCAGCGTCGAGAACGGGTTCGGCAAGTTCGAAGGCGTTCGAACATACCATTATGTGAAGGAAACTGTCGACGGGGAAACGATTTCGAAGCGTTATGAGCATAAAGAGTGGCTCGAATTGAGGGATTACCTCAGGAAGCATCCCAAGGTTCGCGAGGCGAGGCATATCAGCACATATGAGAGCGAGCACCTTCCTTACGGATATTCGGGCCTATCGAGCCACACCGCTACTGCCGCTACTGCCCGCTACTGCCCGCCAGCTTCCGAACCAGCGGGCGGTAGCAGCACCCCGAACATCTCGCCGACAGCGCAGAGAGTCGTCGACCTGGCGGCCAAGGCCGACATCGAGGACGTGATGCTGTGCGACCTGCCCGGCGTCCTGTCCTTCCTAGGGCTGCCACCTGAGACGGAGATGCCGCCGGGCAACAAGGGGAAGACGAAGCTCAAGAAGCTCTACAGGAAGGTGGCGCCGAACAAGGCATACCACTCCGGCGAGCGCGCCAAGGATTTGATCTCGCACCTCGACATGGCAGAGATCAGGGCATCGGCGCCCGTCCAAGAATTGGGATGCAGTTCAATACGAGCTCGGGGCCTTTTTCGTCTAGATTGGGGACGCATAGCCGGACGAAAACAATTTGCGTCTGGTAATAAGCGCACGAAAGCGCAATTTTCGTCTTAATTCCGGATGCAAATCAAGACGAAAACCGTTTACGTCTGCTTTAAATCCGTACGAAAACGGTTTTCGTCTTGCAGGGCAGTTGCCGTTTTGTTAGCGCCGGGCGATTTTAGCCGCTAATAGTCAAACTATTTTGACCAATCCCGGTCACCGAATAATGGCCACCGTGCCTCCCCGCCGCCACTACGCT
>JAGZSF010000001.1 GCA_018381235.1 Collinsella sp. | reverse complement strand
CTCGTCGCCGGGACGGTGCAGGCAGACCTTCCTGAGCTTGCCGATCTCGGAAGGCACGTGCAGACCTTTCGTCATGGCCTCCTACCTTTCTTTCGGGCCTTTCGGCCGAATCTCTCAGCGCCCTTCCGTAACGGGCGCTGCTTGCTGACAGCTCTAGTTATATCCAAATTCCACCCGCAATTCCACCTCGCCCCCGAACGGTCAACAAAGTGCGATGAACGGTATATCGCATGTGATTCCCCCATGATGTACTTCGGCGTTCTAAAGTAACTTTTCTAAGGTAAACGCTCTTTTTTCCTAAAAACCATTTGCGATTGTGTCTCTAAACTTTTGATTCAGAATTGCATAGCTTAATCGGTTTTATGTATATAAATGATGTTTGTTCACGTTTCCGCCTGCATTCAATGATATTCAGCTATCTATCATTCTTATTCACACTTACGTACCAGTTGAGTGAGGATATAGACCGCTTGCAGACGAGCAGGGCGTCAGTCCTATGACTTGTCAGCGTAAGAAGTAGGTAAAGATACCGTTCACGCGATACGTCCGTGCCAGCGGTCGACTAAATTGAGACAATAGTGAATTAGAGTTAGGCTACCGTCCCCTACGGGGACTGAACGGACAGATGCATATGCCGAGCAAAATCGAAAAAAAGCAAGCCGCCGCAAAGCTGCGCAAGCCGCCGCGCGACTTCTCGTACACGCAAAACCGAGAGCTTAGCTGGCTGCGCTTTGACAACCGCGTGCTTGACGAAGCCTTCGATGAGACCGTTCCGCTGTTCGAGCGTCTAAAATTCGTGTCGATTTTCGAGTCTAACCTCGACGAGTTTCTCATGGTGCGCGTGGGCGGCCTGTCCGATCTGGCAGAGCTCAAAAAACAGCCCGTCGACAACAAGAGCAATATGACCGCCTCCGAACAGGTCGATGCTGTCATGGCCGAAATGCCCGGGCTCCTTACCCGTTGGGAGTCCATCTTTAAGAGCATCGAGGGCAAGCTCGACACCTTGGGCGTTCACCGCGCCCGCATCGATTCGCTTACGCCCGAGGAGCGCACCTTTGTAACCCGCTACTTCCAGGCCTACGTGTCGCCGGTCATCTCGCCGCTGGTCATCGATCCTCGCCACCCCTTCCCCAACCTGCGCAACGGCGCGCTCTATCTGGCCTGTGGTCTGGACGGCGCCACCGACGAGGAGAGCCTGCTGGGCCTTATCGAGATCCCCGCCTCGATGAACCGCGTGGTCGAGATTCCCTCGCCCACCGGCACCTACTCCTACATCTTGCTCGAGGACGTCATCCTCGCCTGCCTGGACAGCTGCTTTGGCTCCTATAAGCCGCTGGATCGCGCGCTGATCCGCGTCACCCGCAACGCCGACATCGATCCGGACGGCGAGGGCGTCGAAGAGGAAGAGGACTACCGCCAGCACATGAAGCGCATCCTTAAGAAGCGCCTGCGCCTGCAGCCTGTAGTGCTCGCCGTCTCGGGCTCACTCGAAAAAGCAACGCTCAAGACTATCCGCAAGGCGCTCGAGCTCTCGCGTCGCTCGGTCTTTACCTGCGATATCCCGCTCAACCTGGGCTACGTCTTTGGCATTGAGGGCAAGATTCCCGAGCACCTGCGCAACGAGCTGCTCTTTACGCCGTTTAAGCCGCAGCCCAACCCCACCATCGATATGACCCGCTCCATCCGCGAACAGGTGCTGCAGGGCGACAAGCTGCTCTTTTATCCCTACGAGGCCATGAACCCGTTCTTGGACCTGGTGCACGAGGCCGCCTATGACCCCGAGTGCATCTCGTTGCGCATCACGCTCTACCGCGTGGCCAAGCAGAGCCGCCTGTGCGAGTCGCTGATCGATGCTGCCGAGAACGGCAAAGAGGTCACGGTGCTCATGGAACTTCGTGCCCGCTTTGACGAGCAGAACAACATCGAGTGGGCCGAGCGTCTGGAAGAGGCAGGCTGCACCGTCATCTATGGTTCCGAGGGCTTTAAATGCCACTCAAAGATCTGCCAGCTCACCTATCGCGAGGGCATGGCGCTAACGCGCCTCACGCTTTTGGGCACCGGTAACTTTAACGAGAAGACGGCCAAACTCTACAGCGACTTTATGCTCATGACAGCCCATCCCGGCATCGGCGAGGACGCCAACCTGTTCTTCCGCAATCTGTCGCTGGGCAACCTGCGCGGCGACTACCGCTTCCTGGGTGTGGCGCCCGTCGGACTGAAACCGCTCATCATGCGCGGGCTTGACCGCGAGATCCAGCGCGCCCTTGCCGGCGAGCCCGCCCGCGTGTTCTTTAAGCTCAACTCGCTGACCGACCGCGAGGTTATCGACAAGATCGCCGAGGCATCGTGTGCCGGCGTGCGCGTAGACATGATCATCCGCGGCATCTCGTGCCTCAAGCCCGGTGTTCCGGGCAAGACCGAGAACGTACATGTCCGCTCCATCGTCGGACGCTTTTTGGAGCACGCCCGTGTTTACGCTATTGGCGTGGACTCGGACATGATTTACCTGAGCTCGGCAGACATGATGACACGTAACACCGAGCACCGCGTGGAGATCGCCTTCCCTGTGCTCGACCCCACCTGCCGCGCCCTGGTACACGAGTACATGGGCATGCAGCTGCAGGACAACGTGAAGGCCCGCAGCCTCACGAGCGACGGCACCTGGGTCCCCGTGGAGCGTGCAGAGGGTGAGAAACCCTTCAACTCGCAGGAGGCTCTGCTGGAGCGCGCCTATCGCAACGCCGAGGCCGCGCCCGAGCCCGTCATTGAGGCGGAACCTGCCCCCGAGGCCGAGCCGCAGCCAGTAGCACCCAAGGTCCAAGAGGTCCAGGCGACCGTCATTGAGCCCGAGCCTGCACCTGCACCTCAGCCCGATCCGCAGGTCACCAAGCCCGCACCCGAGACGAGCGCCCGTCGCGATAAGCCCGCCGGCAAGACCAAGGCCATCGAGCGCCATCGCCCCGGCCGCGTGCGCATGGGCCTGGGTCTAATCGGCCTGGGTCTTAAGACGCTCATTACCGGCAAGACGAAATAGTCGTTTGTAGAAGCAGTTTGTAGAAGCGCCCCGCATTTGAGGAAAGCCTCGGATGCGGGGCGCTTTTCCCTGCTACCATGGTGCGAACAACAACGCGAATGACAGGCAGGAATATGAAGCTCACTATAGAATCGATGACCTACGGCGCCGACGGGCTGGCACACGCCGACAACGGCAAGGCCGTCTTTGTGCAGGGCGCCGTGGCAGGCGACACCGTCGAGGCCGAGGTCGTACAGGACGGCAAGTCGTTCATGCGTGGCCGCACCACCGAGATTCTGGAGCCAAGCCCCGATCGCATTCAGCCTCCCTGCCCCTTCGTGGGCATCTGCGGCGGCTGCTCGTGGGGCAATCTCTCACGCACGGCACAGCTCGCCGCCAAGGAGCAAAACCTGCGCTCCACGCTCGAGCGCATCGGCAAGTTCGCTCCTGAGCAGGTCGATGAGTTGGTACAGCCCATCTGCCACACCAAGGACGACTGGGGCTACCGCAATAAAATCGAGCTCGAACCGACCGTCGTCAACGGTCGCGTGCGCCTTGGCATGCACGGTGTCGATCCTCGCAAGATCGTGACCGTCGATTCGTGCCCGTTGTTCGACAAACGCTTCCCCAAGGCACTCAAATCGGTCGTCGGCGCGCTCAATTATCTGAGCGGCAGCCACGACCTGGGCCTTGAGCGCGTGGGCATTCGCGCCTCGCGTCGCACCAAGGCACTCGAGGTGGCGCTCTGGACGCCTACGGGCTCTTTCCCGCGCTCGCAAGTCTCGCGCGTGTTGGCAGACGCCGCGCACCCCACAAGTGTCGTGCGCGTGATGAGCAAGGGCGAAAAGAAGGCCCGCCGTGTCTCCAAGGTCGAAATGCTCGCCGGAGAGGGCTCATGGACCGAGAATATCGCCGAGGGTCAGATGCGCTTGTCTGCCCCGTCTTTTTTCCAGGTCAACACCAAGGGTGCCGAGATTTTGATCGAGCTTGTCATGGAAGCGCTCGACCCGCAGGAAGACGAGCTTGCCGTGGACCTGTACTGCGGTGCCGGCACCTTTACCCTGCCGCTCGCCCGCCGCTGCGACTTTGTCGCCGCCGTCGAGGCCTACGGCCCCGCCGTGCGCGACCTGCGCCGTAACCTGGAGATCAACAAGCTTGATAACGTCGACGTCATTGGCGGAGACGCGGTACGCGAGTTCCCCGACCAGGATGCCGACGTCTTGGTGGTCGACCCGCCGCGCGCAGGCCTCGCCCCCGAGGCGATCGACCTTATCGCCAGCACGAGTGCCCGCGACGTCGCCTACGTGAGCTGCGACCCGGCCACCCTGGCGCGCGATCTCAAACGCTTTGTCGAGGAAGGCACCTTCTCCCCCGTAAAAATCACGCCAGTCGACCTGTTCCCACAAACCTTCCACTGCGAAACCGTCGTCCACCTCAAGCGCAACTAGACTGTTTGCCCAAGACCACGCCCGATGATTTTTCTGGGACGGGGATTAAATAATCAATTTGCACCGAATGATTATTTAATCCCCGTCCCTTTTTAAACATTGGGAAATCGAGCGTGGCAAGCGGAGGTCTTCGGGGTATAAGACGGCTAATTGTATGCCGTCTATGAAAGGAACCCTCATGCCCAGCGTTGCCGTTCTCGCCGCCGATGGCTTTGAAACTATTGAATGCTTGACCATGGTCGATGTCATGCGTCGCGGCGGCGTGCGCGCCACGCTCGTCTCGATCATGCCCACGCGTGAGGTCGTGAGCTCGCTGCAGATCCCCGTGACCTGCGATGCGCTCTTTGATGAGATCGACTTTGACGAGTACGACTGCGTCGTGCTGCCCGGCGGCCTGCCCGGTGCCACCAACCTGCGCGCCGATCAGCGCGTCTGCGACGTGGTCTGCGAGTTCGCCGCGACCAAGTACGTCGCCGCCATCTGCGCCGCCCCGTTTATCCTGGGCGAGCTCGACCTGCTCGAGGGACGCCATGCCACGTGCTTCCCTGGCTTTGAGAAAAGCTTCCCCGAAGGCGCCTATACCGGCGAGAAGGTTACGCAAGACGGCAACATCATCACCGCCAGCGGCATGGCCCAGTCGCTCCCCTTTGCGCTTGAGCTGCTGCGCACGCTCGCCGGCGACAAGGCCGTCGAGAAGGTCGCCGAGGGCATCCAACTATGATTTTGGCTTCGCAATCGCCGCGCCGCATCGAGTTGATGCGCGAGGCAGGCTACAACATTCGCGTGATTCCCGCGGATATCGACGAAACGCCCTTTGATGGCGAGGCCCCGCTCACGCTTGTCGAGCGCTTGGCACGCGCCAAGGCGGCTGCCGTTGCTGCCGAGTATGCCGAACCCAATGAGCTGACGGTCGCGGCCGACACCATCGTCACCTTTGACGGCAAGATTCTGGGCAAGCCAGCAACCGAGGACGAGGCGCGCACCATGCTCCGTGAGCTTTCGGGCCGCACGCACCAGGTCGCAACCGGCGTCTGCATCGTTAAGGCAGGCGATACGGCCGCCCCGCATGCCGCCGAGAGCCTGTCCTTTGTCGATGTGACCAACGTGACGTTCTACGAGCTCACCGACGAGCAGATCGAGCACTACGTTGCCTCGGGTGAGCCCATGGATAAGGCAGGCGCCTACGGCATCCAGGGCACAGGCGGCCGCATGCTCGTGAACGATATTTCGGGCGACTTCTATAACGTGGTGGGCCTACCCATCGCCCGCGTCGCACGTGCCATTCAAAAACTCTCGTAATTGCATCTGGCGCCGGGTGTCCCCCAGCGCCTACAATTTTGGCGTACCGTACGGATCCCGACCGGGCACAAGGCGCGGCGGAAAACCGATAGGAGTTAAACATGGATACACTGCTCGAGGCCATTGACGTCTGCGATGTCGATGGCTTTTGCTATGGCAACTATACGGACGAGGAGGCCGGCACCGGTTGCACCGTAATCGTGGCACCCGAGGGCGCCACCGGCGGTGTTGACGTTCGCGGCGGTGCTCCCGCTTCGCGCGAAACCGACCTGCTGCGACCTGAGAACACCGTCGACAAGGTCCACGCCGTCTGCCTTTCGGGCGGATCGGCCTTTGGCCTCGAGGCTGCAAGCGGCGTCGCTCGCGAGCTTGAGAGCCGCGGCATCGGCCTTCCCGTCGGCCCCACGCAGGTGCCTATCGTGTGCTCGAGCTGTATCTTCGACCTCGCCTTTGGTAACCCCACCGTTCGCCCCGACATTGAGGCCGGCATCGCCGCCGTGCGCGAAGCACTCGACAACACCCCCACCAAGCTCGAACAGGGCAACGTAGGCGCCGGCACGGGCGCTACCGTGGGTAAGCTCATGGGCCCCGCTACCTGCATGAAGGCCGGCCTTGGCGCTGCCGCCGTGGCGCTCGGCCCCATCAAGGTGGGCGCCGTGGTCTCGGTCAACGCCTGCGGCAACGTTGTCGACCCCTTCACCGGCGAGTGGGTCGCCGGTATGCGCGCCGCAGCCGATAGCGACCAGATCGTCGACATGGAACTCGCAGCCTTTGCAGCCGCCGGATCCATGCAGATGCCGCTCGACCGCACCAACACCACCATCAGCTGCATCGTCACCAACGTGGAACTCACTAAGGCACAAGCCACCAAGGTCTCCCAGATGGCTGCAGACGCCTACGCACACGCCATCCGTCCCACGCACACCACCAACGACGGCGACACTATCTACACCCTCGCCAGCGGCAAACTGGGCGCCCAGGCAAGCGCCACCGTTCCCCTAGACCTGCTGGGCATGCTCGCAGTAAGGGCCCTGGAAACTGCCATCGTAAACGGAGCCAAAACCGCCAAAACCTCCCACGGCATCCCCGGTGCCGCAAAGTAAACTAACTCGTCCGGTTGCCCGGTGGGTCTTGGTTATGTTTGCTGCTCTACAGTCCTGGCTCGCACGAAGAGCACATTAAGTGCTCTTCGGCTCGTGCGGAACTCGCGACAAACATAACCAAGACCCACCGGGCAACCTACTCAACTAAATCCCTTTCAGCCCAGGCCCCTGTGTACCGCGCGTCTAAGATCTTCAAATTCTGGCAGCCTGACAATCGATTCTTGTAGCAGAGGCCCCTTGGCCTTTAGTTTGATACAAGTTCCGCACGAGCCGGAAAGCACTCAATGTGCTTTCCGTGCGAGCAGGACTGTTCGCAGTAGCAAACTAAAGGCCAAGGGGCCCAGTCAACCCATCAGCAGCGATTACTCAGCAGCTAGTTGAATTTGAAGATCTTTGAGGCAAGACGGTATAGGCCGAGTGTGGTTTTGTCACCGGCACGACCGCGCAGATTGGTGAAGAAGCCGACCACACCGTAGCGTGCACGACGATACATACGCTCGTCATAGGCCTTTAAATCACTCCACAACGTCTTCAGGCGCTCATCGGCACAATCCTCGTCGGAAAGCTTAGTAAGCACCGAGCAGATTGCCATCATCATGGTGAAATAGCCCATCATGTACGAGCGCAGACGCGACGACTCGACATCGCTGTACAGGTGGAACGACTCCATCATGATGCGCGTCACGCGGAACTGCTGGTCCAGACGCTTGACCATCGTGGCCTCGTTGACGCTCTGGCCCTCGCGACCGATAAAGTACCGATAGAGGTCGATGTCGGCGTAGTACATGGTCTTGCAGCGCGGCAGCGGCACGTAGGCGTAGATGTTGTCTACATAGAACGTGTGCGGCGGCATAGGCAGATTGGACGCGCGCAGCACATCCGTGCGATAGCACAGGCTGTGCATGAGCAGATTCTGGTCCAGACGGAAATGACCAATCTGGTCCCAGGTAAAGATCTTTTTTCGCGGCAGGGCAAACTTGTAGCCAATAGCGGTGTGCGTACCCTCGTAAACCTTCTCGTACACATAGTTCGAGATAAAGAGGTCGACGCGCTGGTCGCGCTCCTCAAAACCGCGAAGGATCGAAAGCATGGTCGACAGGGCTGCGCCATCGAGCCAGTCGTCCGAGTCGACAACTTTGTAGTAGGTGCCCTGTGCCTCGCGCAAGCCCGAAAGGACGGCAATGCCGTGGCCGCCGTTCTCCTGATGCACCGCGCGGATGATTCCGGGGTAACGCGTCTCCCACTCATCGGCCTTGGCCGCCGTCTCGTCCTTGGAACCGTCATCAACGATGATGATCTCGATATCGGTAGCGTAATTGCTCCCCTCCAGAATGGAGGTGATGCAATGGTCCATGTCCTTGGCGGCGTTATACGAGGGAATACCGAATGATATGACTTTATGCATGGCAGGCGATAATCTCATCCGAAAGATCGAGGGCGGAGTTGGTAACGGCATCCATATCGTAGTAACGATACTCGGCCAGGCGACCCACCGGGTGGAAGTTCGTCAGGTTCTGAACGCGCTCAAGATAGCGCTCATAGAGCTCACGGTTCTCGGGCTCAAGAATGGCGTAGTACGGCGTCTCGCCCGAGCCGGGCGTATAGGCCTTGGAGTACTCCTTCATGATGGTGGTCTTGCCGGGCAGGACCTGACCGGTCATGTTCTTGAACTCGGTGATACGCGTGTAATCCTCGCTCGTGGTGTAGTTGACAGTGCCCACGGGCTGGAACTGGTCCATATCGAGCGTCTCGAACTTCATGTCGAGCGTACGGTACGGCAGAGCGCCCAAGTCGAGGTTGAACAGCTCGTCGAGCGGACCGGTGTAGACGATCTCGCCGCCATAGACCTTGCCGTCGATCTTGACGGTGGTCTCGTCGATCTCGAAGAGGTCGCGGGCGTCAACGTCGCAGAACACATCAATCAGATCGTGGTCGAGCATATGCTCGAACAGCGCGGTATAGCCGTCCTGCGGCATGCCCTGGAAGGGAGCCTGCGGGAAGTAGCGGTCATCGTCGCCCACAAAGACGGGAACGCGACCGGTGATCGAGGGATCGATCTGGTCGGGCGTCTGGCCCCACTGCTTCATGGTGTAATGCAAAAAGACGTTCTCGTAGACGTAATCGGCGACCTCGGCAAGATCCGGGTCGTTCTTCTTGCGCAGCTCCATGATGGGCACCTTGACGTCCTTGCCAAAGGTCTCCACGAGCTTCTGATACAGCTCCTCGCCGCGCTCGTCGCCAAAGGCGAGCTTGAGGCTCGCGTGGTTAAAAGGCACGGGCATGAGGGTGCCGTTGATGTTGGCAAGCACCTTGTGCTGGTAGTCCGTCCACTTGGTAAAGCGCGACAGGAAATTGTGGACGCGCTCATTAAAGGTATGGTAGATGTGCGGACCATACTCGTGGACCAGGATTCCGGCCTCATCAGCGCAGTCGTAGGCGTTACCCGCAATGTGGCTACGGCGCTCCAGAACGGCAACACGATAGCCGATGGTCTCGGCGAGACGGCGGGCACAAACGGCACCGGCATAACCGGCACCGACGACAATCATGTCGTATGCGCCGGCGTTAAAGCCTTCAGGCAGGCCTGAGGTAATCTGCATCGATACTCCTTGTCAAAAGCCACGGGCTCGTTAGCTGGGCTTTTCTCGAACATTCTTCGAGACATATTTATCAGAGCGATTATAGCGCTAATGCGTCCTATAATGAGCTTGCCACACAAGGAAAGCTCAAGCACCGCGGCGTACATAATTGAAAGGTAAACCCGCTAGCAGCGGGTTTATTCGTGAACAGCCGGGCGCCTGGAGCTTAGCGAAACGCTTGTAAGGAGTAACATGAGTGATTTCCTAAACCGTATGAAGTCTGCCGCCAAGGCCGACCTTAAGACGATCGTCCTTCCCGAGGGCGAGGATCCGCGCACTATCGTCGCGGCCACCAAAATCATCGAGGAGGGCCTGGCAAAGATCGTCATCCTGGGCAACCCCGACGAGATCAACGTTCCCGGCGCCACCGTTATCGACCCACGCAATGCCGAGAAGCACGAGGAGTACGCACAGAAGTTTGCCGAGCTCCGCGCCAAGAAGGGCGTCACCATCGAGCAGGCTCGCGCCCAGGTGATGGACGCCACCTACTTTGGCACCATGATGGTCAAGATGGGCGATGCCGACGGCCTGGTCTCCGGCGCCTGCCACTCCACCGCCGACACCCTGCGCCCCGCGCTTCAGATCCTCAAGACCGCCCCGGGCACCAAGCTGGTCTCGGCCTTCTTCGTGATGTGCACCGACACCCCGCAGTTCGGCACTGACGGCACGCTGATCTTCGCCGACTGCGGCCTCAACATCAACCCGTCCTCCGACGAGCTCTCCGAGATCGCCATCGCCTCCGCTCACTCCTGGTCCACCTTCATGGGCAACGTTGAGCCGCACGTGGCCATGCTCTCCTACTCCACCATGGGCTCCGCTGGCGGCGAGGTCGCCAAGAAGGTCCAGGAGGCTGTGAAGTTCTGCAAGGAGAAGGCTCCCGAGCTCGCCATCGACGGCGACCTGCAGCTCGATGCCGCTATTGTCCCCACCGTCGCCCAGCTCAAGGCTCCCGGCTCCTCCGTTGCCGGCAAGGCCAACGTGCTCGTGTTCCCCGACCTCGAGGCCGGCAACATCGGCTACAAGCTGGTCCAGCGCTTCGCCGGCGCCGACGCCTACGGCCCCATCCTGCAGGGCATCGCCAAGCCGGTCAACGACCTTTCGCGCGGCTGCTCTGCCGACGACATCGTGGGTGTCGTGGCCATCACTGCCGTCCAGGCTCAGATGGCTGAATAGCGCACGCACTCGCCTGAAGGCCGTACGGGCTAACCCCTGAAAACGTCCTCGACCAATGAAGCGCCCCCGTTCTGCTCCTTCGGAGCTACGAACGGGGGCGCTTCTGGTCTGCGGATTGTTTTCAGGGGTTAGCCCGTACGGCCTTCTACCGCCACGTAGCAATCAGGGTATCTGGGGTGGACGGCGGCTTGGCTACGAGCTGGGGCTGAAAATCTGAATGGATGGGTGCCGTTGCTGGGAGCGCAGGCGTTGCTGATGATGATCACTTTGGAGATTGAAAGGCCGGTGGGCTTCGGCGGTTGTTGTGCCGGAAACTACATCCCAGTTTGGAGGCGGATTGTGGGATGTGGCTTCCGCTTGGGGCCTGTTTGGGAAACTTTGGGACGGAATTTTGCTTTATTGTGGGTCGCACTTTCCGCAACGTGCCTCAACCGGAAAGCGTGTCCCAGTATTTGCGCTCGAAATGGGATGGGGTTTCCGCCGTCCGCCTGCTAGCAAAAAGGCCTCCCGAGCTGCTGCTCAGGAGGCCTTTCGTTCGATCACAAGCGAACGCGTTAGTTGTTCTTGGTCAGGCGCTCGACGTCGTGGGCGATCATGTATTCCTCGTCGGTGGGGATGACCATGACCGTGACGGCGGAACCGGCGGCACTGATGACCTGCGGGCCGTTGCCCACGGCCTCGCGGTTCTTGTTGTTGTCGATGCGTACGCCCAGCCACTCAAAGCAGTCGCAGAAGGCCTTACGGATCGACCAGTCGTTCTCGCCGATGCCGGCGGTAAAGGTAATGGTGTCCACGCCCGCCATGGAAGCGATCATGGAACCGGCCTGCTGCATGGCCTTGTAGGCGAACATATCGAAGGCGAGCAGGCAGCGCTCGTCGCCCTCGGAGGCGCGCGTGCGGATGTCGCGGGCGTCGTTGGAGATGCCCGAGATGGCAAGCAGACCAGACTGCTTGTTCATCATGTCATCGACTTCCTGATAGCTGTAGCCGCCCTCGCGCTGCAGGTAGCACACGGTAGCCGGGTCGATGGAGCCGCAACGGGTACCCATCATCAGGCCGTCGAGCGGCGTGAGGCCCATCGTGGTATCGCGGCACACGCCGTCCTCGATGGCGGCGAGCGAAGCGCCGTTGCCCAGATGGCACGAAAGCAGACGGTGGCAGCGCGAGCCCAGGATCTCCTTGGCCATCATCCACTCGTAGCGGTGGCTCGTACCGTGTGCGCCGTACTTGCGCACGTGGTACTTGTCGCACACGTCCTTGGGCAGCGCGTAGGTGTAGGCGACCTCGGGCATGGTCATGTGGAACGAGGTGTCGAAGACGGCCACGTTGGGCAGCTCCGGATACTTCTCGCGGCAATATTCGATTGCTGCGGCCTCGCCGTAATTGTGCAGCGGAGCGAGCGGGGCCACCTCAAGGATCTTAGCCATGACCTCATCGTCGACGACCGCGGAATCATCGAAGTGCCAGCCGCCCTGAACGATACGATGGCCAATGCCATCAATCGTAAAGTCGGTCTTCTCGAGCTCCTCGAGCACGCGAGCGATAGCAGAGCGATGATCGGGGAAAGAGACCTCCTCGGTCTGCTTGGCGCCACCGTTCTCGGAGTGGCCAAAGATGCCCATGTCCGAGCCGATACGCTCGCAGTTGCCCTTGGCGAAAACCTCGCGGGTATCGGTATCCAGAAGCTGATATTTAAGGCTTGAGCTGCCGGCGTTGACAACAAGTACGTTCATGAGACTCCTTTGCAGTGCAATACGGTCGACGCAGACCTCTTAAGGCGACCGCATTTTAATAAGAAGTTATCACATCTTAATAAATAGCTATCAGGCATATCGCCCAACGAGCGCAAAAGAGGGGCCGAACGGCGCTCGGTCGTCCAGCCCCTCCCCTCTTGCAATTACTTACCGTTGACGATGCGCTCGACGTCGGAGGCGATCATGAACTCCTCGTCCGTGGGGATGACGAAAATCTTGACCTTGGAATCCTTGGCAGACAGGCACCAAGCGCCGTCGCCACGCAGGGCGTTGCGGGCATGATCCATCTTGACGCCCATAAAGGCCAGGCGGTCGGCAACGCCGGCGCGGACCGCCGGAGCGTGCTCGCCGATGCCGGCAGTAAAGACCAGGGTGTCCATACCGCACATAGAAGTAGCCATCTCGGCAGCCTTGGCGGCAATCTTGTAGACAAACATGTCGAAGGCGAGCTGAGCCTCGGGGTCACCAGCGGCGGCGAGCTCCTCGACGTTGCGGCAGTCGTTGGTCTTGCCGCCGGTCACAGCCAAAAGGCCGGACTTCTTGTTCATCATCTCGTCGACCTCGTCGAAGGTGTAGCCGCCCTCGCGCTGCAGGTAGCAGACGGTGGCCGGGTCGATGGAGCCGCAGCGGGTGCCCATCATGACGCCGTCGAGCGGGGTGAGACCCATAGTGGTATCCATGCACTTGCCGTCCTCGATGGCGCACAGGGAAGCGCCGGAGCCGATATGGCATACGACGACCTTGCGGGCCTCGCCGTTGGTCATCTCTGCGACCTTCTTGGAGATGTAACGGTAGCTGGTGCCGTGGGCGCCGTACTTACGGATGTGCAGTTTGTCGCAGACGTCCTTGGGCAGGGCGTAAGTCTTGGCGACCTCGGGCATGTTGAAGTGGAAAGCGGTGTCGTAGACCGTGACGTTGGGCAGATCGGGATACTGCTCGAGGCAGTACTCGATAACGTTGGCCTCGGGGTTGTTGTGCAGCGGGGCGAGCGGAGCGACCTCGCGGATCTTGGCGAGGACGTCCTCGTCGACGAGGGAGGAATCGCCGAAGTACCAACCGCCCTGAACGATACGGTGGCCAATGCCCTCGATCTTGACGCCGTTGGCCTCGAGGTCCTTCAGGACGACCTCGATGGCGACCTTGTGGTCGGGGAACTCGATGTTCTCGGTCACCTTCTTGGAACCGTTGGCAGCGTGGGTGAAGGTACCGCCGGTAAAGCAGACGCGCTCGCAGGAGCCCTTTGCGGACACCTTGTGGGACTTGGTATCGATGACCTGATACTTAAGGGTCGAAGATCCTGCGTTGACGACCAGAACGTTCATGTGTCTCCCTACTAACAGGCGGTGTGGCGCCGCCAGGTTACATACGCTTCAATAATAAACCCAAACGCCCTCGCGCTCGGGTTTATTGCGTTGATATATAAGTTATCGATGCCGCAGCTTCCGTTTCATTGCACGGCGCAGGCGTCCTCAGATGAGGTTCTCGCCCAGGTTCTTGCCGCCGAGGACGTGCATGTGGAAGTGCATGACAGTCTGGCCGGCGTTGACGCCCTTGTTGGAGATGACGCGGAAGCCGTCCTCCAGGCCCTTGGCCTTGGCAACCTCCTGGATGGCGTGGGCCATGGCGCCCATGGTCTCAGCCGGCACGTTGTCGGCGATGTCGCCGTAGTGCTTCTTGGGGATCACGAGCGTGTGGACGGGCGCCTGGGGATTGAGGTCATCGAACGCGATGACCTGATCGTCCTCATAGACGACAGTCGAGGGGATCTCGTGGTTGGCAATTTTGCAGAAGATGCAATCACACATGCTGGTTCCTTTCTAGTGACAACGCAAAAAGTCGTGTTGTTCAGTGAAACACCAAGACAGTTTAGCCCACTTCAAAGATCCCAATTGAGCGAATTCTATTCCTCTGCAATCGCAATGGCCAGAGAGCTCCATCCATACGCTCGCATCTATTTAGAAGCCTTGACCTCAGGAATGATCAATACCGGAAGGACAGATAGACCGTAAAGCAGAGCAATAAGCATCATTTGTTTGTCGTAATCTGAACCGGAAATAGCCGCAATCCCAATAGGAAGCATATAAGAACCCAAAAGGCTAACTTCGGCCATAATGCCGCCAGCGCTGCCCGCATAACGAGTGCCGATTTCTGCAAATGAAACTGGCAGAGCTTGAACAACTGGACCCATCATGCTCGTAACGATGCCGCACACTGCAAGCAATACCCCCATGGACTTCAAGCCCGAGGCAAACCACGCAACTGCAATTGAAATAGAGCCAAGAAGCCCGACAATCACAAGATACGGTCGCGCAAGGCGGCATTTACCGTAAAGTATCGGAGCAATCAAGCAGCCGATAATCCCAGCAGCGGTTGTCAGCGCCGCCATTTCGCCGGCCGTCGAAGCATCGGTGCCTCGCACAAGCTCAAGAGCCTGAGGTAGCACACCGGAAAAGGCGGTCGTGGCGGCAAGTGAGAAAGCGGCGCAAATCGCGCAAAGCCAAACGTTACGCGAACGAAAAGCAGTCAGAAGGGCTTGGTCGTGCTCAACGCCATCAGGAATAAGTGAGTCATGCTGTACGTTCTTACCAAATAAACCCCAGAAGATAGTCAGAACGACCAACAACGCTTCTGCAACTGTATAGCCCATTAGCACGGAAGACATAAACGCCGATGACGCTTGCGCCGCCGCAATGCCAAAGCAAGTCGCCGCATAGTAAATGCCCATCGCAACATCCGTCTTATCTGCAAACCAAAGTCCAAGCGTCTTTGCATTATTGGCAGTCAATGCCGCCATCCCCACGCCGATGCAAAACATCGAGACAAGTTGAGCAGGATAGTTCGATAGGGTGAAAATTCTGATAGCGCCGCCAACCAAAGAAACACAGAACCCGCCAAGTATCACTACTTTGGGCCCAAGCCTATCTCCAAGTGATCCGAACGGGAGACTAAAGAAAACGGCCGCAAGCATTGGCGCCAGAAAGAGAGATGAGAATCCGACAGGGTCGATATTCATCTGAGGCATGATGACCGTAGCATAGGCAGCGACCTGATACTGCATGAAGTTGCCCAAAAAACAGAGACCACACGTCAACAGCAATATTAACCAGCGGTAACCACTCGAAGCCCGCTTTTGCTCAACTTTGTGCGCAACTTCGCACGCTTCACCATCCATTGCACCAACCTCACATTAAAAATGGTCGCGACCCCCATATCAACTGGAGGTCGCGACCAGGCAAAACACCGATTAATTATAATTCAGAAGTCTCAGGCATCTCGGCTTTTGCCGCCGCACCAGTCTCGGGCAACATCGCAATAGGCAAAACGCTCGCAAGGAAAAGAATCGATTCGATCGTAAAGTTCAACGTCCAATTGTCACCAGAAATAGACGAAACAATAACGGGAACAAAATAGGAGCAGAGAAGGCCGACAGTACCGATTATTCCACCAGCGCTACCGGCATATTTCGCGCCAATCTCAGGAAGATCAGGAGTCATTGCCTGAATAATGGGGCCAGAAAGAGCGGTCATAAAACCATTGAGGACGAGAGCAACCCACATGACAGTGCCAAGCGGCAAAAACCAGTTTGCAACCATTACAACGGCGGCAATCACCGTGGTTACAATGAGAAACGGTTTATTCTTACCGAGCTTGAGGACGGCAGCCGGTCCCGCAAAACAAGCAAAGAAGCTACCAACTGTAATAATTGCTGCCATAGATCCAGCGGTGGCAGTATCAACGCCGCGAACGAGCTCAAGCGCAGACGGCAGAATTGCGCAATATGCCGTGGTTGAAGCGAGGGTAAGACCATAAGCCAAGGCAATGCACCAAACGCCGCGCGACTTAGCGGCAATCTTAATGTACTTCATAACCGGCTCGGGCTCGGGCATGGGCTCGCCCTCCGGGACGTTCCTCATAAAGAAGATCCACAGCGCAGCAGTTACAGCTTCGGCAATAGCAGCGACCAGATAAGACACGTCAAGCGTAGGAAAATAAGTGCTGAATGCCTGGGCTATCACGATGGACACACATGAAGCAGCATAGAAAACTCCCACGGCAAGGGAGGTCTGCTGTTTAAACCAGGAACCCAGCACCTTTGCCAGATTGGCATTGAGCGCCGCAATGCCAAAGCCGATCATAAACATCGAAACGATCTGCACGGTAAAGTCATTAATCATGAAATAACGCAGAAAGCCGCCTACAGCAGAAAGCACCATGCCAATTGACACGACAAGCTTAACGCCGTAGCGATCAGCAAGAGATCCTGCAGGAATCGACAAAAACACAGCGGTGAGCATCGGCATCAACATGAGATTGGTAAGCCCACCGGCATCGATGCCGAGAGTCGTCATCACGACGACACCCCATGCTGAAACCTGATATTGCATGAAGTTTGCCATGAAGCAAATGAGACAAACTACGAATAAGATCATCCACCGATAACCCGATAGCTTTTCTTCTTGAGCCATTTCTTTCTCCTTACGCAGGGATAGTTCAAGCTGAATTCAATGGGGCTAATTAGCCCACTCCATTGCGGCTTCTTTCACTAATCGTTGAGTAGTACCTCGTACATAGGACGGAACACCGAATCTTCTTTGGCATGCAGCGAATGCACCGGCTTCCACTCGTTTTCGTCAATTACCATATGAATGTGGTTCTCAGCGGTATAGGGGTCCCATGGTGCCTTGCCCTCAACAAACGGTTTGCCCGTCTTCGCAAAGCTGAACCACGCATCGTTCATTTCATCCGCGAGATGCGCTGGAGGATTGTCACCCGTAAACATCAGACCACTCGCGGTATCAAGATTCTTGAAAACGAACGGCACCTCGATTGCGTGGCAAGAACCCATTCCCTCGACACGAGATTTATAACGGAACAAATAGTTGTACACGGGCTTAAACGCCGACTGCTCTTCAGCCATAAGGTCGGTGCCGACAAAGAAACCGGTTGAGTTCATAAAATTGGTGTAATTCTCGGCAAAATCGCGCTCAGGCCATGCCTTTCGATATGCTTGCTCCCAGTAATCGATATCAATCTGATCATCAAAATGAATCGGGAATTGGCCGTGCCAGAATCCGGGAAGGTCATCGAAATAGAAATGGAAATAAGTAAACTCGTCCTCGGTACATCCAATCATGATATCGATATCCTTGGCTGCGCCCTCCGCCCAGGCCTTCATCGGCTTCTTGGGAAGAAAAGACCCGTCGCAAACCGGCGAGAAAATTAGCGACACTTCGTAGGTATGACGATCGCACCACACCTGCATGCCCTCAATGAGCTCGTCTGCCGACTTCGCTAAGAGCTCTTGGGCGGTTTTGCATCCCATGATTTCGGCGAACTCCCGAGCAAAGTACTCGCCGCGCTCGCGGGTCTTATAAAGCTGGATAGGGCCGGACTCCAAAATCGCACGTTGGAAATACTTATTTGCCTCTGGCAATATGGAAAGAAGAGCCTGGCTGGAAGAGCCTGCCGACTCACCGAAAAGCGTGACACAATTGGGGTCACCGCCGAAGGCCGAAATATTCTCATGCACCCACTCGAGCGCACGGATTTGATCAAGAATGGCAAGATAGCCGGCGTCTTTGTAGTCCTCTCCGCCCGGCAGGCAATCGAGCAGCAGCGACCCAAACAAGTTCAGACGGTAGTTAATCGAAACAATAACGACATCCTTCGCTGCCGCAAAATTGGAGCCGTTATATAGCGGGTCGGCAGATCCACCTGAGAAGTAGGCACCACCATGGATATATACCATGACAGGAAGGTTCTTGCGTGCGTGTCCCCTGACCCACACGTTAAGGCTCAGGCAATCCTCCCCTTGCTCATGAAGCGAAGCGAGTTCAACTTCATAGATAAATTGCCTGGCAGAATGCCCGAATTCCACGCATTCAATTTCCTCATCGGAATCATCAAGGCGCTCAGGGGCACGCCAGCGAAGATCACCTACCGGCTGCTTTGCATAGGGAATGCCCAAAAAAGCTTCAACCCCGTTTTCGAGCGTCTTGCCCGAAACTATACCCGTCCTAGTCTTGACCTTCATTGCTTGTCCTTCCTCACAATTAAGATGCTAGATCGATATGATTTAAGCTAGCTGGCTTGAAACCATCTTAGAATTTGGAGAAAGTCAAAGGTCAACGACGTGTTTCGATGGAATACCAGCTGGATACCAAGCGCTTAAGACCGTTCACCTCGTCAAAACGACCGCTTGCCCGACAATGACGGAGTAACAAACATTAGAATAGCTCCAAGGTTTTGAGTGGCCCTAGGGCAGTCGGAAGGTGTGACATGGAACGCGAGTTTTCCCTTAATATCAAGCAGACGGCCGGCCTCTACGGCGTAAGCGCAGACACTCTTCGCTATTACGAGGCAATTGGTTTAGTTGCCCCAAAGCGCGGGGCGAATGCCTACCGTGAATACAGGAAGGACGATTTCGGCAGACTCAACATCATCATGTCAATGCTCAATATGAACTACACGCTTAGCGAAATCAGATCTTTCCTAGATAACCATTCACTCGAAACGAGCTTTGAACTGTTCAGCAACGAACTTGATAGCATCGACGCAGCCATAGCAAAACTATCGCAACGGCGCCGAAAGATCGAGCATTGCATGCAGAACATATCCATGTCGTTAAGAGCACGCGAGGAAAAACAGTCGAGGGTGGTTCATAAGGGACCCCGAGGATATGTCATCGTAAGCGAGGATGAGCTAAGCGGCGACATAATTCCCTACGCCACCATTAAGCGCATGAAAGAACTCGGGATGGAAATCGATTCGATACACACGGTTCCATGCTTCATCCTTGACCCATCGCGCAGAAGCGCCGACGGTTGCCTGGTAGCAGAGAAGACGCTGCTTTCACTCGGATCAATCGACAATAAAGGGTGCGAGATTTTCCCAGAAGGCGACTATCTTTGCAGGACAACCACCGAACCTGCAGAAATAACGCCGACAATATGGAGGGAAATGAATGAATTCATGGACCAGAATCATCTCATTGCCGCAGGGCCTCTTTTAGAATTCTGGTATGTAAGCGAATACATATCTGACAATCAAGATGAGTATTTACACACGCTTGAAATAATGGTGAACCCAGTGAAATCGAGCAGCGATAGCGTCTCGACCCATCTTTAGCGCGCTGAAAGGCACGCCACATTCACCCCTAATGGCCAGCCACCTGGGTAGTCTTTTTGGGACGGGGCTTTTTTGACTACTTTCTCGCAAACGCAAGTGCTCGGCGAGGCAGCCGACAAGAGGTAGTCAAAAAAGCCCCGTCCCAAAAAGACTACCCCAAAGTGGGCTGCGGGATGGTTAGAACGAGAGGTTGTCGTCGGTGTTGGCGGCTTCGCCGTCGGCGAGCACGTCGTTGCCGTCGACGTCCTTAAGGAGCACCGAGACCTTCTGCTCGGCATCAGCCAGGCGGGTACGCAGGCTCTTGAGAAGCTCGACGCCGCGGGTGTAGCTCTCGAGCGACTCCTCGAGCTCCATATCGCCCGACTCCAGGCTGCGGATAATGAGCTCCAGCTCCTGTGAGGCCTGCTTATACGTAAGCTGCTCGACCGGGGTCTTCTCTGCCATATCTGTTTCCTTCCCTAAAGGTCTATCACCATAAAACGCGGTCTACTCAACCGTATCGACGGTTGCTGCCACGTTACCATCCGCCATACGCACGCGGATGGCGTCACCGGGCTTAAAAGTCTTAGCGCTCGTAGCCACGCCGCCATCGCTGTATGCGATGGAGTAGCCGCGGGCAAGCACCTTGAGCGGTGACAGGGCATCGAGCGAGGCCGCTGCGCGACCCAAGTCGGACGCGGGTTTGCTCAACATCGTGCGTCCCTGATGCTCCAGACGGGAACTCGCGAGCGTGAGCGCATGGCGCTTGCCATCGAGCCCCGAGGTGCTTGCGACCAAGCGCTCGGGCAGGCGCTCGAAGTTGGAGCAGAAGGCACCGACCGAGCGCGCAATGGCGACCGACAGGCGATCGGCCGTCAGGGCAAGCTCCGACTCGCGACGCTCAACCATAAACGTTGGATCGTTCAGGCACGGGCGGCACGCGGCCGCATCGAGCGCATCGCCCAAGCGCGCCGTATAGGTATCCCAGGCACGCCGACCACGCTGATCGAGCATCTCCAGATCGACCTGATCCGACCCGATCATCGAAGCCATCGCAGCACCTAGGCGCTGATGGCGCGTCTCGAGCACATCCGCCAGCTCTGTCATAGCCGGTGCCACGGATTCTGCCGCCGCCGTTGGCGTGGAAGCGCGACGGTCGCTCACCATATCGCAGATCGAGGTATCGGGTTCATGGCCAATACCCGTCACCACAGGCACGGGACAGGCCGCCACCGCGCGAGCAAGCTCTTCGTCGTTAAAGGTCATAAGATCCTCGAAGGAACCGCCTCCACGCACGAGCAAAATGCAATCGGGCGCCGGCGTAATTGCAGCGGCGCGGCGCAAGCCTTCAATAAGCTCCGCCGGCGCACCCTCGCCCTGGACCTTGGCACCCACGCAAACGAGCTCGACAAGTGGGTTGCGACGGCGCAGCGTACGCTTGACGTCGTCGATCACGGCGCCCGAAAGCGAGGTGACGACCGCCACGCGTGAACAAAACACCGGAATGCGACGTTTGCGCGCCTCGTCCATCAGGCCCTCGCGACGCAGCTTTTCAGCCAGTTGTGCCACCTGCTGACGCAGCAGGCCCTCCCCCGCCAACGAGAACGAGCGAGCGACAAAGCTCATGCGGCCTGTGGGCTTATAGAGATTGAAGCTGCCCTTAAAGCTCACCTGCATACCGTCGCGCAAATCGAAGGTGCGCTTAAGATAGGCGCCCTTCCAGATGATGCAGTCGACGGCAGCCGAGTCGTCCTTGATCTGGAAGTAGCAGTGGCCGCTTCGGGCATTGGGGCCACGAAAGCCGGTGACCTCGCCCAGGACGCTCAGCTGCGGAATCGCATCGAGCGCGCCAGCGGCGATCTCCACCGCCTGGCTCACGCTGAGCTCTTTACGCTCCTGCTCGTCCGACCCGTCAAACTCGGCGGAAACGGCATTGCCGGTTAGATTCCAGCCTGCCACGCAGCCTCCTTTCGTCATCGTGCACAAGGGCTCCGGCCCTGCGCAAATTCAAGTCCCACACATAGTACAGCGCCGCGGGGACACAAATCCCCGCGGCGCCTTCCAGTACAAGTTCTTATCGGTTGGAGTTTCTGTTGTAGCGAGCCATAAGGTAGAGCAGCTGAATAATCGAGGTGAGCGCCGCAGCCACATAGGTGAGCGCAGCTGCCGTCAGCACCTTCTTGGCACCGTTGACCTGCTTGGAGCTCATACCCGACTGCTCGATATACGCCACGGCGCGGCGGCTGGCATCGATCTCGACCGGCAGCGTAACCAGCTGGAACAGCACGCTAAACGAGAAGAAGATCAGCGCGAGGGTCGTGAGTCCCGCGATGTTCATAAACAAGCCCATGAGCAGCACGAGCGTCCAGGTGTTCTGGGTAAAGTTAACGACCGGCACGAGGGCGCTGCGCACCTTCATCATGGCGTAACCGCTTTGACGCTGGGCGGCATGGCCCGCCTCATGGCAGGCAACGGCAACGCTTGCGACCGAGCCACCCGAACGGTTAGCGTCCGAGAGATACAGGTTGTTATCCTGCGGGTTGTAGTGGTCGGTGAGCTCGCCGGCAACGCCCTTGATGCCCACGGCGTTGCAACCGTTGGCATCGAGCATGCGGCGAGCGACCGTAGCGCCCGTGTCGCCGTCCGATCGTACCTTGGACCACGTCTTGTACGTCGAGTTGATATAGCTCTGTGCGGCAAGACCAAGCACCGTACAGACAAGAACAACCAGCAGGTACAGCGGATCGATACCAAAGCCGTATCCATAGTAATAAGGCATGCGAATTCCTCCGAATCGAGTTACATGTTGGAGGCATTTTACCCATTCAGGCGGTTAGACTTCCCTATAGCAATTCTATTTTGCCATCTTTGACCGTCAGCCCCATGTTGCCCGAAAGCAGATCGTCCAGGCGTGAGCCCACGAGCTCAAAACGCCAGCCTTCGCGCAGAGGGCTCTGCTCGGGATGCTCAATATAGTCGGCGAGGTCATCGCGCGAGGCGATAACCGAGGTCGCCACGCCCGAGCGCTCGGCAACCAGGCGAATGAGCGCATACATCAGGTCCGTCACGCTCTCCAGCTCCGGCGAGATCTGGCGATGCCCGCGTACCATGAGCGGCAGGCGATCGTGAGGGCAGCTCGCGCCGCGCTTGATGGCCATGAGCGCGCCGTCCACGTCGCGCTCCCCCAGCTGGTCGGTACCGCGGATACTGCGGAACTCCTCGACACGCACGGGATTGCGCTTGACGAGCGCCAGCAGCGTATCGTCGGACATGACCCACTTGCGCGGGATGTTGCGGCGCTCGGCGCGGTCCTCGCGCCAGGCGGCGAGCTCGCGCGCGATACCCAGCTGATGACGGCTACACGAGTTGATGCGCTTGACCTTGCGGAACGCCTCATGACGATCGGCACGGTAGTGCGACTCGTCGGCCAGCGGGCGCAGCTCATCGAGCACCCAATCCACACGGCCCAGCTCGCGCAGACGGCTCATCATCTCGGTATAGGCGACGATCAGGTACTTAACGTCATCGATCGCGTACTCAATCTGCTTGTCGGTCAGCGGGCGGCGCGACCAGTCGGTCAGAGACTCGGTCTTGGGCAGCGAAACACCACAGAATGCCTGCACGAGCGCGCCATACGAAATCTGTTGGCGCTCACCCAAAAAAGCGGCGGCAACCTGCGTGTCAAAAATCGGTCGCGGCAGTGCGCCCACGGTATGGAGCATAACCTCCATGTCCTGGGAGCAAGCATGAAAGACCTTGGTCACGCTCTCGTCGGCCATAAGCTCGGCCAGCGGAGAAAGATCATCGATCACCAAGGGGTCAATTGCGACACTCTCGGCGGGGGTCGCAATCTGGACCAGGCAAAGGCGCGGATGAAACGTGCGCTCGCGCAAAAACTCGGTATCGACGGCAATCGCGTCGAACTCGCGGGCGCGCTGGCAAAAGTCGAGCAGAGCCTGATGTGTGGAAATGTACATATCAACCCATCGAATAAGGTTAGGCCCGAAAAACACGGGTAGGATATCGGCATTGCCCTACAACTATACTCGGTTAGTCACAGAACGGGAACGTAAGTATGCGCTGCCTTATCATCCACAATCCGGCATCGGGTCCCAGCTCAGATGAAATCTACGCATTCACACACGCCCTTGCGCAGGGCGGCGACGAGGTCGTGATGCGTTTTATCGGCGATGGCATGGAGCCCGAGGACGCCGTGGCAGACGTGCGCGAATTCGATCGCGTGGTTGTCTCGGGCGGCGACGGCACCGTTTCCAACGTGCTCGACCAGATGCGCGGGTGCGGCGTCCCCACGCTCGTCTTCCCCTCCGGCACGGCTTGCCTGTTCTTCAACAACATCGGCAATGCCCCCGAGGCGGCGGCGCTCGCCAAGGCATGCCGCGCCGGCCGCACGGTCAAAGTCGACATGGGCGAGCTCTTTTGGCTCGACGAGAACGGCAACGAGAAGCGCCATGGCTTTATCATCATCGCTGGCTCAGGCTTCGACGCCGAGATCATGATGAAGGCCGCTCCCACCAAAAACGACATCGGCGAGATCGCCTACTTCCTCTCTGCGCTCGCCACGCCCAACCCCACGGTGGCGCACTTTACGATTGAGCACGACGGCATTGTCGAGGAGCTCGACGGCATCTGCTGCATGGCCGGCAATACCTCGGTCATCCAAAACGACATCAACCTGTTCCCCGACTGCCGCATGAACGATGGCATGGTCGACATTGCGGTCATCGAACCCGTGCGCACCGTGCAGCTGTTGCCTACTGTGATCACCGCTGCGCTTGACCCCGCCGGTAAGGTACTCGGGCGCCCGCAGTTCAAGATCATCCAGACCAAGGAAGCCAAGATTACCTGCACCCCGTCGCTGGGCATGCAGTTCGATGGCGAGATTATCTCCAGCAATTCGGGCGTCTTTGGAGCCCGCGCGCTTCCGCAATGCCTCGACCTCATCGTCGACGAATTCTCACCGCTTGGTAAATAGGAGGACCCCATGAACGACAATCCCCTGATCGGCTTTATCATCATCGTTTTGGCCATGCTCGTCGGCTATGCGATCAACGTGATCCACCGCCGGAAGAAGTAATTCCACATTGGTATGATATTCATCCAATTATCGTCTCCCCTGCTGTTTATGCATTTGCCAAACAGCGGGGGATTTTTCATTTCGGTATTTCCAGACGCTTTATCCAGATACAGTAATTGCAGGGCGTCTTTATTTGGCTAAAGCTACAGACTGAGTATAATTAACCGCTCATCGTATATTTCATTACGCTTATCGAGTAAGTATTTTTCATAGATGAATATTGTTTCCGATTCGTTACGCTAAGGGAGTGTCTTTATTGGCTGAAGCCCTCTGGCGACAGAGGGCTTTCGCACGCTGGGAGGGATTATGAGGAAAACTCACCCCGTCAACGCGCTCAAAAGCTGGGCATAGGCCTCGCCTTTGGATCTGCAACCATCATGTCCATGCCGACCTCTGCGCTCGCCTGCACGCAGATGTACATGGGCAAAGATCTAACGGCCGACGGCAACACGTACTATGGCCGTGCCGAGGACTTTGGCAAGCGCTATCTCAAGCACTATGGCATCGAACCCGCCCACGAAGCCGGCTTTACGTACAGCTCGAATGAGTCTGCTTTCGAATACACTTCGAATAAGCCTACATATCGCTACAGCTACGTACGTGACCATCCCTCCAATTGGGAGGGCCACACCGACGCCTACTCCGAAGCCGGTATCAACGAGAAGGGTGTCTCTTGCTCCGCTACGCTGAGCACCTCCTATAACGAGGATGCCAAAGCAGCAGACCCAATCGATGAGGCTACCGGCATCGGCGAGTACAGCTACGGCAGCGTCATCCTGGGCCAGAGCGCCAATGCCCGCGAGGGCGTCGAGCTCCTCGGCAGCCTGATCGACGAGCAGGGCACTTGCACTAACGACCAGGTCATTATCGCCGACAACAACGAGACCTGGCTGTTCGCCACGCTTTCTGCCCATCAATGGATTGCCATGAAGCTGGCCGACGACGTCGCCTCACTCAACCCCAACATCGGCAGCCTCAACTACGATGTCGACCTGAACGATACTGAGAACTGCCTGCACTCCAAGGACATCGAGTCCATGCCCGTGGAGAAGGGTTTCGCCAAATACTCCGCTGACGGTAAATTCGATGTCGCCCAAACGTATGGCGAAAGCCTCGCCGATTCTGGCGTTAACCAATGGTCCCGCTATGTGCAAGGCCGCCATTATTTTGCTAGTCAGCTGACCGAAGGCACGGATTACGAAATTAAAACTATCACCGATAAGGATGGAAAACCCGTCCAAAAGGGAGCTATGGTCAGCGAAATCCAGCCTCTGTTCTTCAAGCCTGGCAAGTCTGGTTGGAGCACCTTTGAGCTGATTCGTGCCTTCGGCAACCGCGGAGAGAACGTCCCTGGTCTCAACGCGAACACTGATGGCGTTTATTGCATCGGCAGCGAGCGCAACACCGAGATCAATCTCTTCCAGATTCGTCGCGGGTATGATCCCGAAGTCGCTACCATCCAGTGGGAAATGCTCTCCCGTGCCGCGTACTCTGTCGCCATCCCGCTGTACTCCGCTCTGATAACTGAAGTTAGCCCCTACTTCAGCGATCAGACCGTCTCCTTCGACCACTGCAATGCGAAAGACGTCGTGTACAACGAGGAGCCCGAGAACTCCATTAACTACGTCCTCATGGACATCAGCTCGCTCTGCTTTGAGAACCCTGACACCCTTGGTACCAGTGTCCGCACCTACCTCGACGCGCTCCAGAACGAGCTCATCGAGCAGAACAAGGAAGTTGACGCCGCTATGCTGGCCGAGACGACCACCGAGGGTCGCACCGCTCTGGCCAACAAGGCAGGCAAGGCTGCCACCGAGAACACCTACAAGAAGTGCAAGGCCCTGCTCCAGGAGATGCGCGCTTATCAGAAGGCCGGAAACTTTGACGAGCGCTTCACCCCGAGCGACCTGAACACCGAGACCAAGGGCCTCAAGGAGTCCATCACCTACGCCAAGGACGCCCTTGCCACCGACCCGGTCACCCCGGATCAGCCCGGCACTCCCGAGCAGCCCGGTAAGCCCGAACAGCCCAGCACCCCCGAGCAGCCTGAGCAGCCCACTAAGCCCGAGCAGCCCGCTGTCAAGCCTGAGAAGCCTGGCAAGTCGGACAACACCACGACCACGGTAACCACCAACAAGACGAACACCAAGGGCGGCCTGCCCACCACTGGCGATCGTTTTGATGGCCGCATGGTGGCCGCATTCGCCATCGCTGGCGTTGCCGTCATCTCCGCAGGCGGTTATATCCTCTATCGCCGCAACAAGGAGTAATCCCTCACTGGTGCGGGCGGGATGGCACGGTTCGTCCCGCCTGCCTTTTTGACCAGTGGGAAACACCGCTGAAATCTTTTCAAAAAAGATTTCCCCGCAAACACTTTGCTGTGCTATAGTGCAGCGCAACAGCAATCAGGTGCTACTGCGCCACGGCATCACGAAAGGAGCCACCGATATGAAGAACACGATGAAGTCTCTCAACAACTGGTGGTGGCGTGATGCGAATACGATCGGTCGACGGTGAGTCCCTCACGCCTGTTTTTGCGCTCTAGGTGATTGGAAGGCCTCCGGTTTCGACCGGGGGCCTTTTTCTATCTCGAGCCCGATCGCATTCGCATCACGCGCCTCCGCTTTTCTCTTACACCCCCTTCCGAAAGGATTTTCACCATGTCCCAGAACACCACCGCCATCCAGCCCCGTACCGTCCAGACCGCCGACCGCGGCAAGCTCGATGTGCGCGCCCTTGTCCTGCTCGCCATCCTGCTTGCCGCCGGCTTCATCCTCAACTTCACTGTTGGCAAGGCCATCTCGGGCATCTCGGGCGGCATGATCAGCCCCGAGTTCATCATCTCGGCCTTCTGCCTCACTATCCTGGTCGTTCGCCCCAATATTGGCCAGGCGCTCGTCATCGGCCTCATCTCGGCCGCCGTGATTCAGATCACCACCACCTCGCCGTTCGTCGATTTTGCCGCCGAGGGCATCGCCGCTATGCTCATGGCCGCCATCGTCAACGCCGCTGGCAAGAACGGGCAGGTTAAGCCTGCCATCGCCATCGTCGCAACCTTCGTGACCACCTTTGTCTCGGGCGTTATCTTCATGGTTATCAAGATGGCTATGCTCGGCGTGGTGGGCGAGCTCGCCGCCGCCATGCTGCCCGTCGTCGCCATGACCGCCGTCTTTAACGCCATTCTGGTCGGCGCCCTCTACTTGCCCATCCAGAAGGCCCTGAAGCTCAACTAGCCCGTTCGACTTTACGAGCCACCCCATCTTGGCGTTCATTCGTCGCTCGCGTACCCAAGTACGCTTCGCTCCTCTTTCGCGCCAACCTGGGGCCCCTCGTAAAGCCGTCTCCGTGCTTCACCACCAAAGACCGTCCCAAAAACAACGAGCTTTTTTGGGACGGTCTTAAACAACTGGTCATTTAAGAACGTCCCCAATGACTATGAAAGGTATCCATGGAAACGATCATCAACGTCGACGATGTCTCGTTCTCCTATGGCACGCAGACCGAGCAGGCGCTCAGCCACATCTCGCTCAGCGTGAACAAGGGAGATTTCATCGGCATCATCGGGCCCTCGGGCGCCGGCAAGTCCACGCTTGCCGCCTGCCTGTCGGGTGCCGTGCCCCACCACTACACCGGCACGTTCTTTGGGTCCGTCATGGTTGACGGCCACGACACCTGCGAAACCTCGCTCACCGATGTGTCGCAAATCGTCGGCAGCGTGCTGCAGGATATCGACACGCAGATGGTCGCCTCGGTCGTCGAGGACGAGATGCTCTTTGGCCTCGAGAACTTTGGCGTTCCCCACGACCAGATCGAGCAGCGCGTGAGCGAAACGCTCGAGACCGTCGGCATCAGCGACCTGCGCGACCGCGAGATCGCCACCCTCTCGGGCGGACAGAAGCAAAAGGTAGCCATCGCCGCCATCCTCGCCATGCGTCCGCGCGTCTTGGTTCTCGACGAGCCCACCGCGGCACTCGACCCCGCCAGCTCCACGTTGGTCTTCGAGACGCTGCGTGAGGCAAACCGCACACTTGGAATCACCATCGTCGTCGTTGAGCAAAAGGTCGCCCTGCTCTCGGAGTACTGCAACCGCGTGCTCGTGCTCAACCATGGCGAAATCGCGCTGCAGGGCGAGCCACACGAGGTCTTCGCGCATACCGACGAGCTTCGTGCCATCGGCGTCGACTGCCCTCGCGTCACGCGTATCTTCAATAGCCTCGAAACCGATGGTCTAGTAAGCGGTACCCCCTGCTTGGATGTCGATGAGGCCGAGCGCCTGATTTCGGGCATCGTCGACCCCGCACACGCGGCTATCGAAGCCCAGGCGCCCGCCGGTTCCCCGCATGCACCGTCGTTGCGTCCTCATGCCAAGGACGCCGAACCCGTACTCACCTTCGACCATGTTGAGTTTGCCTATCCCAATGGCGGAGCCGCCGTACACGACCTTAGCCTGACGCTCTATCCTGGCGAGCTCGTGGGCATCGTCGGCCAAAACGGCGCCGGCAAGACCACGCTCACCAAACTGCTCACAGGCCTGCTTAAGCCCGCCTCGGGCAGCGTGCGCGTCACGGGACTGGATACCGCAGCCGTTCCCACGAGCCGCATCGCTCGCGAGGTCGCGACCCTCTTCCAAAACCCCGACCGCCAGATCTGCAAGGACACCGTGCTCGACGAGGTCGCCTTTGGCCTGGAGCTTGGCGGCATGGACCGTGCCGAGGCTCTGCGTCGTGCCCAACTCGTCATCGACCGCTTTGGCCTGCCTGCCGATGAGGCGCCGTTCTCGCTTTCGCGTGGCCAGCGACAAATGGTGGCGCTTGCCTCCGTCGTAGTGGTTGAGCCCAAGATCGTCGTACTCGATGAGCCCACGAGCGGCCTTGATTACCGCGAGTGCATGACCGTCATGGAAACGGTGCGCACCATGGCCGAGCGCGGTTGCGCCGTTATCATGGTTTGCCACGATATGGAAGTCGTCTCGGATTTTGCCGAGCGCATTGTGGTAATGGCCGACGGTCGCATCCTCGACCGCGGCCGCACGCACGAGCTATTCTCGAACATCGATCTCATGCGGCGTGCCTACGTGGAGCCTCCCCAGGTTATTGAACTCTCGCGCCGTCTGGCATCTTCCGTCTCGCCCGCTTTTGCGCAGGTGAGCGAGGTCACCGATGTCGTTCGAATTACCAAGGAGATGGTCCACCGTGGTTAACGTCATCGACTACATGCCGGGCGATACGCTGCTGCATCGCCTGAACCCCGTCGTCAAACTGGGCCTCGCCGCCGCCATCATCGTCGGCATCTTCTTGTCCGACACCTACGTAGCGCTGCTGGGCTTTTTGGCACTCACCCTTGCACTGGGTGCCTATGCCGGCGTCGTCGATCGTCTGCTCTCGCTGCTCAAGTTGCTGATTCCGCTCGCGCTTATCATGCTGGTGCTCCAGCTAGCCTTTATGCGCGATGGCAACGTGGTGTGGAGCTTTATCACCGACACGGGCCTCATCACGGGATCGAAGGCCTGTCTGCGCCTGCTGGGCGTGGCGTTACCACTCATCCTCATGCTCATGGTGACCAAACTCAACGACCTTGCCAACGCCTGCGTCGAGGTGCTGCACGTGCCGTATCGCTATGCCTTCACCTTTACCACGGCATTGCGCTTTGTGCCGGTGTTTGGTCAGGAGATGAACGCCATCATGGAGGCGCAGACCGCACGCGGCGTCGAGTACGACACCAAGAACCCCATCAAGAAGCTTAAGCTCATGCTGCCACTGTGTGTGCCACTGCTCATCTCGAGCGTGGGCAAGACCGATGCCACAGCCTTGGCGGCAGAACAGCGCGGCTTCTATCTGCGTACGCGCGCCAGCTCGTACAAGCGCTATCCCATCAAGGGTCTGGACATCGCCGTGCTCATCGTCAGCATCGCCCTCATCGCCATCGGCTTCCTGTTCTAGTTCGCCACCGACAGCAACCACCCAACGCAAAAGGCTTCGGCTCGCACCAAACGAGCCGAAGCCTTTACTGTTTCACCAGATAAAACCTACCAAAATAAACCTGTCCCTTTTTGGCAGGTCGGAAGCTAGAGGCGGTAGGGGGCGCCGCTGCGGATGATGGATTCGCGCACCAGGACGTCCATGGCGTCGAGGGTGACCTCGGGCATCTCTCGGTACTTCTGCAGCACCGAGAGCTCGGTGCAGGCCAGAATGACGCGGTCGCAGCCGCTACGGGCGAACTCCCACATCACGCGGTCGAACTTATCCATATCGGGCTCACGTCCGGCCTTCACGTCATCGTAGATAAGCGACATCACATCGTTCTGACGTTTCTCGCTGGGATAGACAACCTCAACACCCGCAGCCTTACATTCGCGTCCGTAGACGCCCGCGCCCACGGTGCCATCGGTGCCCATGATGCCGATCTTATGCACCGGCTCGGCCGGCATACTCAGGTTGGGGTCGAACTCGCACTCCCCCATCACCGCACCCGCAAGGGCATAGCGCACCGACTCACGCGGCATGTGGATAATCGGCACCTTCGTAAACGACTGGATCTGGTCGTAGAAGTAGTGCGACGTGTTGCAGGGAATGGCAATGTGCGCACAGCCCAGCGACTCGAGTGCCTGGGCACACTCTTTCATGGTCGCCAGCAGCTTGGCATGCTCGCCGGTCTTAATGGCCAACGTGCGGTCGGGCATGGTCGACTTGGAGAGCACCACCATGTCGATATGTTCCTGATCGCAGGCAGCAGCCGTATGACGCACCACCTGGTCGTAGTAATACGACGTGGCCTCGGCGCCCATGCCGCCGATAACTCCCAGCTTTTCCATCGCCGCCTCCTTGGTGACGCTTGCGCAATTGCGCGTATCATACCCGCGCCCGCCCGATGCAAACCGAACGGGCGCCGCGCTCATCTACTTGTAATACGTCTTGAACAGCTTAAAGTGGCGCAGCTTGGTGTGCCACATGCGCAGCCAGCGGTTAAAGACAAAGTCGCCCTTCATAAACGAAGGGTCGGCGCCCTTGCCTTCCTTGTCCAGGCGATGCACCTTAGCGCGCAGCTCGGGATCCTTGACGTACTTGTCGACGACGCCCATGGGAACGACCATCCACAGGGCCTCGTCCTGCGCCGTCACAAACTCCGGCTCAAACGGGCGGTTGAACACATACTCGTCCACCACATACTTGGCAACGTTAAAGCCGCTGTTGGTGACGTAGTAGTTGCTGCGGCCCTGGCGCGTGTTGAAATCGAAGAACTTAAACGAGCCGTCGCGCTCGTCGTACTTAACGTCAAAGTTGGAATAGCCCACAAAGTGAAGGTCCTCGAGCAACTTGCGCACGCCGCCCATGAGCTCGTCGTTGGGCTCGGTAATGATACAGGCATGGTTGCCGACACCGTGGGGCTGATGCTCCTCGAGCAGCACATGGCCCAGGCACATCATGCGGACCTTGCCGTTGCGGTCGGAATAGCTAGTGAGCACGCGCATGTACTCGTCGTTGCCGGGCACGCGATCCTGCAAGATCAGGTCGTCGGTGTAGCCGCTGGCATACGAATCGCGAATGACCTGTTCCAGCTCGGCGCGGTCGGCAATCTCATAGGCCTTCTTCTGGCCCTCGAACTCATGTTGCCACCACATGATGCCGTCAGAAGGCTTCAGAATCATCGGGTAAGGAAAATCGATCTGGTCGAGCACTTCGGCAGGCGCCTCACCCTGAGCATTGAGCATCGCCTTGGTAAAGGTAAACGTGTGTGGATAGGGCACGCCATGCTTCTCGCACAGCTCGTAGAAGATCTCCTTCTTCTGGCACTGCTCGAGCATGCTGTAGGGCGCGTAGGGAGCGACGATGTTATCCGCCAGCTCATGAGCATCCTTGGCTTGAGCCACGAGAGCGACATAGTTGTCGCCGCAGCCCACAAGGACAATAGTCTTGTCGGCATGCGCTTGGGCAATGCCGTTGACGGTTTTGAGCATCACGGGCATGGTGTCGATATCCACGTTGGGCGTGTAGTCGATAATCTGGCTGCGGTACGCGGGACCCGTCTGATACTTGCCAAAGACCAGACTCTTGACCTGGTACTCCTCGTAGAAGGCGCGCGCCACCGAATAGGCGTTGATGTCGCCACCAAGCAGCACGGGAATGAACTCGCGCTCTGTAAATTGCAATGCCATGGAAACTTCCTATCATGAACTGCCCACACAACGGGCGGTCTTTGCGCAACTGATTTATTCTAGCGTGCCAAGCCGCCGGCGCCCAAAGCTCCACCGTATCTATGGCAATCGACGTAATCGTCCAGCACGAAGGCCAGCACGAAGACGGCGCTCACCGTTGTATGACAACGGGCAATGAACCTACCATTGTTGTAGGATTCAGTGTATTGACATCCTCGAGCGAAAGGCGCGCACGTGCCCCAAGACCATCCGACCGATAATCCCATCCTCAATGCCGCGAGGCGCGAGCTGGCGAAACGTGCGAAAGCGACCGCTCCCCTGTGCACGGCAAACGACGCCTACAACGGACCCGCCCACATCGTCTCGATCAACACGTCGGTACACAAGGGCACTCGCAAGTCGCCCGTCGCCGATGGACGCGACACCGTTATAGAGCAATTTGGCCTCGCCACCGATGCGCACGCCGGACATTGGCACCGTCAGGTTTCCTTTTTAGCCGCGGAGTCCATCCAGACGGCGCAGGCACGCGGGCTCGACGTACACGAGGGTGACTTTGGGGAGAACTTCACAACCCGGGGCATCAACCTGCTCTCGCTCCCTTTGGGCACACAGCTCAAGCTTGGAAGCGACGTGCTCGTCGAAATCAGCCAAATCGGCAAGGTCTGCCACACCCGTTGCGCCATCTACTATCTCGCCGGCGACTGCATCTTTCCCCACGAGGGCGTTTTCGGCGTGGTACTAAAGGGCGGAGAGGTCAACGCCGGTGACGAAATCCAGGTAGTCAAGCTCGGCGACGGCACCTGTTCGTTCACCCCCGCCGAGGCCCTCGAAGAGATTGAGCAGGCTCGCCAGAAGGGCACGCTGTAGTTATAAAACCCCACGTTGAGATGGCTTTTACAGCCCAAAACTCCTCTCAAACAGAGCTCTGTAACGTTAAAGTTGAACTCTATGGTTTCTCAACAATTCATCATAACTGCAGGTCAAAGCCAAAGCCTCAAGTTCAACTTGACCCTTTGGAACCTTTAAGGTTCAAGTTGAGGTCGAAAGCAGTAGTAGAATACCGTTCGAACCATAACCTACGATTGATTGCAGAGGGACTGGATGCAGCATTCGAATCATCGCACCGCAGCGCTCATTGCGTCGAAGCCGGCTCGTATCATCACGAGCGCCGCGCTCGCCGTTGCGCTGACGGCCACGCCGATGCTCTCCCCCGTTGCGGCGTATGCCGCCTCGCAGGCAACGCAGGACCAGCTTTCCGCAGCCCAGCAGAAGATCGAAGCCGCCACGAGCGCCTACAACGACGCCCGCACCAAACTCGATGACCTGCAAAAGCAGATAGACTCCAATGAGGCAAGCATCGAGGAAATCGAGGCTAAGCTTCCCGAGCAGCAGGCCAAGGCAAGCTCCGCCATGCGCGATCTGTACAAGTATCAGAAGGGCACCAATCCCATCGTGAGCTTCCTGGTCAACGCGCAGAGCCTGGGTGAGTTCATCACGACCTGCAAATACACCAACCAGATCACGAGCTCGAGCGTCGACGAGATCGAAGAGCTCAATAACATGCAAACCGAACTCGAGCAGAACAAGGCCGAGCTCCAGCAGGCCAAGTCTCAACTTGAGGCAGAGCAGAAAAACGCCGAGGATGCGCTGGCGCAGGCCCAGCAGCTCCGCAGCGAGGCACAGGCAAAAGCCGAGCAGGAAAATGCCGCCGAGCTTGCCAAGCTTGAGGCCGATAAGGCCGCTGCCGCCGAGAAGCTCTCGGGCGAGGGCGTAAGCGGCAGCAATTCCAGCAGCCAGGCCACCAACACCAACACCACCATCGACACCACGGTGAACAGCTCCAATACTGGTAGCTCCGATTACGATTCGTTCATTAATGAGTGGACAGGCCGCATCGACAATTATCTCGCCGGCTCCCCCATGGCAGGCCAGGGCTATAACTTTGCCGTCGCCGCTTGGAATACCGGTGTCGACCCCCGTTGGTCCCCCGCCATCGCCTGCATCGAGAGCACCAAGGGTGCTTATTGCGCCAATTCTTACAACGCCTGGGGCTGGAGTGCCCGCGGCGGCGGTTGGCGCAGCTTTGGCAGCTGGAGCGAGGGCATCTCCGCTCACGTTGCCTATCTGGGCGCCAACTACGGCTCCACCCTTACCCCGGCTGCGGCCAAAAAGTACTGCCCGCCCACGTGGCAGGACTGGTACAACAAAGTCGCCGCTCAGATGAACCGCATCTAAGTGCAACTGCAAAGGGCCCCAATGGGGCCCTTTTCTTTTAGGTAGCGGAAGTATCGACGACGCCAGTCACATTGGCAACCGCGACTATGACGATCATGCATAGGAGCAGCACACCCAATGCCTTGAGCCAGAGTTTCGCGAGTTTCTTGCCGCGATAGCTGTCGAGCAATGCGAATCGCCGACGAAGACGGCGCTTATCGAGCAGCGCAAAATGCATAAGCACCATAAGGCCATCGACAAAGAATAAATACTCGATTATGAGAAGCCACGTCGGGTAGCTTTGGTTTGCTCCGGTGGGGTGAAAGACGGCAAAGTGACTTCCGGCAAAGAGCACAAGTAGCGAGAAGCAGAAGAGCGCATTCCAAATGCGCCCCAGAGACTCCGGAACGCGAGAGAGCAGACCGCATGCAGCGGAGGTGGCAGGCCTAGGAAGCCCTGCGGGGTTCTGGAGTCCTTGGGGCGTCAACGCCGTCTCCGAGGCCGGAGTACGGACAGGCGCAGGAGGCCGCACGGGGCGACTCAGATCGTATGCCGCGCGCGTCGCCCGTCCCAACGCTTCCGCACTCGCAAAACGTTTGGCCGGGTCGAGCGCCATCGATATGCAGACGGCATCGGTAAGTGGAGTGGGAATGCCGCGCACCTCGCATTGCTCGCGCATGTCGAGCCCTGGTTTAGGGTCGACTCCCGTCAAGCAGAAGAACAACAGGGCGCCAAGCGCGTAGACGTCGCTGCGCACACTCGTCTGCCCAAACCCATACTGCTCGGGCGGCGCATAGGGTCGCGTGCCAAACTTGACGGTGTCGGCATCGGCGCCATCGCGCCATACGCGCGCGATCCCCAAGTCGATAATCACCAGCGATGAAAATGTCAGGCCGTCATCAGGCGTATAGTTGGCACCTGTCACGATGATATTCGACGGCTTGAGGTCGCGATGGATCACCGGCGCCGAAGCCTCCCCCGCCATTGCAAAACCGGCATGGAGCTCGCCCACGGCGTCGCAAAGGACAGGATACAATTCACGTGCATAATCGGGGGTGGCTCCCAGACGGTCCACCAGCGCCCCGAGTGTCTCCCCTTCGATGTATTCCATAACCACGTTGAGCTCGTCGCCCACACGACGACAATCGACGATTCTGGGCAGGTGCTCAAAACGCCTGCCTGCCCGCTGAGCGGCAAACAGGCGCTCGTATGCCCCGCCGATTTGAACCGAAGCATCGATACGTTTACGGACAAAGGGGCCGAGCGAACCACCGCCGGTGCCTTCAAAGTACACGAGCTCGGTTGTTTCAACGGACGAGCGCTTAAGTACTCGCTCCACGCGATAGCTGTCGTCGCGATCGAGCGACGCCAGGTGCTCGGCAAGCGCTGCGGTCAGCTCGTCATCGGAATATGTTGGGCTCTGAGTATCCATAGCCTCCATCATAGCGCAGGGCGCAGACACCCCATGGCATCTGCGCCCCGTTCGTTTGCATCGTTGTTCGGCAGCTCCGCCGGCTCAGATATCAGCCGCTAACTCACCGTCTCCTCGCCAAAGCGATACAGCTCCTCGTTGACCTTTTGGAGGCTGCACCCGCGATCGATGCAAAAAATGATAATCGCATCGCGGCGGTCCTTGCAGTTAAGGACGCTTACCCCGGCAGCCGTCAGCGCACGGTTGGTTTCTTTGAGCGTCAGCGCCATCGCAAAGGCAATCTGCAGCACCTTATTGCGGCTCGGATGCCGCGCACCGGTAAAGATCTGATAGCCAAAGGTCTCATTGAGATCAGCCATACGGACCACGCGCGAGCGCTCCAAGCCCTTTTCCTGCAGTAGCTGCTTCAGGTAGTCCGAAAGCGACGGGGCGGCAAAGTCGTGCTCCCTGATATAGCCATCGATGTTCGGCGCATCGAGAAGCTCATTGAGCAACTCCTCGGTCAGCTTTTTATCGGACACACGACTTCACCTCCCCCAGTGCATGCAACATGCTAGAAACCGCTTACGTCCGAACGCTCCCAGCTAGCAACCTGGTCGGGAGACACCGTACCCAGCGCCTCGAACTTCCAGGAGCCGCCCGCCTTCAGATGATTGGTGTTTGCAAGAGCCGTTCCAACCTGGTTGCCATCGGCATCATACGGAACATATTCAATCTAAATGTAGCTCTTTTCCTTGTCCGTGTTATTGGTCAGGGTGCCCGTGATCTTATAGGTAAACTGATTGGAAGTGTCTTCAGCCTCGTCAGCAATGGTATACGGTTCTTGCGGTTCTTTTTGCTCCTCAGCCTGCCGTGTCGTCTCGGCAGGTTTTGCCGAATCGCTCGCAGACGAATCGGTTGAGTTGCCGCCCATAGAGCCCACGGCACCGACAATAACCAGCACCACGATGATGCCTAAGACAATCTTACCGATTGGCTTCTTTCCCTCTTTTGCCATTATTCATCCTTCCTACGATCCGGCTACCGTGCCGGTACACAGCACATCGTAGGAAGGATTGAACTTGAATTCATTAGCTGAGAGCTAAGGCTGCGGTAAACGACCAATGCAGTTATCCAAACGCCGAGCAAACGCACTGCGCGCGACCGTCTGCTGGCAGTGCATCAACCCACCGTGACGGATTCCCCGGTAAAGGCACTGATCATCAACAGGACAAAGAAAACAAGGTAGCTGGCACTCAGCAGGTACGCAATGATCAGAAAGACGACCCAGCCGACATTGGTTTTACCGTCGGCACGGCGTTGCTCGCGATTACGGCAAAGCCAAATCGTCACGCCAATGGCCACAATCAGCAACACGAGTGCCGCTGCTGCCAACCCGGCAAGCGCAAACATCACGCCAATGCTCACAGCGATGACCGGAAGCAGCAGCAAACCGCACCCGCATCCACCCGGACTATATACGGCAGACTGTCGGCGTCGTTCCATCGTCACTCCAAGCCAAGCAATCGTTTGTAGACATCGAGGCCTTTGAGAAGGATTTCCTCGTCGAAGAGCATGCTATCGGTATGCAGAGCGCTTGTGGCATAGGCGGGACAGCCATCCGAATCACTCGGGTTGTCTTGGTCCTCTGGCATACCCGTGCCCAGCAGGAAAAACACGCCCGGCAGATGGCGTTGATAGAACGCGAAATCCTCGGCGATCAGCAGCGGTTCCTCCACAAGCTGCAGCCCGGGCAAGGCAGGCGCGACGCTGGCAAACAACTCGGGGTCGTTGCCGACCGGCGGATAGCCCTCGGCAAAGTCGAGATCATACGTGCAGCCCGTTGCGGCACAGGCATCGTCCAGCACGCGGCGCACGCCTTCGCGCGCCCGGTCGAACATGTCGTCCGTAAACACACGCAGGCTTCCGGCCACATGGGCCTCCCCCGCCACCGCGTTGCAAACCGTACCGGCCTGCAGCAGACCAAACTTACCGATACAGGGCTCGTCGGTGCCCAGCTCGTCCATCAGTTCGCGCTCGGCAACCAAGAACTTGGCAGCCGCCAGCGCCGCATCGTGCGACTCCTCGACCGGAACGCCATAGGTCTTAGCGATATGGATGCTCGTCCCGTGAATATGAATGTGTGTCTCACTCGAACGCGCCAGCAACGGACCGGAGCAGCTCGCCAACGTGCCGGCGGGCAGATCGGGCCACACATGGAAGCCGAAGATGCGATCCGCCCCGTAGCGCTCGAACACGCCGCTCTCGCACACCGTCTTGGCGCCACCGGTCGTTTCCTCGGCAGGCTGGAACACAAAAAGCACGTTGCGCTTAAGTGAACCCGGCTGCTCGCGAATCGTACGGTCGACATACGTCGCGGCGGCAAGTGCCATGGCCATGTGTCCGTCATGTCCGCAAGCGTGCATCTTGCCGGGATGGGTCGAGGCAAAGGCCGCTCCCGTCGCCTCCGCGATGGGCAGCGCATCCATATCAGCGCGAATCGCCGTGGCATGCGCGGCATCAACGCCGGCGTCGAAGAAAGCGCAGACGCAGCCGGGGCACGGATGGGTCACTTCGCAGGTGAGCGGTGCCAGCACGCCCTCGATATAGGCGATAGTCTGCGGAAGATCGAAATCGAGCTCCGGAATGCGATGGAGATCGCGACGATAGTGACGGAGTTCTTGGAGCTCGGTCATAGGGAATCCCTTCGTGAGGCACATCTGTTGCAACTTATTGTGATACAGGATTGTGGCACACATGTTTCCAGCATATCCTTGCATTTTTTAAACGTTATATACGAATACTCTTGTTTGGTAAAGTGCAACGTGATAGGGTCTTTACCGCTTGATAGAGGCGCGGGCACGAAGAGCCGCGGGCGAGCCGGCAGGCTTTGACCCCGCGGGGAGGCGAAACCCGCCGAATTGGGCTTTTCGGGCACGAACAACCTGGTGGGCCTGCGGGAAATACCCACAGGACTGTCTGCAGCAATGCGGGAGCGCTATCCGGACATTGGGTCCACGCTATGCGGATTCGATGCGCAGATGGCGCCGTCTGGATAGCGAGGTTTACGGGACATGGCATTGACCCCCAACGAAGCATATGCGGCCAAGCAGCCGTTTGTGGACAAGGAGACGCTCGAGCATATCGTCGAGCAGTTCCCCACGCCGTTTCATCTATACGACGAGGCGGGCATCCGCCGCAACATGCAAGAAGTGCGCGACGCCTTTGCATGGAACCCGGGCTTTAAGGAATACTTTGCCGTCAAGGCCAATCCCAACCCGGCGCTCATCTCCATTCTCAACGAATACGGCTGCGGCTGTGATTGCTCGAGCTATACCGAGCTCATGATCGCCCGCTCGCTGGGTATCACGGGACACGACATCATGTTCTCGTCCAACGATACGCCGGCTGCCGACTTTGAGCTCGCCGACAAGCTGGGTGCCATCGTCAACTTTGACGACATCAGCCACATCGAGTTCTTTGAGCGTGTTGCGGGGCCCATCCCCAAAACGGTCAGTTGCCGCTTTAATCCAGGCGGCCTGTTCCAGCTCTCCAACGGCATCATGGATAACCCCGGCGACTCCAAGTACGGCATGACCACCGAGCAACTCTTCGAGGCGTTCCGCATGCTCAAGGCCAAGGGCGCCGAGGACTTTGGCATCCACGCATTCCTTGCCAGTAACACCGTCACCAACGACTACTACCCCAAGCTCGCGCGCATCCTCTTTGAGCTTGCCGTGCGCCTGGAGCGCGAGACCGGCGCACACGTCGCCTTCATCAATCTGTCCGGCGGAGTCGGCATCCCCTACCTGCCCGAGCAGCAGGCCAACGACATTCACGCCATCGGCGAGGGGGTGCACGCGGCATACGATGAGATCCTGGTTCCTGCCGGTATGGGCGATGTGGCCATCTGCACCGAGATGGGCCGCTTTATGATGGGGCCCTACGGCTGCCTGGTCACCAAGGCCATCCACGAGAAGCAGATTTACAAGGACTATATCGGTGTCGATGCAAGCGCCGTCGATCTGATCCGCCCTGCCATGTATGGCGCTTACCACCACATCACGGTGATGGGTCAGCCGGACGGTCCTGATAAAACCACAGCCCCCGTCACAAACACGTACGACATCACGGGCAATCTGTGCGAGAACAATGACAAGTTCGCTATCGATCGCGAGCTACCGCATATCGACATGGGTGACCTGCTTGTAATTCACGATACCGGCGCGCATGGCTACTCCATGGGCTACAACTACAACGGACGGCTGCGCTCCGCCGAGGTCCTGCTGCGCCCCGATGGCTCGGCCGACCTCATCCGCCGTGCCGAGCGCCCGGGCGATTACTTTGCCACGCTCGACGTGCTGCCGAGCGGCCGAGAGTTGCTGGCCAAGTCGCGCGCCGAAAGTGCCCGCCGTCGCGCCCAAGACGAGCGCCTGGCAGTCGCCGCCCAATGGAACAAACGCATCCAGATCGCGGACGCGAAGGAGAAGAACATGGACATCCGCAATCTCGAGGGCTCAATCGTCGCCCTTGTTACGCCATTTAAAAAGGACGGCAGTGTCGACTTTGACGCACTCGGGCGCCTTATCGATTTCCACCTGCAAAACGGCACCGACGCCATCCTCACCCTGGGCACCACCGGCGAGAGCGCCACGATGACCGATGACGAGGACAACTCCGTTGTCGCCGCCGTGGTCAAGCAGGTTGCAGGACGCGTCCCCGTCATCGCCGGCTCGGGCTCCAACTCCACGCAAACCATGCTCACCAAGTCGCTCACCTACCAGGGCCTGGGCGCCGATGGTCTGCTGCTCATCACCCCCTACTACAACAAGTCCAACGAAGAGGGTATCTACCAGCACTTTAAGACCGTCGCCGATGCCGTGGACATACCCTGCATCCTGTACAACATCCCCGGTCGTTGCGGCTGCGGTATCAGCGAGCGCAATGTGGAACGCCTAGCCGCACATCCCAACATCATGGGCATCAAGGAGGCCTCGGGCAACGTCGCCTATGCCGCCAAGATTGCCCACCTGCTGTCCGACGACTTCCGCATGTACTCGGGCGAGGACGCGCTTACCGTGCCGCTCATGAGCCTGGGCGCCTCGGGCACCATCAGCGTGTGGGCCGACGTGCAGCCGCAGCTCGTGCATGACATGTGCCGCGCCTATTTGGTCGGTGACGTGGCGCGTGCCCGCGATATCCAAATTGCCGGCCAGCCGCTCATCAATGCCCTCTTTAGTGAGGTCAACCCCATCCCCGTCAAAGAGGCGCTCGCCCAGATGGGTATGATCGAGGCAAACTACCGTATGCCGCTGTGCCCCATGGCAGACGACACGCGTGCTGCACTTACCGATGCTCTGAAGGGAGCTGGTCTGCTTGATTAAGACCGTCATTATGGGAACGGGCCGCATGGGCTCGCTCATCCGCACTACCGCCGAAGGCATTGTCGACGCCGGCGGGCAGCCCGTTTTTGATATCGTCGCCCAGATCGGTTTTGATTTGAGCGAGCTCGAGAACGCACCGGCCGCCGATGCAATCATCGACTTCTCGAACGTCGTTACCTTCGATGCCGTCGTCGCCTATGTCGAGCGCACGGGTGCCGCGTTGGTCTCGGGCACCACGGGCTACACACCCGATCAGATGGACCGCCTGCGCGAGCTGGGTCAGAACGCCCGCGTCATGCACTCCGGCAATTACTCCATCGGTATCGCAGCCCTGCGTCATCTGGTAGCACAGGCCACACGGGAGCTGCCCGGCTTTGACTGCGAGATTGTCGAGACTCACCACAACCAAAAGGTCGACGCCCCCAGCGGCACCGCAAAGCTGCTGCTCGACGCCGTAGTCGAGGCCGAGCCCGAGGCAGGCTACCACCCCGTCTACGGACGCGAGGGTATGTGCGGAGCACGCGACCCCAAGGAGATCGGCATGCACTCGCTGCGCGGCGGCACCGTAGCCGGCGTGCACGAGGTGGGTTTCTTTGGCCAGGACGAGGAGGTCACGCTCACCCACCGCGCCACGAGCCGTCAGATCTTTGTCAACGGCGCCCTGGCAGCCGCGCAGAAGCTCGTCGCCCGCGAACCCGGCTTCTATACGTTCGACCAGGTCATGTTTGCCTAACCAGGTATCAACCGAATCCACCCAAAGGAGAGATAGCAAATGAGCAACGCAGCCGAGATGGATGCACAGGAGATTATCAACTACATCGCCACCGCGCCCAAAAAGACGCCCGTCAAGCTGTACGTGCGCGAGAAGCCGAGCATGAAGGTTGCCTGGGGCGACGCACACGTCTACGGCGGTCGTCGTGGCAAGACCGTCTTTGGCGACTGGGATGAGCTCAAGGCCATCCTCGATGCCAATGCCGACTCCATCGACTACTACGACGTCGAGAATGACTGCCGCAACTCCGCCGTGCCTATGCTCGACCTTAAGGGCATCAGCGCCCGCATCGAGCCGGGCGCGATCATCCGCGACCGCGTCGAGATTGGCGACCGTGCCGTCATCATGATGGGCGCCATCATCAACATCGGCTCCGTTATCGGCGAGGGCTCCATGATCGATATGGGCGCCGTGCTGGGCGGTCGCGCCACCGTGGGCAAGAACTGCCACATCGGCGCCGGCACCGTGTTGGCGGGCGTCGTGGAGCCCGCGAGCGCCACGCCCGTCATCATCGAGGACGATGTCATGATTGGCGCCAACGCCGTGGTCCTGGAGGGCGTGCGCGTGGGCAAGGGCGCTGTCGTTGCCGCCGGTGCCGTATGCGTCGAGGACGTCCCCGCCGGTGCCGTCGTGGCCGGTGTCCCCGCCCGCGTCATCAAGATGCGCGACGAGAAGACCGACAGCAAGACCGGTCTGGAAGAGGGCCTGCGCCAGCTGTAGGGTTACGCGGTTTTGACAAACCGCGAAACGGCTCGACGCTGCAAACGCCCCTAGGCGGCAATCTGACGTTCAATCGTCGGGCATGACCAGAAGGTCAATGCCCTCCTCTTTCGCGTCACCTTGCTCGCCTAGGGGCGTTTTCGCTGGCGTATGCTCAACCTGCAACGTAATTCAGCCCCAAGCAACAAAGGCCGAAGTCCCGAAGGGCTTCGACCTTTGTTTTTCAGCAGCGTCCAGCGCAGCTTATCGATTCTCAATTGACCCGATATTTTTGAGCTCGATGGAAATGAGGCCGTTGGGCTCGTTGACGAACTCAATGTACTCGGAGTTCGAACCCATCTCGGCCGGGAAGCTGATCTCGATGCCCGTGTCGGTACGAATCTTATGATTGCGTACGGCCGCGCGCTCGACCTGTTTGCGCTCCACGGGAACGCGCTCGGGCACCTTCTCCTCGGTCAGCGCCGCGCGCACGCTCTCCTTGATGACCGGCTCGTCCTCAAAGACCTCATCGACGATATCCCAAGGCGGCAGCTCCTCGTCATCCTCGACCTTCTCGGCAACGGCAGCCTTAACCTTGGCGAGCGCTACAGCCGTGTTGGCACCGTGCTCCTCGGCGACTTCCTCGACCACACGCGTCACGGTGTCGATGACCTCCTTGCCCGATACGCCCGTGTCACACTGCAACAAACCATCGGGGATAAGCATGCGGTCCTCGCCGGCGATCTTGCGCTTCTTGTCCACATAGCCGATCTCCATGGTGCTCGCGCGCACGATGGCATAGCTTGGCACCTTTTGCGAGGGATTCGGCAGAATGGCGTAGTGGCGCGCAATGTCGTTACGCACCTCGCCCTCTTCGCGACCCACCTCGTGCATGAATGCCTGCTTGGAGCCCAGCAGCATCACGGCAAACCAGCGGGCATCCTCATCATCGTCAAAGTCCGCCACAAGCACGTCAGTGGACTCGGCTTTCTCGGCCTTGGTAAGTTCGGAAGAGATGAACTCCGCAATCTGCTGCGACAGGTCCACGAACTCACGCTCACCAAAGAAATAGCCCTTGAGCTCGCCGCCGAATGCGGAGTTCTCGGCAAACGTGGCACGCTTGTTGTCGGCCGAAGTACGAGCGCGGCGCAGATGCGTAGTCACGAAGTTGCGCACGGTACGGCTCTCGATATCGAGCTCGCGCTGGCTCATGACGTTGACGGCAGAGTCAAAGTCCAGGATATGCAGGATCGCGTGATTGATTTTCATATACGGCATTCCGTTCTAGATCGATTTCGGCACGAACCAGTATAGCGGTCGAGCCTGCCCCAGGCGCATCGAAGATTGGTGCATCGGGGACAGGTTGCTTTGCGCCAATGGTTAGCGCAGGAGCTCGGACTGCCAAGCCTCGAGCTGTTCTGCCAGGCTCTTACCACTAGAAGGCACGCTGAACTCTGGACGCCTGGGCAGCAGTGCACACTTAAGAATCGCAACGATGGTCTGCGAGACAAAGCGTCGCGTATCCTTGTCAAAGCCTTGCGCAGCCTGGAGCATCACGGGCAGGCTCTCGCGCAGATTCCCAGCGATATCCGCAAACCGCTCAGCACCCGTAGCCTCAAACACGGAGAACAACGCATCTACAAAACGCTCGCGCTCGCTAGGTGACACTGCAAGCAGCATCTCGCGAATGGAGCCATCAACGTATCGAGCACCGGCGGACAGGCGCTCACAGTACACGAAGTCGCGACCATCAACCACCCAGCTAAAGGGATTGTGCTGCAGCAGGCTGAACTCGGTGCTCTCAACGATGGCATAGTCCTCCTGTGTCTCGAACATCATGCCAAAGATCGACGACCGAGGTAGCGTCTTGTCGATTCGACCGGAAAGATCGGCAAAGGCGCTGCCGTTCAGAAACTCCTCGACGAACCCCGGACCATCATGGGAATATGCCCGTACGATTCGCTCACGGGCGCCATCGGAGCACATCGCCGCGCCGTACACTGCAAGGTTTCCACCCTTGGAATGACCTCCGCACAAAAGCGGCCCGTCAATCGCATCCGCCGCCTCGTCCACATAACGCGCCGCGGATTCCTGGGCCGGCACAGGACACCGGAACGCCATGTTAAAGTCCTCTTTCCAGCCCACAATCGTGCTGTCGGTCCCCCGGAAGGAAAGATAACTAAACCCCACCGGAAACCGGAACGCCATGGCTGCAAACTGCTCTGTCGCCACCACATCGCTCACGGCACGATAGCCGCAAACGTGCACGCCACGGTAGCGAGGGCTTGCTGCCACGGCCTCCAACAAGGCCCTGCTCCCCTCTGGGTCCCACAAGTCGTCAATCATGTCCCGGTAGCACTCGGCACGCAGCAGCTCGCGTACGTCTAGGCCCTGCCAGTTCGTCAGCTCCGCCATATCACCCGGCAAACGCAAATAGGACAACCACGCAAAGACCAGGCTATCCACCGCGCAGAACGGCCGTTCCTCAAACGGATCAAACGCCGTCTGGGCATAGGTCAAAAAATTAGACGAATCCGACATAGCCCTCCCATCAACTATGGCGCATTGGGAATGGTGCATTGGGGTCAGATTACTTTGCACCAAAAAGGCGCCCGGGCCGTGTGGGCCCAGGCGCCTTCATTGTAGCTCTTCACTTTAACGAGCTTGATTTAGCAGGAGAAGTCGACGCTGTCGATGATGTCCTTGAGGGCCTTGGCGGAGGCGGTAAGCTCATGCTGCTCGTCATCGTTCAGCGGCACGGGGACGCGGCAGACAACGCCGTCGCGGCCAACAACGGTCGGCATGGAGATGGCAAGATCGGACAGGCCATACTCGCCCACCATGAGCGAGGAGACGGGCAGAACGGTCTGCTCGTCACGCATGACGGCAGTGCAGATGCGCTTGACGGCCATGGCGACGCCGTAGTAGGTAGCGTGCTTCTTCTCGATGATGGTGTAGGCGGAGTTCTTGACGTCCTCGGCGATACGCTTCTCGGCGGCTTCGTGCTCCAGGTGGCCGTGAAGCTCGCAGAAGGTGTTCAGCGGAACGCCGGCAACCTGAGCGCTGGACCAAGCGACAAACTCGGAGTCGCCGTGCTCGCCCATGACATAGGCCTGGACATCGCGCGGGTCAACCTCAACGTGGGCACCAAGCATCTGCTGCAGACGGCCGGTGTCGAGCACGGTGCCGGAACCGATGACGTGGCCCTCGGGCAGGCCGGACATCTTGATGGCGGCGTAGGTCAGAACATCGACCGGGTTGGAGACGATGAGCAGGATGCCGTCGAAGCCGGACTTCTTAATCTCGGGGATAATGGACTTAAAGATGTTGACGTTCTTGTTGACCAGGTCCAGGCGGGTCTCACCGGGCTTCTGGGCAGCACCAGCGGTGACGACGATCATGGCGGCGTCGGCGACATCGGAATAATCGCCGGCGTAGATCTTCATCGGCTCGGCAAACGTCATGCCGTGCGCGATATCCAGAGCCTCGCCCTCGGCGCGGTTCTTGTCCACGTCGATGAGGACCATCTCGGAGAACAGACCACTCTGCATCAGCGCGAACGCCGAAGACGAACCGACGAAACCGCAGCCGACAATAGCGACCTTCTTCTCGTTAACCATTAGAAACTCCCATCTCTCTCCACAAGCAAGCCGCCCGGGAACGACCCGAGCGGCTTGCCGTAATCCCAATACATCCAATCGGGACTTTGATTATGCTCCTATTCGCAGGCAAATATCGACCGTTTACCGAAATTATTTGCAGGATTCGTAAAATAACTGCACGAAATCGGTTTCGAGCTATTGACGAGCCAAAAAAGCTTTCTAATACAGGCCCGCCTCGCGAATGGCCTCGACAGCCAAAGCGATCTGGTCGGGCGGCAGGACCAGCGCCATGCGCACGTGCCCCTCGCCCGAAGGACCAAAGCTCGCACCCGGCGTCACCACAACGCCGGCCTTCTCCATGAGCTCCTCGCAAAACGCCATGGAATCGGTGCGACCACCGGGAAGCTTGGCCCACACAAACATAGATCCATGCGCGTTGGGGCGTTCCCAGCCCAGGCCCTCGAGACCGTCGCACAGGGCATCGCGGCGCTCCTGGTACTTCAGACGCTGCGCCTCGACCTCATCGCGCGGACCGTTCAGGCAGGCGATAGCAGCCTTCTGGATCGGGAAGAACATACCAAAGTCGATCTGGCCGCGCAGCTTGGCAAAGGCAGAGACCACGTCCTCGCGGCCGACCAAAAAGCCGATACGCGCACCGGTGACGTTAAACGACTTGGAGAGCGAGAAGAACTCAACGCCTACCTCGAGCGCGCCGGGATACTGCAAGAAGCTGCCGCCCGGCTCGCCGTCGAACACGATGTCGGAGTATGCGTTGTCATGGACGATGAGCAGGTCGTGCTCGCGGGCAAAAGCGATGATCTCCTCGTAGACCTCGGGCGTGCCCACCGAGCCGACCGGGTTCGCGGGCAGCGACACGATCATATACTTGGCACGATCGGCAACCTCGGGATCAATGCCTGCCACGTAGGGCAGATAATTATGCTCGGCAACCAGCGGATAGTACTCGAGCTTGGCATCGGCAATCTTGGCACCCGCCTCAAAGACCGGGTAGCACGGATCGGGAACCAGAATGGTATCGCCCGGATCGAGCAGAGCCAGGCCCAAATGACCCACACCCTCCTGCGTGCCGTTGCACGACTGCACCATGGACGGCGTAATGCCCGAAACGCCAAAGCGACGCTCATAGTAATCGCACACGGCTTGCTTGAGTTCGGGCAAGTCGCGCAGGGCATACTTCCACATCTCGGGATCTTGGGCTGCTTGCGTGAGCGCCTCGACCACGTGGTCGTACGGCTTAAAGTCGGGCGTGCCCACGCTCATGTTGTAAATGGTCTTGCCCTGAGCCTTCAGCGCGAGCAGTTTGTTGTTGAGCGAGGCGAAGACCTCCGCGCCAAAGCGGTCGAGACGCTGCGATGCCTGCATGGTGCCACCTTTCGATATAAAAAACGCGGCGCTCCGACAAGAGCGCCGCGCGATACGGGCCATCAGATTGCAAAAGTGTAACGCTTGCAACCCCCGCATTGGTTCAATTTGGCCAACCTCAGTCAATTGGATTGAGCGCGTCGATCTGCACAAGCCACAAACGCGAGCTGGCGTCACTCGGCATACGCCAATCGCCGCGCGGGCTGAGCGTCACCGAGCCCACCTTGGGACCATCGGGCAGGCAGCTGCGCTTAAACTGCTGGGCAAAGAAGCGACGATAGAACGTACGCAGCCACGTGTGGACGGTCTTGACGTCGTAGACGCCCTCGAAACTCTTGAGCGCCATGCGGTAGATCTTGCCCGGCTCAAAGCCAAAACGCAGCAGGTAGTAGAGGAAGTAGTCGTGCAGCTCGTACGGGCCCACCAAATCCTCGGTCTTCTGTGCGATCTCGCCATCGCCCGTGGGCGGCAGAAGCTCGGGGGACACCGGCGTATCGAGGATATCGAGCAAGACCTCGGCAATACGCCCGCCAAAGACATCAGCCGCATAGCGCACCAGATGGCGCACAAGCGTCTTGGGCACGCTCGCGTTGACGGCGTACATGCTCATGTGGTCGCCGTTATAGGTAGCCCAGCCGAGCGCCAGCTCCGACAGGTCGCCGGTACCGATGACAAAGCCGCCAGCCTGGTTGGCCAGGTCCATCAGAATCTGCGTACGCTCGCGGGCCTGGCTGTTCTCGTAGGTCACGTCCTGCACGGCCGAATCGTGCTCAATGTCCTTGAAGTGCTGCTCCACAGCCGCGTGGATCGAAACCTCGCGGAAGCTCACACCCAGGTCGCGAGCGAGCGACTCGGCATTCGACTTGGTGCGATGCGTCGTGCCAAAACCTGGCATGGAGACCGCCGTGATACCCGTACGCGGCAGCCCCAGCGCATCGAAGGCACGCACGGTCACAAGCAGTGCCAGCGTGGAGTCCAGGCCGCCCGAAAGACCGATGACTGCAGCCTTGGTACCCGTATGGGCAAGGCGGGTCTTGAGGCCGGCGGTTTGTAGATCGAGGATGGTCTCGCAACGCTCGGCCAGGTCGCCGTGGTCGGCCGGCACAAAAGGCGCGCGGGGGAAGACACGGTCGATATCGCAGGCATCGCGCAGGACAGGCTCTTTGGCCAGCACGCCCTCAAACGAAAACTCAACGGTCGTGGCCTCCGGCGCATCGTCCGCGCGCGTCCACGTCGTCGAGCGACGGCGCTCGGCAACCAGGCGGTCAAGATCGACATCGGCCACCGCCATATCGCAGGTGAGGAGCTTCGTGGCGGCGAGCTTAGATCCGTTTTCATAGACGAGGTTCTCGCCCGCAAAGACCATGTCGGTCGTGGACTCGCCCTCGCTCGCGTCCGCGTAGGCATAGGCGCAATACAGGCGCGCGCTCTGGTTGGAAATGAGGCTGCGGCGGTAATCCGCCTTGCCGATAATCTCGTCCGAAGCCGACGGATTGAGGATCACCGTCGCACCGGCAAGCGCCATCTCGGTCGAAGGCGGCGCCGGTACCCACAGGTCCTCGCAAACCTCAACGCCCAGCACCATATCCTCGGCACCCTCATCACAGCAGCGGTAGACAAGCCCCGAACCCAGCGGAACCGGACCCTGACCGGCAAACTCGACCCACACAGGATCTGCGGGCGCCGGAGCAAACCAGCGGCGCTCGTAGAACTCGCCATAGTTGGGCAGATACTTCTTGGCCGTGAGGCCCAAAAGCTCGCCCGCGCAGCACACGGCGGCGCAGTTGTAGATATTCTCGGCAACCGCAACGGGAAGACCGATGGTAAAGACAATCGGCAGCTCACGAGTCTCATCGAGGATATGCACCAAAGCAGCCTCGCAGGCATGCAGCAGCGTGCGATTATGGAACAGGTCGGCCGCGGTATAGCCGCACAAGTTGAGCTCGGGCAGCACCAGCGCGCGAACGCCGCGCTCGGCAGCCTCGCGAACAGCCGCCAATGCAACCTCGGCATTGCCCTCGACATCGGCAACGCGAATCTGCGGCGACGCCGCCGCCACACGCAAAAAGCCATCAGACTGAGAAAGGTGAAGATTCATAAGAATGCTCCCGTGCGTAGACGCCATTCACAACAATTAGCAAGCCCTATTGTAGTTCAACCGCCGGGTGTAACCGCATCCCACCAACTTGGTGAGCTATTGATGAGTTGATGGTATCTGTTAAATGTCACGTACGATTCACATCTGGTGGGTACCCTGATGGCTACACGAAACGAAGCAGATTTACACCGGGAGGACCCCGTATGACAACCAAGTACACCGACGCGCCGCGCACGCGCGTCATGACACCGGCCGCGCTCAACAACGGCGTTCACGAAAACCATTCCATCGGACAGACCATGGCCATCGCGCCCAAAAAGGGCCTGTTCGACGACATTTCCATTCCCCAGATCATCGCCGGCGCTGCGGCTGCCGCCACGAGCGTCGCGCTTGCTTCCAAGATCGGCATCGCTGGTTCAGTAATTGGTGCCGCCGTGAGCTCGGTCATCACCGTTGTGTCCTCGCAGGTCTACCGCCACTTTATCTCTGCCAGCGCCGAAGCCCTCAAAGGTACGCACGCCGCCGACGACTACCCTGCCGGCGCCTATGAGCCCGTTGAGTTTAATGCCAAGGAGCACCTGGGCGGCGCCGCGACTACGCAGGAGATGCGCCAGATTGCGGGGCGCGCGACCACGGCGCGCGTCGCTCCCGACAGCCTGCGCGCCAAGGCGGCGGCAGAGCGCAGCCAGACGCAAAAGAAGGTCATCGTCTTCTCGATCGCCATCGCCATCGTCGCGGTCATCGCCTGCGCCGGCGCCATCCTTATCACCACTGCCGGTGAGGGTCTGGGCGAGCGTCCCGAGCCAATCCTGTCGTCGCGCACAACCGAGAGCGATGCAAATGGCAACACCCAGTCGCAGGATCAGCAGGCACAGACGGACGATACGCAAGACAGTTCTACCTCTGCCAATTCGTCCTCGAACACCCAAAACCAATCGCAGGGGCCCGATTCCTCTACGGCCAACAGTGGCACGCCGTCCGGCACGACCGACTCAAGCCAAACGACTGACGGTTCGCAGCCGAGCACGGGCGGCCAGACGAGCGACACCACGTCGGGAACGGGCACAACAGACAGCAGCAACACCAACAGCTCGAACAGCTCGAGCGGAACCGCGTCCGGCACGGCATCTGACAACTCGAGCCAAGGCGCGGCATCGGGCAACTAAGCACATTTGCCTCTCATAGATAACCGACCTGTATAACGGGCGCGAATCGACAGCGGTTCGCGCCCGTTTGCCTTGGGCGCCGCCATGGCGAACGCTATGCGATGGTAAGATGCTTTACATGTGTAAAGAGGAGATTTGCCATGAGCAAGACAATAGTTAGGCCCACGCTTTCGCTGGGCAACCACATCTATCTGTATCGCCTGCTACGCGATGCGATTGGATGCGGCAAGCAAACGTTTATGACGCAGGTCGAGGAGGCGCTCGCCGCAGGCGACATGACTGCTTATGACCTGGGCTTTGAGTCCACGCGCGAGCTGCTCGAGGAACTTAACGACTGCATTAAGCTGACCGTCTTTAAAGGCGGCCGCCTGTATGCCACCGTCATCGCCAACGAGGCCTGGGATGCTGCGCTTGCCAAGGGCGAGGACAAGCCCAAGACCGCCAAGGGCGCCAAGCAGTCCTACAAAAAGAAAAAGCGCGGTGAGAAGGACCTCAAGGCCGTGCGCCCCAAGCACGTTAAGCGTCCCGAGCCCGAAGCCATGGTTGAAGCCGCGCCGGAACCCGAGCCCGAGACAGAGATCGAAGTCGCTATTGAGGTAACGGCAGAAGCCGAAACCGAAATCGCCGCCACGACCGATTCCGAAGTCATATCCGAGCAGGAAGCCGCTGTGGAGCTCAACGAAGCGCCCAAGTCGGCAACCGAAGAAGCCGCTGACCAACCCGAGCCGTCTGCGTTCCAAAACAGCGATGTCTTTGGCGACGAGGCCGAGGACGATCAGTCCGACGAGCCCGCAGATCAAGACGCTACCGAGTCGGCGCCGGAGCCCGAGACGCCGCAGCCCGCCATCTCGCTCACGGTCGTCTATGACCCCGAGAATGCCAATGCCGGCATCACCACCATGGCATCCACGCCCATCGAGGCAAAGTCGAGCGTCGAGAATGAGAACGCGACGCAGGTTGAGCTCGACACCGCGACCGCAAACGCACCCGCCATCGTCGAGTCTGCAGATTCCGCGGCGATGCCGAAAGTGGGCATCGAATCAGTGCTCGGCACCGAACCCGCGCCCGTCGTCGAGGTGACGCCCGTCAATGAGCAGGCCTTCGCACCGGCGATGGTACCGACCCCCGCACCCGTAGCGCCCGCCATCCCCGAGGACTTCCCCATCGATTTCGCAACCGAGGTCTTCTGCCCCGGCCCATTGCTACACCAGCTGTCGACCTATCTCCCCTACGGCGCCGATACCCTCGGCATTGTCGGCGAGTACTACTGGATCGCCCGCGAGCGCGGTACCATCGAGGCCGCGCGAAACCGCGCAAGCTTCCCCCTGCGCTACACGCAGGCCGGCGAGCGCCACGAGGTTGCCGTGCGCATCCGCCGCAACACCACCGGCGGTCTCGGATCCACCTGGGCCATCGATAAAGTCGAAGAACCCGAGCAGTAACGACAAACGGCTCAAATCCAAATCAGGATTTGAGCCGTTTTTATTTGTTGATGTTGCGTAACCAACAGCGAGCGGGCCGCAAGTGCCCCAGGTTGCCGTGAAAGAGGAGCGACGCGTACTTCGGTACGCGAGCGACGGCTTGAACGGCAAGATGGGGTGCTTGCGACCCGCGCAGCGTCGAGCAGTTACGCGGTTTGGAAAACCGCGTAACGATCTAGTCGCGCGTCAGCTTACGGTGAATACGATGCGGCTGGGCTGCGTCCTCGCCAAGGCGCTCGATGCGGTTGGCCTGATAGGCCTCGAAGTTGCCCTCAAACCAATACCAGTTGCCCGGATTCTCGTCGGTGCCCTCCCACGCCAGAATGTGCGTGGCGACGCGGTCCAGGAACATACGGTCGTGGCTAATGACCACCGAGCAGCCCGGGAACTCGAGCAGCGCCGCTTCGAGCGAGGACAGCGTCTCGACGTCGAGGTCATTCGTGGGCTCGTCGAGGAGCAGCAGGTTGCCGCCCTGCTTGAGCGTGAGCGCCAGGTTCAGACGGTTACGCTCGCCACCGGAGAGTACGCCAGCGCGCTTCTGCTGGTCCTGGCCCTTAAAGCCAAAGCTCGCCACATAAGCGCGGCTGGGGACCTCGGTCTCGCCCACCATCATGTGGTCCAGGCCATCCGAGACGACCTCCCACAGGTTCTTATCGGGGTCGATGCCGGAACGGTTCTGGTCGACATAGGAGATCTTGACGGTCTCGCCCACCTCGAGCTCGCCCGAAGTCAGCGGCTCCAGACCCACAATCGTCTTGAACAGCGTGGTCTTACCGACACCGTTGGGGCCGATGACGCCCACGATGCCGTTGCGCGGCAGGGTGAACGAAAGGTCGTCGATGAGCACACGGCCATCGAATTCCTTGTGCAGATGATGAGCCTCAAGCACCTTGTTGCCCAGACGCGGGCCCACAGGGATGCGGATGTCGGTCCAGTCGAGCTTCTGGCTTGCGCGGGCCTCGGCCTCCATCTCCTCGTAGCGAGCCAGACGGGCCTTGTTCTTGGCCTGGCGGGCCTTGGGCGAGCTGCGCACCCACTCGAGCTCGGCCTCCATGCGCTTGGCGAGTTTGGCATCGCGGTTACCCTGAGCCTCGATACGTGCGGCCTTGGTCTCCAGATACGTAGAGTAGTTGCCCTTGTAGGGATAAAGGTGACCGCGGTCGACCTCGCAGATCCACTCGGCAACGTTATCCAGGAAGTAGCGATCATGCGTAACGGCAAGCACCGCGCCTTGATAGTTGTGCAGGAAATGCTCGAGCCACAGGATCGACTCGGCGTCCAGGTGGTTCGTGGGCTCGTCGAGCAGCAGCAGGTCGGGAGCCTCGAGCAGCAGCTTGCACAGGGCCACGCGGCGGCGCTCGCCGCCGGAAAGCACGTTGACCGGCATGTCAGAATCGGGCAGCTGCAGGGCGTCCATGGCCTGACCGAGCTTGGAATCGATATCCCAGCCGTCGGCGGCATCGATCTCGTCCTGGAGCTTGCCCATCTCGGCCATGAGTGCGTCCATGTCGCAATCCGGGTCGCACATCTCCTCGCCGATCTTGTTGAAGCGATCGACCTTGGCGATCATGTCGCCAAATGCCATGCGCACGTTCTCGATGACGGTCTTATCGTCATCGAGCGGCGGCTCCTGCTGCAGGATGCCCACGGTGTAGCCGGGGGTGAGCCTGGCATCGCCGTTGGAGACCTCCTCGATGCCGGCCATAATCTTGAGTAGGGTCGACTTGCCCATACCGTTGGGGCCCACGACGCCGATCTTGGCACCGGGGTAGAAGCTCAGGGTCACGTCGTCAAGGATTACCTTGTCGCCATGGGCCTTGCGAGCCTGATACATCTGGTAGATAAACTCCGCCATTTGCCTGTTTTATCCTTTCTACCTGCTGTTTCCCTATTCTTGTTTCGCTTTAGTGGAAACGAAATAAAAAACCAGCTCTGAAACGTAACGAAAAAGGGGCATGGTTGCCCATACCCCCTAATACTACCTGGGAAAAGTCCCCCGGAACATACTATGAACTGCGTACGCTAGTTTTCCGCAACCTTAGCGAGCGGCTCGCCGCGATTTGCGCCACAGCAGATACGAGTAGACGTAGGCAGCTCCGGCCGAACCAAACGCCAGTATCGCAATCACCGCGGCGACGACTTCACTCGAAAGCACGCTGCCCGCCACGCCCATCACAATCAGGCCAACACCCAGCACCATAAAGCAGGCACCGCCAAAGCGCTGCGTACGGCGCCAGTTCTCGGGATCGGCAAGCGCCCAGGGCGTCTTGATACCGAGCGTATAGTTCTGCTTCACACGCGGCAAGTAGTTGCCCACGCCGATGAATAGCAAACCGATAGCACCGGAAATCAGCACGTTGACCGAACCGACCGCTGGCACCACGCCCCAAACCGTAAGCTCACCCAACCAGCTTATGGCACACATGAACAAGGTGAAGGCGATTACGAAGCCCTGATAGAACTTGCCCGAGGTTCGATATGCCTCACCTTTGGGATCGATGCGCGGCACTACGCAGAACATTACGAGAAGCGCCAGAGGCAGCACGCCGAGCGCGGAGGCCATCCAGCTAGGACCCCAACCGTCGACGGCGCCGTTCGCGCCCCAGTGCGTGGGAATCTGCGCAGGCAAGCTCGGCATCACCATGAGGTGCGCTACGACATTGGCGACGCACAGAGCGACCAGCGCAATCCACACGCGCGACGATACCCCCGTGGGGTGAATGCCCTTGTTTTCGTTATTCATCCTTATCACCTTCCGTGTTTGTAAAGCCCATAAACCAACCGATCAAGTCCTGCATGACGGTGGTGTTTAAGCTGTAAACGATGTTTTGGCCATGACGTTCGTCGGTTACCAACCCGGCGTTTTTAAGCGTCGCCAAGTGATGGCTCAATGACGGTTTACTGATATCGAAATGCTCGGCAAGCTCCCCGGCCGTGCAATTGCCCTCGCGGAGCAACTCCAAAATGCGCCGTCGCGTTGGATCGGCAAGCGCCTTAAAACCCTCTCCCGGCATAAGACCTCCTCTCATCATCTCTCATGACGTGCACACTATACTCGATATTTAGATGTTTGTCTAACTATCTAATCGCAATGCTTCAAACCACATCAAAGCAAACGCCATCGCAACCTATGGGCGATTACCTATAATGACGATAGCTAAAACACGATTCGCTTCCCCATCGGAGGATGTCTATGACCGAAACCGCTGCCGCTCTCGTCGAGACACGCGACACCAAGCTCGAGATCATCATGGGCCGCGAGGCACTCGATAAGCTCGCCGATGCTACGGTGCTGGTGCTCGGCTGCGGAGGCGTGGGCTCCAACTGCTGCGAGGCACTCGCCCGCGGCGGCATCGGACATTTCGTCATTCTGGATAAGGACGTCATCGCGCCCAGCAATATCAACCGTCAGGCCATCGCCTTTCACAGCACCATCGGAAAGCGCAAGGTTGATGTGATGGAAGCCATGATCCACGACATCAATCCCGCCGCTGCCGTCATCAAGCGAACTGAATACTTGCTGAGCGACAACATCGATGATTTCTTCGCGAGCGTTTTGGAGCAGACGGACGGCAAGCTCGACTACGTCGTCGACGCCATCGACACCATCTCGGCCAAGCTCACCATTGCCAAATATGCTCAGGACCACGACATTCGTTTGGTTAGCTCCATGGGCGGGGCCAACAAGCTCCATCCCGAGTGCCTCCGCTTTGCCGACATTTTCGATACGGTACGTGACCCCATGAGCCGCATTATGCGCAAAGAATGCAAGAAACGCGGAATCAAGAGCCTGCATGTACTGTTTAGCTGTGAGGAATCGGTTAAGACACAGCCCCGCGACCCTTCCAACATCCACGAGCGTACCGAGCTCGGAACCGCCAGTTTTATGCCGCCCATCATGGGTCAGATGATTGCCGGCGAGGTTATCCGCCAGATCAGTGGGCGCGGCACCGAGCGCGTACGCTCCGATGGCCAGCGCCTGGACTAGCGGAGCGCGCCGAGATGGAGCGCCGGTTATTTGACGCACACTGCCACCTTAATTTAATGGCTCACCCGGACGCCGTTGCCGATGAGGCGACGGCGCTGGGCTTGGGTCTATTTGACTGCGGCGTCAATCCGCGCGACTTTTCGGCCGCAAACGAGCGCGCCCGTCGCCAACCAGGCATCATCGCCGGTGTTGGGCTCCACCCCTGGTGGCTCGCCGACGGCCGCTGTGGTCCTGCCGAAGTCAATCTGCTTTGCGAAGTTGCTGCTCAAGAACGCTACATCGGTGAGATCGGGCTCGACTTTTCCGCTCGTTTTGCCGGAAGTGAGCCGCTACAAATACAGGCATTTGACCGGCTCTGCGATACACTCGTGCAGCATCCTCTTACCGGACGCGTGATATCAATTCACGCCGTTCGTTCAGCAGGAGCCGTACTGGACGTCCTCGAATCGCATGGGCTACTCATCCCAAACCACGACTCCCCCGCTATCATCTTCCACTGGTTTAGCGACACTTCGGACGAACTCGCCCGCGCGCGTAATGCGGGCTGCTATTTTTCCGTGAACGATCGCATGCTCGCCACCAAGCGCGGCCGCGAATACGCACGACAGATTCCACTCGATCGTTTACTGCTCGAGACCGATGCACCAGCCGAACCAAACACAGAAACAAGCGCACAGTCGCTCATCAGATCGCTCACAAGGACCTCGATGCGCATTGCCTCACTCAAAAACTGCGATGTACAGCACATTGAGTCGGCAGTTTTAGCAAATGCGCGCTCTGTTTTTGACCTTCGCTAACCCCTGTGGGCAAAAATGCCAAGGGACATGCGAATCGCACAACGCAGCCCCTATTGGTAGACAGTACAATTCGGCAGCATTACACCAATTCGTGCATGAGATCACGGTTGCGTGCATACAATTCGTCGAAGATATGACGGCGCGACGCATATAACTCGTGGGCAGCCATATCGGGCTCGATTGTTTGCGCAACGCCAAGGACTTGGGCGAGCTCATCCCATGATGCATAGGCACCACCTGCGAGAGCTGCCATGATGGCATCACCGAAGCATGCGCCCACCGTAACCTTGGCAACCGAGACCTCGCGCCCGCATACGTCGGCGATAGCCTGCATCCAAACTGGATTCTTGGTTCCACCTCCGACAAGCATAATGCGCCCAATTGGCAGTCCATGCTCTCGCTCGATAATGTCGACATGGGATGCAACGGTATACGCGACGCCTTCCAAGGCGGCGCGAACCATATGGGCTCGCGTATGCCTTCCGGTCAGTCCAAAGAAGACACCACGCGCCTCGGGATCGTTGAGCGGAGTACGCTCCCCCGCAAAGTACGGCAGACACAGGAGCCCATCGGCACCCGGCGCCACGTCGGTGGCATCATGCGCCATAACCGAATAGGCATCGGGGCCACCGTGGTCCTCGGCCTCTACGGCGTCGCGATACAGCTCTTGGCGCAGCCACGATGTGAGCGCACCCGCCGTATTGGTCCCCGCGCAGATCCCGTAAGTTCCGGGAATGATAAACGTCCCCGGCCACAGGCGGGCATCATCGATCATATGATCAGCTAGGTAGATGAAATACGCTGTACTCCCCAACTGAACCATCATATCGCCGGGACGGAATACACCCGTCGAAATGGCCTCGGCACCAGAGTCACCCGTTCCCACTAAGACAGGTGTCCCTACCGCGAGCCCCGTCGCCTCAGCCGCACGCTGCGTAATCACCCCCGCAATATCGGTAGCCGACATTACCTCCGCCATCTGGTCAGGCCGGCAGAAACGAGCACATTCCCGAGCATCAACCTTCCAAGTGAAGCGGTCGTATAGGGGAAGAAAATCCTCCGCCAAATAACGGTCCACCGTAAAACGCCCCGTCAACTTTGCGCATAGAAACGACGACGCCGTCAGGAACTTCGCAGCACGTTCGTGCACCTCGGGCATATTCTCCTTAAACCACAAGATCTTGGGAGCAATATCTGACGAACAGGGATCGTGCCCGAAAAGCTCGCGTGCGCGGTCTGACCCATATTCGGAAAGAAGCTCGTCAATCTGCGGCTTCGAACGTGCATCGACTCCATACAAAATCGCGGGCGCCAGCGCGTTGCACTCGGTATCGACCGGCACACAGTCGCAACCCAATGCGGAAAGGCCCACGCATCCGATCTGTGCCGCGTTAACCCCCGATCGCGCCACCAGCTCGCGCGACAAGCGGCAAAAATCGCCCCACCAGACTGCCTCTGCATCATGCTGGTACCATCCGTCACACGGGTTGTCCGTCTCATGTCCACAAGAGGCTTGGCAAACGATATTGCATCGATCATCGATTAAAACGCCTTTAGAGGCGCTTGTCCCAATATCAATACCCAGATAGAGCGCCATAGGTGCCTACTCCCCTCGCGCCGTACGAGCGGCAGCCATAAAACGAGCTACCCGCTCAACATCAACCGGAGCATCCAGCTTTCCGTCGCGCTTTAAGCAGGTGCCGACAAACGCGCCATCGTAGTGAGCAAATACGTCAGCCACGGTATTTTCGCGACAACCGGTGCCACATACCACGGGTACTTCGCCAACACGCTCGCGGACTTCATCGGCAAGCTCGCCCGAAGCGCCACGACCGGCAGCCGAACCGCCGATGACCATTGCATCCGGAAGGCAATTAAAGAGAAGTGAATCGGCAATGTCCGCAGTCGTGCGGTCGTTGAGATAAACCTCCCCCTCGCTCGTGATGAAGTGAAAAAGCTTGAGGTCATCCAGGCGCAGCGCCGCCTTGCGACGCATGGTGTGCGCGAAATCTCGGTTAATCAGCCCGAGATCACCGGCCCAGGCACCGCAAAAATTGCAGCGCGTGAACTGCGCATCGACGGCAGCGCACAGCTCGATTGTGGCATCACCATCGTAAATAGCCTCAGCTCCCCAAGGAGTCGACAGATCATGGGATAGAGCCCCGATAACATAGCCCATCGATGCAAGGGTTGAGGGAGAAACGTGCTGCTCGTAGGGCATCGAGAGCTCATTGGTAATCAAAATGCCATCGACACCGCCCTGCTGCAACGCCTCGAGATCGCGCTTGGCGGCTTCCACGACCTGCGACACGCTTCCGCCCGGGTAATACAGTGGATCGCCCGGCAGAGGACGCAGGTGCAGCATTCCGATAACCGGCTTTTCGGTCTTGAACATCGAAGTTAGAAACGACATAACGTGCTCCTTCATAGGGTTATTGCAGGGACGTTACTCCCCCAGCACCTCGACGTACACTTTTCGCTTCTGCGGACCGTCAAACTCCGCAAGATAGATGTTCTGGGCACCTCCACACACGATGTGGCCATCTTGGACGGGAAAGAAGCAACTGTTTCCACAAATCATGCTCTTGATATGCCCACAGGAGTTGTTGCCGGTGGCTCCATAGCTCGGCAGGAAGTGTGCGTGCGCGTAGGGGGCATCGAGTGGGGCGATGCGATCGAGCGTCTCCATAAGATCCGTCTCCACGCAGGGCAGTCCCTCGTTTACCACGATTCCACAGGTCGTATGCGACAAAATAATCGCTGCCAAGCCATTGGTCACCGAGCTGCGTTCGATGGCGGCGTGCACGTCCTCGGTAATATCGATGAACTGGTCCGGAGCAGTCGATAGATAGCTCAATGTCTCGAGCGTCACCATGTTCACTCATCCCCTTCAAGAAAACGCAGGGCATTACCCCAGTAGAGCCTTTCTCGCGCATCATCGCGCATGGGCACGGTATCGAGCGCCCGCTTGAGTTTGAATGCACGGAAGCGCGGCGTATTGCTGGCGAACATCACTTGGTGCGATAGCGCGCGCTCATACCACAGCGGCCCCATATCGACCGTGAAAAGACGCTGCATCATCTCCTCGGGCGAATCGATGTAAGTGATAGAGGTGTCCGTGTAGCAGTTGGGATACTTGAGCAGCATCGCCACGGTCTCGCGCACCCAGGGCCAGCCAAAGTGGGCCAAACTAAAGCGCACATTTGGATGCGTTGCGATTGTGTGCTCAAATGCAAGCGGGTTACTGCGCGAGAGCTCTGCGCCAGGCTCCCAAGACATACCGGCATGGAAAACCACCGGCTTGTTATAGCGCTCGCACAGCTCGTAAAGCGGCTCGGCCACAGCATCATCGGGGGCAAAACCCTGCTTTGCAGGATGCAGGCAAAGCCCCTTTGCCCCCAACTCGGTAAAGGCGCGCTCCAATTCGTCTGCGGCACCGCTCACCTGCGGGTCTACGCTCGCAAATCCCCACAGACGATCGGGATGCGCGGCAACCAGCATGGCAATCTGGTCATTGGTGCCAAAGTGCCCTCCGCATGCCGTGGTTACATCGAGCGGCATGAGCACGCTCTTCTGCACATCGCAGACGTCCATCTCGACTTGAAGCTCATCCCAATCCATGGGGCCCATATGCCCCATACCAAATTCTCGTGACCAAAAGCCGAATCCATCAGGCTCATCACCCGGCGTACAGATCTCGCCGTAGAGCATAGGATGGACCAACATGTCGATAACCATTTCGCACTCCTTTCCAGGCATTTGACCCTAGTACGGCTCAAACGAACCAATCACTCGGGACGACAGCTCAGCGCCCGCCTTCATACACGCCGGAATATTAAGGCCATCGATCACGCCCTTGGTAAACCCGGCAATATACGAGTCGCCGGCACCCACGGTATTAACGACCTTCTCCGCCGGTACGATCCCGCACTCATAGAAGCGCTCACCGTCATAGGCAATGCTTCCCTTCTCGCCAAGCGTGGCAACCGCAACGCGCGGTCCCAATCCCTGCACGTGGCGTACCCAGTCTCGTAGCTCCGGAGTGTCCTCTTCAAACGACATGAATGCGTAGTCAACGTAAGGAAAATGAGCCTCACATGCATATTCGGGATCCTGGCTGAACACCGAGAAGTCCATAACCACCGTCTTGCCCGCATCATGCCATTCGGGCAGGAGGTCCAAACAATTACCAAACAGGTCGGTATGGATGATGTCATGCTCTAGGATAAATGCCCGGTCGTCTTCATTCGGTCGATATGTCTCCATTACGCCATCGATTGCCTCGAGATGCACGAGATCGACGCCGTCTTTCAATGCCATGAGCATCACCGAGGTGTCGCCATCTTCCACCCGCAGATGTGAGATATCGAACCCCTCAGCGGCCAGCGCCTCTCTCATCTTGTCTCCGTACTCGTCCTTGCCGACAACCGACACGGCGGATACCGAAACGCCCATTCGTGCAAGATGGATACCCCAGTCAATGCCATTACCAGTCGGATAGAACACGCCGATGTTTTGATAGACGTCCGCACAGCAAAAACCAGCCGCGCACGCTTTAATACCCATGGTCTTCTCCAATGTTCAAAAGGGGACCCACCACATGGCGAGCCCCCTTTTCGCGTTTCGCTTATTGTTTTGCATCGGCCGTCCAAGGCCTCATAGCCAGACCACCGTACGCTTTCTTAAGCTATTCGACGATTGGTGCTCCGTGGCCCCAAGAACCTTCCATACCGCACACGGTCGAGGCAAACCCGGCAGCAAAGTCGAGCGCGCGCTCGATGGCCTCGGCGCCATCCTCACCGCGCTTGGCGGAATCGAGATAGCACATCAAAAACGAGGTGAGGAACGAGTCGCCCGCCCCCATGGTGTCCTTCATGTCCGTTACCGGTTTAGCCAGCTGGCGGTAATAACGCTCGCCGTCGTAAGCAATGCAGCCCTCGGCGCCCGCCGTAGCCGACACAAAACGCGGACCCAGGCCCTTCACCCATGCCAGACGCTCGCGAATCTCGTCCTCACTCGCAGCATCCGCCGCACTAAAGAAAGCGAAATCGACGTAGGGCGCAATCTGCTCGTAGTACTCGTCGGTAGAGTCGTCCGAAAAGTCAAAAGAGACCGTGACGCCCGCAGCCTTCAACTTGGGCAGCTCGCGCTCGGTAAAGCAATAGTTTCCCGAATGAACCACATCGAACTGCTTCATGTACGAAAGGTCAAAGCGATCGAGGACATAGCGCGCATCGCCACGGATACCGCCCTCGTTGGAGCCGAGGAAGACACGGTCACCGTCAACGACGGTCACGCGAGCCGCTCCGTTCTCGCCAATCATCTGCTCGCACTTGTCAAGCTCGATACCCTCATCCTCGAGGCTTGCAATGACATGCTCGGCAGCGGCGTCATTGCCAAAAATGCCCATGTATGCAGAACGTGCGGCACCGCATTTCTTGGCATAAACGGCGAAGTTAACCGCGTTGCCGCCAGGATACATGGTGTGGATATGCTCGTAGCGATCGACGACGTTGTCGCCAAATCCGAGCGCGTTAACGTTAAATGCCATGGCCTTTGCCCCTTCTAGTACTCGACAACACCCATATAGCGACGGAAATCGGGATCGTGATCAAACACCTTGCCGCGTGCAGCACGCAGCTCGCAGTTCATGGCGTAGAACAGCACCGGGTCCAGATAGGCACGGACGCTCGCCGGCACGGCTTCCATACCGTACTCCTTAGCATCGAGCACCATCAGCGTATCGGTATGCGTCTTAAGGAACGCCAGGGCGCGCTCGTCCATAGCACGGCACTCGCTGGAGCCCATCTGCAGGAAGTAAAAAACGCCATCCTGAGTAGCCTCGAAGGGGCCGTGGAAGTACTCGGCAGAGTGGATGTAGCTGCAGTGCTGCCACTGCATCTCCATAAGAGAGCAGATAGCGAAACCGTAGGTCTGGCTAAAGTTGGGACCGCTGCCCAGAATATAGAAGAACTCGTGCTCCTGGCAAAGCTTGGCAAAACGATCGCCCAGCTCGGCATTTACCTTCTCACGTGCCGGGGGAAGAATCTTATCCATCTCGGCGATACCGGCATACATATCGGCAAGATCGGCGTAGCCCTCCTGCTGATCGAGCAGCTCGGCCGCAAGCGACAGCGAAATGCCAGCGGGGACCTCGGCCTGCGGCACGCCCTCGCCCCACGGGTAGACCCACGTGGTCCATTTACCGGTGTCGATCTTAGATCCAGCGTTGTCGGTCTGGGCGATCACCGTAGCGCCGGCAGCAAGGGCAATCTCGCAGCCCTCGACGACCTCAGGGGTGTTGCCACTGTGGCTACAAGCGATGACCAGGGACTTCTCGCCCAGACGACGCGGACGCATGATATCGAACTCGCGAGCCGTATAGATATACGAAGTGAAGGTGGTTGCCTCGCGCTGCAGAAGCTCATGGGCCGGGATCAAATCGATCATGGAGCCACCGCAAGCAATCCAGTAGACGCTGTCGAACTTGCCCTTCTCGGCAATTGCCTCTTTGATCAGATCGTGTGCGTTCATATCCAGTTCCTTTCTTGTTTGGCCGCAATCAATGACGTTGGCTGCGTGGCCGATAGTTGTTTTAGTCAATCAGATATTTCTCGAATGCGGCCATGTTCTTGGCATCTGCCGCCGCCGGATCATCGTAGTAACGACCGTCCGTGATTTCCTGGCCCAGCATGCCGTCGAAACCATGGGCGTTGAGCGTGGCGACAAAGGCGTCCATATCGTGCTTGCCATCGCCCCACACCAGATGGCCATACGGGTCACCGTCGATAAAGTGCATCTCGTGAATTGCCCCATCACCAAAGGCGGCAAACCAGTCCTCGAGCGTCTCGCCTGCAACGCCCATCGCGGTTGTATCAACCATGGGCTGTAAGTACGGGCTCGCGACCTCGTCAATCATGCGCTTCGCATCGGAAACCGTCGTCACAAGGTTGCTCTCCTCGGGACGCAGACTTTCCATCGTAAGCACCAGACCGTGCTCGCCGGCATACTCCGCCAGAATGGACAAGTGCTCGCGGCTGCGCTTCCAGGCTTCCTCGCGGTCCTCGTCCCAGTCGCCCCAGCCCGAGTTGACGGACATACGGTCGCACCCAAGTACCTCGGCAAGCTCAATGCCGTGCTTAAAGTACGCCAGGCTGCGCTGTTCATGCAGCGGTTTGCGTGCGCAGTACTGCCAAGGATAGACAACATTCTCGGGGCACAGAGTACGATACCTAAGCCCACGGTCTGCAGCCTTTTTCGCCAGGACCTCAGCCTCAAAGTAGCCCGTGTGGTCGAGCGTCACATGCGGCTCCGCACACCACAGCTCAATGGACTCAAAGCCCAAGCGCTGCTGCACATCAAGGAAGTAATCGAGCGACCACATGATGTAGTGGATATTCATGCCCGCAATCTGTTCGCGGTGCAGCGTCGGTTTGGATTCAGACATCTTATGCCTCCTTATTTCGATCGAACACGATTTGTCCGTCCGACATCGTCATGTCAACCGCAAGATCGCGTGCGTCGCGATAATCGAGGTCGAACACATCCCGATCGAGCACGCAGATATCGGCAAGCTTGCCAACCTCGAGCGTACCCAGCTCGTCTTCGCGCATCAGGTCGTACGCGCCCCCGGCAGTCCAAGCGCACAAGAGCTCGACAAGCGTCAGCGTGTTGACCTCATTCACGGGCAGTCCGTCGTCGAAGTATCCGCCGCACGCACTGTAGATTGACTCGCCCAAGCTCGGAATCAACAGCGGCAAATCCGTGCCACAGCACACTGCGCATCCGGAATCTTCCATGCCGCGGCGATTCCAGCTGTGCAAAAGTCGCGTCTCGCCAATTTGTCGACGCATCATCGACAGGCAATCCTCGCGCCGGTCCAGCGTCAGAATCTGCGGATAGACCTCGCAAATTCCACCTAACTTGCCAAACTTGACAAGATCGGTCGGGTCAGAGTTCTCGAGATCGGTAATCGCATGGCGACGAAGCATCCGTCCATGCTCGTCTCGAGGCAGCGAGGCATAGAGCGCCACGGTGCGACGAACGGCGCCATCGCCCTGGCAATGCAAGGAATATCGGAAGCCGTCAGCATCAATTGCACGCAGCTCGTTCTCAATCAGATCCCACTCTGGCTCCTCGACGACCGTCTTGCCGGCAGCGCCCGCATCGGCCGTGTCCTCATAGGGATCAATCATCTCGGCAAGCCCCGCCCATACGCCGCGATCGGTCATACGGTTGAAGCCAGAAAAACGAACGAACGGTCCCCGGAAGCGCTCTCGCGCCTCGCGGGCATATGCCAGATTTGCACCGGCACCCACCGGCTGCGACATCATAGAGACGCGAACCGTCAGCTCACCAGATTCCTCACGGCGAGCCATTTCGTCGGCAAAGCCGTAGTAGTCATCAAACGCCATTTCCTTGATGGCGGTAACGCCGCGCTCGTTAAGCATGCTCATGTAGTCCGAATACCCGGCACGCACCTCGGGCAGCGCGAGGAAATCGCTCATCATGCGCCAGATCTTCTCGGCATAGCACGCCTGGGGTGTAAAGCCGTATCGCGCACTGGCGGCAGCATTGAGAACGCAAGTCTCCGCACCCGATGTAAAGCAGACGACAGGGATATCGCCAAAACAATCGTCAAACACAGCTGCCGTATTTGCGTTCTCGGCATCCGATGCCAACGTTTCGGGTAGGTTGTGGCCAAAAGCCGCCGCGCAATCCGGATGATCTTCTTTCCATGCACGCAAGAGCGACACGGCCTCTTTGGCATCATCGATGCCGGACAGATCAGACCCCAACGTCCGCAGCGCCCAACCTGTATAGAAGGTATGCACATCGATCAGGCCAGGCATGACAGTGCGGTCGCCCAGGTCAACTACCTCGTCCGCCTGGGTCAAATACGAAGCTACCTCACACTTGGTGCCAACAGCCTCAATTCGATTGCCACGGACCGCTACGAAACCTTCAAACGGCAGGTCCCCCGTACCGGTAAAGACGCTCTTAGACGTCAGGACCGTCAAACGATCAGACATCACAACCACCTACACCGGAAGCATGCCAGAGATTGCCGTTACGATCAGGCCAAAGACGACCATGAAAATGAAGAACTTCCAAATGGTCTTCCACCATTGGCCAAACGAAATCCTAGCCACGGCAAGGCCGGCGACCGTCATGCCCGCCACGGGACTGATGGTGTTGATGGTCTGGTTGGCAAACTGGAGCGCGGTGACGGCCGCCTCGGGATTGAGGCCCATGAGCTCGGTCAGGGGGCCCATAACGGGCATGGTGAGCGCCGCCAGGCCAGAACTCGAGGGAACCAGCAAAGAGAGCAGGCCAAGGACGATATACATAAACGTGGTGTAGACGGCGGCGGGTGCACCGGCAAGCGCGGTAGCGAGCGCCTGGAGGATGGTGTCGATGATCATGCCGCCCTCGGCGATGACCAGAATACCGCGAGCGATACCGATAACGATGGCAGCGTACGCAAAGTCGGCGAGACCCTTAACGAACTCCTCTGCGATCGTCTGCTGGTCAAGGCCGCCCAGGATACCGGCAAGCAAGCCCATGCCAAGGAACACGGCGGAAATCTCATTCATGTACCAGCCCTGGGTAACAAGACCCCAGACGATAATGCCCATACCGCAAGCAAAATCGATAAGCACGAGCTTCTGACGGATAGTGAACTCTTCCTCGATGGAGGCATCGGTCACGGAAAACTCAATACGCTTGAGCTTATCGTCCTCGTACACAATGGACGACTCGGGGTTTTTCTTGACGCGCATGGCGTAGCGCATGGCCCATGCGATACCGACGGCAGTGAAGATGACCCAAGAAACGGCGCGCAGCCACAGTTGCGGATTACCCTCGATGCCAATGATGCCTTGGGCGATCAAAACATTAAACGGGTCGATGGTCGAAGCACAATATCCCAGGTTAGGACCAAGGAAGCAGATGATGAATGCCGTCATCGAGTCATAACCGATACCCATCATGATGGGAATGAAGATGGCATAGAACGGCAGGGCTTCCTCAGACATACCAAACGTAGTGCCGCAAATGGACAGCAATGTCATCGTGATGGGAATGATGAGGATGTCCTTGTTCTTGAGCTTTTTAATCACACGGCTCATGCCGGCATTCAAAGCGTTGGTCTTGGTGATGATCGCGAACGATCCGCCAATCAATAAGACGAACGCAACGACGTCGGCAGCCTCTTGGATACCCTTGGTGGGCGCTTGCAGGACCGCGAAGATATCCTGACCCAGATTGATGGTCTCGCCGGTCTCGGAATCGGTGTAGTTCTTATCGACCTGTTCATAGGTTCCAGCAACGGCGACTTCACGCTCGCCCGCCGCTGTCGAAATCGTCTTGCGCTGATACTGACCAGAGGGAACGATCCAAGTCAGGACCGCAAAGACAACGATCAGCAAGAACATGATCGTATAGACATGCGGTAATTTGAACTTAAAACGTCTGTTTGTCTTCTTCGCCTTCGTATCTGACATAGATACCTCCAAAGAACTCGAGACTGCATCGCATCTCGCTTCAACGTTTGCACAATGCAAACGTTCTATGACGTCCCATAGATTACCAGCAGCTTTTTCCTTCATCAAGATAATTTCAAACTGATTGCCGCAACGCGGTTGAACGGTTGTGTTCGCGCCGTGAACGGTATGGAAACGCCCGGTGAGATGATCCACCGGGCGTTTCCATTCGCAATGTCCTAGATGTCAAAAACGTAGCGAGACCCAACGATCCGCTGACGACCGATGATAAACGGCCGCCGCTGCTCATCGAAAAAGAAGGCTTCCATATAAAACAAGGGTTCGCCAACGGGAACTGCCAACAGCCGAGCGACCTCGGGCGACGCGCACGCGATCTCGAGCGTGCACGGGTCGGTAAACGCGGGCGTGCGGCCCGTTCGGTTGCGCACGAACTCAAAAATGGATTGGTTAGATAGAGGTGCCGTTGATAGATAGGCGTTGTCCTCGTAAACGTATATGTTGTTCTCGAGCATGACGGGGACTCCATCGGCAGTACGTACACGCTCAACGCAAATCAAATCAGTTCCAACGGGAACACCAAAGAACTGCGCTTCGGTAGAATCTGCCGGCAGTATCTTTCTCGAAATGACGCACGCCCCCGGCTCCATTCCGTTAACGCGGCATGCGTCCGAAAAACTCTGGACGTCATCCTTCTGGCGAATCTTGCGCTTGAGCTTGGGGGCATTGACGAACGTGCCTTTCCCCTGTCGCTTCGTTAGATAGCCCTGCTGGACGAGCTCCTCAATAGCGCGTCGCACGGTAACGCGGCCAACTTTATAGCTCTCAGCCAATTCGAATTCGTTGGGTATCCGCGCGCCCGCCTTGTAGGCACCGGAATTGATTTCGTTTTTAATGATATCGATAACCTGTTGGTACAGCGGTATCGCTGCTTTACCGTCAGTTAGTCCTTCAGTCGGTGGCATATACCCTCTCCCAGCACAATTAATTCTAAAACGGGCTTAAGGGCATTCAACAAGCCCTTAAGCCCGCATTAGCATAAAGTATGCTTGCTGCCGCACCAAAATGTCGGGTATTTACTCATCTGACCCGAAAAACGCGCAACTACCGCGCTCCTAAGAAAGCGCGAGCAGCTCCGGCAGCTGGTCGATAATCTTGTCCGCGGCATCCTGGCTAAAGCCAAAGCGCTCCTCGCGCTTGGCAATAACTGTCAGGCCGGCTCGCTTGCCGGCAGTGATGCCAGGCACCGAATCCTCAACGCAGCAGCAGCGATTCGCGGGCAGCCCCAGCAGGTCCAGCGCATGCAGGTAGATGTCGGGCTCGGGCTTGCTCTCCTTAAACTGCTCGCCGCTCACCACATACTCAAAGGCATCCGACAGCCCGCACGCATTGAGCACTTCCTCGATGCTATCCATGGGAGACGAGCTGGCAAGCGCCACGCGAACGCCACGACGCGGCAGCTCTCGAATCGTATCCACGGCGCCTGGGTTAATCAAAGCCTGATAGTCGCGCGGACGCTTATGCGCCCACTCGTTCCAACGGGCCAACGCTTCCTCGCCAGTGAAATGCCCCTTACCGGCGCGCTCAAACCAATCGACCAGCATATGCAGGAAGAACTGGTGCGAAGTACCGACCTGCCCATTCAACTCCTCTTGAGTCAGGTTAAGCCCAAGCTCCTTGGCAAACGCGGCAGTCTCGCCCAGGTAGTAATACTCGGTATCGACAATCACGCCGTCCATGTCAAAGATAACGGCGTCGAACGGAAATGCGGACACGGCACCCTCCCTAACAAAAGGGCGCCCGCAAGCGGACGCCCGAGCCATGCACTATCGGCGATTCTAACCCAACAGCTTATCCAGCGCCACCGCAATGCCGTCTTCGTTATTATTGGCGGTCACCATCTGGGCCACGGCCTTGACCTCATCGACGGCGTTGCCCATGGCAACACCGGTGCCGGCCCACTCAATCATGGACTTGTCGTTCTGGCCGTCGCCAAACGAGACGACCTCGCTGGCATCGATGCCGAGCTTGGGCAGGGCACCCTCGAGCGCGCGGGCCTTGTCGATACCAGGCGCCGTGTACTCAAAGTACCAGTCGGCCGTAAACATGCCCGAAAGCGTCTGGGTAAAGGGCGCATACATCTCCTCGTAATGTGCCTGCAGGTAGGCCGGATCGCCTGCCGTCAGCAGCTTGTCCACGGGATAAGCATCAGCGACCTCATGCAGGCTCTCCACCTCGCGAATCTTAAGATCGCACGCGTCGCGCTCATACTTGACGATGTTTTTCTGCGAGCCGTCAGGCAGCGTGATCATGCAATGGTACGAGTCCTCAACGTGCAGATCGCGACCGAGCGAAATCATAGGGATCACGTCAAAATTACGCAGGTGATCAATCAGGCGATGCAATTCGTCGGCAGGCATAGCCTGATCGAACAGCACTTCGTCGGTCTGGGCATCGACGACGTGAGCGCCGTTAAAGGCCACCAGCAAACCATCATGACTCTGAAGGTCGAGCTCCTGGGCCAGGGCGTGAAGACCCCATGCGGGACGACCCGAAGCCAAGATGAGCTTAATGCCCGACTCCTGCGCCGCGAGCAGCTTCTCGCGCGTACGCGGGCTAATCACTTTCTGGTCGTTGGTGAGCGTACCGTCGATATCCATTGCGATGGCTTTAATTGCCATATGTGCCTCCTTGCATCGTTTTTATCGCGCACCATCTTATCCGAGCCGGGGCACGTTCGCACAGCGCGCGTATGACGGTTGCAAAACCACCCCATTTGAAACAAAGACAAAAAAGTACTTGCAAAGACGCGTTCCGACATATAAGTTGATAAAAGACCGCCGTTGCGGTTTTAAGTAGATCGAGCATATGAAGTTTGAGTTTTAGCGTGTAAGAGAAGGAAGATCAGCAAAGTACAACCCCAAACGCAATGACAACTTAATGAGGTAACTGCCACATGTGAGGCACCCAGGGCATTGCTGTCTCGATTTTGAGCACGATGCCTTCCGCCTTGCATGGGCCGTTCCATCCCGCCCCTGCAGCAACTGCCTCACGGGCTCATTGAAAACCGCATAGCACCCCAACGTCAGCACATCACCCACGGCAAGCGCATCACTCACGACAACCAGCACATCAACAAACAGCACGAACATCAACCGATTGGAGAAGCTATGACAAACCACCACGCTGAAGACGGCGATAAGAAAAGCATTCTGGATGCCCGAATTGAGCGAGCATATGCAAACGAGTATGACGCCGCCTTTGCTGCCGCGACCATCAAGAACTACGCGTCGCTACCGCTCGCGACGATCTTGGCCGACCACCCTCAACTGCTGAAGCACTGCACAAAGATCATGGGCGACCCCGACATTCGCAAGCTGACAGACCCCTATGCCCCAAAACGCGACAACGATTCGTACGTTCTTACCGTAGGCTGCCTAGCCCATATGCTTACGGCGCTCGACACGAAACTCAAGCTCGAATGGGAACCCGACGAGCGTCATGAACTCGAAAGCAAGCGGAACACCCTGCGCACCGCACTGTTCCTTCCGTTGGACGGCCTCAAGCGCTGCAACGTCGAGCTCAATACACAGGCGCGGCAAAAGCCCGGGGCCACGGGGCAGAAAACTCCAAGACCCCATGCGGCCATCGTCGACCGCAACCGATATAACCGCATGACCGCGCACTTTTCCGCCGAGGAAGCAGCCATAAGGACGCTGATCGACCTGCTGTGCCTCCTGAGCATCAACGAGCTATTTGAGGGCTATCTCGCCCTTGTTCCCACGACGGCACCCAAGTCGGTAGCAAAGATCATCGAGACCTGCAGACGCCAGTTTGAGCGCCATCGCAATGGCAGCGAGATGAACGCCAGCATCGCGCAGTACTACGCGGCTCATTACAAAAATGACGGATGTGCCCCTGTCGAGCATCAGCTGCGGCTCGCCTACACCACGCCCGCCGCAACGCTCCATCGCTTTGGAGCCTTTGGCGCTTGCGAGCCGCACGAACAGGCAGTCTGCCCCACAACCGAGCTCGATCTCAGGCTCGGACAAACCCTGTAGCCCGCCAGCCCCTCCGCGGGCAACAATCCTATTCCACAACACAACCAACAGAAAGGGGTCCTCATGGACACCAATCATTCCCCCATCATCAGCCCCCTCACCATGCGTGAATCCGCCCGAGGTATCACGCTCACCAGCATTTACGATGAGATGCTCGCCCGTCGCGAGCTCTCCGTCATGGGAAACATCGAAACCCCGATGGCCCACGACCTATGCCAGCAGATCCGCCTGCTCGATGCCACCGACCCCAGCCGCCCCATCACCATATTTGTCGCCAGCGCCGGCGGAAGCGTGCGATCGGGTCTTGCGATCTATGACGCCATGCGCCTCGCATCGTGCCCCATCCGCACCGTCTGCCTGGAATTCGCCGCGTCCATGGGTGCCGTGATCTTTATGGGCGGCGACGATCGCCGTATGGCGCCCCATGCAGAGCTCATGATTCACGACCCGCTGATCCCCCAGGGGGCAGGCGGCTCGGCACTTGCGCTGCAGGAAACCAGCCGGCGTCTCATGCAGACCCGCAAGACCCTCACGCAAATCCTCTCGGACCGCAGCGGCCTCACGCCCAAGCGCATCCAGTCCCTCACTGCAAAAGACACCTACCTTTCGGCCGAGCGCGCCGTCGAGCTCGGCTTTGCCCACGAAATCCTCTCGACCACCAAGGAGGTCGCCCATGTCTAACCTCGCCAGCCGCCTCGCCGCATCTGAGTCCGCATCGTCCACCATCCTCGCCAAGGATCGAACGCTTTCCTGCGACACCCGCCAAACGGGACTCAACAACAACGCACTTGTGATCGGCCCCTCGGGAGCCGGCAAGACCCGAAACGTCCTCAAGCCCAACCTGCTGCAAATGAACGCAAGCTACATCGTGCTCGACACCAAAGGCACGCTCTGTCGCGAAGTGGGACCCGTGCTGGCAGCCCACGGTTACCGCGTGCAATGTCTCAACTTCGCCGACCTCAACACCGTCCCGGCCCTTGCGCCCGGCATCGAGCGCTGCGGCTACAACCCCCTGAGGCACATTCGCTGCAAGGCGGACGGCAGGCCCAACCAGCAGGACATCCTCTCGGTGGCAAAGGCCATCTGCCCCATCGGGGACAACAACCAGCCTTTTTGGGATCATGCGGCGGCAAACCTGCTGTCGTGTCTTATCGCCTACGTCACCGAACAGCTACCCGCCGACGAGCAGACGATCAGCTCGGTCATCAAGCTGATCGAGCACCTGCAGGACGGTGCCACGGGTCGATTGTTTGACGACCTGATCACGATCGACCCCCAAAGCTATGCCCTCTCGCTATGGCGGCGCTACGCCATTACGCAAAATGCCGAGCGCATGCACGCGAGCATCGTCGGCATCCTTGCCGAAAAGGTCATGTGTCTGGGATTCGACGGCGCGGCACAGCTCTATCGTGAGTGCCATCAGGTGGACTTCGCTTCCATGGGACACACCCCCTGCGCCCTGTTTGTAACCGTGAGCGATATTGACCGCAATCTCGATCCGCTGACCGGCCTCTTTATTTCGCAGGCGTTTATGGGCCTCATTCGTGAAGCCGATAGGCAGCCCGACGGCAGCCTGCCCGTGCCCGTGCGCTTTATGCTCGATGACTTCGCAAATCTGCAGATCCCCCAGATCGACAACGTGCTCTCGATTATCCGAAGCCGCAACATCTGGGCAACGCTGCTGCTGCAGTCGACCAACCAGCTCGATGCGCTCTATGGCGAGGCACGCGCACGCTCCATCATGGGCAACTGCGACACGCATCTGGTGCTGGCGTTCCAGGATCCCGAGAGTGCCCGGGTGTTTTCCGACCGCGCCGACGCGCTGCCCAGCACGCTCATGGCGACGCCGATCGATCGCTCGTGGCTCTTTGTGCGCGGTCGCACTCCCGAACAGGTCGAGCGCTTTAGGCTCGAAGACCATCCGCTCTACGGGGAGCTGCCCGAGGCGCAGCGAGACCATGCGGAGGCCGAGATCTAGGCGCAGGGTTCTCGCGGCGCGCGGCGCCCCAGCGATGTTCCACAAAGGCCGTGCGCCCCGGGACTACGGCAAAGCAAAGGGGCCCGCATCCGATAGGATACGGGCCCCTGACTATAAGGCGCGATGCGTTAACAGCAGCGACTACTTGCGATGCGCGCGATAGAACTCGATGAGCGCCTGGGTCGAAGCGTCCTGCTCGGCCTTGGCGGCATCGTCGTGGAAGGCAGGGGTGATCTGCTTGGCAAGCTGCTTGCCCAGCTCGACGCCCCACTGGTCGTAGGAGTCGATGCCCCAGACCGTGCCCTCGACAAACGTGATGTGCTCGTACAGTGCGATGAGCTCGCCGAGTGCGAACGGGGTCAGCGTGTCGCCAAAGATCGAGGTCGTCGGACGGTTACCCTCAAAGCAGCGGGCCGGGACGATCTGCTCGGGCGTGCCCTCGGCACGAACCTCATCGGCCGTCTTACCAAAGGCGAGCGCCTTGGTCTGGGCCAGGAAGTTGCCCAGGAACAGCTCGTGGACATCCTGGCCGCTGTCGGTCGCAGGGTTGGCGGTATTGGCGAAGGCGATGAAGTCAGCCGGAACCACCACAGTGCCCTGGTGCAGCAGCTGATAGAAGGCATGCTGGCCGTTGGTGCCGGGCTCGCCCCAGAAGATCTCACCGGTGTCGGAGGTCACGGCGCTGCCGTCCCAGCGGACATGCTTGCCGTTGGACTCCATGGTGAGCTGCTGCAGGTAGGCCGGGAAGCGGTGCAGGTACTGGCAGTACGGCAGCACGGCGTGGCTCTTGGAACCGAAGAAGTTGACGTACCAGACATTGAGCAGGCCCATCAGCGCGACGGCGTTGTTCTCGAGCGGGGTGTTGCAGAAGTACTCGTCGATGGCGTGGAAGCCCTCGAGGAACTGCTGGAAGCGCTCGGGGCCGAGCACGACGATCAGCGACAGGCCCACGGCGGAGTCAACGGAATAGCGGCCGCCGACCCAGTTCCAGAAACCGAAGGCGTTGGCGGGGTCGATACCGAAGGCCTCGACCTTCTCGAGTGCGGTGGAGACGGCGACGAAGTGCTTTGCCACGGCCTCGGCGTTCTGCTCATCGGAGCCGTCGATGGCGCCCTGAGCCTTGAGCCGCTCGAGCATCCAGGTCTTGACCTCGCGAGCGTTGGTGAGGGTCTCGAGCGTGGTGAAGGTCTTGGAGACGATGATCACGAGCGTAGTCTCGGGATCCAGGCCCTTGAGCTTCTCTGCCTGATCGTTGGGGTCGATGTTGGAGATGTAGCGGCAGTCGATACCGGCGTCGGCGTAGGGACGCAGAGCCTCGTAGGCCATGACCGGGCCCAGATCGGAGCCGCCGATGCCGATGGACACCAGGTGCTCGATCTTCTTGCCGGTAACGCCCTTCCACTCACCGGAGCGCACGCGCTCGGCGAAGGCATACATGCGATCGAGGACCTCGTGCACGTCGGCGACGACGTCCTGGCCGTCGACGATGAGCTGGCCCTTCTCGCTTGCCGGGCGGCGCAGCGCGGTGTGCAGGACGGCGCGGTCCTCGGTGGTGTTGATGTGCTCGCCGGAGAACATGGCGTCGCGGCGCTCCTCGAGCTTCACCTCGCGGGCAAGATCGCACAGCAGCTTGACGGTCTCATCGGTCACCAGGTTCTTCGACAGATCGAAGTGCAGGTCACCGGCGTCAAAGCTCAGCTTGTTCACGCGGTCGGCGTCAGCAGCGAACCAGGCCTTGAGGTCGATACCTTCGGCCTCGAGCTTCTCCTGATGAGCCTCGAGCGCCTTCCAAGCGGCAGTCGACGTAGCATCGATAGGTGCGGCAACAGTTGCCATAGAGTCCTCCTCAGCATACGGGCGCACGCCTCCATGCGCCCGGACATTCAGATGCCACTATTCTAGCGCAGGTCAAGACTACAATCAGCGAGCGTTGCCAATCGGCCCCCAAACGGCAACCGGTTAAAAAGGGACAGGCTTATTTTGGCAGGTCAAACGCTTTACCAACCAAAAATAACCCGTCCTTTTATGGCAAATATTAGGCCGCGGCGCAGATGCTACCGAGCAACTCACGCAGAGGAGACCCGATGCCCTCCAGCAGTTCGGGCGCGATAATGGCAAAAACGGGAACCTCACCGGTGCCCACGACAGCAGGCGCCTTGCCCTCCGAGAGAATGCATCCATAAGGGACAAAACCGTCTTCGCCGGCATCGAGCGCCGCCATGCGACGCGCGAGCTCGCGCGCAAAGCCAGCAGTATCGGCATCGCCAATCGCCAGGACAAAGTCCACGCCTTCGTCGGTCGCCAGGGCCACGGCTTCGTCGATCAGTTCGTCTCCCCCGTCGCCCCCCAACCGAGCCGCAGCGGAAAAGTACGCGCTCGAGTAGGGCTCGATCAAGCGAGCCAAGTGCCGCCGAGACAAGCTCATCGCGCGTATGCTTGTCACCGCCCAACACGACCAGCGCCTTAGTGCCACCGTAGTGAGCGACCAATCGTCCGCACCAGCGAGCCACGCCTCCATCCACAACAAGGCGCGTCGGCATACCAAACCCGTAATTGACCATCTTTCCCACAACCCTTCCGTGCGCATAGGCGGTATCAATCGTTAGGCTCATGCTACGAAGCAAGGTTTTCCGAGCTGTTTCGCACTCTTTAGAGCTGCGTTAAAAACCCGATCCAACCGCACGACCATACCTACCAAAACAAACCAGTCCCTTTTTGACAGGTTTTGACGATGTCCGGACGAGCGGGTATTATCGAACAGATATTCGATAAGAACATGTGTTTGATGGGAGGACGCGTGGGGCACGAGCGTCACACCTATATCTGCATCGACCTCAAGACGTTTTATGCCAGCGTCGAGTGCGTCGACCGCGGGCTCAACCCGCTCACCACCAACCTGGTCGTTGCCGACGAATCGCGCGGGCGCACGACCATCTGCCTCGCCATCACACAGGCCATGAAGGACTTAGGGATTCACAATCGCTGCCGTCTGTTTGAGATTCCCGACGGCATCGACTACATCAAAGCCGTACCGCGCATGCAGCACTACATGGAAGTGTCGGCGCAAATCTACGGCATCTATCTGGAATACGTGAGCCCGCAAGACATTCACGTCTATTCAATCGACGAATGCTTTATCGACGTGACGCCCTATCTAGACCTCTACCATACCAATGCCAAAGGCTTTGCCTGCATGTTGCGCGATGAGGTCCTCGCGCGCACCGGCATCACGGCGACGGTCGGCATCGGCCCCAACCTATTCCAGGCCAAGGTAGCGCTCGATATCACCGCCAAGCACGTACCCAGCCGCATCGGCATACTCGACGACGAGACCTTTCGCAAAGAGATCTGGCCCCATCGTCCCATCACCGATATCTGGGGCATCGGCCCCGGCGTGGCAGCACGACTCGAAAAGTATGGCGTCTACGACCTGATGGGTGTCGCCGCACTCGACGAGAACCTGCTCTACGACGAGCTCGGCGTCAATGCCGAATATCTCATCGACCACGCCTTTGGGCGCGAGCCGACAACCATCGCCGATATCCAAGCCTATCGCCCACAAGCAACTTCGACCACTACAGGACAGGTGCTCTCGAAGGGCTATGCCTACGAGCAGGCCTACACCGTCTTGCGCGAGATGGTCGACAGTGCCGTGCTGAACTTGGTCGATAAGCACGTGGTCTGCGACAGCATCTCGCTCTTTGTGGGCTACGCGAGCGAGCGCGCCGACATCCGCAGGCTTGATGCCAGCGGTACTGCACAATATGTGGACGGATGCGGACACCTGCGCTCGAGTACGTCGAGCATCGAACCCACCGCAACCGCCGGCCCCGAGCTCGCACCCCGTGCGCCCAAGCCCGTCCAGTGCGATGACGAAAGGCGTCGCCTGGTGCGCGAAGCGCAGGCAATCGATGGCATCTTTGCGGGAGAGCATGGCGGCAAACCGCGTGGTGGCTATGCCGCGCTCTTTGCGCACTCCAACGCCTCGCGCAAGCTGCCCGAGCGCACCAATTCGTTTAAGAAGATCATGGGCTATTTCGATGACCTTTGGGCGCAAACGGTCGACCCTAAACGACCGGTCAAGCGAATCAACCTGGGCTTTGGCAACCTCATGCCCGAGGAATTTGCCACCATCGATCTGTTTAGCGATGTCGAGGCCGATGAGCGCGAGCGCGACCTGGCGCGCGCCGTCCTGGCTGTGAAAGGCAAGTACGGCAAGAACGCGCTCGTCAAGGGATTAAGCTTTACCGCCGGCGCCACCGCGCGCGAACGCAACGACCAAGTTGGAGGACACCGTGCCTAAACCCAAACAACAGCCCGTGCGCCCGCCGACCGCCTTCGAGCGCCTGGCGGACCCCGAGGGCAGACGCCGCGCCGCCGACCCCAACCTCACAGCCAACGGTGCCGTGCGCGCCAACCGCGCCGCACAGTTTATGCCCTTTGCCGCCCTCACGGGATACTACGAACTCGTGCGCAAGCAAGAAATCACCGTCGAGCCAAAACGTGAGCTCACGGAAGAAAAAGCCCTCGTGCTTTCTAAAAAGCTCGAGGGTCTCAAACGTGGCGACTTGGTTCGTGTCACCTATTACGATACGTACGGCTATCGAGCTCGCACGGGCATCCTTGATGAGGTGCTTCCCGCCTTCAAGCTCCTCAAGCTCCGAGACATCGCCATCGACTTCGACGACATCCAAGACATCGAACTGCGCGGACGAACCTAGCCAAGGAAGCGCATCCAGGGCGGCGCTTACAGCGTCATGACGTAGTAGCCCGCGTCTTTCACGGCCGTCTCGAGGACACCACGATCAACCGGCTGCTTAGAGCGCACACGTGCCGTGTGGTCCGTGTACGTCACCGTTGCCCACACACCATTCAGCGCATTGAGGGCATTGGCTACGTTCTGAGCGCAGCCATCACAGCTCATGCCGCCGATGAGCAGCTCATCGCTATAGGGATAGTGCGATGCATCGGTATCCACCACAACAACCTTTTTGGCCTTCTTACCGCTCGCGCCATCGCTGCAGCAACTCTTCCCGTGTGTCGAAGCGGCAATGCGACGCAGTCCAAAAAACATGCCGACGGCAATGACGGCCAGCACGATGAGATTCGCAGGGTTGAGCAAGTCACTCATGCGTTCCCCTTTCAAGTAGCACTATCTAGATACCCCCATGGGGTGTCCCCATCTTAACCCAAATTCATGTCCGTTCGGTCAATTAGTTTCCCGCTTCGAACTTTTTTGTTGACCATGGCTTACTTTCGTGTATAAGTTTTCCTAGGTTAATAGTTTAGATCCGTAAGGAGCGCCGTGACTCGAACCATAGACATCCCAACGTTTCAGGCAACAGTCGTGCGCAACTGCTCTCCCACGCTCGCGGCCATCAAGCCGGCATCGCTCTTTACCTATCCAGGCACCTATGCCCACGGGGACGGCTCGACCGCAACCGAAACCATCGCAGAACGCCGAGCACGCCTGCTCAACGTTATCGCCCAGTGCAATCGCGAGCTTGACCCGTTCGGTATCCACCTGAGTGTTTTGGTCTGGCGGCCCTGCGGAGCGCTCGTGTATATGTACCGAGCCAAAAGCCTCACCACCTATTTCGCAGACCCTCGCGCCCAAACGGCGCTCGCCTCGGAAGGCTACGACACAAGAGACCTTTCGACATGCCTTGTGCATTTGGCATCACGCATCACGCTCGCGAGCAATAACGTCGCGGAATGCGCCTGTAGCCAGACTCGATGCGCACTACCCCAGCAAGCTAGCTGCAGCAACGACTGTACCTGCGAGTTTCCGCACGAAATAGGCTACTTCCTCGGATATCCCTACGACGACGTGCACGAGTTTATCGTCCAGCGCGGCGAGAACTACAAGGTCTTTGGAGCTTGGAAGGTCTACACGAATGTCGAGCAAGCGCTTGCGATGTTTGACGCCTACCGCGCTTGCACTCAATACCTCACCTTTGTCTATCAGCAGGGCTGCAGCTTGGCGCAACTTGCCCAGGCAACCCGATAGAACATAGAAGCCGCGGCAACCTGCCGCACAACTGAAAGGACTCAACATGAGCAAGATCGCCGTCGTCTACTGGAGCGGCACGGGCAACACCGAGGCCATGGCAAACTTCGTTGCCGAAGGTGCAACCGATGCCGGCGCCGAGGCAGAGGTCATCTCCTGCGCCGACTTCTCTGCCGACAAGGCCACCGAATATGATGCCTTCGCCTTCGGCTGCCCAGCCATGGGCTCCGAGGAACTCGAGTACGATGAGTTCCAGCCGATGTGGGACGAGGTCAAGGAGGCTCTCGGCGACAAGAAGATCGTCCTCTTTGGCTCCTATTCGTGGGCCGAGGGCGAGTGGATGGACAACTGGAAGGCCGACGCCGACGAGGCCGGCGTCAACGTCGTGGACTCCACCATCTGCTACGACGCGCCCGACGACGAGGGCGAGACCGCTTGCAAGGCCCTCGGAGCCGAGCTCGCGTAACGAACCCAGGGCTTCCAAGAGAGCCTGCATCAAAGCGCATCCCCATCCCTACAAAAGAGCGGGGCTGGATTCAAGTCCAGCCCCGCTCTTTTGTAACGGCAGTTACATCAACCGGCTACGAGATATTGCCCAAGAACGCCTTGGTGCGCTCGCTCTTAGGATGGTCGAAGACCTCGCTCGGCGTACCCTCTTCCACAATGACGCCTCCGTCCATAAAGACGACGCGGTCGGCGACATCGCGGGCAAAGCCCATCTCGTGCGTCGCGACGATCATGGTCATACCGTCGTGCGCCAGGTCGCGCATGACGCCCAGGACGTCGCGCACGAGCTCAGGGTCGAGCGCCGAGGTGGCCTCGTCAAAGAGCATGACGTGCGGGTTCATCGACAGGGCGCGGGCGATGGCAACGCGCTGCTGCTGGCCGCCCGAAAGCTGACTCGGCATAAAATCGATGCGCTCGGCAAGACCGACCTTGGTCAGCTCCTCGACGGCGATCTTCTCGGCCTCTTCCTTGCTGCGCTTGAGCACCTTTTGTTGCGCAAGCATGACGTTCTTTTTGACCGACAGGTGCGGGAACAAATTGAACTGCTGGAACACCATACCCAGATGCGTACGCACTTTGTTGAGGTCGACACCCTTGGCGCGCACATCCACGCCCTCAACGATAATCGAGCCACTCGTGGGATGCTCCAGACGATTGATGCAGCGAAGCATCGTCGACTTGCCCGAGCCCGAGGGGCCCAAGACCACAACGACCTCACCCTTGTGCACATCCAGATCGATATCGCGCAGGACCACGTTGTCGCCAAAGGCTTTCTGGAGGTTCTTGATGCTGACGACGACCTCGTTCGAGTTATTGGTTTCGCTCATGATAGGACCTCCTTACAGACCGGCGATGTGATCGGCGGGCGTCGCGACAACCTGTCCGGCGCTCTTGGCGGGACGCTTCTTCTTGGTCTCGGCCGTGCCCAAAAGCCTCGCCTCAAGACCGCTCACCAAGCGAGCGAGCGGCAGGGTGATGACCAGATAGAACAGGGCGGCAACCACGTACGGTGTAATGGAGCCCGTCGTGGCCACGATGGTACGGGCGTTCATGACGATCTCGACCACACCCACGGCGGCAAGCAGCGACGTATCCTTGTAAAGCAAGATAAACTCGCTGGTCAGCGTAGGCAAAACATTGCGGAACGTCTGCGGAATCATGACATAGAGCAGCGTCTGGAACGCGTTCATGCCCAGCGAACGCGCAGCCTCGTTTTGGCCCTTGGGGATCGATTGAATACCGGCACGGAAGATCTCGCATAGGTACGCAGACGAGTTCATGGCCATGACGATAACGCCCAAGACATAGTCGTCCACCTTGACGCCGGCCAACGGCAGACCGAAGAACGCGATATAGATCTGCAGGAACGCCGGCGTACCGCGGATGATATTCACATAGATGCCGGCAAGGCAACGCAGGATGCGCGACTTGGAGATGCGCATGAGCGACAAGGCAAAGCCAAAGGGAATTGCCAGCGGAAACGCCACAAGCACGATCGAAAGCGACATAAGGAAGCCCTTGAAGACGATCGGCAGGCTCTGGACCAAAATGACCGGGTTTAAGAACAGACGCAGGAACATATTGGAGTTCCAAGCCTCGACCCACGGCTGCTCCTTAAGATCGGCCAAGAAGTTATCGAAGGCCGTCACGCCCTTGATCTCCACCGACGGAATCTTGGAGATCTTCTTGGTCGACCCGTCAGCGAGCGTATAGGTGCCGCTAAAGGCCTCATCGCCGCCCTCGACGGGGAAGGTCACGCCGTAAACCTCGACACGGAAAAAGCCGCCGGCAGGCGCCGTCTCGCCAAAATCAATCTTGAGCGTCTGGCCGTCAGCCTTGCACGTGGGCTTCATGGGCGTACGATCCATGAGGTCCTCGCCCGAGAGCATCGTCAATCGCGTGTCATCGGTACCAAACGTCGTGCCGTCGACAAACGTCAGCGAAAGACCGCTCAGCTCCTCATCGGCATCGGCCTGGACCTCCCAGGTAATGCGCGTCTCGGTACCGCCGACCACAGCGCTGCCCGAACCAGTGTTGGGTCGGGCGGTAATCTTTGCGGTCTCAAGCGCCTGGGCGGTCGTGGGCGCATATGCCCCTGCGCACACCAGCGCGAGCGCCACGGCCATGACGCAGGCTAGCTTTTGGAGCAAGGCGGGCAATGGAAAACGCTGCTCCGCGGCCCCTTTGTTCAGTCGAGACAAGGTGGCTCCTATCGTAGAAGTTGCCGGCAAAACGAGACGGAAATACTCTCCGTCAAGAGAAGCGCAAAGGCCCTCTCCGCCAAAACGGAAAGGGCCCGTGAGCAATCAAGTAGCTATTTTACTTGATGTTGTACTTAGCCATGAGGGCGTCAACGGTACCGTCGTCGGTCAGGTCCTTGATGGCCTGGTTGATGTCGTCCTTGAGCTTGGTGTTGCCCTGGTTGATGGCGATGGCGTACTCCTCGCCGGTGCTAATCTGCTTAATGGTCTGGCAGGTGTTGAACTGCTCGGCGGTCAGCTGGCTGGCAACGGAGCGGTTGGTGACTACGGCGTCGCCCTTATCGGACTGCAGGGCGCTGAAGCACTCGGTGGCGTCCTTGTAGGGGACAATCTTGGCCTTGGGGAAGTTCTCCTGGGCAAAGGACTCGGCGGTCGAGCCAGACTGGACGATGATGGTAGCATCGGCGTTGTTGAGCTTCTCGCTGTAGTTGTCGGCCGTGATGTCGGTGTTATCGACCTTAGTCACGATAGCCTGATCGTCCATGTAGTAGGAATCGGAGAAAGTGACTTCCTTCTCACGCTCGGGCGTGTCGGTGATAGCCGCGATGGAGACGTCATATTTGGCGCCCGAAGCGACGCCCGGAACCAGCGTGTCAAAGTCATTGTTGACATACTCGACATCCAGGCCCAGCTTGTCGCCGATAGTCTTGATGAGCTCAAGGTCAAAGCCCTGATAATCGCCGTTGTCATCCTTGTGCTCAAACGGAGCGTACTCGGCAGAGGTGCCGACGGTCAGCGTACCGTCCTTGACGAGCGCGTACTCCTTGGAGCCGTCGACCTTCTCGACCTTAGCGTCGTCAGAGCTGCTGGAACCGGCATTAGAACCAGAGGTGGCGTTGGACGAGCCGCAGCCCGTCAGAGCGAGGGCGAGCGCCATAGCACCCGTGGCGGCAAATGCGCCAAGCTTCTTCAGCTTCATAATCAGTCTCCTTCCAATGACCCCACGTGATTCAGAGGTCTGCAAAAACTGAGGGTTATTATGCACCCGCTTGGAAGAACCTGCAATCAGAAAACTGATTGAAACAAACCTATAACGTGAATGGAGCACTCCGCTTTATGGCGGCCATTACTGCTGCAACGACCTTAACAGTTTGATTTCAGCCGCATAACCTGCAAGTTCGTTCGGTGTCTCCAAAATGAATGGCAATGCGCGCAAGCGGCCATTCGATACAATATTCTGCATAACCTGCATACCGCCACCAAATTCCTCGCTGCCAAGGTATCCCTTGCCGATGCACTCGTGACGATCTTTATGGGCGCCGCAGGGATTCTTGGAGTCATTGATGTGCACGGCGCGCAAGCGCTCGATACCCACCACACGATCGAACTCGACGAGCACGCCGTCAAGATCGCGGACGATGTCATAGCCGGCATCATTCACATGGCAGGTGTCCAGGCAAACGCCCAACTTGGCCGACAGCTCGGGACGCTTGTCGGCAACGCCCTCGATGATGAGCGCCAGTTCCTCAAAGCTGCGGCCCACCTCGGTGCCCTTGCCGGCCATGGTCTCGAGCAGCACCGTCGTCTGCTGGCCCTCAAACATCACCTGGCACAGGGTGTCGACGATCATCTGAATGCCGGCGTCGGAGCCCTGTCCCACATGCGCACCGGGATGAAAATTGTAGTAGTTGCCGGGCAGTGCTTCCATGCGCTGCAGATCCTCGGCCATGGCCTCCAGGGCAAACTCGCGCGCTCGCTCCTTAGCGGAGCAGGGGTTATAGGTATACGGGGCATGAGCCACGAGCGGGCCAAAGTCGTTTTGCTCCATAAGCTCGCGCAGGGCCGCCACATCATCCATGTCAAGGTCTTTCGCCTTGCCGCCGCGCGGGTTGCGCGTAAAGAATGCAAAGGTATTGGCGCCAATGGACAGCGCCGTCTCCCCCATCGCCCGATAGCCCTTCGTCGTCGAAAGATGACACCCGATCGTCAGCATCTCCAGCTCCCTACTCATCAGTTGCGGTGAAATACGGTCTATTGGTGCCTTATTTTGGCGCAAACAGACCGTATTCCACCGCAAGTTATAAAAGGGGCATCAGAGATGTGGGCCGCCAGGCACCACGGGCGCCGGCGTCATGATCCCCTACGCGTCAGCGCCAAGTCCTAGAGGGCTAGACGAATCGCATCGATGATGTGTGCACAGCGCTGCGTGGCGGCAAGGGGCATGACGGGACTCTCGAGTTTCCCCGCCTGAATGAGCTGCGTCGCATGCTGGATTTCGCCGTAGAAATCATCGATCTCAAACGGGGCATTTATTTCTAGCGTTCGACCGTCGGAATACTTCACATGGGCGAGCTCGGGACGATGGAGACGCTCGATTTCCAACGAGCCTCGCTCACAGGCAATCGTTAAGCGGCTTTCATATGTTGCTTTGCCGTCGCACACCATATGAATGGGTATACCGCCGACGCTCATACGGATCTCGTCGGCCCAATCGACGCGGCCGCCCGATACGTCACGCCAGCGAACTTCACGGGAAGAAACCTCGCACGCGCCCGCGAGCAAATCCTCAAACCAACCGACCGCATAGCAGCCCATGTCATATAGACAGCCGCCCTGCAACGAATCAAGCAGATAGCCCGAAGGAGGCTCGCCGTAATCGAGCTTTTGCACGCTTTCAATCGAGACAATACGGCCAAGCTCACCCGACGCAAGCAAGTCTTTCACGCGAGTGCGCATCGGGCAAAACCGATTCTTCATCGCCTCCATAAACAGCACGCCGCGCTCACGAGAGGTGGAGGCAATCGAGAGAGCCTCTTCCCCACTCAAAACGGCCGGCTTTTCGCACAGCACGGCCTTTCCGGCGCGCAGCGCGCGACAGGCCCAACGCGTATGCATGCCATGCGGAAGAGCCAAATAGATTGCGTCGACATCGGGGTCGGCAATCAGCGCGTCATAAGCCGCATTGCCGTTATCGTCGACCGAGGCATGGCCATGCGCAGCATCGATCGAAAACGCTCGGGAAAATTCCTCGACATGTGCAGGAGTGCGGCCGGCCGCAGCCACCAGCCGTGCCCCGTCCACCTCCTTGAGCGACGATGCAAATCGATGCGAAATGTGCCCGGCGCCCAAAACGCCCCAACGAACCTCGCGCAAATCATCACATGAATCTCGATGGCCCACGACAGCCCCCTTCAGTTGCGGTGGAATAGTTCCTGTTTGGTCCCTATTCTGCCGCAAACAGGAACTATTCCACCGCAAGTTATAAAAGGGGCATCAGGAGCGCGTTTTGCCGAAGGCCTTAAGCACCGCCGTCACGGGGCCCGGCTGGAAGCGTCGGCGCACGTCATCGAGACGCTCGGGGATATCGATATGCTGCGGGCAGTGGCGCGTGCATTTGCCGCACTTGACGCAATTGCTCACCAGCTTGGCTTCGCTTGTGCGCACCGCGCTCGCCGTAAAGTATTGAGACAGCCCCGTAAACCAGCTGTGCGCGTAGCTCGCGTTGTAAGCGGCAAAGCAGCCGGGAATGTTAATACCCTTGGGACATGGCATGCAGTAGCCGCATCCCGTGCAGGGCACGCGATTCGATTTTTCAAACTCATCCAGCACGTGCGCGATCGTGTCGAGCTGGTTGGCAGTCATCGAATTCGGCAACGCGAGGTCTGCCAGTGACGAATTCTCATCCACCTGCGCGGTATCGGTCATACCAGAAAGCAACATGGTCACCTGGGGATGATTCCACACCCACGAAAGACCCCAGGCGGCAGGAGTGCGCAAATGCGGGTCACGGGCACTATCGAGCACAGCGCGGGCCCGTGGCGGCAGCTTGCCCGCTAAACGCCCGCCCAGCAGCGGCTCCATCACAAACACCGCGAGGCCTCGCTCGGCGGCGGCCATGAGCCCCGCTGTTCCCGCCTGATATCGCTCTCCAGCGTAATTGTACTGGATCTGGCAAAAGTCCCACTCATATGCATCGAGCATCGTCAGGAAGTCCGCCGCGCTGCCGTGGTACGAAAAACCAATCTGGCGAATACGCCCCGCCGCCTTTTGACGCGCGATCCAGTCCTCGATGCCCAACGCCACCACACGTTCCCACTGGGCGGGCGAGGTGATGTTGTGCATGAGGTAATAGTCGATATGGTCAGTCCGTAGGCGGCGCAGTTGCTCGTCGAAGAACCGGTCGAAATCCTCCGCGCATTTGCACGAAGCATGCGGCAGCTTGGTTGCGAGCAAAACCTGGTCGCGCAAGCCCAGGCGCTCAAGCGACGCACCCACGCACGCCTCGTTGCCGGGATAGAGATAGGCCGTGTCCAGGTAGTTAATCCCCTGCTCCACCGCACGGGAAATGATGGCATCGGCTGACTTCGCATCCGGACGTCCCGGCGCACCGGGAAACCTCATGCAGCCCAGACCCAGAGCGGATATTCGGTTACCACTTTTAGGGTCAACGCGGTATTGCACGGCCCCTCCCCTCCCATCGAAGCCCTGACAAGGCGAAACAAACCCGTCACGTCATCGAAACACATCGGAATCGCAATTGAGAACGTATCGTAACGCAGCAGAAATCGAGCCGTCACGGCACCGCTTTAACATCAGCAAAAAGCCCGATGAAAGGAGCCGGGCATCACCACGTGCGAGGACGCCTACCCCTACCCCGGCGAGCAATACATCCTCTCGGTCGACCGCCATCAGATCGAAGTCATGGACCATCTGGACGAGCTTCCCGCCACAGGCGCCGTCATCTTCTGCACCTTCCCCAAGGTCCGCGATGGCGTCGGATACCCCGCCCGCGTCTTTGCGGTCTGCCCCGCGGCATAAGCGCACAGCGCAATAGTTTCTTTTTCATAACAGCCGCCCCGCGCACCCACCAATCACCCTGGCAGCATACAATCCATCAGGCGCCCCTTACGCGGGCGCCTTTTATATGGGGAGATGATTCACATGCAGATCAACAAGGTCGCTTTTATCGGCAAGGGCGGCGTCGGCCTGCTCTACGGCAGCATGATTGCCAAGGCCCTCGGCAATGACGCCGTCGAATACGTTATGGATGACGCCCGTTTTGAGCGTCACGCGGGCGATGCGCTCACCGTCAACGGGAAGCCTTGCGATCTCACGTCCGTCCGTGCCAGCGAGGCAGCGCCCGCCGATCTGGTCATCCTGACAGTCAAGACCACCGGTCTCGACCAAGCACTCAAGACTATGGAGCGCGTCGTGGGACCCAACACGCTCATCGCCTCGCTGTGCAACGGCATTACGAGCGAGCAAAAGATTGCCGAACGCTTTGGCTGGGAGCATACCGTTCTTGGTATCTGCCAGGGCATGGACGCCGTGTTTCTCAACGGCGCGCTCACCTTTACCAATGCGGGCGAAATCCGCTTTGGCGCGGCGGCCGGCACGAACCCCGCAACCATCACCGCGATCGACGAGCTCTATACGCGCTGCGGCATCGCCCATACCGTCGAGGACGACATCGCCCACCGCATGTGGGCCAAACTCATGCTCAACGACGGCATCAACCAGACCTGCATGGCCTACGGCGGGACCTACGGAAGCGCCACGGAGCCGGGCTCCGAGCAGCGTCGCTGCTTTGTTTCCGCCATGCGCGAAACGCTTGCGGTCGCCAACGCCGAGGGCGTTGAACTGACCGAGGCAGACCTGACGCAAACGGTGCACCTCATCGAGGGAATCGACCCCGCCGGTATGCCCTCGATGGCTCAAGACCGCATCGCAAGGCGCAAAACCGAGGTTGATGAGTTCGCGGGCACCATCTGCCGCCTCGCAACCAAACACGATATCCAGGCACCGCAAAACGAGTGGCTCTATCGGCGCATCCGCGATATCGAGAAAAGCTGGTAGCGCCGACGCGCCGCATTCAACAGCCTTAACAGCAAAACCGCCGCAAGGGAACCTTTCCCCTGCGGCGGCCTTCATCTTCGTCTATGACCGGCGGCCGATCTCACAACAGTTAGCGTTGCGACCCCGGCACCTCGTCCTCATCGTCGCGGCAAAGAACCACGCCTGCGCTTCCCAGCAGCGTGGCCGCGATCAGCGCGCCGACCACGATAGGAGCAGCCCCGCATGTCCCCTGCATGCCCGCGACGAGCGCGGCCGTGGGACCAAGGCAGCCAAGCATCAACGCGACGGCGGCAACGGCAATATCTCGAGCATTCACAAGACCACTTCCTCCAAGAGAAAGACCTTATTTCTCAAGAACCAGTGTGCCCCGCATCCATACGCCCAGCGTACCGCCACGGTAAGGGCTCTGTTAACTCAAACGCATACATAGAACGGACGTCCTTACGTTGCCCTAAAGCTCGGTAAAGACGCCCGTCCGCCAAATATCCGTGATGCAGAAAAATTACCAACCGGTGTAGTAGTCAGTGGTTCCGGCAGCGCAGCCGGAGTCATAGACCTTGCAATCACCCTTGGAGCCCGTAAAGGTCGAGCCCTGGGCCATATCGCCCGCAGCAACAACGTAATAGCCGTCGGAATCGCGCCAGAAGCCCTCAGAATCCTGAGTCCATTCGCCCGTGCGATAGTGATAAAGCACATTGCTGCTGTAATAGGTCTCGCGGCGCCCGTTGTAGTTATTGACACCCGCAGAGCGCGTCAGGCCCGATCCGTTCGCGTAGGACGCGGCAGACGCGTAGGACGGAGTGTAACCGGCGTTGTAGTACGAAGCCTGGGCGACCTCGGCAGCCTCCGCCTCGGCGGCAGCCTCGAGCGCTTCGCGCTTGGCATCCTCAAGCGCAGCGCGCAGCTCATCGAGCTCGGTCGACTTGGCGTCGACCTCCCCCATCGTCAACAGGCTACCCGCACCGTCGATGCAACCCTGCAGCACAGCGCGCTCGTCATCGGTGGCATAGTCGCCATACATATTCATGATGATCTGAGCACGCATCTCAAGGGAATCGCGCTTGGCCTCCATCGAGGCGTTCCACTCCTGCATGGAGCCAAAGCCGTCGCTGCGATAGTCGACGGGCTGCACCAGCGTCGTCTCGGACGGCGTGGATCCGACCGTGTCGGATAGTGTTGCCGTGTGGGCATCAGTTGCACCGGCGCCCGCCAAAAGTGCCACGGTCAGAGCGGCGGAAAGGGCGGCGGCTTTCGGTTTTCGTGAATCGATCCTCATGTAGCTGGAAACCTCCGTAGTGCGTTTTTGCTGCGTTTGAGCTGCGTGTGATTCGATCGCGCTGCATAGTACCCCGAGCAAATCGCGACCTGCGGTTTTACTCAAAAGGCGCACGTCAATTGCGTAAAACTCACATCCTCTCAACAGGAGTTTTCCACAACTCGAATGCATAAAGCGTGTCAAAAACCCTGTTTTTGCGCCCTCTCTATGCAAAAAAGACGCCTGTGCAACCATTGTTCGCACAGGCGCCTTGAGCAGGCATTTTATGCAGTTATACCTATCGAGTCGCAAGGGGTCCTTGCACAAGTCGCCTTACTCGTCCAGCGCGGCGAAGGCCTGCTTCAGATCCCAAATGATATCCTCGGCGTTCTCGGTACCGATGGAAAGACGGATCGTGGAGGGCGTGATGTTCTGCTCGGCGAGCTCCTCGGCAGAGAGCTGGGAGTGCGTGGTGGTAGCCGGGTGCACGACGAGCGACTTGACGTCGGCCACGTTGGCGAGCAGCGAGAACACCTGCAGATGATCGATGAACTTCCAGGCGGCCTCCTGGCCACCCTTGATCTCAAAGGTAAAGATCGAGGCGCCGCCACGGGGGAAGTACTTCTGATAGAGCTCGTGATCGGGGTGCTCAGACAGGCTCGGGTGGTTCACCTTGGCGACATGGCTGTCACCAGCCAGGAACTCAACGACCTTCTTGGTGTTCTCGACATGACGGTCAACGCGCAGCGACAGAGTCTCGGTGCCCTGGAGCAGGATCCAAGCGTTGAACGGGCTGATGCAGGCGCCCTCGTCACGAAGCAGGATGGCGCGGACATAGGTCGCGAAGGCGGCAGAGCCGGCAGCCTCGGCAAACGAGACGCCATGGTAGGAGGGATTGGGCTCGGCGATCTGCGCATACTTGCCGCTCGCCTTCCAGTCAAAGTTGCCGCCATCGACAATCACACCGCCCAGCGAGGTGCCGTGACCGCCAATAAACTTAGTCGCGGAGTGAACGACGATGTTGGCGCCGTGCTCCAGCGGACGGAAGAGGTACGGGGTGCCGAAGGTGTTATCGACAACAACCGGAAGGCCATGCTTCTTGGCGACCTCGGAGATAGCGTCGATGTTGGGGATATCGGAGTTGGGGTTACCGAGCGTCTCGAGATAAATGACCGTGGTGTTGTCCTTGATGGCACCCTCGACCTCGTCCAGGTTATGGGCATCGACGAAGGTGGTCTCGACACCAAACTGGGAGAGCGTGTGCTCCAGCAGGTTGTAGGAACCGCCGTAGATGGTCTTCTGGGCCACCACATGGTCGCCGGCCTGAGCGAGTGCCTGCAGGGTATAGGTGATGGCGGCGGCACCAGAGGCGACGGCGAGGCCAGCAACGCCGCCCTCGAGCGCGGCGATACGGTCCTCAAAGACGCCCTGGGTGGAGTTGGTCAGACGACCGTAGATGTTACCGGCGTCGGCAAGGCCAAAGCGGTCAGCGGCGTGCTGGGAGTTGCGGAACACGTAGCTCGTGGTCTGGTAGATAGGCACGGCGCGGGAATCGGATGCGGGATCGGCGCTCTCCTGGCCAACGTGAAGCTGCAGGGTGTCGAAACCAAAGGTGTGCTCGGGGTTGTTGATAAACTGGCTCATGATGATCTCCTTGATTGAACAAAAGTAATAAGAGTAAGAGAAGTAAGTCGCTGCCTCCTGATCACGCCGACGGGCGCAAGCAGGAGCCCGGCATTCGTCTTGGTAAGCAATTCATATGCGGGCCTCCTTTCGCATCCCGGTTCCGTGGTCGGCTTAATTACCTACCGCCTTTGTGTGTTTTGAATAGTACGAGCATTGTTTCGCTCGGTCAATCACTTAAAAGCGCTAATCTGTTATCGGTTTTATAGATAGCAATCGAAAGGATGGCATCGATGACCCTTCAGCAGCTTCGTTTTCTGATTGCCGTGGCAGAGTCCGGCTCAATCAACGCCGCAGCTCAGCGCCTCTATACCGCTCAGTCCAACATCTCAAACGCCGTCAAAAGCCTGGAACAGGAGCTCCACCTGGAGATCTTTACGCGCTCCAGCCGCGGCGTCACCCTCACCAACGACGGCACCGAGCTTTTGGGCTATGCGCGCCAGGTCGTAGAGCAGGCCGACATGCTCGAGGCGCGCTACGAGGACGGCGGTACCCCGCAAGCCCGCCTCGCCATTTCCGCCCAGCACTACGCCTTTTCGGTCGAGGCCTTTGTCAACGTGGTCGAGCGCTGCCGCGACAGCAAGTTCGAGTTCATCATGCGCGAGACCACCACATCGCAGATCATCGATGACGTCCGCGCGTTTCGCAGCGACATCGGCATCCTCTATCTGGACGACTTTAACGCCCGCGTTCTGCAGAAGGCTTTTGCCGATGCGCGCGCGAGCTTCCATCCCCTATTCGACGCGACGGTCCACGTCTTCGTTAGCGAGCGCCACCCGCTTGCCCGCCGCCCGCAGCTGTCCCTTGCCGACCTCACACCCTATACGCGCTACAGCTTTGAGCAAGGCACCTCGAACTCCTTCTATTACGCCGAGGAACCTTTTAGCTATATCCCTTGCGACCGCAACATACGAATCTCGGACCGCGGAACACTTACTAACTTACTTATCACGTCAAACGGTTACACCCTGTCGACCGGTGTCCTCTCCAATGAAATGCAATGGGGTATGGCATCGATCCCGTTAGCAGACGCCCCAACGATGCACGTAGGCTATATCATGCACGACGAGCGCAAGCCCTCTCCCCTCTTGCAGCAATACCTCGACGAGCTCAACCGCATCATCCATGCCAACTAACCGTCGGAAGACGGGGTAGAAATCGTAGATTGCTAGCCCCCGGCGGGCATGGCGCTACAATGGTCACTCACACGAAACGTACCCAACGAAAGGAAGCCCGTGAAGGTCATCATCTATACCGACGGCTCGGCCCGATCAAATCCGGGACGCGGCGGCTACGGCGCCGTACTCAAATACACCAACCCCGCCGGCAAGACCTTCACCTCCGAGCTTTCACGCGGCTACGCCAAGACCACCAACAACCGCATGGAACTCATGGCGGTCATCGTGGCGCTCGAGGCGCTCAACCGCCCCTGCGAGGTCGAGGTCCATTCCGATTCGCAGTACGTCGTCAACGCTTTCAATAAACACTGGATCGACGGCTGGAAAAAGCGCGGGTGGAAAACTGCCAACAAGCAGCCCGTCAAGAACCGCGACCTGTGGGAGCGCCTGCTTGCCGCCAAAAGCAAGCATAAGGTGGAGTTCATCTGGGTTAAGGGGCATGCCGGCCACGAGCTCAACGAGCGCTGCGATGAGCTCGCCACCACGGCGGCCGACGGCAGCAACCTCGATATCGACACCGGCTTTAACGAGAGCGACCTGTAATAGCGTTTTCGCGCAGCTTTATATCCCCACGCGCTACACTCATCCTGTAGACCAAACAACGCAAGGGGGACGTATGCTGCGCATCGCGACCATCGGCACATCCATGATTACCGACGACTTTATCCAGGTCGTCAACGCCAACGACCAAGCCGCGTTTGTGGGCACGCTCTCGCGCGATGCCGAGCGCGGCGCCGCCTTTACCGCCGAACACGGCGGCGAGCGTAACTTCACCGCACTTGACGAGCTTGCGGCAGCCGTCGACGTCGACGCCGTCTATATCGGCAGTCCTAACGCACTTCACTACGAGCAGGCCCTTGCTTGCATCGCCGGTGGCAAGCACGTCATCGTCGAGAAACCCTTCTGCGCCACCGAAGCGCAGGCGCTGGAAGTCTTCCGCGCTGCCGAGGCAGCAGGTGTCGTGGCCCTCGAGGCCATGCGTCCCCTCCACGATCCCGCCTTCCACGCCATCGAGGACGCCCTGGGCGAGATCGCCCCCATCCGCCGCGCTTCATTGCGCTTTGGCAAGTATTCCTCGCGCTACAACGAGATTCTCGCGGGACGCGCCACCAATATCTTCGACTGCAATATGGCATCGGGTTCCCTCATGGACATTGGCGTCTACGCCGTCGAGCCCATGGTCGAGATTTTCGGCATGCCCTCCGGCCTTACGAGCATGACTACTCTGCTCGACCCCACCACGCGACAGCTCACGCACGGCCCCATCGACGGCTGCGGTTCCATCCTCGCCAGCTATGGCGGAGGCCGCATCTCCGTCGAGCTCGCGCACTCCAAAATTACGAATGACCTGCTGCCCTCGCAGATCGAAGGCGAGCGTGGCACTATCCAGATCGACCATCTGTCCACGCCCCGCAACGTCCGCATCGACTATCGCGGCGATGTCGTACGCGGCTCGGCGACCGAGGCACCGCGCGAACAGGGCGACAACGGCCGCGTGCTCGACCTGCCCAAATCGAGCAACACTATGGAATACGAACTCACAGACTTTATCACCGCCATCGGCGGCATCGATAACGTTAAGGAAGAGATTTGGGAGACCCCGGCAGGACGCCACGAGCTTGGCCACTACCGCGATGTCACACTCGTCTCACTGCGCATCATGGATGCCGTGCGCCAGCAGGCCGGCATTACCTTCCCGGCCGACGCAGGCAAGCAGGCATAGCGATGGGCCTCTTCGATACGTTCTTCTCCAGCGTCACCGGCGGCAGTCGAGAGCCTCAAAAACCATCAAACGTCGAGCTCGAGCTGCGCCGCAGGCTTACCGTACTCGCAAGCGACGAGGCCACTCTAGACACTCCCCTGCGCTATTTCCTGCGCTGGGAGGGGCAAGTCCAAGGCGTTGGTTTTCGCTTTACCAACACCAACCTCGCACAGGCACGCGCACTCACCGGCTGGGTGCGTAACATGGAAGACGGCTCAGTCGAGATGGAGATACAGGGAGCTCCGGCAAATATCCTATCTCATCTCGAGGCGCTTCATGCCTCCTACGAGCGTATGGGAACGCGTTTTCGCCTCGTAGACGCCCAGGCCCGAGCCCCACTTGCCAATGAAGACGGTTTCACGCCTCGTTATTAGTATTGTGTGCTAAATACGGTATCATTTACCTACGACCGTTAATAGAAAAGAGGCGAGGCGCATGGCGGTGCAAAGAAGGAATACCAAGCAGCGAAAGCTGGTTCTTGACGCCGTGCGCCAAAGCTATAACCATCCCACCGCCGACGAAATCTACAACGCCGTGCGCGAACAGGATGACAAGATCAGCCGCGGCACGGTCTACCGCAACCTCAATCTCTTGGCAGATGCCGGCGAGATTCTCTCCATCAAGACGCCGGGCGGCAGCCGCTTCGATCGCACGATCGAGCCGCATGCGCATATCATCTGCACCTCGTGCAGCCGCGTCATCGACGTACCGCTCCCCTTCGATGCCCAGCTCGACGCCAAGGCGTCCGAGCAAATCGGCTGGCACGTCACGTCGCACTACACCATCTTCGAGGGTCTCTGCCCCGACTGTAGGTAGATGTTTGGAACATGCCTTAAAATCCACCTTTCCGCACTTTGCAGCAAAAAGTAGATTTCCAGACATGTCCCAAATGTCTACTCAGCAAGTAGACGACGCAGCTCTTCTTCGACCGTGTGCACGTAACGGACGCGGTCGTTGATGTCACGCATAGAGGGATTGCAGCTCTCCATTAGATAAGGATGGCCCACTACGTTGAGCATGTCGCGGTCGTTTTCGTTATCGCCAAACGCCATCATCTCATCGGGCGAAATACCCAGGGCACGACCGTAATCGGCAAGCGCGGAGCCCTTGCCCGAACCGAAGCCGATAAAGTCCGTCCACTCGGTTCCCGACGTCATCACGTCAACACGGTCGCTAAAGAGGCGCTCGAAATACTCCAGGGCCGCCGGCTGATCCACCTCGGGCGTCTGGAAGGCAATCTTAATGACGTCCTCGTCGATGTCCTCGGGGCGGTCGACCACCGCCACATCGCAGTGGACCTCATAGCGCAAATGGTCGACGAACGCATCGTTGCCGCTCATGGTGTAGAGGTGTCCCTCACACGAAAGGGTCACGTCGGCATGGGGATACGCAACCACGGCATTCGCGATATCCATAGCAAGGCTACGCTCCATGGAACGCTTGACAACGGCACGCCCCCCGCTCATCACCAGGGCTCCGTTTTCGCATACATAGGCGAGTTCATCGGCCACCGGGGCAAACAGGTAGCGCAAGCTCGCATATTGACGGCCGCTCGCCGGCATAAACACGATACCGCGACGATGCAGTTCATCGATGAGTTCAAAGGCCTCGGAACGCGGCTCGCGCTCCCCCGGATGCAGCAACGTGCCGTCCAAATCGCATGCAATCAGCTTGATTCCTTCAAGACCCATATGCTTTCCCCCACAGCATCTCATCAACAGAAAGACGGACTTTGAATAGTTGCCTCTCAAAGTCCGTCTTACTTATACGCACGTTAACCGCGCGCCTTCTTTACGATCGTAAAGTCTGGAGCCATACTCACAACGGCATCCGCCGCACTCGACGCAAAGCGCCGGTCCGAATCGAGTTCACGGGTAACCGTCGAGAGCCGAACGCCCTCGACGCCCCGGAGCATGCGGCCCAAAGCAGGCTGCACCGGCGTATGCATGCGCACGGTATGCTCGTCCGAATCGCCTCGGAAAAGCGGCGCATGCATATTGCCGATCTCCCAGCACGCATGCGCGAGTGCAATCGGGTCCATGCGGTCAACTTCGACCAAATAAACCTCGGCGCTGCGCAGGCGCACGACAACCGCCACGGGCACCACACCCGAACGGTCGACGGCGAGCACGTCGCCGTCGACAAGACGACCGCCGTCGGCAGTATCCAGCCGAACATCGACCGTGCGCCCCAGCTCCGTCACGTCCACAAACGCGCATACATCAGCCTGGTCCCAATCGAGCAGCAGCTCGTCAACTTCAAAGACGCCGCCCAGCTTCCGGCGAAGCAGGAGTTCATAGGACGGATCGTTGAGATTTCCCAAGCATGTCGTCGAAACCAAGCGCTCAGACATACTCTAACCCTCGACCTCAACAAGCTCGATATCAAAGTTGAGGTCCTTGCCGGCCAGCTCGTGGTTGGCATCGAGCGTCACGGCCTCGGGCGTTACGTCGATGACCACGGCGGGAACGGGCATACCGCTCGGCGTGGACAGGAAGAGCTTCATGCCCTTCTCGATCTGCTCGATGTTGGGAACCTGCTCGGCCGGGAAGGTAATAACCATCTCGGGATTGTGCTCGCCGTAGGCATCGGCAGCAGGAATGTGCACGGTCTTCTTCTCGCCCACCTGCATGTCGACAACAGCGGCGTCGAAGCCCTTGATCATCTGACCGGCGCCGCAGGTGAACTCCAGCGGCTCGCCGCGATCGTAGGAACTATCGAACTGCGTGCCGTCATCGAGCGTGCCGCGATAATGGGTCTTGACCTTCTTGCCCTGGTTGGACATGGTAACCTCCGTGATAAGGGCGGCGCACAACGCGGGCCGCCGTGAACATATGGCGCTAACTATACCCTAGTCATACAATTCAAGGACAGTTTGCAAAGAAACGCTGCAACCGGAGGAACCATGGCATATCCCGTATTTGACCTACACTGCGACACCGCCGACCGTATCGGCTGGGCCACGCTCGATCTCGACCTGCGCTTTACCGCCGGCACCGACGGTTATTTCCCCGGCGACGAAACGCATCCGCAAGATTTCGACCTCATCGAGGGCAACGCCTGCGCCATCTCGCTCGCAAAGATCGGCAACACGCCATGGGCACAGTGCTTCGCCACGTTTGTCCCCGATGAGATTCCCACCGCCCACGCCGCGCGCTTCCAGGCGCAGATCATGGCGCATATGAGCGGCCAGGCAATGCTCAACCACGACCGCATGGTCAACGTACGCAGCGCGGCAGACATTCGCCCCGCGCTCAAAGACGGCAAGGTCGCCTGCATCCACACCATCGAAAACGCCACGTTCTTTGCCGAGGACCCCGCGTTGATCGAGGTGCTCAAGAGCTTGGGCGTACTCATGTCATCGCTCAGCTGGAATGCGCAGGGACCGCTCGCGAGCGGACACGATACCCACGCCGGCCTCACCGCCGCCGGCATCGAGGCACTTACGCAGATGGAGCACGCCGGCATGGTGCTTGACGTCTCCCACCTCAACGATGAGTGCTTTGACGAGGTTGTCGCCCACGCCACACGTCCCTTCGTCGCCAGCCACTCCAACTCCCGTGCGGTTTGCGGCGTCAAACGCAACCTTACCGACGACCAGTTCCGCACCATTCGCGACATGGGCGGTATCGTCGGCCTCAACTACTGCAGCGAGTTCCTTTCCAACGACGCAACCGACAAGACCGCCGCAGACGTCACCTTCGACCAGCTGGCGGCACATATCGAGCACTGGCTCGACCTGGGCGGCGAGGACGTCATCGCGCTCGGCGGCGACTGGGACGGTGCCACGGTGCCCGCTTTCCTCTCCGATGCCAGCAAGATGCCCGAGTTCCAGAACATGCTCTCCAAGCACTTTGGCAAGACCGTGATGCAGAAGCTCTGCAGCGATAATGCCCTTGCCTTCTTCGAGCGTTATTAATTTCACATCCCCTGAGCGGGCCGACATGCCGAACGGTCGACATGCCGGCCCGTCCCCAATCTGAAGGACCGCTTTTGACGCAGCAGTTTACGATTTCCGTATCCCGACCGGATGGGACGCCCATCCCCGTCGTCGTTACCAAAAAGTGCGTCAAGAACTTCAACCTACGCGTCACATCGAGCGGCGAGGTCCACGCCAGCGCACCACTTGGCGCCAGCCGCGAGCGTATTGAAGCGTTTGTGAAGCGCAACAGCGCCTGGATTATCAGCCGACGTGCCCAGCGCGAGCAACGTCAGGCGACGGCGCGAGAGCCGCTCAGTCCCTCGTCCATCATTGCACTTTGGGGCAAGCCCATCACGGTACAGGATGCACTCGATCATAACTTTGCATCACCCGCACCGCGGCCCAAGCAGGCTACCTTCGCAAGTTTTATGGGTACCGACGAGCCAAACGGACGTCCGCAGGCCAAGTGGAACGCGACCCTCGACGGCTTAACGCCCAGTGAGATCCAAGCCCATATTGACCAGCTCTATACGTCCGAGGTCACATCGGCACTGCGCGATATGGTGCACGCATACGAAATCGCAATGGGTGTCGCCGTATCCCGCGTTTCCGTACGCAGCATGAAAACGCGTTGGGGATCATGCACGCCCAAGACCGGAGCCATTCGCATCGCACGCGAACTTGCCGCCTATCCCATCGAATGCCTCGACATGGTTGTCGCCCACGAGCTCGTCCACTTGCTCGAGCCAAGCCACAACCAGCGGTTCCACGTCCTGCTCGACACATACTGCCCCAACAATAGAGCACTTTCTCAGCGACTCAAGCAGCCACCCATAGAGACGTATTAGAACCGGTTAGCGCACACGCTCGATCTCGACACCGCAGCTTGCCAGGGGAAGACCGACGGGCGCCCAAGGCTTATCGAGCTTAACGCGCACGCCAAGCAGCAGGGGGTAACGACGTAGCAGCATCTGGGCCACGCCCTCGGCTGCAGCCTCGATGAGCTTAAACGTATGCTCGCGCAGATAGCCATCGACATCGTGGCATACCGAGCCGTAGTCAATCGAGGCGTCCAGGTTATCGTGCTCCCCCGCTGCACGCAGGTCGGCATAGAGCACCAGGGACACGATGAACTTCTGGCCCAGCGCGTTCTCTTCGGGATATACGCCGTGGTTAGCAAAAACCTCAAGACCTTCAACGGTGATGCGGTCGGCATGGCGCAGATCGTCATAGCTCACGTGGGGTACCGCCGTTGCGGTGGATATTTCGCCCCTTCCACGGCGGGCGAGCTCGGCACCTTCAGTCTTGGTTGCATTCTCGGGCAGTTTCTTATTGCTCATCGCGATCGTCTCCTTCGTTTAGAACCCCGACCGCGCAAACTAACTACACGCGAATCGACAGGTTCTTTTTATCATCGCTCCAGTTGCAAGCATTGCGCGCGGGGCATGCAAAGCAGGCGCGCGACGCTTTATCGGCCGCATAGAGCAGACGCTCAAGCGGTTGGCTGTTCACGCGCAGCTTTCGATGGCCCAGAATGGCCGTCTTAATGGCTGCGGCATCGGCCGGCTCAAACGCCACATCATCGGGCATGCCGCCGAGAATCGCATCAGCGACGCGTTCGCTTGCAACATCATGGGATATACCCGATTCATACTGTTCATCTTTGCCGATATCGTGAAGAAGTGCCGTGGCGTAGATGACCTCGCGGTCAAATTCGAGCTGTTCCTCGAGATTCTTGATCCACATAATGCGAGCGACATCGAGCAGATGGTCAATACCGTGGCGGCAGAAGATGCGCCCCGATTCCAACTGCGCAATGTTGCCCAGGTGCCGCCGAAACAGCCCGTTGGCACAAATGTAATCAATGCGAGGCATGGCATCAAAGGGGGCCAGGCCCGAAGCCATGAAGCCGCGACGCGGCGTCCCCTCATCGGTCTTCGATGTAAAGTCGTTGACGACCCTCATGCTAACGGCCCAGCATCCTAAAGAACCGCTCCTCGAGCGCGGGATCGGTCTCAAAGACGCCGCGGCGAGCGAGCGTCACGGTCTTGGTGCCAGGCTTTTGCACGCCGCGCATGGTCATGCACATATGCTCAGCCTCCATGAGCACAATCGCTCCCTGGGGAGCGAGATACTCCATGAGGGCATCGGCAACCTGTGCGCACAGCTGCTCCTGCAGCTGCAGACGACGGGCGTAGACCTCAACCGTGCGGGCAAGCTTAGAGAGCCCTGCGACACGGCCGTTGGGGATATAACCAATGGCGGCCTTGCCATAAAACGGCAGCAGATGATGCTCGCACAGCGAGTAAAACGTGATGTCGCGCTCGATAACCAAATCGTTCGAAGCGACGGCAAAGGTTTTGGACAGGTGCTCCTCGGCACTCTGGTCCATACCGCCGGCGATCTCACCATACATACGGGCAACGCGCGCCGGGGTCTCCAGCAGGCCCTCACGAGTTGGGTCCTCGCCTATGCCCTCAAGCAACAGCTTAATGGCGGCCTCGACTTTTTCCTGATCGATCATCTGGGCCTCACTTTTCCGATTTTGCGTTCGCGCTATGGTACCACGCCCTTTGGCATCGGCCACAAGCTACATAGTATGGGTCGAATAGACTGGATCGTCCCGCCAAAGTTCAACCGCATCACAAAGCGCAACACCCTCGCGCTCAGCACGGTCGCGCGTAGCGTTCATATCGATCACACGCTGGTTACTCGAGCCCCTAAAACGCAATGAGATATCGTACAGCTCCTGAACAAACGGGCCATCCACCAACATATCGAGGCAGGCAAGGATACGGTCCGTCGCCTCGGTATGGTGACGACCACCCGGCATAAGCTCCTCGAGCACGTCGCCGGTAAAACACCAAATGGTCTTTCCTGACCCCGCGGGATAGGCCGCACGCACGCGTTCGATAAAGTCAACGAGCCCCGTCTGATTCTCGGGCTCCATAGGCTCGCCACCCAGAATCGTCAGGCCATCGATAAAGGGATGATCGAGACTCTCGATAATCTTGTCCTCGACGGCACGATCGAACGGCTCACCCGCAGCAAAGTCCCACGCGACAGAGTTAAAGCAATTCTTGCACCCACGACGGCACCCGCTCACAAACAGAGAAGTACGAACGCCTTCCCCATCAGCAATGTCGAAATACTTAATGTTCGCGTAGTTCATAGGTAACCTTTCTGGGGGTCTGGAGTATATCATCCCGTCCTCAAACAGCTTCGCTCGCTGCGCTCGCTGCAGAACTGCGGGCGGGACGATATACTCCAGACCCCTCGCGAGCGATACTCGGTGAACGAAGCGAACATCGAGTATAGGGTTCGAGGTCTAATAAATACTGAGTTGCAGCTCAACCAACTTCGCAAGCAAAGCGCTGTTGCAAGTCAACTCAATTCCACTAAGAACTTCGAGGAGTGAGCAGGCCTCATGCTGCATCTCAGCTACGTCAACTTGGCCGCCCCGTAGCGAGGCCCCGGACCTTTGCTCGATATGAGTTCCGCACGAACAGGAGGCGCCAGTGGCGCCTCCGTCGTGAGCCAGGACTGTCCGAAATAGCGAGTAAAGGTCCGGGGCCTCGCTACGGGGCGGCCTGGGATGGTTATTAGAGATGCAGCACGCGGTCGCGGATCTCCTCGGTTCGACCCTGGTTCCAGAATTGGGTACCGATGTAGCCGCACGTACGACGGGCGACGTTCATCTTCTCCTGATCGCGGTTGCCGCAGTTGGGGCACTCCCACACCAGCTTGCCGTCATCCTCGACAATCTTGATCTCACCGTCGTAGCCGCACACCTGGCAGTAGTCGCTCTTGGTGTTGAGCTCGGCGTACATGATGTTGTCGTAGATGTACTGCATCACGCGAATGACAGCCTTGAGGTTGTCCTGCATGTTGGGAACCTCGACGTAGGAGATGGCACCGCCCGGCGAAAGCTGCTGGAACATACCCTCGAACTTGAGCTTATCGAAAGCATCAATCTCCTCAGACACATGGACGTGGTAGCTGTTGGTGATGTAGCCCTTGTCCGTCACGCCCGGGATGATGCCAAAACGACGCTGCAGGCACTTGGCGAACTTGTAGGTCGTCGACTCAAGCGGGGTACCGTACAGCGAGAAGTCAATATCGCTTTCGGCCTTCCACTCGGCGCACTTGTCGTTCATGCGTTGCATGACGGCCATGGCAAAGGGCGTGCCCTCCTTCTCGGTGTGGCTGTGGCCCGTCATATACTTGACGCACTCATACAGGCCGGCATAACCCAGACTAATGGTGGAGTAACCGCCCACGAGCAGCTTGTCGATCGTCTCGCCCTTCTTCAGACGGGCGAGGGCACCGTACTGCCAAAGAATCGGTGCGGCATCCGAAAGCGTACCCATCAGACGCTCATGACGGCACAGCAGGGCGCGGTGGCACAGCTCAAGGCGCTCGTCGAAGATCTTCCAGAACTTGTCCATATCCTGGTGCGAGCTCAGCGCGACATCGGGCAGGTTGATGGTCACGACGCCCTGGTTAAAGCGACCATAGTACTTGGGCTTGTTCGGGTCGTAGTTCAGCGCGTTGGCAACGTTGTTAAAGCCGTTGCCCGAGCGGTCGGGCGTCAAGAAGCTGCGGCAGCCCATGCAGGTATAGCAGTCGCCGTTACCCGCGGTCTCGCCCTTCGACAGCTTGAGCTCGCGCATCTTTTTCTCGGAGATGTAATCGGGCACCATGCGCTTGGCAGTGCACTTGGCAGCCAGCTGGGTCAGGTAGAAGTACGGGGAATCCTCGTGAACGTTATCGTCCTCGAGTACATAGATAAGCTTGGGGAATGCCGGGGTGATCCATACGCCGGCCTCGTTCTTAACGCCCTCGTAGCGCTGGCGAAGCGTCTCCTCCACGATCATGGCAAGGTCGTGCTTCTCCTGAGGCGTACGGGCCTCGTTAAGATACATAAAGACCGTCACGAACGGCGCCTGGCCATTGGTGGTCATAAGGGTCACGACCTGATACTGAATCGTCTGGACGCCGCGACGGATCTCGTCACGCAGACGGTCCTCAACGACCTCACGGACCTTCTCGGCAGACGCAGAGACACCGAGCTCCTCGAGCTCGCGAGCGACCTCGCCGCGAATCTTTTGACGGCTCACCTCGACGAACGGGGCAAGATGGGTCAGCGAAATCGACTGGCCTCCGTACTGGGAGGAAGCAACCTGGGCGATGATCTGCGTCGCGATGTTGCAGGCGGTCGAGAAGCTGTGCGGCTTCTCGATCAGCGTACCCGAGATAACAGTGCCGTTCTGGAGCATGTCCTCCAGGTTCACCAGATCGCAGTTGTGCATGTGCTGGGCAAAGTAATCCGAATCGTGGAAATGGATCAGGCCCTCATTATGGGCATCCACGATCTCTTGAGGCAGCAGCACACGCTGAGTCAGGTCCTTGGAGATCTCGCCGGCCATGTAGTCACGCTGAACGGAATTGACGGTCGGGTTCTTGTTGGAGTTCTCCTGCTTGACCTCTTCGTTATTGCACTCGATCAGCGACAGGATCTTGTCATCGGTCGTGTTCTTCTGGCGCTTCAGGCTCTGAACATAGCGATAGATGATGTAGTGGCGGGCAACCTCGTAGCAGTCGAGACGCATGATCTCGTCCTCGACCAAATCCTGAATCTCCTCGACCGAAACAGTGTGGCCCGCGTTCTCGCATGCCTCGGCGACGTTTTGCGCCGCGTAAACCACCTGGCGGTCGGTAAGACGAGAGCTCTCCTCGACCTCCAGGTTTGCGGCACGGATGGCATTGACGATCTTATCGATGTCAAAGACAACCTCGGTGCCGCTGCGCTTGATGATCTTCATCCTCTTGCCTCTTTCGCATCGTAGCCTCATCGCGCTTCAGAGCCAAACGATACCCGGCAGGGCTTGCCCCTGTCTTGCGGCGCCGTCGCGCAATCTGTGTTCTCGATAAACCATAAGTCCTCATGCGGACAATCCTCGCGGCCGATCAAGCGGCTCAAAGACGTGTCCAAATGGGGCGAATAAGGTTCTCGTTCTCTGTCCGCCATCTATCATACGACAAAGAGGCATCTATATCCTGTATTCTTTTTTTAGGTCAAACACAACATATAGTGTTTCAGCAGGTCAAAGCAATTAGTCATTTTGCAGACGCATTAATTATGAGGGGTTCTTGGCAAGTCGGTAAAACGTTACCAACACGGCTACCTGCATAGCAGTTATAAAACCCCCTTAGTCAAGCCGCTGACAAATCCTACCAAAACCAAGCCGCTCACGCCAAAAGATTCCAAAAGATTGTGCTTGACCAACATGTTGCGGTCACGATCGGCCAGGACGTATGCAATCTGCCGGCACCTCTACGGGGACCTTGGATCAATATTTGCTGGCATATTTGACGGCGTGCTTGGTAGCAAAACAAAACAGCTCAGAGGACATAGCCTCTGAGCTGCGAACATTTGGTGGGCGTTAGAAGATTTGAACTTCTGACCTCTTCCGTGTCAGGGAAGCGCTCTCCCCCTGAGCTAAACGCCCAAATGGAGCGGACAACGGGGCTCGAACCCGCGACCCCAACCTTGGCAAGGTTGTGCTCTACCAACTGAGCCATGTCCGCTTACGAGGATTAATCTTACGTGATGCCCGCATCCTATGCAAGAACTTTTTTTGAAAAGTTTTGCGACGCTCTCGCGAGGGCATCAGTCGTCACGAAAGGCGCGGACAAACGCAGGCTCGCAGCGAGATGCCCCTACATCTCACCGAGCATGATCCAGGCAGAGCTGTCCTGTGCGAGCCTGCCGTCTGCAAGCGGTGATGAGGTGAGCAGGACCCTGCCCGCCGGCAGCTCCACGGGTGCTGCACCGAAGTTCGTCACACACGCCCAGCCGTTATCGCGGCGATAGGCGATGACGCCGCCCTCAGCGCCCTCAGCACCATCCGCAAGACCGGTGCGCCCGTCAAGATCGAGCCACGCAAGATCGTTGGCGCACCCGCGCAGCTTGCGCCGCAGCCAGAGGGCGTCACGATAGAGCGCAAGCATCGATGTCGGGTCCACTTCTTCCCTATCGGCAGCATAATCGGAAAACCATGCAGGCTGCGGCAGATGGGGCGCCGCATCGGCGTCTGCCGGCGAAAACCCAAACGATCCGCCATGCGCGGGATCGTCCGCCGCCACCCACGGCAGGGGCACACGACAGCCGTCGCGCCCCTTCTCGCGCTTCGGTCCGTGCGTATTGGTCGCAGTAGGGTCTTCGAGTGCAGCCCACGGGATATCAGCCACCTCAAAAAGGCCGAGCTCCTCACCCTGATACACGTATGCCGAGCCCGGAAGCGCCAGTTCAAGCAAATGGGCCGCCCGCGCGCGGCGCTCGCCGAGTTCACGGTCCTCGTCATAAGACGACCCGTCGCGTAAGAGCCAGTCGAGCGCAATCTGATGGTAGCGCGTCGCCTTGATTTGCGGCAGGGCATAGCGTGTCGCCACGCGCGGCACGTCGTGGTTGGAGAGTACCCAGGTCGAGGCGGAATCGGATTCGACGGCTGCCTTCAAGCCCTTCTCGATTGCAGTGTGCATGTCATCATAGGTCCAAGTGGCCTTGGCAAACTCAAAGTTGAATATCTGGCCAAGCTCGCTGGGACGCGCGTAGAGATACTGGCGCTCGGGCAGCACCCACGCCTCGGCAACGGCACTGCGCGGCGGATTATAGCGGTCGAACACGCGGCGCCACTCGCGATAGATCTCGTGGACCTCATTGCGGTCCCACAGCGGATGGGTGCCGTCGTCAACCATGTCATCGCCCTCGGCGAGATGCCACCGGTCGAGGTCATCGCGGTCGAGATCCTTGGCGAGACCCTGCGCCACATCAATGCGAAAGCCGTCGACGCCTCGATCGCTCCAAAACGCCAGGACGTCGCAAAAGAGCGCATGAACCTCGGGGCATGACCAGTCAAAGTCCGGTTGCTCGGGCGTAAACATGTGCAGATACCACTGACCGTCCGCAACACGCGTCCATGCGGGGCCGCCAAAGTTGGCATTCCAATTGGTGGGAGGCAGCTCGCCATGCTCGCCGCGACCATCGCGGAAGATATAACGGGCGCGCTCGGGCGATCCGGGGCCGGCGGCAAGAGCGGCTTTGAACCAGGGGTGCTGGTTGGATGAATGGTTGGGCACGATGTCGACGATGACCTTGATGCCGCGCGCGTGAGCCGCAGCGATCATGTCATCGAAGTCGTCAAGCGAGCCGAGACGCGGGTCGACATCGCAGTAGTCCGCCACATCATAGCCACCATCGACAAGAGGCGATGGGTAAAACGGGCTCAGCCAGATGGCCTCGATACCCAGCCGCTCAAGATAGTCCATCTGCTGGGTAATGCCCGCGATATCACCCAGACCCGAACCTGTCGAATCCTTAAACGAGCGCGGGTAGATCTGATAGATCGCGGCATCAGACATCCATGAGCGCGAAGAAGACTTTTCTGTAGCCATGGGGCATATCTCCCTTGCAACGAGGTTATGCGAGATGCCCACGATGATACGCCCAAAGCGGACATTCGCGGCAAACAACGCCACAGCCACGCCCCAAAACGCTCGCTCCCTCTCGGGTTCGAACCTCCCGGGACGAATCGACCGATTAGTAAAAAGAACGGAAGACCCACTCCCCCGGCCACGACAGCGAGCGGGGCTCCGGGTGCCCCAGGTTGCCGCGAAAGAGGAGGGAAGCGTACTTTATGTACGCGACCGACGATTGAGGGGCAAGATGGGGTGCCCGGGGCTCGCGCAGCGTCAACAAAAAACGCGGTTCGTTAGAACCGCGTAAGATAGTTGGAGCGGACAACGGGGCGTCCGCGTATTTGCCGCGCAAATACGCACCGGCTTCGGCCGCCCGCCGGCGTCCTCGCCAGCTCGCTACAAACGCTCCGCGTTTGTTTAACGCTCGCTCCCTCTCGGGTTCGAGCCCAGGCGATGGGTACAAAAAAGCCCGGCTACCGTAGTAGCCGGGCTGTTGCGCTTGGAGCGGACAACGGGGCTCGAACCCGCGACCCCAACCTTGGCAAGGTTGTGCTCTACCAACTGAGCCATGTCCGCATATGTAAAACAAAACGGGCGCCGGAGCGCCCGGATGTTGCCTGGAGGCGAAGCCCGGATTCGAACCGGGGGTAAAGGCTTTGCAGGCCTCTGCCTTACCACTTGGCCACTTCGCCGAAAAAGGACCGCCTAAACGGTCCGGAAATGCAATGGAGCGGACAACGGGGCTCGAACCCGCGACCCCAACCTTGGCAAGGTTGTGCTCTACCAACTGAGCCATGTCCGCTTGCGGGTTATTAATTTACGCGAGTTGTCCAAAAGACGCAAGTACTTTTTTCAAAAAACTTGTCTGCCGCATGTTCTTAGTAGCTAAACGCGCTAAAGCGATTGGCTAGGCACACGATTCCAGCGCTCCGCTAAACAGCTTCACCATCTGCACGCGCGTGCCGGCGCCGTCCGTACGACGAGCAACCTCCACGTTATCGACGAGCATACGCATAAGCTTGATACCACGGCCGCGTTCCTCAGATGCAACCGGCTCGCTCGTTTCATCGATAGAATAGCCGGCACCTCGATCAAGCACCTCAACCACAACGCGATCGCCATAGGCCTGAACCGTCAGGACGCACCCGATACCGCCCGCATGGTCATAGGCATTACCCAGCGCCTCCCCCGACGCCAATGCGACATCGTAGCGCTCGTCACGGCGCAACGGAAGCGATTCAAGGAGTTCGGCAATGCGATGTCGGTAGTATGGAAGATTCTCGATACCCTGACGGACCTCGACGCTCTTACTCCAGCGAGGCAGCTCCCCCACCGGAATGGCGGGAATAGACTCCCGTGCCGGCCCCGCGACATGAAGGATATCGACAAGACGAGCAATCTCCAAAAAGCGAACAACTTCACCCGATGCATTGACGAGCGAAAGCAGGCCTTCTCGCCTCATGAGCTCACGAGCGCGCGTAAGCAGGAATGCCAAGCCCGTCGAATCGATAAAGCTAACAGCCTGACAGTTGATGACAACACGACGCACGCCGCGACCAATCAAAGCATCCAACCGCCGACGCAGCGCAGGCACCGTGGCGATGTCGATATCGCCTGGTGGCGTCAAAACCGCTATGTCATTCCACTCATTCATACGACCATGGTTCCCCAAAAAAGCCCACTCGATGCATTCGTTTCCCCAACCGTACGGATTCAACCCGCCCAGCGTCGTCTATGAACGACCCCGTAAAAACTCAAGGGACACCAATGCAATGTCATCGTCCAGCGCCGATTCGGTAAATCGGTCAAGCTCGCCCAAGACCTTGCCGCAAATGCCCGACACGCCCTCCCCCGAAACAGAAAGCAGAAGGTCGCGCAAGCGCTGCTCGCCAAAGAACGCTCCGGTGCGGTCGCGGGCCTCAATCGTTCCATCCGTATACATGAAGAGCATGTCGCCGGGGGCGAACGTAAACACGCCCGTCTCGTACACCATGCTCTCAAAGGCACCGATTACGCCCGATTGGCATCCAAGCAGCTCAACCTCTCCCCCACGGGCCTCGCCGCCACCCAGCGGCATCGACTCTGGCCTGATGACCATGGTCGGAGGATGGCCTGCCGAACAATACGTTGCGCGTCCGGCTTTAAGGTCAATCTTGGCGATAAAGGCCGTCACGAACGTCTCGACCCTCGAAAAGCCCATGAGCATGCTGTTAAGGGAGCGTGCCATGCGGGCCGGTCCAGCCCCCTCCCAAGCATATGCCGTCAGGGCCGTCTTGACGAGCGCGGACATCGATGCGGCCTCAATGCCTTTGCCAGACACATCACCCAGAATCATGACGGCGCAGTCGTCGGGAAGACGGATGAGCGTATAGAAATCGCCGCCGACCAACGCCGAGTTCGTGGCCGACAGGTATACCGAATCGGTTGCGATACCCGGAACATCCCCCAGGGAATTTCTCATGCCAATCTGAAGGGTCTGAGCGATATGGCGCTCCTCGCGCTTTTGAGATTCGCCTTCGTAGATCAGTTCAAAGTCATGCGCCAAGTGCACCAAGTAGTCATATTCAAGGTCATCAATCGGCTCTTGGCTACCATCACGAAGCAGCAGCGCGCGCGTCGTCGGGCTCTTCGCAACGGAAGCAGGAACAATCGCGTCGTTACTGTGCTTGCCATCACCCTCAGAGCGCGGGCGCCCCGCCTCGATGCCGGAGTCGACGTAGAGACCTTGACAAGGCAGACCATGCGCCCTAAGCCAGCCTCCCATAGGCATCGATTCGTCAACGCGAGTTATACGGACGTGTTTAAGGTCCTCGACACTCGTGCCGCCCAAAACAGATGCCTCAAAGCCATCAGGGCCAGCCCCCAGACGTGCCGCCGGCGCCGTCGTGGAAAAGAAAAGCTTCTCGGGATCGTCCGGCAAAGCAACGCGACTGCCGCCTTCAAAATCTATGACGTAGGAGTCCAGACTGGCGTCATACTCAACAGGACAAAAATGGCAGTTGAGCATATTGCAGATCTCGGACGATACCGCCTGGGTAGCCGCGGCGGAATCGTCTAGAAAGGTAAACAACTCATCACGTAAGACATTGAGCGAGCGGCCAAGCTCGGCCGTACGACGAGAGCGAAGGCTTGATGCCATGCCGACCAGCTGGATAGACAGGTAATCGCAAATGACCTCGAGTACATTAACGTCATAGGCGAGCGGTGCCTGGGGGCGTTTCCAACCAACTTCCAGCACGCCAAGGATCTGCGTACCGTAAAAAACGGGAAGACAAATCTCGCTGCGGTACGGAGGCATATCCTGCACGCGCAACAGGTGCTTAGAACGATTGTCCAAGTCCATGAACATACCGGAGGCGGCCCTATCGCCCTCAAGGTTCTGTTGAATCGACAAGCGACAGGCACGCGACTCGCGAAGAACATACGTCGGAATGCCAGCGCCATACGGCAAAAACTCGGGCAGGTAGCTATCGTACAGCTCCTTGGAAACACCGCGTAGCTTAAAACCGCCGCTCTCAGAAAAATAGATAGCGGCACCCGAAGCATCGAGCGTTCCTACAAGCTGGTTCAAAACAGTATCAAGCAGGCTGGGTAACTCATCGGAGCCCACAGTGCTCATAATGACCGAGAGCGTGCCAGAGAGACGCTTGTTCGCCACTCTAAGCTCCGATAACGCACGCTTAAGTTGACGGTCGTGAGAATACTGTTCCTCGATACTGTGAAGCGCCACTAGGACACGTGGTGCGCGGCGCCCAAAGATGCGTGGAGGCGTTACGGAGCCCGCGCGAACCAAGACGGGGATAAAAGAGCCGTCACTCAGCTTGAGCATCAGTTCGTTCTCGGAGCCATCAGTTTCAAATGGCAGACGATGTTTCGTCGCACGTTCAAAAGCGGACGAGTACAGGACGTCTTTAACATCTCCACCGATGACATCGGCGCGTTCCTCGCACATCAACCCAAGTAAGCGATTATTCACATGCAGAATGGTTCCGTCGAGCTCGCAGATGATGACAGCATCGCTCGTGATCTCGACTAGTTGGGCAACGTCTGCCCACTCGTTGCGTTCAAGCGTTTCCATAGTGGACCCCACCGTCTATCGGTAACAAAAAAGCCTCCGAAGAGGCTTCTCAAATGCGATGGTGTCGGAGGCGGGACTTGAACCCGCATGACCAAAAAGCGGTCACTAGCACCTCAAGCTAGCGCGTCTGCCAATTCCGCCACTCCGACATGCTATGTTGTTGATTCACGGTTCGTTTTGTTGGACCCGCGCGTTCAACGAGGAAGATAATAACCTATGATTCGAGAACTGTGCAAGCACTTTTTTCAAAAAAGTTTACGAATTTGTAAATGCGCTGGTAGATCTATATGTCCGGCCCCGTATCGGTGTTGCCTCCCGGCGCGTCCTCGGGCATGAGCGATATTTTGCTGCGCACTTCGTGCTGCAAAATATCGCTCCCCCTGCGGAATGCGCCGGGAGGCAACACCGATTCGGGACCTGCAAATACGTACTTCAGGCACAGTTCTCAAACATGTTCTGGGGCTGATACAAAATTTAGTGGCTCGGCTTTGCCGAGCCCTTATATAAGGAGGCCGGAGCTAAAGCTCCGGCCTCCCTCAATTTCTCATCAGATTAAGTGAGTGATCGAGGAATCGCACTCCCCTGCCGAGTTACCGCAGGGTCCGCCCTGGCGTTGCTTTTCAGAACGTCCCGCAGGACGCAAGAAACCCCCGCCGCACGAAGTGCGCAGCGGGGGTTTCTTGCATGTCCGAAGACGTTCTGAAAAGCAACGCCAAGGCGGACCCGGACGAGAGCAACCGACTACAGGTCGATGTGCGATTCCTTGATCGGGAACGGCTCCGCGAAGTGGCAGGCACAGCAGTGGCCCGGGGCAACTTCCTTAAACTCAGGCAGCTTCTCGGAGCAGATGCCCTGAGCGATCGGGCAGCGCGTGTGGAAACGGCAGCCGGTCGGCGGATCCAGCGGTGACGGCGGATCGCCAGCGAGGATGATACGCTTGCGGGTCTTCTGGATATCCGGATCGGGCACCGGCACGGCAGACAGCAGCGACTGCGTGTACGGATGGTGAGGCTCGCTATAGAGCGTCTTCCAGTCCGAAACCTCGACCATCTTACCCAGATACATAACGGCAACACGATCGGAGATGTGCTGCACGACGGACAGGTCGTGGGCGATAAACAGATATGCGGTACCGAACTTGTCCTGCAGTTCCTTGAGCAGGTTCAGAACCTGGGCCTGAATGGACACATCCAGAGCGGAAACCGGCTCGTCGCAGATAATCAGTTTGGGCTTCAGCGCAAATGCACGGGCAATGCCGACACGCTGACGCTGACCGCCGGAAAACTCATGAGGATAGCGGTTAATGTGCTCGGGGTTCAGACCGACGACGTCCAGCAGCTCGCGGACGCGCTCAATGCGCTCCTCCTTGGTGCCCACGCCGTGAATGGTCATGGGCTCGGAGACGATCTCGCCGATGGTCATACGAGGATTGAGCGAAGCATAAGGATCCTGGAAGATAAACTGCATCTCACGACGCATGTCCTTGATCTCATGCTTGCTCATCTCAGCAACATCTTTGCCCTGGAAGAACACTTTGCCGGCAGTCGGCTTGGTCAGACGCATGATCGTGCGGCCCGTGGTGGACTTACCACAACCAGACTCGCCAACCAGACCGAAGGTCTCGCCAGGATAAATCTCAAAAGAGATGTCATTTACAGCAGAGACGACGCGCTTGGAAAAACGCTTGGCGAACATGCCGGACTCCGCGGGGAACTCCTTAGAGAGGTGCTCGACCTTCAGCAGTGGAGTGCGCTCGTTATTGTCTGCCATTACGCCTCGCCTCCCTTCTTGGAATCCTTGCGCGTACGGGACGTCTCAGGAGCGTTCTTGAGGAACTCGGGGTCACCGGAGTAGTGGCACGCAGAGTAGTGACCAGACTCGATGACAACACGCTCGGGGCGCTGCTTGCGGCACTTATCGGTTGCATAGGGGCAACGAGGCGAGAAGACGCAGCCCTCGGGCAGGTTCATGAGCGAAGGCGGGTTGCCGTGAATCGGCGTAAGCGGCTTCTTCTCTTCGATGGCCTGCTCCGGGATGGAGCGGATCAGGCCCCAGGTATAGGGGTGACGGCTCTCGTAGAAGATTTCCTCAGCAGTACCGAACTCGACGGGACGACCGGCGTACATAACCATGATCTTGTCGGCCATATCGGCGACGACGCCCAGGTCATGGGTAATCATGATGATGGCGTTGCCGTTCTTCTCCTGCATTTCCTGCATAAGCTCAATAATCTGAGCCTGAATGGTAACGTCCAGAGCAGTCGTGGGCTCGTCGGCAATCAGAATATCGGGATCGCAGGCAAGAGCCATAGCAATCATGACGCGCTGACGCATACCGCCAGAGAACTGGTGCGGATACTCATTGACGCGCTTCTCGGGCTCGGGAATACCAACGAGGTCCAGAAGCTCGGTGGCGCGCTTGAGCGCCTCCTGCTTGGAGTAGCCACGGTGCAGACGAAGGCCCTCGCCTACCTGCTTGCCGATCTTATAGACCGGGTTCAAGGAGGTCATAGGATCCTGGAAGATCATCGCGATATCGTTGCCGCGAATGTGCTGCATCTCTTCCTCGGTCATTTCGAGGATCGAACGACCGCGATAGCGAACGTCGCCGCCCTCGATCTTTCCCGGAGGCATCGAGATGAGGCCCATGATAGTCATGGCGGTCACGGACTTACCGGAGCCGGACTCACCGACGACGCCCAGGGTCTCGCCGCGATCGAGCGTGTAGGAGACACCGTCGACAGCGCGAACGACGCCATCCTCGGTGTGGAAATACATCTTAAGGTCATCGACCTCGAGCAGATGCTGGCCCTCGGGAACCGGCTGGTCCTTCAGGTCCACATAGTTCTTGTTCTTCTTCATCCTTATGCGTCCTTCATCTTGACGTCGAGGGCGTCGCGCAGACCATCACCCAGCAGGGTGAAGGCGAGCACCGTCGAGAGAATTGCCAGACCTGGCATGATCATCATCCAGGGAGCGGTCAGAAGATACTGCTGACCGTCCTGAATCATGGAGCCCCACGAAGGCGTAGGCGGAATAACGCCCATGCCGAGGAAGGACAGAGCGGACTCGGTCAGAATGGCGCCACCAATGTTCATGGTCGCGTAGACCACGATGGAGGCGACGGAGTTCGGGAAGATGTGACGCACGACGATACGAGCATCAGATGCACCCATCGCGCGCGCAGCGTCAACATAGTCGTTTTCCTTGACCGTCAGGATCGCGGATCGGAAGACGCGCGCAATCGAAGGCCAGCCGAGAATACCGATGGCGATAAAGACGTTCTGAAGACCACGGCCGATAACGGCGATCATGGCGACAACGAACAGCACGTAGGGGAACGCCAGGAAGATGTCCGCACAGCGCATGATGATCGTATCCCAGATGCCGCCGTAGAAACCGGCCAGAGCACCCATGACCAGACCGATCAGCGTGGAGATCGCGGTGGCCATAATGCCGACGGACAGCGAAACGCGCGCACCGTAGATAACGCGGACGAGAATGTCACGACCAAGGGCGTCGGTGCCAAACGGGTGCTCTGCACACGGAGCCAGCAGCGACGTCTGGGCCATGGTAGTCGAGTCGGAAGCCGTCGGCGAACCGAGCCAGGGCTTAGCCCACAGATCTGCGGTCAGGGCAACTACAACGACGATGATGATCCAGCAGACACCGATAACGGCGAGCTTGTTCTTACGAAGACGCTTAAAAGCGTCGCCCCACAGCGTGCGGGACTTGGCGGGAGCAGATGCGGCCTTGGTGGCGGTAGCCTGCTCCTGAGACTGAGAATCAGTTTCCTGCATGAGACGTACCTCCCTTAGGCCTTATCCGACGGACCGCCAAGGCGGATGCGCGGGTCGAGGAATGCATAGCTAATGTCGACGAGCAGGTTGATCACCATGACGACGACGACGATGAGCGTAACGCCGCCCATAACGATGGGCCAGTCACGCATGCTAATGGCGCGATAGACCTCATAGCCGATACCGGGCCAGTTAAAGACCGTCTCGGTCAGGATGGCGCCCGAAAGCATGCCGCCAAAGTCGACACCAATATAGGTAACGACGGGGATGAGCGCATTCTTAAGCGCATGCTTGATGATGATCGCGCGATTGGAGAGACCCTTGGCCTTTGCCGTGCGAATGTAATCCTGGTTCATGACGTCAAGCAGCTGCGAGCGCATAATGCGGGCGGCATAAGCGGTCGAAACCGAAGCCAGCGTAATGGTCGGAAGCACATAGTGCATCCAATCCTGATACTGAGAGCTGGAACCGCCGGCGCCCGAGATCGGCATGGAGAATGCACCGCCCGTGGCGTCCTTGAGAATGACGCCAAAAAACAGCTGCAGCAACATACCGAGCCAGAAAGCCGGGACGGCAACGAGAATCGACGTGGTGAGCGTTACCAAAATATCCCAGAAGGAATAACGCTTAACCGCCGAAATGATGCCCGCACCGATACCCATGATTGCCTCGAGCACGATGGCGCACGCGGCAAGTTTGACCGTATACGGATACTTCTGAGCAAAGATTTCCGTAACCGGCAGCTTGCGCTGATACGAATTGCCCAGATCGCCATGAAGCAGGCCGTTCATGTAATACAAGTAACGGTCCACGAGCGACGTTTGAACGGGGTCGCCGTTCTCGTCAAGGATCGCGTTGCCGTCCTCGTCCGACTGGACCAGGTGATAGCGGACGCGAAGCTGAAGCTCCACCTCGGGGGACAGAGCCTTGTCTCCACCGATCAGCTTGATCGGATCTCCCGGCACGATATTCTGGAGGGCGAACAGAATCAGCGTAACGCCCAAAAACACCGGGATGAACTGAAGCACACGTTTAACGATGTACTTACCCATACCACTCCCCTATCTAGGGATTAACCTAAATGGGATGCCGATCGCCAGACCGGCATCCCAAAATTACCATCAGCCAGTTTACCCCAGGTTAGGGAGAACTGTATGTTTCCCATGAGGTCTACGTAAATACTTGACCCTCACGGAAGCTGCAAACTCTTAGGCGAGCTCAGCGGTACCCAGCTCGGCATGCTTCTGCGGATCGACATAGAGGTGCTTGATGCGATCGGAGCCGACGATGGTGTGCGTGTAGAACATCACCGGGATGACCGGGCAGTCGGCAGCGACCATAGCGTCGGCCTCCTGCATCTTAGCGACGCGCTCATCGTCGTCAACAATGGTACGAGCCTCGTCGACCTTGGCGTCGAACTCGGGGTTGTTGTAACCAGAGCGGTTATCGCCACCGAGGGAATCGGAGTGGAACAGCGGATACAGGAAGTTGTCCATGATCGGGTAGTCGGCAATCCAACCCAGACGACCGAACTGATAGTTAAAGTTCTGATACTGCTCGAGCAGGGCAGACCACTCAGGGGTATCAGAAGTAGCGGTAACGCCCACCTTGGCGAGGTCGCCGATGATGGACTCCATGATCTCCTTGTGGCCACCGTCCTGGTTGTAGGACAGAGTCACGTTAATGCCACGATCGCCGTTAGCGTCAGCGGGAGCAACCTTGTCGAGGTACTCGTTAGCCTTGTCGACGTCGTAGGCGCAGAACTCCCATGCGCCCTCCTTGTAGCCATCGATACCCGGAGGAACAATGCCGTCGGCGGGGGTACGGGTACCCTTGAAGATAGTCTTGCAGATGGCCTCACGGTTGATGGCCAGGGAGATACCCCTACGCAGGTCGGCGTTGTTGAACGGCTCGGCCGTGTTGTTGCAGGTCAGATAGTAGGTGGAAGGCTCGGAGCCGAGCAGCATACGCTCGCCGTCACCCATGGTGTAGCCGTCCTTGGACACGCCGCGATCCTTCTTGGCGGCGTCGATCTGAGCAACGGGAACGTCGCAGACATCGAGGTTACCGGCCTGGAACTCCTTGTAAGCGGTCTCCATGTCCTTGATGACCTGGAAGTGGATGCCATCAATCTTGGCCTTGTCGCCATAGTAATCGTCGAACTTCTTGAGGTTGATCTCCTGACCATCCTCCCACTTGCCGTCCATCATGAACGGGCCGTTACCGACCGGTGCAAGGTAGAAGCTCTTGGCATCGGACTCGGCACACTCGGGAACCGGGGCCAGAGCCGGGTGAGAGGCGACGAAGGGGAAGTCGGCGTAAGCGGAAGACAGCTTGACGACGAGGGTCTCATCGTCGGGGCAAGTAACACCGCTGAGCTCGGTAGCGTTACCGGCAAGCAGGTCGTCATAGCCCTCGACCATGGAAAGGTGATAGGAGACCTCGGAAGGGCCGTACTCGGTAGCGATGGCCGACTTAGTGTTGACCAGACGCTCCCAACCGAGCTTGAAGGACTTGGAGGTAACGTCGTCACCGTTGTGGAACTTGGCCTTCTTGATCTTGAAGGTAAACTCGGTGGCATCGTCGTTGGCCTCAAAGGACTCGCAAGCCAGCGGAACGATCTCGCCCTTCTCGGCGTCATAAGAGGTCAGAGAATCAAAGAGCTGGTACTCGACCTGAGTGCCCTGGTCCTCCTGGACATTGTAGGGGTCGATGCAGACCGGGTTGTTGATGTAGAAGTTCAGCGTCGAACCGGACTCAGAACCGGAAGCGTCGCCGCCCTTCTTGCCACATGCGGCAAGAAAAGCCATGGAGCTCGCAGCAAGGGTGCCGCCGACAAAGGCGCGACGACCCATAACGGGCTGGTGGAACATAGAATCAGCCATGCCATCCTCCTTATGAGATAGGACAAAGAAATGTTCAGTCGGACACATATCGAGACAATCCGATCCGAACCATCAAAACGCCGCCCGTTGCTATGGCTGGTTATGCACAACAGACCAACGTTTCTTAATACAGTAGCGCATTTTATGCACGATTTGGGGCTAATTCCGGTCAACGGTCGAGAATTTCTTTAGTTGGGCGAAGTATGTGGGGATATTTTGACTCTGTTACAAATATGTAAACAAAAAGGGTCCCGCACTCGCGGGACCCTTTTCAAGTATTTATGCGGCTCGTACTTAGTAGCCCACGATGCCCTGCGGGAAGAAGAACATGCACAGCACGACGCACACGGCAAACACGACAGCCATGATGACGGTCAGGCGGTCAAGGTTCTGCTCCATAACGCCCGTGGCAGAGCTGGAGTTATACAGCGAGCTAGCAATCATATCCGACACGCCGGTGCCCTTACCGGAATGCATCAGAACGAGAATCGTCAACGCCACGGCAGAGATAGCCCAAACGACAAACAGAAGAATCTGGAACGGACCCATAGATAAGCTCCTTAATAGAACAATTCAAACTCCAGTACTGTACCACAATCCCCCGCTCTCCCCTACCTGCCGCTCGGGAACGAGGTAGAAATGGCAGAAATACCAAAAGGGGGTTGTCCGATTGTGGACAACCCCCTTACTAGAAAACGGTATTTGTTTTCTATTATGCCTCGGTGGCGAGCACGCGGCCCGTCATCTCGGCGGAAGGCTCCAGACCAGCCATGGTGAGCATAGTCGGGGCGATATCGGAAAGACGACCGTCCTCGATACCGGTGAGCTGTGCCTTCTCATCAACGATAATGAACGGCACGCGGTTGGTGGTGTGAGCCGTAAACGGATGCTTGGAACCGTCGGAAGCAACGTCAAACATGTGATCGGCGTTGCCGTGGTCGGCGGTAATCAGCGCAAAGCCGCCCTTGGCGAGAATCGCCGGGACAACCTTGGACAGGGCATCGTCAACAGCCTCGACGGCCTTAACGGCAGCGTCGAAAACACCGGTGTGACCAACCATGTCGCAGTTCGCGAAGTTCACGATATAGAAATCAGCGCGATCCTCGTTGATGGCGGCGACAAGCTTCTCGGTAACCTCAGGAGCGCTCATCTCGGGCTGCAGATCGTAGGTAGCGACCTTGGGGGAAGCGACGAGCACGCGCTCCTCGCCCTCCTTGGGCTCCTCGATGCCGCCGTTGAGGAAGAACGTCACGTGGGCGTACTTCTCGGTCTCGGCGGTGTGCAGCTGCTTCAGGCCATTGGCGGCGATAACGTCGGCCAGGACGTTCTCGGGGAACGTCTTGGGGAAGGCGACCTCGACGTCAAACGTCGGATCGTACTCAGTCATCGTCACAAAGTGCGAAAGCTTAATCTGCTCGCGCTCAAAGCCGTCGAACTCCTTGTCCGTGAACACGCGGGTCATCTGACGAGCGCGGTCGGGACGGAAGTTGAAGAAGATGGCCGCGTCGCCCTCGTGGATGCCCTCGTTGTGGGCAACGAAGGGCTCGACAAACTCGTCGCCGCGCGGATCCTTCTCGTAGTAGGCCTTGATACCGGCCACGGGGTCGGTATCGGCATCGGACGCGTTGACCATGACGTCGTAGGCGCGCTGGATACGCTCCCAACGATTATCGCGGTCCATGGCCCAATAACGGCCCGAGACGGTGGCAACGCGAGCGTCGCAACCGGTCTCCTCGGAGATCTTGGCCAGGAAGGCGCAGAACTCACTCATGTAACCGGCACCGGACTGCGGGTCAACGTCGCGGCCATCCATGAAGGCGTGGACGCGAACGGTCTTGACACCATGCTCGGCAGCCATCTTGACCAGAGCCTCGACGTGGTTCATGTGAGAATGAACACCGCCAGGGCTCATAAGGCCCATGAGGTGGAGAGTCTTGCCGTCAGCCTTGACGTCGTCCATAGCCTTGACGAAGACCTCGTTCTTGGCGATGGAGCCATCCTTGATGGCGTTGTTGATGCGCGAAAGCTCCTGGAACACGATGCGGCCGGCACCGATGTTGAGGTGACCCACCTCGGAGTTGCCCATCTGACCGTCGGGAAGGCCCACGTCCTCGCCCGAAGCGCCGAGCGTAGTGTGGGGATACTTCTCGTACAGGCTATCAAGGAAGGGCGTCTTGGCAGCGGCGACGGCGTTCTCGCCATCGGCCGGAGCAAGGCCGCAGCCGTCCATGATGATCAGGAGTGCAGGAAGATGACGCTGTGCCATATGTCCTACTCGCCTGCCTTGACGACCATAGAGGCGAAGTCGGCAGCCTTGAGCGAAGCGCCGCCCACGAGGGCACCGTCAACGTCGGGCTTGGCGACGAGCTCGGCAATGTTGCCGGGCTTGGCGGAACCACCGTACAGGACGCGGATGCCGTCGGCGAGCTCCTCGCCAAACATCTCCTTGAGGGTCTCACGGATAGCGCCGCAGACCTCCTGAGCGTCCTCAGCAGTAGCGGTCTTGCCGGTGCCGATGGCCCAGATGGGCTCGTAGGCGACGACGACCTGCTTGGGGCAGGTGATCTCAAGACCAGCAAGGCCAGCCTTGACCTGGTTCACGACGTGCTCGACATAGGTGCCGGCCTCGCGGACCTCGAGGGACTCGCCGCAGCAGAAGACGGGAACAAGACCGGCGGCAACGAGGGCCTTGGCCTTCTTGTTCTGGTCCTCGTCGGTCTCGTGGAAGTAGTCACGACGCTCGGAGTGGCCAATGATGCAGTAGGTGCAGCCAGCAGACTTGAGCATGTCGCAAGAGGACTCACCGGTGAAGGCACCCTTGGCCTCCCAGTACACATTCTGTGCACCGAGGGCGATGGGGGCAGCCTGAATGCGGTCATGAACCGTGGTGATGTCGATGGTCGGAGGGCAGACGAGCACCTCGACGCCAGCCGGAACCTCGGGAAGAGCCTGAGCCAGTTCGTCGGCGAGCTTGGCGGCCTCGGCGACGTCGTTGTTCATCTTCCAGTTACCAGCAATAAGAAGGGTGCGATTAGGCATCGAGAAGCGCCTCCACTCCGGGCAGGGCCTTACCCTCGACGAGCTCCATGGAAGCGCCACCACCGGTGGAGATCCAGCTCATCTTGTCGGCCAGGTTGAACTTGTTGACAGCTGCGACAGAGTCACCACCGCCGATGATCGAGGTGCAGTCAGCCTCGGCGACAGCCTCGGCGATAGCCTGGGTGCCGTGAGCGAAGTTGTCGAACTCGAAGACGCCCATGGGGCCGTTCCAGAACACGGTCTTGGCGCCCTTGACAGCCTCGGCATAGAGCTCCTCGGTCTTGGGGCCGATGTCCATACCCTCACGATCGTCGGGGATAGCGTCGGAAGCGACAACCTCGGGGACAGCGTCCTCGCCAAAGTGATCGGCAACACGGTTGTCGATGGGGAGCAGGATCTTGACACCCTTCTCCTCGGCCTTCTTGAGCATCTCGCCGGCGCGCTCGACCCAGTCCTCTTCCTTGAGGGACTGACCAACGGACAGGCCCTGAGCCAGGAAGAAGGTGTAGGCCATGCCGCCACCGATGATCAGGGTGTCAGCGGAGTCGATGAGGTGATCGAGAACGCCGATCTTGGAGGAAACCTTGGAACCGCCGACGATGGCGACGAAGGGGCGCTCGGGCTCGGCGAAGATGCCGGTCAGCGTGTCGACCTCCTTCTCGAGCAGGAAGCCGGCGACGGCAGGCAGGTAAGCGGCGGGGCCCACGACGGAACCCTGGGCGCGGTGAGCGGTGCCGAAGGCATCGAGAACGAAGACATCACCATAGGAAGCGAGCTTCTTGGCGATCTCGGGATCGTTCTTCTTCTCACGCTTGTCAAAACGGACGTTCTCGAGAACGAGGACCTTGCCCGGCTCGACGGCGGCGACAGCCTCAGCAGCCTTCTCGCCGTAGGTGTCGGCGACAAAGGCAACGTCGAGACCAGAGAGCTCAGCGAGCTTCTTGGCGACGGGCTCGAGGGACAGCTCGGGCTGGAAGCCGGTGCCCTCGGGACGGCCGAGGTGGCTCATGAGGATGACGCGAGCGTTGTGCTCAACGAGGTAGTTGATGGTGGGCAGGGCAGCCTTGATACGGGTGGTGTCGCCAACGACGCCATCCTTGATAGGCACGTTAAAGTCAACGCGGACGAGAACGCGCTTGCCGTCGACATCGATGTCGCGGACGGTCTTCTTGGTAAAGGCCATGTTTGCTTCTACCTTTCGTACGTGTCTGCCTCCCATTACGGCAGACGATTTCTTATAAAAAGGGCGCGACCCTAGGGTGTAAGCCCTATGAGGCCGCGCCCTTCTTTAGACGCTCAACGAGCTATTCGCTAAAAGCTAAATTAAGCAACGAACTTCTCGAAGTACTTGATGGTGCGGACCATCTGAGAGGTGTAGGAGTTCTCGTTGTCGTACCAAGAGGTGACCTGAACGAGGGTCTGGCCGTTGCCAAGATCAGAGCACATGGTCTGAGTGGCGTCGAAGATGGAGCCGTGGGTCTCGCCGATGATATCGGTGGAGACGATGTCGTCCTCGTTGTAACCGAAGGTCTCGGAGATGGTGGCAGCGTAGGCCTTCATAGCAGCGTTGACCTCGTCGACGGTGACCTTCTTGTCAACGACAGCGTAGAGGTTGGTGATGGAGCCGGTCGGCGTCGGGACGCGCTGGGCGGCACCGATGAGCTTACCGTTGAGCTCGGGGAGAACCAGGCCGATAGCCTTGGCAGCACCGGTGGTGTTGGGGACGATGTTGACGGCGCAGGCGCGGCTACGACGCTTGTTGCCCTTGCGCTGCGGGCCGTCGAGCGGCATCTGGTCGCCAGTCCAGGCGTGAATGGTGGTCATGATGCCGGACACGATGGGAGCGAAGTCGTTCAGACCCTTGGCCATCGGGGCGAGGCAGTTGGTGGTGCAGGAAGCAGCGGAGATGATGTTGTCCTCAGCGGTCAGCGTCTCATGGTTGACGTTGTACACGATGGTGGGCAGATCGCTGCCAGCCGGAGCGGAGATGACGACCTTCTTGGCGCCAGCGTTGATGTGGGCCTGAGCCTTAGCCTTGCTGGTGTAGAAGCCGGTGCACTCGAGAACGACGTCGACGTCGAGGTCGCCCCAAGGCAGGTTGTTGGCGTCGGCCTCCTTGTAGATCTTGATCTCCTTGCCGTCAACGGTGATGGAATCCTCGCCAGCAACGACCTCGTGATCGCGAGCGTAGTTGCCCTGCGTGGAGTCGTACTTCAGCAGGTAAGCGAGCATATCGGGAGAGGTGAGGTCGTTGATAGCGACGATCTCGGAGCCCTCATGACCGAACATCTGACGGAAGGCCAGACGACCGATGCGACCGAAGCCGTTAATAGCAACCTTTACTGCCATTGTGTCTCCTTTCGTAAGGCCCCCGCAAGCTACAGCGCCTGCCGTTGAGGCCCACAAACTAACCACTCACCTAATATACCTTTTTTTTGACTTGAATTTCACGAGAATGCTCGAAATTGAAAATCAAATTTGCGTTAAAACGTTTTAAAGAATAAAATAACAGCTAAATCCGTATATAAGTCGATACTTTAACCTACCTGTTTGCTTCAATGAGCTTTTCAAGCCGTAAAACACGATGGTAGAGGGCCGACTTCGACAAGGGAGGGTCAGCCATCTCCCCTAAATCACGCAGCGAAAGATCGGGGTAGCGCTCGCGAAGGTCGCAAAAGACCGCCAAGGCATCCGGAAGCGTATCGCGAAGGCCTCGCTGCTCGAGCTCATCGATAAGCGCAAGCTGATGCTGGGCAGCACCGGCGCTTCTGGTCTGGTTGGCGAGCTCGGCGTTCACGCGACGGTTCACATCGTTCTTAACCAACTTGACCGCGCGCGCCTCCTCAATCTCGGCAACGCTGCGCTTGGCACCAATCAGCTTCAATAGATGCTCGATTTCCTCGGCGCTCTTAATGTACACGGCATATGACCCCCGCCGCGCATTAACACGAGCATGGACCCCAATCTGCTCCAACAGATCGCAAAGCCCCTTGGCATATTGCTCGCCCTGCACCGCGATCTCCAAATGAAAGTCGCCGCGGGGATCGGCCACGAAACCGCCGGCGATGAGCGCGCCGCGGATGTAGGCAAGCCTGCAGCAGGGACGGGCAACGATATGTCGGGGTACGCCGGCGACAAGTCCTCCCCTACGGTCGAGGATACCCAGCAGCACCAGAGCCTTATCCAGGTCTGGCTGATCAGGCAAGGTGATGAGGTAGTTTCGAACCTTATGCAAGACCGATTTACGAACGGTGAATTCCGTTTTGAGCTTAAGGATGCGATGCGTCAGTGTGATCATCGTGCGCGCGACGGCTCCCGTCTCGGTCGCGACCGTCAAACGATACCGCCCGGAGCCGGCCAGCGAAAGTGTACCGCTCACACGCGTCAAGGCGGCAAGCGTCGACAAATCGCAGTATTCACATTCGGGTTCGCAGCGCGCGAGCTCGTCGCGCACCTCAGCGGTAAACGACATGCAGGCCTATGCCTTCGTGTTGGCGCGTGACAGGTCGCGGTGGGAGATGCTCACATGATACTGAGCGCCTTCCAGGTAACGGGCCGTGGCCTCGGCAATGGCAACGCTGCGGTGCTGGCCGCCCGTGCAGCCGATGGCGATAGAAAGCTGCGGTTTACCCTCCGCGATATAGCCCGGCATAACCGTATCGAGCAGCTGTGTCCAAGCCTTCCAAAACTCCTGCGTCTTGGGATGGTCCAGAACAAAATCGGAGACCTTTTTATCGAGACCGGTCATCGTGCGCATCTCGGGATCGTAGAACGGATTAGGCAGGAAGCGGACGTCGATCATAATGTCCGCCTCGACGGGCATGCCGTGCTTAAAGCCAAACGAGAACACGTGGACGTCCATGAGCTGCTGGTCGGACAACTCGGAGAACGCCATGCGCAATTTGTTGCGCAGGGCAGAGGTGCGCAGGCGGCTCGTGTCGATGATCATATCGGCTCGATCGCGCACACCCTGCAGCTGCAGGCGCTCGCGCTGAATGGCATCGGCCGTAGTCTCCCCCGGCTTGGCAATGGGATGGCGGCGGCGGTTTTCGCTATAACGACGGATCAGCACCTCGTCAGAGGCCTCGAGAAACACGATGTCACAGCTCATCTCGCGCTCCTCGAGTGCGGCAACGGCATCGAGCAGCTCATCGAACAAGCCCTGGCTGCGCAGGTCACAGGTGACGGCGAGATGCCTGCCCACGCCCGTATTGATGCCGACGAGCTCGGCAAGCTGGGCGATGAGACGCGGAGGCAGGTTATCAATGCAAAAATAGCCCATGTCCTCGAACACGTGCATGGCCTGTGTGCGGCCCGATCCGGACATTCCGGTGATGATGACGATATCGGGGATGCGCTCCGAGCGCTCCGCCGCATCCATGACATCTCCCTTTTGCATGTGCTGCCTCCCGAAAACAAGCGCGGGACCCAGCAACCCGGATCCCGCGCGGTCAATTGCCTATATTGAGTATACCGCCCCGAGCGGATGCGAGGCCTGTCTTACGCCTCAAGTGCAGCCTTGAACCAACTCGTAATACTCGTGGGGTGCGTGATGGCGGTGCCGACGACAACGGCCCAGGCGCCAGCATCGATCGCGGCGCGAGCCTCCTCGGGCGTATGCACGCGACCCTCGCAAATGATAGGAAGGCCGGGGAATTCCTCAGTCGCCTGACGCAGGAGCGGCAGGTCGGGGCCATCGGCCATGGTGCAGTCGATGGCGGCGACGCCGTGAGAAAGCGTGGTGGATACCAGGTCAAAGCCCATATCAACAGCACGGCGAATGTCCTCGATGGTGGCACAATCCGCCATCAGGAGCACACCCTCCTCGTGCAGCGGGCGGAAGGTATCCTCGACCGTCTTGCCATCGGGGCGCGGACGATCGGTGGCGTCGATCGCCACGATATCGGCACCGGCAGCAACGCAGGCGCGAGCGTGACGCAGCGTCGGCGTGATGTAAACGCCCTCGTGCCCATCCTTCCACAGGCCGATGACGGGAACCTCACAGCGACCCTTAATGGCGGCAATGTCGGCAAGGCCCTGGCACCGAATGGCGGCGGCGCCGCCGAGCTCGCAAGCGCGAGACATTTGCGCCATGGTCTCGGGCGTACGAAGCGGCTCGCCCATATACGCCTGAACGCTCACAACGAGCTTGCCCTTCAGGGATTGAATCAAAGGATCGACGGTCATAAGGCTGCAACCTTTCTTAGAACAGCCTCCCGAGGCGTGTTGTCTCGGGAGGCTCCTACAGCAGATACTTTTACTTCAACGAGGCAAGAAGATGCTCAGCGGCACCGATGAGCGGAGCATCGCCCTCCAGAGAACCGATGAGGATCGGTGTGTTCTGAAGCGGATCGAGCGCCTGGCTGGCATAGCCCTCGTGCACCGAATCCTTCCACGTCTGCGAACGCCAATCGGGACCTTGGTGAATCACGCCGCCCGAAAGCACGATGACCTCAGGGTCCAGGATGTTAGCGAGCGAGCCCAAGCTGGCCCCCAGCGCAAAGCCGGCGTCATGGATGACCTCGGTCGCCTTTGCGTCGCCCGCACGGCACAGGTCGTTCACATCGCGACCGACCGAAGGACGGCTGGGGTCGACGCGGCCAAAACGTTCATCGTACATTCGACCAATGGAAGTGCCCGAAGCAACCGACTCCAGATGGCCGGAACGCCCGCAGGCGCAGGGAATGCCGGTGGCAGCCGAGCACTCGATGTGGCCCATATGACCGGCAGCACCATGGAAGCCCTGCATCACGCGGCCGTTCTCGACATATGCGCCGCCGATGCCCGTGCCGATGCCCAGGCACAAGACGGAGAACTTGCCCTTGCCGACGCCCCAGTGGGCCTCGCCCAGAGCATGAGCCTGCACGTCGCCCACAACGGCAACGGGAAGACCGAGGTCCTCGCGCAGACGCGGCCCCAACTGAACGCCGGACCAGCCGGGCATGATCTCGTTGGCATACGCGATGGCGCCCGTCTTGGGATCGACGACGCCGGCGGCACCGATACCGACGCCAAGGACCTCGACATCGGGATTCGCCTCGAGAGCAGCCTTGATGGACGCCTCGATACGCTGGAAGACGGCCTCGCCGCCCTCCTGGGCCTCGGTAGGAACCTCGGCCTCAAAAACGGGATGGGGCACACTACCGTCAGCCGGGTACTCCATGATGGCGGTCGCGATCTTAGTTCCGCCGATATCGACAGAGCAGACGTACTTGTTCTCCATGTCACTCTCCTTAGGAGATAAAAAACAACTACAGGAAATGCGCCGTCAGGCTAGCCGTCACAGCGCGGTAAAGGTTTTCCAGGTGCCCGAGATCGCCGAGAAACCGTGTGACCATTGACCTAATGGGTCATGGCCGCACGGTTGAACGGCGAGGTCGGGTGCCTGGGAAAGCTTTAAAGGAGACCGTTGTCCTGAAGGACCTTCTTAATCGCCTCAACGTTCTCGCCGGTCATGGCCTTCACCGGGCGCGGCATGGTCGGGCTGTCGAAGATGCCCATAAGGTTCATAGCGGTCTTGAAGGCGCCGACGCCACCGGCATAGCCCTGGACGCCCGAGGTGACATCCCAGATGTGCGAAATCTCATTGAGGCGATCCTGCTCGGCCTTGACGGTAGCCCAGTCACCAGCCTGAGCGGCCTTCCACTGACGCACGTAGCCCTCGGGCTCAACGTTGGCGAGACCCGGGACGGAACCGTCGGCGCCACCGAGATAGGCGCCGTCGACAACAACCTCGTGACCGGTGAGGATGCTCATCGGATGGCCGTTCTTCTCGTTCTCCTGAACGAGGTAGCGGAACGAGATGTCATCACCCGAGGAATCCTTGACGCCAGCAAGGACGCCCTCGGCGCCGAGCTTGGCAAGGAGCTTCCAGGGGAGCTTGGTGTGAACGCAGACGGGAATGTCATAGGCGAAGATGGGCAGGTCGAGCTCCTCGTGCAGGATACGGAAGTGCTCCTCGACCTCGGTCATGCCCTGCAGGGCATAGAACGGGCAGGTGGCGACGAGGGCATCGGCGCCCAGCTCCTGAGCGACCTTGCCGTGCTCGATCATGCGCTCGGTCTCGGTATCGATGATGCCGACCAGAACGGGCACACGGTGGTCGACGATACGGACGGCCTCGGCGATAATCTGGCGACGACGCTCGTCGGTGGAGAAGACGACCTCGCCCGAGGAGCCCAGGAAGAACAGGCCATCGACGCCGGCATCGATCATGCGGTTAATGCTGCGCTCAAAGGAGGCAACGTCGAGCTGGTGATCTTCGGTATCGGGAACAACGACGGGAGGGATAACGCCGGTGAATTTCTGAGTTGCCACAAGAATCTCCTTAGTTGTCTGGCGGGCGACCCTGTGCCACCCACTCTTGTTGGCAGTGTCCAGGCCGTCTAGGCCAAAGAACACGAGTAGAACGTTTGGTTAAAGAAGTCGACGACTTCGTTTTCGAACGCATTGATGCGCTCGTGAGCGTATTTGGCATAGATGATATGCCTCCGGTCACACTCAAGACCGTTGAATACGGCAAACTGGCCCTTGGGGTCGCTCGCGGCATCCATGAGCGATGTGCCCATGAGCACCGATCCGCGCACCCGAGACGACAGCGCCTCAAGGCCGCCAGGAAGCGGATTGGCAACCGCCGTGCAGGCGAGGCCCCGCTCGTCCAGAGCAGAAACCGCCAGCGCGACTCCGCCGCCAAGACCCTCGCCCCATGCAAAGATGCAGTCGGGGTCCATGCCATCAAGATTGCGCGCCACCTTCGCCAGCGCGCAACCCCAACGGACGCGCTCGACAAAAGCGGGCGAAGAAATCCCCCGCTGCAGGTCGTCCGCACCAGCAACATCGTCATCCAGCGCGAGGACGGCATACCCCATGGCGGCAAATCTCGTCATGTGATGCCAGCCGCGCACAGGCCGATCAATGTCGTGGAACATCAGGCACAACGGCACGCGCTCAGATACTCGGGCACGACCGACAGGCTCGATCAAACGAGCGTGAATCGCACCGTCACCGAGCTCAAAGGAGACCTCCGAGTAACGGGCGCAGGGGTTAACAAAGTCAATCGCCGTAATGGCCAGGCCTTGAATCTCAAGATTCGAAGCGTATGTCTCTAAATCAGAAACATCTGCTTGGACATCACCGCGCCAGTCCCGATATTCTGCGAGCCTTGACGAAACCGTTCCAGGAATTCCCACGAGCCCGGGGGCAATCAGCTCGTCAACATTGCTCTCGCACTTAGACATGAGCCTCCCCTCCCTTGCAGAAAAACGGAATGATCAAATCGTCAAAATCCTGAATCTCCTCGTGGCCAAAGCCCTCAAAGAACTCATGACGCTTTTCACAGGTCAGGTTGTTATAGACCGCAAACTGCGTCGCTGGCGGACAGACGATATCGGCTGTGCCAGTGCCAAACAGCACGGGGCATTTGACCATAGGGGCAAAGTTCTTGGAATCGAAGTACGCCAGCTTGGCATAGGCTTCGTCAATACGAGTCGAGTCCTCGTCAAACCAGCGAGACCAATAGCGCAGGCCCTCGTAGGCAATGTCGTCGGCATCCAAATCCCAGACCAGGCGGAAATCTGACAGGAAGGGATAGAGGATGGCGGCACGATTGATAAGCTCGTTGTTAAGCGCACAGGTCGCAATGCCCAAACCGCCGCCCTGCGACGCGCCGTTCACAAACACACGCGCAAGATCGATGCCCTCGAGCTCGCGAACGATGCGGCACAGGATGCGAATATCTTGGTGTAAGCGGACATAGTAGAGGTTGGCCGGGTCGCCGTCGATACCGGCGACGATATGACCGGCAACCGTTGTGCCCTCAAATCCACCAATGTCCTCGGAGGGACCTCCTTGGCCGGGGCAGTCGAGGGCGATGAGTGCCATGCCCATGCCCGCAAACGACGCCTGCTCAAACCAGCTGCGGCTTGCACCCGGATACCCATGGAACTGAAGTACCAATGGCACGGGCTCGTCCGAGACGGGTTTAAGGTACTTGGCATGCAGGCGCGCGCCACACATGCCGGTATACCAGAGGTCGAAAAGCTGGCAGGTCGCGGCATCGGCGACCGATGCCGTCTCGATCGCATAGTCAAGCCCGACGGCGTCGGCCTCGGCCATGCGATCCTTCCAAAAGAGATCGAAATCTGATGGACGGGGCATGGCGCCTCGATATTCATCAAATTGATGTTGTAGCTCCTGAGCACTTGGCATGGCTCGTGAACCCAACCTTTCGAAATCGCAACGGAGGTGCGCCCGGCAAGGGAACCGGGCGCACGGGAGGGAAAGCGAGGCTACTCGCCGAGCTTGGGATGCAGCAACGACGGCGCAGCGCCGAGCAGCATCTTGGTGTAGGGGTCCTGGGGGTGCTGGAAGACCTGCTTGGCCTCGCCCTGCTCGACGATCTTGCCGCCATTCATAACGATGATGTCGTCAGAGATATAGCGGACCGTCTGGATGTCATGGCTGATGAACACCATGGCCAGGCCGAGTTCCTTCTTAAGGTCGGTCAGCAGATTCAGAATCTGCGCGCGGACTGAAACGTCCAGAGCCGAGGTGGGCTCGTCGGCGATGATGGCATCGGGGTTCAGCGACAGGGCACGGGCAATTGCGACGCGCTGGCGCTGGCCGCCCGAAAGCTGGCCGGGAAGAACCTCGGCAGCGGAGCTGGGCAGACCGGTGAGCTCCAAGAGTTCCTTGACGCGCTTCTCCTGCTCGGCCTCGGTACCCAGGTTGTGGACGCGCATGGGATCGAGCAGCTGCTCGCGAACGACCATGCGGGGGTTGAGCGCCGTGGCCGGGTTCTGGAACACGACCGAGATGACGCGACCCATGTGGCGACGGTCCTCGGCGGTACGTTTGGTAACGTCCTTGCCCTTAAAGTAGACCTTGCCGCTCGTGGGGGCCTGCAGGCCGCACATGACGTTGGCGGTGGTGGACTTACCGCAACCGGACTCGCCGACGATGCCGATCGTCTGACCGGGCATGAGCTTAATCGTTACACCCTGGACGGCGTGAACCAGGTTGGGGTGCAGAATCGAGCCGGTACGGGTCCTAAAGGTGACGCGGACGTCATCAAGGAAGATGATCGGCTCGACGCCGTTGTCTGCGGTCTCGCTCATCTACATCACCTCCGCGTGAGGGGTCAAACCATTTGCCTTGAGCACCTCGTCGGGGAGCTCAGAATAGAAGTGCTCGGTGCCAGGCACGCGCTTGAAGACCGGACGGGTGTCCAAGCCAATACGCGGATGGCTCGAGCGGGGCGCGAAGCGATCGCCCTTGGGGAAATCGCGCGGGCTCGGAACGGCGCCGGGCACCTGGTGCAGGCGACCTGAACCGCTCTCGATGGACAGAACGGAACCCAGAAGACCGCGGGTGTACTCGTGGATCGGGTTGGTGAGCAGCTCCTTGGTGGGCGCCTGCTCGATAACCTGGCCAGCGTACATAACCGTGATGTTATGGGCAACCTCGGCGACCAGAGCCAAGTCATGCGAAACGAAGATCATGGCGAAGCCGAGCTTGGCCTGAAGATCGTTGAGCAGCTTGATGACCTGCTTCTGGACGGTAACGTCCAGAGCGGTCGTGGGCTCGTCGCAGATGACCAGCTTTGGGTCGCGGGTAAGGGCCATAGCGATCAGGACACGCTGACGCTGGCCGCCGGAAAGCTCGTGCGGATAGCTCTCGAGCGTGCGCTTGGGATCGAGGCCGACGAGCTCCAGGAGCTCCTCGGCGCTGCGGGTTCCGCCGCGCTTGGTGAGCTGCTTCATCTGGGCAGAGATGAGCATGGAGGGGTTAAGCGAGGACAGGGCGTCCTGATAGACCATAGCGATATCGGTACCGCGCAGGCCGAACCACTCCTTCTTGCTCATCTTGAGCAGGTCGCGACCCTCCCAGAGAACCTCGCCGGAAAGATGCTCGTCATCGTCGGTCAGGCCCATGATGGCCAGCGTGGTGATGGACTTACCGCAACCGGACTCGCCCACCAGGCCCATGGTCTGACCAGGACGGACGTCAAAGTTGACATGGTCGACGACGTTGATATCACCGTGATGCTCAAACTGGATGCAGAAGTCACGGACCGAGAGAATCGGTTCGACAGACTCGTCGGGCACATGGCGATCGTCACGCTTGAGCTCGACATCGCGAAGGGCGCCAAGGCGAGCGGAGAGGGACTGGGCCTGCTCCTTGTAGGCGCGAACGGGGTCGGAGACCAGCAGATCGGCCTCGCGACGCTTGGAGGAATCGGTGGGATCCAGGGCGGCGGAGGGAGCAGCGGCCATGGCGTCGGTAATGCCCTCGGAGAGGATGTTGAGCGCCAGGCAGGTGATCATGATGGCCAGGCCCGGGAACAGCGCCTGCCACCAACGGCCGGCGAGCACGCCGCCGCGGGCGTCGGCGAGGATGTTGCCCCAGGTAGCGGTGGGCTCCTGGATACCAGCGCCGATGAAGGTCAGCGAGGCCTCGAAGATGATGGCGTCGGCGACCAGGGTAACGGTGAAGACCATGATCGGGGCGATGCAGTTACGCAGAACATGCTTGATCAAAATCCACGGAGCCTTGGCGCCGGAAACGATAACCGCGCGGACATAGTCCTCGCCGTACTCGGACACGATGTTGGCGCGCACGATACGGGCAATCTGCGGAGTGTACATAAAGCCGATGGCGAAGATGATCGACGGCACGGAGTTGCCCAGGATGGAGACGAAAACGGCCGCGAGGGCGATGCCCGGGATGGACATGATGATGTCCAGGATACGCATGATCGTCTCGGAGACGGCCTTGCGCGAAACCGCTGCAAGGGCGCCCACGATCGAGCCGCAGACCAGAGCCATGGCAGTGGCGCCAAAGCCGATGATCAGCGAGTAACGACCACCGTAGAGCATACGCGACAGAATGTCGCGACCCTTATCGTCGGTACCGAAGATAAATCCGTTGCCGGGAGCCTGGCGAGCCGTAAAGATCTCGACCGGGCTATAGGGGGCAAGAAGGGGCGCCAGAATCGCAGTCAGGGCGACCAGCACCAGCACGACGGCGGCAATCTTAGAAGACAGCGTCATCTTCTTCCAGCCACCGAGCTTGAGCCCCTTGGAGGCAGCCTTCTCGAGCTGCTCGGTTTGCTTCTCTCGAATCTTTACCATAATCTACACCGTCCTGATGCGCGGGTTGATGAGCAGGTAGAGCATGTCAACCACGATGTTGATGATGATGAAGGCAAGAGCAACGACGATAACGACGCCCTGAACCAGGTTCGCCTCGTTGCCCTGAACGCCCTGCAGAATCGCGGTGCCCATGCCGGGGAGGTTGAAGATAACCTCGATGACGACGGCGCCGCCCATGAGGTAACCGATCTTAAGACCGAGGGTGGTGACCGGGGTGATCAGCGCATTGCGAAGAACGTTGATGCCGACGACGACCTTCTCGGGAACGCCGGCGCCGCGGGCCATACGGACATAATCCTTGTCGAGCTCCTCGACCATGGCGGTACGCACGATACGAGTCATCTGGCCCGTCAGCGGAAATGCCAAGGCGATAGCGGGCATGATCATACGTCCCAGATAGCCAACCGGATTCGTGGTGAAGTGAGGCAGAGCACCCGATGCCGGGAGCACCTTAAGGTAGGAAGAGAACAGCAGGATCAACAGAACGGCAAGCCAGAACGACGGGGTTGCCAAGCCGGCGATGGAAAAGACGCGGATCACTTGATCCGGCCATTTGTCGCGATACAGTGCCGCGATGACGCCGAGCAAAAACGAAACGACCGCACCGATGGCAAGACCGATGAAGGTCAGCTGCATCGTGACGGGCAGGGCCGTGGAGATGCGCTTGGCAACGGAGTTGCGAGCAGCACCATAGGTGCCCATGTCGCCATGGATCAAATCGCCCATATAGCGCACGTAGCGCACGGGCCAGGGGTCGTCCAGACCATACTTCTCATGGTACTCGGCAACCGCCTCGGGCGAGGCACCGTCACCCAACGCCGTGTAGGCGGGGTCGGTCTTGGAGAACGACATAAGGAAGAACACCAGGACGGTGACGCCCAATGCCATGATCGGCAGCGCCACAAGACGCCTTCCAATCAAACGTAGCAAGTTGTTCACGTTCTCTCCCCTTTCTTTTGTCGGTAGGACCAACTGGTATATGAGTACGGATACTCATTACAAGACCCGAGCGACATCGTTGCCGCCCGGGTCTTTGTTTCAACTATGAGGATACGGTCCCAACGACCGACATCCTGCATACAGACTCAAGCGAGTCTTACGCCTTGACGGTCGCAACGCCCCTGAAGGACATGCTCGTCGTGCCGATGCCCTTGAAGCCATCGAGGGCCTCGCCGTTGGGTGCAGTGGACGGATCGTCCCAGGAAGCGGAGACGGTCTTGACGTGGACAACGGGGTACAGAACGGCGTTGTCGGCAATGATGTCGAAGCACTCGTTCCACTTCTTCTGCTGCTCGTCGCCCTCGGCGGCAAGAGCCTCGTCCATGAGACCGTGGAGCTTCTGCCACTCAGCGGACTCCTTCCACGGGCAACGGGTCTGCATCCAGACGTTGTCGCCGTACCACCAGTTGAGCAGCAGGTCGGGGTCGGCGCCGAAGCAGGAAGGATCGCCAGGGGCAAGGAGGATATCGTAGGCCTCGCCGCCGTCGATGGCAGCGTAAGTGGCCGGCGAGGTATCGGTCTGGATGGTCACATCGAAGCCGAGAGCGTCGAGGTCGTTCTTGACCTGGGCGGCCATGCCCTTAATCTGCTCGTTGTCGGTGGTGCGCAGGGTGATGGCACCCGGGGTGACGCCAGACTCCTCGATGAGCTTCTTAGCCTTCTTGGCGTCGGTCTTGTACACCGTGGAAGCCTCATGATAGTTGGTGAAGCTCTTGGGCAGGTAGCAGCTGGCAGCGGTGGCAAGGCCGGCGAAGGTGTTGCTGACCATCTTCTCGGTGTCGAGCGCATACATGACAGCCTGACGGACCTTGACGTTGTTCCAAGGCTCCTTGGCGACGTTGAACATGATGAAGCGGGTGCCGAAACCCTGAACGTTATCGATCTTGCAGCCGGCGCTCTCGAGCTGGTCGACGGCGTCAGCGGTAACGAGCTCCATAACGAGCGTGGAGCCCTCCTGCTGAGCGGTAACGCGAGCGGTGGGGTCGGTCAGGATGCTGTACTGAATCTTCTTATCCTCGGCAGCGTACTCACCGTTGTACTCGGGGTTGGGAACCAGGGTGATCTCGGTATCGGAGATAGAGTCGTACATCCAGGGGCCGGAGCCGATCGGCTGCTTGGCGCGATCCTCCTCGGTCTGGGTGGCCGGGGTAACGCGGACGATGGCCAGACGATCCTTGAGCAGGGAGAAGTTGGGGACCTTGGTCTTGACCGTCACGGTGCTGGCGTCCTTGGCCTCGATGGACTCGAAGGGCTGGAAGAACGGAGCATAGGTAGCGGAAGCGGCGCATGCGGTGTAGGAGGCAACGACATCGTCAGCGGTGACCTCGGTGCCATCGGAGAACTTGGCGCCTTTGCGGATGGTGACCTCGAAAGTGGTGTCGTCCACAGACTTGGGATCGTCGGTGGCGAGCTCGTTGAAGGTGCTGTAGTCGTGGTAATCGATGCCGTAGAGGCCCTCGACGACGTGCCAGTTAGCACCCAGGCCCACAGCGGAGCCAGTGCTGGCGGGATCGAAGCTGGACGGAGCGTAAGCGGAACCAGCGGTGATCACGCCGCCGCCACGGTTAGCGGAATCGGTGGAACCGGAAGCGGAACCCTCGTCGCTAGAGCTGCCGCCGCAGCCGGTGAGACCAAGCCCTGCGACAGCGGCGACGCTGCCGGTGAGGCCGAGGAACGAACGCCTGGACATACCCTTGTTGATGATGGCCATGTCTTCTCCTATCAATAGAGAATCTTACTCGGGAGCACCTAGACTTGCCCCCGCGCAACTTGCGGACGATATATACCTTACCTACCGACGTACCCAACTGAGGTGCCGCGCTCGGCGACCGATACATACATACGCTTGAACGGTATTTACTACCGTTCACCGAATTCATTGACAAACGATTCGCCAGACAGTATGTATCGGCGAGGTGAGATATCAGTCTTCGTCAACCCGCAGGATAGCAGGGTTTTCGCTTGGGTTAGTCAAACGTTTTAGCGTTAATAAAACCCGAAACCAGCAGGCAATCATGGCGAAATAAATGGTTGAAAATCGCGCAATCATGTATATCAGTTGTTTAGACTCGTGTTTAGCTATCGGAATGGCCAGCCGCCGCCTCGGCGCGCTCGGCATTCCATGCAACGAGCGCCTCGTGGACCGCCTTGGCAACATCGGCAGGTATGCCGCGAACTTCCGCGATCTCTTGCTCGCTCGCCGCGCGCAAACGCTTCATCGAGCCAAAATGGCGCATAAGGGCACGTTTTCTGGTGGGTCCCACGCCTGGAACGTCATCGAGTACCGAAACCGTCATGGCTTTATCGCGCAACTCGCGGTGGAACGTGATTGCAAATCGGTGGGACTCATCGCGCACCTGTTTAATTAGATAGAGCGAAGCAGACCCGGTCGGCAGCACGACGGGAGTCTCGTCCCAAGGCACAAAAACTTCCTCATCGGCCTTTGCCAAGCCACAAACTGGTATATCGAGCCCAAGAGCCTCAAGTTGCTTGATCGCAGCGGTCAATTGCGGCTTACCGCCATCGACAACGAGCAAATCGGGGCGCGAGCCAAAGCGCTCGTCGGCCATGCGCTCGGGAGCATAGCGTCGTCCCAAAACCTCGGACATCGACACGAAGTCGTTTGCCTCGTCCAATTCGGCCTGAATTTTAAAACGACGGTACTGGCTCTTGTTGGCGCGCCCGTTGGTAAACACCACCATCGAGGCGACGGTAAAGGTTCCGTGCAGCGTCGAAATATCGAAGCACTCGATACGCATCGGCGGCGCCGGCAGCGCCAGCGCGCTTTCGAGCTCCAGGAGCGCTTGATTGGTGCGGTCGTCAGCGTACCCCGTTCGCATCATGTAGCGCATGAGGGCATGGCGCGCATTTTTGGATGCCATATCGAGCAGACGGTGCTTTTCGCCACGCTGCGGCCTATGGAGATGGCAGGAACGCTCACGCTTGCCCGCAAGCCACTCCCCCAGCGCCTCCGCATCCTCAAGCTCGACGGAAAGGTTGACCTCAGCTGGAATATCAGCTGTCTCGTCGTAATAGCGCTTAAGAAAGCCCGATTGAAGTTCCTCTTCGTCGACATCCAAACCCTTATCGAGAATAAACTCGCAGGTTCGAACCGTTCGACCCTCACGCACGACAAAGACGCAAGCGGCGGAGATGGTCTCCTCGCGATAGAAACCGATGACATCGATATCGACACTGGAGGGAAAAACGACTTGCTGACGGTCGTCCAGACCCCTGATGACCTCCAAACGACGTTTGACGCGTGCCGCGCGCTCAAAGTCGAGCGCCTCGGCGGCATCCGTCATCTCGGAGGTCAGCTCATCGACGACATCCTTGCGATGGCCCGACAAAAAGCGCTCGACACGCTTGACGTTCTTGGCATAGTCTGCCGGGGAAATCGCGCCGACACACGCACCCGGGCCGCGCCCGACATGGCAGTCAAAGCAGGGACGCCCGTTTTGCGCGCAAATCATATTGACGATGTCTTCCTCGCCCTTGTGGGACTCGACGATACGACGACAACGACGCCACTCCGCACAGGATGCGGAGCAGATCGGAATCACCTTGCGCAGCGTGTCAATGGTCTCACGCGCCGCGCGGCTGTCAGTATAGGGACCAAAATAACGCGTTCCCGGCTTATGACGCTCACGCGTGTATTTGATAGCGGGATACAGGTCGCCCTTTGTAATGGCGATAAAGGGGTAGCTCTTGTCATCCTTGAGGTCGACGTTAAAGTACGGATGGTACTGACCAATCAAATTGCGCTCGAGCACCAACGCCTCATGCTCGGTCTCCACCACGATATAGTCAAAGCTCGCCACCAGTTGCATCATCAGCGGGATCTTTTGACGCTCATCCTGCAGTGTCACGTATTGACGCATGCGGGCGCGTAGGTTTTTCGCCTTGCCCACGTAGATGACATCGCCCTTGGCATCCTTCCAAAGGTAGCAACCGGGTTGTGTAGGAACGCGCGAAACCTGCTCGGCAAGCGTTGGAATGTTGTCGTGACCGGCCACGCGCACCTACTTGCGACGAAGCAGCGCCGAGACCTCGGGCATCTTAAGGACGACGGCAAGGCCAAAGGTAACAGCAAGCGAGACGACACCCGCAACGCAAACGTAGCCAAGAGTAATCAGAATCGAGCCACCAAGTGCCCCGACAAAGAGTTCAAGCGCCCACATGACGCCGGCGCCTGCGGCAGCACCCAGGCCGCCGAGCAAAAGGCCAAAGAAACCGCCATGCAGGATAGATTTGACCTGAAGGCCACGCAAGCGACGACGCAGCCACCACAGCGAACAGCCGACCAAGATCACGTAGTCGACAACATACGAAAGCGCGATTGCCGGCATACCGAAGCCCAGCACAACGCCAAACAGCAGAACCGAGCCGGCCTGGCCGATGGCAGAATACAGGCAATATCGGCTATAGGGCTTCATGTCGAGCAAGGCAGAGAAGCTCTTCTGCATCAACACGACCACGCCGTAGAGCGGCAGCGAGAACGCCAGGTAGACAAGGAACTCGGACACCAGCGCCACGCCGGACTCATCAAACTTGCCGGCACAGTAAATCATGTTGAGCGGACGCGCGAAGACAATCAGGTACAGCGCGAACGGAATCAGGAAGAACAGCATCTGGGCGACGCCACGTGAAATGCCCGTGCGAACGCTGTCGTAATCCTTCTCCTGTGCGTCGTGAGAGAGCTCGGTATAGAGCGCCGTCGAAAGCGAGGCGGCAATCAGCGCGTAGGGCAGCGTGTACCACAGGCGCGCATAGGCGATGACGGAAGGACCAGTCTCGGGCTGGACAACCAGCGCGGCAGCGTTGGTGATAGAAGTCGAGACAAACATGCACACCGTGGCAAGCAGCGTCGGGATACCGAGCGCAATCGTCTGGCGAAGCGCGGGGTCCTTAAAGTCGATATGGATATGGGGATGCACGCCGTGCTTGCCAAGCGCGGGAATCTGACATGCCATCTGAACAAAGACACCGAGGGTCGTACCGGCCGCAATCAAGATGATGCCGGCACGTTCGCCAAACTGTGCGGACACGGGCGCAAAACCCATAAAGCTCGCAATGACGATCACATTGTTGAGGACCGGGGCAAACGTCGACCAGAAGTAGTCGCGGTGTGCGTTGAGAACGCCCGAGAACACCGAGCCCAAACCATAAAACAGAATCTGGATGGCAAAGAAACGGAACATGAACGCAGCGGTATCCATGCTGCCGCCGTCACCCGAAAGGAACGATTGCGTCCAGATAAAGCCCGGGGCGAACACGGTCCCCAGCAACGAAATGCCACCCAGCACCAAAAGCAGAATGCCGAGCAGGTTGCCCACGTACTCGTTCGAGGCCTCGCGACCCTGCTCACGCCTCACGCCCATGTACACGGGCAAAAACGCCGTCACGAGCATGCCACCCATCACGAGTTCGTAGAGCATATTGGGCAGGTTGTTGGCGACCTGATAGGAGGACGAGAGCAGCGACATGCCGATAGCGGCCGCCATTGCCCACGTGCGGATAAAACCGGTGACGCGAGACACGATAGTCAGGATGGTCATAAGCCCGGCGGAACGACCAACCGTGGAGTAGTCCGACGAGCCCATGTCGTCAGTGTCATCTCGCGACGAAGAAGCTTCGGATGAGGGTGTCTGAGGCGCAGATTCTTTTGCAAAATGAGCTCCGCGCTTCAATTCTTCCTGCGGCATCGCTCAGTCCTCTCTCGTAATCGCGGCAACCGTCGCCCCGCAAAATGCAATTAAATCATCGGGTGCAAGCTCAAGCTGATAACCACGCTTGCCTCCCGAAATAAAAATGGTATCCCAAAGGACACACGTCTCATCAATGAGCGTCCGGTAGCGTTTTTTCATACCGACCGGGCTGCAGCCGCCGCGAACGTAGCCAGTCGCCGCAAGCAAATCCTTCACATGCGTCATGGCCAAGGACTTCTCCCCCGCGGCACGCGCGGCGGACTTTAGATCGAGCTCGTCGACAACAGGGATGCAGCACACGACATAGTCGTTGGACGGTGTCACGCAGACCAAAGTCTTGAATCCTTGACCGGGCTCCTCGCCAAGTTGCTCCGAAATCGCGACCCCCAGGCCCACCGACTCATCACCATCGTCTTCGTACGTATGTAGAACATAGGAAATGCCAGCGCTTTCCAGCTCGCGCATCGCATTGGTTTTTGGCGTCTTTACAGCCTTTGCCATGACATATCCTTTCCCTCGCATTCGGACGCAAGGATTAAGTATATGTCCAATCCGGCTGCAAACGTCACTTCGGCACAGCAAGCGCCATCGAATCACAAGGAGTCGATGGCGCCCATGAACTGAATCGCCTATTTATTGAGCATCAAGTTGAGCCTGGCGCTCCCGGTCACGCCTGAGCAACGGCGCCAAAAACTTGCCCGTATAACTCTGCGGACAGTCCGCAACCTGCTCCGGCGTGCCCGAAACTACGACGGTTCCGCCGCCGTTACCGCCCTCGGGACCCATATCGATCAGGCGGTCGGCAACCTTGATGACATCAAGGTTGTGTTCAATCACCAGCACCGTGTTGCCCGCATCGACCAAGCGCTGTAGCACATCGAGCAGCTGGCGGACATCCTCAAAATGAAGGCCGGTCGTCGGCTCGTCCAAAATATAGAACGTCTTGCCCGTCTGGCGTCGATGAAGCTCCTTAGCGAGCTTCACACGCTGCGCCTCGCCGCCCGAGAGCGTCGTGGCGGGCTGGCCCAGGCTCACGTAGCCCAAGCCTACATCGTACAGCGTCTGGAGCTTGCGCTTAATCTGCGGGATATTCCCAAAGAAGGCCAGCGCCTCGGTGACGCTCATGTCTAGCACGTCCGAGATGGTCTTGCCACGGTAGGTGACCTCGAGTGTCTCGCGGTTGTAGCGTTTACCGCCGCAAACTTCGCAGGGAACGTAGATATCGGGAAGGAAGTGCATCTCGATCTTGATCTGTCCGTCGCCCTTGCACGCCTCACAGCGCCCGCCACTCACATTAAAGGAGAAACGACCCGGCGAGTAGCCGCGCGCCTTCGACTCCGGCGTACTCGCAAACAGCGCGCGAAGATCATCCCACAGGCCGATATAGGTAGCAGGGTTGGAACGCGGCGTGCGGCCAATCGGCGACTGGTCGATATCGATAACCTTATCGATACACTCAATGCCCTCGATTTTCTTATACGGACCCACAGGGCGCGTCGAACGGTGAATGGCATTCGTAAGGGCAGGCGCAATGGTGTCGGTAACCAGGGAGCTCTTGCCCGATCCCGACACGCCGGTAACAACCGTAAGCGTACCAAACTCGATCTTGGCAGTAACGTTTTTGAGGTTGTTGGCTCGAGCGCCCGTAATTTTAAGGCTGCCACGACCGGGCTTGCGCCGTTCATCAGGCACCCGGATCATTCGTTTGCCGGTCAGATAAGCGCCCGTCATCGACTCGGGACACGCCATGATATCGGCAGGCGTTCCCGCCGCGACTACGTGCCCGCCGTTGACGCCGGCGCCGGGCCCCATGTCGATCACGTAGTCGGCGGCACGGATTGTATCCTCGTCGTGTTCAACGACGATAACGGTATTGCCGATATCGCGCAGGCGCTCGAGCGTCTTGATCAGGCGCTCGTTGTCACGCTGATGAAGACCGATCGAGGGCTCATCCAGAATATAGAGCACGCCCATGAGACCCGCGCCAATCTGCGTTGCCAGGCGAATACGCTGCGCCTCGCCACCAGAAAGCGTCGCCGAGGCACGATCGAGCGTCAGATAGTCGAGTCCAACATCGACCAGAAAACGTAAGCGCTCCAGGATTTCCTTGACGATGCGCCCGCCGATAAACTGTTGGCGCTCGGTGAGCTCCAGGCCCTCAAAAAACTCGAGCGACTCACGACACGAGAGGCAGCAGACCTCGTAAATGGACTTGCCGCCCACGGTGACGGCGAGCATCTCGGGGCGCAGGCGAGCACCATGGCAACTCGAGCACGGCTCCTCGCGAATATACTTCTCCAAGCGCGCCTTGGTGTTCTCGTTGGTTGTCTCGGTATAACGCTCGTACAGGATATTGCGCACACCCGAGAACTTGGTGTCCCACTGGCTGCGACGTCCGTCGAGCTTTTGGTAGTCGACCGAAATCTTCGTGTCGCCCATGCCATCCAAAAACGCACGACGCACCCGCGGAGGCAAGTCCTCCCACGGCGTATCGGCGCTCACCTTAAAGTGTTTGCAGACCGCAGCAAAAATCTGCGGATAGTAGTTCGAATTGCCAAACAGGCTACCAAAGACTCCGTCGGCAATGGACTTCGAGGGGTCCTCAATCAGCGCCTCGGCATCAACGGTTTTCTTAAAGCCCAGGCCGTCGCACTCAGGACATGCGCCATAGGGAGCGTTGAACGAAAAATCACGCGGCTGAAGATCGTCAATGGAGTGTCCATGCTCCGGGCACGCCAAGGCCAACGAATACTCCAGCAGCTCGCCCTCGGTCCCCTCGGGAGCATCACGATCGGGCAGCATGTACACGTTTACGTTGCCGTGAGCCAGCGCGGTCGCCTGCTCAACAGACTCGGCGATACGGCCCAGAGAGTTCTCACGGATCACGATGCGATCGACCACGACCTCGATATCGTGCTTGAACTTCTTGTCCATATCGATCGGATCGTCGAGCGAGCGCACTTCACCGTCGACACGCACGCGGCTAAAGCCCTCGGCGCGAAGGTCCTCAAACAGTTTGGTGTACTCGCCTTTTCGCCCGCGCACCACCGGTGCCAGCACAAACGCGCGGCGGCCCTCCCCCGCCGCCAAGACCTTGTCGGCAACCTGGTCGGTCGTCTGGCGCTCAATGACGCGGCCGCATTCGGGACAGTGCGGGGTGCCCACGCGGGCGAACAACAGGCGCAGATAGTCATAAATCTCGGTTACGGTGCCAACCGTCGAGCGAGGGTTTTTAGACGTCGTCTTTTGGTCGATTGACACCGCCGGCGAAAGGCCGTCGATTGAATCCAAGTCGGGTTTGTCCATCTGGCCCAAGAACTGGCGCGCATAGCTTGAAAGGCTCTCGACGTATCGACGCTGGCCCTCGGCATAGATAGTGTCAAATGCCAGCGAGCTCTTGCCCGAGCCAGAAAGACCGGTAATGACCACGAGTTGGTCACGCGGAATGGAAACATCGATATCACGGAGGTTGTGCTCACGAGCGCCGCGAATAACGATAGAAGAATCAGACATGGAAGCTCCTTGCCTCCTATTGCATCGAATCATACTGCCGATGAGTTTAGCGCACTCGACGCGCACAGATGTTCGTAATACAAGATTCGCAGACCTTTAGCTTTGCGTATCGGGCGCTTTGTTTCTCGAAATGCCGTGGAAAGGTTGCAGTAATCTAATACTGAACTAAATTTGCCTTAACAGAGGAACATCCATGACCGAAGATATCCCCCTTGAAATCACTTCGAGTGACATGGCCAATCTGCCCATATTCATCGCCGCCCTTATCGTAGCCGCCGTCGTCGTGCGCGTGTATTTTTCAATCAAACGCAATGAAAAGCCGCCCATTGCCCGCGCCTTTTGGTGCGCGACGCTCCTCATTCCGCTCGGTGTGGTGGCTGCCTGGATTACGAATCAAGTGCTTGTAAACGAGGACAGTTCCCTATGGATCCTTTCCTATTCAGCGCTCAGTGCCGCTGCCGTCATGCTCCTTGTCGAGCCCTTGGTATCGAGATTCATCGACCAATCCGATTTCGCAACGGGAACGATTGCTTGCACCTGTCGCGACGTTCTCGTCATCGCCGCGGTTTCGGTGCTCTCGTTCGTTTCGCTCGAAATCGCCTGCAACGACACGTTCTATCGCATTCCAGCAAACTCATTTGGTTTTTCCGTCGGGCTGCTCGCGACGATCCTGCTCTCTTTATTTGCTAGGACAACGGCACGGAGGGGTCATGACCCTTGTGCCCATCGTCTGCTGCATCCTTGGCATTGCCGAGCACTTCGTCGTGACATTTAAAGGCGAAGCCATCCTGCCGAGCGATATTTTGGCCCTGGGCACCGCAGCGGAGGTAAGCGAAGGATACGAGTTCACCTTTACCGCCGGTATCGTCACATCGCTCGCGCTGCTCGAAATCTCCTTTGGGCTTCTTTCGCTCATCCGGCCGCGAAAACTCCGTACGCCCTCTCGCGTCTTTCCCGTCATTGCCGGCAATCTCTGTGCCTTCCTGCTGGTGACTGCCGTGGGTCTCTCTAGCTTTTCCAGCATCGACTTGGAACAGGCGCTCGACTTTGGATTTGACCGTTGGCAGCCTATTACGACGTATGTGTCTCAGGGCTTTCTCACCTCGTTCACCGAAATGATCAACGAACTGCCCATAGAAAAGCCCGCAGGCTATACGTCTGATGAAGCCCAGGACATCGAGCGGGAGCTCGCCGCCGCCTATGACAGCACGTATGGCTCGAGCGAGCAGCGTGCCGCCGCCGTTGCTCAATTCAATGAAATCAAGCCGACAATCGTCGCCGTCATGAACGAAAGCTTTAGCGACCTTTCGTGCTTTGAGCAGCTCCAGGCGGCCGGGTATACCGGCCCTGCGTTTTATAACTCGCTTCCCGACACGCTCGTACGCGGCACTATGCTCGCCTCGGTCGCAGGCGGCGGAACAGCGAACTCCGAATTTGAGTTTTTGACCGGAGCTACGACCGCCTTTGTCGGAGTGGGCAAGATTCCCTATCAGCTTTATCAGATGAATGATGTCAGCAGCTTGGCAAAGGACCTTAAAGAACTTGGATACACCGCCACTGCCATGCACCCGCAAAACCCCGTTAACTACCATCGAGATAAAATCTATCAGCAGCTGGGCTTTGGAGATTTCCTATCTATCGCCGATTTCGAAGGTGCACCCTATTACCATGCCGGCGTATGCGACTACGCCACCTATGACAAGATACTCGACCTGCTGAGGGCCGACGACGCTCCGCAGTTCATCTTCGATGTCACGATGCAAAACCATGGCGGATACGATGTCGGCACCGTTCCCGCCGAAGAGCTGACAAACTATTGGGTCGAGGGAGCCAGCGAGGGCGCCAATAGCGCGCTCAACACCTATCTCACCTGCATCAACGCATCCGACCGGGACCTCGAGTACTTTATCAACGAGCTCCGCAATATCGGCAGACCGGTTGTTCTTGTCTTTTTTGGCGACCATCAGCCGAGCGCCGCAACGACTCTCAACGACGAGCTGTACCCTCAGGAAGATACGGCAAGCCACGCTTTCCGTATCCATCAGTCGACCTATTTCGTCTGGGCCAACTATGAAATCGCCGGCAATACCGAACTCAACGTCTACGACACCGTCGGGGCAAACGAGATTGCAGCCATTACCCTTAATAAGATCGGCGCCCCGCTCACCGACTATCAAAAGGCTCTGCTTGCAACAAGGTCAGATGTGCCCACCATCAATGTCGCCGGCTATCTTGGTGCCGACGGGCTGCGCTACGACTTGGAATCTGAAGACAGCCCATACGCCTCGACGATCGACAAGCTGCAGCGCATGCAATACCTCGAGTTCGCCAGCAAAGTTCAGTAAGCCCGCCCATTCGCTTGGGCACATCGTATTGCAAGCACGCTCGGCCCAAATGCATCGCAAATGACTCCCGTTCGCAAACGAGGGTACAATGACGCTCGTGTCACATCGCGGGGCCCCGGCCCCAACATATACAAAGGAGTCATACATGGGTTGCGAGCACGCACAGGCCGCCGGCGGACAAACGTCGCCGTCGCAATTTGAGGAGAACACGCTGTCCGAGGTCAAGCGCGTCATCGCCGTGCTTTCCGGCAAGGGCGGTGTCGGCAAGTCGTTTGTCACCGGCGCCATCGCCACCGAGCTTGCCCGTCACGGCCACAAGGTCGGCGTCCTCGATGCCGACATCACCGGTCCCTCTATCCCCAAGATGTTCGGTATGAGCGGACGCCACGTCCATGCCCTTGGCAACCTTATGCTGCCCGAAATCTCCGAGCACGGCGTCAAGGTCATGAGCTCCAACCTGCTGCTCCAAAACGAGACCGACCCCGTCCTTTGGCGCGGTCCGGTCATCGCAGGCGCCATTAGGCAGTTCTGGAGCGAGACCTCGTGGGGCCCCATCGACTACCTGCTGGTCGACATGCCTCCGGGAACAGGCGACGTCGCGCTCACCGTCTTCCAGTCGCTGCCCGTCGACGGCATCGTCATCGTCACGAGCCCGCAGGACCTGGTCTCGATGATCGTCGCCAAGGCGGTCAACATGGCCGAGAAGATGAACGTCCCCATTCTGGGCATCGTCGAGAACATGAGCTATATCGAGTGCCCCGACTGCGGCAAGAAGATCGAGGTCTTTGGCAAAAGCAAGCTCCCCGAGGTCGCAGAGCGCTATAACCTCGACATCTTGGGCACGCTTCCCATTAATCCGGCACTCGCCGAGGCCTGCGATAAGGGCGAGGTTGAGACCGCGCTGCCCGATGGCATGTTGCCCAAGGCAGTCTCTGCCGTCGAGGCTATTACCCCGCACGAGACCGACGAGGCCTAAGTGAACACGAGCGCCTTCTATGACGTCCTGGTAATCGGCGGCGGGGCTTCAGGCCTCGCCGCCGCCATTACGGCCGCACGTGCTGGCAAAAGCGTCTGCATCGTTGAGCGCGATGTCGCCTGCGGCCTAAAGCTCCTTGCGACCGGTAACGGCCGCTGCAACCTCTCCAACGAATCGATTGATCCTCAGCGGTATAACCACCCCGCATTCGTCGAATCCGTCATGGGCCCCCAGCCCGAACAAGAGCTTATGGGTTTCTTCTCCTCGCTGGGCATCATGACAACCTCCGAGGAAGGCCGGCTGTACCCGCGCTCCCTTCGCGCCGAATCGGTGCGCGACGCACTTCTCAATGTTTGCAACCGCCTGGGTATCACCTTAATCTGCGGAGCCAACGTTGCCTCGGCACACAAAGCTTCCGAAGGCTGGGCACTCCAAATAGACCGTCCAGCGCGGGCGCTCAAGGCAAAAAAGCACGACGACCGAAAATCGGAGCTCCGCTCGCTTCGGAAAGCGCTCGCCGATGTCCCTCGCAAGAACGAGGCCCTGCAGGCACATGCCGTAATTATCGCCACGGGCGGCAACCCCACCGGTATCGCCGATACGTTTCGCCTCCCCCTCACTTCGCTGCGCCCCATCCTCTGCCCCGTATCGGCAACAGTCGTCGGCGATCGGGCGGCACTCAAGACGTTGGATGGCCTGCGCGTCCGCGCCCACTTGACGCTCGCCCGCAATCATAATGAGCTCTGGCACGAAGACGGTGAAGTCCTGTTTCGAGCCTTCGGTATCTCGGGCGTCGCTGTCTTCAACCTCTCCCGTCGTATCCAGCACGGCGATACGATCCTGCTCGACGTTTTCCCCGACCTCTCCAAAGACGAGATGCTCGATATGCTCAACCGGCGCGTTGAGCTGCTCGGTGGCTTTTCGCCCCGCGATCCCCGTTGGCTCGACGGCATGCTCGCCCCGCAACTCTCCCGCGTCGTCTGTACAGCGTTCGAGCAGTGCCATCCAGGCTCCAACGATGTCATCCACCTGGTCTCGATCCTCAAGCACTTTAAGTTGCTCGTCGAGGGAACAGCCGAGGAGCGCTCGGCGCAGGTCACGCGTGGTGGCGTATCTGTCGAGAGCATCTCAACACCCAGTCTACGCGCGCGCAGCGTTGTCGACGCCCCGCTTTACGTCTGCGGCGAAGCGCTCGACATCGACGCCGATTGCGGAGGCTTTAACCTTGCGTGGGCCTGGCTCTCGGGCATTCGCGCTGCAAGCAGCCTGTAGCCGCGCAGTCTATAATCAAAAACGCATTCGGGCCGTCTGGGATACCGGACGGCCTCTTTCTTGCCTCTAAGGAGACCTCGATGATCGAAATCACCCAAGTCAATGCGTCGCTCGATGAAGCCGGCGATGAAAATACCTGCCTCATTGTTGGCAAGCGAGTCGCCAAGCGCATCCTACGTTGCAAGGACTCCGAGATCAAGTCCATCGAACTCCACCGCAAGTCAATCGACGCTCGCAAAAAACGAGACGTCCATTTTATCCTGAGCTTTCGTGTTGAGCTGACCAGTCCCCACCTCGAGCGAGAAGCGGTCGACAGCGTTGCCGAGCGTGACCGCTCGCGCGTACGCGCGATAGAAGACGATGAGCCTTCATTCCCCTCCCCCGTCTCCGACGCACCTCAAGAACGCCCTGTCGTTGTCGGCGCCGGATGCGCCGGCCTTTTCGCTGCGCTCACGCTCGCCAAAGCAGGTCTTAAGCCCTTGCTTATCGAGCGCGGCGACCCGGCATTTCGCCGCTCGCAGACGATCGATCTCTTCCTAAAGGAGCGTATCCTCGACCCCGAAAGCAATATCCAATTTGGCCTGGGCGGCGCAGGGACCTTCTCGGACGGCAAGCTCAACACGGGAACCAAGAATCCTGCCCATCGACTGATTCTTGAGACCTTCGTCGAAGCTGGCTCACCTCGCGACATCCTGTGGGACGCCAAGCCGCACATTGGCTCTGACATCCTCCCCACCGTCGTCACCAACATTTCTCAACGCATCGAGCAGCTCGGTGGAACCGTCCGCTACCGAACAAAGCTCGTCAATATTCGAACCGATGGATCTGGCGCCATCACCGGCGTCGATGTCCAACCGCCCCAAGAAACCACAAGCGAGACAATCGCCACAAAGCACCTCATTCTCGCCTGCGGCCATTCCGCCCGCGACGTATTCGAGCTTCTCAAAGAACATAATGTTGCCCTCGCGCAAAAGACCTTTGCCATGGGTGTGCGCATCGAGCATCCACAGCGCGACATCGACCGCGCCCAATATGGCCCTTCGGCGGGGCACCCGGCACTCGGAGCAGCCCCCTACAAGCTTGTCGCCCATCTCCCCAACGGCCGCAGCGTGTTCTCGTTTTGTATGTGCCCCGGCGGACAGGTTGTCGCGGCTTCTTCCGAGCAGGGCCATCTGTGCGTCAACGGTGCCAGCCTCAATGCCCGCGACGGGCGCAACGCGAATGCCGCCCTACTCGTCAACGTCACACCTGACGACCTTCCCGGCGATGATCCGCTCGCAGGCATTGAGCTCCAGCGCGCCTGCGAGCGAGCCGCCTATCGCCTGGGTGGCTCCAACTGGAACGCGCCGGCACAGCTCGTCGGAGATTTCCTTGCTAGACGCGCCAGCACGGCACCCGGAAAGGTAAAACCAACCTATCCACTTGGTGTGACCTGGACGGCGATCGACGATGCCCTCCCGCAGCATATCGTCGAGTCGCTTCGTTTGGGAATCCCCCTGCTCGGTAAGAAACTGCGTGGCTATGACCGCCCCGATGCGGTCCTCACTGGCGTGGAGACGCGTTCGAGCTCACCGGTCGCTGTCACCCGAGACCGAGCGTGCCATGCCGTGTCGACCCCGGGCCTCTACCCTTGTGGTGAGGGAGCTGGATATGCCGGCGGCATCATGAGCGCGGCCACCGACGGCATCCGTTGTGCCGAAGCCCTGATCGCAGACCTCTAACGCACAAATTCCAGCGCGCAAAAGACATAGGCCCCGAGCTCCACAGAGAACTCGGGGCCTGTTCGCTATTTCTTAAACCGTGCACCCTGGCGTTTTCTGCCCGATGCGAACGTGGAACCCTTGCGGGCCTGCGAGCGTAAGCGCTCGATCGTCTCGTCCTCAGACGCACCCTCGAGCATCGCCCGAATCTGAACGACGGCATCGCGCAGGCGCGCCGCCTCCTCAAAGTCCATAGCGGCAGAAGCGTTACGCATATCCTCTTCCATGGTTTCGACGATCCGCACAAGCTCGTCATGCGGCAGTTCTTCCAACTGCTCCGCAAGTGTCTGCTCGGGCGCCACCGTTTCCGGCACACCGCCCTCGCCCGACTCATCGGGCGTATAGAATGCGCCATGGCCAAGAGAGTCGCCCTTCGAGCGTCCCTTGGAGCCCACAGTTTTTTCGGCCTCGGCAATAAAACTTGAGATGTCGTTGATGGCCTTGCGCACTGTCTTGGGCACAATGCCATGTTCTTCGTTATATGCCATCTGAATCTCGCGACGGCGCTGCGTCTCCTCGATGGCCTCTTTCATCGAATCGGTCACAACGTCTGCATACATGATGACTTCACCATCGGCGTTACGGGCCGCACGGCCAATCGTCTGAATCAGCGAACGGCGGTTGCGCAAGAAGCCTTCCTTATCGGCATCGAGAATTGCCACCAGTGAGACCTCGGGGAGATCCAAGCCCTCGCGAAGCAGATTGATGCCAACGAGAACATCGATCTTGCCCTCGCGCAGCGTTCGCAGGATCTCGACACGGTCCATTGTCGCCGTATCAGAGTGCATGTAATTGACCTTAATGCCCGCGTCGAGCAGATGGTCGGTCAGGTCCTCGGCCATGCGCTTGGTCAACGTGGTCACCAGCACGCGCTCCTTGCGGGCAACGCGCTCGCGAATCTCGTCCTCAAGATCGTCAATCTGGCCGCGAACTGGACGCACGTCAATCTTGGGGTCGAGCAGGCCAGTCGGACGAATAATCTGCTCCACATCGTTTTGGCTCACCCGCAGCTCGTAGTCGCCCGGCGTGGCCGAAACATAGATAAACTGGGGTATCCTTGCCTCAAACTCATCGAAACGAAGCGGGCGGTTATCGAGCGCCGAGGGCAGGCGAAAACCGTGTTCCACCAGCGTCACCTTACGCGAGCGGTCACCTTCGTGCATGCCGCGAATCTGCGGCACCGTCACATGGCTCTCATCGATGATGCAGAGCATATCCTTGGGAAAGTAATCGATTAGGGTAAACGGCGGCTCACCCGGCTTGCGACCGTCCAGATGACGCGAGTAGTTCTCGATGCCGTTGCAAAAGCCCATCGTCTCGAGCATCTCAAGATCATAATCGGTGCGCTGCTGCAGACGCTGCGCCTCGAGCAACTTGTCGGTCGCCTTGAGCTCCGCCACGCGCTTCTCGCACTCTTCGCTGATCGATTTCAGAGCGGCCTTGACCTTCGGCTTCTCGGTCACGTAGTGTGATGCCGGCCATACGGGGATGGCCTCGTACTCACGAAGCATCTCACCGGTGACCTCATCGATCTCGGCAATCAGCTCGACCTCGTCGCCAAAGAACTCAAACCGCAACGGATGCTCGGCATAAGGCGGATACACGTCGACAACATCGCCGCGCACGCGGAACGTGCCACGCGCCAGGTCATAGTCATTGCGATCATATTGAATGTCGATAAGCGCATGGATAAAGTCATCGCGCTCGAGCGGCACCTTCTTGTCGACGTTTGGAGCCAGACCCGCATAGTCCTCAGGAGAGCCAATGCCATAGATACACGAGACCGATGCGACAACGATCACATCACGTCGAGAGAGCAGTGACGCGGTCGCCTGATGGCGCAGCATCTCGACCTCTTCGTTAATCGAGGAGTCTTTCTCGATATATGTATCGCTTTGCGGCACATACGCCTCGGGCTGATAGTAGTCGTAGTACGAGACGAAGTAGACCACAGCGTTATTGGGAAAGAACTCTTTGAGCTCGCTCGCAAGCTGAGCGGCGAGCGTTTTATTCGGAGCCATGACAAGGGTCGGCTTACCCAAGGCCTCAATGGTTTTGGCCATCGTAAAAGTCTTACCCGAACCAGTCACACCCAGCAAAACCTGATAGCGGTCTCCGTCCCTCACGCCCCGCACAAGTGACTCAATGGCCTTGGGCTGGGAACCGGCAGGCTCATAGGGGGAAACGACTTCAAACGGCACCTCAGCGCCCTCAACGCCAAAGCGCTTAAGTTCACCACCAACGCGTTCTACTTCAAATTCCGCCATGGATACTCCTAACTCATATATCTGCAGTATACGCAGGCGGCAGGCATAGTCCTATACGAACCGATCGGGATAGAGGGTCTTGTAGCGAACCCAGGCATTATTGACACGAATCAGATACGCCTGCGTCTCGGGAAAGGTGATTGCATTATGAAGCGACGTGCTCTGCTGCGCCCATCCGTCGACATTGCCCATGCCGGCGTTATAGGCGGCAATGGCACTGTCAGTCGACCCGTTAAAATACGTTAGAAGATACGAAAGATACGCACAGCCAAACTCGATGTTCGTAGCGGGATCGTTAAGGCTGTCGGCTGAATACTCGCTACCATCGACAAGACCCTTGGCAATCATATCCTGGGCAGTCTCGGGCATCAGCTGCATCAAGCCCTGTGCGCCTTGATTCGACTCGGCCTCGGGATCCCAATTCGATTCCGACTTTATGACGGCACACACCAGATACGGATCAAGATTGTGCGAAATGCTCGATTGCTTTACGTACGCCTCGTAGTCAATCGGATACAGCGGCTTAAAGAAAGCGGCAGGGGCACACGAGTAGACGAGCGAAATAAGGCCGAAGACGAACACAACGGCAAGTGGCGCCACGCGATACCACGTAAAGAAACGTGCCTTAGGCATCGGCCTCCTCCTTATCCGGAGTATCTATAAACCCGTGGCATGCAAGCCATGAGTCAAGCTGCTCAAAGAGCGAATTATCGCCTGCGGCATTATCAATCACCGTAGTAGCGAGATTGCACAGCGCAGACTCATCGGGCTGACAAGCAGAACGGGCATCGAAATCAGATGGCTCCATGCCACGTTGAATAGCGCGCTCGCGACGAACTGACAAAGGGGCGCTGATGACCAAAATTTCATCAGCCAAGCCAAATGCATCCTCAAAACCAGTCGGAGCAGAAACCTCGACCACCGCAAAGGGATAACGGGGAGACGAAACCGTACAACAAACCGGATCGAGAATCCTAAGCGAAAGCTGTTCAATGAGAACGGGATGCACAATGCCATTGAGCCGTGCGACCGAATCAGGAGAAGCAAAAGCTCGAGAAGCGAGGATGTTGCGGCGAATGCCGCCATCCTCATCCAAAATGTCCCAACCGAATTCATCCGCGAGAGCATTGACGATATCAGAGCCCGGCACATACAGCGATTTTGCAAGCTCATCCAGATCGATTAGCATAGCGCCACGAGATTCGAAATAGCGGCAGGCAGTCGACTTACCCGAAGCAATATTGCCCAAGACAAATACGGTAAACATCAAGCCCTCCCTAACGCCAATGCGAGTAATTATCGCTCAAATACACTAGAAGGACTCAAAATACAGCCAAACAGTAAGAGCGCATACGGGGGAACTAGGTCCCAAAGTACAACGTGTATATAACGCAAAAAAGGAGGAGGCCGCGAGGCCTCCCCCTTCTCAGTTCAAGCGTACGGCTCGGTGCCGTCCACCGGTCAGCGGCGCCCTGGCCTCCCACGGGCTGGCCCCGCAGTA
>JAGZSF010000015.1 GCA_018381235.1 Collinsella sp. | reverse complement strand
CCTCGCCCGGACCGACCGGTGGCGCCCGGCCGTCGAGGCGCTCTCCTGCATCAAGGGAATCGACACCCTGACGGCCTTCAGGCTCGCGGCGGAGGCCGGGTCCTTCAGCAGGTTCCGCTCGGCGCCGGCCTTCGCGAGCTGGTGCGGGCTGACCCCGTCGGAGCACTCGAGCGGCGAGTCCGAGCGGCGCGGCGGGATAACCAAGGCCGGCAACGCGCTCGCGCGCACGGCGCTCATAGAGTCCGCATGGCACTACTCCACGTGCTCCCCGAGGCCCAAGGCCCCAGCCCCCGGCACCGACGTGCCCCCGGCGATACGCTCTAGGGCGGACGACTGCACCGCCAGGCTCCACCGCCGCCGCGAGGCGCTGGCCGCGGCGGGCAAGAGCGCGTGCAAGGCCAACGCCGCCGTGGCGCGCGAGCTCGCCTGCTGGGCCTGGGAGATCGGGTGCAGGTCCGAGGGGACCGTCCTCTAGCAGCCGGCGACAACCGACTCCCGCCGGGAGGGCCCGCGCCTCGACGCATCGCCGGCGCGAGTTCACGACCTTTTTGATGGGCAGCCCCGGGGCCGCGCCCGACAAAAGACTGGATTCGTACGATAGCGCCGGACGGAGAATCGAAATGCGGTGGGGTGCGCGGACATACCGGGCTGACCGCCGGAAGCGCACCCGCAAGAGCCCGCGGATATTAGCTTGCCAGGCAAGCGTCGACTAAGCCATGCAGCGTGCGCGGGCTCTCCCGACGGGAAACGAAAAAGCCCGGTTTCAAACCGGGCTCGAACGAACATGCCTATTGACAATGGCTTTCTCATATTAGATTTAGGCCCGGTGACTTGAATCAGCGGTCATCCCGGGCCCATCAGAGCTCGTAGAGCTCTTGGTTGCTTTGGTCTTGCTCTTCACGGCGCTTATCGAACTTTCCGAGGCACTCAAGCAGCATTCGAAGCATAACAAGTCGCTGCCATTAAGGCACTGACCTCTTGACCAAGCAACGGCGCTGCCCAGCTCTTCACCACTTGGGCTGCCGTCAACTTTATTCTATCCGCGAGCATCTAGTTTACCAAATGGATTTTCGGTAAAGGAAGCACGGCACGCCCGCAAAACCACTACGCCCCAAGTGCCGCCATGGGGATCACCGCCACGCCGTCGTCACGTGTGTAGGCAATGCTTCCCTTTCCAACCACGACCGCTAAAAACGCCGGCGCGGCATTCTGAGACGCGCTTTCCACTTGAAGCCATGTCGATTCTGGGACACAGTTTCCGCTTGAAGCCCATCCGGAAAGCACGTCCCATTCCGAGGCATGAGCCCGGGACGCAGTCTCCACTTGAGCTCCTGACGGGAAAGCACGTCCCACTCTGAAGCTCGATTCCGGGATACAGCTTCCGCCAGAGACCTCAACCGGAAACGGTATCCCACTCTGGAGCCAGAATCCGGGACGCAGCTTCCGCTTGAGGGGGGATCCGGAAAGCACGTCCCATTCCGAGCATCACATCAGAGCGCTTGGTTATCTCCGCTCACACATCTCGGCAAACGAAATCAGCTTGGCATCTCCCCTGCTCGCCGCAGCTTCCTGACATCTTTGCGTAAAGCCACGCTTCGAGAAGATCACGTAGCTTTTATGCTGCCGCCTAAAGAGCTCGCTTCGGTACACGAGCTTTTCCAGAACATCCTCGCCTACCGGTTCGTTACGCCATTTGCACTCCGCAAAGAGCGCCGCGCCCTCTCCGTCGTCGACAATCAAATCGATCTCTTCCTGCGTACGCGTCCGATTGTCCGTTCCCCACCAACGGCCCACCGTTGCCGGAATCACATCGAGCTCGCCCGCGCGCGCAAGTTCGTACACGTACTGCCGGCAGATAAGCTCAAAAACCGCGCCCATATAGTCGGACAGATGCGGCTCAATGCGCTTATACGCCATCGCGGCCATATCGTTTTGAATCAGCCCGATGTTCTGCGGAACAAACTTGTACCAGAACCTAAACATCTGATCGCTCAGCAGATACACGGCTCGCTTATTGCTCGTCTCGTTTAGGGGCAGCTCGCGCTCGACAATCCCAAGCGACGCCAGCTTATCCACATAGCTCTTTACGTTGCTCGCAGGGATTCCCGTAGAGCTCGCAATCTCCGAGTTCTTCGAGCGTCCCTGGGCAATTGCCTGTACGATCGCATCATATTGTTCGGGATTGCGGCACTCTTGCAATAGCAGGTTACTCGGCTCCTCAAAGAGATAGCCCGTAGGAGTAAGAAAAAGACGTTTGATGTTGTCCTTGAGCGGTGCGGCAGGATCGACTTTCTCGATATATGCAGGAATGCCACCTGTCATGCCATAGCAAACTGCAGCGTCTTCGCGACCCATGCTCTGCCACAACCCGAGGGTCGTCGTAAAATCGAGCGGCATGATCTTAAACTGGGCCGTACGCCTACCGTATAGTGGGCTCTCGTAGCCCAACACCTGTTCCTCCATAAACGAAAGAGACGAGCCGCATAGGATCAGCATTAGCCTGGTCTCTTTGTATAAGTGGTCGATCTTGTCTTGCAGCAACGAGCTGATCTCGGGATTCGATTGGGCGAGATAGGGATACTCGTCAATCACGACAATCAAACGCTCCGTTCGAGCCATGGTGACCAATGCATCGAACGCCTCGTCAAAACTACGAAACGACACGCCTGCAGCACCAACCGAGCCTGCAAGTATCGCCTGGCTAAAGCCGTGCAGGTTTGCCTCCGCATTGGTACGACGAGCTTGAAAGTAAATAGCCTTCTTGCCTTGGATGAACTCTGTGATAAGGCGCGTTTTACCCACACGACGGCGGCCGTAAATCACAGGCATCTCAAAAGAGTCCGTGCCATACAGTCGATTGAGCTCGGACATTTCCGCTGTTCTTCCGACAAACATAGACCATCCTTCCTTTACGTTATAGCTAGCTATATTATACCTTCCTATAATATAGCTAGCTATAACGTAATTCGACAAGCGGCGTACACGAAAGGGGCGGTACACCACCGCACGTGGACCGTTCCGGAAAATGCATCCCGTTCTGGAGCCAAAACTGGGCCGTAGTTTCCGCCAAACATGCCATCCGGAAAGCGTGTCCCGTTCCGAGCGGCAATTCCGGGTCACAGTTTCCGCAGATACAAGGCGACAGTCCGCCGCCCTTATCACATGCCTTCAAATATGCGATCCAGAAACACAAAACAGCAGATAGAATGCTCTTTTTCAAAAAGTACACGTCCCGAAACTTACCAAGACTTCATATCCAGTTACCGTTCACGGTCGCCGATTACCGCCCACCGATTCAAACAAGAAATATGTCGCCAAAAGCAGGTCATCTACCTGCATGGTTAGATTTTGGTCAGCTTTTGGTCAGCTGAGCGGCAAGTTCCAGCTGATACGTTTTTGCTACCCAAAAGGAGGCGGTAGCTCATGACCCATTGCAATGACCAGCTCATCGACCAACTGCTCACTCAAGCCGAACAAGAGGGGCGCTGCCTGATTCCCCCGAGCACGGCGATCCGAAAAGCGCTCCTTCGGCGCGCCGGCGGCATGGTTGTCTCGCCCATGCCGGGGTTGTTTGCGCGAAAAACGCGCTGGGATGAACTCAACCGAGCGCAACGCCATTGCGAGATTATCCGCGCCCTTGCGATCATCCATCCCGATTGGACGTTCTGCTCGTTTTCGGCCGCCTGTCTGCTGGGGCTCGAGGTCTCGTGGCGACACCTGAACGTCGTGCATGTTTGCAGCTCGACAAAGCCGTCGGCTCGTCCGGGCGCACATATTCAGCGACACCAGATTGAGCCGGCCGGAGCAATACGCAGAGCCGGCATATCGGTAACGCCGCCCATCCAAACGGCCACAGATTGCCTGCTGCAAACTGGTTTTGCCGACGGCATGCCCATTGCCGATTCGGCGATCTCAAAGCTCGGCCTTGCGCCGGAACAGCTGATGGAGGCCGTTGAGCAACGAGCGACTGCCCGCAATGGTCGCGCGATTCGCACCGCCCTCACAACGCTTCGATATGCCGACGCCCGCGCCGAGAGCGGCGGGGAATCGGTCGCCCGAGCCATCATGATCGAGACGGGCTTTGCGCCCGACTGGCTTCAATACGAGCTGACGGACCCCTTCGATTCGGCCAAGCCCATACGAACGGACTTTGCCTGGGAGCGCCAGGCGCGGGAACTCACGCTGGGCGAGCTCGACGGGCTCATCAAATATACCGACCAGACCATGCTGGCCGGACGCACCACCGCCGAGGCGCTCGTTGCCGAACGACAGCGCGAAGCGCACCTATCGCTCTACGGTCACCCTCTGTTGCGCTTTACCATGAACGAGGTCCGCTCGGCAGGAATGCTCGCCAAAAAGCTGCAGACAGCAGGCATCCGGCAGACCGTGCTGCCGACATGGCTCAACGAGGTGGACCTGTAGGAGCTGCTAGGCCACGCATCGCCGAATCGCATCCCCCCCTATCTGGGCCGCGTTTTCCCAACGGCCACGCTGGCGGAAAGCGCGTCCCAGTTCGGACACTCAAAACGGGATGCACTTTCCGTATGGCGGGCCTAGCGGAAAGCGTGTCCCGGAATCCAGCCTCGGAACGGGACAGGCTTTCCGGTTGAGTCCTTCAGCGGAAACCGCATCCCGGAATAAACGCTCAAACTGGGATGCACTTTCCAAACGGCCGGCCAGCGGAAAACACATCCCATTCTGAGGCACGATTCCGGGACGCAGTTTCCGCATGCGGCCCCGTTGGGAAAGTTCATCCCGTTCCGAGGCTGGATTCCGGGATACAGTTTCCGCATGCGGAGGCGCTCCAAACAAAAGGCCCCGGCTCGCGATGGAGCTGGGGCCAAAGGCGCAGCATATGCAGTTGATGTTGAGCGCGAACAGCCCGTCGGCAATGGCCGCCCGCGCCCTACCCTACCCGCGGTTGCGGACGCGGCTGTAGGGCGTATCCACCATGGGCAGATCGGGACGCAGCTTGCCGTCAAACGCGCGGTAAGCGTTCTGTACGGCGGGCGCCGTGGGGATCGTTGCGATCTCGCCAATGCCCTTGCCGCCGTATGCCACGGGCAGCAGTTCGTCCTTCTCCACGTAGATGGCGTGGATATCCGGGATCTCGGGCGCACGGAACAGCCCGAGTGTACCGTACCTTGCCTGGGGTACGCAGTCCTTGAGCGGCCAGTCCTCGGTAAGCGCGTAGCCCATGCCCATGAGCACGCCGCCTTCGATCTGACCCTGGATGGAGATGGGGTTGACCACCTTGCCGGAATCGTGCGCGGCATAGACCTCGCTCACGCGGCCGTCATCGTCCAGAATGACCACATGCGTGGCAAAGCCGTAGCAGATGTGGCTTTTGGGGTTGGGAACGTCGGCACCCAGCTTGTCGGTCGGCTCCAGATACACGTAGCCAAACTCGCATCCCTCGAGCGCCTTGATGGCGACCGCGGGATCTTGAGGATGCATACCCTGGCCGGCGACGAGCTCCTGAGTGCGCAGCTGATAGGCGCGGCCGTCGTCATACTCAATCTTGACGCCGTCACCATGCGCGCTCACGGGGGTATCGGGTGCAGGCTTTCCGGCCTCGATGCCAAGCATGGCATCGCGCAGCAGGAAGGCGGCACCGCGCACGGCCTCGCCGGTCACGACCGTCTGACGCGAGCCAGACGTAGTGCCGGAGTCGGGAGCGTTCTCGGTGGAGCACTCGCCGTTGGCGATGCAGCGAAGCGGCAGGCCGCATGCCTCGGCAACGTCCTGCAAAAAGACGGTGTTGCAGCCCTGGCCGATGTCGGACGTAGCGGCATAGACCACGGCCACGCCGTTCTCGACGCGGATCTTGCAGCGGCCGGCATCGGGCAGGCCCACGCCCACGCCGGCGTTCTTCATGGCGCAGGCAATGCCGGCGTGTCCGGGATGCGCGTAGTAGGCATCCTTGACCTCGAGCAGCGTCTCCTTAAGTGCCGTGGAGCAGTCGGCAATCTGGCCGTTGGGCAAAACCTCGCCCGGCTCGATGGCGTTACGGTAGCGGATCTCCCACGGATCCAGGCCGACCTTTTCTGCCAGCAGGTCGATCAGACTCTCGAGTGCAAACTCGGACTGACAGACGCCAAAGCCTCGGTACGCGCCGGCGGGCGGGTTGTTGGTGTAGTAGCCAAAACCGCGGATGTCGGTGTTCTGGTACTTGTAGGGGCCGACGGCATGCGTGCAGGCGCGCTCGAGCACCGGGCCGCACAGCGACGCGTAGGCGCCGGTATCAAAGTTGATCTCGCAGTCCAGGCCGGTAAAGTTGCCCTCGGCGTCACAACCCAGCGTAAAGGTACCGTCCATGGCATGGCGCTTGGGATGGAACGCGAGTGACTCGGCACGCGTGAGCTTGCACTTCACAGGACGCTGGAACTTATAGGCGGCGAGCGCGGCCAGATGCTGAATGGACACGTCCTCCTTGCCGCCAAAGCCGCCACCCACGAGCATGGTCTCTACAACCACGCGCTCGGGCTCGTTATCCCAGCCAAACATGTGGGCGCACTCTTTGCGCGTATCGTAGGCGCCCTGGTCGGTCGACTGCACCTTGACGCCGTTCTTGTACGGGAAGGCGACGGCGCACTCGGGCTCCAAGAAGGCATGCTCGGTAAAGGGCGTGGTAAAGCGCTGCGTCACGGTGAACGCGCTCTCTGCCAGCGCCTTGGCGGCGTCGCCGCGCGTCACGTGACGGCTCTGGCACACGTTGTCCTTGAGCTCCACCGTGTTGCCAAAGGCAAAGAAGCTGTCGTGCAGGCGCGGGGCGTCGGCAGCCTTGGCCTCGGCGATATTGCGCACGGGCTCCAGCGGCTCGTAATCAATCTTTACGAGCTTCTTGGCCTTCTCGAGCGTCGCCTCGTCCTCGGCAACCACCAGCACGATGGCGTCACCCACGCAGCGGGTGATATCGCCCGCCGCGATCATGACGTCCCAGTCCTGGATAAGGTGGCCGACCTGGTTGACCGGCACGTCCTCGGCGCGCAGGATACCCACCACGCCGGACAGGGCCTCGGCCTTGGAGGTATCGATGGAGAGCACACGGGCGCGCGGGTACTTGGAGCGCACGGCGCTGGCGTAGGTCAGACCCGGCTGATCGAGCTCGTCGATGTCGTCGGGATACTTGCCCTCGCCGAGCACCTTCTTGCGCACGTCGATACGGAAGGCGCGCTTGCCCACGCCGTAGTCATCGCCGCGCTCCAGATCCTCGTCGATCTGCTTTTCGCCGCGCAGCACCGCAGCTGCCAGCGAAATGCCCTCGATAATCTTTTTGTAGCCGGTGCAGCGGCAGACGTTACCGCGAATGGCGTACTTGATCTGCTCCTCGGTGGGCTCGGGATCCTCGGCGATGAGCGCCGCACCCGCCATGACCATGCCGGGGATGCAAAAACCGCACTGCACGGCGCCCACGGCGCCAAAGGCGTACACAAAGGCCTCACGAACGTCCTTGGGCAGGCCCTCGACGGTCACGATGTTGCGGCCGGCGGCAAGGGCGGTGGTCAGTACGCACGCCTTGACAGCCGCACCGTCCACATGGATGGTGCAGGTACCGCAGGCGCCCTCGGAGCAGCCGTCCTTGGCGGAATGGATATGCAGGTCGTCGCGCAGGTAGCGCAGCAGCGGCTTGTTTTGGGTCGTCGTGCGCTCGACGCCGTTAACGGTAAAAGTGAATTCCTGTGCCATGGTGATTCCCCTCTACACGCCGGCGGCGATGCCGGTGCGGTCGTGGATGGCGCCATGCGGGCAGACGACGGCGCACATGCCGCACGACAGGCAGTCCGCGCCATCGATATGGGCGCAGTTGTCCTCGATGCGGATAGCGCCGGCAGGGCACTTTTTAGCGCACATGCCGCAACCGATGCAGCTCGTGTCGCAAATCTTGCGCGCAATGGCGCCCTTATCGGTGTTGTTGCAGCGCACCAGAATGTTCTGGTAGCCGGGAACGAAGGCAATCACGCGCTGCGGGCACGCCATGCCGCACAGACCACAGCCCGTGCACTTTGAGCGATCCACGCGGGCGATGCCATCGACCAGCGCAATGGCGCCGTGGGGGCAGGCCGTGACGCAGGCGCCACAGCCAATGCAGCCTTCGCTGCAGCGGGCGTCGCCGCCTGCGGAGGTGCAACCGCTTCCGCAGGCAACGTAGGCCACGTTATGTTGAATGGATTTGGCCATAAGAGACTCGCCTATTTCTTAAGAAGATACGAATAGTTGTCGCGCACAGCCCTGATGGTCAGGCGGACAGCCTCGGGAAGGCCGGTGTTGACGGCATCGACCGAGACGGTGCGGACCGTGCCGGCGACGCGGACCTTAAAGTGATCCTCGTCCACGGCCAGGAAGCCCTCGTTCTCGGAGTTCTCCATGTCCTGCTCGCTCCAGAACAGGGTGAGCTTGTCCTTGTAGGGACGACCCTCCTGATAGGGGCAGAACACGGCGCAGTTGCCGCACTCGTTGCACATGCCGTCGACATGGACGACCTGATGCTTGGCCAGGCCCGGCACCTTGATGGCAACGTTGGCGCGGTTGGGGCACACGTCGCAGCAGACCTCGCACACCGAGCCGCAGCCCAAGCAGCGGGTCTTGGTGCAGTTGCGCTTGTCGCGGCACAGCGATCCCTTGCGCTCGTAGCAGGTGTCCTCGCGACCGGCCTGCTCGTTACAGTCGGCGTACTTGTTAAAGTCCACACCGGCAATGGCACGGGCAACCTCGGCGGCGTCGGCGATAGCCTCGACCACGGTGGCCGGACCGCGACGGCAATCGCCTGCAGCCCAGACGCCCTCGACGCCGGTGGAGGTGGCGGCAAGGCGACCGCGACGGTCGTGTTCGACGCCCGCGGCATCGTACAGGCTGGCATCGATGCCCTCGCCCACGGCGCAGATCACCGTGGTGGCGGAAAGCTCGACGGTCTCGCCCGTGGCGACGGGGCTGCGGCGGCCGCTTGCATCCGGCTCGCCAAGCTCCATAACATCGCAGGTCAGCACGGCGCCGTTGAGCGCCTTGGGCGCCAGCAGCTCGCAGAACTCAACACCGTCTGCCAGAGCAAAATCGAGCTCTTCCTCGTCGGCGGGCATCTGCTTCTTGGTGCGGCGGTAGACCAGGCGCACGTTCTTCACACCTGCCAGGCGCTTGGCCACGCGGGCCGCGTCCATGGCGGTGTTGCCGGCGCCAATGACCACGACGTCCTCGCCCAGCTCGAGCTTCTCGCCCTTCTTGGCGGCCTCGAGGAACTCCAGCACGTCGAGCTCGGCACCCTCGCCCAAGCCTGCAGAGCCGGGCATCCAAGCACCGGTGGCCACGACCACGTCGGTAAAGCCCTGGGCCTTGAGATCGTCGATGGACTCCACGCGGGCGTTGAGCTGCACCTTGGCGCCAAAGGCCAGGCAGAGCTCGGCATCGTGGGAGATATCGTCGCTCGCAATGCGGAACTCAGGAATGACGTGACGGACCACGCCGCCGAGAGAGTCGCGGGCCTCAAAGATGGTGACGGGCACGCCGGCACGAGTCAGGAAGAACGCCGTCGCCAGACCGGCCGGACCGCCGCCGATAACGGCAACGTTGCGCTCGCCGTCGTTGGCGATGGCCTGGGCGCGCAGCTTGGGCAGCACGGCGGTCATGGCCTCGCGGGCGGCCTTGAGCTTGCTGGCGCGAATCTGGGCGCCCTCGGGCTCGTAGAACGCACGCTCGCAGGCACGGCCGCAGGGATGCGGGCAGATGGTGCCGGTAATGAACGGCAGGGCGTTGCGCTCGATGATGATGTTGAGTGCGTCCTCGTAGCGGCCCTCGTCAACGGCCGCCAGGTAGGCAGGAATATCCTGCTGGATGGGGCAGCTCGTGCGGCACGGCGTGGTAAAGCAGTCGGAAAGCGGGCTCTTGCCGGCAACCTTGCGGTCGGGCAGCGGGCGCAGCGGCTTCTTATAGAGCGGATTGGTGAGCGAGTCGGTCTGGATCGCGGTCACGGCCTCGAGAGAGACGCCCGCGAACGGCTTGCCGTCCAGGTCGGTAAACTCGCCGGCCATCTGGCTAAAGCGCTCGTAGCCACCGGGCTTGAGCACGTCGGTCGCCAGGGTAACGGGCCAAATGCCGGCATCGTACAGGGCGCGAATGTTGTAGACCGTGGCACCGCCGGAGTAGCTGATACGCAGCTTGCCATCAAACTGCTCGGTAATGCGGCGGGCGGCCTCGATGGTCAGCGAGAACAGCGAACGGCCGGACATGTACATCTCGGTGGAGGGCAGCTCGTTCCTCGTCACGTCGACGGGGAACGTGTTGGTCAGCTTGACGCCAAACTCCAGGCCGCGCTCGGCGCACAGGGCAATCAGGCGCTCGAACATGGGCACGGCGTCGGCCCATTGCAGGTCCTCGCGGAAGTGCGTATCGTCGAAGACGATGTAGTCAAAGCCCAGCTCGTTGAGGCGCTGGCGGGCAAACTCATAGCCCAGCAGCGTGGGGTTGCACTTGATGTAGGTGTTGAGGCCCTTCTCGGTGATCAGATAGGTCGCGATGCGCTCGATCTCCGCCGGCGGGCAGCCGTGCAGGGTGGACTCGGTGATGGAGTTGGAGACGCGCGCCGGGATGGACTCGACAAACGCGGCATCGACATGCTCAAACTTGTCCAGGTTAGCGAGCGCCCATGTGCGGCACTCGTTCCAAACCTCGGAGCCGCTGGCGTCCTTCATGCCCTCGATATAGGCGTCGACCTTGGGGCTCTTAATACCCTCGAGGTCATAGCCCACGGACATGTTAAAGACAAAGCCGTCCGGGCTGCCCAGGCCGTACTCGCGAGCGATCAGGTGGCAGGCAAACCATGCCTTCACGTACTCGGCAAAGGCCTGCGGAACCTCGAGCTCGGTCGACCACTCGCAGTTGTAGCACTCGTCCTGCGCCACAATGCAGGGCTTGTTCACACACTTGGAGAGCTCCTCGCCGTCCATAACCTGGACGGTCTTGAGCTCAAAGAAGCGGGAACCGGCCACGTAGGATGCCACGATGTTCTGGGCAAGCTGCGTATTGGGGCCGGCGGCCGGGCCAAACGGAGTCTCGATGCGCTCGTCAAAAATGGGAAGCGCACCCTCCTGATTGGTCGTGACCATCTTACGCACGCCAAAGATGGCGTCCTGAGTCTTGTGCTCCTCGATGATCCAGTTCATCAGCTGCGAAAACGGGATCGGCCTCATGATGTCGCTCATAGTGAGCTCCTCTCTGTAACGCCCGGCGAGACCGCGCGGCGGGCGCAAATACGGTGTAGCGCTAGCACAGCGCCGGCGACCCCGCGGAGGTCGCCTATACGCGCGTCGGATGCGGCGAAACATCCGGCGCGCGTGAATCTACTTGTAATTAGTAGGTGCGATCGTTGAGCGTGCTCCAGAGCTTCTTGGACTCAGCCATGGTCCACGCGTTGATCTTGTCCTCATCAATGCCAACGAACTCGCGATCCTTGTACAGGACGCGGCCGTTGATGATGGTGGTGCGGCAGTTTTTGCCCATCATGCCAAAGAGCATGTGGCCGTCGATGTTCTCCTCGCTCAGCGGCGTAAAGGGCTTGTAGTCCATAACGATGACGTCGGCGGCAGCGCCGGCCTCGAGCACGCCGAGCTTGCGATCGAAGTACTTGCTCGCCATCTTGGCGTTGTTCTCGAACAGCATCGTCATGGCCTCGCACCAGCCCACGTTGGGCATGGCGGCGTTGTGGCGCTGAATGATCAGGAAGACCTTGAGGCTCTCGAGCATATCGTGGGTGTAGGCGTCGGTGCCCATGCACACGGGAATGCCGCGGCGGAAGAACTCGAGCACGGGAGCGCAGCCCACGGCGTTGCCCATATTGGATTCGGGGTTGTTGACGAGCCAGGTGCCGGACTCCTTGACGATATCCATCTCGGCAGGCGTCACGTGGATGCAGTGGCCGAGCATGGTGTCGGGACCCAGCAGGTTGTGCTGCAGCAGGCGCTCGACGGGGCTGATGCCGCCGCGGTTGAGGCGGGAATCCCACACATCGTTCATGCCCTCGCACACATGGATATGGAAGCCGGTCAGGCCGTTGTTGGCCTCGGCCATCTTGTCCATGGTCTCGTCCGACAGCGTAAAAGTGGCGTGACCGCCAAACATGGCGGCGATCATATGGTTGTCGTTATCGCGACGCTCCTTGGCGGCCCACTGGGCAAATTCGGCGTTCTCGGCAATGGCCTGGTCGCATTTTTCCTGGCCGCGGCGATCGGAGACCTCGTAGCACAGGCACGAACGCATGCCCAGCTCCTGAGCTGCATCCTTAATGGTAAAGAGGCTTCCCGGGATCTCGCAGAAGCTCGCATGGTGATCGAAGATCGTGGTGACGCCATCGCGGATGGAGTCAAGAATCGTGGCGTAGGCGCTGGCCTTGGTGCCGTCGAGCGTCAGGTTGTCGTCAATCTTCCACCACTGCTGCTCAAGATTCTCCAGGAAGTTGGTGGGGTTGCAGCCCTTAATGGCAAGGCCGCGGGCCAGACCCGAGTAGATGTGGGTGTGGCAGTTGATAAGTCCGGGCATGATGAGGTTGCCCTGGGCGTCGACGTACTCGGCATCCGGGTACTTGACCTTGAGCTCGCACTCGGGGCCCACTTCGACAATCGTATCTCCGTCAATGGCGACCGCACCGTTTGGAATGAACGGGGTCTGCGCGTTGCGGGTAAAGACGGAACCGTTAGCGACCAGAAGCATGGATGCTCCCTTCGACATCAGGGGCGGGGTTTGACACCTCTGACATGGCGGAGTGCGAAGCGCCGGCCTACACCGGAAACGGGCCCTCTCCCGTCAACGCTTCACCAAAGGGACAAGCCCTTTGAAGTGCGGCTTGGCGCCGCATGGCGTCGGCGGACGAGGCGATGCGTCCGCCGACGAATAGCACCGAATTGGTTACTTCTTGCTCTCGGGCAAGACCAGATCCACGGCAGCGTCCTTGGCAGCATCGATGTGCTGAGCCACGACCGGCGTCTGCGGAAGGATCAGGTTAAGGACAATGGCCATGATGGCGGTGGGGGTTACGGCATTGGAGCCGATGACGGTGGACACCCAGGCGGGCATACCCTCGCCGGCAAGGCAACCGCTGGCCATCCAGATACCCAGGCCAAAGACGACGGAGGTACCGACGATGGTGGTAGTGCGCTGCGTGAGGCCCTCGCGGGTGAACATGCGCACGCCGTTCATGGTGATGGTGCCAAAGACACCGACGGTCGCGCCGCCGATGACGGGCTGCGGGATAGCGGAAAGGACGGCAGAAAGCTGCGGGAACAGACCGGCGATGGCAAAGACGGCCGCGATGATCACAAAGACCCACTTGTTGACGACCTTGTTGGAGCAGATGATGCCCACGTTCTGGCCAAGGGCGCTGGTGGGAAGACCGCCCAGCAGGCCGCCGACCATAGAGGTAAGGCCCTGGGACACGATGGCGCCGGAGAGCTCGCGCTCGGTGGGCATACGGTCGATGGAGCCCAGGCAGGCGGCGGAGACGTCACCGATAACCTGGATAGCAACCATGGGGAACACGACGGCGAGGGTAATGCAGACCTCGGGATCAAACTCGAGCGCGTAGGGCATGAGCTTGGGAAGGGCGAAGACCTGAGCGGTGGCGACGCTGGAGAAGTCGATCATGCCAAAGGGGATGGAGACGATCATGCCAACGATCATGCCAAAGAACACGGATCCCAGCTTGAGCGTGCCCTTGCCAAAGTTGGCGAGCGCAAAGACCACGGCGAAGGTAATAAGAGCGACGCACCAGGCCTGCGGGGTGCCCCATAGCGGCGTACCCATACCGCCGGCCATATACTTGACGGCCGTGGGATACAGCGAAACGCCGATGGAGAAGATGACCGTACCGGTCACGACGGGCGGGAACAGCCACTTGATCTTGCTGTAGGCCAGACCAAAGAGGACCGCGACGGCGCCGCCGACGATCTCGCCGCCCAGCAGTGCACCAAAGCTAAAGCCCGAGGCACCCATGGCCTGCAGGGCCGGCAGGAACGCGAACGAAACGCCCATGACGATGGGCAGGCCGCCGCCGATGCGACGGAAGGGAGCGAAGGCCTGAAGGGCCGTATCGATCGCCGAAAGAATGAGCGCGACCTGGATGATGTCGGTGCTCTGCTGGCTATTAAAGCCGTAGACGCCGGCCATGATGACCGCCGGGGTAATGATGCCGGCAAACGATGCCAGTACGTGCTGAAGGGCACACGGGATCATTTCCTTAACGGGAGGCATGCCTTCGCGAGTGAACAGGGCTTCAGTGCCGTTCGTAACCGTCTCCTGGGTCATTTGACCACCAATCCTCGAAGTAGTTGTTTTCGCATCTAACGCTCTATTGTGACGCAGTGCGGGGTTGAGGTTGTGCCTTCATTGCATATCGTATTAAAGATGATTCTCATTCTCAATAATAATTTTTTGTTATCAGACTATTCTTCAGCTGAAATTACGCATTTCCGCAGGTCAGGAAAGTGTCTGGTCAAAATAACATCTAACATTTCTTTTGGTCAACCGTTTACCGCTAAATTCCTACCGTTCGTCTGCATTACGCAATGTACCTGCGGATATACGAGATGATGGGCAGCGTGTTACCATGAGAAAAAATTGTTATGAACATTTCCGATTTCACCCAAAGGAGTTGCCCGTGAACGAGACCGTACGTCGCTTTTTGCCGATGGTCGATTTTCTGGAGCAGATACTCGGCAAAAACAGCGAAATCGTGCTGCACGATTTCTCGGATCCCGACCACGCCATCGTCGATATTCGCAACGGCATCGTGAGCGGCCGCAAGGTCGGCGGTCCCGCCACCGATCTGGCACTCAAGATCATGCACGACGCCAAGTATCGCGACCTGCCGTTTATTACGGGCTACGAGGGCCGCGGCGCCGGAGGCAAGACGTTGGAGTCAGCGACGTACTTTATCCGCGAGAATGACGAGATCGTCGGTATGCTCTGCGTCAACACCGACCTCTCGATCGTACGCTCCATCAACGCCATGGCGCAGCAGCTCATGGCGTGCTTCGACGCGGCGCCAACGCGCACGGAGCCCGCCCCTATCGAGGTCGAAAGCCTTTCGGAGTCCACACAGGAGCTCATCGACCGCAGCATTGCCGAGTTGCTGAGCGCGCGTGGGCTGGATGCAGCGTCGCTTGGTCAGAGCGACCGCGTGGACGTCATTCGCCACCTCAACGGCAACGGGGTGTTCATGCTCAAGGGCGCTGTTGCCTGCGCCGCCACCGCGCTGGGCATCTCGGAGCCCAGCGTCTACCGCTACCTGCAAAAAGTCCGAAAGGAAGGCTAACGAGCAAAATGAAGCGCGGCTCCACAAGCGATCCGTCACTTAACAAAAGACCCTGCAGCTCGCACGCGCTGCAGGGTCTTTTTGCATGTCATGTTTAGTTGTGGCCAACGCCTTAGAGAGCGGCAACGACCTCGATCTCGACCAGACCGCCAGCCGGAAGGGCGGCAACCTGGAAGGCGCTGCGCGCGGGGAACGGGGCCTCAAACTTGGAGGCGTAGATCTCGTTCACGGCGGCGAAGTCGGCGATGTCGGCCAGGTAGACCGTGGTCTTGACGACATCGGCAAAGGTAGCGCCGGCAGCGGTCAGCAGGGCCTCGACGTTGGCGAGGGACTGCTTGGCCTGGGCCTCGACGCCCTCGGGCATCTTGCCGGTCGCGGGATCGATGCCCAGCTGGCCGGACAGGAACACCATGTTGCCGGCCTGGATACCAGGGGAATACGGGCCGATGGCTGCGGGTGCGTTATCGGAAGACACGACGGTCTTGCTCATGTTTTTCTCCTTACAATCAAATAGAGAGCGTGAGCGCGGTGTTCGCACCGGGAGGCACAGTTCGGTCTGAACACCGCGCTTGATTGGGATAGTACTCAAGGTTTCTGTTTGATGCAAGAATATTATCAGCTTGCGAGAATATTTTATCGCCCAACGGTTTCCCCGAACCGCTGAACGGTTCTCATGTGGAGCAGCCAGTCCAAGCTGCTGAAGACTTTGTCCTGCTTAGGCTGCGGGCGTCGCCCACCGCAGCGACGCCACTATACTTTTGAATATCTGAGCATTTTGAAAGGCAGGATATGACCGCAACCGCCAGCCGAACCACTAACCGCAGGCCCGAGCTTTTGGCCCCCGCCGGAGGCCCGGAGCCCTTTGCCGCCGCGCTCGCCGCCGGGGCAGACGCCATCTACTGCGGCATGGGCAGCTTCAACGCCCGCCGCAAGGCAACCAACTTTACCGACGAGGCCTTTGAGCAAGCCTGCCGCGCCGCGCATCTAGCCGGGTCGCGCGTCTACGTCACGGTCAACATCGTCATCAAGCAATCCGAGATGGGCGATGCGCTGCAACTCATCCATCGCTGCTCCACGCTGGGCGCCGATGCCTTCATTATCCAGGACTGGGGTCTGTTCTTTGAGGCCAAGCGCACCATGCCCGGCATCGAGACACATATCTCGACCCAGGCGAACATCCACGACGACCGCGGAACCATCTGGTGCCGTGAGCAGGGCGCCGACCGCGTGACCCTCTCGCGCGAGCTCTCCATCGACGAAATCGCCGCCATCCACGACGCCGCGCCCGATGTCGACCTCGAGGTCTTTAGCCACGGTGCCATCTGCTTTTGCTACTCGGGCCTGTGCCTGCTGTCGAGCTTTGCCATGGCGGGCCGCTCGGCCAACCGCGGCATGTGCGCTCAACCCTGTCGTCTACCCTACGAGCTAATTGACGAGAACGGCCGCTCGCTCTCCCCTGCCGGTCGCGAGCGCGCGCTGTGCCCGCGCGACACCAACACGTCGCAGCTTGTTCACCGTCTGTATGACGCCGGCGCCGCATCGCTCAAGCTCGAGGGCCGCATGAAGGCCCCCGATTACGTGTATTCCATCGTCGACGTGTATCGTCATCAGATTGATGACATGCTTGCCGATGTTTCGACCTCTAAGGATGAGGATGCCGCCCGCCAGCGCCAGCTCAAGCGCTGCTTTAACCGCGACTTTACGCACGCCTACCAGGATGGCACCTCGGGCGACGAGATGATGAGCTACGAGCGCTCCAACAACCGCGGCCAGATTGTGGGCACGGTGCTTGGCAGCCGTCTGGCCAACCGCGATGTACGCGGACTCAAGCCCGATGATCGCCGTCGCCGCGCCGCCATCGCCCGCATTGAGCTGTTTGAGCCCGTGGGCAAGGGCGACCTGCTGGAGCTTCGTCACGACGATGAGTTTGACCAGTTCCTAACCACCATCGCCGCCGATGATGCCGCCGCAGGCGACATCATCGAATGTCGCGTGCCCCGTAGCATGCCCGAGGGCTGCCGCGTGCGCGTGATTCGAAGCCAGAGCGCCATTGACGCCGCCGGCGCCGCGCTCAAGCGCGATGTGCTACGCCGCCGCGCCGTAGACGTGTCCGTTGTGGCACGTCTGGGCGAGCCGTTTACTGTCACACTCACCTGCTGTGACAACGCCATGCTCACCGCTACCGCCACGGGCTTCATCGTCGAGGCCGCCAAGACCCGCGCCGTCGAGGCGGCAGACCTGGTTGAGCATGTGGGCCGCATGGGCTCCTCGCCCTTCGAGGCAGCGAGCTTTGATGTGGCGCTCGATGAGGGCTGCGGCATGGGCTTCTCCGCTGTACACAAGGTGCGCGCCGCCGCTTGTAAGGCGCTGGAAGAGGCCATTCTGGCACCGTACGAGGAGCGCGCAAAAACGCTCGAGTTGCCGGTGCTCGACAAATGTACGCGCCCCATGCCCAAGCACTACCGCGACGAGCCGCAGATCTGCGCCACCGTCACCTCGCTCGAGGCCGCCGAGGCAGCCCGCGCGGAGGGTGCAACGTGCATCTATATGACCACCGACGCGCTCGAGGCTGTCGGACTCTCCCCTGCCGATGCATTTGAGCAGGGTATCGTGCCCGTACTCGACGAGGTCTGCCGCGCCGTCGACCACGAGCGCGTCGATCCTTGGATCAATGCCGGAGCCACCGTCGCCGTCGGCAATATCTCCGAGCTCGCCGTAGCCGCTCATGCCGGCGCCACGGCCGAGATTCGCTCTTGCCTGCCGGTTCACAACGCACCCTGCATGGAGGCGCTTGCCGAGCGCGGAGCCGGTGCGTTTTGGCTCTCGCCCGAAATCACGCTCGACGAGATTGTCTCGCTCGGCGCCGCCGCGCCCGCGGCTCTAGGCATCACCGTCTTTGGCCGCCCGCGCGTCATGACAAGCGAGCATTGCATTCTGCAGGTTGCCAACGGCTGCATCCACGATTGCGCCAACTGCCGCCTGCGTGCCCGCAAGCTCTCGCTCAAGAATATCGACGGAAAGGTCATGCCCGTCCGCACCGACATCCATGGCCGCTCACGCCTGTACGACGCCTACCCCATCGACCTCACGCCTCAGGTTCCACAGTTACTCGATGCCGGCGTGCGCCGTCTTATGGTCGACGGAACCCTGCTCGAGACCGATGAGATCGCCCGTGCCGTCGCTCGCGTCCGTCGCGCCGTCGAGGCAGCTCAAGCCGGCCGCAAGCCCGCCGCCCGTCTGCGCGGGGCGACTTCGGGCTGCATGTTTGTGGGAATTAGCTAACCGAAAGGCTTACACGTGAACGAAGAACCTCAAGTCCTCTACTGCGACGCCTGGCTTATGGCCATCGACAAGCCCGCCGGCATGATCGTCCACGGCGACGGCACCGGCGAGCGCACGCTCACCGACTACGCCAGCGACCTGCTGCTGGCGATGGGCGACGGCTTTGCCGCGACCGACATGCAGCCGCTCAACCGCCTGGACCGCGACACCACCGGCGTGGTGCTGTTCTCGCTCGACAAGCAGACGCAGCCCGCTTTTGACCAGATGGTCATCGACCACGCTTTCGAAAAGCACTACCTAGCGCTCGCCGAGGGCAAGATCGACTGGAACGAAAAGCTCATCGACAAGCCCATCGCCCGCGACCGTCACGACAGCCGAAAGATGCGCGTCGGCGCCAGCGGCAAGCCGTCTCAAACGCGCGTGAAGGTGCTCAAACGCCTTAAGAGCCGTCGTGGCCTGCCCACGCGCTCGTATATCGATGTCGAGTTGCTCACCGGCCGCAAGCACCAAATCCGTGTGCATCTGGCAAGCGAGCGCCATCCCCTGGTTGGCGACGACCTGTACGGAACGCCGCGCCCCTGCGGCCTGATGCTCCACGCCCACAGCGTGTCCTTCACGCATCCCGTAACCGGCGAGCACATCCACATCGAAGCCCCCTGCCCCTGGGAGCCCTAAACCACCACAATGGGGACAGGCGTCTTCGCGGTGGTTTTGCCGCAATGGCCCAGCCACGGTCCCAAAACGTCTCGATCTGTAACAGTTAGAACCCATTTTCCGGTCTATCTGTTACAGATCGAGACATTCGAATCTCCCTCAAGGGAAAATCTCAATCCGTAACAGTAACTCGGTAAAATCCGTCCCAGATGTTACAAATTGAGACAAAGGGACGGCGCGGCTCGGAAGTATCTCGATCTGTAACACCTAGCCCACTTTTAACGGTCCAGTTGTTACAGACTTAGACAAAACCGGTAGACAACGAAAGCGGCAACGCCCGTGATGGACGTTGCCGCTTTTCTATTGAGAAAACTACTCGGTTTCCGTTGCTAACCACCACAATGGGGACAGGCACCTTTGTGGTGGTTTTGGCCTTGTCCTGTCCCCTGTCGCTAGACCGTGATGACGTTGTCCATTGCCCGGTACTTGGCTGGCACCTCGCCCGCAGTGATGATCGTTGCATCGCGAAAGTCCGCGAACTTGACGGACGCCACCATGCCAATTTTACTGGCGTCTGAGATTACGAAGCGCTTGGCGGTATGGCGCATCGAGATACGCTTGACCTGCGCTTCCTCGATATCCGGTGTGGTGAAGCCCTGCTCGGCGGCAATGCCGTTAGAACCCCAAAAACCGCAATTGAAGTTGTAGCGGTCTAGGGTTGCCAAGGCATCGGGGCCAACGAGCGCTTCGGTCTCGGGCTTGAGCTCGCCGCCCAGCACCACGGTGCGCATGCCGCGCAGAGCGAGGTGCTGAGCATGGAGCACAGAATCGGTCACATAGGTGACGCCCTCAAGGCGCGGAAGATGCTCGATGAGCCTAAGCGTCGTCGAACCTGAATCGATGTACACAAAGCTCTCGGGCTCCACAAGCGCCGCCGCACGGGCGCAGATGCGCTCCTTGTCATCGTTATGGAGATCACTGCGCTCGCTGATCGTCAGGTCGCGCGTCACGTGCGCACGCTCCAGACTCGTCGCGCCTCCGTGCACCTTGGCGATACGGTGTGCACGGTCGAGCGCCTGCAGGTCGCGCCGAATGGTAGACGCCGTCACGCCCAGGGCTTCAGCAAGCTCAGGCACGGTAACCGAGCCGGCCTGCTGCACCATCGACACGATCGCGTTGAGCCTATCTTCCGCAAGCATCGCTTACTCCTCCTCGGGGTACACGACTCCCCAATCGGCGCGGAGCTTGGTCATAAGCTCCATAACATCGGAAGCATAGCCCAGAAGCTCGCGCTTCGAATCATCGCCGGCGACGGCCTTCTCCAGGTCGGCCATCTCGTAGCACAGTGCGTAGGCCTCGGTGCCAGCGTGGACCTCCTCACGGCGACCGTCAACAGTCCACACAATGGTCGCATGGTCGGCGCGCGGATACTCGTTGACCTCGATATAGCACTTGTCGAAACTGATGACCGAGCGCTTGGGCTGCTTGGAGTGGAGCGTAAGGCTCACGACGCCCAGCTGCTGCTCGGCATTTCGGCAGACGATGCCACCCGCGACGTCAACGCCAGTCTCGCAGTTGTTGCCCAGCGAAACGACCTCAGCGGGCTGGCTTGCCATAAAGAGACGCATGACGGACAGGGCATACACGCCAATGTCGAGTATGGCGCCGCCGGCAAGGTTGCGATTGTAAAAGCGGTTGGTCAGGTCGCCGTACTCCTTATAGCTACCAAAATTGAGTTGGGCGAGGTTCATGCGGCCAAACTCGCCGGCATCCATGCGGCGGCGCAGCTCCTGATACAAGGGCATGTGAAGCACCGTGGTGGCGTCCATGAGGATCACGTTATGTTCGTCGGCAATGGCGCGGGCCTCGTCGAGCTCGGCGGAATTGAGGGTAATGGCCTTTTCGCAGAGCACGTGCTTACCAGCTGCCAGAGCGGCTCGCAGGTAGGTGATATGAGTGTTGTGCGGCGTGGTGATATAGACTGCGTCAATGTTCGGATCGGCATAGAGGTCCTCGACCGTGTCATAGACCTTCTCGATGCCATACTGCTCGGCAAAAGCTTGAGCCTTTGACAGCGTGCGGTTGGCGACGCCCGCAAGCTTGCGGCCGGCCAGCGCGAGGGACTGGGCCATTTGGTTGGCGATAACACCGCACCCGATCACTGCCCAGCAAAGCTCGGGAGCCGTAAAGATGTCGTTTGGGAACGGCTGATTCTGGACCGAGGCAAACGCCGCCTTTGCGGCTGCCTCGGCGTCGAGCGGAGCCTGTTTGGAATCTGCCATGATGTGCCTCCTGAGTCATCGGAAGTCCTTCATTTCTAACAACCCTATAGTCGCACAATTGCGCGCGTATCTGCTCGTGTTTGCGTATTTATTTGCTTATCGGTCATTATTTAGCCATAGTTGGCAGATGTTTGCGCGGCTATGCGCATTATCGCGCAAGGCTATGCGCGTAAATGCGCATGCGACGATCTTTGTGAAACATAAAGGGGCGGAACACCAAAGCCCTAAAAGACAGACCCAGCTGTATTACTTCACCCCTCTGGGGGCATCAGACATCAAAGGATCGTCCCAAACTGCCGGCAAAAAGGGAACGTCCCTATGTGCCGGCACCTAGGGACAGTCCCTAAGTGCCGCTTTCGTTGAAGCCTATCCCAGATGGCCAGATATACAAATCTAAAGACTGTCCCCATCAACTAGCCGTTTAAGAACGTCCCCAACGACTAGTCATTTAAGTCTGTCCCCAATGACTGCCAATCAACGGCCACTCATTTAAGTCTGTCCCCAATGAGTAGGGATAGAAAAAGGCCCGGGTGCCTTGGGGCATCCGGGCCTTTGCTAGCAACTTGATGTTGCGGGCAGCTTAGAACTTGTGGCCGCACTTCTTGCAGACGCGCAGCTTGTTCTTGCCGTCCTTCTCGTGACCGACGCGGGTAACCTTACCGCACTCGGGGCAAACGAGATTGACGTTGGAGGCGTCGATAGGAGCCTCCTGCGAAACGATGCCGCCCTGCTGGTTGGCAGCGTTGGGCTTGACGGCCTTCTTGACGACCGAAACGCCCTCGACAACGACCTTGTTCTCGGCGGGGAGAGCACGCAGGACAACGCCCTGCTTGCCGCGATCCTTACCAGAGAGAACCTGGACCTTATCGCCCTTCTTGATATACATATATCTCCCCTAACTACAGGGTCTCGGGAGCGAGCGAGACGATCTTCATGTACTTCTTGTCACGAAGCTCGCGAGCGACGGGCCCGAAGATACGGGTGCCGACGGGCGAACCATCGTTGTTGATGACAACGCAGGCGTTCTCATCAAAGCGAATGTAGGAGCCATCCTTGCGGCGGATCTCCTTAACGGTGCGAACGACGACGCAACGGACAACGTCCTTCTTCTTGACGTTGGCGCCAGGGGTAGCCTCCTGGACAGCACCGATGAACACATCGCCGATGCCTGCATAACGACGCTTGGAACCGCCAAGCACCTTGATGCAGCGAATCTTGCGAGCGCCGGAGTTGTCGGCGACGTTCAGCATGGTTTGCATCTGAATCATGGTAGATGTTCCTCCGAACTAAGAACCGAAGAGAGGTGCGCAGCCTTTATACGGCCCGTGGTATGCAAGCCAGGCATACGCACATCTTCGGAAACGTACAAGTCGTAAGAGCGACTGCTTATTTAGCGCGCTCGACGACCTCGATGAGGCGCCAACGCTTCATCTTGGACATAGGACGGGTCTCCATAACGCGGACGGTATCGCCCACGCCAGCCGTGCACTCCTCGTCGTGAGCGTGCAGCTTCTTGGAGCTGGTCATCATCTTGCCGTACTTGGGGTGACGCTTGCGCTCGGTGATGGTGACAACAATGGTCTTGGCACCGGAGACGGAGGTAACGACACCCGTACGGACCTTACGCGAGTTACGCGAATCAGTCATGTTCTCTCCTTAGGTCCTACTCGGCGACAGCGGACTTCTCCGCTGCGATCTCGCGGGCGCGCTGCTCCGTGAGGACGCGAGCGATGTCCTTCTTCACGGTGTTGACGCGAGCGGTGTTGTCCAGCTGGCTGGTGGCCATCTGGAAACGAAGGTTAAAGAGCTCGGCGCGCATTTCCTTCAGCTTCTCAACGAGCTGAGCGTCCGAGAGCTCACGAATCTCTGCGGGCTTCATTAGTTCTCCTCCTTGGCGGCGGCGGCGTCCTCAGCAGCCCACTTGGCCTCGAGAGCGGCCTCCTCAGCCATCTCCTTCTCGATGCGCTGCTCAGCGTTCTTAGCAGCAACAATCTTGGTCTTGATGGGGAGCTTGTGCTGCGCAAGACGCAGAGCCTCGCGAGCGACCTCCTCGGGAACACCCTTGACCTCGAACATGATGCGGCCGGGCTTGACGACGGCCACCCACTCCTCGGGGTTACCCTTACCAGAACCCATGCGAGTCTCAGCAGGCTTCTTGGTGATGGGCTTATCAGGGAAGATCGTGATGTAGACACGACCGCCACGCTTCATGTAGCGGGTCATGGCAATACGAGCGGCCTCGATCTGACGGTTGGTGATCCAATGGGCCTCGAGAGCCTGGATACCAAACTCGCCGAAATGCAGCTCGGTATTACCCTTGGCCTGGCCCTTCATGGAGCCACGCTGCACCTTGCGGTGAAGAATACGCTTAGGGGCAAGCACTACTGACCCCTCCTCTCGGAGTTACGACGACGAGGACGGGAAGAGCCCTCGAGTGCAGGGTTGGGAACAGGCTGGCCCGGGAGCTTCTCGCCCAGGTAGATCCAGACCTTCACGCCGCAAGCGCCCATGGTGGTGCTGGCGACAGCCGTGCCGTAGTCGATCTTGGCACGGAGGGTGTGCAGAGGCACGCGACCCTCGCGGTACCACTCACGACGGCCCATCTCGGCACCGCCGAGACGACCGGAGCACTGGATACGGATGCCCTTAGCGCCGGCCTTGCGGGCGGACTGGACAGCCTTGCGCATAGCGCGACGGAAGGCAACGCGGCCCTCGAGCTGCTCGGCGATAGACTGAGCAACGAGGTTGGCGTCGAGCTCGGGGCGCTTGATCTCGACAACGTCGACGGAGAGCTGGCCCTTGGAGACGCCAGCGACCTTCTCGAGCTCGGTACGGAGGGTATCGATCTCGGCACCCTTCTTACCGATGACAACGCCGGGGCGAGCAGTGAGGATGATGACCTTCACCTTGTCGCCAGCGCGCTCGATCTCGACACGGGAGACAGCTGCGCGGGAAAGACGCTTCTCGAGGTACTTGCGGATCTCGAGATCGTTACCGAGGGTCTTAGCGTAATCCTTCTCTGCGAACCAGCGGGAGCGCCAGTTCTCGGTGATGCCAAGACGGAAGCCGGTGGGGTAGACTTTCTGACCCATACAGCTTTACGCCTCCTTTCGAGGAGCAACGACGACGGTGATGTGGGAAGTACGCTTCAGAATGCGAGAAGCGGAACCCTTGGCGCGGGGACGGATGCGCTTAAGCGTCGGACCCTCGTCAACATAGGCAGCGGCGACAACCAGGTTGTCGGCACGCAGACCGTTGTTGTTCTCGGCGTTCGCAACGGCGGAACGGAGAACCTTCTCGACATCCACGGCGACGGCGCGGTCGCAGAAGTGGAGGATGTCGAAGGCCTGAGCGACAGGCTTGCGGCGGATCAGATCGACCACCAGGCGGGCCTTGCTGGGGGAAACACGCACGTACTTAGCGACGGCGCGAACCTCGGTGGCCTCAGTTTCAATAGACTTAGTTGCCATTTACGGTTAACCCCCTATTTGGCCTTGTGGCCACGGAACGTACGAGTCGGCGCGAACTCGCCGAGCTTGTGACCAACCATGGACTCGGTAACATACACGGGCACATGCTTGCGGCCGTCGTGGACGGCGATGGTGTGACCAACCATCTCGGGGAAGATGGTGGACGCGCGGGACCAGGTCTTCACGACGTCCTTCTTGCCAGCCTCGTTCATCGCGGTGATACGCGAGAGAAGGCGAGTCTCCACGAACGGGCCCTTTTTGAGACTTCTGCTCATAAGTGCTTTCTCCTAAAACTCGGTATCCGAAATTACTTCTTACGGCGACGAATGATGTGCTGGTTCGAGACCTTCTTCTTCTTGCGCGTACGAAGGCCCTTCGTCGGCTTACCCCAGGGGGTAACAGAGGGACGACCAGAAGTGTGGTTCTTGCCCTCGCCACCGCCGTGCGGGTGGTCGACAGGGTTCATGACGGTACCGCGGACGGTCGGGCGCACGTTCATGTGACGCTTACGGCCGGCCTTGCCGATGACGATGTTGGAGTGATCGGCGTTGCCGACCTCACCGACGGTGGCGCGGCAGGTAACGAGGATGCGGCGCATCTCGGAGGAAGGCATACGGACGATAGCGTACTTGCCCTCCTTACCCATCAGCTGGCAGGAGTTACCGGCGGAACGGGCGATAGCGGCGCCCTTGCCCGGCTGGAACTCGACGGCGTGGATGAGCGTACCGACGGGGATGTCGGCGAGGGACAGAGCGTTGCCCGGCTTGATGTCGGCGTCAGAACCGGACATGATGGTCTGACCGACCTCGAGGCCCTTGGGGGCCAGGATGTAGCGCTTCTCACCGTCAGCGTAGTGCAGCAGAGCGATGCGAGCGGAACGGTTCGGATCGTACTCGATCGTGGCAACCTTGGCGGGCACGCCGTCCTTGTTGCGCTTGAAGTCGATCACGCGGTAACGACGCTTCACGCCGCCGCCCTGGTGGCGGGTGGTGATGCGGCCGTTGTTGTTACGACCGGCCTTCTTGGGCAGGGGCTCGAGAAGAGACTTCTCGGGCTTGGTGCAGGTGATCTCGGAGAAATCGGAGATCGTCTGCCAACGCCTACCAGCGGAGGTCGGCTTAAGGTGCTTTACAGCCATTACAATCCCTTTCAATAGGAATCCGTTAGCCATCGCAGACAGGGATTCGAGGTTCTGCCTCGGGTGCGATGACACCGGACGTATACACGGTTCCGGGCGTGTCCATTTTATACGCCCAAAACCTTGAGCTCTCGCCTCCCCTATTTGGGAGGCATGAGCTCACTCAACAGCAGCGAGTCTTAGGCCTGGTTGCCAAAGACCTCGATGGTGTCGCCCTCGGCCAGCGTGACGATGGCCTTCTTCCAAGAACGGGTCTTGCCGGCGACATAGCGCACGCGCTTGGTCTTGGGCTTGACCGTCAGGGTGTTCACGCGAACGACCTTGACGCCGAAGATCTCCTCGACAGCGTCCTTGATCTGATACTTGTTAGCATCCTTGGCGACCTCGAACGTGTACTTGTTCAGCTCCATGCCGGAGAAGGAACGCTCGGACACGATCGGACGGATGATGATCTCGTGGGCGGTCATTTATGCAAGCACCTCCCCGAAGTGAGCGGCGATGTCGGCGGGCATCAGCACAGCGTTGTTGTTGACGAGATCGTAGGTGTTGGCCTCGTCAGCGGTGATGATGAACGTCTTGGGAATGTTGCGGAACGACAGGTAGGCGTTGACGTCCTCATCGCGAACGATGATGGTCAGACGCTTGCCCTCAAGGCCGAGAGCCTTGAGCATGGCGACGGCAGCCTTGGTGGAAGGCTTCTCGAAGCCGTAGTCGTCGACGAGCACGAGCTCGCCATCGGCCAGCTTGGCGGACAGCGCGGAGCGCATAGCCAGCTTGACCTCCTTGTTGTTCATACGCTTAGCGTAGGAACGGGGCTTGGGGGCGAAGACGACGCCACCGTGACGCCACTGGGCAGCACGGATGGAACCCTGGCGGGCACGGCCGGTGCCCTTCTGACGCCAAGGCTTCTTGCCGCCACCGGAAACCTCAGAGCGGCCCTTAGCGGACTGGGTGCCCTGACGCCAAGAGGCCATCTGGCACTTGACGATGTGGTGCATAACGTGGATGTTCGGCTCGATGCCGTACACCTCAGCGGCGAGCTCGGCCTCGGCGACCTTCTTGCCCTCGCTGTTCTTTACTTCAAACTTTGCCATTTAAGTGTTCTCCTTGGTATGACGCTGGGCTAAATGGGCTGGGCCCTTAGGCCATACGGATGGCGACGAGACCATTCTTGGCACCCGGGACAGCGCCCTTGACCAAGATGAGGTTCTGCTCGGCATCGATGCGGACAACGGAAAGGTTCTTGACGGTAACGCGCTCGTTACCCATGTGACCGGCCATCTTGACGCCCTTGAGGACGCGCGCAGGATAGGCGCACTGACCGATAGAACCGGGGTGACGCTGGAAGTGAGAACCATGCGTCATAGGACCGCGGCGCTGACCCCAGCGCTTGATGCGACCCTGGAAGCCCTTACCCTTGGAGGTACCGATGACGTCGACCTTCTCGACATCAGCGAAATCAGCGACGGTGACGACCTCGCCGACCTTGTGCTCCTCGCCGTTCTCGACGCGGACCTCACGAAGGAAGCGGACAGGCTCGACGCCAGCCTTGGCGAAGTGACCAGCCATGGGCTTGTTCACGTTCTTGGCCTTGATGTCGCCGAAACCGATCTGGACGGCATCATAGCCGTCGGTTGCCTGAGTTTTAACCTGCGAGACAGCGCAGGGGCCAGCCTGGATGACCGTGACGGGAACGACGTTGTCGTCCTCGTCCCAAACCTGGGTCATGCCAATCTTGCGGCCGAGAATCATGCTGATCAAGATATGATCCCAACTCTCGCGTGGTCTTGGGACAATGCGTACACCACCGAGCGTACGCCCCTAGAGGACCACTACTTACACGACGTGCTCCCCAGCCTTGTATTTCGCCCGGACTACCTGACAACCCTATTAAGCAGGCATTTTGTCCAGCCAGAATACTCCCCTGGTTACACACAGCTGATTAGTATACACGGCTGCGGGCGTATCCATCGAGATTCATATTTCACTCACATTGTTTACGCAGGTAAAGTGCGTGGCACGTTCCCAGTGTGCGGCGGAGGGGGCGGGCCTGAGACATATTAAGGTTGCTGCTCTACAGTCCTGCTCACGACGGAGAGCACATTAAGTGCTCTCCTGTTCGTGCGGAACTCGCGACAACCTTAATATGTCTCAGGCCCGCCCCCTCCGCCGCACACTGGGAACGCCACGTTGATGTCTGCTAAACCTTGCTCGCTCAGGCTAATGACTTTGTTGGGGGTCCACTATTTGCTGGAGGGTGAACTTACATTGCATTGGCTCACCTTCTGCTTGTGGCTTTTCCTCGTCAAAATCGAAGATCATGATGGCGCAGTTGGGAAGTTTTGCTGGGAGCTCAAAGTCCTCTGGGACGGCGGTTTTGATGAATTGGCGGCTGGCGCTGCCGTGGCTTACTGCTAGTAGGGTTTCGATGCCCTCGGAGTCCATGAGATTAGTGAGGGTGCCTACCATGCGTTCTTGCAGTGCGCGGCTTCCTTCTCCTCCGAAGGGGACCAGATCCTCGCCCGGATCCCAGACGTCGGTGGGTAGCGCGTCGTGCGGGCCTTCTTCGAAGGTGCCGTAGCAGCGCTCGATAATGCCTTCGCAGGGCTCGGCTGCTGCGTCCGGGCCGAGAAGCTCGGTTGCGACGAGACTTGCCGTGTCCATGGCTCGGCCTAAGGGTGATGAGACCACTTTGTCGGGAACGACGCCGTGGGCCTTGAGCCATGCGGCTGTCATCCCGGCTTGCTGACGGCCCAAATCGGTGAGCGGTGAATCGCAGCGACCCTGGACGAGCTTTTTAACGTTGAATTCTGTCTGGCCGTGGCGGAGTAGATATAGACGCTTCATGCTCTCCCCTTCTGTATAACTTGCTTTGCCGGCACAGCCTTACTCGTGGGTATGCCCTACGTAGTCTTCGTCGATCGTAATCTTGGCAATCGACTTGGGATATTCCGATTCGACCCGTTGTGCCAGCGCGTGCTTTAAGTCTTCGGCACTCATCTGCAGATCCGAGGGACGCACGCAGTCAAAAATCACGTTGGTGTGCGTGGGGCCCGGCACGCAGCGCAAATCATGAATCGAAAGGCGGCTATCGATCTCCTGGGCCATGGCGTTGATGCGCAAGCGCATGCTCGCCACCTTTGGATCGTCGGTCACGATGGGGTCGTAGTGAAGTGTGACAATCATGCCGTCTTCGTTCCTAAACGACTGCTCGATGTTATCGAGCGTGTCGTGACTTTCCAGCGGGCTGGCCTCGGCTGCCATCTCGGCGTGAGCGCTTGCGAACTTCCTGCCCGGGCCGTAGTCGTGAACCATCAAATCGTGAACGCCCAAAACGCCGGGATAGCTCATGATCTTGTCTCGAATGTGCTTGACCAGCTTAGGATCGGGCGACTGACCCAAAAGCGGGCTCACCGTATCTTGAATAAGTTCAAAGCCGCTCCAGCCAATATAGGCGCCAACGGCAAGGCCAACCCATGCGTCAAGATTGATGTGCGTCACCTGCGAAACAATTGCGCACGCCAACACGGCGCCTGTGGCAAGGACATCGTTCTTGGAATCCTGCGCGGTCGCATGCAGCGTCTCGGACTCAATGCGATCGCCGAGCTTTTGGTTGAGGGCCGCCATCCACAGCTTTACAACCATCGAAAGTGCCAGGACTGCCACCAGAGCAAGCGAGAACTCGACAGGCTCCGGGTTGACAATACGCTCCGCCGAGGACTTCACCAGTTCGATGCCAATAAGCAGCACGAGCGCCGCCACGACCAAACCCGAGAGATACTCGTAGCGACCGTGGCCGTAAGGATGCTCGGGGTCGGCCGGCTTGCTCGCCAGCTTAAAGCCCAGCACGCTCACGATATTCGAGCTTGCATCGGACAGGTTGTTCATGGCATCCGCCACAATCGAAACCGATCCCGACAGCACGCCAATTACGCCCTTCGCAGCGCATAGTGCCACATTGGCGAGAATACACACCACGCCCGTCAACGTGCCCACGCGCGCACGGTCGCCCTGCGCACGCTTAACAATCCACTCGACCATCTACATCCGCCCCCACGGTACTACCTATATATCTATTGCTCAAACGGATTGTAGTGTAGCCACTTTGTCCCCCAGATACAAAAAAGGCCGCAACCCACACGGGCCACGGCCTTGGAATATGGCAAAGGAATCGTCCTTGTGTCGCACAGGTTTACGCGCTTACTTCGGCCACGCTCTTCGAGGTTTCGGGTGAATCGGCTCCGTCCCCCGTCGTCTGTCCCTTCGCCGGCACCACGCCAAAGCAGTAGCTCAGCGCCGCAGACACCGCAAATGCCACACCGCCGGCAGCGCAGCACCACAGCAGGTTCGAGATGCCGCCCGTGGCAAAGCCAATGACCATAAGGACATTCGTCATGCCGATGGTATAGGCCGTAACGTGGCCCACGGCCGCAACAAGGCCTCCGACGGCGCCGCCAATGGCCATGCACGTCAGGCACCTGCCATATTTAAAGCCGCAACCGTACAGCGCCGGCTCGCTTACGCCGCCAAGAACACCCGAGATTGAATAGCCCAGCATGAGCGCCTTCTCGTCCTTATCCGCAACGCGAAGCGACGCGCCAAAGGGCATACCCCAAACGGCGAACGTTGCCATCGTCGCGGCGATCAGGATGCACGAATCCGTTCCCACACTCATAAACTGCGCATAGGCGAGCGATAGGACAACGTTGCTGACGCCGGCGATCTTTAGGAACTCCCAGCCCGCAGCAAGCCCCATGAGCGTGAGCAGCGACACGATGCCACCGGAATTGCCAAGCATAAACATAAGCTGGCCCAACAGCATGCCCAGATAGCTGCCCGCCGGCGCCGTAATACACAGCGAAACCGGAACCATGACAAGCATGGTTGCAAACGGAACGAACGAAAACGCCACGGCCTTAGGGATAACGCGCTTAAAGAAACACTCCACTCGCCATAGCACGGGCACCGAGATGAGAACCGGAATAACAGTCGTCGTGTAATCGTTGACCGGCGCGGGAAGCAGGCCATACACGGAAGTCATCGATGCCCCCGTCGTCGATGCGGCATCGACAAGCTTAAGCAGATCGGGCGCAATCAATACGCCGCCCAGCATCATGCCCAGCTGCTCCGAGCAACCGAGCTGGCGGGCGGCCGCCCAACCGAGATAAATGGGCAAGAAGTAGTAGCCGGCGTTATAGAGCCAACTGTAGAACAGGCGATAGATTTCGGAATCGGCAGACCACAGGCCCAGCATGCCTTCGCCCATAATGACGGCGACGGTGCGAAACAACGCCGCACAGACAATAAACGGCAGCGCCGACATCATACTTTTGGACAGATAATCCACCACGGCCATGGCGTTTGATGAAACCGTCGTTGTAAACGAGGTGTTAGAAACTTGAGGCATGAAACGCCTTTCCCAATGCGACATGTGGGCTGTCCCTTTGTCACATCGTACGGTACTGACCGATTGCGCGGTACTTTTCGTAACGGAGGTTTGTGAGGGTCGCGTCGTCGAGCCGCCCAAGTGTATCGAAGGCATCAAATGCCGAGGACATGACGGCACCGGCGATCTCCTCATGCGACAGGCCCCTATCGTCAACAATGCCGTCGATGATGCCGAGCGCCAACAGATCGGGGGCCGTGAGCTTAAGCGCCTCGGCGGCCTCATTCGCGCGCTCGGTATCCTTCCACAGGATCGACGCACAGGCCTCGGGGCTCACGACCGAATAGGCCGAGCTCGAGAGCATCAGGATGCGGTCGGCCACGGACAGCGCCAGCGCGCCACCAGAGCCGCCCTCGCCTGTCACCACCGAGACAATCGGCGTCTTAAGGCCGCTCATCTCCATGAGATTCTGGGCAATCGCCTCGCCCTGACCGCGCTCCTCGGCACCGATGCCGCAAAACGCACCCGAAGTATCGACCAGGCACAGAACCGGTCGACCAAACTTTTCGGCCTGGCGCATAAGGCGACGCGCTTTGCGGTAGCCCTCGGGATGTGCCATACCAAAGTTGCGACGCATGCGCTCTTTGGTCGTGGTGCCGCGCTCGATGGCGATGACCGTTACGGGGCGTCCGTCTTTCCAGCCAATGCCAGCCACCACAGCAGCGTCGTCGCCAAAGTAGCGGTCGCCGTGCAGCTCCACAAATCCATCCAGGCCCAGCGAGATCATCTCGCCTGCCGTGGCGCGATCTGCCGAGCGGGTCTGCTTGACAATCTCGAGCGCGGTTTTTGGTGCGGCCGAGCGCTTGAACAAGTGTCCCAGCTTTTTGCCGCGGCGACCCATATGCACGATCTCATGCGGTGCCCCCAGGCCGGGCGCGTGCCCTTCGTGCAGCGCCAGCAGCTCGCCTACCGTGAGCGCAATCTCGCCACGCGGAACAACGGCATCGCAAAAGCCGTGCTCCAGCAAAAACTCGGAGCGCTGGAATCCCTTGGGCAGGCGCTTGTGCATGTTCTGCTCGATCACGCGCGGGCCGGCAAATGCCGTCAGGGCATCGGGCTCGGCCAGGATAATGTCGCCCTCCATGGCAAAACTCGCGGTTACGCCTCCGGTCGTGGGGTCGGTGAGCACCGTGATATACAGGCCGCCCGCCTCGCTGTGGCGCCTAACCGCCGCAGAAATCTTGGCCATCTGCATAAGCGATGTCACGCCCTCTTGCATGCGCGCACCGCCCGAAACGGTAAAGCCGACAACTGACAACCCCAGCTCGGTCGCATGCTCAAATGTGCGACAGATCTTCTCGCCCACCACGGAACCCATCGAGCCCATCATAAAGTTGGCGTCCATAAAGAAGAGCGCCGTATCGCAACCGCAGATTTTGCCTCTACCGCACACAACGGCATCGCGCTCGCCCGAACGCTCGCTCACGCTCTTGAGCTTGTCGGCATAACCGGGAAACGAGAGGAAGTCCTCCGACGCCAGATTGGCATCCCATTCCTCAAACGTGCCCTCGTCAACCGTCATGCGCATGCGCGCGCGACCGCTCACGCGAAAGTGTTTTCCGCAACGAGGGCAGACCTCGAGGTTGTCGTGCAGGCGCGCCTCATCGATCACGCGGCGGCACTCCGGGCACTTGATAAACACGTGGCGCGCGGGAAACTCGGCGCACGACTCGGTCATCGGTCCCTCGAGGACGTTGACCGTCTTCGCTTTTCTATTCATCAGCATAGAGATGCCCCATCAGATCGGTGTGATACATGCCCGACAAGAACTCGTCGTTTGCCAGCACGTCGAGCTGAAGCTCGCTGTTTTCGCTCACGCCCTCAATCACGAGCTCGCCCAGGGCCGAGCGCATCTTGCGAATGGCGCCGTCACGCGTGGGCGCACACACGATGAGCTTGCCAAGCATGGAGTCGTAGTACGGCGGAACTTTAGCACCGGTAAACATGGCGGAATCCCAGCGCACGCGCGGACCACCCGGCACACGCAACGCGGTGACCGTTCCGCATGACGGCAGAAAGTCCGGCGTTTCGGCATTGATGCGGCACTCCATGGCGTGGTTGCGGACCGGCATGTCCTCCTGCTCAAAGGGCAGAGGCTGGCCGGCTGCCACGCGCAGCTGCCACTTGACCAAGTCGGTATCGGTCACAAACTCCGTAACCGGATGCTCCACCTGCAAGCGCGTGTTCATTTCCATAAAGTAGAAATTGCCGTCGTCCGAATACAGGAACTCGATGGTACCGGCTCCTTCGTAGCCGACGGCACGAGCCAGGTCACGCGCTGCCTTGTGCATGCGAGCACGAATGTCGTCGTGTCCGTCGAGGCACGGCGCGGGGCTCTCCTCGACTAGCTTTTGGTTGCGCCGCTGCACCGAGCACTCGCGCTCGCCGAGCGAAAACACATGGCCCTGCTTATCGGCCATAATCTGTACCTCAACGTGATGCGCCGGCGCGACGAACTTCTCCATGTAGCACTCGCCGTCGCCAAAAACGGCCTCGCCCTCGGCGCGTGCTTCAATAAAGGCCTTTGCCGCATCTTCCACGCGATCGACCTTGCGAATGCCGCGACCGCCGCCACCTGCACGCGCCTTAATGAGCACGGGGCAGCCAATGCGCTCGGCCTCGGCCGTTGCCTCCTCGGGGCTTTTGAGCAAATCGCAGCCCGGCACGATGGGCACGCCCGCCGCGGCAGCCGTTCGACGCGCGGCGTCCTTATCGCCCATGCTGTCGATCACCTCGGCCGAAGGACCGACAAACGCCAGGCCATACTTGTCGCAGTCGCGTACGAAGCTCGCCTTCTCGGAGAAAAAGCCATAGCCGGGATGAATTGCCTTGGCTCCCGACTTTACGGCACAGGTGAGCACGGCATCGTCGTTGAGGTAGCTCTCGGCAAGACGCGGGCCACCGATGCAATATGCCTCGTCGGCAAGCTGCACGTGCAGCGCGTCCGCATCGGCCGTGGAATAGACGGCGACGGTCTTGATGCCCATATCGCGGCACGCGCGGATAACACGGACCGCGACTTCGCCGCGGTTGGCGATGAGCACTTTGTCGAACATGAAGCCTTCCTTAACTTTCGTGCATGAGTGCAAAAGACATATCGGCGCGGCAACAAACCTCACCGTTGACGCTCGCAGTACCCGTCGCAAAGCGGAACGGCCCGCGCGCACGCGTGATGGAGCACACCAGATCCACCGTATCGCCCGGGCGCACCGGACGCTTAAAGCGCACCTTGTCCAGACTCGTGTAGAACGGCGTCGCGCCGCGCGCCTCCTCATCGCCCATCAGCAGCACGCAGCAGTTCTGGGCGAGCATCTCGCACTGAATCACGCCGGGGACGACCGGGTTTCCCGGAAAATGCCCCTGCAAAAAGTACTCGTCGCCCGTGATCGTGATCTTGCCGTGGGCCTCGTCGCCCACCAGCTCGGCCTCGTCGAGCAAAAGCATCGGTTCGCGATGCGGCAACAGTTCCTTAAGCTCTTCTTTGTTCATGGATATCACCTATCCGATCCTCATGAGGCAGCTGCCAAACTCCACGAGGTCGCCGTCGGCCACGCAGATCTCGAGCACCTCGCCATCCGCCTCTGCCGTTACCTCGTTGAGAACCTTCATGGCCTCGATAATGCAGAGGGTCTCGCCGGCCTTGACCTTAGAGCCCACGTGCACAAACGGCTCGTCGCCCGGCGCCGGGGCAGCATAGAAAACGCCGACCATGGGAGCGGTCACCTCGGTGCCCTTGGGCTCCGGTGCGGCGGCAGGTGTCTGCGCGGCGGGCTCCGGTGCGGCAGGCGCGACTGTGGGAGCTGCAACTGGAGCGGCCATAGCGCTCGGCATGGGCATGGGCACGGCAACCGGCTGTGCGGCGCTCGCGCGCTCGAGTTCGACCGCGGTGCCATCGGGCTCCTCAACGCGCACGCGCGTGAGGCCGCGGTCCTCCATAACATCGGCTATCTCGGCAAGTCTTTTGGAATCCATGCTCTAGCTCCTCGTATATCTACGCAGCGCGATGGCGGCGTTGTGCCCGCCAAAGCCTAGGTTGGTCGAAAGCGCCCAGGTAAGGTCGGCGCGAACTGCGCGATTGGGCGTGTAGTCAAGATCGCAGGCGGGATCGGGCGTGCGGTAGTTAATGGTCGGCGGCACCACGCCCTGCTCGAGCGCCATGGCGCAGGCCATGACCTCGATGGCGCCCGTGGCACCGATCATGTGGCCGGTCATCGACTTAGTCGACGAGACGTGCGCGGCGCGCGCCGCGTCCTCGCCGAGCGCACGCTTAATGCCCGCCGTCTCGGACGAATCGTTGAGCTTGGTCGATGTGCCGTGAGCATTGATGTAGAGACCCTCGGAAGGCCTGACGTCGCCCTCGGTCACCGCCAGCGATATCGCGCGGGCAATGCCGGCAGCCTCGGGATCAGGACTCGTGATGTGATAGGCATCATCGGTGTTGCCGTAGCCCACGACCTCGGCATAAATGTGCGCACCGCGCGCCTGCGCATGTTCCATGCTCTCGAGCACGAGCACGCAGGCGCCCTCGCCCATCACAAAGCCGTCGCGGTCTGCATCGAACGGACGGCAGGCCGTCGCGGGATCGGGGTTGGTGGTCAATGCACGGCAGGACGTAAAGCCCGCAACGGCATCGGGGATAATTGCAGCCTCGGCGCCGCCCGCGAGGATCGCGTCGGCATAGCCGTGCTTGATGGCGCGGAACGCCTCGCCCACCGCATGGGCCGAGGTTGCGCACGCGGTCACCACGGGCAGGGTCGGGCCCTTTGCCTTGTGGCGGATTGCGATATTGCCCGATGCCATGTTGGGGATCATCATCGCGATCATATAGGGCGATGCGCGGCGGGGCCCACGTTCGGCAATCGTATGGACGTTGTCGACGAGCGTCGTCATGCCGCCCACGCCCGAGCCCACGTAGACGCCCAGGCGCTCTCGATCGATGGCGCCTTCGACATCAAAGCCCGCATCGCGCATGGCCTCGTCCGAAGCCGCCATCGCAAACTGAACGCAGGGGTCCAGATGCTTTGCATCACGCTTGCCAAAGTACTCGTTGCCGTCAAAGCCCTTGACCTCGGCCGCTACCTTGACGGCAAACGCATCGGTATCGAAGTGCGTAATCGGGCCGATGCCGCACGTGCCAGCGCACATTGCCGCCCAGGTGGCAAGCGCGGTGTTGCCGAGCGACGATACGGCACCTATGCCGGTGATTGCAACTCTCTGTTCCATCATGGTCTCCTCATCCAAGCCGTTCTTCGGCCCTAGTTTCTACATCGCCATTCCGCCGTCGACGCGTACGACTTCGCCCGTAATGTAGGCAGCCGCGTCGCTCGCCAAAAAGCGCACCACGCCGGCCACTTCCTCGGGACGCGCCATGCGCCTCAGGGGAATCTGCTCCTCGCACGCCGCACGCACCTTATCCGATAGCTTTGCCGTCATATCGGTCTCGACAAACCCGGGGGCGACCGCGTTCACTCGTACACCGCGGGGCGCAAGCTCGCGCGCCACCGCCTTGGTCAGGCCGATCACGCCCGCCTTGGAGGCAGCGTAGTTGGCCTGCCCGGCATTGCCCATCAGGCCCACAACCGAGCTCATGTTGACGACGCAGCCGCCGCGCTGGCGCATAAAGGTCTTGGTGAGCGCACGCGTCGTGTTAAACGTTCCTTTAAGATTGACATCGAGCACGCGATCGAAGACGTCATCGCCCATGCGCATGAGCAGGCCATCGCGGGTGATGCCAGCGTTGTTGACGAGCGCCCAAATGGAGCCAAAGTCGTTGAGGACCGCTTCCACGCACGCGTTGACGGCAGCGGGGTCGGCCACGTCACATTGATATGAGCGCGCCGTGGCGCCAGCCGCCTCGCAGGCGTCGCACGTCTCGCGCGCCGCATCGACGCTGCCGGCATAGACGACGGCGATATCGTAGCCATCCTCCGCCAGACCGATAGCGCAGGCGCGGCCGATACCCCGCGAGCCGCCCGTGACCAGCGCCACGCGACGTGAGTCGCTGCGCTCGAGCGCGCCATTGTTCAAGTTGCCCATGTCATTCCTTTCGGGTTACAGCCCTGTGGACTATGCGAGCTCGTCGGCAATAGCTGCGACCTGCTCGGCCGTCTCGCACGAATACACACGAACGTCGCTCAACGTACGCTTGATCAGGCCGGACAGCGTTTTGCCGGGGCCGACCTCAATAAATGTGTCGATGCCTTGATCCTGCAGAGCATGCAGCGTATCGACCCAGCGCACGGCATTGCTCACCTGATTGGCCAAGACATCCGATGCCGTCTGGGGGTCCGCCGGATAGGGCGCCGCTGTCATATTTGCCAAAACAGGAATGAGCAACGGGGACGGCGCGTGACCGGCCTCAATATATGCGGCAAGGCCACAGGTCGCCTCGGCCATATAGGGGCTATGAAATGCACCCGACACCGCGACCTTCATGGCGCGGCCGCCAGCCTCTTTTACTAGGACGTCGAGGGTCTGCAGCGCATCGGGCGCTCCGGCCACAACCGTCTGCTGGGGACTGTTGTAGTTGACCGGCCAGCAGTCCTCGCCGGCCTGCGCAGCCAGGTTCTCGACTTGCGCAGCATCAAGTTTGATGACGGCGCGCATGCCGCCAGGGTGACGCTCGGCCGCCGTGGCCATCAATGCCGCGCGCTCACACACGAGCTCAAAACCCGCTCGCGTATCGAATGCCCCCGCAAAGCTGAGTGCAGCGACCTCGCCCAGCGAGAATCCCGCACAGGCGGCAGGCACCACGCCGCGCTCGCGCAGGGCGACGGCGACAGCCAAGTCGTGCACGAACACGCAAGGCTGCGTGTTCTCGGTCTGCGAGAGCTCCTCCTTGGAGGCGCTCCGGCACTGCTCGCTCGTCCCCGGGCGCACCTCGTCGGCAATGGTGAACACCTCGGCGGCCGCCGGCGATGTCTCGATCAGGTCGACGCCCATCGCGGGGTGTTGGGCACCCTGGCCGGCAAACAGAAACGCTACGCTACCCATGCGGACGCACCCTTCAGGACGCGCTCGGCGCCATCGACCAGATCGTCAACGATTTCGCGTGCGCTCTGGCGCTCGCTAACCATGCCGGCAATCTGTCCACACAAAAACGAACCCTCTTCGTAGTTGCCGTCCTTGGCGGCCTTACGCAGCGCACCGGTTCCCATAGCACCGAGCTCCTCGGCACTCGCGCCGGAACCCTCGCTCTTGGCATAGGCGTTGGTGAAGGGGCTCTTGAGGGCGCGCACTGGATGTCCCGTCGAGCGACCGGTCGCACGCGTCGAAGTGTCGTTGGCCTTCAGGACCATCTCTTTGTACTGCTCCGAGACGGTGCACTCGTCTGCGACCAGAAAGCGCGTACCCACTTGCACGCCTTCGGCGCCCAGCATAAAGGCGGCCGCCACGCCGCGGCCGTCGGCAATACCGCCGGCGGCCACAACGGGAATGTCGACCGCATCGACGACCTGCGGCACCAGTGCCATCGTCGAGGTCTCGCCAATATGGCCGCCCGATTCGGTACCCTCGGCAACAACCGCCGTGGCCCCGCGACGCGCCACGAGACGCGCCAGCGCCACCGAGGCAACGACCGGGATGACCTTGATGCCCGCCTCGTTCCACGCCTTCATGTACTTGGCGGGATTGCCGGCGCCCGTCACGACGACCGGCACTCGCTCGTCAATCACGACCTGCGCGACCTCGTCGGCAAACGGGCTCATGAGCATGACGTTGACGCCAAAGGGCTTATCCGTCTTGGCGCGCAGCTCATGAATCTGGTCGCGAAGCCAGTTGGCGTCGGCGTTCATGGCCGCGATGATGCCTAAGCCACCCGCCTCGGACACTGCGGACGCCAGCGAGGCATCGGCAATCCAGGCCATACCGCCCTGGAACACGGGCTTTTCGATGCCGAGCAGATCGCAGAGAGGAGTCTTGAGCATCTCTACTTCTCCAATGCCGCCTCGACCGTATCGGCGAACTCGCCGACCGTCTTGGGGTTCTCCTCGGTATCGAGCTGGATGCCAAACTCGTCCTCGACGGCGACGAGGATCTCGACGGTGCCCAGGCTGTCGAGACCAATCTCCTCGAGCGTGGACTCGGGCTTCATCTCGACATCGTCAAGACCGGCGGTCTCGCGGATAACGTCGCAAACGCGCTCGAAGGTCTTCTGATCTGCCATGGTAGTTCTCCTTTGTTTGTGCCCTAGGGGCGTTTTTTTCCTATGTGCAACTACTTCCAACGAAGCAGATAGCCACCTATATCCAGGCCGGCGCCAAATCCAACGAGGGCGATGGTGTCGCCCGCATTCAGTGCGTCGGTGCGTGCCAGACGGTCAAGCGCAAAGGGAATGCAGGCGCTCGAAATGTTGCCGGTCTCGCGCAGCGTTCGAACCACGCGCTCATCTGGCACGCCGAGGCGCTTGACCGCCTGACTCAGGATTCGTTCGTTAGCCTGATGGAATACAAAATGGTCGATGTCTTCGACCGAAATGCCCGCATCGCCCGCAAGCTTATGGACCGTGTCGCAGATGGCGTTGACGCCGAACTTGAACACGCGGCGGCCATTCATGGACAGCACGCTCTTGCTATCTGCGGAAGCCTTAAACGGCGAGGTGCCGACCAGACCGGGAACGTGTAACGTCTCGACGTCGGGCGCCGTCGAAAGCTCAACGGCAAGGGGGCTGTCTCCCCCAGCCCCAATCACTGTGGCGCCTGCCCCATCGCCAAAGAGCACGCAGGTGGCGCGGTCGGTCCAGTCGAGCGCGCGCGTCATCTGCTCAGCAGCAACGATAAGCACGCGCTCGGCACGACCGCGCTCGATATAGCCCTCGGCGACATCGAGCGCAAACACGAAGCCGGCACAGGCCGCCGAGACATCGAAGGCAGGGCACGCCGCTCCTAGTCGCTCAGCAACGGCACACGCCTCAGCGGGAACAAGGTGGTCACCCGTCGTCGTCGAGCAGACGATCAGATCCAGCTGGCTCGCGTCGATTCCGGACACCTGGAGTGCCCGCTCGCTCGCCGCTACGGCAAGGTCGTCAAGTGACTCGGTGGTACAGACGTGGCGGCTCTTGATACCTGTGCGGGTAAAAATCCACTCATCCGAGGTATCGAGGAACTCAGACAGCTCGTCATTGGAAACACTGCGCTCAGGAAGCGCCGAGCCTGTTCCAAGAATCGTGAAACCCATCACTAGCCTCCTTTGAGTTGTTGACGTGTTTACATCGACCAAGAGAGGATAGCGCATTTTAGTCGTTGTTGACGTGTTAACATTAAATTGTCCAAATGCGACAAAGGCTTCACATTGTGTCTATCTCTCGACACCATTACGCGATTGCCTTATTAACTTAGGAGGTAGCAACCGTTATGGATGCCAAATTAACGATAGTCGACGTAACCGGATCGACCAACGATGACCTGCTCGAAGCAGGAAAACAGGGAGCGCCGCACGGCACAGGACTTGCCGCCCGGGCTCAAACAGCAGGACGCGGCCGGCGCGGGCACAAGTGGGACTCAACCGTCGGCAACTTATTGCTTTCGATTGTCCTGCGCCCATGCGTTAATCCTGCAAAGTTCTCTGGTCTTGCCGCCGTCAGCGGCCTAGCGGTGCTTGAAGCACTCGAAAAGCAGGGTCTTGCAAACGAGATTCGCCTTAAATGGCCCAACGACCTTGTCGCGCGAGGACGCAAGCTCGGCGGCATTCTGGTCGAGGCCGCACGCGATAACGAAGGCAAACCTTTCGCCGTCTGCGGCATTGGCGTCAATGTGAACTATGCGCCCCAAGAGGTGCCCGATGGCGGCCTGCCGGCAATCGGTCTCTCGGATCTCAACGAGAGCGTACCTGCCGTCGACATGCTCCTCGATGAGGTCTATCACGCAGTTATAGACGCTGCAGATGCCTGGGCAGAGCGCCTCAACGCCAAGGAAGAAGATGCCGGTCCGCTCGCGCCCGTCCACGACGAATATATCGCCCACCTCAATTGGATTGGGGAGCACGTTATCGCCCGTTCCCCTGCCGGCGACGAGCTGGCACGCGGCATCTTTAAAACCGTCGATGGCTTTGGTCGCGCGTGTATCGAAACGGAAGGCGGTTTGCGATCCTTCCATTTTGAGGAGGCATCGCTGCGTCCCGCGAGCGAATAGGGCGCCACAGCCAGCCGCTCGGCAGCCTTATCCGGCGGTCCAATCCCATCATGCTAAACAAAAGGGCCCCGCTACCGTAACGGCAGCGGGGCCCTTTAAGCTATGAGCGATATCGCTTAGAGCTTGATGTCGATGTCGACGCCAGCGGGGAGGTCGAGACGCATGAGCGAATCAACGGTGCCCGAGGTGGGGTCGAGGATGTCGATGAGGCGCTTGTGAGTGCGCATCTCGAACTGCTCACGGGAGTCCTTGTTCACGTGCGGCGAGCGGATAACCGTGTACAGGTTGCGCTCGGTGGGCAGGGGGACAGGACCGGAAACGCGAGCGCCGGTCTTCTGAGCGGTCTCGACGATGAGCTTCGCGGACTGATCGACGACCTCGTGATCATAGCCCTTGAGGCGAATGCGGATCTTCTGGGTAGCCAACTTAAACCTCCAAAGAGTGCGAGAGATGTTCTCGCGGATTACGTAACAGGGAGCTCGAACTTAGGCGTTCTTGCTCATGACCTCGTCCACGATGGACTTGGGCGCGGGCTCATAAGAGTCGAACTGCATCGTGTAGGATGCACGGCCCTGGGTCTGGGAGCGAAGGTCGGTAGCGTAACCGAACATCTCGCCCAGCGGCACCTTGGCACGGATGAGCTTGGTGTTCTTGCGATCCTCCATGCCCTCGATCTTGCCGCGGCGACCGGAGAGGTTGCCCATAACGTCGCCCATGTACTGCTCGGGGGTCTCGACCTCGACAGCCATGATCGGCTCGAGCAGCTGCGGATCGGACTTCTTGAGGGCGTCCTTGATAGCCATGGAACCGGCGATCTTGAAGGCGGCCTCGGAGGAGTCGACCTCGTGGTAAGAACCGTCGAACAGGGTGACCTTAACGTCGAGGACCGGGAAGCCGGCGATAACACCGGTGTTCAGGGCCTCCTGGATGCCCTTGTCGATGGACGGGATGTACTCCTTGGGCACGACGCCGCCGACGATAGCGTTGACGAACTCGTAGCCGAAGCCCTCCTCCATCTTCTCGAGCTTGATGACGGCATGGCCGTACTGACCGCGACCGCCGGACTGACGGACGAACTTGCCCTCAGCCTTCTCGACGTCGTGACCAGCGGTCTCGCGGTAGGCAACCTGGGGCTTACCAACGTTAGCGTCAACCTTGAACTCACGGAGCAGACGGTCGACGATGATCTCGAGGTGCAGCTCGCCCATGCCGGCGATGATGGTCTGGCCGGTCTCGTGGTTGGTGGACACCTGGAAGGTCGGGTCCTCCTCGGCGAGCTTGGTCAGAGCCAGGGACATCTTGTCCTGCTCGGCCTTGGTCTTGGGCTCGATGGCAACGTCGATAACGGGCTTAGCGAACTCGATCTTCTCGAGGACGATCTCCTTGCCCTCGGCGCACAGGGTGTCGCCGGTGGTGGAGTTCTTGAAGCCGACGCAAGCGACGATGTCGCCGGCGGCAGCGTCGTCACGGTCGATACGCTCGGCGGCGTTCATCTCGAGGATGCGGCCGAGGCGCTCGCGCTGACCGTTGGAAGCGTTGACAACGTAGGAGCCGGACTCGGCGCGGCCGGAGTAAACGCGGACGTAGGTGAGCTTACCGACGAACGGGTCGGTCATAATCTTGAAGACCAGGCCGGAGAAGGGCTCGTCGAAGGAAGGATGACGCTGGATCTCCTCGCCGGTGTCCGGATCGGTACCGGTGACGGCCTCAACGTCGAGCGGGCTGGGCAGGTAGTCGACGACAGCGTCGAGCAGCTCCTGAACGCCCTTGTTCTTGTAGGCGGAGCCCACGAAGACGAGGTTGAGCTCGTTGGCCAGAACGCCCTTGCGCAGAGCGGCCTTAAGCTCCTCGACGGTGAAGTCCTCCTCCATGAGGATCTTCTCCATGAGCTCGTCGTCAAAGCTGGCAGCAGCGTCAAGGAGCTCCTCGCGCTTGGTGGCAGCGATGTCGGCGAACTCAGCCGGGATCTCGTCCATCGGCTCGGGGTAGGTCATACCCTTCTCGTCGGCCTTGAAGTCCCATGCAGTCATGGTGACCAGGTCGATGACGCCCCAGAAGTTGTCCTCGGCGCCCATCGGGACCTGAGCGGCCACGGCGTTAGCGTCGAGACGATCCTTCATGGTCTCGATAGCGTTGAAGAAGTCAGCGCCCACGCGGTCATACTTATTGATGAAGGCGATGCGGGGGACGTTGAAGGTAGAAGCCTGACGCCAAACGGTCTCAGACTGGGGCTGAACGCCGGCAACGGCGTCGAAGACGGCGACAGCGCCATCGAGGACGCGCAGGCAGCGCTCGACCTCGGCGGTGAAGTCAACGTGGCCCGGGGTGTCGATGATCTGGATGCGGTAGTCCTTACCGTCCTTGTTCCAGAAGCACGTGGTAGCAGCGGAGGTAATGGTTACGCCGCGCTCCTGCTCCTGAACCATCCAGTCCATGGTGGCAGCGCCCTCATGGACCTCACCGATCTTGTGGGTCTTACCGGTGTAGTAAAGAATACGCTCGGTCGTGGTGGTCTTACCGGCATCGATGTGGGCCATGATGCCGATGTTACGGGTATCGGAAAGCTTGTACTTAGGCTTAGCCATGTTAGTTCCTTACCTTAACTTACCAACGATAGTGAGAGAACGCGCGGTTGGCCTCGGCCATCTTGAAGACGTCCTCACGCTTCTTGACGGAAGCGCCCAGGCCGTTGGAAGCGTCGAGGATCTCGTTGGCGAGACGCTCGGCCATGGTCTTCTCCTTGCGAGCGCGGGAGAAGTTGACGATCCAGCGGATACCCAGAGCGGTGGAACGACGGGAGTTGACCTCCATCGGGACCTGATAGGTAGCGCCACCGACACGCTTGGGCTTAACCTCGAGCGTGGGCTTGACGTTGTCCATAGCCTTCTTGAAGGTAGCGAGAGCGTCGCCACCCTCAGACTTCTCGGCAACGATCTCGAAAGCGGTGTAAACGATGCGCTCAGCGGTGGCCTTCTTGCCGTCAAGAAGGACCTTGTTGATGAGCTGAGTCACCAGGCGGTTGTTGTAAACGGCGTCAGGCTGAACCTCACGACGATTAGCTGCTGCACGACGCGGCATGTGAAATCTCCTTAAGTGTCTACCGTGCGGCGCTTAGGCGGCACACGGCGAAAGTATCAAAACGTTATCTGGCTTATTTGGCCTTGGGGCGCTTAGCACCGTACTTGGAACGGGCCTGCATACGGTTCTGGACCGGAGCAGCGTCGTAGGCGCCACGGATGACGTGATAACGGACACCAGGGAGGTCACGGACACGACCGCCGCGGACGAGCACGATGGAGTGCTCCTGCAGGTTGTGGCCCTCACCCGGGATGTAAGCAGTAACTTCGATGCCGTTGACAAGGCGAACACGGGCAACCTTACGAAGAGCCGAGTTCGGCTTCTTGGGGCTCGTGGTGAAGACGCGGGTGCACACGCCGCGCTTCTGGGAGTTGTGCTGCAGAGCAGCGTTCTTGGACTTCTTGGGCACGGAACGACGGCCCTGGCGAACCAGCTGGTTAATAGTAGGCAAAGCGTACTCCTTCTCGAATGATTCCAGCTTTCTGTAAAGTGCAACGGCTTGAATCGAGGGGTCAGCATCCCCCTACGAAACACGCAGTTCGATAGGATACGTGGCGTTAGCTGTGCCGTCAACAGACCACGCCGCCGGGCGTATCCCAAAATTGGCACATTTCCGCAAAGCCTACACAAAAGGAATCCCCTCCTGTGCGCGGGGGCGGATTCCCGGCCCGGGCGGCCCGCTGTTTAAGTTTGCTGCTCTACAGTCCTGCGCAAGACGGAAAGCACATTAAGTGCTTTCCTTTGCGTGCGGAACTCGCGACAAACTTAAACAGCGGGCCGCCCGGGCCGGGAATCCGACGTGCTTGTCGGGGCAACGTTCCCTTCCAAATAGGGACAGGTTTATTTTGGTCGGTTTTATCTGGGGAAACGTCGCGCTCCAGCGGTGATCTGCTCTCATCTGTCGCATGGAAATCGGCGGCGTTTCCATTTAACGCAAAAGAGGCCGCTTCCCCTAGTAGGAAGCGGCCTCAGACCTTACGAATAGACGATGGTAAAGGGTACTTTTGTTTCGGTCTCCCCTGTTGACGTGCACCTCGTGCCCTCAAGCGTTACTGAGACCACTTGTTCGACATCAATCAACTTCGTTGGCACCCAGATGTTCTCTCCGCTATTGCGCCCATAAGAAAAATATAAGTTGAACACCCCTGCGTCGTCATCTTCGATAATCTGCTCCGATCCATCCTTGTAGCTGACGGTCAGCTTATTATCAACTGCTTCATAGCCCAAATCATCGATGTGCGTCTGGATGGAAAACGGGCTAATCTCAAGAGGCGAGTCACCGGAGCGGAGTTCCTTTGTATCGACGTACGCTCCAATATTGAACTCGGGTGTCGACGCCTCAAACCGCCTCGCACTCTCACCTTCACCCTCGGTCCAGTGGATATTCCAGGTGACCGCATGTTGCAAATCTCGCTCGCGATCCATAGCGGCAAAGTACATCGTGCCATTAATGACAGTATCGCTTGATGTGTCCTTATCAATTGTGCTGCGTGTGTCAGGCCATTCCTCGCCGAACTTCATATCGGGCGTGCCGATGCCCTGTTCTTCTTCACCATAGAGAACAAGTTCGCCAATCTCTGCTGCTGGCTTGTAGTAGTTAACTCCATTTGGATTGGACAACGTAAACGTCACGGCTCCGCAGCCGTTTTGGTCGATTGCCATCTCATGGATATCAAGCGTATAGCCGTTACCCTCGACGGACAGATTAACCTTCTGGACTGTGCCCTCCAGGCTTTGGGGCGCGATGCCATCGCCAAACTCTCTGGTGTAGGTATATTTAGTTCCCGATGAGCCGCCGTTGGTCCAGGTAATGGAATCCCCGTTGCCGTGGTTTCCCCAGGCTGAGGCAAAATAGCTGGAATTGACAACGGCGTAGGCGACCCCTCCGGTCGCCAACACTCCGGCAAGACATCCGATAACCGCAACATAGAGGGGCTTAGCATGACCCCTTTTGCGAAGCGGCTCGCCTTCAGCTGCATTAAGAACGCGATCTGCAAGATTGCTATCGGCTTGGATGGACTCGAAGGCCTGCTTGATTTGATTGGATTTCACGGTCGCCCTCCTCTAGGATGAATTTGAGCTTCGATCGACCGCGAGCTAAACGCGTTCGAACGGTCGCGGCTGGTACATGCAACAACTCGGCAATCTCTGAGGTCGAAAAGCCTAGATAGTAATAGAGCACGATGGGAACACGGAATCGTTCCGGAAGTCGCATAACGTCTGACAGGACCACCTTGGTCTCATCCTGCGCTGCCGAGAGTGAATCAGCCAAGTTCTCAATATCCTCTATGCGCCTCCATGGCTTTCGAAAGAGCGATTTGCATTCATTGATCGTGACCCGAATAAGCCAGCGACGAAGATGCTCCCAACTTTCAAAGTGTCCATCGCTTTTGAGCAACTTAAGAAAGACATCTTGGGCAACATCGTCGGCATCGGCACGATCGCGTAGGTACGTCAATGCGATCCGAAACACGACATCCCGGTAATCTTCGACCGCCTGTCTAAATGCTTGTTCTTCCATAATCACCTCCCGGTGATGCTGATGTTTCTTGCTGAGGCCCTCACCATAGATACGCTTTGACCGAACGAAATGTTTCAAATTCAAGCAGGAATAACCTACCAAAATAAACCTGTCCCTTTTTGGTAGGTTTTCTTCAACAAAAAAGACCCGCTCCCCTGTTGGGAAGCGGGTCTTTGGAAGGACGGTTAACGTACTAGGAAATTACTCCTCGTCGTTGTCCTTGGCCTCTTCGGCGTCGTCGGTGTCCACGAGCTGGTTGAGCAGCTCGTCGAGGGAAGCCATGTCCTCGTTGATCGCGCCGTTGGCGGGAGCCTTCTTGTCGTCGATCGGGGCGCCCAGGAGCTCCTCGTCGGCGTCGGCGTGATGCGTCGGAGCGGAGGTACCCAGCAGGATATCGTCCGGACCGTCGGGGCTAAAGACCATCTGCAACAGCTGCGAGAGGTCTTCCTCGTCGGCAACGTCGTCGTTGTTCTCGAGGATGTAGAGCAGGTCGTGGGCCTCCAGGCCGTCACGGAGCTCCTCGATCGCCTTGGCACCGATGCCATCGATGCGCAGCAGATCCTCCTCGGACTTGCCGACCAGGTCGCCGACCGTCTCGATGCCGACCTCGCTGAACTTGTTGGTCCAGCGCTGCGACACGCCCAGGTCGTCGAACAGGTACAGGCGAGCCTTCTCGGCGGAGATGGTGTGACCGTTGCGGGTGAACGAACCGTCAGCACCACCGAACTCATCGTAGCCGGCCCAGTCGAGCTGCTGCGGGAGCTGCTCGTCCAGGTCCTTGAGCTCCACAGGAGCCCACTCAGGCAGCGACTTGGCATTGGGCGAAGCCGGACCGTCGATGTCGACATAGCCGTCGGCCGTGCGATACGTCAGCTTGGCGTTGGCGTACGGCTTGAGGCCGGTACCAGCCGGGATCTTCTTACCGACGATGACGTTGGACTTAAGGTCGAGCAGGTGGTCGACCTTGCCCTCAATGGCAGCCTCGGTAAGGACGCCGGCAGTACGGATGAACGAAGCGCTCGACAGCCAGGAGTCGATGTTGGACGCGACCTTGAGCGTACCCAGGATGACGGGCTCGGCCACGGGAGCCTGACCGCCCAGACGGGCAACGCGCTCGACCTCGTCGGCGAACTCGTAGCGGTCGACGTACTGACCAAGCAGGTACTTGGAGTCGCCGGGGTTGGTGATCTGAACGCGACGCAGCATCTGACGTGCGAGCACCTCGATGTGCTTGTCGTTCAGGTCGACGCCCTGGCTGGTGTAGACGTCCTTGACGCTCTCGACGAAGGTGTGCATCGTCGACTCGATGTCGGTCAGCTTGCGCAGGTTGCGGAAGTTGACGAAGCCCTTGGTGATCTGGTCGCCGGCGCGAACCTCGCAGCCGTCCTCGATCTCGGGCATGAAGCGCACCGAAGCGGGAACGCGACGCTCGTCGAGGACACGGGTGTGATCCTCGGAGTCGGTGAGCGTCAGCACGTACTCGGACTTCTCGGGCTTAATCGAGAGGTGGCCGGAGTACGGGGCCAGCTCGGCCTCGCGACCCAGAATCTTCTCGTTGACGTTGCCGACGATATCGAACATACGGCTGACCGTAGGCAGACCCTGCGTAATATCGTCGACGCCAGCGACGCCGCCGGAGTGAATGGTACGCATCGTAAGCTGCGTACCGGGCTCGCCGATGGACTGGGCGGCAATAATGCCGACCGCGGTACCGATGGCGACCGGACGACGGGTGGAAAGATCCCAGCCGTAGCACTTCTGGCACACGCCGTACTTGGAGCGGCAGGTGAGCAGCGCGCGAAGCTTGACCTTCTTAAGGCCCGCATCGACCATCTTCTGGATGTCGGCGACCTTCTCGATGTAGCCGTCCTGCTCAAAGAGCACGGTGCCATCGGGAGCCACGACGTCCTCAATGAAGCAACGGCCGACGAGGTCGGTGTTGAGGTCGGTGGTGCCGGGGATGATGAGGTTGTAGGTGACGCCCTCGTGCGTACCGCAGTCCTCCTCGCGGACGATGACGTCCTGGGCCACGTCGACCAGACGACGGGTCAGGTAACCAGAGTCCGAGGTGTGGGATGCGGTATCGACCAGGCCCTTACGGGCGCCGTAGGTCGAAATGAAGTACTCGAGCGGCAGCAGGCCCTCGCGGAAGTTCGCCTTAATGGGAAGGTCGATCGTCTCGCCGGACATGTCTGCCATCAGGCCACGCATACCGCCGAGCTGACGCAGCTGGGTCTTAGAACCACGGGCGCCGGAGTCGGCCATCATGTACAGCGGGTTCTCCTCGTCGAACATGTCGAGCATGAGCGCTGCAACCTTATCGGTACAAGCGGTCCACTCGTTAACGACTTCGATGTGGCGCTCCGTCTCGTTGATGAAGCCCTCCTCGAAGTACTCGTTGATCTGGTCGACGTTGGCCTGGGCGCGGTCGAGCAGCTCCTGCTTCTCGGCAGGGATGAGAGCGTCCCACACCGAGATGGTGAGGCCGGCGCGGGTAGCGTAGTGGAAGCCGGAGTACTTGATGGCGTCGAGGATCGGGCCGACCTTGGCCTCGGGATAGCGATCGCAGCAGTCCGCAACCAGCTTGGCCACGTCGCCCTTGACCATCTTGTAGTTCATGAACTCGTAATCTTCGGGCAGGCACTGGCGGTTGAAGATGATGCGGCCGATAGAGGTCTCGAAGCGCGCGGTCTTGTTGCCGGTGACGTCGTAGTCGACAAACTCGTTCTTGCCGTTCTTGACGCGGAAGATACGGGTGCCGTCCTCGTTGATGACGTTGGCATCGGCAGCGGACACGCGGACCTGGATCTTGGCCTGCATGTCGACCTCGGAGCGGCAGTCATAGGCGTGCAGCGCGTCGTCGAAGCTCGAGAACACGTGGTTCTCGCCCGGCAGACCCTCGCGAACCTGGGTGAGGTAGTACACACCGATGATCATGTCCTGCGAAGGGATGTTGACCGGCTTGCCGGATGCCGGCGAGCGCAGGTTGTTCGCAGAGAGCATGAGCACGCGGGCCTCGGCCTGAGCCTGGCTGGACAGCGGCACGTGGACAGACATCTGGTCGCCGTCGAAGTCGGCGTTGAAGGGCGAGCAGACCAGCGGGTGCAGGTGGATAGCCTTGCCCTCGACCAGCACCGGCTCAAAGGCCTGGATGGACAGACGGTGCAGGGTCGGTGCACGGTTGAGCAGCACGACGCGGCCGTCGATGACCTCTTCGAGGATATCCCACACAAAGGTGGCACCGCGGTCGATAGCGCGCTTGGCGCCCTTGATGTTCTCGACCTTGCCAAGCTCGACCAGGCGCTTCATGACGAAGGGCTTGAAGAGCTCCAGCGCCATGGTCTTGGGCAGACCGCACTGGTGCAGCAGCAGCTTGGGGTCGGTAACGATTACCGAACGGCCGGAGTAGTCGACACGCTTGCCCAGCAGGTTCTGACGGAAACGACCCTGCTTGCCCTTGAGGGCCTCGGCGAGCGACTTGAGCGGGCGACCGCCACGGCCAGAGACCGGGCGACCACGACGGCCGTTGTCGAACAGGGCGTCCACGGACTCCTGGAGCATGCGCTTCTCGTTATTCACGATGATCGCAGGGGCGTCCAGGTCGAGCAGGCGCTTGAGTCGGTTGTTACGGTTGATCACGCGACGGTACAGGTCGTTGAGGTCGGACGCGGCGAAACGGCCACCGTCAAGCTGGACCATCGGGCGCAAATCGGGCGGAATGACCGGAATGACGTCCAGGATCATGTTCGCGGGGCTGTTGCCGCCCTTCAGGAAGGCGTCAACGACCTCGAGGCGCTTAACGGCCTTCTCGCGCTTCTGCTTCTGGGAGTCCTCGTCGGCGATGATGGCCTTGAGCTTCTCGGCCTCGGAGGGGAGGTCGATGGCAGCGAGCAGGTCGCGGACGGCCTCGGCACCCATACCACCCTTGAAGTACATGGAGTAGTAACGGGTCATCTCGCGGAACAGCGGCTCATCGGAGATGAGGTCGCGCTCGGTGAGCTTCATGAAGGCGTTGAAGGCGTCCGTGCGGAGCTGCTTCTCGTCCTTGCACTCTTCCTCGATGTCGACGATGCCAGAGACGATCTCCTCGGGGGTCAGCGGCTCCTCGTCGGAGAACTCGTCAAAGTTCTCGGGGTCGCCCTGCTCCTTGAGGGACTCGATCTGGCGAGCGCACTCGGCATCGATCTCTTCCAGATCGGCGGCGAGCTCCTCGCGCAGGTCGTCGGCGTCGGCCTCGCGAGCCTCGTAGTCAACCTCGGTGATGATGTAGCTGGCAAAGTACAGAACCTTCTCGAGGTCCTTGGACTTGATGTCGAGCATACGGCTCATCGGGAAGCTCGTGGGGCTCTTGAAGTACCAGATGTGGGACACGGGAGCGGCGAGCTCGATGTGACCCATGCGGTCGCGACGCACCTTGGCCGAGGTGACCTCGACGCCGCAGCGCTCGCAGACGATGCCCTTAAAGCGGATGCCCTTGTACTTGCCGCAAGAGCACTCCCAGTCCTTGGCGGGACCGAAGATCTTCTCGCAGAACAGGCCGTCCTTCTCGGGCTTGAGGGTACGGTAATTGATGGTCTCCGGCTTCTTGACCTCACCGTGCGACCAGGAACGGATCTGGTCGGCGGAGGCAAGGGAGATCTTTACCGAGTCAAAATCAGTAGCTTCGAAATCTGCCACAGTCAACTACTCCTTATCAGTGGTCGTGGCGGCGACAGCCTCGGGTGCCTCGGCGGTCTCGGCATCCTCGGCCTCGACGTCGGCGTCAACGCCGGCGAGCGCAGCCAGGTCGTCGAGAGCAGAGGTCTCCTCGGCGGTCACAGGGGCGGAGGCGTCCTCGTCGGCATCGTGCATGGGCTCGATGTCCAGCGCGAGCGAACGAATCTCCTTGACGAGAACCTTGAAGGACTCGGGGATACCCGGGACAGGAACGTTCTCGCCCTTGACGATGGACTCGTAGGTCTTGACGCGGCCCACGGTATCGTCGGACTTGACGGTCAGGATCTCCTGCAGGACGTTGGAAGCACCGTATGCGTACAGTGCCCAAACTTCCATCTCGCCGAAGCGCTGGCCGCCGAACTGGGCCTTGCCGCCCAGAGGCTGCTGGGTAACCAAGCTGTAAGGGCCGGTCGAACGGGCGTGGATCTTGTCGTCGACCATGTGGCCGAGCTTGAGGATGTAGGACGTACCCACGGTAATGGGCTCGCGGAACTCCTCGCCGGTGCGGCCGTCGAACAGACGGGTCTTGCCGCGCTCGTCAAGCTGGGTGACGAACTCGGGGCGCATGTGATCGCCAAAGGCAGCGGTGGCCTTGTTGAGCATATTCTTGTTGGCACGACGGATGACCTCGGCGATCTCGTCCTCCTTGGCGCCGTCGAAGACGGGCGTCGCGGTGAAGAACGGACCGGGGACGTACTTGTCGGAGTCGGCCTGCTCGGTATCCCAACCGCACGCAGCAGCCCAGCCAAGGTGGCACTCGAGCAGCTGGCCGACGTTCATACGCGAAGGAACGCCCAGCGGGTTGAGGATAACGTCGATCGGGGTACCGTCAGCCATGTAGGGCATGTCCTCGACCGGCAGAACGTTACAAATAACACCCTTGTTGCCGTGGCGGCCGGCGATCTTATCGCCCTGCTGGATCTTACGACGCTGGGCGACGTAGACGCGCACCTGCTCGTTGACGCCGGGGGCCAGGTCGTCGCCGTTCTCGCGGCTAAAGCGGACGACGTCGATGACGCGGCCGTAAGCGCCGTGAGGCATCTTAAGGGAGGTATCGCGAACGTCGTGGGCCTTGGCACCGAAGATGGCGCGCAGCAGGCGCTCCTCGGCAGTCAGAGCGCTCTCGCCCTTAGGCGTGACCTTGCCGACCAGGATGTCGCCAGGGCCGACCTCGGCGCCGATACGGATGATGCCGTCCTCGTCGAGGTTGGCAAGCATGTCCTCGGAGAGGTTCGGGATCTCGCGGGTGATCTCCTCGGGGCCGAGCTTGGTGTCGCGGGCATCGATCTCGTGACGGGTGATGTTGATGGTCGTCAGCAGGTCCTCGGCCACCAGGCGCTCGGACACGACGATACCGTCCTCGTAGTTGAAGCCTTCCCACGGCATGTAGGCCACGGTGAGGTTCTGGCCCAGTGCGAGCTCGCCGTGATCGGTCGAAGGACCATCGGCCAGAGGCTCGCCCTGCTCAACGGTGTCACCGACGCGCACGAGCGGACGGTGGTTGATGCAGGTGGACTGGTTGGAGCGCTGGTACTTGGCCAGGTGATACTCGTCCATGCCACCGGCATGCTTGACGATGATCTTGGCGGCGTCGGCAAAGATGACCTCGCCGGCGTTCTTGGCCAGGGTGACCTCGCCGGAGTCCAGAGCGGCGCGACGCTCCATGCCGGTACCGACATAGGGAGCGGCGGGGTGAACCAGCGGCACAGCCTGACGCTGCATGTTAGCGCCCATCAGCGTACGCTTGGCGTCGTCGTGCTCCAGGAACGGGATCAGCGTGGCTGCGACGGAGAGCATCTGACGCGGCGAGACGTCCATGTAGTCGACGTCCTCGACAGGCACGTCGGCGGGAGCGCCGAAGGAGCCGTCGAAGTCGCGAGTACGGGCGATCACGGTGTGGGGGCGGACGATCTTGCCCTCGGCATCGGTCGTGATGAACTCGTTGGTCTTGGGATCGAGCGGCGTGTTGGCCGGCGCGATGACGTGCTTCTCTTCCTCGTCAGCGGTCATCCAGTCGATCTGGTCGGTGGCAACGCCGTTCTCGACGCGACGGAACGGGGCCTCGATGAAGCCGTACTCGTTGACGCGGGCGTAGAGGGCGAGCGAGCCGATCAGGCCGATGTTGGGGCCTTCGGGGGTCTCGATCGGGCACATGCGGCTGTAGTGCGAGTTGTGAACGTCGCGGACGGCCGTCGGCACGTTGGTGCGGCGGCTGGAGCCCGACTTGTGGCCGGCAAGACCACCAGGGCCGAGTGCGGACAGACGGCGCTTGTGGGTCAGACCCGTCAGGGGGTTCGCCTGGTCCATGAACTGCGAGAGCTGCGAGGAACCGAAGAACTCCTTGATGGAGGCCACGATCGGGCGGATGTTGATGAGCGACTGCGGGGTGATCTCGTCGATGTCCTGGGAGCTCATGCGCTCACGGACGACGCGCTCCATACGGCTCATGCCGATACGGAACTGGTTGGCGACGAGCTCGCCGACGGTGCGGATACGGCGGTTGCCGAAGTGGTCGATGTCGTCGACCTTGAAGCCCTGCTCGCCGGCAGCGAGGGACAGCAGGTAGCGCAGCGTCGCGACGATATCCTCGTCGGTGAGCACCGTGACCTCTTCCTCGGTGGTGAGGTTGAGCTTTTTGTTGACCTTGTAACGACCGACGCGGGCCAGATCGTAGCGCTGCGGGTTGAAGAGCAGGCCCTCGAGCAGGCTGCGGGAAGCGTCCACGGTGGGAGGCTCGCCCGGGCGCAGGCGACGGTAGATCTCGATAAGGGCATCCTCGCGGGTGAGGGCGGTATCGCGCTCCAGGGTACGCTTAATCACATCGGAGTTGCCGAGCAGCTCGATGATGTCGTCGTTGGTGACGGCGATGCCAAGGGCGCGCAGGAACATCGTGGCGCTCTGCTTGCGTTTGCGGTCGATGGAGACCATGAGCTGGTCGCGCTTGTCGACCTCAAACTCGAGCCATGCACCGCGGGACGGGATGATCTGGGCCTTGTAGATCTGCTTGCCCGAATCCATCTCGGAGCTGTAGTACACACCCGGGGAGCGGACGAGCTGCGAGACGACGATACGCTCGGTACCGTTGATGATGAAGGTGCCCTGATCGGTCATCATTGGGAAGTCGCCCATGAAGACGAGCTGCTCCTTGATCTCGCCGGTCTCCTTGTTGGTGAGACGAACGTCGGTCAGAAGCGGGGCCTGATAGGTCATGTCCTTCTCGCGGCACTCCTCGACGGTGTGCGCGGGGTCGCCGAACTGATGCTCGCCGAAGGTAACCTCGAGAACATGGTTCTGGCTCTGGATGGGGCTGGATTCCTTGAACGCCTCACGAAGGCCCTCGTCCTTAAAACGCTCAAAGGATTCCCTTTGAACAGAGATAAGGTTGGGGAGCTCCATGGCCTCCGGGATTTTCCCGAAGCTGACGCGCTTGCGCTCAGTGGCAGTGTATGCGTAGGTCACCAGGTTTTTCCTCCTTCACGGAAATGCTCGGTGGGTTGGCGAGGCATAGCTTCGCCAGTTATCGCAACCTAATAGTTTATCAGGTACCGACCGTTGGGCAAGAAAAGCCTTGACGCGATTGAGTTTTTGGAGTAGCAAAGTTTTTCGACAGAAAATGCGCAGGTAGATGCATGTATATCGAACACCTGTTCATATATTTTCTGTGAACAGAGAGTCGGCAATCGCAGCTCTTATAAAAAACGGGCGCGAACCGAGGTCCGCGCCCGTAAATGTCGATGTCCGAAGGCTTACTTGCGCATCAATCCGCCGCGCTCGTCGATGGCGTCCCAGAAGGCGCTGGCAAAGCGGGGGTCGCTTGCAGCCATGAGGGCGTTGGTGGCCATCCAGCCAGAGGGAGTGCCGGTGTCGTAGCCCGACAGCGGGTCGATGACGACCGCATACATGGCCTCGCGATCGAGCGAACGGGCCATTGCGTCGGTGAGCTGGATCTCGCCGCCCTTACCAGCCTGCTGATCGGCCAGCAGGTCCATGACCAGCGGGCTCAGCAGATAGCGGCCGACGATGTACAGATTGGACGGAGCAGCCCCGGGAGCGGGCTTCTCGACCAGACCGCCGATGCGCCAGACAGCGCCCGGCTCGGCATCGGCAACGCCCTCGGCGCCCTCGAGCGAACCGACGCGCTCGCCGGCGATAACGCCGTAGCGGCTGACTTCCTCGGGCGAGCAAGCAGCGACGGCGATAACCGAAGCGCCACCGTGCTCCTTGGAAACGGCGAGCATCTTGTCGCAGATGTCGCGGTTAGGCACAACGTAGTCGCCCAGAAGAACCAGGAAGTTCTCCCCTGCCACGGCGTCGGCAGCAGAGCGGATAGCATGGCCGAGGCCCTTGGGCTCGTACTGATAACGGAAGTCGACCGGCATACCGCCAGCGTGGGCGACGGCATCGGCATAGGCGTTCTTGCCGCGCTCGCGCAGCAGGTTCTCGAGCGAGCGATCGGGCTGGAAGTAGTTCAGCAGCTCGGGCTTGCCGGGAGAAGTAACGATGATGGCATCGTCGACCTCCTCGGGGTCGAGCGCCTCCTCAACGACATACTGGATGACCGGCTTGTCGAGAACCGGCAGCATCTCTTTGGGGGTGCACTTGGTGCCAGGCAGAAAACGCGTGCCAAGACCGGCGGCGGGGATGATTGCCTTCATGTTATTCAAGGATCCTTTCGCAGGCGCAAAAGCGCCCCATGCGTGCGGCACACAGCCGCAGACCAAATTGCGATACCCAAGCATCTTACCGCTGGAACCATATGTCGCTACAAGGCAGAGACAATTCTTCAGCAGGTCAACGCAAATTATTGCTCGAATGGTGCAATTTTATTGCCCAACGGCAGGGTACCCGATACGACGCAAATCACAGAACATGGCAGTTTGAGCTACCGATGTCGAGGGACCGAAAAACAAAAAAGACGGGGCTCGCAATGCGAACCCCGTCTGCAAAGAAATCTGGCGAGAGAGCCTGATTACTTGAGGGTGACAGCAGCGCCAGCAGCCTCGAGCTTCTCCTTGGCGGCCTCGGCGTCCTCCTTCTTGGCACCCTCGAGAACAGCCTTGGGAGCGCCCTCGACGACCTCCTTGGCCTCCTTCAGGCCAAGGTTGGTGAGCTCACGGACGGCCTTGATGACCTGGATCTTGTTGTCGCCGAAGCCCTCGAGCACGACGTCAAACTCGGTCTTCTCCTCGGCCTCAGCAGCGCCAGCAGCAGGAGCGGCGACAACAGCGGCAGGAGCAGCGGCGGAAACGCCGAAGGTGTCCTCGATAGCCTTGACGAGCTCGGAAGCCTCGAGAAGGGTCATTTCCTTAAGAGCATCGATGATCTCATCGGTGGTAAGCTTAGCCATTTCTAAGTCCTTTCGGTTTCCGTGCGAATGCACGGAGATCAGTTAAAACACGGCGCGAATGCGCCAGGGGTGCGGCGTTGCCGCCGCGGGTGAAAACAGCAACTAGGCTGCCTTCTGCTCGGAGACCTGCTGGATCGAACGAGCGAGACCAGAGGAAACGCCGTTGACGCAGACAGCGATGTCGCGAGCGAAACCGGAGATGAGACCGGCGATCTGGCCGAGAAGCTGGTCCTTGGTGGGCAGCTCGGCGATAGCCTTAACATCATCAGCGGAAACGGCCTTGCCGTCGGAGATACCGCCCTTGATCTCAAGGACGCCCTTGGACTTAGCGGAGAAGTCCTTAAGGGCCTTAGCGGCCTCGACCGGCTCGGTCTCGTAGAACACATAAGCGACGGGGCCGGCGAGGATCTCGTCGAGCTCGGGCTGCTCCTGGTTCTTGAGAGCGATCTTGACCAGGTTGTTCTTGTAGACCTTCATCTCGGCGCCGCACTCGCGAAGCTGATGACGCAGCTCCTGAGCCTGCTTAACCGTCAGACCGTTGTAGTTGACGACGAACAGACCGGCGTTCTCGGCGATACGGGACTCGATCTCTGCAACCTTGTCGATTTTGTACTGCTGGGGCATGAATTACACCTCCTCGAATTCTTTCCGGGCACGGTCCGCCACAAGGACGTGACGGGGGCATGTCCAAAAAGAAAGCCCCCGCGCTGCATGAGCGACGGGGGCGAGAAGACATATCTACTCGACCACCTCGGCTGGCGGGATGTCCCATTAAGCTCGCGGGTAAGACCCGTTTGCGCCGGCTGTCTCTGGCAGCGGATTCGTGCGTGAACCGAAAGTATTATGGCGGGGACCCCGGCGTCGGTCAACGGAAAACCGGGCTGCACACAATTCCACCATCCAGCACGCGTCGCCGAAGGCCAGGCGCAAGGTTTTCGCTCGGTCAAGTCCTGGCTCGCACGAAGAGCACATTAAGTGCTCTTCGGCTCGTGCGGAATCTACGAAAACCTTGCGCCTGGCCTTCGGCGGCGCGTGCCTGCGTTGACTTTGGGCAGCCCGGGTTTTCGTTGGCTGACGCCCCCACTCATAATGCTTGGGTCGGTGGGCTGATGTGTTGCGTCCCGTTGGGCTATAAGGTTGAAATGAAGGTGGACAGGCGATTTAAGCCTTCGTCCAGATCTTTGTCGGAAACGCAGTAGCTGAGGCGGATGTGGCCTTCGGTGCCGAAGCAGTCGCCCGGGACTAGGGCTACGTTGGCCTCTTTGATGGCTTTGATGCAGAAGTCTTCGCTGGTTAGGCCGAACTTTTTGATGCTTGGGAAAGTGTAGAAGGCTCCTGCGGGCTCTACCACGTCGAGGCCCATGGCGTTTAAGGCTACGAGCACGCGTTCGCGGCGGGCTCGGTAGACTTCGAGCATGGGAGTTGGGTCGACGGTCAGGGCTCGGGCTGCGGCGTCCATTTCGAAGGAGACGGCACTCGATACTAGGTATTGGTGTGCTTTTGCGATCTCGGCGATGACGGGGGCTGCCGCTGCGAGCCAACCCAGGCGCCAGCCGGTCATGGCCCAGGGCTTGGAGAAGCTTTCGATAACTACCGTCTGATCGCGAAGCGCCGGGTGGCGCTGGGCAAAGCGCTCGTAGCCATCCACATAAACCAGGCGGTTGTATACGTCGTCGCAGACCACGTAGATGCCCGCCTGTTCTGCCACGTGTGCCACGGCGTCGAGCGATGCCGCGTTGAGGATGCAGCCTGTAGGATTGTTGGGCGTGCAGATGACAATGGCCTTGGTCGCCGGCGTCACGCAAGCACGAAGTGCGTCCTCGTCAATCTGAAATTGCGCAGGCTCCGTATCCAAAAAGACCGCCTTGGCATGGTTGGCCACGACGATGCTTTCGTACAGGCCAAAGGCAGGCGTGGGGATAATGACCTCGTCGCCGGGGTTGAGCATAGCCATGAATGTTGCCGACAGGGCCTCGGTAGCGCCGTCGGTTAGGATGACCTCGTCGGCCGAAAACGTAAGGCCCGCGTCCCCCATGTAGGCAGATAACGCCTCACGCAGGGCGGGACGACCGTTGTTGGGCGGATAGTGCGTGTCACCGCGGTCCAGTGCGGCGGTCACCTCGGCACTAATCATATCGGGCGTGGGAAAATCGGGCTCGCCGAGCGCGAGCGCGATGCACCCCGGATGCTGGGCGGCGAGCGCGTTAATCCGACGGATGCCGGAGGGCTTGAGCGTGGCAAGCGAGGTATTCATGGGCAGACGCATGGCGTTCCTTTCGTAAGGGTTGCACTAGGATAGCGCGGCGGGGCGCCACCAGACGGTGTAACCTAAACGGAAACCAACCGGAAAGGAGGCAGCATGGAGACGACCGCACGCGGCGATGTACCAAAAACACTGCAAACCATTGCGTATATCAGCATTCCCAATAGCGCCGATCTTGAGTTTTTGCTCTGGGACCTGCAGGATGCCATCACCGCCTATGCACAGCTTTCCGGCACTGTACTCCCCCGCCCAGTCGACTTGAAGGCAAATGACACCGGCAGCGTTGCCGATGGCATCGTGCTGGCCATTGAAGATGTGGCTGACGATGAGACGTTGACAGCTATCGAGCAGGCGCTTGAGCGCTTTGGCGGTACGGGAACGCGCGTCTATGCCGCGATTCGAGCCGCACAAGAGGGCACTGAGCAGGCGCGTGAGACCGCCGTTCGCCTGCACAAGGCATGTGAGCGCCATGACCAATTGTGGTGTGGCGGCGTTGCCATCTGCGCTGGCAGCGGCATTGCGGCGCTTCGCCATTCCCCACGCATGGGCCTCTTGCGCCGACCATTTTCGGAGGCCATGGATAAGCTTGTGGGCGCTGTGCGCATGGGCTGCTCCGTCGAGCATGCACAGCGACTTGGCGGCGGCAATGCCGCCAACGTCGACACCGACGGCATGGTTTGCGCCGAGCCAGCCGTGCCCGCGCCGATCTGGCGAGGCGTTCTGAAACGTCTGGGCGCCCACGCTCAAACAAAAATCTAAATTAAATAACAGCCCAGTCAACGGCTTCGTGCCAACGCTCGACAAGCCGCTCCAAACGACACGCCGCGTTGGCAGGACTCGTCGACGGCAGCACGATGGCGGGTAGCCCCGTCCGCTCTTGTAGATAGCGTTTGTAGAGTCGCCCTGCCGTACCGCCGTTACAGACAACGACCTCGATCGGCGCGGCATCGGTAATGCGCTCGATATGTGCCGGCACAACGTTACGGATGCTCGCGTCGCTCGAGCCCTTAATGTCGCAGCTCTCGATCACATCCCACAGGGCCACGCCGCCGCTCAGCAGCATGGCCCGCTTGGCGGCAATGGAGGCATCGAGCGTCGCGGGCTCACCACTTGCCAAAGGGTCGCCCTCGTTGGGTGGCACAGGCACACCGAGGCACGCGGCCATCACGCGCCAAAAGCGATTCTGAGGGTTGCCGTAATAAAAGGCATTGGCGCGCGAAAGCACCGAGGGAAACGACCCGAGCACCAAAACGCGCGAGTGCTGGTCGAACACGGGCTCAAACCCATGCTCAATATGTTGATAGCCCTCGTTAGACACGGCCATGGGCTAGGCTCTCAACAGATAGCGCACCTCGTAGGGTGCAAGCTCAAGGGTACCCGTCAGCTCGACCGTGGGCGCATCGTCGGCAAGCAGGTCGACGAAGGAGCCGTTGAGCTCGCCGGCGCCAAAGGTGTAAGGCTCACCCACGGCATTCACCGCCACGAGTACCGTCGCGCCGTCACAGGCGCGCTCGAACAGCAGCTGCTTGTTCTGAATCACCACGTTGCGATAGGCACCGTAGTTGAGAGCACGGGCAGCCGCGTCGTCGGCCGAGCGAAGGTGTGCGAGTTGCGTGATGAACGCCGTCAGCTCGTTGGGCGCAGGCTCATCGAGCGCAGGGCGCAGCGCCCAGTCGCCATCGGGGCCACCCTTTTCGCCGGCAATTCCCCACTCGCTGCCATAGTAGACGCACGGGATGCCCGGCATGCCAAAGAGCATGCCGTAGGCGGGACGCAGACACGACTTGTCGGTAAGGATACTTGCCAGGCGCGGCACATCGTGGTTGTCGACAAACGACAGTAGGTGCTTGCCGCGGTAGATGCACCAAGGGTCGCCGCCAAACTGACGGTGCAGCGAATGGGCGATCTCGAACATGTTGACCGAGTTAAAGCTGGAGTACAGGCCCTTGTAGCACTCGTAGTTGGTGCAGGAGTCGAGCATCTCGTCGTTGACGATCTGGTTGTAGTCGCCGTGGAGCGTCTCGCCGATCAGCACAAAGTCGGGCTTGAGCTCACGGGTAAAAGTATGCAGGCGGCGCATAAAATCGCGATCGAGCATATAGGCGACGTCCAGGCGCAGGCCGTCGATGCCAAAGACCTCGGCCCAGCGACGCACGGACTCAAGCAGGTAATCGACCACGGCGGGGTTTTGCAGGTTGAGTTTCACGAGCTCAAAATGGCCTTCCCAGCCCTCGTACCAAAAGCCGTCGCCGTAGCAGGAGTCGCCGTCAAAGCTAATGTGGAACCAATCCTTGTAGGGCGAGTCCCACTTACGCTCCTGCACATCGCGGAAGGCCCAAAAGCCGCGACCGACGTGGTTGAAGACGGCGTCGAGCACCACGCGGATGCCATGGGCATGCAGCGTCTCGCACGCGGCGGCAAAGTCGGCATCCCCACCCAGGCGACGGTCGATATGACGCAGGCTGCGCGTGTCGTAGCCATGGCTGTCGGATTCGAGCGGCGGGTTGATGAGCACAGCGCCGATACCGAGTTTTTGCAGGTAGTCGGCCCATTTGGCGATCTTCATGATGGGCGTATCGGGGTTGGGCGCGGCGTTGGCAGCCTGGGCGAGCTCATCCTCGGCAACGGGCGCGGCGTTTTCGCGCGGAGCCCCGCAAAAGCCCAGCGGATAGATCTGATAGAACGTCGTCTCGTATGCCCACATAGCAACCTCCCGGGTAACTTTCACGCAACGCCATCCATTGTATGCCCGCCGCGCATCCCCTCCCCCAAAATAAGTTGCGGTGGAATAGTTCCTGCTTGGGCCTTCAAAGGCCTTAAACAGGAACTATTCCACCGCAACTGATGAGGGGACGTGGCTAGGCGACGGGCTTGGCGCGGCGGATGGCTGGGAACATCACCGTGATGGCGAGGATAACGCCCACGACGGCAATCGCCCCGCCCACAAAGCCGATCCAGGCGATACCGGGACCCGAAACCACGGCTCCGCCGATCGCGGTACCCGTGCCGATACCGAGGTTGAACAGGCCCGAGAAGATCGACATGGCGACGGCCGACGAATCTGCCGGCGTGTGCTTGATGAGCTCGGCCTGAAACGCCACGTTAAAGGCCGTGGCGCAGCAACCCCACAGTGCGCACACAGCGAGAACCGCAGCGAGTGACGATACGGCCGGACCCATGAGCAGCAGAGCCACCGGCACGCCGGAGAGCGTGATAGCCAAGAACGGGAAGCGATGCCCATCGAACAGGCGGCCAAACAGCCAGCTTCCGAGCAAACCAGAGCAGCCAAACGCCGTCAACGTCATGGTAATGGCGCCCGCATCGACGTGCGCGACCTGCGCCAGGAAGGGCTCGATATAGCTGTAGCTTGCGTAATAGCCGGTCGCCATGAAGACCGTGACTGCGTAGAGCGCGATGAGGAACGGGTTCTTGAGCAGCTCGGGCAGCTGCTTGAGCGTAAAACGCTCGCCCGCTGGCATGGCAGGGAACACCGTGGCCTGGTAGACGACCGCGACAGCAGACAGCGCTCCGACCACGGCAAACGTCATGCGCCAGCCCACGGCCAAGCCAATGGCGCGACCGAGCGGCAGGCCAAAGATCTGTGCGATGGAAGAGCCCGTGGCGATCATGCTGATAGCGAGCGCCCCGTGGCGTGTGTCAACCAGGCGCGACGCCATGATCGAGGCGACCGACCAGAACACGGCGTGCGCGCAGGCAACCACCAGGCGCGCGCAGACTAAGATGGGATAGGTCGGTGCCAAGGCGGACAGGAACTGGCCCAGCGAGAACACGGCGAGCACGCCCAGCAGCATCCGCTTGAACTCGAAACGCGAAGCGAACACCATGAGCGGCAACGACAGCAGCATGACGCCCCAGGCATAGACCGAGATCATGATGCCCGCCTGGGCCTCGGTGAGCGAGAACGACGCGGCGATATCAGTCAAAAGGCCGATGGGCATAAACTCCGACGTGTTGAACACGAACGCACAGCAGGTGAGCCCGACGAGCGGGAGCCACTGCCTGAGCGTGATGCCGTCTTGCCTTGCCTGACTCATATATAACATCTCCAATCATTTTGAGCGGAGGGGATTATATAGCAACGGTCCCGCATCCGTCAGTAACGGACACGGGACCGAAACAATTCGATACACAGAGGTTGCGCCGTCAATAAAATACTAAGCCAACCCCAGCAATATGCCCGCCGAATGCACGACAAACGCCACGATCCAGGCGACCGTCACTTGAAACGCGAACACGGCAACGGCATAGCGCGCGCCCAACTCGCTCCTGACGGCGCCGATGGCCGCCACGCAGGGCGGGTACAGCAACGTAAAGACCAGGAACACGTAAGCGGTAAACGGCGAAAACATGGTCGACAGTGCCGCGGGCGAGGTCGCGCCCAAAAGCACGGTGAGGGTCGAGATGACACTCTCCTTGGCGATAAGTCCGGTGACGAGCGCCGTGGATGCGCGCCAATCGCCAAAGCCAAGCGGCGCCAGCGCCGGCGCGATGATGCTGCCGAGGCCCGCAAGCAGGCTTTGCGACTGATCGGCGACCACATTAAAGCGGATATCGAACGTCTGAAGGAACCAGATGACCACCGTAGCGGCAAAGATAATGGTAAAGGCCTTGGTAATAAAGTCTTTGGCCTTATCCCATGCCAGCATCACTGTCGTCTTGATGCTCGGCAGGCGGTAATTGGGCAGCTCCATGATAAACGGCACTGGGTCGCCCTTAAATGCCGTGCGGTTGAGCACCAGGGCGGCAATGCAGCCGACCGCGATACCGATCAGATAGAGCGAGACCATGGCGGGAACTGTCGCCTGCGGGAAGAATGCTCCGCACAGCAAGCCGTAGACCGGCAACTTGGCCGAGCAGCTCATAAACGGCGTGAGCATGACCGTCATCTTGCGGTCGTGCTCGGATGGGAGCGTACGGGTCGACATGATAGCCGGCACGGTGCAGCCAAAACCGACGAGCATAGGCACAAAGCTGCGGCCCGACAAGCCAAAGCGACGCAGCACCTTATCCATGACAAAGGCCACGCGCGCCATGTATCCGGAGTCTTCCAGAATGGAGAGGAACAAGAAGAGCACGACGATAATCGGTAGGAAGGTCAGCACGCTGCCCACGCCCGTAAGCACGCCGTCGACAGCCAGCGAGCGCACCACGTCGTTGGTTCCGAACGCCTTGAGGCCCGCATCGGCCGAGGCGATGATGGCAGCGATGCCGTCCTCCATAAGTCCCTGCAGCGCCGCGCCAATCACGCCAAACGTCAGCCAAAAGACGAGGCCCATGATCACCAGGAACGCCGGAATGGCCGTGTAGCGGCCCGTCAGGATGCGGTCGATCTTGACGGAGCGCACGTGCTCGCGGCTCTCGTGCGGTTTGACGACGCAGCGCCCACACACGTCGCCGATAAAGCTAAAGCGCATATCGGCCAGCGCGGACAGGCGGTCGGTGCCGGCCTCGCCCTCCATCTGGGTAATGATGTGCTCGATAGCGTCGAGCTCGTTGCGGTCCAGGTGAAGCGCCTCGGTCACCAACTCGTCGCCCTCAACCAGCTTGGTCGCCGCAAAACGCACGGGAATGTGCGCCGTCGCGGCATGGTCCTCGATAAGGTTGGCGATGCCGTGGATGCAGCGATGCAGCGCACCGCCGTCTGGACCATCGGGTGCGCAAAAGTCCAGGCGACCGGGGCGCTCGCGGAACCGCGCCACGTGCAAGGCATGATCAACCAGCTCGCCGATACCCTCGTTGCGGGCAGCGCTAATGGGGACAACAGGCACGCCCAACAGGCTCTCGAGCAGGTTGACGTCCACGGCGCCGCCGTTGGCCGTCACCTCGTCCATCATGTTGAGCGCGATGACCATGGGGCGGTCGAGCTCCATAAGCTGCAGCGTCAGGTACAGATTGCGCTCAATGTTGGTGGCGTCAATGATGTCGATGATGGCGTCTGGGCGCTCGTCGAGGATGAACTGACGGCTCACGACTTCTTCGCCTGTGTACGGCGACAGGGAGTAAATGCCGGGCAGGTCGGTAACGCTTGCCTCGGGGTGGTTGCGAATGGTGCCGTCCTTGCGGTCGACCGTCACGCCGGGAAAGTTACCGACGTGCTGGTTGGAGCCCGTAAGCTGGTTGAACAGCGTGGTCTTGCCGCAGTTTTGGTTACCGGCAAGGGCAAAATGCAGCGGTGCGCCCTCGGGCACGGCCGTTTTTGCCGCAGGGGGCGAATACGTCCCCTCGCCGAGTGCCGGATGCTCCGTCGTGCCGATTGCGGCGTTTGCACGCGGGCCGGTATCGGTGTCGTGCACATCCACGAGCTCAATGCGTGCGGCATCGTCCTTGCGCAGCGTTAGTTCGTAGCCACGCAGGCGAATCTCGAGCGGGTCGCCCATGGGGGCGTACTTCATCATGGTGACTTCGGTGCCCGGCGTTAGGCCCATGTCCAAAATATGCTGTCGGAGTGCCTGGTCGTCCGATGCCACCGATGCGACAACGGCGTCCTTTCCAATCTCGAGTGTATCGAGCTTCACGTCCGTGTTCCTCCCCCGGCGCCCACAGGGCGTTGCATTTAGTTTACCTTGGCTAACCGTTTGCCACGGCTAACCAATTGTAACCATGCATGATAGCACGAACACACAACGACGTTCAATCGACAGATTGCTGCAAGGACCGTCCCCAAGTGCCGGCACAAAAGGAACGTCCCCAAGTGCCGGCCCGGCAACGCCGATGTTTTGGCGCGGACAGACACTATGACCCAATCCGAGGGCACTAAAAAGGCAGGAGCCCCC
>JAGZSF010000022.1 GCA_018381235.1 Collinsella sp. | reverse complement strand
CTATGGCACTTCGACATCATTGTCGCAGCCCCGACCCGCGGTCACGAGCGGGGGCTCCTGCCTTTTTAGTGCCCTCGGATTGGGTCATAGTGTCTGTCGGAAATGATCCGTTGGGGACGGAGGAAAACGGATCATTTTTATCCTGGTGCATTGGTGCAGGGGGCAGGTTTCCTTTGCACCAGTTTCTGTCGAGTCGGTGCTTCTTGCGGGTTGCCCGTATAATGGTTTGCGTATGAACCGCAACCAAGGAGTTCCAGTTTATGGACCAGAGCCTTTTTAAATTCGACCTGATCGCCGAGGATCCGACGACGCATGCGCGTGCCGGCGTGCTGCACACCCCGCACGGCGACATCGAGACGCCGATCTTCATGCCCGTGGGCACCAAGGCAAACGTCAAGGGCATCCCCACCGAGACCGTTAAGCAGCTCGGTGCGCAGATCGTGCTCGCCAACACCTACCACCTGTCCATGCGCCCCGGCGAGGACACCATCGCCGAGCTGGGCGGACTGCACAAGTTTATGAACTGGCACGGCCCCATCCTCACCGATTCGGGCGGTTTCCAGGTCTTTAGCCATAACGACGCCGTTAAGCTCACCGACGAGGGCGTGCGCTTTATCGTCAACGACTACGACGGCCGCCACGTGTTCTGGACGCCCGAGGACAACATGGAAATCGCCATGAAGCTCGGCTCCGATATCTGCATGCAGCTGGACCAGTGCCCGGGCTATCCCGCCACGCGCGCCTACGTTGAGCGCGCGGTGGAGCTGTCGAGTATGTGGGCCGAGCGCTGCTATAAGGCCCACACCCGTGATGACCAGGCACTCTTTGGCATCGTCCAGGGCGGCATGCATCTGGACCTGCGCCTGCGATCGCTGCGCCACCTGGAGGAGTGCGGCGACTTCCCCGGCTACGGCATCGGCGGCTACTCGGTGGGCGAGGACCACGAGACCATGTTCGAGACGCTGGCGCCGCTGGTTTCCGAGTACATGCCTAAGCACAAGCCGCGCTACCTCATGGGCGTCGGCAACCCTACCACGCTCGTGCGCGGCGTGGGCGTGGGTATCGACATGTTCGACTGCGTGCTGCCGACGCGCACCGGCCGCATGGGTACGGCGTTCTCCAGCGAGGGTCGCCTTAACTTCCGTAACGCGCGCTTTGCGCACGACGACGGCCCTATCGACCCCACCTGCACCTGCCCGGTGTGCACGGGCGGCTACAGCCGTGCGCTCATCCGTCACATGGTCACGCAGAAGGAGATGCTCGGCGGTATTCTGCTGTCGATGCACAACATCTACTACCTGCTCAACCTTATGCAGCGTGCCCGCCAGGCCATTATCGAGGGTCGCTACGGCGCGTTTGTGAGCGACTGGATGAATAGTCCTGCCGCGGTGGATTACTAAGGGCGACAGGCGCGCTTACAGAGCGTGGGCAACGGCAAAGGCTGAGCGGCAGCCGCTCGTCACATTCGCTGACGTCGGCTGCGCGACCGCTGACCGATGCCTTGCAAGCGCATAACGCATCGTGGGTACCATACCGAATAGTTGATGTTCGGGCGGGTGTTTGACGCATGGCGTCGACCCCGCCCGCTTTTCTTTTTCTCGATAGGAGTACCCATGATTAAGAATGAGAACGTCGAGGGCGAGCCCGCCTACGACGAGACGTACCGCCGCGGCCCCGTGGTTATGCGCGGCCCCATGATTCCTAAGGACAACACCTACGCCAACCTGCTGGCGCCCGAAGATTCAACCGACTGGTTGCATGCCGATCCGTGGCGCGTCCTTCGTATTCAGGCAGAATTCGTCGATGGCTTTGGCGCGCTTGCCGAGCTCGGGCCCGCGGTGACCATCTTCGGCAGTGCCCGCACGCCCAAGACCGATCCGCTCTACAAGGCGGCGCGCACAGTCGGCCGTAAGATTGCCCAGCGCGGCGTGGCGGTTATCACCGGCGGTGGTCCTGGTGTCATGGAAGCGGCTAATAAGGGGGCGGCGAGCGTCAACGGCAAGTCAGTTGGTTTGGGCATTGAGCTGCCGCACGAGCAGGGGCTCAACAAATACGTGAACCTTGGTATGGACTTCCGTTACTTCTTTGTGCGCAAGACCATGTTCGTCAAATACAGCTCGGGCGCTATTGTTTTTCCCGGCGGGTTTGGCACACTCGACGAGATGTTCGAGGTGCTCACGCTGGTGCAAACGCACAAGGTCAAGCGCATGCCGCTTGTGCTGGTGGGCACCGAGTACTGGCAGGGCCTGTTCGACTGGCTTAACGGCCCGGTAATGAGCGCCAGTATGATTAGCCCGCTCGACCCGGATCTGGTACACATTACCGACGACCTCAACGAGGCCGTTGACATTGCGCTCAGCGGGTTGATGTAGAGCAATCGTGTCTACCGCGACATGAATATGCATGGCAATCTGATGCTATCTAACGTCAGGTTGCCATTTATATTGGGTATACTGATGCAAAAGACGAGGGCAAGGAGGTCGCGTATGTCTACTGCAACGGTTAAGCCTACGACGGTTCGCCTCGAAGAGGGGCTCAAGGAGCAGGCGACTGAGTTCTTGGATTCGGTCGGCCTCAGCCTCAATTCCTATCTCAATCTTGCCGTTCGGCAGCTGGTAAATCAGCGAAAGATTCCTTTTGAGATTGTAGGAAGGGCGGAGATGCCCAACGAGGCGACGAGGCGTGCCATGGTGATCGCCGAGGCTCATGAGTTGGGGATTTTGCCGGACGATAGCCCGTCATTCAATAACGCTGATGAGCTTATGTCATTCCTCGATGAGGAATAGCGATGTTCGAGATTAAAGTCGAGGCTCAATTTAAGGCGGACTACAAACGAACGATGCGCATGCATCCGCAGCTAAAAAGTGAGTTTAAAGCGGCGGTTGCAGAGCTTGTGGCTCATGGGTCACTTCCGGCGGAGTATGGCGCCCACGAGCTCTCAAACCCGGGCGGAAACTACAACGGCCACATCGATTCCACCTATCCGATGGCTTGGTCGATGTGGTCGTTCTTTATCTTCCCCATAAGACTAACCCAGTGATTAGGCTGGTGAGAATGGGCTCGCATGAGGAACTGTTTCAGGGTCCGCTGGGCTGATCGCCGATTTCCAAGTTGCGGTGGAATAGGGACTGATTTGCGGTCGATTGGCCAAAAACAGTCCCTATTTCACCGCAACTGATAGGCGCGCCCCGTTCGCTGCTGCGGCCCCCGGTTCTCCTCATTGCTGGATTTCGCTCAAAAACTCAGCGGCGACTTCGTTGCTTTTGAAACGGATGCTGCGGTCTTCTTTCTTGGGGAATGCCAGCAGCGGGATAGTCCCGTACCAGACAGTTTCCTCGTCAATCACGGCCGCGCACAGCCGCCCTTTGGCCTTGACGGAATAGTCGACGTTCATCTCGGCAAAAATCGCTTTCGCGTCATCGCGCGGAGGTGAGGCAACATAAACCTCAAGGGTAATCCCACGGGCGGCTGCGCCTGCGAGTGTGGTGGTGAGTTTCGTGAGGCATGCGGCGGATGCGTAGGATGCGGCTATGAAGGCACTCTTTGTGGCACCGGTGATGTCTTTAATTAATGCCTCAATAGCGTTTGCCGGCTCTATGAGAATGTTGTAATCGGGTTGCTCGCTGTCCTCTGCTGAATAAATTTCGTACCCCAACTTGGCGTACGTCTTGAGTCTTTTCTGGTACATGCGGGCGAGCATGGGTATCGACAGGTCAATGTAGTCGAATATCTCAACCTGTTGCTTGCCCTCGTGGCTTCTATGCAGTCTGCCCACCTGCTGCGTTACGCTGCCGTCCCAAGATATCGGCGTGGCAATGAAAAGGGTGTCAAGGTAGGACAGATCGAAGCCCTCGCTCAGAAGGCTTTCGGTGGCGACGATGATTCGATGTTCATGCTCAAAGCCGGGAAGACTGTTCAGTATCGCTTTTCTTTCTTTGGCGCCGATTTCTCCGGTTAAGAGTATGGGCTCGTGTCTGCGATCATTAAGCAACCTGAACAGTTCCTCAGCATGCTTTTTCCTTTTGGATAGTATGAGCGGATGTCGACCGTTTGACGCTGCTTCGAGGGCGTCATCGACAATCAATTCGTTTCTTGCCGCATGTGCACACAGCATATCGAGAATCTGATTGAAGCTTGCATCCGGCTCGTAGGCGGATAGCCGAATGCCGGTAAATCTCGGTCGAACGATGCGCTGGATGCCCTGCTGAATTGCCTGCGTTTTTGGATCGATGACATAGCGAAGCGGGCCGCAGAGCATCGAGAGCGCCCGCGTGAGTCCGTCGGAGCGCTCGGGTGTCGCGGAGAGGCCATATATATATTTGGCTGGAGCGGACTTGAGGACGAGCTCGAGCTGTGGCGCGGCAGCATGGTGGCATTCGTCGCAGATAATGAGGCCGTAATTACGAACAAGGTTCTTAACTATCGGCTCCCCGGTTTGGGAGTCTTTGCCAGATAGCGACTGAAAGGAAGCGACGTCGATAAGGCCGCTGACGGCGGTTTTGCCCCCTCCGATTTGTCCAATAAGGGGAGGTTGCTTTTTGCTGATTCGTCCTTTTGGCGTTCGGACCGGCTCTCTGGTGTCCGTAATGTCGAGAAATCGTTCGAGCTGCGATTTCCATTGGGCTATGAGCGCGGTCTTTGGAACAATGACGAGCGCCGGAAGACCAACGGCGGCAATAAGATAAGCTCCGATGACGGTTTTACCGAAGCCCGTTGGCGCAGACATGATTCCGTCTTCGTATTCAAGCATCTGGTCGGCGGCAATTTGCTGTTCGGGATGAAGGGTCCCTTTGAATGCCATCTCAATTGGATTGCCTGTGCTACGTTCGTCTGAATAATGGGCAGTAACGTGGGCTTCTTGAATCAGCTGCTCAAGTTGGGCTTTGCAGCCTCTGGGAATCGCGACGCGGCCATCTCTAAGTTCGCTGAGGTCTATGAGTCGCGGTTTGCCGAATACTGATTGATGCATAGATTGCGCACGGAAGAACTCCGGGTTGGCAAATGTCGCAAGCCTGCGGATTTCCATTTGAGCTGCCGGGCTCAGAGACTTTTCGGGGATGTAGAGCATATCGGCTTGTGTGACGAGCAGGTTCGAGGGGAAGTCTCGTGGCGTGAGCGGGAGCCGCTTTCGTGGCTTTTGGACATTGCGCCTGGTTTTGTTTGTCGCTGCAGCTGTTGCTATTCCAAGCGGTTTGTTTTTGGTGTCCTCGATCAGACGATCCACCGTCGCACGCGAGATTAGTTGGATTTGCGAAAGGTAAAGCCATTGGTCGGGAAAGGGCTCGAATCGTTCGTCAACAAATACGCTGTTTCCTTCCCGCTGCGCTTTTCCCTGAAAGGGCAGCGCAATGAGATTTCCAAAGCCGCCTTCAGGAATGGTGGACTGCGCGGGTATCATTCGGTCAAAGGCTTCGAAGGTGATTGTCTTGTTGAGTGCCGCTGCTTCGGCGATAAGGCAGCTACCGAAATCTCGTGCTGTCTTTGCGTTTATAGGTTCTAGGAAGAAAAACCAGATATGCGCGCCGTTGCCTGACCTTGATCGCTCGACCGCAGCGTTAATTCCATGGTTTTTTACGACAAGCTTGATAGCGTTTGTCGCTTCTTTCCAATCGGCTTTGTCAAAATCAATGACAAGGACATTTGTGTTGCAGTCTTTGTCGAGAACATATTGACCTATGACGTCCCGGAGCCTGTCGTCGCTGCCTTTGAAATGGGCGATAATGGCGGCATCGTTCAGCTCAAGGAATGTGCGGCTGCGACATTCAGCGCATTTAATTCTGTGATGGTTTGCTTTGGGGCAAATGCCTGGCTTCCACTCATTTGCGCAGGCGGGTGTATAGCCGATGCCCCCGTCTTTTCTGCGATACCCGTGAGCGTGCACATCTTTGCGGCCGGTAAAAAGATTGCGAAAGAGCTCGAGTTTGTCGCGCGCTGGGCTCGCGCTGGTAACGATGCCCTCGGTCTGTGCACGTTCGCCGAAAGATTTGCCGGCTTTGTCCCATTCTTCGAGTGTTGCGTAACGGATGTCTGGACCGTTGCTACAGATTACGATCTGCTTACGCGGATCTGAAGCGTGGACAACCGTTTTATTGAGTTTGAATAAGGCGTTCCCGAAAAGGGCGTATTGATGCACGGCGTTGCTCATTTGAATGCCATTCTTGTCAGCGTTCATTGGGATGAGGGTACGTCATTTCAGCTTTATGAGATATGCGACTTCGATTTTGGTTCGGTAATAGTGGGGTACCGATCCGTGAGTGGCAATTAGCCGGTGCCAAAACGTGCGGCGGCTGTTGTTAAAGGTGTTTTGGCGGCTATGGGGCGTGTTGGCAGCGTGGGGAGGGGTCCTCGAATGACTCCGTGGTCAAATAACGTCAAATATGAGTACTGTTGTTAATGTAGTCTCATAACATTTGGTAAGAATAGAATACCAATTCCACATTATTCTATATATCTAACCCACTAAACACGGAATTTTGAGCCTTGGCAAGACGTGGAATTGATCGAAATGATCAATTCCGGCGAGATTTTGCTGCTACTAATTTGGTGGCGGTACTCATATTTGCCATTTTTTGTCCAGTGGGTACCGCGAGGGGCCTGTTCGACTGGCTCAACGGCCCGGTGATGGATGCCGGCATGATCAGCCCACTCGATCCAGACCTTGTCCACATCACCGACGACCTCAACGAAGCCGTCGACATCGCCCTGAGCGGGCTGATGTAGGGTAGGTAAAATGGGACGGGGCTAAAAGACTGGTCTGAAACGTTTGATACCAGTCTTTTTAGCCCCGTCCCAAATGAACTGCTTCTAAGTTGCGGTGGAATAGGGATTGATTGGCGGCTAATAAGCCAAAAACAGTCCCTATTCCACCGCAACTGATGTGGGCGTCCCTAGTGAGTTGGCTGGTAGCGGGGGCAGTAGCTGATGGCGATGGCGTCGACGCCTACGTGGGTGGCGATGGTGCAGCCGATGGGGCCGGTGCCGGCGTCTACGTAATCCTGGCCCGCGAGTGCCTCGTTGACAAGCTCCTGCTCCTCGGCGGCGCCGGTCGTGAGCACACGCACGCTTGAGCCCGGGTGCTCGTCCAAAAACGCGAGGCAATCTGCCATGGTGTTGGCGACGATGCGCTTGGCGCCGCGACCCTTCTTGATGGCCTTGATCTCGCCCGACTGCCACTCCGGCGAAACGGCCAGGCGAATGTTGAGCATCTGCGTGAGCTGGCCGGCGAGCTTGGGCGCGCGGCCGTTCTTAACGAGGTTCTCGAGCGTGCGGGGAATCAGCAACAGGTGTGCGTCGGGCAGCGTCGCGCGGATCTGCGCCTCGGTCTCGTCCAAGTTGCGGCCGTCTTCGCGCATGGCCAGCGCGTACTCCACCAGCAGGCCCTCGGCGCCGGAGCCGGTGCGCGAGTCGATGCAGCGCACGTCCAGCTCGTGCGTTTCGGCCGTCAAACTGGCGTTGGCATAGCAGGCGGACCACTCGCTGCACAGCGAGATAAAGATGGCGCTATCGTGGCCGTCGGCGCGCACGCGGTCAAAGAGTGCCTTGAACTCGCCGGCGCTCGGCTGCGAGGTGTGCGGCAACTCCTCGGAGCCAGCCATGCGGGCGACGTATTCCTCGGCGGTAATCTGCACCTGGTCGAGCAGGTCCTCGCCCTCGATAATCACATGTAGCGGAATCACGTAAATGCCGAGCTCTTGGGCGCGGGCGGGGGAGATGTCCGACGTGGAGTCGGTTATGATGGCAAAAGACATAATTGCACCTTTCGTTGGGGCGCGGCAGCGCCGCCTTCTGAGAGCAAAGTGCGACAAGTATAGTGGAGTCGTTCCACATTTATAGGTTCAATTGTTGAATAGTCAACAGTTTGAAGTGTCGGTGTGGAAATCGTCAACTGGGGAAGAGGGATGCCGATGGAGGCGCTGGAGATATGCAAGCGGCCGGTCGTGCTGTTTGATTTCGATGGCACGGTGGCAGATACGGGTCGAGCGGTGATGACCTCGACGCGCAAGACGTTGGCCGCGCGCGGGTTTTCGGAGGCGCAGATGGGTGACCTGCGTCGCATGATCGGGCCTCCGCTGTGGAAGAGCTTCCACGACTTTTACGGCTTTACGCGCGAGGAGTCGCTTGTGGTGGCTGACGAGTACCGTGCCTTTTTTGATGAGCTGGGACCTGAAGAGTATCCCGTGTTCGACGGAATCCCCGAGCTGCTCGATGGCCTTGCCGCGCAGGGGCATCGCATGGCGGTCGCGACGTCTCGCATGGAGGCGAAGTGCATCGATATGGTGCATGAGCTGGGGATTTGCCAGTTTGAGGCCGTGGTCGGCATGAATCCGCCGCAGGGGCGCGAGACCAAGGCGGATTCGGTCCGCGATGCCCTGGCGGCCCTGGGTGCGACCGCGGACGAGGCCGTGATGATCGGCGATCGCTTCAACGATGTGGAGGGCGCACACACAATGGGCGTGCCGTGCATTGGTATCTATTCGGGCGCGGCGGCGCCGGGCGAGCACGAGGCGGCGGGTGCCGATGCAGTGGTGCACTCGGTGGCCGAGCTTGCTAAACTTTTCGCTATCTAATAGACGTAATGTGAGGGACGGGCGTACCCGTCGCTCATTGGTAAGGAGGTCGTCCATGAATCAGGTGGAGCAGAGCGTTACCGAGTATGTCGACGAGGTCTGGGAGGATGTCGTCGCCGATATCGAGCAGTTGGTGAGTTATCCGTCCGTGGCAGTTTCTGCCGATGCGGAGCCCGGCGCGCCGTTTGGCCGCCCGGTCCGTGATGCGCTCGATTGCGCGCTCGGTATCGCGCAAAAGCTCGGCTACCAGACGAGCGATGACGAGGGCTATGTGGGAATCGCCGATATCCCGGGCCGCGGCGACAAACAGCTCGCGACTATCTGCCACGTGGACGTGGTTCCCGCCGGCCCCGGCTGGAACACCGACCCGTTTGCGATGGAGCGTCGCGAGGGCTGGCTGCTCGGCCGCGGCGTGATCGACGACAAGGGTCCGGCCGTGCTGTCGCTCTACGCCGGCGCCTACCTGCTCAAGCACGGCATCGTTCCGCGCTACACCTTCCGCGCGCTGCTGGGCTGCGATGAGGAAGTGGGCATGTCCGACGTTCACCATTATCTGGAGAACTACGCGAATCCCGACTTTCTGTTTACGCCCGATGCCGAGTTCCCGGTCTGCAATGCCGAGAAGGGCCAGTTTGGGGCGACGTTCGTGAGCCCCAAGATCGACGGCGGGCGCATCGTGTCGTGGTGCGGCTCCGAGGCGAGCAATGCCATTCCGTCGCAGTCCATCTGCGAGCTTGCGATTGCCGCCGATGAGCTGCCGGCGCCCGTTGAGAACGTCGACCGCCTGGAGATCACGGCGCTTGATAACGGGCATGCGCAGATTTTCGCCCACGGTATTGGCGGCCACGCTTCGATGCCTGAGGGCACCATCAACGCCGTCGGCCTGATCGTGGCGTATCTGCGCGAGGCCGAGGACGCGTTTGGTGCACGCGATGAGCGCCTGCTGACGCCTGCCGAGCACGAGTTCGTCAAGTTCCTGGCCTTTGTGCATGCGGATGCCTATGGCCGCGGCCTGGGTATCGATGCGACGAGTCCGGCGTTTGGCCCGCTTACCTGCAACGCTGGCGTCATCCGCGTGGCGGATGGCCATATTGAGCAGGTCATCGACGTGCGCTTCCCCGATAGCACCAGTGCCGATACCATCCGCGAGCAGCTCGAGCCGCTCGTGGGCCGTTTTGGCGTGACGTGCCAGCTGGGTCGCGCTAAGGTGCCGTTCTCGGTGTCTGCCGACGATCCGGCCGTGAAGGCGCTTATTGATACCTATAACGAGTTTACGGGCAAGCATGCTGAGCCCTTTGCCATGGGCGGCGGCACGTATGCGCGCAACTTTGCCCGCGCCGTGTCGTTTGGCCCCGAGGAGACCGGCCTTGAGCTGCCCACGTGGGGCGGCCAGATGCACGGCCCCAACGAGTGCGCCAACGAGGAACAGCTCAAGCAGGCGCTCAAGATTTATATCGTGGCCATCTTAAAGCTCAACGAGTTGGAGCTTTAGGGTTACGCGGTTTTACCAAACCGCGTAACCAGTCGACGCTGCAAGCCCGCCAGAGCGGCAATCTGCCTTTCAACTTCGGTGGCATGATCAAAAGATCAATGCCACCTTGTTTCATGGCACCTTGCTCTCTCTGGCGGGCTTTCGCTCATATGACCCAATCCGCTGTCAAGAGCCACAATGGCCCCGCCGACCGCTTGCAATCGGTCGGCGGGGCCTGCCGTTGAACCCG
>JAGZSF010000014.1 GCA_018381235.1 Collinsella sp. | reverse complement strand
GATTAGACACTCACCATTGTCGGCCTAATCCGCGGTCTTTCATGCAGCAGGGGCTCTCAATGTTTTTATGTCCTGCTCATATCGTCTCTGCCGGCAGTTAAGGAACGTCCCTAAGTGCCGGGTTTTGAGGAGGTTGGCATGCTCAATGCGATGATTTGGGCGCTTGCCTGTTTTGGTGTTGTTGCTGCCGATATTGCCCTGAGCATGGTTCTGTTTTCAGTTCTCGATGCCGTGTCGGTGCTGACGGGCTATCCGATCGACAATCTCGATATCCAATGGTTCCAGGCTGCCGCTCAGACGGCGTCATTTTTGATGGCGCTGCTGTGGTGGCGCTATCTGTGGCCCCGCTCCTTCATGGCGCGCCGGCAAGGCGAACGCCCACTCGGCGGGGGAGCAGGCGCGGCATGGAAGCGCATTGCCTGCGTTGTCGTGATCGGCCTATCCATGCAGGTGGTCATTAGCTACCTATGCGACGGCGTACTGTCGCTGCTGCCCGAGGTCGCGGCAGACTATAGCGAGCTCGTCGAGGAGACGGGCATGGGCGATACCAGCCTTCTTGCTGTCTTGACCACAGTGCTCGGCGCTCCGTTTTGCGAAGAGCTCCTGGTGCGCGGCATCATCTTTGAGTTTTCGCTGCGTGCGTTTAATCCACAGTGCCGTTCGTTCTGGAAGCGCCGGCGCCGCGCGAACGCGCAGGACGGCGCCATAGTGCCCTGGGCGGCCCCGAGTACCTGGGGCGTCGCCGCGGCAATCGTGCTGCAGGCGGCGGTCTTCGGCTTTATGCACATGAACTGGGTGCAGGGCTGCTACGCGGGCGCTGCCGGCCTCATTTTTGGTTGGGTACTCGTGACCACCGGAAAGCTTCGCTACACGATTCTGCTGCACTTTGCGTTTAATGCCGGGTCGTATCTCATGGGGCTGCTGTGGTTTGTGGGCACACCGCTCGACGTTGTGGTCACGGTTGGCATCGCCGGCTTTGTGCTGGTAGAGGCGATGCGCTCGCTGCTTCGATTGCGCATTCCCGTGTCGCGCGAAGCTGATCGGTCTGAGTAATAACGCCTTTAATTAGACCGATGCGTCCTGAACGCACCTGGCGTTTCGCCGAATGCTTCTTTAAATTTTGAGTAAAAGAATGACATGTTGGAGATGCCGACTTTTCGGGCTACATACTGCACGCTGCGCTCGGTGTTATTGAGAAGATATGCCGCCTCTGTGAGCTGCTGGTTGAGCTTGATTTGCGAAAACGTTTTGCCGGTTTTTTGCTTGATCAAGCTGCTGAGATAGCTGGTGCTATAACCCGTATCGCTCGCAATGCTTTCGAGTGTGCAGTCGCCGTAGCTTCGCTCAATATGATTCAGAATCGACACGATGCGTTCGTCCGACATGATCGCCTGGTTATCAGTTGCGGAGCGTCGGTACAGTCCTCGAATGAGAACAAGGAATAGGCTGACGGCGAGGTGCCTCATGAGTTCATTGGAATAGGCATCTTTAAAGTGATATTCGATAAAGAGCATCTCGATGAGGCGTCGCGCATGTCGGGCGTATTCCTCTGGAAGAATGAGATATTTTCGGGCCTCGCGGTTTTTGGACACAAAATCAAATAGAAGATTCGTTAATGGTGACGCGCCGGGTAGCTGGCTCAGGAACAACGAATCGAACATTTCTTTTTTGAAGACGATCGAAATGACGATATCATGCTCGTCCTTAACGTATGGAACGCTTCTGACTACGCCGGTGTTGCAAATGAGCACGTCGCCCTTTTTAAGGAGTAGTCGCCGTCCGTTGACGATAAACGTGCAGACGCCGTCGTACACGTAGTTAAGCTCCATATCCCGATTGATATGAGGAGGAATATCGGTAAAGCGCGACTCCTTGATAAGGCCCACGGGGTTTTCGTCGAGAGTTTCTTTCCAATCAAACAGATAGACCTCTTCGCCGTTAATGGTTGTGGTTTCCACCCTGTTATATCGCGGGCTGAGCTCTCCCGGATGTGTGCGATGCCACTCTTCGGTCTCGGTATGCGTATAGAGCAGCTGTTTGAGATTCGAATCCATGGGGTGCTCCAGGGGTGAACGGTAGAATCGATGCCTTAAACGGTATTATATCTAAAAAATGTTATAAACAAACGCTTTCTATGCGATATCTTATGCATCTTGTTCTTCCTAGTATTGGGTTATCCGCTGGAGCATCCGATCAAGGAGGGCAAATGAGTAAGTTAAAACATGGGTTTGACTCCGACTTTTTATGGGGCGGAGCCATATCGTGCTCGCAGGCCGATGGCGCCTGGAATGAGGGCGGAAAGGGAAAGTCGACGCAGGATTGTCGATGGCTGGATGGTACCTGGACTCATGACCAGATTGAGGACAAGCATCAAAACAACCCCTTCTGCCATGACGAACTAATGAACGCTCTCGCAGATGATGGTGTTGAGTTCTACCCGTTTAGGCGCGGTAACGACTTCTATCATCACTACCGTGAGGACATCGCGCTTTTTGCGGAGATGGGCCTCAAGCTGTTCCGCACTTCTATTTGCTGGAGCCGAATCTATCCTAACGGAGATGATCTTGAGCCTAACCGCGAAGGCATCGAGTGGTATCGAAGCATGCTGGGTGAGTGCAAAAAGCACGGCATTAAAACCTTCGTCACCATGCTCCACTATGACATCCCGGTAAATCTTGTCACCACATATGGGGGATGGAAGAATCGCAAGACGATTGATTTCTTCGCCCGCTATGTCGAGACAATCGTTACGGAATTGGGCGATCTGGTCGATTTCTGGCTGCCTTTTAACGAGTTCAATGCAGCGCGTTTTTCGCCTTGGGACGGGGTCTGTCTGGTCAAAGACGAAGAGGGGGAGAACTTCGATCGAGCCATCTTCCAGTGCCTGCACCACGAGTTCGTTGCCAATGCGCGTGCCGTCGAGATTGTCCATCGTCTTTCGCCCGATACTCCCGTTGGCGGCATGATCGCTCGATTCTGTACGTATCCCGCCACCTGCCGTCCCGAAGATAACATGCAGGCTATTCACGACGACCAGTATTCCAACTGGTTCTATACGGACGTGATGGCTCGTGGAAAATACCCCGCTTATATGAATCGCTATTTCGACGCGTGCGATATCGAGATTCAAATGGAGCCGGGCGATGAAGAGCTCATCGCTCGCAACACGGTCGACTTCCTGGCCTTCTCGTACTACTTTTCCCAGGTATCCACCTGCGATCAGGGATGGGAGAAGACTGCGGGAAATCTGGTCATGGCAAACAAGAACCCTTATCTCGAGACGAGTGAGTGGGGCTGGCAGCTCGATCCCATTGGCCTGAGGGTTACCCTTAACCAGATGTATGACCGCTATGGGCTGCCCCTGTATATCGCCGAGAACGGCCTCGGTACATCTGATGTAGTCGAGGAGGATGGCAGCATCCACGACGAGTATCGAATCGATTATTTGCGCCAGCACATAAAGTGCCTTAAAGAAGCGGTGATCGATGGCGTTGACGTGCGCGGATACATGATCTGGGGATTCATTGACCTTGTTGCCTGCGGTCCTCTTACGATGGACAAGCGCTACGGGCTTATCTATGTCGATCTGGATAATTGCGGCAACGGCACTGCGGAGCGCTCGCGTAAAGACTCTTTCTATTGGTATCAGAAATGTATCGCCACTAATGGCGAGGATCTTGGGTAGGAGTGATTGTCGTGGCAGACAAGAAGGAACTGGCCGCTCGTGTCCTCGAGCTCGTGGGCGGCGCCGATAACGTTGTTATGGCAACGCACTGCATTACAAGGCTCAGATTCAACCTGAAGGACGATAGCAAGGCAGACCTGGAGGCCCTTAAGACGCTTGACGGCGCCTTGGGCGCGCAGGTTAAAGACGGACAGTGGCAAGTTATCATCGGCGCCAGCGTGGGGTCGGTATATGACGAATTGGAGCCCATGCTAGGTGACAGGATGGGTGGCGAGGTCTCCGCCGACGCCGAGCAGCCTGAGCTCCAAAAAGGTTCGGCTCGCGTATTCGATATCATCACCGGCATCTTTTCCGCTATCATTCCCGCACTGGTGGCGGGAGGCATCGTAAAGGGCATCCTGGCTGCTATCGCGGCTTTTGGAATCGACACGGGTGCCGGCGACTTTGCGATATTCAATATGATTTCGGATATCCCGTTCTACTTCTTGCCGTTTTTGCTGGCAATGTCTACAGCTGATAAGTTCCGGGTCAACCGTTCGCTTGCGCTTTGTGTTGCCGGATCGCTGATGTACCCGACCATTGTCAACGCTGTCGGTACGGGCGAGACGCCCCTTGCGCTGTTCGGTTTTGCGGTGCCGATTTTTAGCTACGCCGATTCCGTGTTCCCGGTTATCTTTGGCGTCATTGGCTTGTCTTTTGTATATCGTGCAATCGACAAAGTCGTGCCGGATCTTTTTAAGCTCGTTGTCGTTCCGGCGCTCTCCCTTGCTATCGTGATTCCCGTCAACCTGTTTGTGCTCGCTCCGATTGGTGCCTGGTGCGGTCTTGGTCTTGCCAACGGTATCGTCTGGCTATTCTCGACGTTAGGCCCCGTTGCCGGTTTTCTGCTGGGCTTCTTTATGCCGCTTATCGTGCTCTTCGGCATGCATCAGTCAACGAGCCCTATCCAGATTTCCAATATCGCAACGCTTGGGTATGACTATCTGCTCCCGATCTCTTTCTGCCATAACCTCGCCGAAAGCGGTGCGTCTTTTGGTGCAGCCCTGCGCATGACCGACGAAAAGCTCAAGTCCGCTGCAATGACGTGCGCCTTCTCAGCATTTATGGGAATTTCCGAGCCCGCCTTGTTTACCGTTCAGGTTCCTAACAGGACTCCGCTTATCGCTGCGATGATTGCGGATGGCATTGGCGGTGCGCTTACCGTTGTTCTCGGCGCAAAGTGCTTCGGCTTTGTTATTCCCGGCATTACCTCGTTGCCCGTTTATGCCGATCCAAGCGGCAATCCCATGAACCTGATCATGATTGTCGTCTGCATCGCTTTGACTTGGGTTATCTCTGCGGCGCTCTCGTTTGCGCTCTATGGTCGTTTCGACAAAAAGTAACGACGTTTTGAGATAGACAATATTAATCGGCCGCTCGCCGGGGAATCGTTCTGCGACGCCCCAGCGAGCGGCATTTTATTGGTGGGGCGTGTCGTGTCGCCAACGGCGGCATGCCGCCTCGCCGCGCTAGTTGCGTCTGCCGCCTCCGTTGGCGCCCTGACGCCCCTGTGCCGCGCGATTGCGACCGGCAGTGTTCTGCGCGCGGGACATACCGCCGTGATCCTTGCTGCCCTTGGGACCCTTGCCGGCGGCGCCACCGTGGGCCTTGCCGCCCTTCTTGCCGGTGCCATGCCCACCGCCGGCAGACGTCTCGCCCGGGCGTGGCGGCACGGGGCGAATCAGGCAATGCTTGGTATAGCCGATCAGATCACGACGCCCGGCCTTCTCTAGCGCCTCGCGCACCAGCTTGTAGTTCTCGGGCTTGCGATACTGGATGAGCGCGCGCTGCATGGCCTTCTCATGCGGGTCGCGCGCCACATAGATCGGCTCCATGGTGCGCGGATCCACGCCGGTGTAGTACATGCAGGTCGACATAGTGGACGGTGTGGGGTAGAAGTCCTGCACCTGCTCGGGCATGTAGCCCATGTCGCGCACGGCCTCGGCAAGGTCCACGGCTTCCTTCATCGTCGATCCGGGATGGCTCGAGATCAGATACGGCACCACGTACTGCTTGAGTCCGTACTCGCGGTTCAGGCGCTCAAATTTGCGACAGAACGCATCGTAGACGGCGCGGCTCGGCTTGCCCATCACGGAGAGCACCGCGTCGCTCACATGCTCGGGCGCCACGCGTAGCTGGCCCGAGACATGGTGCTCCAGCAGCTCGCGCAAAAACTCGTCCGAGGCATCGGCCATAGTGTAGTCAAAACGGATGCCGCTGCGGACGAAGACCTTCTTGACGCCCGGCAGCTGGCGCAGGTCGCGCAGCAGCTGCGTGTAGCCGCTCTCGTCGACCACCATGTTCTTGCACACGCTCGGCCATAGGCAGCGCTTGTTCTTGCACACGCCGTGCTTGAGCTGCTTGTCGCAGGCAGGGCGGCTAAAGTTGGCCGTCGGCCCGCCCACGTCGTTGATGTAGCCCTTAAACTCGGGATCGCGCGTGAGCAGCTCGGCCTCGCGCATGATCGAGTCGTGGCTGCGCATCTGCAGCACGCGGCCCTGGTGGAAGGTCAGCGCGCAAAACGAGCACTCACCAAAACAGCCGCGGTTGGAGCTAATGGAAAACTTGATCTCGGCAAAGGCCGGCACGCCGCCCGCCGCGTCGTAATCGGGATGCCAATCGCGTGCGTAGGGGAGTTCGGCCACCTCGTCCATCTCGTCGGTGGTGAGCGTGGCCGACGGTGGGTTCTGCACCACATAGACGCTGTTGGGGTAGGGCTCTACCAGACGATGCCCGGTGATGGGGTCCATGTTCTGCTGCTGTACGTTAAAGCTGCGCGCGTAATTGAGCTTGTCGGCGGCAAGGTCGTCCCAGCTGGGCAGCAAGTCGTAGTCGTAGACCTCGTCGAGCGAGCTGGTGCGGTAGACGGTGCCGTTGATATAGGTGATCTGATCGACGGGCAGCCCCGCGTCGAGCGCGTCGGCTATCTCGACGATTGCGTGCTCGCCCATGCCGTAGATGAGGATGTCGGCGCCCGAGTCGAGCAGCACCGAGCGCTTGAGCTTGTCCTGCCAGTAGTCGTAGTGGGCCAGGCGGCGCAGGCTTGCCTCGATGCCGCCGATAATGATGGGAGCGTCCTTAAACGTCTGACGGATGAGATTGCCGTAGACCGTGACGGCACGGTTGGGGCGGTGACCTTCCTCGCCGCCGGGGGTATAGGCGTCGGTGTGGCGGCGGTGCTTGGTTACCGAATAGTGGTTGACCATGGAGTCCATGTTGCCGGCGCTGACCAAAAAGCCCAGGCGCGGCTCACCGAGCACGCTGATGCTGGCGGGATCGGTCCAGTCGGGTTGGCAGATGATGCCCACTTTGTAGCCGTGCGCGTCGAGTACGCGGCTGATGATGGCCATACCAAAGCTGGGGTGGTCCACGTAGGCGTCGCCGCAGATGTAGATGAAGTCACACTGGTCCCAACCGCGCGCGTCCATATCGGCGCGGCTGACGGGGAGGAACTTATCGCGGCCCGGGCGCCAGGGACGGGCGGGCGCTGCCGGGGTATGAGCGGCGTGGCCGCCCTGGGCCTTGCCGCCGCGCTTTTGCCGCTGGCCCTGTTTGCCCTGCTGACTGCGCTGGTTATTCTGAGCGTGCTGAGGCTTTTTTGCCACGATCCCTCCCGGTGTTTGTATGCTGCACGTAATTGTAACCAGTCTTTTTGGGACGGGGCTAAAAAGACTGGTGGAGTACATGGGCTGGCGGATCGGCGTGTCGATGCGGGTGCCGTTTGTTTCCAGACTGTGTATCCCCGTGTCGAAGGAGCCGTCTCGCGCGCACGCCATGTTGTCAATGGGTTACAGTATGAACGGCGGCTATGTTTCCGCCAACGCACGAGAGGGTCGTCAACAAGGAGGATGCACGACGATGCAGCGTGCCAAACAGATATCGGAGTCCATCGAACTGGGCATTATCCTGGCGCTCGCCGGCGGCTTTATGGATGTGTATTCGTACATTGGGCGCGACCATGTTTTCGCAAACGCGCAGACGGGCAACATCCTGCTTGTGGGCGTGAGCATCTCGGAGGGCAATTGGGCACTTGCGGGGCGCTACTTCTTCCCTGTGGTGTCGTTTGCCGTGGGCATTATGCTTGCCGACCTGGTACACGAGCGGTTTGGCAGCGTGATTCACTGGCGCCAAGTGACGGTGTTCTTTGAAGCCGTCATCTTGCTGGGTGTGAGCTTTATCCCGGGCGGCAATTTCAACCTGCTCGCCAACTGCCTCACCTCGTTTGCCTGCGGCATGCAGGTCGAGAGCTTCCGCAAGATCCACGGTCACGGCATCGCTACGACCATGTGCATCGGCAACTTGCGCAACGCGCTGCAAAACGTGGACGATTACATCATCACCCACAGGCGCGGCTTTTTGGAAAACGGCGTGCTGTACTTTGGCGTGATCTTTACCTTTGTGTTTGGCGCCGTGCTGGGCAACTGGTGTATTGAGCGCATGGGGCTGCACGCCATCGTCGTGGCGAGTTTGCTGCTGTTTGTCGCGTTTGCCATCATGTTTATCGACCGCGAGCGCGACTTACGCTTACGCTGGAAATGTGCGGCCGATGCCTGGAAAGAGGGCTGTCGAAAGTAGCCGAATGCGGCAAAGGGGCTGTCCCTTTGCCGCACTATTTTTCATCTTCTGTTGAAACGCTTTAACGATTTTGATGTTCTCACGTGCTTTTTGTTTCAAAAGCGTTAGGATGGGACTCATAGCGTGGGGCGTTATGGGTGCCCCGCACACGATGGGAGGCTATCAACGGCTAATCGTTTCGTTCTCAATACCATTTCTTATCATGGTTCCGGCGCCATCAAGGAGATCCCCGGTGAGCTCCAGCGTCGCGGCTACAAGAAGATCTTCGTCTGCTCCGACCCCGACCTGGTCAAGTTCGGCGTTACCGCTAAGGTGACCGACGAGCTCGACGCCGCCGGCATCGCTTGGAGCCTCTACTCCGAGATTAAGCCCAACCCCACGATCCAGAACGTCAAGGACGGCGTCGAGGCCTTCAAGGCCGCCGAAGCTGACGCTATCGTGACCATCGGTGGCGGCTCCTCCATGGACACCGCTAAGGCCATCGGCATCATCATCAACAACCCCGAGTTCGCCGACGTCCGCAGCCTCGAGGGCGTTGCTCCGACTAAGAACCACGCCGTGTTCACCATCGCCGTGCCGACGACCGCCGGTACCGCCGCCGAGGTGACCATCAACTACGTCATCACCGACCCCGAGAAGGTCCGCAAGTTCGTGTGCGTCGACACCAACGACGCCCCCGAGGTTGCCGTCGTCGATCCTGACATGATGGCTTCCATGCCCGCCGGCCTGACCGCTTCCACTGGTATGGACGCTCTGACCCACGCTATCGAGGGCTACACCACCAAGGGTGCTTGGGAGCTCTCTGACATGTTCCACTTTGAGGCTATTAAGCTGATCAGCGAGAACCTGCGTGACTCCGTCGCCGAGGCCAAGTCCGGCCAGCCCGGCTCCGGCCGCGAGGGCATGGCCCTTGGCCAGTATGTCGCCGGCATGGGCTTCTCCAACGTTGGCCTGGGCATCGACCACGCAATGGCTCACACCCTGTCTGCTCACTACGACACCCCGCACGGCGTCGCTTGCGCCATGCTGCTGCCGATCGCCATGGAGTTCAACAAGCCGGTTTGCGCTGAGCGCCTGGCCAAGGTTGCCCTTGCCATGGGTGTTGACACCACGGGCATGAGCACCGGCGAGGCTGCCGACGCCGCTATCGCCGCCGTCAAGCAGCTTTCCGCCGACGTGAATATCCCGCACGTCTGCGAGGCTATGAAGGCCGACGAGATCGAGGTTCTGGCCAAGGACGCCATGGCCGACGCCTGCTTCCCGGGTAACCCGCGCGAGGCGACGCTCGACGACGTCATCGAGCTCTTCAAGAAGATCTGCCCGGCTGCCTAACTTGGTTCGGCGGGCCCCTGCCCGTTAGCCCCACAATCGTCCTCGGACATGTCGGAAGCCCCCGCTGCGCACTTCGTGCGGCGGGGGCTTCCTCCGTCCTGCGGAAAGATTGTGGGGCAAACGGGCAGGGGCCCGACGGCTCGTTATCGTGGCGGGCGCAGTTCTGAAGAGCTCGATGGGTCATCTCGCTAGGTAAAAAGATGGTTCGCGGTGGTATCGTTGCTGTGGGTTTAATTCGATATGAAAGGGTGACTTTGGTGTCCAAGATGGATTCTACGCTCTCCTATATTACTGACCAGTTGAAAGCGCTTACCTCGATTGCTTCGCCTACGGGCTATACCCGTGCGGCGACTGATTATCTGATGGAGACGTTGCGCGATATGGGCTTTGGGCCCGAGCGCTCCAATAAGGGCAACGTGCTCGTTGAACTTGGTGGCGAGGGTGAGCCGCTCGTACTGGCGAGCCATGTCGATACCCTGGGCGCCATGGTGCGCTCCATTAAGGACAATGGTCGCCTGCGCCCCACGACGCTCGGCGGGCATCAGTGGTCTACGGCCGATGGCGAGAACTGCACCGTCTACACGCGCGACGGCAATGTCTACACGGGCGTGGTCCTCAATACCGAGCCTTCGGCGCATGTGGCCGACGAGCCGGTCAAGACCATCGAGAAGAACATGGAAATCCTGCTCGATGAGAATGTCGACAGCAAGGACGATGTGCTTGAGCTGGGCATTCAGACCGGCGACATCATCGCTATGGATCCGCGTACCACGGTGACGGAGAGCGGCTACATCAAGAGCCGCTTCCTGGATGACAAGCTGTCGGCGTCGATTCTGCTGGGTCTGGCCCGCGCTGTTGCTGACGGCGAGGTGTCGCTTTCGCGCAAGGTGTCGCTGCTCTTTACCGTGTACGAGGAGGTCGGCCACGGCGGTGCTTTCGTGCCGGCCGACACGCGCGAGATGATCAGCGTTGACATGGGCTGCGTGGGCGACGACCTGGGCTGCACCGAGCGCATGGTGTCGATTTGCGCCAAGGATTCGGGCGGTCCGTACAACTACGACCTGGTAACCACGCTGTCCAACATCGCGCGCGAGCTGGAGCTCGATTACGCCATCGATGTGTATCCGCACTACGGCTCGGACGTTGAGGCCACGCTCTCGGCCGGCTACGACATCCGTCACGGCCTGATCGGCCCCGGCGTGTACGCGAGCCACAACTACGAGCGCAGCCACATCGACGGCGTGCGCAATACCTACGAGCTGGTCCGCGCCTACGTACAACGCTAGAGGAGCAGCTTGCGACTCGGCTGACCAATTGCTCTAAGGCCCGATTGCTCGGGCCTTTTTTCGCTTCAGTCTGTTTAGTATTATGCTGTATGTAACTAATTAACTTTACGTTTGGAATACTTAACGAGGTGATGCGGCGTATGGATACATCTGAGTACTTGTCTATGGGTGATGCTGCCCGCCTGTTGGGCGTTACGAAAGCCCGCATATCTCAACTTGCCGCATCGGGAACGCTCGCGTGCGATATTGTGGGCGGACGGAAGATGGTTGAGTATGATTCTGCGGTCGCTTATCAAAAGGTCCGCAAACGTGGACGCCGTCCTGCGGCCGATGTGGGGCGCAAGTTTACGCTGATGTCCGCCGATTACGAGGTTGCACGTGTTTCGTTTGATCCGACGCGCGAGTTTTCCTTCGAAATCGCCGAGGTTCTCGATACGCAACGAATGCCGTTTGGCACATGCTCGAGCTCTTCTCCAACGGTGAATAAGCGGGAGCTCAACGCGTGGTGGGGGCATCGGTCGGTACCCGATGTTCGCCCTGGGCTTATCTCGCGCTACCGCGAGCTGGGGATTGTCAGCGGCATTGAGGCTCCGGTTCGGTGCCTGGGCCTCTCGCTTTCGGATTGTTATTGGCTGCGGCCGGCCGATTGCGCCGAACTCAAATGGCAAAACATCAATTATTTTGAGAACGAATTTGAGCGATCGGCGCCCGAAGAGCGTTCGGGTTGGCTGGAAGGCATCGGTCTTAAAAATCCGGATAACACGTCCGAGGGCGAGCTCCCTAAATCGTGGATGATTCGAAACGACATTCGCGTTTTGGCTAAAGGGTGCGGGATGGACGATCAACGTCCCTTTAACGAGGCGGTTGCAACGGCTCTACATCGTCGCTTGCTGTCGGAGGGCGAGTTTGTTCCTTATACGGTTGAGCGGATGTTCGATGGCCCTGTGTGTCTGTGCGACGACTTTCTTGATGGCCGCGAGGAATATGTTCCGGCTGTTTACGTTAAGAACGCCCTTGGCGGCCAGCGAGGAAGCTCGACGTACGACCGATACTGTCGCTTCCTTGGTAAGCATGGTGTCGATGAGGCCGCTGTGAGAAGGTCTATGTCGCAGATGATTATCTGCGATGCCCTTTTGGCCAACAGCGACCGCCATTGGCGAAACTTCGGCATTATCCGCAATGTCGACACCCTGGAGATAAAACCTGCTCCGCTGTTCGATAGCGGCAACTGCCTGTGGTACAACGTATCAACTGCCGTGCTCGCAGCTGGGGAGTTTGGGTTTTCCGCTAAGCCGTTTGGGCCCGACCCTTCCGTCCAGCTGGCGCTTGCGGACTCGCTCGATTGGTTCGATTCAACACGACTCAACGGATTTGTTGATGAGGCGATCGAGATTCTTTCGCAGAGCGAATGGGCGACGGCGGAGGGTCGACTCGAGGCCATTTGCCGCGGCCTCGGGCGTCGCGTTATCGAGGTGAATGCTGCTGTTGGAGTGCTTCGACACGTGCGGCGATAATCCCGCGGCTACCTGATGGCTGCCGTAACGGTGCCGCCGCCGAGGACGACGTCGCCGCGGTAGACGACGACAGCCTGGCCGGGGGCGATGGCGCGCTGCGGCTCGTCAAAAGTTAGCAGCATTTGCCCGTCTTCGCCGCGCGTAAGGGTTGCTGCCTGGTCTTTCTGACGGTAGCGGTACTTGGCGCCCACGCGAATGCCGCCGGCATCGAGTTCTGCCTCCATGCGGTCGGCAGGGGCGCTCCAGATCCAGTCGTCGGCCGTGAGTGCTGTGGCCGTTAGGTCCTCGGCCTCGCCCAGATGCACGGTGTTGTTGGCGGTGTCGACGCCCGTTACGTACACGGGATGCGCCATCGCGACGCCCAGGCCTTTGCGCTGACCGATGGTGTAGCGCAGCGCACCGTTGTGGCGCCCGACCATGCTGCCGTCGCGCCACACAATGTCGCCCGGTGCAGCGGGATGTCCGCAGCGGCGCTCGATATAGCCCGCGTAGTCGCCGTCCGCGATAAAGCAGATATCCTCGCTCTCGGCCTTTTTGGCGTTGATGAAGCCCTGCTCGGCGGCAATGCGGCGCACGTCGCGCTCTTTGTCCAGCCCGGCCAGCGGAAAGATTGTGCGCGACAGCCGCTCCTGCGTGAGCGAATACAAAAAGTAGCTCTGGTCCTTTTTGGGGTCTTCGCCGCGATGCAGCTGCCAGGTGCCGTCGGACGCCTGGCTCGTTTTGGCGTAGTGACCTGTGGCGATGTAGTCGCAGCCCATATCGAGTGCCGCATCGAGCAGCGCGCCAAACTTAATATGTCGGTTGCAGATGATGCACGGGTTGGGCGTCAGCCCCTCCTGATAGGCGGTCACGAAGCGCTCGATAACGTTGCGGTCGAAGGCCTGCTGCAGGTCGAGCACATGGTGGGGCATCCCCAGGCGCTCGGCGACAGCCTTTGCATCGGCGATGTCGCGGTCGACCTTACTCATGCCCGTGACGGGATCGGGCGCGGGGCAGGTGAGGCGCATGGTGGCGCCGACGCATTCGTAGCCCTGGCTTTTGAGCAGGTACGCGGTCACGCTGGAATCGACGCCGCCGCTCATGGCGACGAGCACGCGCTTGTTGTGCATGGGGAGGTTCTCCTTGGTGGCATGTGGCCAAAAAAGAAAAGCGGCGCGGGAGGCTGGTTCCGCGCCGCAGACATTGTAGCAAGTTCGGACGTCTCGTGGGACACCCTGATTGGATGGGCTCAGGCTGCCGGGAGAGAGGAGACCGGCTCGTCCGTGGGCTCAACCTATGGGCGACAGGCCCTTAGTCCTGGAACAGTGCCGTGGACAGGTAACGCTCGCCGGTGTCGGCAAGCAGGGCCACGATGGTCTTCCCCTCGTTCTCGGGGCGCTTGGCCAGCTGCAGCGCGGCCCACACGGCGGCGCCGGACGAAATGCCCACGAGCACGCCCTCCTTGTGGCCCACGGCGCGGCCGGTCGCAAAGGCGTCGTCGTTCTCGACGGGGATGATCTCGTCATAGACCTGGGTGTCGAGGACGTCGGGCACAAAGCCGGCGCCGATACCCTGGATCTTGTGCGGGCCGGCTTGGCCCTTAGAGAGCACCGGGGAAGTGGCGGGCTCAACGGCGACGACCTGAATCTCGGGGTTCTGCTCCTTGAGGAACTCACCCACGCCGGTCACGGTGCCGCCGGTTCCAACGCCGGCGACGAAGATGTCGACCTCGCCGTCGGTGTCATCCCAGATTTCGGGGCCGGTCGTGGCCTTGTGGATGGCGGGGTTGGCGGGGTTCACAAACTGGCCGGCGATAATGCTGTTGGGGGTCTCCTTCTGCAGCTCCTCGGCCTTGGCGATGGCGCCCTTCATGCCCTTGGAACCGTCGGTGAGCACGAGCTGTGCGCCATATGCCTGCATAAGCTTGCGGCGCTCCACGGACATGGTCTCGGGCATGGTGATGATCACCTTGTAGCCGCGAGCCGCCGCCACCGAGGCGATGCCGACGCCGGTGTTGCCGCTCGTGGGCTCGATGATGGTGTAGTCGCCACCGCGCACGAGCTTGCCGGCCTTCTCGGCCTCGTCGATCATGTTCTTGGCGACGCGGTCTTTGACGGAGCCGGCGGGGTTGAAGTATTCCAGCTTGACGAGCACGCGGGCCTTGAGGTCCTCATCGGCCTCAAAGTGAGTGAGCTCCAGAAGCGGGGTATGGCCGATAAGCTGATCGATGGACGTGTAAACGTTGCTCATGGTGAACCTCCAAAGTGTTCAAATGACTGGATACCGTGTGGTTTTACGGTGTGTGTAGCAGATAAACCCACAAACCGTATAGGTTGTTCGTTTTGCTGTTGGCAAGCATAGTAGACACTAAAGCCTAGTAACGCAATAGGAAATAGAAGATTATTACGAGTCGATTAACCATCTTGACCGGAACGGGTATTTTCAAAACCAATTTTTCGGCTAGAATTTCTACGGACTAAATGACCGAAAGGCAGCACTATACATGTTGGTTTCTACTAAGGGCAGATATGCCCTGCGCGTTATGGTCGATCTGGCCGAGCACCAGGCAGCCGGTCGCATCCCGCTCAAAGAGATCGCGGCGCGACAGGGGATTTCCGAGAAATATCTCGAGAACATTTTGGCTACGCTCGTGCGCGCCAACATGCTCTCGGGCATGCGCGGCAAGGGCGGCGGCTATGTGCTCACGCGCCCGCCCGAGCAATACACGGTGGGCGAGATCTTGCGCCTGACCGAGGGCAGTCTGGCGCCGGTCGCCTGCCTGGATGGCGACTGCAAGGGCTGCTCGCGTTCGGATGAGTGCCCCACGCTCGACGTGTGGAAGAACCTGGACAAGCTCATCAACGACTACCTCGACGGTGTGACGCTCGATCAACTTGTCGCTCCCAACCATGGCTACGACTACGTCATCTAACCCACACCTGCATTTGGGGACGGGGTGGAAATGGTAGATTTTCTCGCCCTTTGAGACTTGGCAAATAAGAAGGCCGCCCATTTTTGCGATGGGCGGCCTTCGTTTTGGGCTGTTGAGACGGACACGGCCGGAATGGCCGTTTTAGTCCTCTGCGATGCTGTCGAGGATGCTGCGCGTGATGGACACCAGGATGCTGCCCATAAAGGCCGATCCAAAGCTGGCGATGGAGATGCCGACGCCCAGCAGGTTGACCGACAGGTAACTCGCGAGCTCAAGCATAAAGCTGTTGACGACAAGCTGGAAAATGCCCAGCGTAATGATCGTGAGCGGCAGCGAGATGACCGTGAGGAACGGTTTGACGAACGAATCGACAATGTTCAGGAACAGTCCCACAAAGGCAAAGCAGACCCAGGTCTCGGCAAAGCCGAAGGGTTGGATACCGGGGACGAGGAACGTGGCGATCGCGATGGCGATCGAGGTGAAGAGCCAGTTAAGCATAAAGCGCATGGCGTGAATCCTTTCTTGCGCCGGGATTGCTGGCGTCGCGTGAAGCGGCTTACGGCGGCGACCTGGATGGTTGCGCGGGCGCGCCGCGGTGTTTGGGCGCCCATTGTCTCAAATATTCGTGGAGCTTACGTGCGCATATGGTTTCTAAACGGCGTTCGTCCTGAAAAACGCGCCGCTGGCAGAGAGTCTTGTCGCTTTAGTTTGGTGGTGTGCTACACTGCTACGGGCAAAAGCCACAGGCGTTGCCCTATTGCATAGAACGGGTGAACGATGCCCGATGTCAGTATCAACTTCGATGCCTTTTGGCGGGTTTGGCGGTGATCGATGAATATCGAGAACATGTTTGACAAGCCTGATGTCAAGCAGCTGGTCCACGCATTTAGCCTTTTGGACGACGAGAAGGATATCCAAGCGTTTTTGACCGATATCTGCACGCCGCGCGAGATTTGCGACCTTTCTCAGCGTTTGCAGGTTGCGCGCTATTTGGACGAGGGCGAGCCTTATGTTGAGGTTCAGGCCCGTACCGGCGCTTCGTCCACCACGGTGAGCCGCGTTTCAAAGGCGCTGAACGGCGAGTACGGTGGCTACCGCAAGATCCTCATTAAGTTGGAGGATGGCGAGTAGGCCAGCGACAACATTGAATTACGAAGAACCGTCCCTCCGGGGGCGGTTTTTATATGCCTGCAATCGGCTGGTGCGTTGGGTTCAGGTTGCTTTGTACCAAAAGATGGAACTGCGGTGGCAATGTGTCCGCTTGGGCGGGTAGGATGGATGCATTGATTATTGCGAACGGTTTGAGCGGAGGACCATGCCTGTTCGAATCTATACCACCAATGCCGGCACGGATTTGAGCGATGCCGAGTCGGCGCTGCTTGCCGACCTTATTGCCCGTCACGGGCGTGCCGTGTTGCTGGCACCAACGTTTGCCGAGCTCGACCTGTGCCGTCATGATGCGGCGGAAGCCGGGGTTTCACTGGGTATCGACTACAAGACGCCTTCGTCGTGGCTTCGCTCGCTTTGGGAGCTTTTGGGCGACGGGCGCGATTTCGTCGACAACCTGCAGCGCCAGATGCTGTTCTCGGACATGATCGACCGCCGCGACGACGCTGCTTTGCAGCCGCTCTCGCGCAGCCAAGGCACGGTACGCATGCTTTCGCGCATGGCCCGCGATGTGTTGCCTGGCGTGGCGGGGACGGGCGACGAACGCTGCCGCGATGCCGTCGCTCAGCCCGAGCCCAAAAGCGACGCTGAGGCCCGCGTGTTCGAGCTGTTGAGCGCCTATGCGAGCGGTTTGGACCGTCGAGATATGGTCGAGCCCTGCGAGGCAGCCGACATTATGGCCGGTGCCCTGGCCGATAGCCTGCCGGCGTGCGCCCGCGCCGTATGCGTGCGCGGTACCACGTCGTTTACGCACGGTCTACTCGAGCTGCTGTCTGCCGTGGCGAACAATGGGGGAGAGGTCGTCGTGCTGCTTGCCCGCGAGCAGGCGGCGATGCGCGAGGAGCTTGCCACGGCATTTGATGCCCGCGGTGTGCTGTTTGAGATCGCGCCGCTGGGGGAGGACGCCGTCGCGTCTGATGTCGCTTGCGGGGCCGCCGCTCAGCCTGCCTTTATTGAGGTCGCCGGCCCCCATGCCCGTGCTCATGTCTATGCGGACGCCATCGATAAGTTGGTGAAAGCGCACAAGGAGTCCAAGGCCGATAAAGCTACTGCAACGCCCGCCGACCCCGTGCGCGTGCTCGTCGTTTCTGCCCGGGCACCCCAGCTGTTCGGCGAGCTCGCCGCCCGTTTGGCGGCGCGTCACATTGCGGCCGAGACGACTGAGTTCACGGCGTTTTCCCAGTCCATCGCGGGCAGGCAGTTTACGGCGCTCGCCAACCTGATCGAGCGTATGAAAGCCGCCGACGAGGGCACCGCTTCCAAGACTGAGTGGTGGCCCGCGCCGGAGCTTACCGACTGGATCTACAGTCCGCTTTCGGGCGCTGATGCCGTCAATGCCCGTACCTTCGATAAGAATATGCGTCTCTCGCGCAGCAAGACTACCGCGGGCGTCAAGAGCCTGCTGCAGAGCGTTCAGGGCCAGGTGAGGGGCGCGCGCAAGGCGACGAGCGACGATAACTGGTTTAAGAACGTACCGTGTGTGGTCTCGGACGTGTTCCAGGCGCTGTGGCGTGACAAGCCCGTGACGGCGCTTAAGGCCATGCTTGCCGTTGCCGAGGCGTTGCCCGATCGCGCTCTAGGCGGCCTTGACGGCCAGGCCCGTCGCCAGGCAGAGACGGCTTTGCTGCGCCATGCCATCGACATCCTTATGAACGATGCTCGCGCGCTCGACGTGTCGCAGGCCGCGACCGTGCCGGTTCTCGACGGCGTTCGAACCAAGGTGGACAAGCGCAGTACCGCCTACGATTACGAGACCTATGAGGTCGATCGCACACCACGAGCACAAGTGCGCTTCGCGTCGCTTGCCGATGCGTCGGTTCTTCGCCCTGGCAGCTACGATGCCGTGCTGTTTGCCGATGTCGACCTGGACAGCTATCCGCTTTCGCACGAAGAGGGCCCGCTTGCCACGTTGACAGCCGAGCTGCGCCGCGACGGCGTGTCTTTGGAGCCCGCTGCCCTGCTGCGCGTGCGCTTTGGCCGTGCGATGCAGGCGGCGAGCGGTCCGGTCGCGCTCGCCCGTGTGACGCACGATCGCCAGGCACGCGAGTGTTACCCGGCAGCCGTATGGACCGAGCTGTGGGCACATGCCGAGGCCGCTGGCGCTGCCAAGCCCATGCGCGTGGGCGAGGGCGATATCATCGCCGACTTTGATCCCGCGGCAGGTGAAGGCCTCAAGCGCGAGCGCGTGACCTGTGAAGCCCCTCAGCATCTGAGTGCCGAGGCCGTGCCGTATTTGGTCCTGCGCCGTCGCGATGGCGAGGGTGAGGACGCGCCGCTCGTGCCGCGTCTGACGTCCGCCTCGCAGATCGAGGCCTATTCGACCTGCCCGCTATGCTGGTTCGTCTCGTACCGCGTGAAGCCCCAGTCGATCGACGCGGGCTTTGGCAACATGGAAAAGGGCAACTTTGTCCACGACGTGCTGGAGCATCTGCATGCCCGTCTGCCCCAAGAGGGCATGGAGCGCGTGACGCCCGAGAATCTGCCGCGCGCACAGGAGCTGCTGCACGAGGTCTTTGACGAGACGTTGGCCGAGCACGCCGGCAAGCGCGGCACGGAGGGCCCGCTGGTGCCGCTCTCTGCGGTGGAGGAACGCCAGGTGGCCGAGATCTTGCCGCAGCTGGAGGGTGTGCTTGCCTACGAGTCCGAGGCACTTGCCCCCTTTGCCCCGCGCTACCTGGAGTTTGCGTTCAACGAGCTCCAGGTCGAGTATGCCGGTTGGCCGCTCGGCGGGCGCATCGACCGCGTAGATGTGGATGCCGAGAATCGCGCCGTGGTAATCGACTACAAGCATCGTTCGGGTGTCGAGGAGTTTAAGCTTGCCGACCCCACGGTGCGTGACGAGGAGACGGGCGAGGCTCCCATCGACGACCCGCGCTGGCTGCCGCCCCATACCCAAACGCTCATCTACGCGCAGGCCATGCGTCGGGCACTGGGCTTGGATACCCGTGCAGCGCTCTATTTTTCGACCAAGGGCGGCAAGCCCGCGCTGCGCGGTGCGGCGAGCGCCGAGTTGCTCGAGGAAGAGCGCGGTGACGGTCGCATCCCGGGCCTCAAGAAGGGCTTCCCGGGCGAGGGCGGCAGCATGGACTTCGATGCCCTGCTCGATCGCGTGGAGGCCGACATCGCCGAGCGCCTGCGCGAGCTCGAGGCGGGCAACGTTGCCGCCGTCGACCCGGCGTCGGCTCAGGCCGCGCATGCGCGCTGCTCGTATAACCACGAAGGAACGTTTGTAAGGAGGGACGTGTAGACCATGGATCTTTCGACTTTGATGCCGCAACAGCTGCAGATTGTCAAAACGCTCGACCGCCCGCTGTTTGTCTCGGCGGGCGCCGGTTCGGGTAAGACCTTTACCCTCACGCGCCGCATCGTCTATGCGCTCTCGCCCGAATCCGGTCCGTTCGTTGAGCATCTGGACCAGGTGCTCGCCATTACCTTTACCAAAGATGCCGCGGCCGAGATTCGCGACCGCGTGCGCCGTGCGCTTATCGACGAGGGCATGGACGAGGAAGCACTGACCGTCGACGACGCGTGGATTTCGACCATTCACGGCATGTGCTCGCGTATCCTGCGCGCGCACGCGCTGGAGCTGGGCATCGACCCCGAGTTCACGGTGCTCACCGATACCGACGAGCTCATGGACCAGGCTGTTGAGCATGTGCTGGGTCGCGCGACGGCACCCGATGCCGCCCCCGAGCTCGCGGCATCGCTCAAGGCCCTCTATGCCTGGTATCCCATGGCGGGCGAGGGCGGTTCCTTTGGCGGCGGTACGACCATCAAGGGTCTGGTGCGCGACCTGCTGGAGCTGTCGAGCCAGTTGCCGGGCGGTATGGACGACGTGCGCGTGGCGCGCGGCCAGGCCGATACCTCGGCACTCGCCGATGCCTATCGCGCGGCGCTGGGCGCAAGCAAGGCCGCGACCGAGAAGGCGCAGACGGCGCTCGATGCCATCGACGCGTTCGAGGCGAGCGGCAAGACCATGGTCGATGCGGCGCGACTCATGATGTCATGCACCATGCCACGCGCGAGCAAGGCATTCCCTAAGGAGCAGGTCGAGCTGCTCAAGGCCGAGGCCGCCGATGCGTTTATCAATATCGTGCTTGCCTGCGGTGCCCCGGCGCTCGATGCACTGGTGGGCCTGGCCCGTTCCGTGGAGGCCGAGTATCGCGCGCTGAAGGCTGCCCAGTCCGCCCTCGATAATAACGACCTGCTGCGTATGGCCTACGAGGCCCTGCGCGATTACCCGGCCATCCGTGCTGCGTACGAGGGCCGCTTTAAGATGGTCATGATCGATGAGTTTCAGGATACCGACCAGATGCAGGTCGATCTGATACGCTACCTGACGGGTGCGGGGGAGCGCGCGCTGTGCACCGTGGGCGATGCGCAGCAGTCCATCTATCGCTTCCGTGGCGCCGAGGTCGAGGTGTTCCGTCGTCAGGAGCGCAAGGTGGGCTCGTCTGCCGCGCCCGAGGCGACTGCCGTGGCCGACGCCCCTGCCGGCGAACTCGTCAAGCTCGTGCGCAACTTCCGCAGCCATGACGAGGTGCTGCGTTACGTGGCACGCGTCTTCGACGGCGATGACGGCGGCCTGATGCAGGGCTTTTTGGATCTTGAAGCGAGCGACGGCCGCAAGGACACGCTGGTGACAGACGCCTCGCGTCGCCAGGCCCTCTTTGTTGCCGGCGGCAGTACGCAGGAGCGCACGCAGGCCAAAGCCCGTGCGATCGCCGGGCGCTTCCGCGCGCTTGCCGATGCCGGCCAGCCCCAGGGCGGCATGGTGCTGCTGCTGGGCCGCATGACCAACGCCGACGTCTACGCCCAGGCCTTCCGCGACCAGGGGCTCGACTGCGTCATCGCGGGTGGTTCGGTCTTTGCCCAGGCAGCCGAGGTGCAGACGGTGCGCGCCCTGGTATGTGCGCTCGCCAATCCGGCCGATACGGCGCAGGGCCTTATGCCGCTGCTCGCCTCGCCGATGTTTGCGCTCGGCGCTCAGGAGTTCCTGGCGCTGGCGACCAAGCTCGATAGCGAGACGGGGGAGACCTCGCGCCGGAATATCGACGCGGGCATCATGAGTGATTTCGACGTGCCGGGTCTGCAAGATCTGCCGCTCGTGACGCGCGCCCGCGAGGTGCTGCGGTATGCGCTTCGTCGCGTGGGCCGCGATTCGTTCGCCGCCATCGCGCGCGACGTGGTCAACGCCTCCGGCTGGTTTGTGCGTCTGGCACAGCGCGGTCCCGAGGGCAAGGCCATTGCCGCCAACGTGCTCAAGGCGCTCGACGCCGTGGCCGAGGCGGAGGCCGAGTTCGGTAACTCGCCGCGTTCCATCGCGCTGGCCTTCGACCGCTTCTTGGCGGGCAAGGAAGCCCCGGGTGCCCTCAACGAGGAGGGCGACGGCGCGGTGCGCATCATGACCGTGCATGCGTCCAAGGGTCTGGAGTATCCGGTCGTAGCGGTTGCCGAGTGTTTTGGCGTGCGCAAGCCGTCCGGTGCGGCTCATATGGGGCGTGTCGAGGGCGGAGCGCAGGTCGTGGCACTGCCAGCTCGTTTTGATGGCGTTAAGCTCGCCGACGGTACCTTTGTGAAGGGCGATGACGTCAAAAAGCAGTTTGAGCATGCGTTTAAGGGCAAGGGCACGTCGCTGTGGTTGCCGCCGGAGCTCATGGAGGATGTCTGCGCGACGGGTTCTCCTGCCGAGGCATTTGCTCGCCTGCGCAACGATGATCTGCAGCTTTCGCTCGAGGAGCGGGCCCGCTTGCTCTACGTTGCCATGACGCGTGCGCGCGAGCTGGTGATCTTGGCGATGGATGCCGGCGTGAGCCGTGGCAAGGTGACGGCGCCGACCTTCGACGTCGAGACCGATCTGACCTACGATGTGCTGCGCCGTATTTTGCCGACCGACGCTCTGGACATGCCGCAGCTCGATGCCGACCGCCTGGTGTTCGACAACTCCCAGCCGGGCGACTACGAGCTCATTTCGCTTTCGGACTTTACCTTTGGCGAGCAGGCGTTTGAGGCCAACGCTTCGCTGGATGCCGAGGGCAGGCTTGTTCGTGGCGATGCCGATGCAGATGCTGCCGACGATTCGGCCAGCACAATCGTCCCCGGTCCTGCCGACCCCAAGCCCGATTCGTTTGAGCTTGTGTATCCCCAGGCAGTGGGCGTGCGCATGGGCACCTGTCCGTTCCCGGCGCGTGACTCGTATAGCTACTCGTCAATCGCCGCGGCGCTCCATGCCGAGACGGAAGACCGTGCCGCCGAGGCTCGTGTTCCCATGGACGAGTCCGGCGATGATGCAGAGTCGGATGGCTCGGAAATAACCGATGCAGACGTGGCCGCTGTCGAGCCCGCCGGCAATCCCATGGCGCTGGGCTCGGCCTTCCACGCCGCCTGCCAGTGGCTCATCGAGATGGGTGCCGACGCGTTGCCCGCCGCGCGTGCCGATGCGCTGGCACGCTTGTGGCGCCTGACGCCGGAGCAGCGCGAACGCTTCGACGTTGCCCTGGACCGCTGGCTCAAGTCGGCTGTTCGTGCCGACCTGCTCGCGTGGCCGTGCGTTCGCGCCGAGGTGCCGTTCTTTTCGCTGGGCTGCGAGGACGAGGACATCGCTCGCTACGGTGCCTATGCCGAGGGCGCCATCGATGCACTGGCCACCGACCCGGCCGATCCGTCGCGCGCCCTGGTCATTGATTACAAGACGGGCGGCACGCCGGACGAGACGCCGGACCAGCTGCTCGAGAAGCACGCCCTGCAGGCGCGCGTTTACGCCGACGTGTTGCACAAGGCGGGCTTTGAGGCCGTGACCGTCAAGTTCGTCCGCGTGGAGCAGCCGGATCCAACCATCTTCGTCGAACCCGCCGAACCTCAAGTGGTCACCTACAACCTCTAGCCCTCAGATAACTTGCGGTGGAATACGGACTGTTTTGGCCAAAAAAGCCGCCAAACAGTCCGCATTTCACCGCAACTGCAAGAGGAGCCGTGTTGGTTTGGCTAGGTTCGGGTGCCGTCCGTGCCGTGCGGTAAAATCGTTCAGTCAGAACACGAACCCGCATCGGAGCTCATCACATGGCATTCGTCCATCTGCACAACCACACTGTCTTTTCCATGCTCGACGGCGCAACCCGTATCCAGGATATGGTCAATCGTGCCGTAGAGCTGGGCATGCCCGCCGTCGCCATTACCGACCACGGCTACATGTATGGCGTGCCCGACCTGGCGCTGGCCTGCGACGCCGTCAACCACAACACGCCCGAGTACAAAACCTGGAGCCACGACAAGGCCTTCCTGGAAAAGGACCGCCGCGACGAGCTGGTGGAGCCCGATCCCGAGGAAAACCCGCGCGAGCATGCCCAGTATGTGAAGGACATGGCCATGTGGGACGAGAAGGGCAACATCGACGAGCTCAAGCCGCCCCTGGTCATCAAGCCCATCTTTGGCTGCGAGGTCTACTTTACGCCGGACGAGACGCTCGCCCGCGACCACAAGCCCGAGCTCTACCACATGATCCTTCTGGCCAAGGACCAGGAGGGCTACGTCAACCTGATGCAGACGGTTTCCGAGGCCGCCGTGCAGGGCTTTTACTACAAGCCCCGCGTGACGCTCGACAACCTGCGCCGCCACGCCAAGGGCATGATCTGCACGAGCGCCTGCATCGCGGGCATCATCCCCAAATACATCGACCGCGGTGACATGGAGGGCGCCATCAAGTGGGCCGAGACCTTCCGCGACACCTTCGACCCCGGTGACTTCTACATCGAGATCCAGGAACACGGCATCACCACCGACAACGGCCTGACCGACGAGCAGATGGACCGCACGCTCATCGACATCGCCAAGCAGGTGGGCGTCAAGGTCATCGCCACCAACGACTTCCACTACCTGCGCCGCGAGGACGCGCCCGTGCAGGACGTCATCATGTGCATCGGCATGAACGCCAAGGTCGACGACCCCAACCGCATGCGCATGACCGGCTCGGAGTTTTACATGAAGACCGAGGAGGAGATGCGGGCGATGTTCCCGTATTGCCCCGAGGCCTGCGACAACACGCTCGAGATTGCCGACAAGTGCTACGTTGAGCTGGACTGGGACTCCATCATCCTGCCGCGCTTCCCGTTGCTCGATCCCGGCGAGACGCACGAGAGCCAGTTCCGCCGCGAGTGCGAGAAGGGCCTGCGCCAACACTACGGTGACGACTGGGCCACGCGCGAGATCTGTGGCGTCAACATCAAAGAGCGCTTTGAGTACGAATACAAGGTCATCTGCGACAAGGGCTTTGCCGCCTACTTTTTGATCGTCGCCGAGTACGTGCAATGGGCCAAGGACAACGGCATCGGCGTCGGTCCCGGCCGTGGCTCGGCCGCCGGCGCTATCGTCGCCTACGCCATGAACATCACCGCGTTCGACCCGCTCGAGAACGGCCTGATGTTCGAGAGGTTCCTGTCCCCGCAGCGTACCGAGATGCCCGATATCGATATGGACTTCGACGATGAGCGGCGCCTCGAGGTCGTGGAGCACGTTCGCCAGCTCTACGGTCCCGAGAAGGTCACCCACGTCATCACCTACTCGACCATTAAGGCCAAGCAGGCCATCAACGACGCCGCGCGCGTGCTGGACTACCCGGTCTACATGGGCCAGCGCCTGTCCAAGATGGTCTCGAGCGACCCCAAGGTCAAGCTCAAGCAGGTGCTCGAAAAGCAACCCGGCAAAGAGGATCTGTTTAACCCCGACTTTGCCGAGGCCTATAAAAAGGATGACGACGCCCGCCGTATCATCGACACGGCGCTCTCGATCGAGGGCCTCACCCGTGGCGAGGGTGTGCACGCGTGCGCCGTCCTGATCTGCCGCGATCCCGTCAACGAGCATGTGCCCACCAAGCTCGATACCAAGGGCGGCGTCGAGATTACCCAGTACGAGGGCCATACCGTTGCCGACATGGGCCTGCTCAAGATGGACTTCCTGGGCCTGCGCACGCTGACGGTTATCTCCAAGGCTAAGGCAAACATCAAAAAGAATTTCGGCATCGACATCAAAGAGGAAGAGATTCCCTTTGACGACCCCGAGATCTTTAAGCTCATGGGCTCCGGCCACACCGCCGGCGTCTTCCAGGTCGAGTCCGCCGGCATGACGGCCACGATCAAGAACATGAAGCCCACCGAGTACAAACACGTCGTGGCATTGATCGCCCTGTACCGCCCGGGCCCGCTGGGCGCCGGCATGGTCTCGTCCTACATCAACCGTATGAACGGCAAGGAGCCGGCCGTCTCCTACGACGACCGTCTGGACGACATCCTGGGCGAAACCTACGGCACCATGGTCTACCAGGAGCAGGTTATGCTCATCTCCGTCGAGATGTGCGGCTTCTCCAAGGGCGAATCGGACTCGCGTATCCGTAAGCCCGTGGCCAAGAAAAAGATTAAGCTGCTCACGTCGACGGTGCTCCACTGGGAGGATGGCTCGGACGAGACCACTTACGACCACTGGATGAATGGCGCTATCAAGAACAACTACACGCGCGAGGTCGCCCAGAAGATTTGGGACGATGTCCTTGAGTTCGCGTCCTACGCCTTCAATAAGTCGCACTCCGCCGGTTACGCCATCCTGGTTATGCAGACGGCATGGCTCAAGGCGCACTATCCGCATGAGTACATGGCGGCCGTTCTGACGTCCTATACGGGTAAGACCGACAAGATCGTGCACTACGTCTCGGCGTGCCGTCACGACGGCATCCCCGTGCTGTCGCCAGATGTCAACGAGTCCGGTACCGAGTTCACGGCTACCAAGGAAGGCGTGCGCTTTGGTCTGGCCGGTATCCGCGGCGTGGGCACCGGCGTGGCGCAGGCGATTATCGCCGAGCGCGAGGCGGGCGGTCCGTTTAAGACGCTGCACGACTTTGTCGAGCGCGTGGACTCGAGCCAGGCCAACCGTCGCGTGATCGAATCGCTGATCAAGGCAGGCGCCTTCGACTCCACGGGGTATCCGCGTCGCCAGATGATGCACTTTGTGGACAAGAACAACCCCGAGAACATCATCGATGCCGCGGTAAAGCGCCAGAAGGACCGCGCGAGCGGCCAGACGTCGTTCTTCGATATGTTTGGCGACGTTGAGGGCTCGGGCTTTGAGGTGAGCGTACCCGATCCGGATGGCCAGGAGTGGGACCGCCACCTTAAGCTGAGCCAGGAGAAGGAGGTCCTGGGCATCTATGTCTCGGACCACCCGCTGCGCCCGTTTGAGTATGCACTTAGCAAAGCGCGCGACTTCTCGTTCTCGCAGATCGACACCGGCTACGAGGTTCAGAATCCTACGGGCGGCACCATCAACCAGGAGATTCCCGAGGGCAAGGCGCTGTGGTGGGCCGGCATGGTCTCGAGCGTGTCCAAGCGCGTGACCAAAAACGGCGACCCCATGGGCATCGTGCAGCTCGAAGACATGGAAGGCGAGGCCACGGTCGTGGTGTTCCCCAAGACCTACAAGGAGGCCGAGGGGTACCTGTACGGCGAGGTCGATCCCGAGACCGGCGCGCAGCTGTCCGATGCGTTTGTGCGCATTAAGGGCAAGCTCGAGCGCTCGGACCGCGGCGACCAGATCATCGCGCAGGAGATCGTGCCGCTGGAGCTTAGCGAGGAGAAAAACAAGCCCAAGGTCTTTGAGGTCATGGTGCCCAACAGTCGATTTAGCCAGGGCAATATGGCGCGCCTGGCCACGGTGCTCACCACCAACCCGGGCGGCGACCGCGTGGAGATCTTTATTGAGCAAGTCGACGGGCGCGTGCTGCGTGCTGAGGTGCCGGCCAAGGTCAATGCACGCTCGATTCCGCTGCTGGCAGAGGCAAAGGCCATCGTCGGCAACCAAGGCCGCGTGACGGTTATCTAAGCTACCCCGGGTGAGATTGGAGGAAGTGATGGCGCAGGGGACGTTTGTGCAGGCGCTTCGCAAAGAGGCGGCGTTGAGCGGCACCTTTATGAAGGGGCGTTCGCTCATGCTCAACGGCGCCGTGCTGTCGATCGAGGACAGCGGCTCGCGCTTCTCCAAAAACGTGACGGTTGAGGGCTCGGTGCGCGGTTCGCGCGGCGACCTGTACAAGACGCACGTGGAGCTCGACATGGACGAGCACGAGGTGATCGACTACGACTGCGATTGTCCCGCCGCCTTCCGCTATTCCGGCATGTGCAAGCACGTTATCGCCACGGCGCTGGCGTATCTGGATGCCAGTGGCGCCGAGCCCGTCGAGGGCTTGCGTACGCCGGTCCGCGCGTTTACGGTACCGCCCGCACAGTCCAAGCAGCCCACGCGCCCCGTGCCCACCGCATCTGCGGTCAACCCCAACTTTCCCTTCCCGGCGCCCGTCCCCACGAGCCCGAGCCTTGTGGCGGCGCTTTCCGATCTTTCGGACGCGCGCATGGACGAGCTCGTGGCCATGCGTCGCAAGCTCGCCGGCACCATTGACCCCGATGCGCCCAAAGCGGTGCTGGAGCCCTCGCTGGTGCCGTACTACAATCCGCTGTTTGCCGATCGCTTTAACTGGGCACTCGAGTTTCGCATTCGCTGCGGTTCGGTGTCCTACGTGGTTAAGGATATCGACGGCATGGCCGATGCCTATGTGCGTGGCGGTACGTTCTCCTATGGCAAGAAGCTTACGTTTGCCCATGTGCCCGAGGCTTTCGATGACGTGTCGACAAAGCTGCTCGACTTTATCGCAATGACGGTCGCCTACCTAGGCGATATTACGAGCTCGCGCTCGGCATCGTATGACTTTGCCCGCAGCGGCTTTGTCGCCGAGCGTCAGTTGCCGGTATCCGAGTATTCCGTCGTGTCCGTGCTGGACCTGCTGCGCGGCAGGACCATGTCCTTTGAGCCCGCTTGGTCGCGGGGGACGACGACGCATCGCTCCTACGAGGTGGCCGTCGAGTCGTCGCCGCAGGGGGAGGGCGAAGTCCCGGCTAAGCGCCCGCCGCTTCTTGCCGCCAAGATTGCACCGGCGGCGGGAGGCAGCTACGACTTGCGCCTTCCGGCCGATACGCATTGCTTTGTCGCGAGCGACGCAGCCTATCTGGTCGATACGCGCCGCGCGCGCCGTACCGACACGGCGTTTGCCCAACATGCGGCGCCGTTCCTTTCGCACTTGTTGCCCTGCCGCACGCCGGTCCATATCGCCGCCGACCAGGTGGGCGAGTTCTGCCGCATGGCGCTGCCTATCTTGCGCGACTATACCGACCTGACCGCTCCCGCCGCGCTCGACGCCGTGGCACCCGAGCCGAGTTTTGCCATGGCGATTGGCGTCGACGATGGTCTTGTGACCTGCAAGATTACGGTGACCTACGGTGATTGGTCGGCAGATCTCTTTAGTCTTGGTGCTCCGGGCAGTCCTTTCGAAGAGCAACGTCCCGGCGTTCCGCCCCGCGATACGGTGGCGGAGTTTCGCGTTATGGACACGGCGGCCCTGTACTTCGATTTCTACGAGGGCGGCCTGGCGTTTGAGGAGCGCGACGACGCCCGCCTGTTCCACTTGCTGACCGAGGGCCTGTCTGCCCTGTCCGAGCTGGGCGAGGTCATGCTCAGCGACCGCCTGCGCCAGATCTCGGTCCGTCCTGCGCCCAAGCTTTCGGTGCGTGCGACCGTCAAGAGCAACCTGCTCGATGTCGAACTGGGCACGAGCGGTCTTTCGGCGGCAGATCTTGCCATCTATCTGGACTCGTACAAGCGCCACCAGACGTTCGCTCGCCTTACGTCCGGCGACATCGTTCGCCTGGATGAAGGTGCCCGCGCTGCGTTTGGCCTTGCCGAGGACCTGGGGGTCGATGCTGTCGACCTGCTCGACGGCGTGTCGCTTCCCGCGTCGAGCACCCTTTTTGTCGACAGCATGCTCGCGCGCACGCCGGCGCTCGAGGCCGATCGCGACGCCGCGTTCCGCCGCACCGTCGAGCGCCTGGACACGCTCGGCAAGATGGACTTTACGGTGCCAGTCTCGCTCAAGGCCACACTGCGCGGCTATCAGGTCGACGGCTACCAGTGGCTCGGCTCGCTCGAGCACCTGGGCCTCGGCGGTATCTTGGCCGACGATATGGGCCTAGGCAAAACGCTGCAGATGATCGCACATATCCTGGCGCGCGTGGAGGCGGGGGACACTAAGCCCACGCTCGTGGTATGTCCTGCGTCGCTTGTGTACAACTGGACCGCCGAGCTGGAGCGCTTTGCCCCCTCGCTCGATGTGTGTGCCATTGTGGGCGCCAAAGCGCAGCGCCGCGTGCAGATAGCCGGAGCCGACGAGCATAACGTGGTCGTGACGTCGTATGACCTCATGCGCCGCGATATCGACGAGTATGCCGAGCAGGACTTTGCCCGCGTGGTGCTCGACGAGGCCCAGTACATTAAAAACCCGCTCACGCAGGTAGCGCGCGCCGCCAAGCGCCTGCCGGCCGGCGTGCGCTTTGCCCTGACGGGCACGCCCATCGAAAACCGCCTGTCCGAGCTCTGGAGCATCTTCGACTTTTTGATGCCGGGCCTTCTGGGCACGCGCGACTCATTTGCCAAGCGCTTTGAAAGTCCCGTCGAGCATGCCGAGGGCGATAGTGCCGCTCGTCTGCAGGCGCTCGTATCGCCGTTTGTGCTGCGTCGCGTCAAGGAAGAGGTGGTGGCCGACCTGCCCGAGAAGATCGAGGATACGGTGATGGCGCAGCTTACCGGCGAGCAGCGCAAGCTCTACCTGGCAAACCAGGACCGCATCGCCCAGCAGGTTCAGCACCGCGAGGCATCCGAGTTTAAGAAAAACAAGCTCAAGGTACTTGCCGAACTCACCAAGCTGCGTCAGATCTGCTGCGACCCGCATCTGCACTATGCGGACTACAAGGCGGGAAGCGCCAAGCTCGATACATGCATGGAGCTCGTCCACGGAGCGCTCGACGGCGGTCATCGCATCTTGCTGTTCAGCCAGTTTACGGGCATGCTCGATATCATTGGCAAGCGCCTGGCCAAGGAGGACATCGCCTTCCTTAAGCTCACGGGCGCATCGTCTAAGGAGAGCCGCGCCAAGATGGTTGCGCAGTTCCAGGCAGGCGAGGTGCCGGTGTTCTTGATTTCGCTCAAGGCGGGCGGCGTGGGCCTTAATTTGACGGCTGCCGACGTGGTCATCCACTACGACCCGTGGTGGAACGTGGCGGCGCAGGACCAAGCGACCGACCGTGCCCACCGTATTGGCCAGCAGCACACCGTGACCGTGTACAAACTCATCGCCAAGGACACGATCGAGGAACGCATTATGCAGATGCAGGAGTCCAAGCGCGATCTGGTCAACAGCGTGCTCGGCGGCGACGGCATCTCATCGGCACTGTTTACGCGCGAGGATGTTCTGGCACTGCTCGGTGGCGACGGTCGCTAACCCGCTCGGGTGGGGCCGCCAGGGCGGATAGTACGCGCCACCCCACCGTTCCCGCCCGTTATGTGTTCATTTGCCATGCCGTGGATGGTTCGCCTGCCTTTGGGCATAAGAACCATCGAGAACATCGGCACATCAGCAAAGGAGAACATCATGGCGAAATTCTTTAAGGACTCCGACGGCAAGCTCATTGCCGCCCTTGGCGACGGCGTTGCGACCCCTGCCGGCTGCACGGAGCTGACGGCAAACACCGAGGATGCGGCGCACGAGAAGCACGTGCCTGTTGTCGAGATCGAGCGCGACGGCCACGTTATTCGTGCGCGCGTGGGCTCGACGGAGCACCCCATGCTGCCCGAGCACTACATCGAGTGGATCGCGCTTGAGGCCGAGGGCCGCCTGGAGATCCATTACCTTGAGCCCGGCATGAAGCCCACGACGTTTTTCGCTGGCGGTTCCAAGACCGGTACCGTCTATGCCTACTGCAACCTGCACGGGCTGTGGTCCGCGACATTCTAGGAGCGCGCCCCCGCTCGGGGTATCATAGCTAGCATATGCACATGCAAGCGCCGGCTGCATTATGCGGCCGGCGCTTTTACTACGATTTCGATGGTTTACGACGGAAAGGGCTGGGCCATGAAGCTCGCGCTTGCACAGATCGATATGCGCCTGGGTGATATTGAGGGCATTTGCGGCCGCATCGAGGACCAGGCTCGTTTGGCCCACGAGCGCGGGGCGCGCGTGCTGTGCGTTCCGGCTCCGCTCTTTATGGGCGCCATGCCCGGTGGCCTGGTGGGCGCTGCCGACTTTGAGCACGACATACTTGCCGGCTTGACCGGCGTCGCCGAGCGTATCCAAGAGCTCGATATGATCTGCATCGTGCCCGCGGCAGTTTCGTTTGAGGGCCAGCCCCTGCTCGACTACATGATGCTCAAGGACGGCCATGTGGTGCCGGCCCGTTCGAGCATTGCCCTGCAGCGCGGTGGGACCGGCGATGCCCGTTGGGCGCCGCCAGTCTTCGATGTGGACGGCGTGCGTATCGCCGTGATCTTCGACTTGGACCGCGAGCTCGAGATGCTGCCGACCGGCGTCGACCTCATCGCGTATTTCCAATTCAACGCGTTTGACATGACCGACCGCGAGACTGCCGCCATTGCCGCCGTTCGCTGCGGCGCCTACCGCAAGATCGCATCCAAGCGCAGCGTGTGGTTTGCCTGCATGGCGCCGGTCGGCGCCTATGACGAGTCGGTGTATACCGGCGGTTCGTTTGTGCTCGACGACTGCGGTCGCGTGGTGGCCCAGGCGCCGTGTTTTGAGGAGAGCCTGCTGGTCCAGGAGATTCAGCGCGGCGTGATGCTTGATGCCCTGGAAGATCACGAACTGCCCGAGTTCCGTTCCGAGGAGTGGCTGTGGCAGGCGCTGGTGCTCGCCGTGCGCGACAACGCCCGAGCACACGGTGCGTCGCGTGCTGTGGTGGCACTCGAGGGTGACTTGCCGTCGTCCCTGCTAGCGGCGCTGGCCGTCGACGCTCTGGGCCCGCGCAATGTGATTGGCCTGGTGCTGGGGCGCAACCGTATCTTTACGCCGGCGCAGGAAGAGGCCGAGGCTGCCCGCTGTGCCGCCGTCCGCGCCATCGCCGAGCGTTTGCACATTCGCACCGTCGAGCGCGATGCACCGGATGCGGCGCGTGTGCTCGATCGCGACGTGTCGGCGGGTGATGCCGAGCGTCTGCGCTCGCGCACGCTGGGCCTCATGCTGGAGGACACGGCGCTCGAGCTGGGTGCGATGGCGCTGAGCCCGCTGTCCAAAACCGAGTACGCGCTGGCGGCGCCGGCGCTTTGCGGCGGCTACCAGGGCGATTACGCGCCCTTTGGCGATGTGTACCTGTCGACGCTTGAGTTTGTGGCACGTGTGCGCAACCGCACGTCTGCCGTGGTGCCCCAAGAGCTCGTGACGCTCAACGCGGTGGAAGATTGTATGGAGCGAGTGCTGGCGCAGGCGCTCTCAACGCTCGACGGTCCGGTCGATATGCTCGACCGCGCGGCGCAGCTGCTCGGCGGGCTTGAGCCGGGTGAGGTCGATGGGGCGCTCGAGGCGCACGTGGACCGCAATCGATCTTTCGACGACATCCCGATGGCCGCTGGCAAGCCTGAGGCCTGCTCGCTGCTGCTGATGCTCGTTCGACAGGGTGAAGCTGCCCGCCGCATGTTGCCGATGGCGCCGATCGTCTCGGCCCGTTCGTTTGCCGAGCGTGCCTGGCCGTACATGCTCGCGTGGTCCGACCTGGGGCTTAACGGCAAGGAGCGTATGACGGTCGATTCGCTGGCGCGCGCCGAGGTGCGCCGTTTTGCTGACGAGGATACGAGCGAGCGCGTGCGAAACGAGATGATGGGCGTGCTGGGCGAGCTTCTGGGTATTTCGCCCGAGCAGATGGAGGAGCTGCGCTCTGAGGACGGTCAGCGTCGTTTGCACGAGGGAATGAAAAAGTTCGAGGGCGAGGTTCAGGACGCCATCGATAAGATGATGGGCGGTCAGGGCGGCTCGCAAGGTAGTCCCCAGGGTGGCCCGATGCCGCATCCGCCGGTTGATCCGAGGCAGTTCCCCTTTTTCTCGCAGAACTAACTATGGGATAGGATTCGCTTCCAACCCCGACACTTCAACTAAGCACTTTGGCCCCGTTGTGTTATTCTAGAACAGACGTTCGTGAATGATGCGCGGGGCCTTGCCTTGCGCTTGGAAAAAAGGCGAGGGGAGGTTGGCTTGGTCATTTTGGGTATCGACCCCGGTTTGGCCCATACGGGCTGGGGGATTATCGAGGAGCGACGTGGCGAGGTTCGCTGCCGTGCCTACGGTTGTATCGAGACCAGCGCGGGCAGCCCGCTCGCGGTGCGCCTGTCGCATATCGCCCACGACCTCAAGGGCGTCGTCGAACGCTACCGTCCCGATACCGCGGCTATCGAGAGCATCTACTTTGGCGCTAACGTCCGCTCGGCCATCCCCACGGCGCATGCCCGCGGTGCCGCGCTCGTGGCGCTTTCGGAATGCGCGCTCGAGATTGGCGAATACACGCCCATGCAGATTAAGCAGGCCGTGGTGGGCACGGGTGCCGCAGACAAGCGGCAGGTTGCCTACATGGTGCGCACGCTCACGCAGCTCGATCACGACCCTCACCCAGACCATGCCGCCGATGCCCTAGCTTGCGCCATCTGTCACGTTAACCTAAGCCGTACCCGGGCGCTTACCGGCGGCGAGTTCTATCAACAGAGAGGAACCGGATACTGATGATCTCCCAGCTCCATGGAACGCTTGTCGAGGCCACGATGAGCTCGGCCGTCGTCGATGTATCGGGCGTGGGCTTTGAGCTCGGTATTTCGGGCAGCACTGCCGCCACGCTGCCTACGCCCGGCGGTGAGGTTCGCCTCTATACCCGCATGCAGGTGCGCGAGGACGCCATGACGCTTTTTGGCTTTGCTTCCAAGGACGAGCGCACGATGTTCGATCGGCTCGTTTCTGTCTCGGGCGTCGGTCCACGCCTGGCGCTTGCCGTGCTTTCCACCTATACCGTGGGACAGCTGTATTCCCTGGTAATGGCCGAGGATGACAAGGGCATGGCCAAGGTGCCCGGTGTGGGCAAAAAGACCGCCCAACGCCTCATCTTGGAGCTCAAGAGTACCTTTGCCAAGGACAAGGGCTTTGTTCCGGTCGACGTAATTCCCGGTCAGGTTGCGATGCCGGTTCCCGCCGCCGCTCCCTCGGCGATCGATGACGCCCGCGCGGCGCTCCTTTCCATGGGCTTTAGCCCTCAGGAGACCGAGGTTGCCCTGAGCGGGTATGATGGGCAGGATATGCGTGTCGAGGATCTGCTCGGCGCGGCGCTTAAGCGACTCGGAATGGATGCGTGATGTGGGAAGCCGATGACTCTCAGGACCTGTGGGCGACGCCCGGCAACTCGCCGGCGGCATCCATGGCGCACGGTGAGCGCATGGTGGGCTCGGAGCTGACGCCCGAAGACCTCGATGTCGACCGTACCCTGCGTCCCCAGCGCCTGGACGACTACTGCGGTCAGGAGCATATCAAGCAGAGCCTTCGCGTGCTGATCGAGGCGGCGCAGAGCCGTGGCGAGACGCTCGACCACGTGATCTTCTCGGGTCCTCCGGGCCTGGGCAAGACCACGCTGGCTACCGTTATCGCCAACGAGCTGGGCGCTCAGATCAAGACGACGAGTGGCCCGGCCATTGCGCGTACCGGCGACCTCGCGGCTATCCTGACTAACTTGCAGCCGGGTGACGTACTGTTTATCGACGAGATCCACCGACTCAACCGTTCGGTCGAGGAAGTTCTGTATCCCGCGATGGAGGACTTTGCGCTCGATATCGTTATCGGTAAGGGTCCGGCGGCGCGCTCGATTCGCCTGGATATCCCTAAGTTCACGCTGGTGGCGGCAACGACTCGCTCGGGCATGCTGACCGGCCCGCTGCGCGACCGCTTTGGCATTTCGTATCGCCTGGATTACTACACGGTCGAGGAGCTTGCCCAGATCGTGACCCGCTCGGCGACCATCTTGGGCGTGACGATAGACCATCCGAGTGCGCTCGAGATCGGCTCGCGTTCGCGTGGCACGCCGCGCCTGGCCAACCGTCTGCTCAAACGCGTGCGCGACTATGCGCAGGTGCGCGGCAACGGTCCTATTGAGCTTGATATTTGCCGTCAGGCACTCGAGTTCTTCGAGATTGATGAGCTTGGTCTGGACTGGATGGATATTCGCATCTTGGAGACGCTCGCCAAGACGTTCTCCGGCCGTGCCGTGGGCCTGACGACCCTTGCCAGCGCGGTGGGCGAGGACCCGGGTACGCTCGAGGATGTCTATGAGCCCTATCTGCTGCAGTGCGGCTTGATGATTCGCACGCCCCAGGGCCGTCAGGCAACGCTTCGCACCTTTGAACATTTGGGCATCGAGCCAGCCGTTTAGAGGCGGGTTTGTTTTGGCTGATCTGTAGGCTATCGCTGAGCATTGGATAAACATATCGCCATTCATCGGTTATGGGCGTTTTACTATTGCGCGCCCGTGCTATGCTGAATTGGTCTTTTTCTCATTCGGTAACGAAAGGACCGCCCATGCCTACTGACATCGAAATCGCACGTTCTGTCACGCCACTGCCTATTACCGAGGTGGCCAAGAACGCCGGCGTCGACGTTAAGCACCTTATTCCGTACGGCTTCGACAAGGCTAAGGTCGACTATTCACTGCTCAACGAGCCGACTGATCACCAGGCCAAGCTCGTCCTCGTGACCGCTATCAACCCAACGCCCGCGGGCGAGGGCAAGACCACCACGACCATCGGTCTGGCCGACGGCCTGCGTCGTCGCGGCGTCAAGAGTGCCGTTGCCCTGCGCGAGCCTTCGCTCGGCCCCGTCTTTGGCGTTAAGGGCGGTGCTGCCGGCGGCGGCTGGGCTCAGGTCATCCCCATGGAGGATATCAACCTGCACTTTACCGGCGACTTCCATGCCATCGGTGCTGCCAATAACCTGCTGGCCGCCATGCTTGATAACCACATCCAGCAGGGCAATCAGCTCGGTATTGACGTTAAGCGCATCACTTGGAAGCGCGTCGTCGACATGAACGATCGCCAGCTGCGTCACGTCATCGACGGTATTGGCGGCAAGGCCCAGGGCGTGCCGCGCGAGGACGGCTTCGATATCACCGTTGCCTCTGAGGTCATGGCGATCTTGTGCCTGTCCACGAGCATCAACGATCTTAAGGAGCGCTTGGGCGAGATTGTTGTCGGCTACAGCTATGCCGGCGAGCCCGTCCGCGCCCGCGACCTTAAGGCCCAGGGAGCTATGGCCGCACTGCTCAAGGATGCGCTCAAGCCCAATCTGGTGCAGACGCTCGAGGGTACGCCCGCGTTTGTCCACGGCGGCCCCTTCGCCAACATCGCCCACGGCTGCAACTCCATCATGGCAACGCGTATGGCCATGCGTTTTGGCGATGTCGCCATTACCGAGGCCGGCTTTGGTGCCGACCTGGGTGCCGAGAAGTTCCTCGACATCAAGTGCCGTATGACGGGCGTTCGCCCCAGTGCCGTCGTGATTGTCGCTACTGCCCGTGCGCTTAAGTACAACGGCGGCGTTGCCAAGGCCGATCTTAATGATGAGAACCTTGAGGCCCTCAAGGCCGGCATGCCCAACCTGCTGCGCCACGTCGACAACATCCAGAATGTCTACGGTCTGCCCTGCGTGGTCGCCATCAACCGCTTCCCGACGGACACCGAGGCAGAACTTGCGCTCATCGAGTCCGAGTGCCAGAAGCTGGGTGTCAATGTGAAGCTGTCCGAGGTCTGGGCCAAGGGTGGCGAGGGCGCACTCGACCTGGCCGATGAGGTCATGCGCCTGATTGAGCAGCCGAGCGAGCTCAAGTTTGCCTACGAGGACGGTGCCGATGTGGCCGATGCCCTGGAGGCTGTTGCCACCAAGGTCTATCGCGCCGATGGCGTCGACTTTACCCCGGCTGCCAAGCGCCAGCTCGCCGAGCTGCGCGAGAACGGCTTTGGTAACCTGCCGGTGTGCGTCGCCAAGACCCAGTACAGCTTTAGCGATAACGCCAAAGCTCTGGGCGCGCCCGAGAACTTCCGCATCACCGTGCGCGAGCTCAAGGTTTCCGCCGGCGCCCACTTTGTGGTCGCGCTGACCGGCAACGTCCTGACCATGCCGGGCCTGCCCAAGGTGCCCGCGGCCGAAAACATCGACGTCGATAACGACGGCAACATCACCGGCCTGTTCTAAGTCTGTTGCCCATAACTGCCTGCTCGCCCTGCCGTGCCCACAAGGCCCGGCGGGGCTTTTGTTTTCTATCCGCGCTGAAGGCCGAAGAGTTTGGCGTTGCGCTCGGCGACCAACATGTTGATGTCAGCGATTTCCATCTCGCCGTCAATGTAGGGCTGGTAGGTGCCGTATGGGTCGCCAGCCCCCAGGCTGCAACTGCCGCAGTTATCGCAGCTGCCGTTGCCGCAGCCGGCGAGTGCCAGCTTGATGATTTCCTCGCGTTCGGCACGCGTCGTGTCTTTGATGAGCTTGCTTTTTGCCATGACGTTCCTCGATTCGCTTGTTGCCACCTGTCGCGCATGTCTTGTAGATACCGACTGGCTCTGCCCATCATAGGCTTTTGCGCGGGTAGAATGCATGGATAACTTGATGCTTGCAAGCGACGGAAAGGAAACGTTGCATGGACCAGGATAAGACGACCGTGATGGGCGGATATGGCTCGCCTCAGACGCCGAATGGCGCCGATGCGGCGCATGGTGTGCCAAACCCCGGCTACGCCGCTCCCGATGCGACCCGGTCCACTGCCGAACCTACGCGCGTCATGGCCTATGACGATACACCGCGGGATTCGTTTGATTATGCACCGCAGGACCCATATGGCAATGCGACGCCGGACCCGTATGGCAATGCGGCGGCAGGCGCTTATAACAACCTGCCGCAAAATCCCATTCCGCAGCCTCAACAGACGACGTGTATGCCGCGCACGGCACAGCCCCAGCCTCGTTATGAGTCGCGCGATCCGTATGCGCGCCAGCCTTATCGCGAGTATCCCAAGTCGATTCCGCAGTATGGTGAGGACGAGGAAGAGGCTCCGTCGCGTTCATCGAGCGTGATCAAGAAGATCCTTATCGTGCTGGCGATCTTCTTTGCGCTGTCGGTTGTGTTTGCCATCGTGTCGGGCATGCTCAACAAGCGGGGGAGCTCAACGGCCGATACCGCTGTCGAGCAAACCGAGTCCGCCTCGTCTAGCACCGTCGATTTGAGCGATATCCCGGGGCAGTACTGGTCCAACGCCAAGAAGCTTCTCAAGTCGCGCGGCGCCGATCTTTCGAATGCCGTGGTCCTGACCGATGATGGCTCAACGCCCGTCGTCGATGCCAACTGGGTCGTTACTTCTGCCTACTATAACGACAACGGCAACCTCGAAATTCAACTCACGCACAAGAACAGCTCGGGCAACTCGTCCGACGGCCAAAGCGGTACCGACAGCTCGAGCTCCAATACGCTGGAGGACTTGAGCAACAAGGCACAGGAGTTGGGAGACAAGGCGCAAGAGCTGGGCGATACGGCCCAGAACCTGGGCGACACCGCGCAGAACTTGGGCGACATGGCGACGGATGCCTGGAACGCCCTGCAAAACGGCATCTCGGGCGCGCAGGGAAACTAGCGGACGAGCGGAGCGGGGCTACAGCTGCTCTGCTGGACGGTCGGGCGAGCTAAAGCCCGAATCAAACGTGACGACGCATGAGACGTCGGGCCGGCGCTCGTGCACGATGCGCGTGACGAGCTCCAGCAGATCCTCGTCGGATATGTCAAAGCCGTCGGGACGCACAAGGTCAAACGAAACGAACCCGTCGTGCTCGTGCAGGTCGTGGATGGAGAGCGCGGGATCGATCTGCATGACGCCGCGCTTGACCCAGCCGCGCAGGTCGTCGCCGGTTGTCGCGATGGGGTCGCAGTGCAGCGTGATATCGATGCCCATCTGGCGCTTGATGTCGTGCTCGATGGTGTCCAGAATCTCGTGGTGCTCAAATGCGTCGCCCTCGCCAGGCATCTCCACGTGGGCGCTGGCAAACTGACGACCGGGGCCGTAGTCGTGCACCATCAGGTCGTGTGTGCCCAAGACCTGTGGATAGGACATGATCTTGTCGCGGATTGCCTGGACGAGCTTGGGGTCGGGCGCTTGCCCCAGCAACGGGCTGATGGCGTCGCGCACTAGGCCCATGCCGCTGATGCAGATGAAGATGCCCACACCCAGGCCTGCCCAGCCATCGAGGTCAAAGCCGGTCGTCTGCGAAATAAGCGCCGCCACCAAGACCGAGCCCGAGGTGATGACGTCGTTTTTGGAGTCCTGCGCCGTGGCGATGAGCGTCTCCGAGTCGATGCGATCGCCCAGCGTGCGGTTGAACGCTGCCATCCAGAGCTTAACGAGCATGGACGTAGCCAGTGCCGCAAGGGAAATAAACGTGTAAGCGGTGGGGGAAGGCTTGATGATCTTGGTGACCGACTCGAGGATCAGGTTGATGCCGACGGCGCAGACCAGGACGGCGACGAACAGGCCGGCTAGGTACTCATAGCGGCCGTGACCATAGGGGTGGCCTTCGTCTGCCGGGCGGCTGGCGAGGCGGAACCCGAGCAGGCTCACGATGTTGCTCGAGGCATCGGAGAGGTTGTTGAAAGCGTCGGCGATGAGGGAGACGGAGCCGGCGAGCAGGCCCGCGATGCCCTTGGCCAGGCACAGGGTGATGTTGAGTCCAATGCAGATGAGGCTTGCGGTAAAACCCGCGTTGGTGCGGCAAGATGCATCGACCGGCTCGTCCTCGCTGCCGGGAACAAGCGTATGTACCAGCCGATTTACAAATAGCATAGCGGTCGTCCTCACAATCATGTTTAAGGGGATAGTGTAGCTCGCGCGGGGGCGCCGTGCACCGATGCTCAGAAAATGCAGCAATAGTCTGCCGGTGCTAACGAGCGAGCCTTCTCGTCTGCCTGGGTGGTCCATTTTGGGCCACATGGGTATGGGCATGTGCCTGTTTGATCGACATACTTAATGCCGACAGCCCCTGTGCAAAGGAGGACGTTTCCATGGACGAGATGTTTGCCATTAAATGTCAAAACTGCGGCGGCCCTATGTACACACACCAAGCTAAGCGCAGCTTTGAGTGCGCTTATTGCGGTGCGGTCATTCCGTGGCAGGCGGACGCCGGAGAGCCCAAGAGCGCTTTGGGCATTCGCCATACGCCGTTGACGGTGGTGGATGGACTGCTCAAGCTCACGCATGTGTCGCAACTCGAGCGCCCGGAGGACCCGGACTGGTATTTCTTCAATTCGCACTGGCGCAATCAGTCGGTCCTGGAACATCTGCTGTGGGAGGATCGCGGCACGGCGCAAGAGTTCCAAGAGGCTACGCATGTGAGTATTCCTTGCCCCTTCTGCGGAGCGTCCTTTGAGGGCGAGTCAACGCAGCGTGTGTTTGAGTGCCCGTCCTGCGGCAACAAGATCGGCATTGCCGACCTGCTCAAGCCCGGTACCTTCAGCAAGCGTCTGACCATGGGCGTGGGTGCAGAGTATGTGCCGGAGCAGGGCATTCCCTGCGAAATCTCGCCGCAGCAGGCACGTGCCAACGCACTGCAGCTGGTGCGCCAGTATGCGGAAGCCTTTGCCGGGCACGACGTGGAAGATGCGATCCAAAACGACATGATGCTCTTCTATTTCCCCATGGCGCTGGCGGACCTGCGCATGATGGCGTCCTTCCCGGGCAAGGGCCTGAGCAAGGAGACCTTGGTGTACTACGAGGTGCTCGACTGGGCATATCCCAGGGCAAACTACCTGGACGTTCGCCTCATGGGCATTTTGGAGCCGTGGGACTTTGCCAAGGTTGGGCCGTTTGACCCGGCCATGCAGGAAGGTGACTTTCGCGTTGTCTCCGTCGATGCGTCTACCAAGGACCAGGTGGTTATTGATAAGTTGGCGCTCGACGTTGCGGGCAACGACGCCGAGGCGGTGCTGGGGTTCAATAAAAAGAGCATCCGCACGTGGGCGCGCAAGGCCCGCAAACATAAGGACGGCCTGGTGATGGTGCCGGTCTACTTTGTCGATCGTCCGGCGACAGACGGCCGCGATGGCGAGCAGGTGCGCATTGCCGTAAACGGCCAGACGGGCCGCGCGGCCGCGGTGGTGTTTAGCGACAAGCGCGAAACGCATATCGTGGCGTCGCTCAGCCCGAGCCTGCATCTGTCCGGTGAGAGCACCGTGCACGCCACGCCCGTCGAGGTCAAATACGTTAAATCGCCCTTCCTGTACCAGATCGTGCGCCGTGGAGGCGGCGAGCAACCGCGCCAGGTTGCAGCCGCCGTCGAGGGTTCCTATCGAGAGGAGAAGCCCAAACGCCGCGGTCTGCTGGGTGCGCTATTTGGGAAGTAGGGGAGTAGCACCGGTTGTTGCCGTAAGGTGATGGCCGGGGGTGCGGGGCAGCTCTCAGGAGTGCGGGCTGCCGTCTGATTGTTTGAGGGTGCCAGATGTAAATAAACAGTGGAGCGGCTGCAAAAGAGCCTCCTCACTGGGTAAAATCAGGTTGTGCCGCGGAACCCGCTCTTCAGCTAGTCACACTTCGGAAGCGCGGGCAACGCAGGTATTATCGTCTAGGGCCGGCTGCAACCGGCCCTTTTCTGTGGCAGCCAATGGACCCACATCAGACGAAGGCCGCGTCTTTGCCTGTCAGGTCACGCTCGCCAGCCACGGCTAGAATGTCGTTGCCGGCGTCCATGACCGGTATTGTTTCGTAGCGTGCGTCGCAACCGCGAGTGCGCCTGCGACGGCTGCGGTGGCTTCGGTCGCAACGTGCTGCTACCCTTGCGTTTCGCCATTAGTCGCTTCGTTGATGGCGCGGTACTCGGCGCTTAGTTCGCGCGCCAGCTCTTCCTTGCTTGGAAGATACGGCAGGTATTTGGCGGCAAACACTTGGTCGTTGTCTTCGGGCAGCGTGTACTCGACAATCGAATCGCTTTTGTCCGCGCAGAGCACGATGCCTATGGGCGGATTGTCGCCTTCGTTCATGAGCTCGCGCGTGTAGTAGTTCACATACATTTGCATCTGGCCCAGGTCCTGATGCGTAAGGTCGTCCGTCTTAAGGTCGATGAGCACGAAGCAGCGCATCAGATAGTTGTAAAAAACAAGGTCAATATAGAAATGGCGTCCATCAAAGGTGATGCGCTTTTGGCGCGCCTCGAAAGCGAAACCACGGCCAAGCTCCAGCAGGAACTTCTGAAGATGCGTGATGAGCGCCTGCTCTAGATCGCTCTCGCGAAACGCAGTATCGTCCGAGAAACCTAAAAACTCCAGTACATATGGGTCGCGGATGATATCCTCGGGGCGACGAGCCGGGGCGCTCTTTTGGATTTCCTGGGTGACGGCCTCCTTGTCCTTGCTGGCAAGTAGGCGCTCGCGGAACATGGTGTTGATCTGGCGTTCGAGCTGACGCGTGCTCCAACGAGAATCGGCGCATTCGTTCATGTACCAGGTGCGAGCATCAGGGTCGGAAATGCGCATCAACCTGCGGTAATGAGTCCAGCTCAATTCGCTACGCAGTGCGTCGCGAATTGGAAACGCAAGAAAGAACTGACGCATATTGCGAAGGTTTGCGATGCCAAAGCCTCTTCCGAAATCCGCGGTAAGCCTTCTGGAGAGGCTTGCAATCAATGCCTCTCCATATGCTGCGCGCTCCTCTCCGCCCTGTTCATCTACAATACTCTTGCCGATCTCCCAATATGCCTCAACCATTGCAAAGTTAACGGCGGTATAGGCCTTGTCGCGAGCGGCGTTGAGAATCGAGGAGACCTGCTTGTAAAAACCTTCGGGCACGATTGCCGATTCTCCACGGTTTACTAGTTCACCCATCACTGTCGCCCCACTTTCCTCTTGTGGAATGCATCTTTAACGCATTTAGTTTAAAGCCTCGCGCGGACACGAATTGCTATGTTGTCTGGCACCTTCGCATGGGAGCCTTGCGGTGGTTAAAATGTGACCATAGAGGCAGTTTTAGCGAACCCCGCGGGAGTGACGCGTATGGACAACAACACGCTGCTGTTCCAGGACAAAGGTTCGGGTAGGTTTAAAGACGTCAAGATCTACCTTAACCGCATCGAGGTGCTCAAGAAGGGCACTTTTGGTGGCAAGCACACCGAGATTGTTTATCTTAAGGACATTACGGGGGTCAGCAGGATCAAGGGCCGCGACGTTTTCCTACGTAACAGGCTGTTGACTGCCTGTGTCTTTAGTCTGAGCAGCCGCTCCCAAGCTCAGGAGTTCGTGAATGCGCTGAACATGGTGATGTAGCCGATAACGGTGTTCGGGCTAAGGTAAAAATCGGGGCGCAGAACGGTATTCTGCGCCCCCCAATTGAGTCGATGTGTCTAAAAGGCGGGCTTGCCTATTCGCTGTCGTCCCCAACGTTTTCGCGGTCATTGGCAAGCATCGCCGCGCCGGCGACCGTTGTCGCCATGGCGGCAGCGGCGAGCCCGGCGGCAATGCCGGAGCCGTCGCCCGTGTCGGCGAGTTTTCCGCCCGAGCCCTTGCCCTTGTTGCCCTTACCATTCTTATCAGCGCTGCCTGCGCTGGAACCCGTGCCGCTGCCGGTGCCGCCTGCACTGTCCGAGGCCGCTACGGTAAAGTTTGCGGCTCCGTCGCTGGCGAGCGTGTAGTTTTGCGCCGCGTCGCCCAACAGACCTTTCGCACGCACCCAATACGTCCCCGCGGCAAATGCCTCGCCCTCGGCCATTGCCGTGCCCGGAGCGCCGTCCGCGTCGTGCACAAACTCGAGCTGGGCGGTGCAGGCGTCGGTTTCGAGCTTGCCCTCGAGTGATGCCGCAATCTTGGCGCGCACGTCTTCGCCGGCCTTAAGGCCTTCGAGTCCCTCAAAATGGGGCGTCAGCGCGAGCGGATCGATATCGATGGGCACGAAGCCCTGCAGTCCTGTAGCGGTCTCGTTGCCCAGGGCGTCGACATCCACGTATTCGATGGCAAACGCGCTGCCAGAAGCGGCCACGTTGAGTACGTTGCTGCTGTTAACGAGGCGGAAACGGCCCTCGCCAACGGTCTTGCCATCCTGGAATGAGGCATCGCTCAGCGAGTCGCCGTACGTCATGCGCATGCGGGTCGGGAGATAGTACGGGAGATAGTACGAAGCCGTCTGCTTGTGCTCCGTATCGTAATTGCGCTGGTAGATGCTCCGGGCCAGCGCCGCATCAACAAAGTCGGATGCGATGATGCCAATGTGCTTGAGGTAATCTGACTTTGTATCCTCGATGCCGCTGGGATTGATGTACGGGCTCTTATACAGATGCTCGTTGACTACTCGTGCCGAGGTAAAAGGATTGCCTCCGTGCGACAAGCCCGTGCAGCTGGTGTAGTTGATAGACCAGCAACGCTCCAGGACTTTCTCCTTGGCCCCGTTATCGTCCTCGACATCTACCTCGTTGCGCGTGCGCCCGGTCGTTTCCTTCAGCGCATTATCGACCCAGCTGAGCTTGTCGGTTCCCGTGAGTTTGTACTTGTCCTGGGCGTATACCTTGGTGCAATAGGGCTCTTTGTCGCCTGTTTCCCCCGCGGCTTCAAAGCCCTGCGCGTCTTGGACGAGGCACATGGAACTGCTGTCGGTGTGCGCTGCGATTTTGTTATCCCATTCGGTGAGGTCGAGTCCCCACGTGTGGCCGCTTACGCTGTCGCCGTCGAGTCCAAATCGACGTAGCAGGACGATCTTTCCGCGCACCTCGCCCAGTGTGGGAACGCGGCTCGACGTATAGAACAGTTTGGGGTTGTCGTCCAAAACCTTGGCGAAAGCCGTCGTAACACTTTCGTCGGTAGCCTCGTCGTTGCCTCGTGATACAAGCATGATGAGCGCTTCTGTCGGGTTTTCGTTCAAAAACGTTTTGAAGTAGCCTATGACATCGGAAAGATGCAAAAAGTACGCGTCTTTTTTGAGCAGGTAGTACATCCCATGGTCGATGCCAGGGTTGTCGCCCTTTCCGAGACGGATATCAAAATAGCGAATGCCTTCGAGCGGCTGCGTGGGAATGTAATCCTGCTGGCATTTTACTTGCGAGGATTGGGGCTCAGTGTCGTTGTCCACGCTGCAGGTGCCCGAATCGTGCGTGCCCGGGATGCTCAGCTCGTCGAGGTATTTGTTGCCATCGACGTGGCTCATCCAACATGGTCCGTCGACGTAGCTGCTATACGTGGTCCAGTCGATGCTGCTAACTGTGGCATTGGTCTTGTCCATGCTGTAGCCGACAAGCTCGAGCTCCCACGGAATGCTCTTACTCTTATGGCAGATCTTATTGTTGTCCTGGTCTTTGCCGTCCTTTTCTATGGCCAGGTACTTAATGTCTTTTTTCTCGGTTTCTTTCTCGACCGTGCGGTCTCGGATGATATAGGTACCGTTTGATTGACGCTTGAACGCAAAAGAGCGACTGGCCTTGCCGTCATGCTCGCCACTCCATACGTGGATGACCTTTCCATCTTTGTCCGAGTCGCCATCGACCGACCAAATGCTGTAGCCCGTCTTCTTGTGCTCTTCGAAATTGAGCAAGGTGCGGATAGCATACCAATTTGTATTTTCTGTATCGGTCGCTACGTGCTCAAGGATGGGCTTGCTGGACGTGCCGTCATTAAACAGGTGACAGACGTTGCCGATGACGTTGCCGTCTTCGTTGACGCTCGCGGTGCGAAAATAGCCCGCGGGGCGAAGGCGAATGACGAACTTGTCGAGGGTGGCCGCCGATGTGGGCGTGTCTTCTGCAAATGCCGCGCGCATGGGAAGGCCCAATCCCGCGGTTTCGGGCAGGCTTGCAAGCGGCGACAACGCCGCAAGTCCTAGGCCCAGCGTAAATGCTCGACGACTGATGGCGTGGTGTTCGGTCATAACTCCTCCATTCGCAGGGTGCGGTTATGCGCTCATTTTGGTCACTATACTGCCCGGATGTTTAAAGGTGTCGGCTTAAATTGTGTGCGCGGCGCTATAAATCGGCGGGTGGACGTGTTGGGGTGCTTGCCGTTTTCGTACCGTTGCCACATTTGGGGTGGTTCCGGCGTCCGGCATCCTGCGTTCGTCGGCTACCGGCATAAGAAAGGGAGGGTCGGTTTACCGGCCCTCCCTTAGTACGAAGCGCTGGGGCACCGCCGCTTGTTGGCACTGTGCTCGTGTTTTTCGTTGCGCTCGCGAGTCGCTTAGCGCTTAATCTCGATATCGTCGAGCTTAACATCCATGGCCTCGGTCTTGGCCTTGGCGATGTCATCGGCAAATTCCAGAGACTTCATCATGGTCTCGACGGCGTCCTTGTGCTCTTCTACGTTGTCGATGCGCACGTACACGCTGCCGCCGCCTGCTTCGGTGAAGTACTCAGTCGTCACGCCGCCCGAGTGTGTATAGGAAGCGTTGCGCCAAGTCTTGCCGTTGTACTTGACGGGGTCATTCTCGGTCCACTCAAAGCTGGCATTCCACTTTGCCTCGTAGTCGAACAGCTCGTCGGCGTTCTTGTCAGGATCGAAGACGGGGATGAAGCGATCGCTGGCGTGCTCGCTCTCGGTGAACTTAAACTGGGCCCTGTCGGCGGTATCGCCTGCGACGTCGGTGACCTCGACGCCCTCGGGGACCTCGACCTTAAACCAAATGAAGTCGGTCCTCATATCCACGGCTGGCTTTTCTGCTCCGCCGCCACCGCCACTGCCGGTAGCGCCGCCGCTTCCGCCACAGCCCACCAGGGCAACCGCGGCAAAGAGACTGATGCAGAGGGTGAGAATCGCAAAGGCCTTCTTTTTCATGGTCGTGTCCTCCTCGATCTGTAACCGTCCATGGATTACCTGTCTTTACTGTACGCGCGAGCGGCTCGTTCGGGTGGGCCATGTGTCCCATTCTGAGGACCGGATTTGCGCCGTTAAGTGGCAATATGTCCGGGCGCAAAAGAGGGGAGGGCCGGCCGATCCGATCCTCCCCTGGCTGGGCGTCCGATCATTTAATGACTGCGCATGCGGTGCTGCGTACGAGCCTCTAATGCTTGATCTCGATGCTCGAAATCTCGACTTCGCGTGCCTCGGAAACTGCCTCTTCCATGTCATCGGGGAACTCGATGGAGTTGAGGAGTGCCTCGGCTTCTTTCTTGTGCTGGTCGAAGTTCGAGATGAGGACGTAGACGCTTCCCGGCTCAACATCGGTAAAAAGCATGGTTGAGATGCCGCTGTTGTCCTCGTATGTTCCGACGAGCCACGTCCTGCCGTTATACTCGACGGACCCGCCATCTTTCCACTGGAACGTATCCCCCTTCTTTTCCGCCTGGTCGGCGTGGGATTCCTCGGCCGTCAGCGCTTTTTTCCAAACGGGGATAAAGCGATCGGCCGAGGCGTTCTCGTCTTCGGGGAAGGTGAGCTGGACCCTGTCGGCATTCTTGCCGGCAGAGTCGCTTACGCCGACGCCCTCGGGCATCTCGACCTTAAACCAGATGTAGTCGGTCTTCTTGGCGACGGGGGCCTTTTCCTTGCTCTCGCTCTTGGGGGCGCTGCCGCCGCCCGATGCGCTCCCGCCGCAGCCCACAAGGGCGAGCGCGGCAAAGAGGGCGATGCAAAGGGAAAGGATTGATAGGGTCTTTTTCATCATGGTGGCGTCCTCCTTGTCTGCTGATGACATCACGGCGCCGCATGCTGTTGGGGTACTGATTGCGCTGGCGGCGGATGTCTCTGTGTACTGTGCGACTTATGCCTCCGTTCATCGCTTGTGGCCGTTGCGCGGCCGTTCCCCAACGGGTTCCTTACTTATAGATATGCCCCAGCTTGTGCTGCTCGGGAGTCTCGAAAGGTGGGCCATGTGTCCCATGTTTGCGTTGGCATGGCCTATCGTGTGCCATAGAAATCCGCGATGGCCAGGTGCGCTGACGCTCGCGTACTTATGGGCTAGACTTAGCACCATTACGTGATCGATGCGGTCGGCCGGCGTCGGCCGCCCGACCGATATATATGACTTGAAGGTGCGTGTGCGTATGAGCCAAGAGATGATGGATAAAACCTGTCGCGGTTTTGCCGAGGCGCTGGCCGCGCGCGAGCCAGTTCCCGGTGGTGGCAGCGCGAGCGCTTTTGTGGGCGCGCTGGGCGCCTCGCTGTGCGGAATGGTTGCCCGCTACGGTGCGACCAATCCCGCGCTTGCTGATCGTGCGGATGACCTGACGCGTGCGTTTGCCCAGGCAGACGAGTTGGCGCAGGAGCTTGTGGGTCTGGTCGCCGAGGACGTTCGTGCGTACGGCCAGGTGTCCGCTGCGTACGGTATTCCGCGTGAGGACCCGGCCCGACCGGCTGCGATTCAGGATGCGCTGCATGTGGCCGCTATGCCGCCGTATCGCATTATGGATGCCTGCGGGCGCGCACTGGCGCTGCTCGAGGACATGGCCGACAAGGGTTCGCGTCAGCTGCTGTCCGATGTGGCGTGCGGCGCCGTATTCTGCCGCGCCGCCATGCAGGGCGCGAGCTTGACGCTCTTTGCGAACACCACGTCTATGAAGGATCGTGCACGCGCCGAGGAGCTCGAGACGGCGTGTGATGAGTTGCTCGACACATGGTTGCCGCGCGCCGATGCGCTGGCGCGCCGCGCCTCCGACGCTGCAAGAAAGAGGGGATAGCCATGGCTGAGCTACTGAAGGGTGCTCCCGTCGCCCGCGCTTTGACTGAGGGGCTCGCTGCCCGCTGCGCTGCGCTGCGCGAACGCGGTGTTGTTCCGACGCTTGCTATCGTGCGTGTGGGTGAACGCGAGGACGACCTATCCTACGAGCGCGGCGCCCTTAAACGCTGCGAAAAGGTTGGCATCGAGGCGCGTCGCGTGTTGCTTCCTGCCGGTGTTTCGCAAGACGAGCTGTTGACGGCCATCGAGGACATCAATGCCGACTCGGCTGTTCATGGCTGTCTGATGTTTCGCCCGCTGCCCGCCGGCCTTGACGAGAACGCCGTCGCCGCAGCGCTCGATCCCTCCAAGGACGTTGACTCCATGACGCCGGCTTCGCTGCTCACCACGCTTTCGGGGCGCGGCGAGGGTTTTGCCCCCTGCACAGCTGAAGCCGTGCTTGCTTTGCTGGATCATTACGGCGTTGAGCTGGACGGCGCCAAAGTTGCCGTGGTCGGACGCTCACTGGTAATTGGCCGCCCCGTTGCCGCCATGCTTACGGCGCGCAACGCAACCGTGACGACGTGCCATACGCATACGCGCGATCTTGCCGCCGAGTGCTGTGCTGCCGACATTGTGGTTGCCGCCGTTGGACGCGCGCGCACGATTGGCGCAGATGCGGTCCGCGAGGACCAGGCGATTATCGATGTTGGCATTAATTGGGACGAAGCCGCTGGCAAGCTGGTCGGCGACGTCGATTTTGATGCCGCGGAGCCGGTTGTTGGCGCAATCACCCCCGTGCCGGGTGGCGTGGGCGCCGTGACGACAGCAATTCTCGCCAAGCACGTGATCGAGGCGGCTGAGCGCGCGGTAAAATAGGCGTTTGGAGGCTGTTTAGGGGGTTGGTTAGATACCCCGTGGTCAAAAAATGCCAAATATGAGTACTGTTGCCAAGTTAGTCACATATGTTTGAGATCATTTTGGCTCTTTAGCGATAAGTAATATCGTTAAAGAGCCAATTTTATTGGACGTATGGGGAATTACTAGACTCAGTTTTTGGACAGGTGAGGATTCCCGGCGCCCGGAACAGTGCAATTTGCTGCCACTAAATTTGTGACAGTACTCATATTTGGCATTTTTTGACCACGGGGGCTGCCGAGGCCGTGGTTTCGCCCTTTCTGCGCCGAAGCGATACACTGTTGCCGTTTGATTTCTTCGCTCAAGGAGGATGCGCATGCCGTGCACAACGATTTTGGTTGGTAAGAACGCGAGCTACGACGGGTCGACGCTTGTCGCCCGCAACGAGGACTCGTCCAACGGGGTGTTTGAGCCCAAGCGCATGCGCGTGGTGCATCCCGACGAGCAGCCGCGTGTCTACACGAGCGTTCTGAGCCACCTGACCGTTGAGCTGCCCGATAACCCCATGCGCTATACGAGCGTCCCCGATGTTGTCCCGGGCCACGGTATCTGGGCCGAGGCCGGTTTCAACGAGCTCAATGTTGGCATGTCCGCAACCGAGACGCTTACCACCAACGAGCGCGTCCGCGGCGCCGATCCGCTCGTGGACTACGTGCCCGCCAAGGGCAACGAGGGTGAGGACGGCTATGTGCCGGCGCAGCCCGGTGGCCTGGGCGAGGAGGACATGGTGACCCTGGTGCTGCCGTATGCCAAGTCCGCCCGCGACGGCGTGCGTATCTTGGGCGACCTGCTCGAGCGCTACGGCACTTACGAGAACAACGGCATCGCCTTTAGCGACGTGGACGAGATCTGGTGGCTCGAGACCATCGGCGGTCACCACTGGATCGCCAAGCGCGTGCCTGACGACGCCTATGTGACCATGCCCAACCAGCTGGGCATCGACAGCTTTGACCTGGATGACGCCGAGGGCGCCCAGGCCGACCATATGTGCTCCGCCGACCTGCGCGTCTGGATGGCCGAGTGGCATCTGGACCTGACGCTGGGCGTCGAGAGCGACGGCCCGGCTGCCGTCTTTAACCCGCGCGAGGCCTTTGGCTCGCACAGCGACAGCGACCATGTCTACAACACGCCGCGCGCCTGGTACATGCAGCGCTGCCTCAACCCCAGCGACGTGTGGGATGGCCCCGACGCCGACTACACGCCCGAGAGCGACGATATCCCCTGGAGCCGCGTGCCCGAGCGCAAGGTGACCATCGAGGACATCAAGTACGTGCTCTCGAGCCACTACCAGGGCACGGAGTACGACTGCTACGGCAGCAAGGGCACGCCCGCTACGCGTGGTGCCTATCGCCCCATCGGCATCAACCGCAACAGCCAGCTTGCCGTGTTGCAGTTGCGCCCCTATGCGCAGCCGGCCTACCGCGCCGTGCAGTGGATGGCCTTTGGTTCCAACTCGTTTAACGCGCTGGTTCCGCTGTACGCCAACGTCGAGACCATGCCCGAGTACTATGCCGACACGCAGGCTCGCGTGACGTCCGAAAACTTCTACTGGGCCAACCGCCTGATCGGCGCGCTGGCTGACGTCCGCTTCCATGAGTGCGGCCGCGCGGTCGAGGATTATCAGGAGAAGATCGGTGGCATGGGCCACAAGCAGATCCATGACGTCGACGCTGCCGTAGCCGCTCTGCCCGAGGTCGAGGTGCCTGCCGAGCTTGCACGCGCCAACGAGGCCTTTGCCGAGCGTGTTCGCGTGGAGACCGATGCCCTGCTGGGCAAGGTGCTTTACACCACGAGCTGCGCCATGAAGAACTCTTTCGCGATGAATGACAACGTGAGGTAGGGATTTCCCGTCGATCGAATAGCGCTAAAACGCTTTGTCGCTTTCGCTCAATCTTGGGTACAAGAACGCCAATGCAGTTGTTTGTGATTGGAGATAACCATGGTTATGAAACTCGATCAGCTTGTTAACGGCGCCATTAACGTGGGCTTTGGCGCTGCCGCCGTTGCTGTCGAAGGCGGCAAGAAGGTCCTCGACGACCTTAACACCAAGGGCGAGCAGGTCCGCAAGGACACCGCCACCCCCGATATCGCCCGCAGTGTGTCCGACATGTTCGAGCAGGCCGGCGGTACCATCTCCGATCTGACCGAGCGCTTGGGCATGCAGGGCGAGACCGCGGCCCAGCGCGTGCTTGACGAGCTCATCCTTGCCCGGGTCCGCGTCATGACCGCCCCCGAGCGCACGGCCTTCCTGGCCCATGTGCGCGACATCGTCGATTCGGTCGAGGACAACGTGACCTCGGTGCCCGTCGAGTCCGTTGAGCCCGACGATGCGAAGGATACCGAAGAGGCCGAGTAGCAGCGCAGATGGCAGATTCTACCACCGATTACAACAATCTAGATCCTTTGGGTGACGAGGCGGCGGTTGTCGATGAGGTCGATGCCGCCGTCTCGGGCGCTCGCAAAAAGCCGCGCGCAGTCGATATGGTGCCCGAAGAGCCCGACGCGATGGCGCCGGACGAGGAATACCAGCTCACGCCGGCGGGTCGTCGCGAACGCATCGGGCAGATTGTTCGCTTGGTCAAAAAGTACCGTGTGTGGGATAACCTCACGCCGGTTCGCTTGCGCCGCCTGCTCGAGGAGCTCGGCCCCATGTTCGTCAAGATGGGGCAGATTCTGGCCAACCGGTCCGAGATTCTGCCGCAGCGCTTTTGCGATGAGCTGCGCCGTCTGCGTTCCGACGTGGAGCCGGTGCCGTACGAGGTAGTGCTTCGCTGCTTGGAAGAGGAATACGGCCTGCGCCTGGGGGAGATGTTCGACGCGATCGACCCCAATCCGCTTGGTAGCGCATCGCTCGCGCAGGTGCACCGCGCCCGCCTGGTGACCGGCGAGGACGTGGCCGTTAAGGTGCAGCGCCCCGGTGCGCAGCAGGTTATGGCACAGGACATCGATATCATCCGCTCGGTGGTGCGTATCGTTTCCAAGTTCGTCAACACCGATCAATTCGTTGACCTGCACGGCGTGGTCGAGGAGTTGTGGACCTCGTTTCGCGAGGAGACCAACTTTTTGGCCGAGGCCAAAAACCTCAACGACTTCTACGAGTTCCATAAGAGCGTTCATGGCGTGACGTGCCCTAAATCCTATCTGGACCTGTGCACCGAGCACGTGGTGGTTATGGACTACGTCGACGGCATTTCGATCGCCGATCCTGAACGCTTGGTGGCCGAGGGCTATGACTTGGAAAAGATCGGTGCCGCAATCGTCGAGGACTACTCGACGCAGGTGCTCGATGACGGCTTTTTCCATGCCGACCCGCATGCGGGAAACATCATCCTCAAGGACGGCATCGTTTACTTTATCGACTTGGGCATGGTCGGACGCATGTCGAGTCACGATCGCGGTATCGTCAAGGATATGATTTTCGCCGTGGCCGAGGGTGACGTGCCCAAGCTCAAGGATTCGCTCATGCGCTTCGCCGTAACGCGCGGCGACTCGGCCGAGCTTGACCATTCGGCCTTTTTGTCCGATTTGGACTTTATCGTCGCCGACTTTGCGGGCCTTGACCTGAAGGATCTTGATATCGGCGAGTTTTTGACCTCGTTGTTAAACCTCGCGCGTAAGAATGACGTTGAGTTGCCGAGCGTGGTGACGATGTTCGCCCGCGGCATGGTGACGCTCGAGGGCCTGCTGACCGAGTACATGCCCAACGTCAACATGATCCAGATCATCCAGACGCACATCAAAAACGAGAAGAGCACTTATGCGCGCGTGCGCGACATGGGGCGCGATCTTGCCGCGAGCAGCTATCGCGCGGCGAAGGGCTCGCTCGAGGCGGCCGAGTATCTGGGCCTGGCTTCGCGCATGCTCACGCGCGGTCAGCTTAAGGTGAACACGCAGATCATGAGCAGCGATAAGGCGCTGCGACAGCTGGGCGGAATCATCGACCGCATGTCGATGGCGATTGTGATCGCCGGTCTGTTTATCGGTTCGTCGGTGGTGTACTATGCACGCATCGAGCCGGTTGTGTTTGGTATCCCAGTCATTGGCTTTATGGGCTACGTGAGCGCGCTGGTGCTGGCGCTTATGCTGGGTCGCAATATCTGGCTCAACAGCCACGGCGGCAAGCACTAGAGGCTGTGACCGTCACCGCATTCTCCTATCGCAAACAATAGCTTTTACCTTGGGCTTCGCCTGCGTGCGAGGCCCTTTTGCGTGATAGCATATTGACGGTTTTAATCGATGGCCTAGATGGTGGTGCGGAGACGCACGAATGCGCGGTTTTCCTGCGCGTTTGGGGGAATCGGGGTGCAAGTCCCCGGCTGTACCAGTAACCGTAATTCCTCTTGGCTCGGGATGTTCGCGTCGCAGATCGGACGGCGCGCCCGAGTCGTTAAGGTTAAGTCGGATCGCCTCCCATCTTGCATGCGGCTGCGGCGTATGCCGCCGGTGTGCATAGGGCTCTGGAGGGAAGGGGGACCCCGATGGGGGAACTCGAGCGTAACATGCGCGATGACGTGGGGCAGCCGCTGGGCAATGCTCCAAGTACAGACAATGGGGGACAAATGGATATGTTTGAGGACGAGCGCGAGCGCGCCTCGCTGCATCGCCGTGGCGCGATTGCACGCGGCGTAGCCAAGCGCGGCCTGGTGGCATTCCTGGCCTTCGCGATGGCCTTTGGCACCACGCCGGCTCAGCTGTGGGCCGAGGGCGCCGAGGGCATTGCCGAGGCTGTGGCTCAGGCTACGACGCCGGGCGAGGACGCAGCGCTTGCGGGCGGTGCCGCTGAGCAGAGCGGCGCCGAGGTTTCGGATTCTGGGAGCGCGCCTGCAGCTAGTGCCGCCACTACAGAGGCAGCAACTGGCGACGAAGGCTCGGCGACGGGGGAGAGCCCTGCCACGAGCGAGCGGTCTTCGACGGCATCCGCTGGCCAAGCAGGATCTGCCGCCGCGGCTGCCGTCCAGACAGAGAACCCGACAGAAACTGGCGATGTCGTCAAGAAGCAAATCGAGGTCTCGTTCTCGATTATCGGCACCGATGCCGACGGCAAGGCTCAGACCTGGGTGGCGCCTACGCAGCTCAAGCTCGACGAGGGCGCGACGGCTGCGGATGCCTTCATTAAGCTGCAGGAGAAGACGGGCTTCAAGGCGAAGTACGATCCGAACACGGCATACGGTTTCTACCTCGAAAGCATCACCTCCCCGAGCGATGGCCGCACGCTTGCCTACGATCCGACGACTCATGCCTACTGGCAGCTGTTCGTCGACGGCGCGTCTTCCTCGGTTGGCGCGAGCAGCGTTAAGCTCGCCCCGGGGCAGAAGATTGAGTTTGCCTTTACGGGTGGTAGCGCGTCCCCTGTCGTTAAGGACCAGCTTGCTGCGAATGTGACCGTCATTGGTCGCGATGCCCAGGGCAAGACTCAGACCTGGGTCGACAACGCGCAGTATGTGGTGACGTCCGGTTCGAGCGCGCTTGATCTTACGAAGGTCGCGCTTGAGGCGAATGATATTGACGCCGTTGCTGCGGGCTCCTTCATTCTGAGCCTTAAGTACAACGGTGTTGAGCTGGGTACGCCCCAAGATTATTCGACCTATTGGCAGCTGTTTATCAACGGCAAGTCGAGTGACTATACGGCGGACAATGTCACCATCCATGCTGGCGATACCGTCACGTGGTTCTACGGTGGCTGGGGCGACCAGTTGCCGTCCGATTCTGTCCATGCTTCCGTTCAGGTGCTTGGCAAGGACAAGGACGGCAAGCAGCAGGTTTGGGCTTCGACGGGCCAGACGAGTCTCAAGGCGGGCTCTACTGCTAAGGACCTGTTGGAGCAGACTGGTCTTAAACTCAAAGCTACAGAAGAGTCTTGGGGTTGGTACCTTAGGGGCATTACCTCGCCGCTTGACGGTAAGACCTATTGTGGCTCTGATGCTGCGACCAATAGCTATTGGCGCTTCTACGTAAAGGGCAAGTCCGACGCAAAGTACAAGTTCGCCGACGTTGGCGCTGGTGCCTACGAGCTCCATGAGGGTGACGCCGTCACCTTTATGTATGCTGGCGACAGCGATGCCCTCCCTGGTCAGGTGCTTGGATCCGCCGATATCATCGGCCCCGATGTCAACGGCAACAATACTCGCTGGGGCTCGTCAAGCAATGTTTCCCTGCCCGAAGGCTCTACGGCCCAGGACCTTATTGAGACGGTTCTGAAGGCGAAGGGCATTGATTACAAGGCCTCCCAGAGTGGTGCATACTGGTCCATTACTTCGCCGTTCGAAGACAACTCTTACGGCTATGATGGTGCGACCGGTAAATACTGGCATCTGTATATCAACGGAGAGTCCTCATCTCTCTGTGCCAACCAGGTCACGCTCAAGAGCGGCGACAAGGTTACATTTGCCTACACCACCGAAAAATCGCCCATGCCCGATCCCGACAAGATTGTCGTGGACCCGAGTGCGACGACTCCTAATTGGGATGCCGAGTGGGCCGGCTACGGCAACAGTGGCAACGGTTCGACCGTAACGGATGCCAAGACGCCTGCGCAGGCCGCCGGTCTTAAGTGGGCCTTCGATTGGAAGGCCGAGTCTGGCCAGCAGTATGCCAACTGCAGCGAGCCTGTCATCGCTAACGGCTTTGTGTACATCGCGACCGAGAACGAGCTCATTAAGATCGATTCGTCCACGGGCAAAAAGGTTGCCTCTGCGCCGCTTGCCTCTAAGGTGAGCTATACCTCTCGTCCGATCTATACCAATGGCCTTATCATCGTTCCGCTCAACGGCGGTGCGGTCCAGGCGATTACTGCAGACAAGCTGATCTGCAAGTGGCTGTCGCCTGGTTTGACGGACTTGACGCAGAGCTCCTGCACCGTCGTTTCGGACGGCGAGTACGTCTATGTAGGCTCGGTCGATATTTCGTATGACGAGAATTACAACGCGACCTACGGCAACGGCTCCTTTATGCACATTAAGATTGCCACGGGCGAAGTTTCTTGGCAGAACATTGACGCTTCCGAGGGTTATTACTGGACTGGTGCGGCTTTGACGGATAAGTATGCCATCGTTCCTACGAGCGCGGGTACGCTTAAGTGCATTGATAAGACGACGGGCGATGTCGTTTCGACCATGGAGCTCGGCGCTGTCGCAAATGCCGATTGCATTGCCGATCCGTCCAATGGTTCGACCTTCTATCAGATGACGCACGACGGAAAGCTCCATGTGATTTCGCTTTCGGCGAAGGGTGTGCTGAGTGCACAGAAGACGGTTGATCTGGGCCTTACGAATAATCTGAGCGCCCCTGCGGTGTTTGGTGACAATCTGATTGTCGGCGGACAGACGGCTACGGGCTCTGCTCTGGTTCTCTATAACCTGAAGACGGGTAAGACCACGATGGTCGCTGCTGCCGACGGCAAGGCGCTGCCGGCTGGCCTCAACGGTATTGCTGCTACTCCGCTGGTGAGTGTTCAGGGCGGCAAGACCTATGTGTACTTCACCGTTAACAGCGCGGATAGCAAGGATTACGTCAACTACTCTGCTGGTGGTGGCGTGTATCGCTATACGCTCGGTGATGCAGAGGCGACGCAGATTTATGATGCGGCTGGCCATTACCAGTACTGTGACTCTCCGGTCATTGCCGATGCATCTGGCAGCCTGTACTACATCAATGATTCGGGCACGCTGTTCAAGCTCGGGGCCGTTGAGTCTTGGACGGTTGCCTTTAATTCCAACGGCGGGTCTGCTTGCGACACTAAGTTTGTTGCTACGGCCGACGGCAAGCTGGTCAAGCCAGCCGATCCGACGCGCGATGGCTACACTTTCGGCGGTTGGTTCACCGATGAGGCTTGCACGCAGGCGTATGACTTCAGTACGCCGGTGACGGCCGATCTGACGCTGTATGCCAAGTGGACCAAGAATGCTGTTAACCCTGGCGGCAACGGCGGTTCTGGCTCCAATGGCGGCAATGGTGGCGCTGGCAACGGTGCTGGCGCTGGCGCTGGCACGGGCACGGGTTCCGGCTCCGGCACGAAGGGCCAGCAGGCTGGCGGCGCTGTCGCTCCGGGTCATAAGCCGATGACCAAGACGACGGTGTCGACCAAGACCGAGACCAAGGACAACAAGCCCAACAAGAAGGACTCCGATAAGTCCGATAAGAAGGACGAGAAGAAGTCTGACAAGAAGTCTGACAGGAAGGACGGCAAGTCCGACAAGAAGTCCGATTCCAAGTCCGATACGGGTGCTGTTTCCACGACCACTGCTAAGAAGTCCTCTAGTGCTTCCGAGCAGGAGACTGGCACCAATCCGCTCGCCATCGTTGGCATCGCCGCCGGCGTGATTGGCCTCGCGCTCATCGCCGTCTTCGTGCTGACCAAGCGCGGCAAGGGTGACGGTAATGCCCGATAAGCCCAAGGAGACCAGCGGGCAACAGCCCGACTCCTCGTTTATCCAGCTCGATGATCCAAAGCAAAAGGGCGCCGCTTCGGCGGCGTCCACCTCTCGTCGCAAGGCGCTCCTCGGCGTTCTGACTGCTGCATGCACCATTCTGATCGTCGTCTCGCTGGGTTTCGTCCATCCTTCCACAAGCGGTGCCTGGTCCATCGACTGGATCATTCAGACCGTGACGGGGGAGAGCGTCGTTTCCAAGGATGACAATGGGTCTGGCTCGTCTACCGCTTCGGGCGAGGCCAGTTCCAAGGATTCCAAATCTTCGGATGCTGCAAAAGATGAGTCCAAGGGCTCGAACGACGCCAAGGATGATTACGAGTCTTCGGACAAGGAATCGGACAAAAACTCGGATAGCAAGAAGTCCGAGGACCAGGACGGCAAGAAGTCTGGCGATAAATCCGCTGCCCAGAATACGGGAGCCGGCGATACTTCCAAGGTGTCTGGTGGTGCTTCTTCGGGCGGTGGCCAGTCGTCTAATGGAGCCTCATCCTCTAATGGTGGAAACGCCTCCTCGGGCGGCCAGAGCGGCTCGCAGGAGTCCAACTACGTTACGGTGACGGTCTCGGTCACATCGAGCTCTGTGGGCAATCCTGTGTCCTCTGGTGGCACCTTTACCTTTAACGAAGGCGCTACCGTCTACGATGCCCTGTGCGCGCTGGGCCTTTCTGTCAACGCACATGGCTCGTCGTACGGTACGTATGTCTCCGCGATTGGTGGTTTGGCCGAGAAACAGTACGGCGGCACGAGCGGCTGGATGTACTCCGTCAACGGCACAACGCCCATGACGGCCTGCAGTAACTACGTTCTCTCCAATGGCGACGACGTTGTTTGGTATTACGTAACGGGCTAGAGGCCCCGACATAGCGCGCCAGACGGGCGGTTCGGACCAACATCCGGACCGCCCGTTTTTCATGCGAATGGGACTGGGTCGCCGGGTCTCTCTGCAAACAAAAAAACCGGTTGGAACGGGAATTCCAACCGGTTATACATTCAAGCAAATAGTGAATCGACTACGACCGTGCGCCCTCGAGGAAGAAGCGGCGGCTGAAGTAGTTGTACCAGGTGACGAGGAACGTGGCGATGGCCTTCATGGCCTGGTAGCCGATGCTCAAAAACGTGACGCCCACAAACATATACAGGTCGTTGAGGCCCAGGCCGATCACCGACAGGATGGTGAAGATCGTGAACTCGCGCTTGCGGCTCATGCCTTCGCGGTGGTCGAACACGTACTTCATGCTGAGCCAGTAGTTGACCACGACGGACGTGATAAACGAGATCGTGGTGCTCATCAAAAAGTCGAGGTGGAACAGCTCGACGAGCGCAATGAGCATGCCCCAGTCGATGCCAAAGGAGATAAGACCCACGACGGCAAACTTGAGGAACTGCTTGGTATGAGGTTGTGCCAGCGCCTTGCGCACGTAATCACATCCAATGCGTTGATGAATCGAGCAGAGGATACTTTAGAGCTTTTACAAGGGAAACGTAAGGTCTTTGCCAAGAACTATATGAACTCGCCAAATTTTCAAGAGCTAATCCGCAAACGTTGAAAATTTGCCCGTAAACGAGCGACACCCACGGACGATACTGCGCTGAGTGCGCGTCGTCCGTGGGCGCCGTAATGCTGCAGGGGTTTCGAGCTATTTTGTCTCGTCGCCCTCCAGGAAGATTTTTCGGGTCACAAAGTTGTAGACCATGACAAGCGCGGTGGCGCAGATCTTGGCGATATTGGCCTCGAGTCCCAGGCCGGCGTTGAGCGCCAGCACGATGCCGTCGTTGAGCACCAAACCGATCACGGACAGCACGACAAAGATGATGAACTCGCGGCGGCGGCTCATGCCTTCCTTGTGCGCAAACACGTACTTCATGCTTGCGAGGTAGTTAAAGATGAGTGAGATGATAAAGCCGCTGGTGTTGGCGATTAGGATGTTGAGGCCCAGACCGTAGTGGAGCAGATTCATAATGCCAAAGTCGATAACCGTGGCAATGACACCGACGACGCCAAATTTCATGATCTGCGCAAGGAGCTTTTGCATGGTACCTGCCTTAGGGTGGCGCGGGGACGCCGTGGGGATGACAAACTCAGCAAGTTTAGCCAATCCCCGCGGGTGGGGCTAGACGCGCTCTTCGATAGCACCGTTTCTATATGCATCGAGCAGCTGGCGCAGATCCTGGATCTGGCTGCGAATCTTGGCGCCAGTATCGGTGTCGCTCACCATGCGGCGACGATCCGCTTGGTCAAAACGGTTGGTCTCGCTTTCGATGTCCACGTTGCGCGTGAGTGCCTCGGCAACCGTCGTAAAGGCCCGGTGCGACTTGAGGCGGCAGCCGCGCGAGCTCGAGATGAGCGTATAGCCGGCGATGCCCGTCTTGGGATGGTAAGCGCGGCAGAAGCCGCCATCGATGACCAGCAGCTTGCCCTCGGCGCGGCTGGGCTGCTCGCCCTTGGTGGTTTTAACGGGCGTGTGGCCGTTGATGATGTGGCCGGTCGGCGAGCATGCCATGGGCGCGACGCCAAACTCGCGCATGATATCATCGCAGACCGAGGGCGACTTGGTAAGCGTAAAGTACGGGTCCATCGGCTCGACCCAGGTGCTCTTATCGGCGATATAGGCGCGCTCAAAGGTACGCACCAGGCGTCCGCTGGCGGGTGAATTGAAGCCAATCCACAGGTACCACATCCAGTCGAGGGCATCGCGGTCGCCCACGCGCCACGCGCGGCGGGCGATGTGGTCGCAAAAATCGAGATAATCGCGGCCAGCGTGCCAGGTGCCCAGGCAGTTCATGCTGCTGAAGGTGCCGTCTTCGTTGAGTGGAACGCAGCCGTGGAAGAGCAGGTTGCCGTTGGCGACCTTGTACATCGAGCCGTGGGTGTAGAGGAAATCGATATGGCGATGCAGGTGATCGGCGGTGACAAACTCGGACACGAGCTTGTCGATGATGTGCTGCTCCTGAGACGTGAGCGTGTAGGGGTCCGCCGGGTCGACGGTGGGGAAGTCGTTGGTCGTGAGCGGCCACACGCTGCCGTCGGCGAGCGTGACCGTGCCGGTGTCGTGGTCGATCTTGTCGAGTAACAGGCGGTCGGTCATATCGAACTCGGGGTGGCGCTGGATAATCTGGCCCTCGAGCTTAAAGAGCAGCACGTTGATGGCCTTGATCAGCGGGGTGATGGACTCACCGGCGGTGTAGGTGGCATCGGCAAAGGCGACAAGCTCACGCAGCGAGATGCCGTAGTCGTTCTCCAGGATCTCGTAGTTGTCGTAGCGTAGGTTGTTGCGCAACACCGTGGCGATGCAGGCGGGCTCACCGGCCGCAGCGCCCATCCACAGTAGGTCGTGGTTGCCCCACTGGATGTCGAGTGAATGGTAGGTGAGCAGACGGTCCATAATCTTGGCCGCGCCGCCGCCGCGGTCGAAGATGTCGCCCACCAGGTGCAGGTGGTCGACGGCCAGGCGCTTGATGAGCGAGGCGAGCGACTCGATAAAGTCGTCGGCGCTGGCGGTCTCCAGGATGGACTCCACGATGCGCTCGTGATAGCGCACGCGATAGTTGTTCTCGTCCGGGTGCGTGTGCAACAACTCGTCGATGATATAGGCGTAGTCGCGCGGGATGGCCTTACGCACCTTGGAGCGCGTGTAGCGGCTTGAAAGCGAGCGAGCGACCATGATGAGCTGGTCAAGCATCGTCTTGTACCAAGTTGGCGAGTCCTCGCGCTGGCTGCGGATCAGGTCGATCTTCTCGCGCGGGTAGTAGATGAGCGTGCACAGCTCGCCCTTTTCGTCAAAGGAGAGCGTGTCGCCAAAAATTTCGTCGACATGCTCGCGCACGACGCCCGAGCAGTTGTTGAGGATGTGCATAAAGGCTTCGTACTCGCCATGCACGTCGCTCATAAAATGCTCGGTGCCCTTGGGTAGGTTGAGGATGGCCGAGAGGTTGATAATTTCGGTAAATGCGGATTGTTCGGTGGGGAACTGTCTCGACAGCAGGCGCAGATACTTAAAGTCTTGCGGGTTGCGATCGAATGCGACCATGAAACACCTTCCGATGGGGCTGGTAAAACTGATAAACAGCGTCAAACGTTTATCAGTATGCGCCGCTTTTGTTTCGATTTTGCGCCAGCGGCTGAATTGTCGGCTGAATGGTTTGGTAAATCGATTTAGTGAAGGTAGATGTGTTGGTTGGGTGGAGACGACAGAAGGTGTTTTCTCAGATATTTATGCGTGGGGCCGGTGGAGACGATGGTGGTAAAGATGTTCACTATTTTTGGTTCGATTTGGTAAATAGTGGACATATGTACCGCATGTAGGCTCACTGTGCGATAATTTGCGCAACAATGAGTAAGGAGCCTCATATGAGTGATTTTGTCCTGACCTGTGAATCCGCCGCCGACCGAACCCGTGAGTTCTTTGCGTCGCGCAATATCCCTGTCGTGTGTTTTCATTACGAGATCGACGATGTTGTCTATACGGACGATCTGTATCAGTCGATTACACCGGACAAGTTTTTTGCCCAGATTGCCGCGGCCGCCATGCCCAAGACGTCTCAGGTGAGCGTGGGTGAGTACGAGGAGTTTTGGGAGCCGTTTGTTGCCGAGGGTAAAGACGTGCTGCACCTGACGTTGTCGTCGGGTATTTCGGGCACGTATGGATCGGCCTGCGTCGCGGCGCAGATGCTTGCGGATCGCTATCCCGAGGGCGGCAAGGTGCGCGTCATCGATTCGCTGGGGGCGTCTTCGGGCTTTGGTCTGTTGCTGGAATATGCCGCCGACGTGCGCGATAGCGGGGCTTCACTCGACGAGACGGCTGCTTGGATCGAGGAGCACAAACTCAACCTGCACCACTGGTTCTTCTCGACCGATCTGTCGAGCTACCTACGAGGCGGTCGCATTTCGGCTGCGAGCGCGATCATCGGCACGGCGCTTAAGATTTGCCCGCTTATGACGGTCGATTGCGACGGCAAGCTGTCGCCACGTGAGAAGATTCGCACTAAGAAGCGCGCGATTTCCGAGATGGCTAAGACCATGATGGCACACGTGCAGGACGGTGCGGATTATTCGGGTAAGTGCATCATGTCGCACTCGGCGTGCCGCGAGGATGCCGAGGCAGTTGCGGCGCTGATTGAGGAACAGGTTCCGCAGCTTAAAGGCAAGATTGAGATCAATGACATCGGTACTCTGATTGGCTCGCATACCGGACCTGGTACGGTGGCGCTCTTCTTTATGGGCGACAAGCGCGTGGATTAATTTGCCCCATCACGTCGCTGCATGTTTGTTCAAGCGAAAACGGCCCGCCCCACAAACTGAACTGCCTCCCATTTCTCATGTCCAAGAAATGGGAGGCAGTTCAGTTTGTGGGGCGGGCCTTGCTGTTGCGGCTAGCGTTTCTTTCCGCGGAAGAAGAAGCCGTGCAGTGATGGCTTGAGGCCGCGATTGGCGCGATGCTCCTCGACGCGCTCGTGGATCGAAGCGACGCGCTCGATGACTTCGTCGGGAATCGGCACATCGGGATTCATGTTCTCGACCTGGCTGACCTCGGCGGCGGCGACCTGGTCGATAATGGGCACATCGTCGCGCGAGATGACAGGTGTGGCTTCTTCCTTCATCTTGCGATAACGCTGCATCATGTCGGTCTGTAGCTGCTGTGCCGAAGGCGGCGTCCAGATGATAGCGTTGGCGCCGGCGGCGATGGTCTCACGGATGCTCTCGGGCGTCTTGCCGCCCGGCGCGATGAGCGGCAGGTTGGGATAGTGCTCGCGCAGTTCACGCAGGACCTGGGGTGTGTTTTTGCCGGCGGCGATGTTGAGAATCTTGGCTCCGGCGCGCACTTTGGCATGCGCATCATCGTCGCAACGTACGACCGTGGCGATGACGGGGATGTCGGCGATGTTGGTGATGTGCTCGACCATCTCGGCAGTGGCGGGGGAGTTGACCACGCAGCCCGCCGCGCCCTGCATCTCGGAGACGGCTGCCATCTGCACGGAGCGCTTACCGGTCGTAGTTCCGCCGCCCACACCTACAAAGACCGGGCACTCGGCGACGGTCAGCAGCGCCTGCGTAATGGCCGGCTGCGGCGTGAAGGGGTAAACGGCAAAGACAGCATCGGCATTGGAGTTGCGGATAACCGCGACATCGGTGGTGTAAATGAGCGACTTGATGCGTCGGCCGAAGAGCGTAAAGCCGCTGGCCTCCTCGATCTCGTCGGGCATGCGAAGGGCCGCCTTGCGCAGACGCCCGTCGATGGGCAGCGGCTCCATGGGGAGCAGTCCGTTGGGGGTCACGGCTACCTGGGGCTCGGTGAACTCGTCTGCGAGCTCGACCTCGGAGAAATCGACCGAGGCGACGATGTCCTCGTGAACCTCGGCGGGCACATCGATGGGGGCTTGGTCGTTTGCCGCGGCAGGCGTGTCGAAGGAGCTGGTGCCGACGAAGGCGTCGACGCGCTCATTTAGATCGTTGAGGGTATCCATGGAGGCTCGATTCTATGTGATGACGGCCGGCGCTATGCAGCCGGAATTGCGAATGCTAAATCGTTTGACGAGTTGATTTTTCCCCGCCGCGCCATCCGTTAGACCGAAGGGCCGGCGAACGTGAAGGAGCTGTGGTGGCGGGTATCGAGGTGCTATCTTGAAAGTCCCGTTTAAAAGAGAGGTGACGCGGTATGGAATTGACAGCAATGTTTGGCTCGATTGGCCTGTGTGTGGCTGCAATCGTTGCCGCCGCGGTCATCTACTTTGTGGTCACGGCCATTAAGGGCAAAAAGGCCGAGCGCAAAGAACGCGAGGCACTTAAACAGCACCGTGACCAGCAGGACAAGTGCGCACGGCGATAGCTTGTTGAGTTTTGAATCCGTGCGCTAGCTGCGTTTTCGGACCAGGGCGATATAGAAGCCTTCAAAGTCGCGACTGGGCGGAATGGTGAGCGTGCCGGGCATGCCGTTGGTGATGGCCGATACCTGACCCGCGGCAATGGCTTCGGTAAGGGCGTTGCACTCGATATGCGGCTTGTCGCCGGCATCCTGGGCGCGGCGTGCTTCGCTTTCGCTCGGCGTGCCGTTGAGGGGGATGAGCTCGCAGTCCATGTGCTTGTCGAGGGCCTCTTGCAGGGCATCCTCGTTTTCCTGCGGCAAAATCGAACACGTCGAATAGACCAGCGTGCCGCCCGGTTTGAGGGCCCCCATGGCGCGGTCCAGAAGCGCGCGCTGCGAGCGGGCGCACTTGACGAGCAGCTGCTCGGTGAGGCCGCGCAAGCTCTTTTCGTTGCCGCTGATGACGGTGCCCGTGCCGGTGCAGGGGGCGTCGAGCAGGATACGGTCAAAGCGGAAGAACTCGTCAAGCTCGCGTGCGTCAATGCGCATGACGGGCACGTTTTTTGCGCCCTGGCGACCCAAGTTGGCCTCGAGCTTTTCGGCGCGGGGAATGCTCATCTCGCAGGCGGTAAGGTGTGCCTGTCCCTGGGTGAGGGCGGCGATCTGCGTCGTCTTGCCGCCGGGGGCCGCACACATATCCAGGATGTCCTCGCCGGCCTGGGCGCCCAGCACCAAAGGAGGCATCATGGACGACAGGCTCTGTAGGTAGATCTTGCCGTCGCGGTAGATGTCGAGATCCCACAGATCGGAAACCTGGGCCTCGGGCAGGATAAAGGCGTCTGGGTACCAGGCGACGGGGTAGTGGGCGATGCCGGCGGCATCGAGCGCCGCAGTGATGTCCTCGGCGGTTGCCTTGAGCGTGTTGGCGCGCAGCGTGACCGGGCGTGTGACCGCGGCGCCAAAGCCCTCGATCATGAGCTCGGCATCGGCGGGGGCATAGGCGCCGGCGACCGTGTCGACCATAAAGCGCGGCAGGTCGGCGGCGCAGGGAAGGGCGGCAAGCTGGTCGGAAAGCTCGGTAGCGGCAAACTGCCTGAGCTTGAGCTCGGGCTTAACCTGCTTTTTCTGCTTACGACGACGCGGCTTGGACATCCGTCTTTCCTTCCACCTAAATGATTATTCTGGGACGGGGATTAAATAATCATTCCATGACTCCCGTCACAAAAAGACTGTACTGTGGCGCCCGGGAATGATTTTTTAATCCCCGTCCCAGAATAATCATTCCCGGGCGCGTTGCTACTAGCGTGCTTTAGTACTGGCTCTCGTGCTTGCTGAAGAAGTCGAAGCGCGGGGGCAGCGGCTTCACGCGGTGCTCGCCGGGCTTCTCGCCCAGGCTCTCCACGAACTCGTCCGTGGAGGCAAAGATGTTGTCCCAGCTAAAGAAGGCGACGGGGTCGACGTCGAAGTACTCGCAGATGAGCTCGCAGCCGGCCGGCACAATACCGTGCATCAGGACGGTCGCCACGCGCAGCTCGGTAAAGGCGTCGACGAGGGCCTGCGTCATCGCGGCGTTTGCCTCATTACCCTCGAGCTTGTTGGCGGCCTTGGAGGCGTCGCTCCAGCGCTTGTTGGCGGCGCGCAGGTAGTCGTCGCACACGGCGAGCGCTCGGTGCGTCTCGAACTTGTACATGGCCTGCTCAAAGGCGAGGGCTGCCTGCTGGGCGGCTTCGACCACGGTGTCAGAAGCGGCACCGGCGGGGATGCAGCCGTTGCGGCAGGGGCTCTCGTCGCCTTCCTTGATGGCAACGCCGTAGAAGCAGCTGCGGGCCAGGCGGTTGAACACGCCGGTCAGCAGCGCGCTCTCCTTAAGGGCCGGATCGATGACGCGCTTGTCGTCGCAGGCGCGTACCTCGTTGCCGTCCTTGTCCTTGCCGGTCACGCGCGTGTCGTATGCCTTGGGGCTAAAGCTCACCGGCTTTTCGGACAGGCCGAGCGACAGCCAGTGCGCGCGCATCTGCTCGCAGGTGTAGTGGTTGAGCAGGTCGTCTGCCGGCGGGGGAGGCGTCTGCGAGGACGAGCTGGCTTTTTTGCCCATGTAGAGCAGGTGATAGCAGGCGCTGACGGTGCTCTGCGTAAGGTCCCAACCCAGGGCCTCCCACATGGCGGTCTGAGCGATGCAGTAGAAATAGATGTTGTCCTGACCGATGAACTGGTAGATCTGAGCGTCGTCAGAGCACCACCAGTCGCGCCAGTCGAGCGAGCTGTGCTGGTAGGTGGGAGCGGGTACCTGCGTGGAATCGGCGGCGGGCTCGCCCATGAGGGCGGCATCCTGGGCGGCGACGCCCTCGGTCACGCCGGCGGCCTTGGCATCGCGTGCGAGCACGGTACGCGTATAGCTGATGGGCGCCCACAGGCTCTCGGGCCAGCACCAGCAGGTGACGTCGGAGACGCCATCGACCTCGGGCACCGGAACGCCCCAGTCGATGTTGCCGGTGATGCGGAAGGGCACGAGCGCCTTGCCGCTGCGGAAACGCACGCCGCCGTTGGCGAGCACCGCGTGGGCATCGTCGCGCTCCTTCCAGCTGGGGAAGGTGACGGTAAAGCTGCTCTTGTTGCCCTCGGGCTCCAGGACGGTGTGCTCGGGAAGCTGATCTTCGACGGCATCGAAGGCCTCGCGGAACTTGTTCTGAATATAGAGCTGAGCCGGCAGCAGCCACTCCTCCATGGTCTTGGAGACCACGGAACGAACCTGCGGGTTCTGGGCGAGCTTGGCGGTATAGGTCTTCATAAAGTCGAGGTAGGCCGGCAGGTCGAAGTAGAGGTTGTCGACCGGGCGCAGCTCGGGCACCTCGCCGGTGAGCTGGCTCTTAGGCGCGATGAGCTCCTCGGGCTCAAACTGGTGACCCAGGTCGCACTCGTCGGCATAGGCCTTCTCGGACTTGCAGCCCTGGATGGGGCAGCGGCCGATCACCTGACGGCCGTTGAGGAACGTGCCGGCCTTGGCATCGTAGAACTGCAGCGTGGAGCGCTTGGAGATGGTGCCCTGCTCGTGCAGGCGCTCGATAATCTCGGCGGTCACCTCGTTGTGGATCTGGGCCGCCGGCTCAAGGCCCGAGCCGCCGTAGATGTCACAGCTGATGTTGTAGTTGTTGAGGGTCGCGGCCTGGCGGGAGTGATTGGACTCGACATACTCGCTAATGGACTTGTCGTAGCCCTCGTTCTCCTTGAGCTTGCGGTAGCTCTCCATGATGGGCGAGCCATAGCAGTCGGTGCCCGAGGTGAAGATGACGTTCTCACGGCCCAGGCGGTCGCGCAGGAAGCGGGCGAAGAAGTCGGCAGGGACAAAGACGCCGCCAACGTGGCCAAAGTGAAGGCCCTTGTTGCCGTAGGGCTCGCCGGCGGTAACGATGGCGCGGCGAGGCCAGCTGGGACGGTCGTTCATGGAGTATTTGGATGCCATGGGACTCCTTCGCATATGGTGAGGGCGCGGCCGGGCGCGGGGCTCGGCGGCGCGGTGGTCAATTCGTGCATATCGTTCGACATTATCGCACATGCGGGCGGGTGCGTGGCAGGGGCGCTATCCTAAGATGCTATGAATGAGATTTCCAACATACATGCGTTTGAAGACGAGGATTTTCTGCACGCTTGCTTCGTGTGGGGGATGGTCGTAGTCGGCGTGTTTGCCGTGTGCCTGGTGCCGGTGTTTATGCTGCTGGGCGGGCCTGCAGACTTGGATGCGGCTGACGCGGGCGGCTGGATGGCTGTCGTGGGCTGGATAGTCGGCTTGGCTGCGGTTTCTGCGGCGTCATTTGCCGTGCACGAGCTGGTGCATGCAGCGTTCTTTAAGTTGTTTGCGCCTGCGGGTGCGCACGTGACTTTTGGGGCGAATCGCGAGACGGCGATGATCTATGCCTGCGCCGAAGGCGTTGTGTATTCGCGCCGGCGGTACATGGCGGTTTGCCTGGCGCCGACGGTTGTTGTGACGACAACGCTTGCCCTGGGGTTTGCGTTTTCGGGCTATCCGCTGCTGTGCTATCTGGCTGCCGGCTTGCATTTGTCGGGCTGTGTAGGCGACTGGTATTACGTGCGGACCATTTTGCGCGACCGCCGCATAGTCGCCTGCGAGGATACGTCCTTTGGCGTGCGCTTTTTTGGGTGAGGAGATGTCGATGAAGTCGTTGTTGCTGCATGCGTGCTGTGCACCATGCTCGCTTGAGCCGGTTCGCCTGCTGCGCGAGGAGGGGTTTGAGCCCACGATTTGCTGGACCAACCCCAATATTCAGCCGCACGATGAATGGCAGCGTCGCCTGGACGAGCTGCGCCGGTGGTGTGCCGATGGCGACATCGAGCTTATCGAGGCGGGGGAGGACCGTGAGCGCTGGGAGGCCGGCGTGGCACCGCTGGGTGCCGATCGGCCCCGTCGCTGTCGTGCGTGCTATGCCTTGCGCTTGGCCGAGGCGTGCCACGTGGCCCAGGAGCGCGGGTTCGAATATGTGGGTACGACGCTCGCCGTCTCGCCGTATCAGTTGTTCGAAACCTGTAATGACGTGTTGGAGCGTCTGGCTGCCGCCCGCGGTCTCACCCCGGTCATTCGCGATTTTCGCCCGTATTATCCCGAGGCCACGCGTCGTTTGCGCGAGCTTGGCATGTATCGACAGAATTACTGCGGCTGCCGGTTCTCAGCCGTCGAGGCGGCCATGGACCGCGCCCGCATCCGCGGCGAGCGCAAAGCCGCCAAAAAGTAGTTCACTTGGGACGTCAGCCTGCTAGGATGTAGAGCGGACTTTAGCTATATAAGGAGAATCCGACGTGTCTATGCGTACCGATGATTTTGACTATAACCTGCCCGAAGAGCTCATCGCCCAGGCTCCTGCCGAGCCGCGCGACTCCTGCCGCCTGCTGGTGGTTGATCGCAAGGGCTCCCAGGCGGGAACGCCGCTGGAGCACGGCGGTACCGTTGAGCACCGCATCTTCCGTGACATCATCGACTATATCGAGCCGGGCGACGTGCTCGTTATCAACCAGACGCGCGTGATGCCGGCTCGCCTGATTGGCCGCAAGACGGGCTCGGGCGGCGTGGTCGAGACGCTGCTGCTCAAGCGCCGCGAGGATGTTGACCCGCTGGGTCACGTCTGGGAGTGCCTGGTCAAGCCGGGCAAGCGCCTGAAGCCCGGTGCTCAGATTGAGTATCGTGCGGGCGGCGCCCATGCGCCCGAGGGGGCTCCCGTAGTGCTGACGGCCGAGGTCGTCGACTTTGTCACCGATAGCCGCGGCGGCCGCCTGGTGCGTTTTGAGCCGGCCGGTTGCAATGCCGCCGGCGAGCCGCGCACGCTCGACGAGGCCATCCATGCTGCCGGCCACGTGCCGCTGCCGCCCTACATTACCGATTACGAGGGCGATCCCGAGAAATATCAGACCGTGTACGCCATGAAGGAGGAGCACTCGGCTGCCGCTCCCACGGCGGGTCTGCATTTTACTCCTGAGCTCATGGCCGCTATCGAGGCTAAGGGTGCCAAGTTTGCCGCCGTCGAGCTCGAGGTGGGCATCGATACCTTCCGCTTGGTGGAGGAGGACGACCCTACGCAGCACGTCATGCACACCGAGCGCTACCACGTGTCGCAGGAGGTTGTCGACGCCGTGCATAAGGCCAAGGCCGAGGGTCATCGTGTGATCGCCGTCGGCACTACCGCGGTGCGCTCGCTCGAGAGCGCGTTTGACACGGACGCACCGGTGTCCGATCCGGCCGTGACGGCGCGCTATTTTGAGGGTCGCGAGGACGGGGCCGACACGCTCGGCCGCGGCGACATCGTGGTGCGCGAGAACGCGACAACGCAGCTCTACCTTATGCCCGGCTCGACCTATCACGTGGTCGACGCGCTGATCACGAACTTCCACGTGCCGCGCTCCACGCTCATGATGCTCGTAAGCGCACTTGCCACCCGCGACCAGATCATGGATGCCTACGCCGCTGCTATCGAAGAACGCTACCGCTTCTTCAGCTTTGGTGACGCCATGCTCATCTTGTAGGTTACGGCGTTTTACAAACGCCGTAACCGGTCGACGCTGCGCGGGCCGCATTTGGACAATCTGACGTTCAACTTCAAGGGCGCGACCAGAAGGTCAGCGCCCTTTCGTTTCACGTCACCTTGCCTCAAATGCGACCCGCTCGCTGTCGTTGCCAAAACACCGGCATTTCTTTGGTTGTCAACAAAACATCGGTGTAGTCATTGGGGACGTTCTTAAACGACTACCTTGCATCAATCTAAATAAGTTGCGGTGAGATAGTTCTTGAATTGGCCTTTTTGGGCTAAACAGGAACTATCTCACCGCAACTGCGTTGAGCGTTTTTTTGGCGGCTGGTTTACTTGCTCGCGAACAGCCAGACTAGGATGATCACCAGGATTGCGGCGACGATGCAGACGATGGCGCCGGTGAATTTGATGCGTGAGTCGCGGGTGCGCTCGCGCACCGCGTCCTCGGTGGCCTCGAGCTGGGCGACTTCTCGCTCGGTCTCGGCGTGTTCGGCTTTGTCTCGGGCCAAGGATCCTGCAAGCGACTCAGTGATCTCTGGATGGTCATGTACCTCGGTCGCCTGCTCGATGATCGACTGTGCATGTGCGGCATCTGCTTGGGCGTTGGCGATGCTTTGCTCTTGGTCGCGGCGTGCCTTGTCCTCGGCGGCGATCTTCTCGCGCAGTTCGCGCTGGCGCGTCGTGGCGGCAGTTTTCGCCGTCTGCAGCTCGTCGCGCGCGGCATCAGCCTCAGTCGTCACGGCTTGGTGCGCGCGTTTGGCTTCGGCAATGGGGGCTTGAGCCTGCTCGACGGCCTGCTCGGCTGCGGCAAGCGAGTGCTCAAGGTCGGCGGTGATGCGCGGGACATCTTCTTCGGCTTTACGCAGGGCATCTGCCGTGTCGGAGATCTGCATCGAGAGCTCGCTGGTGCGCACCGTATAGTTGGCGGGATTTGCCGAGGGATTGCGTTGCAGCTCGGCATACTCATGACGCAGCGTCTCGAGCTGGGCGCGCGTGGCGTCGACGGTTTGTTGTGCGGCGGCAATGCCGGCGTCTCGCTCGGCCTGCACCTTGTCGCGGATGCGCTTGGAATCCTCAAGACGTCGAACGAGGCGGTTGCCGGTCTCGCGCGAGCTTGCCTCGCGGGCCTCCACGGCGTCGAGCGCGGCCTTCAGGCGGAGCTCGGTCGCGTCATCCTCTGTCTTCATTTGTTCGAGCTGACTCTTGAGCTCTGTCGCTTTGGCGGCGTGGGCATCACGGTCAATCTCGGCTGCCGCAGCGGTCTTTTGCGCTGTGGCGATCGCCTGACGCTGGTCGGCGACGATCTGGTCGTAGCGGCCTGCGATATCCTGGCGCGTCTCGAGCTCCTCGGCCTGATCGACAATGCGCTGCTCAAGTTCGGCCAGGTGGGCGCGGGCATCGGCAAGTGCCTTTTTCGCGGCGTTCATCTCGCGCATGGCCGAGGCGCCCTGGGCAATAAAGGTGCCCACGGCGTTCGCGGTGTTCGAGACAGCGGTCCCCAGATCGCGGTTCGCGTCGGGGGAGTGCGGGGCGATCGGGCGAGCGGTGTCGACAGCGTCCGCATCGGCAGCCTGCGGCGCGGCGATATTGCCGGTACCGCCCTCGACCACAGAAAAGCCCGCTGCGTGCGGATCGACCGCATCGGCGCCAATCGTGGGGTGCTCGAGCTGCAGAAACGAGGGCATGGTGCTGCCCTGGTCGGCAACGGGGGTCTCGCCGGGTACAAAGGTCGAGGCCGCCTCGGCGGCCTCCTCTTCCTCGGCATCAATATCGGCATCGGCCACGGCGTCTTTCATCGCTTTGACGGCATCCATCATGGAGTCCATGACGGCATCGAGCTCTTCTTCCGAAGACACCTCGATGGGGCCCGCTGCTTGCGGGGCGGGGTCCGTGTCAGGTTCGGCATCGCTCGGCTCCGGCTGCTCGCTTTCATCATGCTCGACAGTATCGTCTGTGTCTGTTGCCTTATCCGCACCGGCGTGCGCATCTGCGGTGGCGGGCGCATCGGTGGAGGCGTCGACGCAGGTAGGAGTATCGCAGTCGTCGACGGCGTCTTCGGAATGATCAATATGCTGCTGAGTCTGGGGGTCCAGCTCGTCTGTCATAGGCATGTGCTCCTCATCGTTGTTTGTCACCCTATGATAAAGTCTCGCGCCGACATCCCACGCGCTGCAGCAAAGTTTCAAAACGTGTTCGATGGCTCGATCTGATAACGATAACTCGGCCGCTTTATCCAGTTTGTACTTGACAATCCCTTCGCCGAACGACGTGGTGCCGTTCGCCTACCGCGGTCTTTTATTTTCGCTTGAACACGCTAAAGTTGCATCTCAGCTTTTGGCGCGTGAAGTTGGATACGCGCAGTCGGCGGGCGTGCCCGTCGCGATTTGAAAGGACTTTGTATGGGACTTTTCACTGGTAAGACCGTGATCGTCACCGGCGGCGGCAAGGCCACGCTTAAGGACGGTTCCGCTGGCTCCATCGGCTACGGCATCGATATCGCATTTGCCAAGGAGGGCGCGAACCTCGTCATCACCGGCCGCAACGTCGCCAAGCTCGAGGCCGCCAAGGAGTCTCTCGAGGCCGAGTACGGTGTCAAGGTTCTGCCTGTTCAGGCCGATGTCTCGGCTGGCCAGGATAACGAGGCCGTTGTCCAGAACGTCATCGACAAGGCCATTGAGGAGTTCGGCCGCATCGACGCCGTCGTCAACAATGCTCAGGCCAGCGCCTCGGGTGTGACCATCGCCGATCACACCATGGATCAGTTTAACCTGGCCATTTACTCCGGTCTGTATGCTACCTATCTGTACATGCAGAAGGCCTATCCGCACCTGAAGGAGACCAAGGGCTCCGTGGTCAACTTTGCCTCGGGCGCCGGCCTGTTTGGCAACTATGGCCAGTGCAGCTATGCTGCCGCCAAGGAGGGCATCCGCGGCCTGACCCGCGTTGCCGCCAACGAGTGGGGCAAGGACGGCATCAACGTCAATATCGTTTGCCCGCTTGCTTGGACCGCTGCGCTCGAGAACTTCCAGGATGCTTACCCCGAGGCTTTCAAGGCCAACGTCCACATGCCGCCGGCAGGCCACTACGGCGACGTCGAGAAGGAGATCGGCCGCGTGGTCGTTCAGCTCTGCGGTCCCGACTTTAAGTACATGAACGGCGAGACCGTCACCCTCGAGGGTGGCATGGGCCAGCGGCCTTAGGGGTTACGTCTCAGGTTCCGCCGTTCTAACGAACGGCGGACCAGCCGACGCTGCGCGGGCCGCATTTGGACAATCTGACGTTCAACTTCAAGGGCGCGACCAGAAGGTCAGCGCCCTTTCGTTTCACATCACCTTGTCTCAAATGCGGCCCGCTCGCTGACTTATGCTCAACCTGCGGCGCCATTTTGCTTGAAGGCACCTTGCTCGATCTGGCGGGTTTTCGCTCATATGACCCAATCCGCTGTCAAGAGCCACAATGGCCCCGCCGACCGCTTGCAATCGGTCGGCGGGGCCTGCCGTTGAACCCGTCCCGGTCC
>JAGZSF010000013.1 GCA_018381235.1 Collinsella sp. | reverse complement strand
GGGGGCTCCTGCCTTTTTAGTGCCCTCGGATTGGGTCATAGTGTCTGTCCGCGCCAAAACATCGGCGTTGCCGGGCCGGCACTTGGGGACGTTCCTTTTCTGCCGGCACCTGGGGACACTCCTTAGCCGTTGGGGGCGTTCTTAAACGACTAGTCTGGGCGGCGGCCGTGTGCTGCTGTCCGCGTGGCGGCGTATAATCGGCGGCAGATGACTTGGACGTTAGGAAACCATGACCGATAACATGCAGCAGATGGCGCTCGACACGCTCGGCGCCTATTTTGGCTACACCTCGTTTCGCCCGGGACAGGACCGCATGGTCGATGCAATCCTTGCCGGTCGCGATGCGCTGGGCGTGATGCCCACGGGCGCCGGCAAGTCCATTTGCTACCAGGTGCCCGCGCTCATGCTGCCTGGCATCACCTTTGTGGTGAGTCCGCTGCTGTCGCTTATGGAGGACCAGACCCGTGCGTTGCTCGCGGCGGGTGCGCGACCCAGCTATCTCAACTCCAGCCTTACTCCGGCCCAGCAAAACACCGTGCTCAAGCGGGCGCGCGAGGGCCGCTACCAGCTTATGTACGTGGCGCCCGAGCGCCTGCTCGAGCCGCGTTTTTTAGCCTTTGCGCAGGAAGCTGCGGCCGAAGGCGGCATTGGCGTGCCGCTCGTGGCCATTGACGAGGCCCACTGCGTGAGCCAATGGGGCCAGGATTTTCGTCCCGCTTACCTGCAGATTCGCGAGTTCATCGATTCCCTGCCGCAGCGCCCCATCGTGGCGGCCTTTACCGCTACGGCGACCGAGCGTGTGCGCGCGGACATTCAGCAGATGCTCGGCCTGCAAAACCCCGCGACGGTGGTGACGGGCTTCGATCGCAAGAACCTCTACTTTGGCTGCGAGGAGATGGGCGACAAGGCCAAGGCCGCGTGGGTGCGCGACTATGTGATTGCGCATTCGAGCGAGAGCGGCATCGTGTATTGCTCGACCCGTAAGACGGTCGATGCGCTGGCAGGCGAGCTTGCCGAGGCGCTGGGCCCCAGCGGCATTCGCGTTGGCCGCTACCATGCCGGCATGGGCAACGACGCCCGCCGGCAAAGCCAGCGCGCCTTTATCGACGACGATATCCAGGTGATGGTTGCCACCAACGCTTTTGGCATGGGCATCGACAAGCCCAACGTGCGCTACGTGATCCACAACAACGTGCCCGAGAGTATCGAGGCCTACTACCAGGAGGCGGGCCGCGCCGGTCGTGACGGCGACCCGGCCAGCTGCCACTTGCTGTGGAACGGCAACGATTTTCGCATGCGCCGTTTTCTGATCGATCGCGGCGACGCTGCCGACGAGGCACTTGACGACGAGCAACGCGCGTGGGCGCTCCAGAATCGATATCGTCTGCTCAGCCAGATGGAGGGCTACTGCAATACCACCGGTTGCCTGCGCGAATACATGCTGCGCTACTTTGGCGACGAGGCCGCGGCCGAGCATGCCGCGGCCGGTACGGGCGGCACCGCCACGGATGACGTCGAGGGCTGCGGCAACTGTAGCAATTGCCTCACGCAGTTCGAGGTCGAGGACGTCACCGAAATGGCCCGCGCCGTTGTGCGCTATGTGGCCACGCGTCCCATGCGCTTTGGCAAGTCGCTGATCGCCGATGTGCTCCACGGCGGCAACACCGAGCGCATTCGCCAGATGCATCTGGACGAGGACCGCGGCTACGGTGAGCTGTCGAGCGAATCGGTCGGGCGCATCAAGGACATCATCGGCCAGCTGTGCGGCCGCGGTTATTTGGCCACCTCGCAGGGGCAGTACCCGGTCGTGGGGCTGGGTCCGCGTGCCGGCGAGGTCGAGGACGAGGCGTTCGCCTTTACCGTTAAGCGTCGCGCGTCCAAGCGCAAGGCATCGGCCCGCGCACGCCGCGCCGTCGATCTGCTGCGCGAGGAGGCCGAGCTGGATCAGCGCCCGCGCGTTGGCGACGATGCCGAGCTGTTCGAGCGCCTGCGTGCCCTGCGCAAGGAGATTTCGACCGAGCTGGAGATGGCGCCGTACATGGTCTTTTCCGACAAGGCCCTGCGCGGCCTGTGCCGCCTGCGCCCGCAGACACGCGACGAGCTGATCCAGGTCAACGGCATTGGCGAGAAAAAGGCCGACGCCTTTGGCGAGCAGTTTATGACGGCGATTGAAGAGTTTGAGTCCGAGCATGCGCGGGATGGGGCATAACGATGGCAACCGATAGCAAGACCGAACGTTCCGAGCGCGCCGAGGTGTCCGCCGTGCCGCTGTACCAGCAGGTCATGGACGACCTAAAGGGCAAGATCGCGCGCGGCGTGTATGCTGCCGGCTCGCGCATTCCTTCCGAGATGGAGCTCGCGAAGTCCTACGGCGTGGGGCGCGTCACCGTGCGCCGTGCCATCGAGGAGCTGTCGCGCGCGGGGTATCTCAACCGCCAACAGGGGAGGGGTACCTTTGTGTGCGCTCCCAAGCTCAAGCGCAAGATTCGCCAGAAGGGTGACGTCCAGAGCTTTACTGAGGGTTGTGCTGCCAACGACATGGTGCCGGGTGCGCGTCTGGTGTCGCGCACGGTGGTCGCGGCGACGCGCGAGGATGCGGCGTTCTTTGGCGTGGAGCCCGGCTGTGAGCTTATCGTGGTCGAGCGCGTGCGCACGGCCGACGGCATCCCTGTCATGCTTGAGAACAACGCCTTTGTGCTCGCCGACCATCCCTACCTGCAGACGCTTGCCGACAAGGACCTCACGGACAATTCCATCTTTGCGCTCGTTGCCGAGCATTCGGGTCGCGCGCCGCTCAAGTCCGACCCCTGCACCGTGGAGATTGCGCTTGCCGATGCTCAGGCGGCCCCGCTGCTGGAGGTGCCGGTCGGTGAGCCGCTCTTCTATATGGAGGCGTACTTTACCGATGAGGACGAGCGCCCCTTGCTGCTCGGCTGCCAAAAGATCGTGGGCTCGCGCTACGTGTTCGACATCTAACGTCCACAGATAGAACAACATAGAACAAATTTGCTAAGATGACTTCACGGGCGTTGTTGCACGTGTTATAAATAGGACAACATAGAACGACAGCAGGTACGAGCTGCCGTCGCTCAAAACCGCCCCACAAGGAGGAACATCAAGATGAACGCACACGATCTGATTCAGGAAATCATCGAGCGCAAGGGCAAGATTGAGAACGTCTTTTGGATCGCTTGTGGCGGTTCGATGATCGACCTGATGCCGGCCAACGAGCTGCTCAAGCGCGAGGCCACCACGTTTTCCTCGACGGTCTACACGGCACGCGAGTTTTGCCTGATGGCCCCCAAGAGCCTTGGCGAGAAGTCTCTCGTTATTGCATGCAGCCACAGCGGCAACACGCAGGAGGTCGTCGACGGCTGCGAGATGGCGTTGGCTGCCGGCGCCGAGGTCGTCGCCATGACCGACTGCGAGGGCTCGAAGATCGACAACGGCAAGTGGACCACCTGGGTCTATCCGTGGGGCGAAGGCGTGCCGCAGGCCGAGGTCCCGCAGGGCATCGGCGCCCTGATCGCCGCCGAGTTGCTCGACCAGCAGGAAGGCTACGAGGCACTCGCCGACATGTACGAGGGCCTCAAGCAGATGGATGCGCTGCTGCCCGCCGCCCGCGAGAAGGTCAACGCCGAGCTGGGCGCGCGCTTTGCCGAGCTCTGCCAGCAGCACAAGTTCTTCTATATCCTGGGCTCCGGACCCAACTTTAGCCAGACCTACGCCATGGCCATCTGCTCGCTCATGGAGATGCAGTGGCAGCACTGCTGCTACATCCACTCCGGCGAGTACTTCCACGGCCCCTTCGAGGCTACCGAGCCCGGCGTGTTCTACTTTGTGCAGCTTGGCGCGGGCGAGTGCCGCCCCATGGAGGAGCGCGCTCTTGCGTTCCTCAACACGCACACCGACACGATCATGGTGCTCGACGCGCTCGAGTACGGCGTGGGTGAGGTGCCTGCCAGCGTGCGTTCGTTCCTGGAGCCGATCTTCTTCTACAACATGAGCTGCGAGCTGCGCGCCGCCCGCGGCAAGGTCTTCGACCACAGCCCCGAGGTTCGTCGCTACATGGGCATCGAGCAGTACTAGGTACCGGGAATTATCTTTTTTGACGGGGTCTGTGCTGCGCGCGGGCCCCGTTTTGCGTTTTGGCGGCCGGATTCGTGTCTGCGCGAAAACGAAGGTGAATACTTTTCCGCGAAGTGAACGACCTATTTTGGACCCCCGAAGCATCCACACTTTTTGACGGCAAAACCGCAGGAAAAACTCGGCAAAACCGCAGGAAACGGCGTCTGAAAAGTGTCGATGCTTCGGGGGCTCATTTTTGCTCGTTCACTTCGCGGAAAAGTATTCACCTTCGATTCGCAAGCGAACAGCGTGCGTAAAAAGCGGGCCGCGCCGGGGATTTCCGGCGCGGCCCGCTTAGTATCGCGCTTCGATTCGCAAGGTTGCGGCAGCCGGCGGCCTACTTCGCGTCGTATGCCTCGGCGTCCCACCAGTCGAGCTGGGCGATGTTGTCGCGGATGTGCTGGCAGCTCTTGTGGAAGCCCTCGAGCTCGTGCTCGGACAGGTCGAGCGTGTAGACCTCCTCGACGCCCTCGGCACCGATCACGCACGGCAGGGAGGTAAAGATGCCCTCCTCGCCATACTGGCCGGTCATGAGCGTGGAGGCGGAAAGCACGGCGTGCTCGTTGTGCAGCACGGCGGCGCAGACGCGCGCGGCGGAGTTGGCGACGGCGTACTCGGTGCACTGCTTGCCCTGGTAGGTCACATAGCCGCCCTTGCGTGCGAGCTCCTCGACCTCCATGTGGTCGAAGGCGTACTTGTCAGGGTTCTCGGCCTGAAGCTCGTTGAGGCTCTTGCCGGCGATGGTTGCTGCCTTAAAGGCGGCCAGCTGGCTAAAGCCGTGCTCGCCGATCATGTAGGCGTCGATGGACTTGGGGCTCACGCCGACCTTCTTGGAGATCTCGGTGCGCAGGCGGGCGGAGTCCAGGCCGCAGCCCGAGCCGATGATCTTCTTGGGATCGTAGCCGGTCAGGTGCCACAGCTCGGTGCACACGACGTCGCAGGGGTTGGAGATGCTCACGAAGATGCCGTCAAAGCCGGCGTCGACGATGCGTTTGGCAAAGGTGCGGGCGGCGTCGGTGGTAAAGAACAGCTCGCCGTCGCGGTTGCCGGCGGCCAGCGCGACCTTGCCGGCGGCGTTGACGATGACGTCGCAGCAGGCAAGCTCCTCGTAGTGGTCGTAGCAGTTGACGATCTTGGTGTTGTACGGGACAAACGAAAGGGAGTCGCGCAGGTCCTGGACCTCGGACGTCACCTTGGCCTCGTTGATATCGCACAGGTACAGCTCATCGGCAATGCCCTGCATGAGCAGGCTGTTGGCGACATGTGCTCCTACGTGGCCCTGGCCGACCACACCGATCTTACGCGTCTGGTACATATACGTATCCTTTCGGCCGAGTTTTTCGCGTCGAACCATTGTAGCGTCCTGCTGCCACTTTGCTAGGCTAAAGCGCCGTAGATTTTTGGACATGCCTTAATCTCTACTTTTGGAGTGATCTGGGCCGCTGACGGCATCGCTGGGCGATGTGCTCGCGCGGATGGGGCCGGTCGTTGTACCATAGCTGCAACTGACTCGTAAGGAGCATCCATGCCCATTCGCATTCCCGACGCCCTCCCTGCCGCCGCGCAGCTCGAGAGCGAGAACATCTTTGTCATGACCGAGTACCGCGCGCTGCACCAGGACATCCGTCCGCTGCGCGTGCTCATCCTCAACCTCATGCCCACCAAAATCGCTACCGAGACGCAGATCATGCGCAAGCTCTCCAACACGCCGCTGCAGGTGGAGGTGGACCTGCTGCGCACGAAAACGCACGAGGCCACGCACGTGAGCGCCGGCCACCTGGAGACGTTCTACCGCACGTTCGACGACATCCGCGACATCCACTACGACGGCCTGATCATCACGGGCGCGCCGGTGGAGCAGATGCCGTTCGAGGAGGTCGACTACTGGCCCGAGCTCTGCCAGATCATGGATTGGTCCACCACGCACGTGCACTCTACGCTGCACATTTGTTGGGGCGCGCAGGCCGGCCTGTACCATCATTACGGCATCCAGAAGTACGACCTGCCGGCAAAGGCGAGCGGCGTGTTCGAGCATTATCTGGTGAAGCCGCAAAGCCCGCTGGTCCGCGGCTTTGACGACCGCTTCTATGCCGTACATTCGCGCAACACCGACGTGCGCCGCGAGGACGTGGAGGCCGAGCCGCAGCTTGAGGTCGTGGCCGTGTCCGACGAGGTGGGCCTGTACATCGTCAAGTCGACCGACAGCCGTCGCTTCTTTGTCTTTGGTCACCCCGAGTACGATACCGACACGCTGCGCCTGGAGTACGAGCGCGACGTGAAGCGCGGCCTCAACCCTCAGGTGCCGGCGCATTACTTCCCGGGCGACGACCCCTCCGCCGATCCGCGCAACGTCTGGCGCAGCCAAGCTCAGCTGTTCTACACCAACTGGCTCAACTACTACGTCTACCAGACCACGCCCTACGACCTGGCCCGCGCCGGCGAGGAGCACTAGGCTGCGATGGTACTGCTGTAGCCGTGGCTGATATGGCGGCGATTAGGCGCTGATGATGTGGGGTAGCGGCAGGTCGTGAGCGTCGGTGGGAACGCGGTCGACACGCTGCTCGTCAAAGGCGATGCCGATGATTTGGCATGCGGGCGAGAGCATGGGCAGGTAGCGGTCGTAGCAACCGCCGCCGTAGCCCAGGCGCGCGCCGGTTTGGTCGAAGGCCACGAGCGGCACGACGATCATGTCGAGAGCTTCGGCAGGCACGATAGGGAAGTGGTTGCTGTCGATGTCCGTGGCCGCAAAGGCCCGCGTAGGGTGGGCGATAAACGGAGCCGCGGACGCATCGTCGGCGGCAACTGCCCGCATACACATGCGCTGGCCACAAGCTGCGCCATCAATTGCCGAGAGCATGCACGGATAGGCTACGCGCCAGCCGCGCACGGCGGCCGCAGCGGCAAACGCGGCAGGGTCTGCCTCGGAACCCATCGCGGCATAGACGGCAACGGTGCGCGGCGCCGCGGCATCCAAGCGGCCCAGCAGCTCAACCAGCCGCGCACAGATATCAGCAGACTTCGCCGCCCGCACATCCAAATCAATCGCATCGCGCCGGGCAATCACCGCTCGCCGCAATTTAGCCTTGTCCATCCCAACCTCCTCTGGCAAACCTGTCAAAAGGGACAGGTTTATTTTGACAGGTTTTATCTGGGCAAACGTCGAAGCCGCCACAAAGGCGCCCTGTGTGGCGGCTTCGACTCGACGTTGGCTTCACAGCGCCGCAGCGATCGCTTCAGTCACAAACTTATTGAGTGACTCACCCTTCTTTGCCGCTGCCAGCGCTGCTTGCTTGTGGAGCTCAGAGCCCGTTCTTACGTTGAACGAGCCCTTAAAAGCCCGCTCGGGTTCCTTGCCCTTCTCGGCGCAAAACTCAAGGTAATCGTCGACGGCGTCGTGGAAGCATTGCTCCACTTCTTCAGCCGTGGAGCCTTCAAATACGATTGCGTCCCTAATGCCGGCGACCATACCTGTTAGCACATGCTGTTCGGCATTGAACTCGACCGGGGCGAAATAACCTTTGTATGCCAAAACGTTACTCATGACTACCTCCGACATCTTGCAGAAAGCGAACGATGTTTCGAATGGTCCCCGCTGTCAATTCGTCAGATGGATGAGGCGCGTGCATTACGAACATCCTGCCATCTGATGGCCTGTAGAAGCGAACGCGCGATCCGGATGTCTTGCCTTTGCTGTCCATTTCAAAGCCATATGAAGCCATGACTTTTAAAAAATCCGCATACCGATAAGTTGAAGGGCAGCTAAACAGTTGGGCGATGAGTTTATCGGATCGAGTCATCCCGCCTCACATTCTGCAACTATATTCTAGTTGCAATTTCAGGTCGTTGCAAGCACCTCTACTATAGAACATGTGTGCGTATAGAACAAGTGTTCGAATCACCACTGAGAATGGGGACAGGCATCTTTGTGGTGGTCTGTGCTGTGGAGTGGGCGTCTGCGGCGGTTTGTCTCGATCTGTAACAGTAACTCGGCAAAATTGGACCTAGTTGTTACAGATTGAGACAAAAGGTCGGCGTCGTCTGGAAACGTCTCGATCTGTAACATCTGGAGCCGATATTGCCGTCTAGATGTTACAGATTGAGACAAACCGCCGCGGTGGGCTGCGCCGCCCCGCTCATGCCGCAGAAAAAAGGTAGATTTTCGGGCATGTCCCAAAAATCTACCTTTGTGCGTTAGCCCATCAGGTCGATGACGTTAAAGCCGGCATTGCTCTTGGCGATGACGTCGCGGCCACCAAAGACACAGGTTGGCGACTCGGCCGCAATGCGCGTCACATCGGTGCCGAGCGAGCGCAGCCCACCGGGCGTTGCGGCGAGCATCTGGGCGCGGCGCTCCTCACGTGCATGCGGATCGAGCCCGGCCAGGTAGGTCGTGTTGCGGCGCTTGGTGAGCGCGTAGGGCTTCACCGGCGCATCCATGCCGCTCACGCAGCTCACGATAAAGCCCTCAAAGGCGGCCTCGTCGGGCTCAAAGCTGCCGAGCCATGTGCCCGCGCGTTCCACGCGCTCAATCGAGGGGTCGATTGCCGGGTCGCGGTAGGTGTAGAACACCGCCTGGCGCTCGCCGGCCGCGCGGAATCCGCATCCGTACGCACCGCCCTTCACGCGGATCTCGTTCCACAGGTAGTCGTAGGAGAGCGCGTTGGCGGCAACCGCCCAGGCGCCCGTCACGTTGATGCCCAGGCGACGCGGGTCGCACGCGCTTGCCGCAAAGCAGATGTCGCTGGGGATAACGAAAGCCTCGCGACGGTCGCGCGGCTCCGGTACCACGAGCGTGCCGCTGCCAGCGCCGTCGCCCGCGCCAAGCCCCAGGTCGCCCGCGGCGGCCCAGTATGCGTTAAAGTCCTCATCGCTGCCGGTAAAGCTTGCCAGGCAGCCGTCGGCCACAAAGATGCGGCCTGCCAGCTCGGCAAGCTTAGCGCGCAGGCCGTCAAAGCACTCGTCAAAGTGCTCGAGCAGATCGCGCAGGAACAGGTAGAAGTCCACGCCCGAAAGCTGCTCGCGCACCACGGCCGAAGGCGAGCTGTAGCTCATCGCGCGACCGAGCGCCGCCGAGTGTCCGTTGTTGATAAAGCCCTGCTCAAGCCCAATGCGAATCTGCGTGAGCACGTCGCGAACGCGGTCGGCGTCGGCATCGAGCAACAGCGTGCTCGACCACACCTCGCGCGGCAGGCTCGCCAGTGCGTCGATCTTTTCGGACAGGGCGCCGGCGCTCACCAGCAGGTAGGGGCGCACGCCGTCCACGTCGGGCTGCGTCATGACCTCGGTCGTAAAGCTCAAAAAGCCCAGCTTGCCGGCGAGCAGGTTGTCGAGCTCTTCGGCCGAGTGCTCGCGCGTGGGCAGCTGCTTGAGCAGGCGGCAGAGCAGCGTCACGTAGGGCAGGTCCTCAAACGCGACGCAGCTCAGGTCGAAATACTGCATGGCGTAGGCCAGACGGTTGGTGGGGATGCCGTGGCGCAGGCAGGGGATGGGCGCGGTCGTGTCCACGACCAGCGGCGGCTCGGGGCGCGCCTCGCCAATGTCGGATACACGCAGGCGCGGCAGCGTTGCCTTGTCCTCGGGCGTGTCCTCCGCCTCCTGCGCGGCACGCAGCGCGGCCGTGCGCTCGACCACGTCGGCCAGCTCGGCATCGGTCATGGCGTCGCGCTTGGCTGCCAGCTCGGCGGCCTCGGCGCTCTCCGAACCCTCGGCGGCGTCCACCGGCACCAGCTCGACCAGAGCCATGTGGTCGTTCTCCAGCACGATCTCGCGCAGTAGGTCCTCAAAGTAGCTGCCGTCCAGCTCGCCGCGCAGCTCCTCGTACACTGGGCCGTACTTGAGCGCCAGCGTCGCGGCGTCGTCATCGTAGAGCCACGTGCTCAACGCGTCGCACACAATGGCCACGCCGTCGGCGATGCCGTAGTCGCGCTGGCGCAGGTCGTATTCGTTGCTGCTGATGATAGCTTCCAGGCGCTCGCGCGGAACGCCATGTTCGCACAGGTCGCGGCAGGCGTCCTGGAACACGCGGCGCAGCTCGCGCGCCACGCCGGGCTGCGCGTTTTGCAGCATGATGAGTTCGTAGGGCTGCAGGCTCTCGGCCGCGGTGTAGCTCATCACGTTGCCGCCCAGGCCGGCGGCCAGAATGGCCTTCTTAACCGGTGCCTCGTTGGAACCCAGCAGGGCCTCGAACAGGATATCCGCTGCGATCGTGCGCTTGCGATCGAGCGCGCTGCCCAGCACAAGGCCCAGGCCCACCAGGGCGTTCTCGGGCGTGGTGGCCATCTCGACGCGCTTATACTCGCAGGTTACAGGCGCCTGCACGTCCAGCGGATTGGGCGCCAACGCGGACGGGTCCTCGCCGGCGGCAACGGCGGCGTCCATGCGGCGGCTCGCGGCACTCGACTGCGACAGATAGCGCTCGTCCAAAAACGCCAGCGCGCGGTCTACATCTAGGTCGCCGTAGAGCGTTATATAAGAGTTGGAAGGATTGTAGTGGCGCGCGTGCGTATCCAGGAACTGCTCGTAGGTGAGCGCGGGGATCGCGCGCGGGTCGCCGCCGCTCTCGTGCGCATAGGCGGTGTCGGGATAAAGCGCGGCGTTGACGGCGTCGTCCAGCACGCTCATGGGGTCGGACAGTGCGCCCTTCATCTCATTGAACACCACGCCGTTATAGCGCAGCGTGCCCTCGCGCAGGCTCGCAGAGCTGCCGTCGCCCTCGACCTCGGCGCCCTCTGGCAGGTCCAGCTCGTAGTGCCAGCCCTCCTGTTCAAAAATGGTGGGCTTGGTATAGATGGCCGGGTTGAACACCGCGTCCAGGTACACATCCATCAGGTTGTACAGATCCTGCTCGTTGGTGGTGGCAACGGGGTAGATGGTTTTGTCGGGGTAGGTCATGGCGTTGAGGAACGTCTGCATGGAGCTCTTGATCAGGTCGACAAACGGCTCCTTGACGGGAAACTTGGCAGATCCGCACAGCACCGAGTGCTCAAGAATATGGAACACGCCGGTGGAATCGGCCGGCGGCGTCTTAAAGCCAATGGCAAAGGCCTTGTTTTCGTCGTCGCACGCGAGGTATAGCAGGCGAGCGCCCGATGCGGTGTGGCGCAGCACGTAGGCGTCCGAATCGAGCTCGGGCACGGTCTCGCAGCGCTCGACGGCAAAGCCATGGCAGGTGGTGCCGGGCACCAGCAGCGCGGCGGCAGCGGCGCGCGGGTCGGTTGAGGTAGTGGGCATATGCAGTCTCCTTTGACGCCCCAGCGGGGGGCGAATCGAGTCGAATCCACGAGAGTATACCCATATGGGGCCGCGGCTCTGCGGCGAACTGGAGACGATGCCAGCGGATTGGGTAAAGGCCCCGCGTGCCCGCCGCGCGAGCGTGGAAACTTGGACGCCTATCGAATGAGAGTGGATTTTCGGACGGAATCAGCCTCAAAACGCCCAAATACCGTCCAAATATCCACCCTCATTTCCCGACCGTCCAAAATCCACGCTCATCCGCCGCCCGCACATCTCTCATCTCTCATTCGTCACGAATACGAGAGATAACAGAAAGACGAGAGATAAATATGAGAGATAACTGAGCAGCAAAGAGACAAGCAATCATGGTATTATCTCAATACCGATTGTTCTACCAGCAAAAACATGTTTATATGAAACAGATGGCAGACATCTTATCTTTTATCTCTCACTCATCTCTAATATGAGAGATAACAGAAAGATGAGAGATAATTACGAGAGATAACTGAGAGACGAGGGAAATCTATCCGCGGCATTCTCCGCAGGACCGAGCGAAAGGACGTGCAGATGAACGAAAACGAGCTGACCGGTTTGCTTGAGTCTTTAAGGCGTATGGGCTCGGATGATCTTAACGTCGAAGTGAAGGAGAGCGCCACGACGCTTTCCCGCGACGTGTGGGAAACGGTGAGCGCATTCGCGAACACTGCCGGCGGAATCATCGTGCTCGGAGTGAGTGAGCGCGCAGGTTTTGTCCCGGTTGAGAACTTCGAGACCGAGAAAGTGCTCAACCAATTTGTGTCAGGCATGGGTGATGCGGGCGGTCGAGGAAAGCTGGCCAATCCGCCCAAATACACGATCGAGCGAGTGGAGCTTCAGGGCGTCATCGTTCTCGTCATTACGATTGAGGAGCTCGATCCGTCGAGCAAGTCCTGCTATGTCATAGAACGGGGCGCCCAGGGCGGCAGCTACAAGCGCATCGATGACAAAGATGTGCCGCTTTCATCGACCGAGGTGCTCGCATTGGCGTCATACGGTCGAGCGACTCCGAGCGATCGCGACGCGGTGGCGGGTGCGGGCGCGGACGATCTCGACGAGACGCTGGTCGACCGTACGATAGATCGGGCTTTCTCGTTGACGCCTCGGGCAATGCGCGGCGCGCCGGACAAACAAACGAAGCTGGAGCGCCTAAATTTCCTTGATTCCCAGGGCAATGTCACCAAGGCTGGACTCCTAGTTGCGGGCACCTACCCTCAGCAGTTTTATCCCAAGCTCTTTATCGACATGGCTGTCTATGCGGGGACCCGGAAAGGCACGGCGGGGTCGCTGAGGTTCATGGACCGCACAATCTGTGAGGGAACGTTGGGCGAGATGATCTCGGATGCCGTCGCGGCCGTCGCCAAGAATTTGCGGCGAACCTCGACCGTCCAAGGTGTCTCGCGTGTCGACTCGCTGGAGATTCCCGAGGAGGTTCTGCGCGAGGCAATCGCCAACGCCGTAATCCATCGAGAATATGGGGATCGGTTCTGTGGACAATCGATTACCGTCGACGTCTTTGACGATCGTGTCGAGGTGACGAATCCTGGCGGCCTTTACGGGGGAAAGACTCGCGAGAACTTGTTTGACGGCAGCTCCCGATGCCGTAACGCGACGCTCGTGAAACTCATGTCGATTGTCCCGCTGCCGGATGGCGCAGGTTCGCCGGCTGAGGGCAATGGCTCGGGCATCCCGATGATGATCGATGCCATGCGCGCGCATGGTCTGGCCGAGCCCCTGTTCTGCCCGGGGTTCGATCGGTTCAAGGTCGTACTTTACCGTTCAAAGATCGAGCCGGTCGATCATGGCGGGGGCTTAATTGTGACGGCACTCAAACACTACGGCGAGCTGGGGACGCGCGAGTTGGCAGAGCACACAGGGCTCACAATTTCCCAGGTTAGGTCGCGCGTCAACGCGCTCATTGCTCAAGGCGAGCTTGAGCCCACGGCGCCGGCGACGAGCCGCAACCGCAAGTATCGACTGTCGGAGCGCGTGGGATAGATGCGTTAGTGGACGAGGCGACCCAATAATCGACCCTCGATTGGCGTCCATTAAGGTAAAGCGGTTGTTGCCCAGTCGACGGTGATGCTAAAGACTCGGCTTACGCCGGCATGGCCCCGAACCCGTCCATCAAGAACAGCCTAAGAACCAGCTTGATGACATATCCCGGTTTGACTTCTGCCGCGTCAAAGACGTGGTGCTCGGCGAGCTCGCTGCAGTATGCATAGATGTCGCGGATAAGGTCCGCGCCCGAAAGCGTAAACATGTAGCCTGCGTCCGAAAGCGCATTGGGCGCGGCGGGCAACTTGGCCATGTGGCAGAACGTTTGCAGGTCGGGCGCCATAACATTCTGGTAGTCGAGGTGGCCGCTGGTATCCTGTGCGGCAAGCTCCAATTGGCGCACAAAATCCAGCGCCGCCGCTAACACAAAGCTCGGCGTAGGCGCATTGACGTCCTGAGTGGTCGCCACAAGCCTGCCCGCCGCCTGCGTGACAAGCCAAGCGACCTCGCGCTGGCAACGCACGGCCTTGCGCGTAACCGGCTTGATGGACGAAGAAGAAACGCTTCCCTTAGGCGGATTCGAAACAGCCACAAGAACCTCCCATGAACGACCCGGCCCAACAAGCCCGGATGAAACACGTGCTACATCAGTATACAGGGGAGTGGGGTAGCGGGGTACAAGCGCGCCAGCGGCAAACCGAGAGCATCAACGATGTGCCGATCGCGGAATGAGATCTCGTAATAATTGACTCTCGACCATATTATTGAGGGGTATGACTCGCGTTCGTATGGTTGTAGGTGCTGGCGATGAACGACATTGACCTTGCTGTTCCGTTGATGGATGGACCAAGCTATGACCGTGCCTGCAGTCTCGTGCCTTCCGAATACGTTGAGGCATGGGAGTGGTTTCTGGGTGAGGAGCAGCGCGGCGGCGTTTGGACCAGCCTTCCGCACCACACCAAGGAAGATAGCCCTCAGTATCAGTATCGTTTGAGAATTGGCTCGGACTTCTTTCCCGTAACGCGGGATTCAGGGATCTTCTGGCCGGGCCAGGATCGGGTGAAGCAAGACCCCAATAAGATCTTTGCGCTCTCGGTCCATAACTCTAAAAAGAGCTTCTACACCGATGTGCCTCCGCTCTATTTGGACGATGGTACGTGGGTCATTAAGTACTCGGTTCAAGCGCCGGGTACCGTTGGTTTTCGAGACCAGAATTACAACCGTAAAATGCTCAACTGCATGGAATGTGGCGTCCCAGTCGGAGTCATATTTGCAACCGAGGTGGGCTATAAGGTGCTCGGCCTTGCGTTTGTTGAGCGGTTCGAGCCCGAAAACGGATGGTTTGTTCTGCACGGTCCTGTTCATAAAGGCGGACCGGACCCTCGTTTTGCGCCCGACATGAGTTATCTGAAGCACATACCCGTCGATATTGAGTTTGCCGGACAGGGTGTGACCGACGACGAAAAGGTCCGCTATGCGTTAAGGCGCGAGCGATTGGGGCAGCAATGGTTCCGCAAGCAGCTCGTTGCCGCCTATGATGGCCGTTGCGCGGTGTCGGACTGCGGCGTCAGCGAAGCTCTGGAGGCTGCACATATCGAGAATTACTCGGGACCCAAATCGCAGGTTGCCAGCAACGGCATTCTGCTTCGGCGCGATCTTCATTCCCTATTTGATGCTCACCTGATTTCGTTTGAGCCTGTTTGCGGCGAATATCGGCTGTGCGGATCGTACCTGCTGGATAAGACCGACCACGCTTCCTTTGCGGGTGCGACGCTAAGGCAGCCGAATGAGCGTCAGTGGCGACCCGATACGGTGTTTCTTGAGGCCCATCGCATTGAGTTCGATCGCTCGGAAAAGAAGCGTGAAAAGGCGGGGCTTCTGCCGTATTAGCGTATTTGGCTTTGGCATTCTTTGACGATCGTGTTGTTTGATCGGATCGCGTGGCGATGCAATCTCGCGCCCGCCCGCCGGTGCATGCTCTTCCTGATTTGTATAGCGAGAAGGGGCATGTATGAGCTGGCGAGGCGATATTGCGATGGGGAAGTACGGAAAACTGCCGTGTGCCCTTATCGACAACAATATGTTTCCGGGCGTAGAAGTTGATTGCGGGTCGTTTGTCGTCGCCTGCCCTTGCTGCGGCTCGCAAATACCGTGTCTCGACATTCGGTTCATCGATGCACGTGACAGGTTCAGCGACGAAGTGAGGAAACGTACGGGCGTTCATATGCCGGTGTATCCGGAGAAATGCCCTGTTTGTGGCCTCGATATCGTGTACGACGCCGGCGACGAGGGATAGGTGATGCGGAGGAGTTGGCTGTGAGTGTCTTTTGCCTCTACAAATAAATCCCCTCACCGAGTTGCTTGTGGAACTCGGCGTGATGGTCGCGTGCCCAGGTAAAGAGCGCCTGGTCAAAGTCGGTACGCGTGGCCGGGACGCCAAAGACGCCGGCAACTTCGACGCGTATAAACTCCAGTGCCGGCAGCTTGTTGATGGCAGTGAGGGCAAACGGGGACGAGGGCTCCTCGAACAGATAGCGGCTGCCTTGCAGCGCGTCGCAACTGGTGCACGTGTTGCCGAGCGACGGGGCTTTGGAGGCTCGCGCGCCTACGGGCTTGTAGCCGCAGCGCTTATGAAGGTAGTCGCGGATCTCGCCCGGTACGCAGCCAAGAGCGGGCACGATGGCGAGTGCGTTGGCGTTGGCCGTGTCGATGGCAATGTACCCGGCTTCGTTGGGCGCGTGCGCGATGGCGATGCTCTCGTCGTTATCGGTTCGATAGGGAATGCCGAAGGCCGCGACCGAGGTCTCTTTGTGACACTTCCAGCACTCGCGCTTGCCCAGTACTAGATATATATACGGCGCTGAGGGGTCGGATCGGTCAACACCGGGCAGCCACTCGGCAAAGGGCTCGGGGTTGACGCCGCTGGGTACATACCAGATCTTCTTGGTCCGGTCCCATTTGGCGCCCAGCGCCTTGGCTTCTTCTTTGTGCGAAAAGGGGACATCGAGCTCGGTGCGCATGGTGGCTCCTTGGTGCTGCAGGTGTAAGTGGCTCAAGGATACCGCAGGGCGCAGACATCGCGGCGTTTTGCTGAGGAGTTGCGGCTCGGATGGGTTCGAGACGCGTTGGCCTCGGCCTCGGTGGCTATTGACGCGGTTTTGTGTATGGGCAGGGTGGTTGCTTGGGCGGTTGGAGCTGCCAGCTGATTTGGCGACATAAAACAAAACAGTCCAGAGATCATAGCCTCTGAGCTGCGAACATTTGGTGGGCGTTAGAAGATTTGAACTTCTGACCTCTTCCGTGTCAGGGAAGCGCTCTCCCCCTGAGCTAAACGCCCGATCAAGGGTGCGCAAGTGCGCAAGGGATAATATAACGGAGCCTGAACTCGGTGGCAAGAACATTTTTAAAAATCGCTTACATTGTGGAATTCGGGGGCTTTGTCGTATCCATTTCAAAAGAGCCTGCTGCCGCGATTTGGCTGTCGCATAATGCAAGGCCATTGCGGTATCGAGCTATGGAAAGACGCCTGCGGAATTGTCCTACCGATAAACGGACAAGCCTCCAGCTGGTGACTTCGCCGTGGTAAGGTAAGCCGAATTGTTTCCAGGCTGTTTCGGGGGAGTGGAATGAGCAAAGAGTGTGTCGAGCAGGTCGAAGGCGCAGGGGCTTCGGTGCCGATGACCGATATATCGAACATTGATGTGCCCGAGGGCACCGACGAGCTCAGCCGCAACACCCGTCGCGCATGGCGCGACCGCCTGAACAGCGCTTCGACGCGCAAGATGATCACGGGCGTCTTGGCTACGCTGGTGGGCGGTTCGTTTTGGGGCTTCTCAGGCACCAGCGCGAGTTTTTTGTTCGATACCTACCATGTCGATACGCTGTGGCTTATGAGCGTGCGTCAGATTCTCGCCGGCCTGCTCTTTATGGCTGTGGTTGTCACGTGCGACCGCGAGCGCCTGATTAAGCTCTGGACCACACCCGCCGATCGCAAGCAGCTGCTGCTCTTTACCGCCTTTGGCCTGCTGTTCAACCAGTTTTGCTATCTTTCGGCCGTGCGCCTGACGAACGCCGGAACCGCGACGGTGCTTCAGTGCCTGCAGCTCGTTATCATCATGGGCTACACCTGCGCGATCGATCGCCGCATGCCGCGTACTCGCGAAGTCATCGGCATTGGCCTGGCTCTGGGTGGAACCTTTTTAATCGCCACCGGCGGCGACCCCATCAGCCTGAATATCTCGCCGCTTGGCCTGGCAGCAGGTCTTATGTGTGCGGTCAGCGCCGCGTGTATGGCGGTGATTCCCGCCAAGATCCTGCCCGAATACGGCAGCCCCATCGTCACGGGCTCGGCAATGCTCACGGCGGGCGTGATCTCATGTGTCTTCGTGCAGCCCTGGGCGCATATGCCGGCACTCGACGCTGCCGGCGTCGAGGCGCTCGCGGTGTTCGTGGTTATCGGCTCGTTTTTTGCTTACATGCTCTATATGCAGGGCGTTAAGGACATCGGCTCGGTGCGTGCGAGTCTCATCGGAACCGTGGAGCCCGTCTCGGCGACCATCACCAGCGCCGTTATGCTGGGCACGGTGTTTTTGCCGACCGACCTTATCGGCTTTGCCATGATCATCGTGATGATGTTCCTCACGGTGTAGCTGGCGCCGCCGCCAAGACGGGAAAGGTGTTGTGCCGCATTTTCGCCAATTGACGTCCGTGTCTGGAGTTTAGCTGTCGATGCTCAAAATGCCATAAACTAGTAACGTTATGGATTTTTTCATTGCGACTCAATTGCGAGGATTTCTTTATGGCTGGTAATCACTTTAAGGGCAGCGATAGCGGCCGCCCTGCAGTTCCGCCGCGTCCGAACGGGGCTGGTAAGGCCGGCACGCCGGGCGGCGCTGGACAGGGCGGTTCCGGTAAGCGCGTGTCCCCGGGCGAGACGGCGATGTTTACCGCTCTGTACGAGCAGTCTCAAAAGGCAAAAAAGACCGGCCGTGCAAGAGGGAATGTCTTTGCGGACGGTGCAACCTCCGCGTCGCAGCCGAGCGGGGCTCCTTCGGTACCTGCGAACAACGCAGGTGCTGCCAACGCTGCGAATGGCGCCGGCAACGTTAATGCCGGCAAGGCCGCCAACAATACTCCCTCTGCCGGTGGCGCGGGGCTTACGGGTAATCTTGGCACGATTTACACCGGCGCCTCCGAGACTGGCACGTTCGCCCGCCTGGATGATAGCGGTACCGAGTTTGCGGGCTCGGGTTCCAAGGAAGATTATTACGATTTTGGCTTGAACTACGGTAGCGACGCTTCGTCGAGTTCGACCTCTGACGGTCTGGTCCGTCATCGCCATCGCAAGGGCGAGCGCAAAAAGCGTCACACCGGCGCCATTATTGCCGCTGTAGTCGCGGTGCTTCTCGTTGCGCTTGGCGCAAGCGGCTTTATGCTGCTTAACTCGGCAAAGACCGTAAAGAGTGAAGCGAAGGAGGCTGTCGAGATCGTCGGTGGCCTTAAGGACAAGGTCACGTCGGGCGATTTTTCGACGCTGCCTGACGACGCGAAGAAGATCGATGAGCTCTGCAACAGCATGAAGGCGGAGACCTCGAGCCCGCTGTGGGCGGCGGCTTCGTTTATCCCGGTGTATGGCAGCGATATCAATGCGGCCCGCACCATGATCGACGCCCTGTCCGATGTCTCGAGCAATGCGCTGGTTCCCATGGCCGATAACCTTTCGCAGGCTACGCCCGGCAAACTGTTCCAGGACGGCATGATTAACGTGTCCGCGCTGCAGGCGGTCGCCGATTCGCTTTCCAGCAGCTCGAAGGTGTTCAAGAGCGCCAACGAGAAGGTCCAGGGCATTGGCGATACTCATATTTCCCAGGTGACCGAGCTGGTCGATAAGGCCAAGGACGGCTTTGCCACCCTCAACGGCGCGGTTGACGCGGCGGAGAAGGTCGCCCCCGTCCTTCCCCAGATGCTCGGCGCCAACGGCCAGACGCGCAACTACCTTATGTACGCCATGAACAACGTCGAGATTCGTGCCTGCGGCGGCTTTGGCGGTTCGCAGGGTCTGATTTCGGTCACCGACGGCCAGATGTCGATTGGCGAGTTTGTTCCCCGCATTGGACTCAGCGAGGATGAGGCAGTCGAGAGCGTCGACGAAGAGGATGAGGCGCTGTTCGGCAACCACAGTAACCTGTACAACTCGGGCAATACCTATTCGCCTGATTGGCCCCGCAACTCGCAGCGTGTCGCCGCGCTGTGGAAGTCCCAGTATGGACAGGACGTTGATGGCGTCATCGGTATCGACCCGGTGTTCCTGCAGTATCTGCTGGGCCTGGTCGGTAATGTCTCGCTGCCCGACGGAACGGTTGTCGACGGCACCAACGCCGCAAAGGTCCTCATGCACGATGTGTACTGGAACTATCCGGTCGAGGAGTCGGACGGCATCTTTGCATCCGTCGCCAGCGCTGCCTTCGACAAGATCCTTGGCGGTATCGGCGATGTCGATGTTACGAAGCTTGTCAGCGCCGTTGAGCGCGGTGCCGAAGAGGGCCGCCTGATCGCGTGGATGAGAAACGATGATGAGCAGAATGCCATCAAAGAGACGGGCATTGACGCTTCGCTGCCCGATCCGGATGACCCGAGTGCCGATCCTGTTGCCGGCGTTTACTTTAACAACCTGAGCTTCTCCAAGCTCGACTGGTACCTGAACGCCGATACGCAGATTGGCCAGGGCATCAAGAACGGTGACGGCACGTGCTCCTATCGCATCACCGTTACCCTGACGAACATCATGACGCAGGAGGAGGCTGGCAAGCTGCCCGACTACGTTGCGGCGAGCGCACCCGATGCCGCGCGTGACGACGAGCGTCTGAATGTCTCGTTGTTTGCCCCGACGGGCGGCAACATTACTGATCTGACCGTCGAGGGCACCCAGTTTGGTCTTGGCGCCGCTACGTGGCATGGAATCCCCTTCTATTCGGGCACCGTTGACCTGCATGCTGGCGAGACGACGACGATCACGTATACGCTGACCACGTCGGCCGAGGCGGGGGACAAGCCGCTTACGCTGCGTCAGACTCCTACATGCCAGGCGGCTCGCGACAGCGCGTCGGCGTAGGGTTTTTCTGGTAGCGCAGATAATCGAGTACCATTTTGGGGCGGACAGGCAATCTGTTCGCCCCTATTTTGTAAGGAGAGCGCATGAAGTACTTTGGCACCGACGGCTTTCGCGGTGAGGCCAACGTTGGGCTGACGGTAGAGCACGCTTATAAGATTGGCCGTTTTGTGGGCTGGTATTACGGCGCCAACCGCGAGCGCAAGGCACGCGTGATCGTGGGCAAGGACACGCGTCGCTCGAGTTATATGTTCGAGGCGGCGCTGGTGAGCGGCCTGGTCGCGAGCGGTGCGGACGCCTATATGCTGCACGTGATCCCCACGCCGGGCGTAGCGCACCAGACCGTGGAAGGCTGCTTCGATTGCGGCATCATGATCAGCGCGAGCCACAACCCGTTTTGCGATAACGGCATTAAGCTCGTCAACAGCGACGGCTTTAAGATGGACGAGGACGTACTGGAGCTCATCGAGGACTACATCGATGGCAAGAGCGAGGTGCCGCTGGCCACGGGCAACCACATCGGTGCCACGGTGGACTACATGCAGGGCCGCAACCGCTACATTGCTTCGCTCATTGCAAGTGCGAACTTTTCGCTGCAGGGCGTCAAGATCGGTATCGACTGCGCCAACGGCTCGGCTTCCTCGGTGGCCAAGCCGGTGTTCGACGCGCTGGGCGCCGACGTGCGCGTGATCAACGCCGCGCCCGATGGCTTTAACATCAACGTCGACTGCGGCTCCACGCATATGGAGCGTCTGCAGCGCCATGTGGTGGAGCAGGGCCTGGACGTGGGCTTTGCCTACGACGGCGATGCCGACCGCTGCCTGGCCGTGGATGAGCGCGGGCGCGTGGTCGACGGCGACCAGATCCTGTACGTGTGCGGCGTGTATCTGAACAAGCACGGGCGACTCTCGGGCGGTACCGTGGTGCCGACGATTGCCAGCAACTTTGGCCTGGTCAAGTCGCTGGAGCTTGCCGGTCTGAGCGCCGTGACCAGCGGCGTGGGCGACCGTCACGTGTATGCCAAGATGCGCGAGGGCGGCTACAGCCTGGGTGGCGAGCAGACGGGCCATACGATCTTTGGCGATATCGAGCGCACGGGCGACGGCATTATGACCTCGCTGCGCGTGATGGAAGTGATTCGTGCCGAGCGCGAGATGCTCTCGCAGCTCACGGCTCCGTGCAAGCTGCTGCCGCAGGCGCAGGTGGCCGTGCACGTGGCGGACAAGGACGCCGCGCTCGAGAACATGGGCGTGCAGAACGCCATCGCCGAGGCCGAGGCTGCGCTGGCAGGCGAGGGCCGCGTGCTCGTGCGCAAGAGCGGAACCGAGTCGGTTATCCGCGTGCTGGCCGAGGCGCCCGACCAAGCATCTGCCGATGCCGCCATGAAGCGCATCGCCAACGCGCTCGAGGCTCTGTGAGGTAGTCATTGGGGACGTTCTTAAACAACTAGGTGGAAAGGGGGCGCTGCGGATTGGTTCCGCGGCGTCCCCTTTGCGTTGGCGTGTCGGTTATGCCTTACAGCTCGTAGAGCGTGGTGAACTTGTCCTGCAGGTAGCTGCAGTAGTAGCGGGCATCGAACGCCATGCCGCACGCGCCCTTGATGAGCTCCGGCGCGTCCTTGGCACGGCCCCACTGCCAAATGTGCTCGCCCAGCCAGGCCCGGACGGGCGCCAGATCGCCGCTCGCGCAGGCACCGGTAAGGTCGATGCCGTCGCGGCACATGGCCGGCACGAACATGGCGTCGTAGGCGCTGCCCAGCGCATAGGTGGGGAAGTAACCAAACGAGCCACCGCTCCAGTGTGTATCCTGCAGGCACCCGTGCGTGTCGTCAGGAACGGGAATGCCCAGGTACTCGTCCATAAAGCGATTCCAAAGCGCGGGGATATCCTTGGCCGTGGCCTCGCCGGCAAACAGCATGCGCTCAATCTCGTAGCGCACCATAACGTGCAGCGGATAGGTGAGCTCGTCGGCCTCGGTGCGGATCAGCGAAGGCTGCGCGATGTTCACGGCGTGGTAGAGCGTGTCCTCGTCGACGTCGCCGTAGACCTCGGGTGCGTGGCGGCGCAGCACCTCGAGCAGCGGTCCCATAAAGGCGCGGCTGCGACCCACGGTGTTCTCGAAAAAGCGGCTCTGGCTCTCGTGGATGCCCATGGAGGTGCCGCCCTCCAGGCAGGTGCGAGCATAGGCGGGGTTCACGCCCAGCTCATACATGGTGTGACCGGCCTCGTGGATGATGCTGTAGACGTTGGAGATGCAGTCGTCCTCATAGATGTGCGTCGCGATGCGCGCGTCGCCCACGGCAAAGCCCTCGCTAAACGGGTGCTCGGTAAAGGCAAGCGTGGTGTCGTCTAGGTCCAGGCCGACGAGCTTCATAAGGTCGAAGCTCATGGCGCGCTGGGCGGCCTCGGGCACACGGGCGTGCAAAAAGTCGGCAGCGGGCTGCTGGCTGCGCTCGCCGATGGCGTGCACGAGCGGCACGACCGTCGCCTTGACCTCATCGCAAAACGCATCGAAGCTCTTGGCGGAAAGGCCGCGCTCGTACTGGTCAAGCCAAACATCGTATGGGTCGCGCTTGGGGTCCATGAGCTCGGCCTGATGCTTAAGCTGGCCGACGATTCTATCCACATAGGGCTCAAAGCTCGCCCAGTCATTGGCCGTCTTGGCCTTGTGCCACACGGCGTCGGCCTCGCAGGTGAGCCTGGTCCAGGCCTCGGCCTCCTCGGTGGGAATGACGCTCGCTTCGCGCTGGTCGCGGCCGAGTACGCGGATCTCGTCGAGCAGCTGCGGGTCGTCGATCTTGCCGCCGGCGACGGTTTCGCGTGCCAGCGAGCGCACAAGTTCGACAGACTTTTCGCTGGTCAGGAGCTTATGATGCTCGCCGGCAAGGGTGCCCATGGCGTCGGCGCGCGCTGCGGCGCCGTTGGCGGGGGCAATGGTCGCGCCGTCAAACTTGGCAATCTTGAGCAGGTACTCGCGGGTCCACAGCTTGCCCTCGAGCTTGCGGAATTTTTTGACGGCCTTATCGACCTTCATGCCTTTGGGCGTCTTGCCCGCTGCGGGCTCGGCCTTCTTATCGTGCTTCTTTCCCATACCATATCCTTGATCTCGCAGGTCGCCCGTCGCACGCGGCGGCGCGGCCAGTTTGCACAGCTACCTGCCTTGTACCCAGCACGAACAAAACGGAACGCGGCGATACACCCAAACAATGTGGTATCCTGTAGCCCAATGCGTTGACGGAGAGGGTTTTGCCCGCCGCGTCGCCGGCAAGAGAGGGAAGGTCATGGGCTGCAAGCCTTCCTGCGGTGACAAGGGCCAAGCGTTCACTCCCGAGCAGCGACCTCAACGGGCGCGCGGCCAGCGGCGGCGATGTCCCCAGTAGGGAAGCCGTGAGCCTCGCGACAAGGGGCAAAGAGTGGGCGCGGCGGGCCAGACATCCGCCGGGTCAAACAAGGTGGTACCGCGGAATTCAACCGTCCTTGGGCAATGCACATGCCCGAGGGCGGTTTTTTGTTACCGAACCGGGCCGCGTTTTCGCAACGTCAGACGGCGGCAGCCGCCTCGGCAAGCGGGGAGCGCGAGAGACGAAAGGGAAGACATGAGTCTGATTGATGATCTGGTCAAACTCGAGGAAGAGGCCAAGGAGCTCGTCGCGGGCGCCGACGACGCCGCAAAGCTCGAGGCCGCGCGCGTTGAGCTGCTCGGCCGCAAGGGCCGCATCACTGGCCTGATGCGCATGATGGGCAAGCTCGCCCCCGAGGATCGTCCCATGATGGGCAAGCGCGCCAACGAGATGCGCCAGCTGATTGAGGGCATGCTCGACGAGCGCACCACCGAGATGAAGGCCGCCGCCCTCAAGCACACACTCGAGCACGAGGCCGTCGACATCACGCTACCGGGCATCCGTCCGCAGATCGGTCACCAGCACCTGATCAAGCAGATCATCGAGGAGGCCGAGGACATCTTCTGCGGCATCGGCTACACCGTCGAGTCCGGTCCCATGGTCGACACCTCCTACTACAACTTCACCGCGCTCAACGCCCCCATGGATCACCCGAGCCGCTCGGCCCGCGACACCTTCTACGTGGTCGACAACAACCCCGGCAGCGTCGCACACCCCGAGGCTCACGCCCACGGCGAGTCCGACGTGCTGCTGCGCACCCAGACCTCGGGCGTGCAGATCCACACCATGGAGTCGCAGAAGCCGCCCATCTACATGATCTGCCCGGGCACCGTCTATCGTCCCGACACGGCCGACGCCTGCCACCTGCCGCAGTTCAACCAGATCGAGGGCCTGGTCGTCGACGAGGGCATCACCTTTGGCGATCTTAAGGGCACGCTCGACTACTTTGTTAAGTGCATGTTTGGCGAGGACCGCAAGACGCGTTACCGCCCGCACTTCTTCCCCTTCACCGAGCCTTCCTGCGAGGTGGACGTGAGCTGCCATGTGTGCGGCGGCAAGGGCTGCAACTTCTGCAAACACAGCGGCTGGATCGAGATCCTGGGCTGCGGCATGGTCGACCCCAACGTCCTGATCAACTGCGGTATCGACCCCGAGAAGTACACCGGCTTCGCCTTTGGTATTGGCGCCGAGCGCGTCGCGGCCCTGCGCTACGACCTGCCGGACCTCAGAACGCTCATGACTGGCGATATGCGCTTCTTGAATCAGTTCTAGGCTGCGGCTTGCCCAAGCACGGCACCTCGGCGCTCATTCGTCGCTTGCGTACCAAAGTACGCGGCGCTCCTCTTTCGGGCCGATCTGCCGCACTTGGACAACCCTCGCTTTGTAAGGAATGTTCACAAAGTTGAAGTTTCCACCTGCATCTCTTCGCAGGCTTTCAGTATGAAAGGAGAGCTAGATGCGTGTTTCTTACGACTGGCTCAAGACCATGATCGATATTCCGGAGGATCCCAAGACCCTTTCGGACGAATATATCCGTACCGGCACCGAGGTCGAGGCGATCGACACCGTGGGCGAGTCCTTCGACCACGTGGTGACCGCCAAGGTGCTCACCAAGACCCCGCACCCCGATAGCGACCATATGTATGTGTGCTCGGTCGACGTGGGCGACAAGAACCTCGACGCCGACGGCAACCCCGCTCCGCTGCAGATCGTCTGCGGCGCGCAGAACTTCGAGGCCGGCGACCACATCGTCACGGCCATGATCGGCGCTGTGCTCCCCGGCGACGTCAAGATCAAGAAGAGCAAGCTTCGCGGCGTCGTGTCCATGGGCATGAACTGCTCTGCGCGCGAGCTCGGCCTGGGCGGCGACCACTCCGGCATCATGATCCTGCCCGAGGACACGCCCTGCGGCATGCCGTTTGCCGAGTATGTGGGCTCGAGCGACACCGTGCTCGACTGCGAGATCACGCCCAACCGTCCCGACTGCCTGTCCATGATCGGCATGGCCCGCGAGACCGGCGCCATTTTCGATCGCGATTTCCACGTTGAGCTGCCCGCCATCAAGGCCGAGACCGGCCGCGCGACCGACGACGAGCTTTCGGTCGAGATTGCCGACGAGGGCCTGTGCGACCGCTATGTCGCCCGCATCGTGCGCAACGTGAAGGTCGGCCCCTCGCCCGACTGGATGGTCAAGCGCCTCAACGCCCTGGGCGTGCGTCCGCACAACAACATCGTCGACATCACCAACTACGTGATGATGCTCACCGGTCAGCCGCTGCACGCCTTTGACCTTGACACCTTTGCCGAGCGTGAGGGCAAACGGCGCGTGGTGGTTCGCGCCGCCCAGCAGGACGAGAAGTTCACGACCCTCGACGGCGAGGAGCGCACGCTCGACGCCGGCATGGGCCTGATCACCGACGGCGAGCGTCCCGTGGCGCTGGCCGGCGTCATGGGTGGCATGGATTCCGAGATTGAGGACGACACCGTCGACGTGATGGTCGAGAGCGCCTGCTTCAACGCCGGCCGCACCTCGCACACCAGCCGCGACCTGTCGCTGATTTCGGACGCCTCCATCCGCTTTGAGCGCCAGGTCGACGAGACCGGCTGCGTGGACGTCGCCAACGTGGCCTGCGCGCTCATCGAGCAGATTGCCGGCGGCGAGGTCGCCCCCGGCTATGTGGACGTGTTCCCTGCGCCCAAGACCATCGACAGCATCAAGTTGCGCCTGGCTCGCGTGCACGCCATCTGCGGCGCCGACATCGAGCCCGACTTTATCGAGCGCTCGCTCACCCGCCTGGGCTGCACCGTCGAGCGTGAGGGCGAGGACTTTATGGTGACCCCGCCGAGCTTCCGTCCCGACCTGCCGCGCGAGATCGACCTGATCGAGGAGGTCCTGCGTCTGTGGGGCATGGGCCGCGTGACGGCGACCATCCCGGCTGCCAAGAACCATATCGGCGGCCTGACCCGCGAGCAAAAGCTCACCCGCAAGGTCGGCGAGATCCTGCGCGCCTGCGGCCTCAACGAGACCACGACCTTTGGTTTTGCCGCCCCGGGCGACCTGGAGAAGATCGGCATGCCCACCGAGGGCCGCGGCTGCCCCGTGGTGCTCATGAACCCGCTGGTGGCCGAGCAGACCGAGATGCGCCGCTCGCTGCTGCCGGGCCTTTTGCAGTCGGTAGCCTACAACGAGGCCCACGGCACGCCCAACGTGCACCTGTACGAGGTGGGCAGCCTGTTCCACGGCCGCGAGAACGCCAGCCTGCCCAAGGAGACCAAGTCCGTGGCGGGCGTGCTCTCGGGCCAGTGGAGCGAGCAGTCCTGGAACATGAAGTACCGCAAGCTGCGCTTCTTCTATGGCAAGGGCATCGTGGAGGAGCTGCTCGCCCAGCTGCGTATCGAGAAGGTTCGCTTCCGTCCCGTCGAGGGCGAGGGCTACGCCTTCTTGCAGCCGGGCCGCGCGGCCGAGGTTCTGTCTGGCGGTACCGTGCTAGGCTGGGTCGGCGAGATCCACCCCGAGGCGCGCGAGGCCTGCGGCATCGACGAGGTCGTCGTCGCCTTTGAGCTCGATTTGGACAAGCTGATCAAGGGTGCCCGTAACCAGGAGAACTACCGCGAGTTCTCGCAGTACCCGGCCGTCGAGCACGACTTGGCTATCGTGGTCGATAACGCTGTGACCTGCGAGGACCTTGAGCGTCGCATCGCCAGTGCCGGCGGCAAGCTGCTCGAGGGCGTGCGCCTGTTCGACGTGTACCGCGACCCGGTCCGCATTGGCAAGGGCAAGAAGTCCATGGCCTTCGCGCTTACGTATCGCTCCGACGACCACACGCTCACCAGCGAAGAGGTCGAAAAGGCGCACCAGAAGATCGTCACCAAGGTGTGCAAGGGCGTAAACGGCGAGGTCCGCGGCTAGGTCTTGCGCTGGGGTATGGGTCAGCGGTGGCTGCTGCCGAATCCTACGTGACTGCTATGGCCGGTATAAGGCGCTGCTGAGCCTGCATATATGACACGCGCATTACATAACGGCGTGCTGCTTTGTCGGCAGTGCGCCGTTTTGCTATGATAGCCCGCGGCGTGTTACGAATCTGACATTACGTAACACTGGAAAGGTGATTCAAACGGCGTTGCAATTCCGTGCGCCGATAACCGGGAGGCGTGCATGCACATTCCAGATAATTATCTGTCCCCGCAGACCGATGCCGTCATGGCAGTGGCGATGGTGCCTGTTTGGGTTCACTGCATCAAGAAAGTGCGTGCCACGCTCGATCGCGAGCATATGGCTTTCCTGGGCATCTGCGCCGCGTTCTCCTTCCTGCTCATGATGTTCAACGTGCCGCTGCCTGGCGGCACCACAGGCCACGCCGTCGGCGGCGCCCTCATTGCGCTGCTGCTAGGCCCCGAGGCCGCGGCTATCGCTGTCTCGGTCGCGCTGGCGCTGCAGGCGCTGCTGTTTGGCGACGGCGGCATCCTGTCCTTTGGCGCCAACTGCTTTAACATGGCCTTCGTGCTGCCGTTTGCCGCCGCTATCGTGTTTCGTGCGCTCAACAGCCGTTTGCATGGCAAGGGCTGGGGCACCTCGGTTTCGGCCGTCGTAAGCGGCTGGGTCGGCCTGTGCCTGGCGGCCCTGTGCGCGGCAATCGAGTTTGGTATTCAGCCGATGCTCTTTACCAACGCTTCGGGCGCGCCGCTGTACTGCCCCTTCCCGCTGTCCGTGGCTATTCCGGCCATGTTGATCCCGCATATGCTGGTTGCCGGCGTGATCGAGGGCGTGGCGACGGCCGCCATCTACGGTTTCATTAAGAAGACGGCGCCGAGTGTTATCGTCGGGCCCGAGGCCGTCGATGGACAGCTTGCCGGCGATGGTACTGCCAAGAAGACCTCGCTGGTCCCCACGCTCATTCTGGTCGCCGTGCTTGTCGTGGCTACGCCGCTCGGCTTGCTTGCCACAGGTGACGCATGGGGCGAGTGGGACGCCGAGGGCGCCGCGACCGCCGTTCAGGAGGCTGGTGACGACAGTCTGCAGGCTTCGGTCGGCCTTGATACCCCGACCTTTGCCGACGCTCTGCCTACGGGTGATTACCTGCAGGCTTATTCCGAGGAGCAGGGCCTTGGCTTTGCCGGTCAGGCTGCCATGTATATCCTGTCCGGCGTGATTGGCGTGGCGGTGCTTACCATCGCATTCCGTCTGATCTCGCTGACGGTTAAGGAAAGCGGTGCTCATGGCAATAGCCGAGTTGCCTAGCTGGCTTGCGGTCGAGCAGCGTTACGAGCCCGTGGGGGCTCGGCATCGCGTGATGCAAAAGAATGTCCTGCACCTGGCGAGCCTGCTTGAGCGGGTTCGCCTGGGTGGGGGCGCGCACGAGGGCGGGTCGATGGTCGACCGCGCCCTTTCTTGCGTTTCGGCTCCGGTGCGCCTGGTGGGGATGTTCGTCTGCGTCCTGTGCGTGTGTCTGACACAGAGCCCGCTGTACCTCATGTTGATGGCGGCCATTGCGCTGGTGCTGGTCGCCGTGCGCCCCGTACGCGGGCTGCGCGCGACCTTTGTGCCGGCGCTTGGCGCCGCGGGGCTCGCCGTGGTTTTGGCGCTGCCTGCCCTGCTGCTGGGCGCTTCCGCTACGGGCGCCATGCTCAAAATTGCGCTTAAGACGTTCATTAATGTGTCGCTCGTGCTGGGCGTTTCGTGGACGCTCACCTGGAGCCGCATGTCGGCGGCGCTCAAGATGCTGCATCTACCCGACGAGGTCATCTTTACGTTTGATATGGCGCTCAAGCACATTGAGGTGCTGGGTCGCACGGCGCACAATCTGTGCGAATCGGTCATGCTGCGCAGCGTTGGCCGTGCGCCTGAGGGATTTTCGCGTACCGATTCGATCGCGGGTATCATGGGCATGACCTTTATCAAGGCGATGGAATGCAGCCGCGCGATGGACGAGGCCATGCTCTGCCGCGGCTTTGCCGGCGCGTATCCGGCTCCCGCGCGGAGCGGCTTTGGCTGGCGCGATGCGGTCTATGCGGTCGGCGTGGCGTTGCTCGCCGTGTTGTGTGCGGTACTGTAGCGCGGGCGGTCTAGCCGTCGATGTGAGTAGGGAAGGGCGACGTTTTGACGATCGATATGAATAGTGCGGCGGGCACGAACGGTGCGGGCGGCGCCGAGGGCGCGCCGCTTATTGAGTTGCGCGACGTGGTGTTCTCCTATGCGGGGCATACGGTTGTCGATGGCGTGTCGCTGCAGGTCGATCGTGGTGAACTCGTTGCCCTGCTCGGTCCCAACGGCTGCGGTAAGACGACGATTATGCGTCTTATTAACGGCCTTGAACTCGCGGACGCAGGGGCATACCTGTTTGACGGGTGTATGGTCGATGCGGCATATCTCAAGGATTCCGCGACGGCCCAGCGGTTCCATCAGCGCGTGGGCTTTGTGTTCCAGAATGCCGACGTCCAGTTGTTCTGCGCTACGGTGGGTGAGGAAGTTGCTTTTGGTCCCGCGCAGATGGGGCTGCCGGCAGACGAGCTCGACCGTCGCGTGCACGATGCCATGGAACTGTTTCAAGTTGCCGACCTGGTCGATGCCTCGCCCTATCAGCTTTCGGGTGGGCAAAAGAAGCGTGTGGCGCTGGCGGCAGTCGTATCGATGAACCCCGATATCTTGGTTCTCGACGAACCTACTAATGGGCTCGACGAGGATTCATGCGACATCGTGGTCAACTTCTTGCTGGCCTACGTCGCGGCGGGTAAGACGGTCTTGATGAGCACACATCACCAGGATTTGGTGCGACGCCTGGGTGCCCGTGCAATCTATATCGATCGATATCACCATGTGCTCGAGGCGCCTTCGCCGTCGTATGGAACCGAAAGCGGTGCTACGGACTAGTTGCTGCGTAGAGCGTGCGTAGCCGCCTGCGCGGCTTTGCCGTGATGGTATAGTTATCCAGGTTTTTATGGGGGTGGCTATGCCAAGCTGGAACATTCATATCGCTCAGACGGAGCGTTTGCTGGAGCGCACCGGTGCGCTTGCCAATAGCGTGCGCGACCGCAATGCCTTTTTGTTTGGCTGCGTGGTTCCGGATATCTTCGTGGGCTATATGGTCCCTGGCATCGCCGATCCCATTCCGTACCGCATTACGCACTTTGCCAAGCCTGAGCCCATCCCTAAGCCTCGTGAGCATGAGTTCTGGGATACCTATGTGGCACCGTTGCTTAAAAGTTCGCCCATCGGTGCGCCGGCCGCGGCGACCTCGATTATCGAGGAACGCGAGCGGCTGAACCGCGTGCACTATCCCCAGCGCTACAAGGATGCCGAGCCGGTTGCCGGTCCCGGCGCCTGTGAGTTCTCGCTTGCGTCCGAAGATGTGGCACAGTCGTTGCTCGATTTGACACTTGGTGTCTGGTCGCATCTGGTGGCCGATACCGTATGGAATACGCGCGTGAATCAGTACCTGGAGGCGCACGGCGGCAAGCCGTGCGAGGAGTTCCGCATTAAAAAGCAAGGCGACTTTGACTGGTTTGGCAAGACGCTGGGCATTGTTTCCATCCCGCGTGCGACCGATCGCCTGTATACCGCTGCGACGCGTTTTGGGCAGTATCCCATCCATAAGGAGTATGTGCTCAAGACCATCGGCGTTATGCACGAGATCGTGCGCGAAAACCCCGGCGAGCCCGACCATCCGCCATACCGCCTGCTGACCGAGGAATTCTTCGACGCGACGTTTACCGAGGTCATCGAGCTGACCGAGGCGGGTTTTGCCGCCCGTGTCGAATCGCCCGATGTGCCTGCTCTGCCCCTGATTGCTAGCTGCTAGCTGGCCGGCCCGGCAGCGAATAGCTCAACCCAATCGACAAGTAGCTCTTGCCGTAAGGTATCTTCGGCAATGCGCTCCTGTTTGGTCTTTGGGATGTGGGGAAGCCCGGCCTTTTTATGGATGAGCTCGGCTATGTGGTCGAAGCTCTTCTCCTTGATCTGGTCATAGGTAATTTGGATGACGTCGTAGCCCATGCTTGTGAGTGCGGTGGCGCGCTCGGCATCGGAGAGGCTCGCGGCTTCGCTGTCGTGGGCAGAGCGGCCTTGGCATTCCAGAATGACGCCCATGCTGTCGGTGGCGCTTTCGACGAGGATATCGGCGTAGCAGCAGGTTTTGTCATACAGCGAACGTGCGGCTTCACTGAGCGGGATGCGCGCGTTGTTGGCGATCTCGATGCCCTGGCCGCCCTCGTCGCGGGGGAGCGAGATAAGCATGGAGGTCTGTACTTCGAAGGGCGAGGCGGCCTGCCCCGTCATGTGCTCGGCCGCCCAGCGCAGTTGTTTGACGCCGCGCAGGCCTGCGGCTTGCTTGGCGAACGCGGCGATATCCGTTGCGGTAAGAAGCGGCGTGCGCTTCCACAAGTTGGTGTCATTGCCCTTGGTGTCGTTAACTCGCTCCCAGCCGCAGTTGGGTGGAATGAACTTAAGCGAAATAGCTTCATCGAGTTGTTGTTGCGTTCGCTCGCAGGGCTTAAACACTGCAAAGGAGCCGCACATCTCGTAGCAAGCCATGAGTAACTGGTTGCGTGAAACCTGCGTAGCAAGGTTGAGCAGCGTGAACTCCGGTGACGTGACATCAAACCCATGTTCAGTCTGCCTAAACGACCCCGGAGGTGGTTCTTGGGTCAGGAGGTGCGATTTAAACAGGCTTCGCGACCCGGATTGTGCCCGAGTGAATACAAGCCTGTGAAGTGGTGCGTGAAGCAGGTCTTTTACAACTGCATGACTTCCGAGGCCACAACATCTGCGATCCATATTGCCAAGGCTAATGGCGGGGTAAAGGCCTAATACCTGCGGCGGGATGCGGTAGTAGTTAAAGGCGGATTGCCCACAAAGCGTCAGGTCCATAATGCCCTCCTGGCCGAAATCATCTCTTTGAAGCGAGTGATGCCAGCGTCAATCCGGAAGTATGCGGCAAAATCTGAACCCTATGAGCGGACCTGGCTTTTGAGGCTAGTTTATCAGGCATTTTGTTGCGAAAAAACAGGGTGTGCTCGGAGGTTCCAGAATTTGCCGCATACTTCCGAAAAGCAGGTCAATCCGGCTCTTGCTAAAACGATTTAGCAGCGTCGGTTAAGGTGTGGGTTTGCCACCGGGCGAACACTTTTAGCGCTTGGGACTTTATTCATTGGGTCTCGAAGGGTGGATTTCGCGCTTTTGGTAAAGAAATGAGTGTGTGTTTTGCCGTGCGCCGGCATTGGCACAGAAAAAGGGCCCGGAAGGCTTCGCCTTCCGGGCCCTTTGCGATGCAAGTGTGCTTGCAAGTACGACTTAGCGCACCTGAGCGACGTAAGCGACGTTGGTCGAGGAGACCTTGTCCTCGAGCTGGACGCTCATGCGGGGATCGCCAGCGGTGGCGACGGTCAGGTCGCCGGCCTCGACGTAGCCGAGCTCCTTAGCGGTCTCGATCGCCTTGACGATCGTGCCGTTGACGGTGCCCTGGGTAATCTCGGCCTGGTGCGGGATAACGCCCCAGTACATGATCATCTGCTGGACGGCCCACTCGTGGCGGGAGAACGCGCAGATCGGCATGTTGGGACGGAAGTGCGAGATCAGGCGAGCAGTACGGCCGGTGGTCGTCGGCACGGTGATGCACTTGGCGCCAACGGTGGTGGCCATGTTCACAGCGGACATACCCACAACGTTGTTGACAACGCGGGTGCCGTGAGCGTCAGCCGGAACCTCGAGCGGAGCGTGAGCCGGGAGGTACTTCTCGGTCTCGAGAGCAATGCTGGCCTGCATCTTGACGGCCTCGACCGGGTACTTACCGGCAGCGGACTCGCCGGACAGCATAACGGCGTCGGTGCCGTCGTAAATGGCGTTAGCAACGTCGGCAACCTCGGCGCGCGTCGGGCGCGGGTTCTGCTGCATGGAGTCGAGCATCTGCGTAGCGGTGATAACGGGCTTGTAGGCCGCGTTGCACTTGGCGATGATCTCCTTCTGGATGTGCGGAACGAGCTCGGGCTTGATCTCGATGCCCAGGTCGCCACGGGCGACCATGATGCCGTCGGAAGCCTCGAGGATCTCGTCGAAGTTCTCGACGCCCAGGGCGCACTCGATCTTCGGGAAGATCGTCACGTGCTCGCCGCCGTTCTCGCGGCAAAGCTCGCGGATGCCGCGGACGGACTCGCCGTCGCGGATGAAGGAAGCGGCGATGTAGTCGATGTTCTCGGTCAGGCCAAAGAGGATGTCCTGACGATCGCGCTCGGTGATGGCGGGCAGCGAGATGTTGACGTTGGGCATGTTGACGCCCTTGCGCTCGCCGATCAGGCCGTCGTTCTTAACGACGCAGGTCATGTCCTGGCCGTCGACGGACTCGACCTCGAGGGCAACCAGGCCGTCATCGATCAGGATGAGGGAGCCCTTCTCGACCTCGGAGGGCAGAGCCAGGTAGTCGAGGGAGATGTGCTCAGAGGTGCCGTGGAAATCCTCGGTCGTGGGCTGAGCGGTGACGACGATCTTGTCGCCGGTCTTGACGGCAACCTTCTTGCCGTCGACCAGAAGGCCGGTGCGGACCTCGGGGCCCTTGGTGTCGAGCAGGATGCCGACGGGCATACCGAGCTCCTTGGAAATACGACGGACGCGCTCGATGCGACCGTGGTGCTCGTCGTAGGAGCCGTGCGAGAAGTTAAAACGGGCGACGTTCATGCCCGCCTTGATCATCTCGCGGATGGTCTCGTCGCTATCGCAGGCGGGACCCATGGTGCATACAATCTTGGTGCGCTTGTACATTCAGACCTCCATCTGACATCATCTTGCGCTGATAGATAAACCATAAGAAATAAAACCGAGTTGATTATAACGAAATGGCGTCCGAATACCCCAAAAAATCGACCGTATGCCGAATTAGAAGTTCATTTTTTGCGGAAAAACGGTATATGCAAAAACTTTACCAACCGTTCTAACCGCTGCTATCTGGGCGATATTTCAATTTGATGATGCGCCGAAGAAAAAACGTTTTATCAGTATTGAGCATCACACGGTCTGCACCGTTGCTTATGGACCATATTTCCAAATGGATTGTTTTGGCTAGACGCGTTGCTTTGGGGTACCATAGCTCCACTATCAACTGCCGCTCAGCACGGCAGCCTTGATGAGCCCTTGCCCTTCTCCTGGGAATTATGATCGGGCATCAATCTGCTGAGTGGCCCGAATCCCAGGAGGGGACTCTATATGCAAAAGGAATACCTGTCCGCCGCGGCGGAGGTGCTCAGCGACCAAGGTGTCGATGAGAACCTCGGCCTGAGCGACGACGAGGCGTCGTCGCGCCTCGCTAAGACAGGCCCTAACAAGCTCGAGGAAGCCGAGAAGACGCCGCTGTGGAAGCGCTTCTTTGAGCAGATGGCCGACCCCATGGTCATCATGCTGATCGTTGCCGCCGTCATCAGCGCGCTCACGGGCATGGTCAAGGGCGAGGCGGACTTTGCCGATGTCGCCATCATCATGTTCGTCGTTATCGTCAACTCGGTGCTGGGCGTGGTCCAGGAGGCTAAAAGCGAGGAGGCTCTCGAGGCCCTGCAGGAGATGAGCGCGGCGCAGTCCAAGGTGCTGCGCGACGGCAAGCTCGTGCACCTGCCGAGCGCCGAGCTCGTGCCCGGTGACGTGATCATGCTCGAGGCGGGCGACTCCGTCCCGGCCGACTGCCGCGTGCTCGAGAGCGCCACGATGAAGATCGAGGAGGCCGCCCTTACCGGCGAGTCCGTGCCCGTCGAGAAGCATGCCAACGTGATCGAGCTCGCCGCCGGCACCGACGACGTGCCGCTCGGCGACCGCAAGAACATGTGCTACATGGGCTCCACCGTGGTGTACGGCCGTGGCCGCGCCGTCGTAGTCGGTACCGGTATGAACACCGAGATGGGTAAGATCGCCGGCGCCCTGGCCGAGGCCAAGGAAGAGCTCACGCCGCTGCAGGTGAAGCTTGCCGAGCTCAGCCGCATCCTCACTATCATGGTTATCGTCATCTGCGTCGTTATCTTTGGCGTCGACATCATCCGCCACGGCGTGGGCAACGTTCTCACCGACCCGACCGCGCTGCTCGATACCTTTATGGTCGCTGTCTCGCTTGCCGTCGCCGCCATCCCTGAGGGTCTGGTTGCCGTCGTGACTATCGTGCTTTCGCTCGGCGTGACCAAAATGGCCAAGCGCCAGGCGATTATCCGCAAGCTCTCTGCCGTCGAGACCCTTGGCTGCACGCAGACCATCTGCTCCGACAAGACCGGTACCCTTACCCAAAACAAGATGACCGTCGTCAAGCACGAGCTCGCTGCGCCTAAGGAGAAGTTCCTGGCCGGTATGGCGCTGTGCTCCGATGCCCAGTGGGACGAGGACCTGGGCGAGGCCGTTGGTGAGCCGACTGAGTGCGCGCTCGTCAACGATGCCGGCAAGGCTGGTCTTACTGGCCTGACTGCCGAGCACCCGCGCGTGGGCGAGGCCCCGTTCGACTCGGGCCGTAAGATGATGTCCGTGGTCGTCGAGACCCTGGACGGCGAGTATGAGCAGTACACCAAGGGCGCGCCCGACGTGGTGATCGGCCTGTGCACCCATATCTACGACGGCGACAGGGTCGTTCCGCTGACCGAGGAGCGTCGCGCCGAGCTCGTGGCCGCCAACAAGGCCATGGCCGACGAGGCCCTGCGCGTGCTGGCGCTGGCAAGCCGCACCTACACCGAGGTCCCGAGCGACTGCAGCCCCGCTGCGCTCGAGCACGACCTGGTCTTCTGCGGCCTGTCCGGCATGATTGACCCTGTCCGCCCCGAGGTCTCCGACGCCATCCGCGAGGCCCACGACGCCGGTATTCGCACCGTCATGATCACGGGCGACCATATCGACACCGCCGTGGCCATTGCCAAGCAGCTGGGAATCGTCACCGATCGCAGCCATGCCATTACCGGTGCCGACCTCGACCGCATGAGCGACGAGGAGCTCGACGCGCACATCGAGGACTACGGCGTGTACGCCCGCGTCCAGCCCGAGCACAAGACGCGCATCGTCGAGGCCTGGAAGTCGCGCGACCAGATCGTCGCCATGACCGGCGACGGCGTCAACGACGCCCCGTCCATCAAGCGCGCCGACATCGGCGTCGGTATGGGCATCACCGGCACCGACGTCACCAAGAACGTTGCCGACATGGTGCTTGCCGACGACAACTTCGCCACCATCATCGGTGCCTGCGAAGAGGGCCGTCGCATCTACGACAACATCCGCAAGGTCATCCAGTTCCTGCTTTCGGCCAACCTTGCCGAGGTGTTCTCGGTGTTTATCGCCACGCTCATCGGCTTTACCATCTTCCAGCCGGTGCAGCTGCTGTGGGTGAACCTGGTCACCGACTGCTTCCCCGCGCTCGCGCTGGGCATGGAGGACGCCGAGGGCGACATCATGAAGCGCAAGCCGCGCAACGCCAAGGACGGTGTCTTTGCCGGTCACATGGGCCTGGACTGCGTGGTCCAGGGTCTGATCATCACCGTGCTGGTGCTGGCGAGCTTCTTTGTGGGCGTGTACTTTGACATGGGCTACATCCACATCGTCGATATGATCGCCGGCAATGCCGACGAGGAAGGCGTGATGATGGCGTTCATCACGCTCAACATGGTCGAGATTTTCCACTGCTTCAATATGCGCAGCCGTCGTGCGTCGCTGTTCACCATGAAGAAGCAGAACAAGTGGCTGTGGGCTTCTGCCGCGCTGGCACTGGTGCTGACGGTGATCGTGACCGTGCAGCCGACGCTTGCCGAGATGTTCTTTGGCCCCGTGACGCTTGAGCTCAAGGGCGTTCTTGCCGCGCTGGGCCTGGCCTTCCTGATCATCCCGCTGATGGAGATCTACAAGGCGATCATGCGCGCGGTCGAGAAGGAGTAGGTCGAAAGGCCATCCTTCCCACCGGCCCGACCGCCTGCGGGGTTTCTTCTTCGCTGGTCCTCGCGCTTCGCGCTGCGGGATCGCTCAGAAGAAACCCCTCCCGGCGGGCGGGCCTTCGGATGACCTCTCGGGACCGTAAGCTGAGGAAAAGTTTGTGAGCTGGTCGGGCTTTGCCCGGCCAGCTCTTTTTGATTTAAAATACCTGCTCAGTTGTGATTTATGGTGCTGGGAGGCGCTTGTGGGCAAGGCGAAGGCTAAGGCGAAGAAAAAGACGACGGGGGCGCGGGCTAAGCGCGATCGTCGTCGGAAGCTCGCGACCGAAGCCCCCGCGTCTGCCGAGGAGCTGCTGGCAAACGTGCCGGGACTTGACGCGCTGCAGGATGTTCCGGCGTTCGATGACCTGCCGGTCGATGAAGCTCAGCAGGCGGCATTTGACGACTTTTGCGCACATACCGAGGAGCCCGAGCAGATGCAGCTTGGCGCCGTGGTGCGCTTGGATCGCGGGTTTCCGCTGGTGGCGACTGCCGACGACACCTTCCGCGCCGAGCATGCCGTGGGGTTTGCCAAGTCGCGCGGCGAGGACGAGGTCCTGCTGCCTGCCGTGGGCGACCGTGTGGCGGTGCGCCGCGCTCCCGGGCACGATATGGGCGTGATTGAGTGCGTGCTGCCGCGCCGTACGAGCTTTGAGCGTTGGCGCGGCCGTGCCCGCGGAGAGCGTCAGGTGCTCTGCTCCAACGTGGATTGCGTGCTAATCGTGCAGGCGCTCGGTGCCGGTGAGGTGCTGCTCGACCGCGTGGCGCGCTCGCTGGTGTTGGCGCTCGACTGCGATGCCGAACCGGTGGTGGTGCTCACCAAAGCTGATCGCTGCGATGCCGAGGAGCTCGAGCGCGATCTGGACCGCGTGCGCCGCCTGGTGGGTCCGGACGTGCGCGTGATCGTGACGTCCTCTGCCGAGGGGCGCGGCCTGGACGAGGTTCGTTCCTGCGTGCCTGCCGGGAGCTGCGCCATGATTCTGGGCGAGTCGGGTGCCGGCAAGTCGACGCTGCTCAATGCGCTGCTGGGCCACGATACGTTGGCGACTGGCGGTGTGCGCGAACGCGACGACCAGGGCCGTCACACTACCGTCGCGCGCGTGATGGTGGCACTGCCGGGCGACGCCGGCGTGATCGCCGATGCCCCGGGCCTGCGCAGCTTACCGCTCGTGGGTCACGAGCGGGGTCTGGCGCGCGCCTTCCCCGAGATTGTCGAGGCATCGCGCGCGTGCCGGTTTGGCGATTGCACGCATACCCATGAGCCGGGTTGTGCCGTTCGCGAGGCCGAGGACGCCGGGCAGATCGACAGCCTGCGTTTGGAAACGTTCCAAAACCTGGCGTCATCCATGCGCGTGAGTGCTCAAATGCTCGATCCCGATGTCCACCTGTAATTGATTTTTCCTATGACAGCCGTCTTCCAACTGTTCGGGAGACGGCTTTTTTGCTGCGAAAAAGCCTCGAAACATGCAGTTTGCTGACGTGCTGACCAAAACCTTGCCACGAGCTTGACGGGCTGGTTAGTTTTTGGTCAGCGATTGGTTTGACATCGAAAACCGAGATCGCGATTGCGCCGCTTTGCACTCTGACCACCCAGACAATGGTGGTACGGGCATTCGCCCGGCACTGCCATGAGAGGAGCGGCCGTGAACAAGAGCAAGCGCATCGCCATCAGTCTGGTCGCGGGCGTGCTCGCTGCGCTGCTCTGCATGGTTTACGGCTCGTCGATTCGCTCGCAAGCCGAACAGGTCCAGGCTGAGACCTTGGCCAAGTACGGTGGCGATCGCGCCGAGGTATGCGTCGCGGCGCGCGATATCGATGTGGGCGAGACCCTCGATGAGACCAATGTCATAACCCAGGAATGGCTGACGAGTCTGCTGCCGCGTGACGCGGCGACCGAGCTGCGCCAGGTGCGCGGCGACGTGACGACTTCGCGTATTCCCAAAAACGCCGTGATCTGCAATGTCTACACCAAGGCCGAGAGCCACAAGCTCGAGGTGCCTAAGGGCAAGGTCGCCGTTTCGGTGGCGGTCGATGCCGAGCACTCGGTCGGCGGTGCTACGGGCGTGGGCAGCTACGTGGATGTGTATGTGCAAAAAGACGGCGTAACCGATCGACTGTGCGGCGCGTACGTGATCGATACCAGTGAGGATTCCGGTGCCACGCGCGAGGGCAAGATCGAATGGGTGACGCTGGCGGCTGACCCCGAAGACGTCAAGGAACTGCTGGGAGCCTCGGGCAAGGGAACGGTCAGCTTGACGATTCCCGCCACGGCGCGCGGCAAAAAGAGCGGAGGCGACGAGTGATGAAGGCGATCTGGCTTGCGTGCTGCGCGTGCGGCGATTACGGGCTGTTGCAGCGGGAAGTCGAGGGCCGTGATACGGGTGCACAGGTGCTTCGCGTGGGTGACCTGGACGGGCTGGTTTCCATGGCGCGGGCGTTTCCGTCGCGCCGCGGAGCTGCCATCATCGCGGCGTCTCTGTTTGATACCGAAGATGTGCGCAAGACTGTTGCGCGCCTGACGGCCGAAGGCCGCGTGAGTCGCGTGGTCGTGTTGATAGAAGCACTCGATCCGTCGGATATCGAGGGGCTGTTTCGCGCAGGGGCGACCGAGGTCATCGCTGCGCACAGTATATGCGGCAACGGGCGAGCGGGCGAGGGAGCGGTTGATTCCGATCGGCGCATGACGATTGAGCCCGATGCTTTTGTTGATAGGGAACCCGGGGCGCCTCGCGCTACAAGAGGCCCGCGTGTTGATGATTATGGAAAAGCGGAAGCCGAGCATGGTCGGCGCCCCCGGAACCCCCTTGTATACGATGACGCTGGAGGACCGGCGCAGCATGCTGGCGACTCCCCGGCTGTAGATATGGGATACGTGCGCGGCGTGAATCTGGCGGATGAACTCGACGAAGTTGAGGGCTTTGCCGGGTGCGGCGAGTTGTCGCTGATGCAGCATGAGCAGATTGCGCAGAACGAGCCTGCCTCGCAGACCGAACAAGCCGCCATGCCGGCTTGGACGCAGCGTGTAGTTGCGGCGGGGGAGACGGGGACGCTGTCACCGACGCCCGCCCCGCCGCCTCCGATGCCGCCGGCAGACGCTGCCGCTTCGCCGCATCGAGCTCCGGTCATCTGCGCCATTTCGGGTTCGGGCGGTTGCGGCAAGTCGACGATCGTTGCCACCATGGCACACACATCGTCGCTGTTGGGCTTGCGTGCCGCCGTGCTCGACCTGGACCTGATGTTTGGAAACCTTTACGACTTGTTAGGCGTCGATGCTCCGCACGATATGGCGGCACTTATCGAGCCGTCGGCGGCGGGCACGCTCACCGAGCCGGATATCGTGGCCGCATCGATGCGCGTCGCCCCGGGCGTTACGCTCTGGGGTCCCGTCGCGGCGCCCGAGCAAGCTGAGCTCATGGCACGTCCGGTGGAGCTGCTGCTCGATGTCCTGCGTCGCGAATCCGACGTGGTCTTTATCGATACCTCGGTCTTTTGGGGCGATGCCGTGGCGGCTGCGGTGGCGGCGAGCGACCGTTGCCTGGTCGTTGGCGATGCGGCGGTGTCGTCCGCGACATCGGCGTCGCGCGTCATTGAACTGGCAAGTCGAGTAGGTGTGCCGCGCACGCGCATGAGCGCTGTATTCAACCGGTTTGGCGCGCGCGGGGCAGACGAGGACGTCGCCATGCGCTTTGAGATTGCCTGTGCGTTGAGCTCCAAGATTCGTATCGCCGATGGCGGGCAGGATCTCGCCGCGCTCATGGCGTTTGGGCGCGCTGACGAGGCAGTGGGGCAGACCAGCGCTTTTGCGACCAGCGTGCGCGAGGCCACGCGCGAGATGCTCGTGGAACTGGGGTGCGCCGTCGGCCCTTGGAGCGATATGGTCGCCGACCGTGCAACGCGCACCGAACGTCCGCGTATCCGCCTTCCCTGGTCGCGCGAGGGTGATCAGCGATGAGCCTGCAAACGAGGATTAAGGCTGCCGGCGCTGCAGCGGCGGCAGCGCCTGTAGATGCGGGGCGTCGCCGCGCGGTGAAACGACGCACCAAGCGCGCCGTGATGGACCGCATGGGTTACGACGAAGTGGCGCGTATCAGCGCCTATATCGACCCGGCACTTGCCCGCTCGGAATTGCGTCCCGCGGTGGAGGCGGCGCTCAATGTTGAGGAGCCGACCGATCTCGCGACGCCCGAGCGCGAGACCATCATCGACGAGATTTTGGATGATGTGGTGGGCTTGGGGCCGTTGCAGCCGCTCATCGAGGACGACACCGTTACCGAGATCATGATTAACGGCTGCCGCTCGGCTTTCTTTGAACGCGGCGGCGTCTTGCACCCCATCGAGCATGCGTTTGAGGATGATGAACAGATCCGTGTGCTTATCGACCGCATCATCTCGCCACTTGGCCGCCGTATCGACGAGCGCAGCCCCATCGTCAACGCCCGCCTCAAAACGGGCTATCGCGTCAACGCGGTGATTCCGCCTGTGGCGATTGACGGACCGATTCTCACCATCCGAAAGTTCTCGGACCGTATCTGCTCGCTGGACGAGCTTGTGGGGCTGGGGTCGCTGCCGCTTTGGTATGCGCAGCTGCTGTCGTGCGCGGTGTCGCTGCGACAGGACCTGGCGGTTGCGGGAGGCACGGGGTCTGGTAAGACCACCCTGCTCAACGCGTTGTCATGCGAGATTTCCACCGGCGAGCGCATCGTGACGATCGAGGACTCTGCCGAGCTCAAGTTTGCGCATCATCCGCACGTGGTGCGCCTAGAGGCGCGCGAGGCTTCAATTGAGGGCGAGGGCGCGGTGACGATCCGCGACCTGGTGACCAATGCCCTGCGCATGCGCCCCGACCGCATCGTGGTGGGCGAGGTGCGCGGTGCCGAGTGCTGCGACATGTTGCAGGCCATGAACACGGGCCACGATGGGTCGCTCACCACACTTCATGCGGGTTCAGAACAGGAGACCGTGGTGCGTCTGACGTTGCTTGCACGTTATGGCATCGATCTGCCGAGCGAGCTCATCGAGGAGCAGATTGCCATGGCGCTCGACGGCATCGTGATGTCCGAGCGCCACGCCGATGGCAGGCGTTTCGTCTCCTCGTATTCGGGGGTGCGTCGCGCCGCGTCGGGCGGCGTAGAACTCGAGCGCTATGTGACTTTCGATGCCGCCGAGCGCACCTGGAAGCTTGACCGCGAGCCGCCGTTTATCGCAGAAGGCCTGCGGTCGGGGACGCTCACACAAGAGGAGGTGGACGAATGGAGGTCGCTGTGCCCCTCGTCGTAGGGGGTTTGGCAGGGTTTTCTGTTGCGACGGCGTGCGGGGCGGAACCTCGTGTGCCGCAGGTACCGCCGGCGGAGCTGGCGCGTCAGGCGCTCGAGACGGTGGCAGAGAAGCTGCCGCGTGAGCTGGTGGAAAACGATCTGCTGAAAAAGATCGCCCGTTCGTGGGCATCGCTGGCTCCGGCGCATCGCTTTGGCCTCGTGATTGAAGATGCTTCGGGGCGTTTGGCGTTTCTGCTGCTATCGAGCGGTGTCTGCTGCGTTTTACTAACGATGGTGTCGTTATCGCCCCTCGGATTTGCCTCGGGACTTGTTGCTCCGATTGCCGTTGGCGCCGCTCGGGATGGCTTTGAGAGCCGGCGCGAGCAACACGATGCAGAAGAGGCCATGCCCGAGGCGTTTACCGCACTTTCCATGTCGCTTGCCTCGGGACATTCGCTGGCCCAGGGCATGCGCTTTGTGGGCGCTCATGCGCAAGAGCCGGTACATACCGAGTTTTTGCGGGTAGCGGCGGCGATCGATTGCGGCATCTCGGCGACCGACGCGCTCGATGACTTGCTCGTGCGCATCGATGCCCCCGGCCTTTCGCTTGTGACCTTGGCGCTTAAGGTGTCTCAGCGCACCGGTGCTCCGCTTGCCGACTTACTGTCCGAGGCGTCGAGCATGGTGGGGGAGCGCATTGAGCTCAAGCGCCGCCTGGATGTTAAGACGTCGCAGGCTCGCATGTCTGCGCATATGGTCGCGGCGATGCCGGCGGGCATGTGCGCGGTGTTGGCGCTGCTTTCGGCAGATTTTCGTCGCGGTCTTGCGACGCCTGCCGGTGCGGGCGCTGTGGTGCTGGGTCTAGCCCTCAACGTCGTTGCCCTGGTGGTTATCCGGCGCATTATGCGGGTGGAGCTATGAGCGCCCTGGTTGCAGTTGTGGCTTGCCTGTGTGCCCTGAGTGTATTTGTCGCGACGGGTTTGGATCGGGCGGATGCGCGCAAGATCGCAGGGGCCTGCAAGCGCGAGGCGGTGCTGGTCGCTGCCGCGGGTCGCTCGGTGGTCGATGCCCTGACCGCGCGAGTGAAGGGCGCGGTTGGAGCGGGCGGCCCGGCGCGAGTGTCGCTCGGCGAAGTGTCCGAGATGATCGATGTTGTGCGCTTGGGCCTTTCGGCCGGTCTTTCGTTTGATGCGGCGCTTGAGATTTTCTGCGCCAACCGCCGGTCAGTGCTGGCTCTTCGCCTTGAGCGGGCCTGCATGGCGTGGCAGGTGGGCGTGGGCACGCGTGAGGACGAGTTGTTGGCCGCCGCGCGCGACCTGGACGTGCGAGCGCTCGAGACCTTTGCCATCACGGTGGGGCAGGCGCTCGCCCTGGGTGCCCCACTTGCCGAGACGTTGGCCGCTCAAAGTCGCGAGATCCGTGCGGCTCATCGCGCCGCGGTCGAGCGCGAGATTGAGCGTGCGCCCGTCAAGCTGCTGATTCCCACCGGCACGCTCATCTTGCCGGCGTTGCTTCTGTCCATATTGGGCCCGCTGCTGGGAGCAGGCGGGATGATGTAGGGAGGAATACATGAACACGATGGTCGAAGTTGCTGACAAGGCTTGGAACTGGGCTTTTTGCCGGGCGATTCTCGCTCGCCAGCATGCCAAGGAGCTGTTGCAGGAGGAGAGCGCGCAGGGTACCACCGAGTACGCCATTTTGGTGGGTGTGCTTGTGGTGATCGCGATTATTGCCATCGTTGCATTTAAAGGCAAGGTCCAAGATCTATGGAACGCTATCAGCGAGGGCATCAACAGCCTGTAGAGGGCGAGCGCCCCATCGGGGTGTTGCTGGTGTTTGCATGCCTGACCGTGGCGATAGCGGCGGTGCTTTGGGGGCTTAACGCCGCGCGGCAGCAGCGTCCTGGGGCCGCCTTCGATTCGGGCTCAGATTCGGCGGTGGCGTCTCAAAAAGATGAGATGCGAGATGCGGACGATTCGGATGTCGCTGTCACGGCGCAAACCTTTCTGCGGACGCTCGACAAGCGGTCTGGCACTGCGACGGATTCGCCTGAGGACAACGCGATTGCGGTCCGGCTTGCATGGTCCGAGGACCGACCGATGACCGAGGCAGCGGCGGATATGTTACGCGCCTACCGCGAGGTGCCAACGTCCCAGCTCGCCCTGAGCGGCTATCTCGATATTAAGGGCAACGTATGGGGCGCCATCGTGCGCGATGGGCGCGGCTGGGTCGATATGGTGACGGTTGCCGCGGATGCTGGCGATGCTTCGTGTCGTCTGCGCGCCGTGCGTCTGGTCCCGCAAACAATAAGCTCAAAGGAGGGATCGTGAAATGCATGGCGTTCTGCGTGAAGAGGTTGCCCAAGCGACTGTGGAATACGCCATCGTTACAGTGGCGCTGTTATCGATCGTGCTGGCGATCGCGGGGCTTTGGCGTGCTGGCACCGATGGGCGCTTGGCGGCGCTGGTTGAGCGGGCGGCATCCCATGGCGTTGCCTCGACGTCGGTTATCGACGCCGCTGCGGGCGCTAAGGACATCGCGTTGTATTGATATCGCGCGCGAGGACCGGGCGCAGTCTACGGTCGAGGCCGCTTTTTTGCTGCCGACGTTTCTGACGCTCATCCTTCTCGCACTGCAACCAGTGTGCTTGCTTTATACGCGCGCGGTCATGGAGTCTGCCGCCGCCGAGACCGCGCGGCTCATGACCACGACGACGGCGGAGGACGACGATCTTAAGGAGTTCACCCGCCGCCGGCTTGTCGCAGTGCCCAACGTTTCGATCTTTCATGCCGGCGGGCCGTTGTCGTGGGATATCGAGCTTGGCCGGGCCGGTGCGGGTGGCGTCTCGTCCGTGTCCGTTTCCGGCGAGGTCAAGCCGTTGCCTGTGATCGGTGCGTTTGCGCAGGCTATGGGTGGTACCGCCGAGGGCGGCTACGTTGAGCTCAAGGTCGATGTCTCGTATCAATCGCGTCCCGAATGGCTGGAGGGAGATTATGATTCGTGGATTGCTGCATGGGATTAAGCGTTTCTGGTCTAGATGCGTTTTGACGCGCCGTCCGAGCTGCCATCGCAAGCGAGGCGGCTTTATGGGCCGCGCCGGTGTTGATCTGTTTATCGAAGACGGCGCCTATACCACGCTTTCTTCTGCCGTGGTCATCCTAGTGGTGCTTACGCTGCTGTTTTCGTCGACCGCGGCGATATGGAGCATGTCGCGCGCCGGAGACACCCAGGTGGCGGCCGATAGCGGTGCACTGGCGGGCGCCAACGTGGTGTCGTCCTATCACACGGCCGCCACGGTGGTGGATGCGAGCATTTTGAGTTTGGGCCTGGCGGGGTTTGCCACGATCGGGACGGGCCTGGTCGCCATCCTCATTCCAGGTGCCGAACCAGTTGCCAGCAATATGGTCGACACCGGGATTGAGATCATTAAAACGCGCAACAAGTTTGCCAAAAGCGCATCGGAAGGCTTACAGAAAATCGAGACGGCTCTGCCGTATCTGATCGCCGCACGTGCCACGCAGGCGGTGTCGGCGCAGGATACCGATAGTGTGACCTATACCGGCACGGCGCTTGCCGTGCCCAGGACATCCGAGTCGGACTTCGCTGCGCTCAAAGGGTCCGAGATCTCGACCGATACCATTAAAGACACATCAGATGATTTAGAGCGTGCGGCCGAGGAGCTGCGGAAGGCCTCGGAGGAGACGGCGAAGGCAAAGGAGCGCGCCTGGCTGGCGGATTGTGGTGGGTCTGACAAGGGCTCGGTTAGCAGCTGTTCTTGCATGTGGGAGCGTGCGAAAAGCCTGACGGATCTCTCTGGTGTTCAAAATCCGCATTACGCTTCGAGCGTTACGTGGGAACCGCAAGTGGCGCTCGATCGCGCGAAGGCCTACTATCGCCAGCGCCTGGCAAATGAGAAACCGCTTGGCGAGGGTCCGGAAAAACAGGCAGATTCTGCTGCACGAAAGGTGTTCTTCGCTTATGCGAGCGAAGAAGTCGAGCGGGCATATATAACTGAAAAGGACGGCAAAGTTTCCGCTCACATCCCTTTCCTTCCGCGAAATCCAGATGAGGCGCGGGCGACTGAACTCTATACCGATGCGTGTTGGCCCACGAGTGAAGTAGATAAAGTTGCCTATTTGCATTATGGGACTGACTGTCCAAATTACAAAAAAGGAAAGCCAGGTGGGCTGGCATCCGTCGAAGATTTTGACGGTCACGAAACGTGTAGCGAATGCCATTTCGGTGTGTCGTCTTTAGGGTACGTTGCGATTGCAACGACTTCTGTCGAAAGGGGCTTCGAGTACCACTTCGATAAGTTCAAAGAGGCCCTGGAAGACTACGTCGAATGCCGCAACAAAGAGTTCGAGCTCGAGCGTCAGACCGAAGACGAGGCCGACCGTGCGGGCAATGCGTTTGACCAGGCCATTAAAGCGCTTTCGGGCGAGCGCCCGCGTATCGCTCCGCCCGGTCGCAACGGCGTGGTCGCCTTTGCGGTTTCGGGTGCCATCTCGAGCCCCGATGAGCTCAACTCTTCGTTTAACACGGCAGTCAGGCTTGGCGATCGCGGTGCTATCTCTGCCGCGGTGCTGGCGCCCGATGAGGCGACGGCGCAAAACAACGTGCTTTCGCGATTTTTCTCGACATTGAAGGAACGCTCGGGCGGCGTTGCCGGCGTGCTCGACGGCGTCATGCATGTTTGGGGACGGCTGCTCGTAGGGTACGGTGATATCCAAGGTTCGGCCGACGAACTTATGGACGAGATGATTAAAGGCCTAGAAGGGGGCAGCGGCGCGTTGGGTTCCATCGCATCGTGGCTCGGCGATACCGTTTCGGCGTCCATGGCGGCGTTGGGTCTGGAACCGTGCGACTTGCGCCTGCGAAAGCCAGTGCTGACCGATTCCGCCAACGTCATTAAGAGTCCGGGGTCTGACATCGCTGGTCTCTCTCAAGCGCAAGACAAGCTGCGAAGTATTCCGTTGGGCGTGACCGATCCCAAGGCGCTTTGCGAGGCGTTGGAATATCAAGTCGAACGCACCATTAGCGGTACGGTGTTCACGCTTGCGGAGATTCCTCTGCCCGGCGGCGGCTCCATCCCACTCACCGTCGATGTCGCCACGCTGGTTGGCGCTCTGGGCGGTGGGTCGTAATGAGTATTCGCATGCGTCTGCGCGAGGAGCGCGCCCAGGCGACGGTGGAGATGGCAGCGGTTACGCCCGTTTTGCTGGTGCTGGCACTCATCGTGTACAACGTCATGATCTTTGCCAGCGCTGTCGCGCGCTTCGACCGCGTGGTGCCCGACATCGTGTTGGCGCATGCCGTGGCGTCGGAGGGGGAGGGCGACGAAAGCTCTGCCGATGCCTCGGCGACGGTCCAGACTCAAATTCTGAATGCCATGGAAGGCTATGACTTACAGATCGAAGTGTCGAGCGAGCAAGGCGCGGAGGCATCGGATGGTGGCCTGCTCTCCCTATCCGGTACGTTTAGGACCTACACCTGCACCATGCACTATGAGCCGTGGCCGACTTCTCTCAGCATCGCTGGCGTTCCGCTGGGGGCGCCGACAACGTTGTCGCACGAGCGCGCGGTGACGGTCGATCCATGGCGCCCGGGGGTGGTCATGTGACCGCGGTCTCGTCCTACATCGCCTACGCGCGGGCACTCAATAGGCTGGGTTGGACGCCGGTCGAGTTTGTGGTAGCGGAGTCGTTTGTCATGCGCCTGCGCGGCATGCTGGGACGGCGTCCGGTTGCCGCCAACGGCCTGCCGCTCGTCATGGCGTTTCCACGCTGCTCTTCGGTCCATACGTGTTTTATGGCCTATCCCATCGACATCGCCTTCATCGATCGCGACGGCAATATCCTCGCGCGCTACGAAAACGTACGTCCCTGGCGTATGTGCTCCTGCCCCGGCGCCTGGGCCGTACTAGAGCGTCCTTCAATCATTGTTTCGACCCCTGCTCTCCAACGCGTGCCGGCTTAAGGGACTGAGCGAAAAACTTCTTGCTGCCGGCTGATGTCTCTGACGTGCCGATTTATAGAACCGAGACTGTGCTCAAAAACTTTTTTAAAATTCTCGGTTGACCGGAACGCGTCCTTGGTTATACTAATCAAGCCTTGAAACAAGGCACACCTCAAATGGCTGGGTAGCTCAGTTGGTAGAGCAGAGGACTGAAAATCCTCGTGTCAGGGGTTCGATTCCCTTCCCCGCCACCTTGAATTGACTAGGACCTCTGCAAAGGGGTCCTTTTCTTTTATCGAGGGCTCTGCGAAACTGCGTCCCGGAATTTGGCTTCAGAGTGGGATGCGTTTTCCGCTTTGAGGCCGCTTGGGAAAGCGCGACCCGGAATCCGGCGTCAGAATGGGATGTGCTTTCCTTTTGCGGTCTTTGGCGGAAACTGCGTCCCAGATCCCGCGCTCAGAACGGGATGCATTTTCCGATTGAGGCCTCGAGCGGAAAATGCATCCCAGTCTTTTGCGAAAAACGGGACGCGCTTTCCGGCGCTTACTTCCGACGTGCGTGCACATTTCGGGCCCGCCCGCTCAGACATTCCTCTCGCTTTTGCGCCACTTTACAGACCGTTCGGTCGTCTGTCCGCACGCGCGGGTATACTCAAAACGATACTTTTCCCATGCAATACGATGCAGGCTCGGCCTGCACGATCCGAAGGGGGCAGTGATGGAGAGGATACTCGGCGTTAATCTCTCTGGCTGGTTTATTCCCGAGCCTTGGGTGACCCCGTCGCTATACGCGGCGACCGGTGCATCCAATGCGGCCGAGCTGCAGGAGGCCATGGGCACCGCCGCCTATAACGAGCGCATGCGCCGTCATTACGAGACGTTTGTGAGCGAGGATGATTTCCGTCGCATGGCGCAGATCGGCCTCAACGCCGTGCGCCTGCCGGTGCCTTGGTATGCCTTTGGCTCGCAGGAGTCCGATGCGTCCTACATCTCGGTTGTCGACTACATCGACCGTGCAATTGAGTGGGCTGCCAAGTACGACATCCGCGTGCTGCTTGATCTGGCAACTGTGCCCGGTGGCCAGGGCGATTCCAACGATTCGCCCGCCACGCCGGAGGCTGTCGTCGAGTGGCATTCGTCCACCAACGGCCGTCATGTCGCGCTCGACGTGCTCGAGCGCCTGGCCGATCGCTACGGCGAGGCCGAGAGCCTGCTGGGCATTGAGCTGCTGGACACGCCGCAGATGAGCGTCCGCAAGAGTCTCTTTGCCATGACGGATGGCATTCCGGCGCACTACCTGCGCAACTTCTATCGCGACGCCTACGAGCTCGTCCGTTCGTATATGCCCGAGGATAAGATCGTCGTCTTCTCGTCGTCGGGGCATCCCAACGAGTGGAAGCATTTTATGCGCGGCGCCAAGTACAAGAACGTCTACATGGACCTTCACCTGTACCATTACCGTGACGAGTATGCGCTCGATATCACGAGCCCCCGCGGGCTGACGACGGCGATTTCGCGCAACAAGCGCGAGCTCAAAGAAGCGATTTCGACTGGGTTCCCCGTGCTGGTGGGCGAATGGTCGGGCGCGGCGATCTTTGCCAACTCGTCGGTTACGCCCGAGGGCCGCAATGCCTACGAGCGCGTGTTTATCGCCAATCAGCTGGCTTCGTTTGCGCCGGCTGCCGGTTGGTTCTTCCAAACGTGGAAGACCGAGAAGCGCATTGCAGCATGGGACGCCCGCGCGGCGCTCGGTACGCTCGAGCGCGGCATGATTGAATAGGTTGATATGACGCAAAACAGCGCCCATACGGGCAAACTCTATGTGGTCGGCACGCCCATCGGCAACCTGGGCGACCTGTCCCCGCGCGTTGGCGAGGCGTTTGCCGCCGCCGATGCCATCTGCTGCGAAGACACGCGTGTGACGTCAAAGCTGCTGATGCACCTGGGCATTTCCAAGCCGCTTGTCCGTTGCGACGAGAATGTGATCGCCAGCCGCGCCGCCGGCCTAGTCGACCGTCTGCTGGCGGGGGAGACCCTCGCCTTTGCCTCGGACGCCGGCATGCCGAGCGTGTCCGATCCCGGCCAGGCGCTGGTCGAGGCGGCACGTGAGGCCGATGTGCCCGTAGAAGTTATTCCCGGGCCCTCTGCTTGCGTCACGGCGCTCGTTTCGTCCGGCATTCCCTGCAAGCATTTTTTCTTCGAGGGCTTTTTGGGCCGAAAGCACGGCGACCGTGTGCGCCGTTTGCAGCGCCTTGCCGTGGTGCCCGGCGCGCTCATCTTCTACGAGTCTCCACATCGCATCGTGGCGACGCTCGAGGCCGTGGTGGAGGTCTTTCCCCAGCGTGAGGTTGCCGTCTGCCGCGAGCTCACCAAGCTGCACGAGGAAGTCTTGCGCGGGCCCGCTGCCCAGCTTGCCGAGGAGCTGCGTGCTCGCGGCGAGGTAAAGGGCGAGATTGCGCTGGTCATCGCGCCGCCGAGCGAGGATGAGGAGGCCGGTGCCGTGCCGGTTGGCGCCGCGGCAGCGGATCACGACGAGGCCCTGCGCGAGGATATCCGCGCCGCGCTCGAGGAGGGGGAGCCCGCGTCTGCAGTGGCCAAGCGCCTGTCTCAGAAGTATTCGCGCCGCAAGCGCGATGTCTATGCCATGGTGCTCGATATGCAATAGATGGAGGATATCCAGCCCTTGCGCTAGAATCATCCTCTGTATGCAACGTTTTTCTGGAGGACAAACCCCATGGATCAAAGCAAGCCTTCGTTCTTTATCACGACGCCCATCTACTACGTCAACGCCGATCCGCACCTGGGCACGGCTTATTCCACCATCATCGCCGACGTTCAGGCCCGTTATCGTCGCTCCGCCGGCTATAACGTCAAGTTCCTGACCGGCATGGACGAGCACGGCGAGAAGGTCGCCGAGGCCGCAGCCAAGCATGGCATGACGCCGCAGGAGTGGACCGACAGCCAGGCCCCGCACTTCAAGGAGCTTTGGAGCAAGCTCGAGATTTCCAACGACGACTTCATCCGCACCACCGAGCCGCGCCAGCATCATGCCGTGCAGTACCTGTGGGAGCGCATGAAGGAGTCCGGCTACCTGTATAAGGGCAGCTACGACGGTTGGTATTGCGTGCCTGACGAGACCTACTTCACCGATACGCAGGTCCAGAAGGGCGACGAGGAGTACGGCAGCGTCGGCCAGCACCTGTGCCCCGACTGCCACCGTCCGCTTGAGCGCGTGCAGGAGGAGTCCTACTTCTTTAAGCTTTCCGCTTTCCAGGACAAGCTGCTCAAGCTTTACGACGAGCACCCCGACTTTGTCGAGCCTGCGTTCCGCATGAACGAGGTACGTAGCTTTGTCGAGGGCGGCCTTAATGACCTTTCCGTGAGCCGTACGAGCTTTGACTGGGGCATTCAGGTCCCGTTTGACGAGGGTCACGTGACCTACGTGTGGTTCGATGCGCTGCTCAACTATATGACGGCCGTCGGCTACGGTGTCGACACCGACGAGGCGCGTGCCGAGCTGGCCTATCGCTGGCCCGCGCAGTTCCACATCGTGGGTAAGGACATCATCCGCTTCCACTGCGTCATTTGGCCCGCCATGCTCATGGCCATCGGCGAGGCCCTGCCCGAGCACGTCTTTGCCCACGGCTTCCTGACCGTGCGCAATGCCGAGACCGGCAAGGCCGAGAAGATGTCCAAGAGCCGCGGCAACGCCATCGCTCCGCAGGACGTTACCGACATGCTGGGCGTCGAGGGCTATCGCTACTACTTTATGACCGACGTCGTCCCTGGCACTGACGGTGCCATCAGCTTCGACCGCATGGAGCAGGTCTACAACGCCGACCTGGCCAACAGCTGGGGCAACCTCATCTCGCGTTCGCTCAACATGAGCGGCAAGTATTTTGACGGTTGCGCGCCCGCCAAGCCCGCATCGTTCGATGCGTTCGATAACCCGCTGGCAAAGATTGCCGACGGTTTGGTCGAGCGCTACATGGCCAAGATGGACGTGCTCGATTACGGTGGAGCCAAGGACGAGGTCATGGAGCTCATCCACGCCGCCAACCACTACATCGAGGACTCCGAGCCTTGGGCACTTGCCAAGGACGAGGCCAAGGCTGACGAGCTGGCGTTTGTGATCTACAACCTGCTCGAGGCCATCCGCATTGCCGCTCACCTGCTGATGCCGCTCATGCCCCAGACTTCTGCCGAGGCTCTGCGCCGCCTGTCCTGCGAGGACGAGGCCGCGAGCGACGACCTCAAGGGCATTTGCGCTTGGGGCCTGCTTGCTGGTGGTCAGCCCGTCGAGAAGGGCGATCCGCTGTTCCCGCGTCTGGCGTAGAGACCGCGCGAGCGCCATATCGGCAATTTGCTGTTTAGCTGTAAGGGCATGGCCGCCACGGTCCATGCCCTTTTGTTTCAAGACGCCGCCATCATGCTAAGGAGGCAACCATGACAACTTCGCCTTTGGCAAACCCCACGGCCACCAGGGAGCTGCTAGAGGAGTTTGGCCTTGCGACTAAGCATCGCCTGGGCCAGAACTTTCTAATCGACAATCATGTGATCGAGCGTATCTGCGAGCTTTCCGAGCTTGCAGGTGACGAGCGCGTACTCGAGGTGGGTCCGGGTTGCGGTACGTTGACACTTGCGTTGCTGCAGGAAGCGGCGTGCGTCACGTCGATTGAGGCAGATCCCGAGCTCGAGCCGGTGCTCGATGCTCACGCCGCCGACTACGCCAACTTCCACTTTATCATGGGCGACGCGCTTAAGGTGACGCCGGAGCAGATTGAGCAGGTTGCGGGCGGTAAGCCGACGGTGTTTGTCGCGAATCTGCCCTACAACGTGGCGGCGACGATCATCCTTCAGTTCTTCCAGACGATGCCCGCGCTTAAGCGCGCTGTCGTCATGGTTCAAAAGGAGGTTGCCGATCGCATTGCCGCAACGCCCGGTAACAAGACCTATGGCGGATACACGGCAAAACTCGGCCTGTACGCGCAGGTGACGGGTCGCTTTGAGGTGCCGCCGCGTTGCTTTATGCCGGCGCCGCACGTGGACTCGGCCGTCGTGCGTATCGACCGTGTTGACGGCGTGGTGCCCGAAGGACTCGATCGCGAATTTGTGGCCCGCGTGATTGATGCTGCATTTGCTCAGCGTCGCAAGACCATCCGCAATTCCATGAGCGCCAACGGTTTTGCCAAGGACGTGCTCGATGCCGCTTTTGAGGTTTGCGGTATCGCACCCACCACGCGCGCCGAGACGCTCGATGTTTCCGACTTTGTCCGTCTGGCCCGGGAGCTAATCCATGACGCCTAATGCCGAACGCGTGACGTTTACCAAGAAAAAGAAGACGGTTGCTTGTCCCGTGCCCTTGGCGCCGCTTGCCGACACGCATGCACATCTGCTTTCGTTTTGGGGCAAGGATGTGCCCGAGACGCTCGTGCGCGCCAAAGCCGCGGGCGTCGACCTGTTGGTGACGATGTTCGACCCCATTGCTGACAAGCGCAGCGTGGCGGACTATAGCGACTGGCTGGTGCGCGAGATTCTTCCGATGCAGGATATCCCGCAGATCAAGTATCTTGCCGGCGTGCATCCGTATGGCGCGCCGGACTATACCGACGACGTTCATGCACAGGTCGTTGCGGCACTTGATGACCCCTTATGCGCCGGTATTGGCGAAATCGGCCTGGACTACCACATGGACTATGACGACGATATCGCGCCGGCACCCCATAACGTGCAGATTGATTGCATGGCGCGCCAGCTCGAGCTTGCCGTGCGCCGCAATGTGCCGGTGGAGCTGCACCTGCGTCACGAGGACTCGGATGGGGAGCGCACCTCGCACGTTGATGCGTACAACGTACTGCGCGAGGTGGGTGTGCCCCAGGCTGGTTGTGTGCTGCACTGTTTTGGCGAGGACCGCGCCACGATGGAGCGCTTTGTGGATTTGGGCTGCTATATCGCCTATGGCGGTGCGGCCACCTTTAAGCGCAACGACGATGTGCGCGAGGCATTTGCGGCAACTCCACTCGATCGAATTTTGTTCGAGACGGATTGCCCGTATATGGCTCCGGAGCCCATCCGCGGTCTTGAATGCGAGCCCGCAATGATCTCCATTACGGCAAACACGCTGGTCAACGACCGTGTCGATCGCACGGGTGAGGACGCCGAAACAATCGTGCAAGCCGCTTGGGAGAATGCCTGCAAACTTTTTCAAAAATAGTTCTTGCGTTCGTGGTGGCGCTCCGTTATTCTAATTCCTGCACGCGGGCGTGGCGGAATTGGCAGACGCGTACGGTTCAGGTCCGTATGGGGGCAACCCCATGAAGGTTCAAGTCCTTTCGCCCGCACCATTAAATGAAAGAGCTCCCAGCAATGGGAGCTTTTTTGTTATGGGCCCATCACAGGGACTTGAACCTGTGAAGGAGCGAGCGTAAAGAAAACGCGGAGCGTTTTTAGCGAGCTGGCGAGGACGCCGGCAGGCGGCCGAAGCCGGTGCGGATCCGCGAAGCGGATACGCGGACGTCCTTTCGCCCGCACCATTGATTGAAAGAGCTCCCAGCAATGGGAGCTTTTTGTTATGGGCCTCTTGTTGATGTCACGTTGCTGCTTCGTGCGGGTATCCTAGTGCCAACGTGTGCCTATCAGAGGAGAGACCATGCTGTTGTCCGGTATCATCGCCGCCCTTACCAGCCTTTTGATTCCCATCATCATTTTGTTGTTACTGCTTCCCAACGCCTGCTATGTCGTTGAACAGCAGCATGCCGTGATCATCGAGCGTCTGGGCAAGTTTAACCGCATCGTCAACGCGGGCTTCCACATGAAGGTGCCCGTGATTGACCGCAAAGCCGCCACGGTGAGTCTGCGCACCATGAAAAACGGTTTTGGCATCGACGTTAAGACCCAGGACAACGTGACCATCGGCCTTGAGGTCTCTGCTCAGTACCACGTGAGCTATGACATGGGCGCCGGCCCGGCAGATTCGGGTATCTACAAGAGCTACTACATGCTGCAGGAGCCCGTCGACCAGATGCGTGACTTCATCACCGACGCCCTGCGCTCTTCGATTCCCGTCTACACACTCGACGAGGTCTTTGCCAAGAAGGATGACATCGCCAAGGATGTCAACGCTACCGTTTCCGAGCAGATGGCCGCCTACGGCTTCACCCTCGTGTCGACGCTCATCACCAAAATCGCACTGCCGACCGAGGTCGAGAACTCCATGAACGACATCAACGCCGCCCAGCGCAAGCGCGCTGCGGCACAGGAGCTCGCCGAGGCCGACCGCATCAAGCGCGTCACCGAGGCGACCGCCGAGGCCGAGGCTATGGAAAAGGCGGGCGAGGGCATCGCCAACCAGCGCAAGGCCATCGCACTGGGTATCAAAGATTCGCTCGAGATCATCCAGGAGACGGGTGTCGGCAATGACGAGGCCAACCAACTGTTCATGTTTACGCAGTGGTCCGAGATGATGACGGAGTTTGCTCGCACGGGTAAAACCTCGACGGTCGTGCTGCCGAGCGACTTCTCGCAGTCGGCCTCTATGTTCGAGCAGATGCTGACCGCCGGCAAAGTTCAAAACGATTCGAAGGAGTAGACGCGCGTGAAATACACCGTCGTTTGCGTCGGTAAGCTCAAGGAGCGCTTTTGGAAGGACGCGTGCGCTGAGTACACCAAGCGCCTAGGCGCCTATGCCAAGGTGGATATCCGCGAGGTGGCCGATATCGACCCGGCTAAGGCGGGCGGCGTGGATGCCGCGCGCGACAAGGAGGGGGCGGCAATTCTTGCTGCATTGCCGTCTCGAGCGCATGTGATCCTGCTGGCTATCGAGGGCAAGGAGCGTTCGAGTGAGGAGCTCTCGGCGAGGCTCGACGATCTTATGCTGCGAGGCAGCAGCGACATCGCCTTTGTGATTGGCGGTTCGGACGGCGTGAGCGATGAGGTGCGCGCCCGCGCCGACGAGATGCTCAGCTTTGGACGCATTACCTTGCCGCATAACTTGGCGCGCGTGGTGCTGCTGGAGCAAATCTACCGCGCCTGCAAGATCAGCCGTGGCGAGCCGTATCACAAATAGGTCGGCAATACGAAACAATGGCGTGGGACAATACCTTTCGTTTTGAGGAATGTGTCTGAAAGGACTATGTGATATGAAGATTGGATTTGTCGGTTTTGGCAATATGGCGAGCACCATGGCCGATGGCTGGATCGCTGCCGGTGTAGCTGCGAGCGACATGTGCGCCTGTGCGGGTCGCTACGACGCACTGGTTGAGCGCTGTGAGGCGCGTGGGATGGCCGCTTGCCACGATGCCGCCGAGGTTGTCGCCGCATCCGATATCGTGGTCGCTGCGGTCAAACCGTACATGATCGAGAAGGTATTCGCCCCGCTCAAGGATGCTCTTGCCAAAAAGGTCGTTCTGTCGGTTGCCTGGACTTGGGACAGTGCCAAGTGGGAGCAGGTCCTGCCGGGCGTCGCGCATATCTCGACGGTGCCCAACACACCGGTTTCGGTGGGCGAGGGCGTCATCGCTTGCGAGAAGGCTTCCACGCTTAGTGATGAGCAGAGCGCCGTGGTGCTTGATCTGCTTGGCAAGCTCGGTACGGTGGTCGAGCTCGATACGAGCCTGCTGTTCGTGGGCGGCACGGTGGGTGGTTGCGCTCCGGCATTTGTCGCTATGGCAATCGAGGCCCTGGGCGATGCGGCGGTCAAGCACGGTATCCCGCGTGCCGATGCCTATCGCATTGTGAGCCAGATGGTGCTGGGTACGGCAAAGCTGCAGCTTGCAACTGGCCAGCATCCTGCGGCGATGAAGGATGCCGTATGCTCGCCCGGTGGTGCCACCATCAAGGGCGTTGTTGCACTCGAGGACGCCGGCATGCGCAGCGCCCTGGTCAAGGCAATTGACGCAACTCTCCAATAAAACCGACCAAAAAAGACAGGTTTATTTTGACAGGTTTTTTCTGCGGTTTTGTCGCATGTACGAAAAGCGCCCCGCAACTGGCTCAATTCCAGTTGCGGGGCGCTTGCATTTTCCCAGATAAAACCGACCAAAATAAACCTGTCCCTTTTTGGCAGGTTAGTCCCAGAAGCTGTCTTCCTCATCCTCGGACTTGGGTCCGCGGTCGACGTACATCTTATGGGTACGCTTCTCCATTACAAAGGCAAGAATCGCAAATAACAGGATGCCGCCGGCGAAAAGGATGGCAAAACCGGTGCGGGTGCCAAACAAAAAGGAAAAAACTGCGTCCATTGGGTGCCTTCTTGCGTAGTTGAGTTGGGTCGTAAACGCTCATAAGTATATACTTGCCCATACATGTACAAGGTTGCAACCTAAATGGAATGTATATCGCCGGAGGATCTAATGCTTGATATCAAGTTTGTTCGCGAGAACCCCGATGCCATCGATGTCGCCATGGCTAACCGCCAGACGTCTTGGGATCGCGAGAAGTTCTTTGAGCTCGACGACGAGCGCCGTGCCGTCATCACCGAGGTCGAGGAGCTCCAGGCTACGCGCAATGCCGAGTCCAAGAAGATCGGCGCCCTGATGAAGGAGGGCAAGAAGGACGAGGCCGAGGCCGCCAAGGAGGCCGTGCGTGCCGTCAACGAGAAGATTGACGGTCTGGCCGAGCGCCGCACTGCTCTCGAGCAGGAGCAGTACGACTTCATGGCTCACCTGCCCAACATTCCTTGCGAGGCCACGCCGTACGGCAAGGACGAGGACGAGAACATTGAGCGCCGTCGTTGGGGCACCCCGCGCGAGTTCGACTTCGACTTTAAGCCGCACTGGGATCTGGGCACCGATCTGGACATCCTCGACTTCGAGCGTGGCAATAAGCTCTCCGGCAGCCGCTTTACCGTTCTCGGTGGCGCCGGCGCCCGCCTGGAGCGCGCCCTTATCAACTTCTTCCTCGATACGCACACCAGCCGTGGTTTTAAGGAGTGGTGGCCGCCCATCGTCGTCAAGCGTCAGACCATGTTTGGCACGGGTCAGCTGCCCAAGTTCGAGGACGACGCCTACCACGTCTCGGGCGACAACTTCCTGATCCCCACCGCAGAGGTCGTGCTTACCAACCTGCACGCCGGCGAGGTCCTCGATGCCGACACTCTGCCGCGCCGCTACACCGCCTTCACCCCCTGCTTCCGCGAGGAGGCCGGTTCCGCCGGTCGCGACACCCGCGGCATCATCCGTCAGCACGAGTTCGACAAGGTCGAGATGGTCAAGTTCGCTAAGCCGGAGGAGTCCGACGATGAGCTCGAGAGCATGACCGCCGAGGCCGAGTACCTGCTGCAGCAGCTGGGCCTTCCGTATCGCGTGATTAGCCTGTGCACCGGTGACTTGGGCTTCTCTGCCCGTCAGACCTACGACGTCGAGGTCTGGCTGCCGAGCTACAACGCCTACAAGGAGATCAGCTCCTGCTCCAACTGCGGCGACTTCCAGGCCCGCCGCGCCAACATCAAGTACCGCGACCCCGAGAACTTCAAGGGCTCGCGTTACCTGCACACCCTTAACGGCTCCGGCCTGCCGGCTGGTCGTACCATGGCTGCCATTCTGGAGAACTACCAGAACGCCGACGGCACCATCACGATCCCCGAGGTTCTGCGTCCTTACATGGGCGGTCTCGAGAAGATCGAGCCGGTCGCGTAACTTGGCTGCATAGGGGATATGCAAGGGCGCTCCTTCGGGGGCGCCCTATTTCGTGCGCAGGTCCATACCATGCCGTGCGGACAGCTCAATAGAAAACACACGAACAACTGTTCTGTATACAGCCATCTACCTGCTATGCTTTTGCTAAATAAGAGCGAGAGAAAGGGGACGCGATGGAGCTGTTTGATGATCGGGTGGTTTTGTTTGAGAGCGACGAGGGCGGGGAGTACCTGCTTGTAACGTGTGAGCCGTCTGGCATGGGTGGCCTGGTGGTTCGACAGACGAGTGAGGGTCCGTTGACCCAATGGTGCTTTGAGGAGTCGCCGCATGTGGTCGAGACCTTTGTGACGCGCGAGGGGCTTGTGGCGCTGGAGCACTTCTATGGAGTTGGGACTTCCAACCAGGTCGCGCGCATGCTGAGCATCTCGTTTGCCGATTATGACTGTGCCCAGCGGGTGAGATCGCTCCTGAGGGAACTTGATGCCAAGTTTGACGTGATCGAAAAGCCAATCGATCGTACGGGGAACGGCGGTATATGCGGAGCAGCATGACAAAACTGCGTTCCACAAAAAAGTTTGAGATTGTGCTTGACTCCAATAAGCTAAAGTGGTTTTATATGTCTTGCGCTGCGGCGTTACCTCAGCTGGATAGAGGGTCTGACTACGAATCAGAACGTCATAGGTTCGAATCCTATACGCCGCACCAATTAAAATCGAAAGCCTCCGGCAACGGGGGCTTTTCTTTTACGCCGGCACCGCATGGATTCGAACCTCGGTCGAGGCGCGAGCGTCAAGAAAACGCGGAGCGTTTTTAGCCCGCGGGCGAGTCCGCCGGCAGGCGGGCGAAGCCGGTGCGGATCCGCGCAGCGGATGCGCGGAATCCTATACGCCGCACCAATCGAACTTAAAGCCTTCGGCAACGGGGGCTTTTCTTTTATGGCAACACCGCATGGATTCGAACCTCGGTCGAGGCGTGAGCATCTTAATCATCACTTCGTAAAATTTTTCCAAATTGTCGCTTGACCCATCGAGGGGTCACGTGCATAATAATCCGTGCGTTGCGGCGTTACCTCAGCTGGATAGAGGGTCTGACTACGAATCAGAACGTCATAGGTTCGAATCCTATACGCCGCACCAATTGAATTTTAAAGCCTCCGGAAACGGGGGCTTTTCCTTTACGGGGGCATTGCGGAGATTCGAACCTCGTTCGAGGCGCGAGCGTTAAGAAAACGCGAAGCGTTTTTAGCGAGCGGGCGAGTCCGCCGGCAGGCGGGCGAAGCCGGTGCGGATCCGCGCAGCGGATGCGCGGAATCCTATACGCCGCACCAACTGAGTTTTAAGCCTCCGGCAACGGGGGCTTTTCTTATATGTCGATATACTTGAGAAGTTGCTTTTGCCGTGTTTGAAAGTGTCGAGTCGATCGACTGCGCCAAGTGAGTAAAAATCAAATTTGATAACTTTTTTCGAAAAATGCTTGACCTTTATTCAGTCGATGTGCATAATAATCAACAAGTCGCGGCGTTACCTCAGCTGGATAGAGGGTCTGACTACGAATCAGAACGTCATAGGTTCGAATCCTATACGCCGCACCATTTGAGATTAAAGCTCCCGGCAACGGGGGCTTTTCTTTTACGTAAACACTGCATGGATTCGAACCTCGGTCGAGGCGCGGGCGTAAAGAAAACGCGGAGCGTTTTTAGCCCGCGGGCGAGTCCGCCGGCAGGCGGGCGAAGCCGGTGCGGATCCGCGAAGCGGATGCGCGGAATCCTATACGCCGCACCATTTGAGATTAAAGCTCCCGGCAACGGGGGCTTTTCTTTTACGTAAGCACTGCATGGATTCGAACCTCGGTCGAGGCGCGGGCGTAAAGCGGACTATTTCCTGTCGACTCGTGTAAGATTTCGAGTAGGTGTCGCGGCCCATCCGCGACCGCTCCTTCTCTAGACGACCGATCAGGGTGATATTTCGTGGCAGAGCGTCCGACATACAAGCTCAGGTTTCTCGATCCCAAGAAGCGCTTTCCGGCGATGCCCGAGCAGCCTGCGGGACGCTCATATGGCGTGGTCTGGAAACTCTTTGGCGAGGATCAGCATGAATCTTGTTATGTCGTCGAGTTCGTTGGCAAAAGTCATGTGTCGCTTTTGGGCTACGTAAGCGTTTCGGGTGAGGTGTACAAGGTGGACCGCCCCGTTAGCGAGGCTCAGCTGTCCAACGATCCCGACATGGAACTGGTCCTTGACGAGTCGGATTCCAGTATTGGTGAGATTATGGTAAGGGAAGCCAGCGGTGCAATGCGCGCATGCGCGCGAACCGTCGGCTCTCCCGAAGGCCCCATGCGCGAGCAGTCCGATCACGAGACATGGAATTCGGCCCGCTCCCTTCCTTACGGCGAGTTCATGGCATCGATGTTCCTGCGCTACGTGATATTTGCCAACTCCGAAAGCGCTATTGCGAACACGGCGGGCGTCGACGGTCTCGATGCGGACATGCAAAATGTTGTCGACAAGATCAAGCTCGTAAAGTTGCCCGAGCCGGTCGAGGTGTTTTTGGGCTTTAACACGGCACCGCTCCCCGATGCTATCGAGACGCTGCTTTACCGCGTTGACCATGCCGAGAATCCGAGCGGTATCGAGCGTTATGCCGCCGCCCTTATGAGCGAGGTCGACTTGCCCCGTCTGCGCACCATTGCCGCCAAGTCCGAAATGAGCCTGGCGCGCATCGATCGGTCAAAGCTTTTCTATCTCAATTTTGATCGTAGCCTGCTGGACCAGGACGAGATTGACATGCTGCTTGCCATCGAGTGCCGTCTCAACCGCCTCTCTGGCATCCTCGAGCGCATCGGGGCCGGATTGGCCCCTGCGGCATCCTCGCCGAGCCTTGAGGGCTGCGCGCTCTTTGATGCATGGCATATCGCCAAGACGACCAACGATGTTCCCCGACTGCTCGATACGGCCTCGAGCGATAACCCGTGGGGCAAACCGGGTACGGTGGCTTGCCAGTCGGGCGGTGAGTGGGATGTGCGTACCCGCTTCGCGCGTATTGTCGAGGCGCTTAACGTGGTCACACGGCTCGACTATACCTATCGGGCAAACGTTGCCGAGGGGATTATGCTCGTTCGGTTTGGGCGGTCTGTCGTGGATGCCATGCCACAACGTGAATACGACGCTCAGGATGACGCCTGGCGCGAGCTGGACGAGGACATGCGCGCGATCTGGGCCGCGGAGCACGATGCGCGCGTGGCACTTACGCTTGCGGCAGCGTGTTTTGCCGCGGGCACCTGCATCACGCGCTGCTATGTGCAGATTGCTGCTCCCGACAGTGAGCAGGGCGAGCGCGTTGTCGCAACGTATTTCTTTGGGCGCGCGGCCTATCTGGCCGATTGCGTGCCTGTTGCCAAGGATCTTGAGAGCATGGACATGGACGATATGCCGTGCAAGCGTGTGCTTGAGGCGTATGAGTCAACCGCTCCGGAGACGATTGAGCCTGCGGAGGTTCATGCTCGTCCGCGTGATGACCATCGCACACTGCCGCCGGCGCTGCGCGATCTGCTGCTTGCCGATACGGCTGACGAGTTGGAGGTCATGGAAGAGGACGACGACCCATACGTGGCCCGCGTTGTTGAATTGCGCGAGCAGGCAAAAGTCGACCGTACAGGTGCCTTTGAAGGCTTTTCCCGTCTTGTCGAGGAGTTGGAGGCTAAGTGCGCCGTCGCCGAGCTTTTGGCGACAGGTCCGGTTCAAACGCAGTTTTGTGATAACCAGCTGGTGCGCATGGTGCTACCGGTGTTGGAAGAAGACCGCTCTGTGCGAATCCTTCGTGCGCCCGATGCGCTGTACTTTGCCCAGCACGAGATCTGCAGTTTTTACGCCGAGCAAGAGGACTTTGAACGAGCGCTGCCCGAGGTGCGCCATCTTTACGATCTGGCGCGCTCGTCCATGCAATCGCACTTTGCGCTCATCAACGTGCTTGCGCGTCTGGAGCGCTTTGACGAGATTATCGAGGTGGCGCGCCACGGCCTACGTATTGCCAGCGATCGTTCTGCAATCGGCTACCTGTTCTATCGCTTGGCGTTTGCCTATTGGAATTGCGATCAGCTCGACCTGGCGCTGGCTTGTTACCGTCTGGTGCCGCGCGGCGAGGAGTCGGGCAGCAGCGCGCTGGAAGAAATGCAGGGCCTTATGAACGAGATGGGCGTCAGCGAGCCTCCGGCGTTCGAGGAAGCGGTCGAGACCATCCGCAAGGCTGGACTCGAGCTGCCGCCAGTGTCCGCCGTGACGAATCAGCTGGCAGATGCCGCTGTGCAACTGGTCGACAACGGGTTCTTTTTCCTGGCACGCGGTTGCATCTTCCAAATGTGGCGCACCATGGGCAACGACGAGCTCGGCTCCCTCAACCGCTCGCTGGGGTAGGGGCGATATAGAGGGGCCGCACCGCGCTATTTGTATCGGCGCGGGCGGGAGGACCCGGCAGGATTGGTAAGGCATAAAGCCGCCGAGCCTGCTAAAACTGTTAAACTCTGCTAAAGTTGCTAAACTTTGTTAAAGTTGTTAAAACTAGCAGAGGAGGGCAGAATGACGAAAGCTGTTAACCCCTTTAAGCCAACGGCGGACATGAATCCGCCTGAGCTTATCGGACGGGACACTGTTTTGGATGACTTTGCCGAGGCTCTTGAGAATGGTCCTGGTGCCCCCGATCGACTCATGCGCATCTCGGGCGTCCGAGGCACAGGTAAAACGGTGCTCCTTAATGCATTGGGTGACCTTGCACGCAAAAAAGGATTCGAGGTCGTTGACGTTGCCTCCAATGCTGGTTTTTGCAATAGAATCCTCGAGGCTCTGCAGCGAAACGTTCGTCTTGAATCAATCTCGATTTCCCCATCGATTTTAGGGGTCAGCCTTGGCTCCATGGAGATGTCGAAGTCGGCCTCTCATCTGGGCGCTGCGATGTACGATGCTGCGAAGCGCGGTGGTCTGCTCATTACGCTCGACGAGATCCAGGATGCCTCAACTGAGGAAATGCGCGAGCTAGGCAATGAGATGCAGCTCTTGATCCGCCAAGGAGCGAATGTCGCTTTCGCTTTCGCCGGGCTGCCGACATCGGTAGATGGCGTGGTGGTGGATGATACGTTGACGTTCCTTCAGCGAGCCAAACATGTTGAACTTACTCGGCTTTCCGATTTTGAAGTTGGCGGATCGTTTGAGGATACGATGAGACGAGCGGGCAAGGAGCTCGACAAAGGTGCCGCTGAGCTATTAACAAAAGCTTCGGCAGGCTATCCCTTTATGGTCCAGCTGGTCGGATATTACGCTTGGCAGGTTGCTGCGCGCAGTGGGGCGGAGAGCGTGAGCGAAGAGGCGGCTCGTAAGGGTATCCAGGCGGCTCTTGATAGCTTTAATGCTATGGTGATTGCCCCAGCGCTGCGCAGGGTGTCGGAACGGCAGTTTCAGTATCTCGCGGCGATGGCTCAATGCGAGGGCGTCGATATCGCCAACGGCGATATCGCCAAGAAGATGGGTTTGTCGGCGAACAAAGTTGGGTCATATCGCAAGCGTCTGATCGATGCGGGGTTGATTGAGCCCGCGGGCTATGGCTGTGTTTCGTTTGCAATTCCGTACATGCGCGATTATCTGTTGGAGACCGTTCGAGAGGACTAATAAAGAATGGGCTGTCCGCGCTGTCGCTGGGGCCGTCCTTGTATCTTTGTCTCAACCTGTAACATCTGGAGGGGATTACGGCCTGCAGATGTTACAGGTTGAGATGATTGACTGAGACGTTTACTGGTAAAAGAGAGGTAAAAGAGGAAACGCCTCAAAATTCCCCTTGCCCAACTTCGGCTGTTTGGTTACTATAGAACGGCTGTTACGGAGAGCTGACCGAGAGGCCGAAGGTGCTCGCCTGCTAAGCGAGTATGCCCCAAAAGGGCATCTGGGGTTCGAATCCCCAGCTCTCCGCCAGTATGACTTTGAAGAAGGGTCCCATTTGGGGCCCTTTTTTATTATCAAGAATGGCAGCTGGGGATTAGAGTCCGAAAGGGCGTGAACATTAGGCAAACACGGGGCGCTTGAAAACGGGGAGACCCAGGCGTGCTCGTGCACCCCGGTGTGGGGTTCCGAGGGGATGGAGTAGAAATATGGTAAAGGTCGGGCTGCGTAAGCCGAATCTAAAGACATCACTCAAGGCAAGAACGACCGGCAGAGCGAAGCGCGCGGTAAAGCGGGCGATAATCCCCGGCTATGGTAAGAAGGGCATGGGGTGGATCAAAAATCCGAAGAAGGCTGCTTACAATGCCGTATACAGCAGAACGACCGTCGGAGTTGGGGATGTCGCTCGCGCCGTTGCTAAATCAGGCGCTCGGAGCTCGGCGTCAAGGACGTCCTCAATTACTGTTTCATCGCATGAAATTACACCTTTGGCGAAGCCTGAACAGAAATCTCTCACTCGAGAGATTACGTCGGTTGACAGGGCAAACAAGGCGCTTTTGCTATGCTTCCTTCTTGGGTGGTCGGGCGCTCATAGGGCGTATGCACGGATGTGGGGTAGCTTCTTTCTATATCTCTTTACCTTTGGCCTTTTTGGATTTGGTTGGCTGTTTGATATTGTGACACTACTGATGAGACGCTCCGAGCTAAGGCGTCTCGGCGACAGTGATCAGACTCAACAGCAAGCGCCATGTTCCGTTGATTCTACATTCGATCGAAATGTCGCCGACTCCGGAAATTGGGAACAGCGTGGAGATGGGGAGGCTGCGGCTCGGCTAGAGCTTCAACGTAAAAACCGTGCCTATATGGAAGAAAACGGCATCGACGTGGAGATGTTTACCGAGGAAAAGGTCGCGGCGGACGCCTTGCGAACCATTGAGTCGGTATGCCCGTGCATGCTTAGGTTTGACCGAGGCATGAGCGAAGAGGAGCCAAGCATCAGCTTTTGCTCTCCAACAAAGACGGGGAAGATGCCCAAGAATGTCGTCGAGGCCCGCATTTACCATCAGGACGTGAAGCTATTGATGGATTCCCACGGCTTCGAATTGCCGGAGTATGGTGACAGCATCAATGTCATGATTAGTTATCTAGCTGATGGGCGCATAAATAAAGTCGATATCCATGGGTTCCATAATGGCCGCTCCGTTAGTGTCTCCATTCGCAGGCGGAGCGACGATCTTGTTATGACGAGTGCGGGCACCATCGGAGAAACGGGTGCCTGGCAATCGCTGTGTCCTGGGGCAGACCCCTCAGCTGGGGATCTTTTCAGGGCCTTGACCAAGGAGGTCGAAAGGATCTACTAGCATGCCCGGTGGACCCGTTTTCAAGGTCCGAAAAGACACAGCGAAGGTAAACGGCTAGCAATGTCGCTTTGGTGATTCTGACGCATCCCGTTTAAGAGGTATTCAAAAAGAGGCGCCCGTTGGACGCCTCTCCAATCTCAAATGTAATGTTCCCCCAGCCCTACATCTCAGGAGCCTTGGCTACGGTCTCGCTCTCTGCCGCAAGTGGGCGGTTGTCGATGCGGCGGCCCAAGCGGTCGAGCTTCACGAGGAGCCATTCAATGGGATTCGGCCCTGTGCCTTCCTCGTCGGCAACCAGGTCCATGACGGCGACCTTGGTGCCGTCCTGCTTGAGCGTAACGCTGCCTACCTTGTCGCCAACATGCACCGTGCCCGAAAGGTCATCGTAGCTAACTTTTTCGGTCACTTCGCCGGCGAGTGAGAACACCGTTGCCTGTGCGGCGGGGTCGGCGAGCGTGGCGTCGATCGTCTTGTCCGTCCAATCTGTCTGGCTAATGCGTGCCATAAGCGAGTTGCCGTTGGCGGTCTTTTCCTGCGTGTTGGCGATTGCGACCGTCACCTTGTGACCGTAGTACCAATTGGCAAGGGCGGCGGTATCGGTAAAGCGCTGATCGGTGGTGGTGGAGTTCAAAATAACGGTGTAGATCTCGTCGCCGTCGCGGTTGTAGGCGCTCGTAAAGCAATAGCCCGCGTCGTCGGTGGTGCCGGTCTTGCCGCCGATGTTGCCATCTTGGCCCAGCAAATAGTTATGCGTGTCCATGGAATGCGAATGGTCGGTGCCGTCGGCGCCCGTGACTTCGATCCAGGAATCCTCGCTCGCTACGACCTCGCAGATCGTGTCGTTTTTCATGGCCTCCTGCATCATCAGCGCTACGTCGTGTGCGGTTGAGTGCATATCGCCAGCCCACCCATCAAAGTCCAGACCATGCGGGTTTTCAAAAAGCGTACCGGTGCAGCCGAGCTTCTTAGCGCGCTCGTTCATGGCCTTCACAAATGTGGCCTCGGCGTCTTTGGTCTTAGGGTCGATCTTCTTGCCCACATATTCGGCGAGCACGATGGCGGCGTCGTTGCCCGAGGGAATCATCAGGCCGCGCAGTGCCTGCTCCACGGTAAGCTCGTCGCCTTCGAGCAAGCCGGCGGTCGAATTACCCACGGTGGCTGCGGCGTTGCTCACCGTGACCTTCTCGTCCATCTTGCAATTCTCGACGGTTAGGATTGCGGTCATGACCTTGGTGATCGAGGCAATCTTGACCTGCTCATCGGCGCCGCGCCCATAGTAGACGGTGCCGTCTTTGCCCATGACGAGGGCATTGGTCGCATCGATATCGGGCAGGTTTTCGGCCGTGATGCCGCGCGCATCGGCGGTTTTGCCGCAAACATTGTCGGTCGTGAGCACTTGGGCGCCGGCGACGGTGGGCGCGCCAGCGGCAAGGGCGATAGCGCAGACAAAGCCGGCGGCAAGCTGGGCTGAGCGCTTTGCAAAAGAGGTGAGGGACTTCACAGATTTCGCTTTCGACGGGATGGTCTCTTCTGAAACTAGAGTATATCGTTTGCCGGCGTCGGCGATCATCGCGTGCGCGCTTGGCCCACATCCGCACCCGAACGGGCACAAGGGTGCTTAAGGCCGACTTAATCACCCACGCTTGTTGTGTGTGGCGTGCGTCGCCTCAGGCATAATGGAGCGCGAGAGGAGCACGCATGAACGAGCGCATTTTGGTAGTTGATGACGAGAAGGCCATCGCCGACTTGGTTGGCATCTACCTTACAAAAGAGGGCTTTGATGTCCAGATTGCCTATAGCGGGGCCGATGCTGCCAAGGCGATTTTGGAGCAGGAGTTCGATCTGGCGCTGCTTGATGTCATGCTGCCCGATATCGATGGGTTTGAGCTGCTGCGTACGATCCGTTCCAGCCATACCTATCCCGTGATCATGCTGACGGCGCGCGATGCCCAGCAAGACAAGATCGGGGGCCTTTCGCTTGGCGCGGACGATTACGTGGTTAAGCCGTTCCGTCCGCTGGAGCTCATCGCGCGCGTGCACGCTCAGCTTCGCCGCTACACCAGCTACGGTAGCCGTGCACAGGCGGCCGAGTCGCCGACCATTCAGCTCGACGGCTTGGAGATCAACCGCGATGCTCGTTCCGTAACGGTGGACGGTTCACCGGTTCGCCTCACGCCCACCGAGTATTCAATCTTGCTGTATCTGGTCGAGCATCGCGGCAGCGTGGTGGCCGTGGAGGACCTGTTCCGCGCGGTGTGGAACGAGGACTTTATGCCCGGCTCCAACAATACGGTGATGGTGCATATTCGCCACTTGCGCGAAAAGATCGGCGACGACGCACAAAAGCCACGCTTTATCAAAAACGTCTGGGGCGTCGGCTACATCATCGAATAACGCTTTTCGCTTGTGAGGATCTTGATATGACAAAAGACGATAGGCAAGCGTTCGAGGTGCCCGATCGGCTCTTTGAATACGTGAGGTCGGTCGTCGACAACCGCGCGCTTGCAACGGTGCTGCTCTTTTTGCTGAGCCTGCTGCTGATTGGCATCGACAACATCGTCGGAATCTTGGCGGTGCTGCTTGTCGGCTTTTTGCTGATCGATCGATTTGAGATCGTGTGCCGCTGCGTGGTGATTGGCGGCGCCGCGTGGGCCATGACGTTGGCGATTGGCGCCATGGCGCTCGGCGGCATCGAAGGGCCGGTGCTGTTTGATGTCGGCTTTGTATTCAACATGCTTGGCTTTGTGCTGGCGCTTGCCGCGTGCGTGCTGTTCTTGTGTGGCCGCGCCCTGTACTACCAGGGCTACGAGCAGGGCGAGCAGCATGCCGATTGTGTGCTGGCCGCTCGTATTCAAGATCGCCTGATCGATCACCCCGACACCTGGGATAACATCGACGGCGACTTCTTGGAGGTCGAGGGCGCCCTTAACCGCGTGCGTGACCGTGAGCGCAAGGTGCAGCAAGCTCTGCGTGACGAGTCGCATCGCAAGGACGATTTGGTCACGTACTTGGCACATGACCTACGCACCCCGCTTGCCAGTGTGGTGGGCTATCTTTCGCTGCTGCAAGAGGCTCCCGAGCTGCCGGTTGAGCAACGTGCGCACTTTACGGGCGTGGCGCTCGACAAGGCGCACCGGCTCGATACGCTCATCGAAGAGTTCTTCGATATCACGCGCTTTGACTTCCACGATATCGTGCTCACGCGCGGCTATGTTGATCTGGGGTTGCTGCTGGCTCAGGTGACTGACGAGTTCTATCCCATCCTCAACGAGCAGCATAAGGAAGTCCAAGTTGATATTCGCGAGGACCTGACGGTGCTCGTGGATGGCGACAAAATGGCTCGCGTGTTCAACAACATCATGAAAAACGCTATTGCCTATAGCTATGAGGGCTCGACCATCACGATCGAGGCCAGACGCCGGGACGGCGGTGGCGTGCGCGTGCGCTTTATCAATCAGGGCGATCCCATCCCTGAGGCAAAGCTCAAGGTGATCTTTGAGAAGTTCTATCGCCTGGATGCGGCGCGTGCGACCAATCGCGGCGGCGCTGGACTGGGGCTTGCCATCGCCAAGGAGATCGTATGCGCGCACGGCGGTACCGTTGCATGTGAATCGACGCCCGAACACACGATATTCACCATCGAGCTGCCCGCCGCATAGTCAGTGTGCCCTTACAAACACTTGACAATGCGCTCACGTGCATATGAGCCGCGATTCCTACTATCGATACTGCTGAATTGATATCGATGTGGAGGTATGCGGTATGACGGCTGCTGCGGCTGTGGAGCCCACGGAGCTTGAAGAACTCATGAAAGCGCAGGCCGAGGCCGCGCACGAGCGCGAGGTTGGGGATGCGACTCGCCCCACGGCAGAGGATCTTGCCGCCTCGCCGACGCGAATCGATGTTGAGGGCCTCGACCTGTTCTATGGCGACCACCATGCGCTCAAGGACGTGAATATCAAGATCCGCGACAAGCAGATTACCTCGTTCATCGGGCCTTCGGGCTGCGGAAAGTCCACGTTGCTGCGCTGCTTTAACCGCATGAACGACGGCATCAAGGACTGCCGAATCGAGGGCAAGATTGCGCTCGATGGTCAAGATATCCTGGGCGACTACGACATCTGCCGCCTTCGCCAGCGCGTGGGCATGGTGTTCCAGCGCCCCAACCCGTTTCCCATGAGCATCTACGACAACGTCGCCTATGGGCCGCGCGGTATGGGTGTGCGCGATCGCGTCGTGCTCGACGAGCTGGTCGAAGACTCCCTGCGACGCGCCGCCCTGTGGGACGAGGCCAAGGACAAGCTCAAAGAGTCGGGTCTGGGTCTTTCGGGCGGCCAGCAGCAGCGTCTGTGCATCGCCCGCGCACTTGCCGTGCAGCCCGACATTCTGCTGATGGACGAGCCGACCTCGGCACTCGACCCTGTGTCGACGCTGGTGGTGGAGCAGCTGGCCTGCGAGCTCAAAGAGACCTGCACGCTCGTGGTCGTTACGCACAATATGCAGCAGGCGGCGCGTATCTCCGATTCGGTCGCATTCTTTTTGCTGGGTGAGCTGGTGGAGCACGCGCCCACCGCGCAACTCTTCAAGAATCCGACCGATCCGCGCACGGCGGATTATTTGACGGGGCGTTTTGGCTGATACCATCTAGTGAAGGTACCTTTAGGGTTAAGATGCGGTCATGCCGGCCGCAAAGGGGTTCAACATGATCTATTACGTCGAGGACGATGACAACATCAGGGATTTGACGGTCTATGCGTTGCGCAAGCAGGGAATCGAGGCCGAGGGCTTTTCGTGCGACGGTGAGTTTAAGACTGCCGTGGCGCGACGGGTACCCGATGCCGTCCTGCTCGATATCATGCTGCCCGATACCGATGGCTTGGCGATTATGCGTCGCCTGCGTGCCGACCGCCTGACGGCGACGGTGCCCATCATGATGCTTACCGCCAAGGATACCGAGCTCGACAAGGTGATGGCGCTCGATGGCGGTGCCGACGATTACCTGACTAAGCCGTTTTCGCTCATGGAGCTTGCGAGCCGCTGCCGCGCACTGCTGCGTCGCGGCGGCATGGTCAAGCAGGCGAGCGATGTGCTCAGCGTGGGCGACATCGTGCTCTCGCCCAGTCATCGCGAGGTGACCGTTGCCGGCGAGCCGCTTAAGCTCACCCTGCGCGAGTTCGACCTGCTCGAGTACCTCATGCGCAAGCCCGGCGTGGTTTTTACCCGCGAGTCGTTGCTGCAGAGCGTGTGGGGCTGGGACTTCGACGGCGGTTCGCGCACCGTTGACGTGCACGTGCAGACGCTTCGCCAAAAACTGGGCGAGCATGCCAGCGCCATCGAGACCGTGCGCGGCGTGGGCTACCGCTTGGCCGAGCCTTCTGCCGGTGATGGTGCCGAAGGTGACGACACCGCGGCCACCGCATCGGAGGAGTAACCCGTGGTCTTCGCCCCCCAGGGAAAACATACGCTGTCGCACCGCGTTTTTGTGACGATCTTTGTCTGCGCCATGGCGGTTATCGTGGCGTTTACGGTGCTGGGTGCGTTCTTTGTGCAAAACACCTTGGCGGATGCCACGAGTGCCAATCTGGCGCAGGAAACCGAGCTCATTGCTGCCGCTCTCGACGAACAGCAGGAGCCCATCCCGTTCTTGCGTAGTCTCGATCGCGAGGACTTGCGCATCACGCTGATTAACAAGGATGGATCGGTTGCCTACGACAACGAGGCGTCGCCTTCCACACTGCCCAACCATGGCGATCGCCCCGAGGTCATCGAGGCCTTTGAGAGTGGTTCGGGTTCCGCGGAGCGCGCAAGCTCTACGCTCGACGAGATTATGCTGTATCGCGCCGTCGCCCTTGATAACGGCCAGGTTGTCCGCTTGGCGCAGGCCCAGCCTGGCGTTGCGGCGATTTTGCTGTCGATGGTGGCGCCGATGCTGCTTATCGCAGCAGCGGGTGCGGTACTCTCGTTTTTTATGGCGCGCCGCGAGTCCCGTGCCATCATCGCGCCGTTGCAAGAGGTGGATTTGGACCACCCACGCCGTAGCTATGAGCACGCCTATGCCGAGATGGTCCCCATGCTTGAGCGTATCGAGTCGCAGCGCCAGGAACTCAAGCGCCAAATGGCGGTGCTAGCGGACAACGACCGTATGCGCCGCGAGTTCACGGCGAATATCACTCATGAGCTCAAGACGCCGCTTACGGCGATTTCGGGCTATGCCGAGCTCATCGCAAACGGCATGGTCGAGGGCGAGGACGACCTGCGCAACTTTGGCGGTCGCATCTATCGTGAGGCGGGCCGCTTGGCAGCGCTTGTCAACGACATCCTTACGCTGTCTAACTTGGACGAGGCCGAGCGTGCAACTGAGGGCGAGGCGGTGCCCATTGGGTCCACGGAGCCTATTGAGCTCTCGCGTGCCATCTACGCGGTTGAACAGCGTCTTGAACAGGTCGCCCGTCAGGCGAATGTGACGATAAGTCATGAGACCAAGCCTGTGGTCATCGAAGGCGTGTCGCGCTTGATCGACGAGCTCATCTATAATCTGGCAAGCAACGCCATCCGCTACAATCAACCCGGAGGTACGATTACGCTGCAGTGCGGCACCAACGACGAAGGCCATCCGTTCCTTGCGGTCGCCGACACGGGAATCGGTATCGCGCCTGAAGAACAGGGCAAGGTGTTTGAGCGATTCTATCGCGTGGACAAGAGTAGGTCCAAGGCACGCGGCGGAACCGGCCTGGGGCTTGCCATTGTCAAGCATGCGGCCCTGTATCATCACGCTACGCTCGATCTGTCGAGCGAGTTGGGCGTGGGAACCACCATTACGGTGACGTTTCCCATACAGCAGGACGAGCCATTCGCATAGCGATACAACATAGATATTGATGTAGACGCCGCATTTGACTTTCGGGTGCGGCGTTGTTGTGCAATTTTACGATTGCTTCCGACATTTTTACAGGAGAGCCTGTTTCTTATGTATAGAGTTTGGTCTCGGTAAAAAGATGCGATAACATACGGACAGTTTTGTCAATCCGAACTGGGGAAATGAAAGGCAAGCTGCATGACCCTTCTCGAACTGTTCCAGCTGCTGAAGAAGCACCTTCAGCTGGTCATCGCCCTTCCGGTGGTCTGCGCGATCGCCATGGGCATCGTGTCCTTCGTTGCGATGGACAACACCTATACCGCGACGACGAGCATGTACATTCTCGCCAAGACCGACGATAGCGGTCAGATGAGCTACAACGATCTCTCGGCGAGTCAGATGCTTTCCAACGATATCGCCACGCTGCTGGATAGCGATAGCGTTATGAGCGGCGCAGCCAATGAACTGGGCCTCACCGATCTGGATGACTACAAGGTGTCTGTTTCCTCCGAGACCACCACGCGTGTCATTACGCTTTCGGTTACCGGCACCGATGCCAAGGAGACGGCTAAGGTCGCAAAGGCCATGGCCAGCTCGGTGAGTACGGTCGCTCAGAACGTCGGCGCTGCCCAGAGCATCAACGTTATCGACGAGGCTAAGACCCCCGAAGCCCCCAGCGGTCCCAAGCGTATGCTGTACGTTGCTGTCGCGTTCCTCGCGGGCATCTTTATCGCAGTTGCCTATGTCGTTTTGGCAGACATGCTCAACACCCGCATCCGCGGTGCCGAAGAGGCAGAAGAGCTCCTGGGCATTCCCGTTGTTGGCCGAATTCCGGCTATGAAAGGTGGTAAATAGGCATGGCTAAGGCAAAGAACACCGATAAGCTCGTTGTACAGAATGCCGCCAAGACCCTTCTGGCCAACATCCGCTTTGCGAGCGTGGACGACCCCATTCGCACCATCACCGTTACGTCCTCGATTCCCAACGAGGGCAAGTCTACGGTTTCCATCAACCTTGCCCAGGCTATCGCCACCAGCGGCAAGAGCGTCCTGCTGGTCGAGGCTGATATGCGTCGCAGGTCCCTTGCCGATATGCTCGGCGTCCGCTCCCGCGGCGGACTCTATGCAGTCCTTTCCGAGCAGGTTTCTATTGACCAGGCGATTGTCGAGACGGGTCAGAAGAACTTCTACTTCCTCGATGCCGAGCCGCATATTCCCAATCCTGCCGACATCATCGTCTCTCACCGCTTTGCCAAGCTGGTAAAGGCACTGTCCGCCAAGTTCCAGTACGTTATCTTTGATGCTCCCCCGGTCGGCACCTTCATCGATGCTGCCGAGATCGCAAGTCTGACCGACGGTGCGCTTTTTGTCGTGCGTGAGGATTTCACCAAGCGCGAGGAGGCGCTCAACGCCATCGGTCAGCTTAAGAAGTCCGAGAAGGTCAAGCTCATCGGTACCGTTATGAACTACTGCGAGACCGAGACCAGCGAGTACTACTACTCCTACTACACCAAGGACGGTAAGAAGGTGAAGAAGGGCTCCGACGATCAGGGGACTTCCAAAAAGGGCATCTTCACCAACCGAGCAAACGTTTAGTTGATTAAGGCTGACCTATGCGTGACATTCATTGCCATATCTTGCCGGGTGTAGACGACGGCGCCGCCGATCTCGATGAGAGCTTGGCGATGCTCGAGGCTGCCAAGCGGGCCGGTGTAACCAGAATCGTTTGCACTCCTCACTGCCGTGATCCCTATTTTGATTACGACAAGATGTGGGATGCCTTTGAGCTGCTGCGTGATAACGCTGACGGCTTTCCGCTCCAGATGGGCTTCGAGGTCAACCATCGAAAGCTCGTTGAGCTTGGTATCGATGCCGCGGAGCACTTGCATTTCGATGGGACCAACGAGTTTCTGCTCGAACTTTCGACGCATGCCGATGCGTATGCGTTTAGAGAGTACGAGAACACGATTTACGATTTGCAGTGCCGTGGCTACCAGGTGATCATCGCTCATCCTGAGCGCTATCGTGCGGTTCAAAAGGATGTAAGCGTGGCGGAGCGCCTGGTCGATATGGGCTGCAAGCTGCAGGCTTCGGCGGACTTTATTGCCGGCGGTCGATTTGGTCGCGAGAAAAAGCCGGCACAGCGCCTGTTCGATCAGAACCTGTACAGCTTCATCGCGAGCGATGCCCATAACGTGGGTCATTACGACTGCCTGGCGAAGGCTCGCGCGAAGTTTAGTGTGCGCGGAGCTCATTTTCGCTAATATCTGTCCCTAACGTTCGCATTGAATGAAAGGGCAGCCATGGATATCCAACTTAAGACGGGATGCTTTGATGACGCGGCGTTGGTGCGCCGCGTCGTTTTTATGGACGAGCAGGGCTACGAGAATGAGTTCGACGCTATCGACGAGGATCCAAACTGCATTCATGTGACGCTCTATGTAGACGGCGAGCTTGCCGGTTGCTCGCGCGTGTTTCCCGAAGAGCTTGAGCGCGTGGCTGACGCAGGGGCCCCGGTGTTGCCGGCATGCGACATGGACGAAGGCGTTGCGGCGGGGGAGACCTACATTATGGGGCGCGTCGCCGTGCTGCCGGCTATGCGTCGTCGCGGACTGGCGAGTGCGATCGTCGAGGCCAGTGATGCGTGTGCATGCGATGCCGGCGCAAAGCTTATTAAGCTGCATGCACAGGAATGCGTGCTGCCGCTCTATGTAAAGGCGGGCTACACGCAAATTGCCCCGGTAGATTACGAAGACGAGGGCCAACCCCATGCCTGGATGGCCAAGCGCGTAGATGGCAGATAGGGACGTTCCTTTTAATATGAGCAGGACATTGTCAAGAGGCAAAATCGGGCCTGGCCCCAACGATATGGGGTCAGGCCCTCTCCCTATATCAGCCCG
>JAGZSF010000012.1 GCA_018381235.1 Collinsella sp. | reverse complement strand
ATGGCACTTCGACATCATTGTCGCAGCCCCGACCCGCGGTCACGAGCGGGGGCTCCTGCCTTTTTAGTGCCCTCGGATTGGGTCATAGTGTCTGTCGTTGCCAAAACATCGGCGTTGCTGGGGTAGTCGTTGGGGACGTTTTTAAATGACTAGTCAAACAAGACTGTCTCCAATGACTACCTTCCTCTGGTGTAAAAGGCGCGCCACGCTAAACGCCGGGTTTGTTATTCGTTTGTAAAGGCCGTGCTGCGCTTGCGGTAAGGGTCTATCAGATGCCCGTAAAAAACCGCAGTTGGCGCGGGCACTGCCCGATCGAGGCCGTATCTTTCCAAACAGCAAAGCGGGCAGGGTGCCCGCGAATCGCATGTATGAAAGGAAGATCATGCTCGATCAGGCTTATTCTCGTCGTCAGTTCCTCGGCCTCGCTGGTGGTCTTGCCAGCATCGTCGGTCTCGGTCTCGTTGGGTGCGGCGGCTCCGGCGCATCCGATGCCGCCGACAAGGGTAGCGCCGCTGCTGCCGAGTCCGTCTCCGGCGAGGTGACCTACGACGGTGCCTCCTCGTTCCAGGCTCTCGTCGAGGCCGCTGCCGAGAAGTTCATGGACGCCAACCCCGATGTCTCCGTCTCCGGCTCGGGTAACGGTTCGGGCAAGGGCCTGACCGCTGTCGCCGCCGGCACCGTCACCATCGGCAACTCCGACGTCTTCGCCGAGACCAAGCTTGAGGCCGATCAAGTCAAGAACCTCGTCGACCACGAGGTCGCCGTCGTGGGCATGGGCCCCGTCGTCTCCAAGAACGTCAAGGTCGACGACCTGTCCCTCGAGCAGCTCAAGGGTATCTTCTCCGGTCAGATTACCAACTGGAAGGAGGTCGGCGGCGACGACGCCACCATCGTCGTCCTCAACCGCAAGGCCGGCTCCGGCACCCGCGCCACCTTCGAGGCCGCCGTCTTTGGCGATGAGGCCGTCGACTTTAAGGGCGACGCCGAGCTCGACAAGTCCGGCGACGTCCAGACTCAGATGGGCAGCACCGATAACGCCATCTCCTACCTCGACTTCTCGCACTTCGATGACTCCAAGTTCAACGCCATCAAGGTCGAGGGCGTCGAGCCCAAGAGCAAGAATGTCACTGATGACTCCTTCAAGATCTGGGCTACCGAGCACATGTACTGCTCCAAGGACGCCGACGAGGCCACCAAGGCCTTCCTGGAGTTCATGCTTTCCGACGACGTCCAGGGCAAGCTCGTCGAGGAGCAGGGCTTCATCCCCGTCTCTGCCATGAAGGTCGTCAAGGACGCCAGCGGCAAGGTCTCTGCTAAATAAGTAATCGCCCCCGGAAAGGTTTGCAATGGCAAAACAGCTGCCAAAGCGCGAGCTTGAGAACGTGGGCCTGGGCGTCACGGGTGCGTGCGTAGCGCTCGTGACGCTTGTCGTTGCCGCGCTCATCTTTATGGTCGCCCAAAAGGGCCTCTCGGCTTTTTTCAAGGACGGCGTCTCGATCGTCGAGTTTTTTACCGGTACCAAGTGGGACCTGGCCAACACGGCCGAAAACGGCCTGCCCTACACTGGCGCCCTGCCCCTGATCGTCACCTCGTTTGCGGTCATGGTGCTCTCCACGCTCATCGCACTGCCCATCGCCATCGGCTCTGCCATCTTTGCGGTCGAGATTCAGCCTAAGTTTGGATCCAAGGTTTTTCAGCCGCTCATTGAGCTTTTGACCGGTATTCCCTCGGTCGTCTTTGGCCTGATCGGCTTTCACGTGGTCGTCGGCCTTATGAAGAGCGTTTTCCACGTGAGCACGGGTCTGGGTATCTTGCCCGGCGCTATCGTGCTGGCAGTCATGATTCTGCCGACGATGACCACGCTTTCGGTCGATGGCCTGCGCGCTGTGCCCGACAGCTACCGTCAGGGCTCGCTCGCGCTGGGCTACACCCGCTGGCAGACCATCTGGCACGTGGTGCTCAAGTCCGCCATGCCGTCGCTCATGACCGCGGTTATCTTGGGCATGACCCGCGCCTTTGGCGAGACGCTCGCCGTGCGCATGGTCATCGGCGGCATCGAGGCCATGCCGACGTCGCTGCTGTCGCCGGCGTCCACCATCACCACCACGCTCACCACGTCCATGGCAGTCTATGCCGAGGGCTCGGCCCAAGACGATGTTCTGTGGGCGCTCGGCCTGCTGCTGATGGGCATGAGTCTCATCTTCATCCTGATCATCCACCTTATCGGCCGCAAGGGGGCGAAGGCTCGTGGCTAGCACGCGTATCCACATCGACGAGGCGAGGCTCGGGCGTGTCCAAAAGCAGGACCGCTTCGCCACGGGCGTGTTGACGGCGATCGTCGCCATCGTCATGCTCATCGTCGTCTCCATGGTGGCCTATATCCTGTTCGAGGGCATCTCGACGCTGTTCCAGCCGGGCTTTCTCACGGAGCCGTCGCGCGCCAACGGAACGCAGGGCGGCGTGCTCTACCAGCTGTTCGACTCGTTCTACCTGCTGCTGATCACCCTGATCATCTCGGTGCCCATCAGCCTGGGTGGCGCGGTCTTTTTGGTTGAGTACGCGCCGGACGGACCCATCCGCGACATCGCCTCCACCGCCATCGAGACGTTGTCCTCGCTGCCTTCCATCGTCGTCGGCATGTTCGGTTTTCTGGTGTTCTCGGTGCAGCTGGGCTGGAAGTACTCCATCATCTCCGGCGCCGTCGCGCTCACCATGTTTAACATCCCCATCCTGGTGCGCGTGATCCAGCAGGCGCTCGAGGACGTGCCGCAGGCCCAGCGCGATGCGTGCCTGGCCATGGGCCTCACTCGCTGGGAGGCCACGCTGCACATCCTGATCCCCGAGGCCATGCCTGCCATCGTGACGGGCATCGTGCTTTCGGCCGGTCGCGTGTTTGGCGAGGCCGCAGCACTGCTTTTTACCTCGGGTATGAGCTCGCCGGTTCGCCTGAACTTCTTGAGCTTTAACCTGTCGAGCCCCACCTGCGCTTGGAACGTGTTCCGTCCCGGCGAGTCGCTCGCCGTGCACATCTACAAGATCTATGGCGAGGGCAGCCCCGAGGCCCAGCAGATCGTCTGGGGCACCGCTGTACTGCTGATGATTTGCGTGCTGCTGTTTAACGTAATCGCCCGCATTGTGGGCAAGCAACTGGCAAGGAAGATGACGGCCGAATGAGCGAGATGAATGTAACGCCCGCAACCGAAGCGGCATCGTCCGACACCCGGGACTTCCTGTCGAGCGTGGGGGAGAGCGAGAAGCGCGTGCGCGTGAGCGGCAAGGCCGTGAGCGACGAGGTTGTGCTCTCCACCAAGGACGTCAACGTGTACTATGGCGACCACCATGCACTGCACAATACGTCGCTCGACTTCCACAAGGGCGAGATCACGGCGCTCATCGGGCCTTCGGGCTGCGGTAAGTCGACCTTCTTACGCAGCCTCAACCTGATGAATCGCGAGATTCGCGGCTGCCGCGTGGAGGGCGAGATCAACTATCGCGGGCGCAATGTAAACACCAAGACCGAAAACACCTACGAGCTGCGCCGTTCCATTGGCATGGTGTTCCAGCAGCCCAACCCGTTCCGCAAGTCCATTCGCGACAACATCACGTTTGCGCCTAAGCGCCACGGCATCACCGACCGCGACGAGCTCGACCGCATGGTCGAGGAAAGCCTGCGCGGCGCGGCGCTTTGGGACGAGGTCAAGGACAAGCTCGACAAGAGCGCCTACGCGCTTTCGGGCGGCCAGCAGCAGCGTCTGTGCATTGCGCGCACGCTGGCGCTCAACCCCGACGTGATCCTGTTTGACGAGCCCTGCTCGGCGCTCGACCCCATCTCGACGTTGGCGATCGAGGACCTTATGTCGTCGATCGTGGCCGACCGCGCCATTGTCATCGTGACGCACAACATGGAGCAGGCGTCGCGCGTGTCCAACCGCACGGCGTTCTTCTACATGGGCGATATGGTCGAGTACGACGAGACTGACGAGATTTTCCAACGGCCCAAGGATAAGCGGCTGAATGATTACCTCACCGGCATGTTCTCCTAGTCCGGGACATGCTTGAGGCCCGCGGCGGCCACGGTTGCCGCGGGACTGATTGGAGAGGCGGGTCATCTCTTTTGGGAGATGGCCCGCCTTTTTGCTCTGCGACCGAAACGACCGCCACAAAGGGGACAGGCGCCTTCGTGGTGGTTTGGGGTGGGGCTCGCTGCTATCATGGACAACGTTGAATTTCTACGAAGGAGCAGGGCATATGGCGATTCTTTTGGGATGCGATTCCGTCAGCCTAGAGTTTCCCACCAAGCATATTTTCGATAGCGTGACGCTCGGCGTGGGCGAGGGCGACCGCATTGGTATTGTCGGCAAAAACGGCGACGGCAAGTCGACGCTGCTGAGCGTGCTCGCCGGCACGCTGGAGCCCGATGACGGGCGCGTGACGCACCGTCGCGGCACCACGATCGGTCTGCTCGGCCAAAAGGACAACCTGGTCGATACCGACACCGTGCATCATGCCGTCGTGGGCGACACGCCCGAGTACGAGTGGGCGTCGAGCCCCCGCACGCGCCAGATTCTGGCCGGCCTTATTAGCGATGTGCCCTGGGAGGGCACGGTGGGCGAGCTTTCGGGCGGCCAGCGCCGTCGCGTGGACCTCGCGCGCCTGCTGATCGGCGACTACGACGTGCTCATGCTCGACGAGCCCACCAACCACCTGGACATGCGCACCATCAACTGGCTCGCGCGTCACTTAAAGGCCCGCTGGCAGCGTGGCCAGGGCGCCATGCTCGTGGTCACGCATGACCGTTGGTTCTTGGACGAGGTCTGCACCAGTATGTGGGAGGTCCACGACGGCCAGGTCGATCCCTTCGAGGGCGGTTACTCCGCATATATCCTGCAGCGCGTGGAGCGCGACCGCATGGCCGCGGTTACCGAGGAGCGCCGTCGCAACATGGCGCGCAAGGAGCTCGCGTGGCTGAGCCGCGGCGCCCAGGCGCGTTCCACCAAGCCCAAGTTTCGTGTTGATGCCGCTCGCGAGCTGATCGCCGACGTGCCGCCCGTGCGTGACGAGCTGGAGCTCAAGCGCCTCGCCGTGAGCCGCCTAGGCAAGCAGGTTATCGACGTGGTCGACGTGGACGCCGGCTATGCGGATGCCGGCGGCGCGCCCAAGCAGGTGCTCTCCGATGTGACCTGGCTCATTGGTGCGGGCGACCGCTATGGTCTTTTGGGTGAGAATGGCGCTGGCAAGTCGACGCTGCTTGACGTGATCCAGGGCAAGATTGAACCCACGCGCGGCCGCGTGAAGATTGGCCAGACAGTGCGCTTTGGCGTGCTGTCGCAGCAGCTCGAGGAGCTCAAGCCCTACATGGGCGACACGATCCGCGAGGTGCTCGGCAACTATAAGAAGTACTACGTCATCGACGGCAAGGAGACTTCGCCCGAGAAGCTCTGCGAGCGTCTGGGCTTTACGACGCAGCAGCTCTGGAGCCGCATCGGCGATCTTTCGGGCGGTCAGCGCCGTCGCCTGTCGCTGTTGCTGACGATTCTGGACGAGCCCAACGTGCTCATCCTGGACGAGCCGGGCAACGACCTGGATACCGACATGCTCGCGATTGTCGAGGACCTGCTGGACGGCTGGCCCGGCACGCTGATCCTGGTGACGCACGACCGCTTTTTGATGGAGCGCGTGACCGACCAGCAGTGGGCGCTGCTCGACGGCCACCTGACGCATATGCCCGGTGGCGTGGACCAGTACCTGCGCCTGTGCAACGCTACCGCCGAGGGCGAGCCCGTGGGCGCGCCGAGCGCCAAGACCGGCACGTTCGACACCGGTGCCGCGGCAGCTGCGGCCGAAAAGCCCAAGTCGAGCGGTCAGCCCAACGGCCTGTCCAACGCCGAGCGCCAGAAGCTCCGCCGCGAGGTGAGTTCGCTCGAGCGCAAGATGGAGACGCAGCGCACCCGCGTTGAGGAGGCCGAGGCAGCAATGGCCCAAGTCGATCCCACCAACTACACGGCGCTCGGCGAGCAGCAGGCAAAGATCGACGAGGCTCACGCTGCCATGGACGAGCTGGAGATGGCGTGGCTCGAGGCGAGCGAAAAGCTCGAGGGCGAGGAGTAGGCGAGAATGATCAAAGCCGCGTTTTTCGATATCGACGGCACGCTGCTGAGCTTTAAGACCCACCGGATTCCGGCGTCGGCGCAGCAGGTGCTCGACAGCTTTCACGAGCAGGGGATCGCGTGCGTGATCGCCACGGGCCGTCCGACCTACCAGATGCCGGACTGGCTGTTCGACCTGGGCTGGGATGCGTACATTACGCTTTCGGGCCAGCACTGCTTTGATGCCGAGGGGGTTTACCGCAGCTGCCCGATCGATTCGGACGACGTCGCGGTGATTGTGGACCAGGTGGCGCAGGGGCGCTACGACTCGCTGTGCATGCAGGGCGAGAACTCGTTTGTGAACCGCCTGTCCGAGCGCGTGGTGACGGCTGGCAGCAACGCGGGAATCGTCTACCACGAGGAGCCGTTTGAGCACGCCTTTGACGCACCGGTCTACCAGTTTTGCGCCTTTGTGGACCCTGACGACGAGCATATCGTGACCGATGCCGTGTCGCATTCGCTCACCACGCGCTGGTGCGACCTGTTCTGTGACATTATTCCCGCTAACGGCGGCAAGGACCTGGGCGTGGCGGCGACGCTGGAGCGCCTGGGCATCGACGCGAGCGAGGCGATTGCCTTTGGCGACGGCGAGAACGACCTGTCGATGTTTGCCGCCGTGGACACTAGTGTGGCCATGGGCAACGCGCAGGAGACTGTGAAGGCCGCAGCGACCTACGTTACGACCGCCGTAGACGATGACGGCATCTACAACGCCGCGAAGCACTTTGGACTCGTGTAGCTGCGATCCGGCACTTGGGGACACTCCTTGCGGGGCGTGTTCCCATTTTGTTTTCGTCCCGCTCGTTTTGTGAAACACGGCTAACTTTTAGGCAAAGTAGTAAGACATGGGCAACTTTTGCGGTAAAGTAAGCCGTGGAAAGTATCCAACGGCTAACTAGCAATCATCGCGAAAGGCGGCCCATGGCCCTGCGTGAATCCGGAGAAGACTATCTCGAATCGATCTACGTTCTGTCGCAACGTCAGGGCATCGTGCGCTCGATTGATGTTGCAGAGTACCTTGGCGTAACTAAGGCAAGCGTTTCAAAAGCTATGGCGACGTTGGAGAACAACGGCTACGTCGAAATGGGCAAGCGAGATGTTCATCTGACGGAGCGTGGTCTGGAGGTCGCTCGTCAAATGTGGGAGCGTCACTGCTTTTTCATGGGGCTGCTGGAGGATGCGGGTGTTTCGGCTGAGGTCGCGTCGCAAGAGGGCTGCCACATGGAGCACTGCCTGAGCGAGGAGAGCTTTGAGAAGCTAAGATCGATGCTGGGGCGGGACGGTGCTTCGGCGCCAACAATGACCGACTAGCACTCCCGCAGCGGCGCGCCTCCCGCGCCGGAACGGTGCGGGACAGCGACCGAGACGAGTGGTCCCACCAACTAAGTCCAACTCAGACAAGGAACCCCACCAGCAAGCGGTGCCCAAGAACCGCCAGCTGTGTCAACGCAGGTCGGGGCCGGGCTTGGTTTTGAAAATATTCCGCACGAGACCCGTCTTTCCGTTGCTCCGCAGGAGCAGGAAAGACGGGCCTCATGCGCGAGGACGTTTTCAAAACCAAGCCCGGTCCCGGCCGGACAGCCCACGAACGCTACAGGTTCTTGACACCCATCGCGCGCATGGCGTTCAGGATGGCGATGATCGCCACGCCTACGTCGCCGAACACGGCAAGCCACATGTTGGCGATGCCCAGTGCCGCAAGCACCAGAATCAGAAACTTAATACCCAGCGCAAAGATGATGTTCTGCCAGACAATCGCCATGGTCTTTCGTGCCACGCGGATCGCGCGGGAAATGTTGGACGGCTTGTCGTCCATGAGCACAACGTCGGCGGCCCCAATCGCGGCGTCGGAACCCATAGCGCCCATGGCAATGCCAACGTCCGCGCGGGTGAGCACGGGCGCATCGTTGATGCCGTCGCCGACAAAGGCGAGCTTGCCCTTGCCCGATTCGGCTGCCAGCAATGCCTCGACGCGCTCGACCTTGTCGCCCGGCAGCAGCTGCGCGTGGAACTCGTCGAGCCCCAGCTGCTTGGCCACCGCAGCAGCCACTTCCTCGCGGTCGCCCGTGAGCATGACGGTGCGCTTGACGCCGGCGGCGTGCAGGTCGCGGATCGTCTGCTCGGCATCGGCCTTAACGGTGTCTGCAATCACGATGTGGCCGGCGTACACGCCGTCAACGAGCACGTGGAGGATTGTGCCGACAACCTCGCAATTGGGAGCGTCGATACCGGCCGCAGCAAGCATCTTGGCATTGCCAACGACGACGTGCTTGCCGTCGATGGTTGCCGTCACGCCATGGCCCGCGTCGTTGGTGGAGTCGCTTACGCGCTTGGGGTCGACCTCGCCATGGTAGGCGGCGCGCACGGACTGCGCGATGGGGTGATCGGAGAACGACTCCGCAAGGGCTGCGACCTCGAGCAACGACTGCTCGGTATAGCCAGACTCGGGGTGCACCGCCACGACCGAAAACGTGCCGTTGGTGAGCGTGCCGGTTTTGTCGAAGACGACGGTGTCCACGTCGGCGAGCGTTTCGAGGTAGTTAGAACCCTTGATGAGAACGCCTAGTTTGGATGCGCCGCCGATGCCGCCAAAGAAGCTGAGCGGCACGCTGATCACGAGCGCGCACGGGCAGCTGACGACCAGGAAGGTCAGGCCGCGCAGGATCCAGTCGGACCAGGCGCCGGTGACCAAGCCGCCGCCAAGCGCGAGCACCGCGGCAGCGCCGGTGACGGCGGGCGTGTAGACGCGGGCGAAGCGCGTGATAAAGTTCTCAGTGCGCGCCTTCTTTTCGCTGGCATTTTCCACGAGCTCCAGGACGCGTGCGACGGTGGACTCGCCAAAGGGCTTGGTGGTGCGCACGTGGATGAGCCCCGTCATGTTGATGCAGCCGCTGATGATATCGTCTCCGGTTTTGGCCGGGCGGGGGACCGACTCACCGGTAAGGGCGGCGGTGTCGAGCTGGGTTTCGCCCTCGACGATGACGCCGTCGATAGGCACGCGCTCGCCGGGCTTGACCACGATCACGGTGCCGACCGCGATGTCATCGGGGAAGACCTGCTCGAGTGTGCCGTCGGGCTGCTCGACGTTAGCGTAGTCGGGCGCGATGTCCATCATGGCACTGATCGACTTGCGGCTCTTGCCCACGGCGTACGCCTGAAACAGCTCGCCAACCTGGTAGAACAGCATGACGGCGGCGCCTTCGGCCATGTGCGGGTCGGTATCGGGGAAGAGCACCATGGCAAACGCGCCGATGGTCGCGACGGCCATGAGGAAGCTCTCGTCGAAGGCCTTGCCGCGGCGGATGTTGTTGAACGCCTTCTGGAGCACGTCGTAGCCGGCAATTAGGAACGGCACCAGGAACAGCACGAAGCTGGCGTAGATGTCACCCGGGGTACCGAATGCGGCGGTAAGGGCACCGAGTTCGTCGAGGGCATACACCACCGCAAAAATGCCCAGTGCTACCAGGATGCGGTTGCGCTTATGCTCGAGTGATTCTTTTTTCTTGCGCTTCTTCTTTTTCTTTTTGGGGTCGGCGGTGGCCATGACTCGTATCCTCCCATTTGAATGTATGAACACTCGCTCATATAATTTCGCGAGCAAAGGCCGCGGCAAGCGCGGTCTTGCGGGTTGGCGTAAACCTTGGCTAGAGAATGATCTCGCAGTCCGGCTCGGCGTCGGCCGTAAACTCAACAACGCGGTTGAGCACCTCGTCGAACTCAGCATCATCGGCCTCGAGCGTCAGCTTCTGGGTCATAAAGTTGACGGACACGGATTTGACGCCCTCGAGCTTGGCCAGCTCGTCCTGAAGCTCGCGCGCACAGTTGGCGCAATCGATCTCATCGAGCTTGTACTGCTTTTTCATGGTGGGTTCCTTTCCCGTTTTTGCGGCTTGGGTGCAGGCCGCGCTGGTACCGTGGTTGGTTGCTATTCGCAGATATGGCTCATGCCCTGGTTGAGCATGGTGTAGACGTGGTCGTCGGCGAGCGAGTAGAGGATATTGCGCCCGTCGCGCCGGAATTTAACCAGGTGCGACTGCTTGAGTGTGCGCAGCTGGTGCGACACCGCGGACTGCGAGGTTTCGGTCGCTTCGGCGATGTCTGCCACGCAGAGCTCGCGGCCCATGAGGGCGTAAAGGATCTTGATACGCGTGGTGTCGCTGAAGACCTTGAACAGGTCGGCGAGGTCGTAGAGAAGCTCCTCGTCGGGAAGGTCCTCGGGCGAGCAGGTGGTGGGGATCACTGGCTCGGTGGCCTCGGTGTCGGGTTTCGTTTCATCAACGCGGATGCTCATTGCAATATCCTTTCATATGAACATACGCTCAAATAACTTACTTCCGATTATATGAGCGTATGTTCATATGTCAATAACGTTTAAGTAATTCATCGCACAAAATGATGGGGAATAGTGGACGAGATTCCGGATTGAGCGGTTTTGATAGTCGATGCCGAGGTGGGTGCCCCCGCGCCGTGCAAAAATTGGAGTATTCTGCAACTATAGGGGGTCTGTTTATCTATTTCGGGCCAAATAAAGCCGCTCAAGAGTTATCCAAGGGCGGTAAACAGATAAGATCTTCCTCAAGTGTTGCCTAACGTTCCCGTTCGATAGCGTCTTTGTTTCTCATTTGGATTAACTTGTGGGTGCTGGAGGGCCGACCCTGCTGAATACTCGCAATTTTGCACATCGCTAGGGTACCCACCTTGTTAGCCGGTCTAGCTTCCGGCCCCGAAGATCCTGCCCTCGGGCGCGAGGCTGCTTGTTTGGGCAAATGATGGGCTGTCGGATTCGACTGTCTGCATGTCATCGATTGCTGTAACTTCATTAATTGTCGGGTCATCCAGCGTGATGCCTTCGAGTGTTGCTTTTTCGAGGTCGATTCGTTGGCGCTCTTCGGAATCCTGGCGAAGCTGCTTCTGAATTCGCCTTTTCTCTTCTATAAACCTTCTGAGCACAAACTGTCTCAGGTCCTCTTGCATGATTTGAAAGTCTTTTGGTAGACGCGAGGGGCGTACGCCCTCTTTCCGCTGGATTGCTTCCATGACCCTAACGAAAGAGCTGGCATGCATAAAGGAATAACGGCTGACGGTGATGATTCCGTATCCCATGGACGCAAGCGCATTCTTGCGTTCCTCATCGATGGCGCGGTCTTCTTCCGCGTCATGATAGAAACCGTTGTATTCAATGTCTGTGCGAGATTTCTTTAGATACGCATCCATAAAGAACTTTTTGCGTCTCGTGAGATTCTTTGCGGCGGCGGTGACCTGCACCTCGTAATCGGTCTCAATTCCCTTAATACCAAGCCCTCCTTCGCTTTTGGGCAGCGTTAGCATCATGACAAATGCCGTTTCCATGGGAGACCGGCATCCGTCGCGTACACATTGGATCGCCTTTCGGGCAAGGGCCAAACCGTCGCATCTGGTAATGGAATTAAAGAACTGCTTTAACCTCTCGGTCGAGGTGAGCGCGAAACGCTCGTTATAAGAGGTGGAAGAGCCGGTTCCAAGGGAGCAAGCGCTGCACAATTCAAAGTAGTACTCCACCAGTTCGCGAAAAGGGAGATAGGTGGCGGCTTGAAGTGCGCAAAGCTCAACGCCAACAATGAAGATGCCATCTTCAAGCTCTATAAAGCGTGAGTTCGAGAATCGTTTTGACGAAACGTGGCATTGACAGTTCATTGCATAGCGCGCATTCCTGCGATCAAACACCATCACCTCGAGGGAATCATTTGCGTCGAGGGAAACATCATTTTTGGTGAGCCATTCTGTGGCTGCGTCAAGGAGCGTTCCGGTGGGACATGATCCGTAAATCGCGGCAGGACTACAGGATTCGATGCCTTTCGCAGACACCGAATGCGCGGCCTGGTAGACCGCTTTTGCAGTGGTATGTGACAATACGATACTCATGGTATATATCGTGTCAGCTAATGCCGTGTTGATGGCACTGAGTGGAAAAGCCGTTTTAGAGGTCTAACCAAATGCTGTCCAAAAGCTTGACGCAATTATGAGTTGGTATGCCCTAAATAAAAGTTTTCGCAGCTTAGCTATAGCATATAAATACTCAATTGCTGCACATTTGATATCGATGTATCACCATCCGACAACGAATTGCGTGTTGGGAATTGGTCGAAATCGTTCAAAATGAGGGTTCAGAATTTGTGATGGCAGATCTATCTGTGGAACGTAGGGCGGCCCCGCTGCGGGGTTTCCCGCTGCGAGGCCGCTCGTGATCTACGTCGGAGTTTGTCGTAGACGTTTCTACTTGGCAAACAGGTTCTTGAGGTTGAACTCGGCTTGGACGGTGCGGAGCATGAGGTCGGTGTCGTCGAGGCCCAGGTGCTGCTCGTTGGCGTCGGCGGCGAGGGTGCCGCGGCGGCGGGCCCAGTTCTCGAGCGCGGCGGGCGCGGACTCGCGGGGGAGCGAGCGGACGTCGGCATCCAGGCTGCGGCAGATCTGGCGCGAGTCGATGACGATAATCTTGCCGGCGCGGCGTGCCTCGGCGTAACCGTCCAGATGAATTTTGAACCAGCTGTCCTCGAACGCGGCGTTATGCGCCATGTACGGGTATTTCTTCATAAGCTTGAGCAGCTGCTTCTGCAATTCCTTGTTCTCGCGGAACGGCTTTTTGCCGTCAATGTCGTCCCAGGTGATGTGGTGGATATTCGACAACGGCACATCCTCGCCGCGGTAGATGTCGGGCAGGCCACAGTAGTGTGCCTCGGCGTCATGCGGCACGGCGTCGCTGGTGAGATCCATGATCTCCCAGCCCACGTTGATGATATAGCCGCGCTCGGGTGCACGGCCGGTGGTCTCGATGTCGATACCGAGCACGGTGCCCTGGATGGGCTTGCGGGCGTAGGCCACGCCGAGCGCGTCGCGGTCGCCGCGGATCTCGCGCATGACCGACGCGGCGGTGCGCTTTTGCATCTTACCGATGGCGGCGCAGGTGTCGGCATCGGACAGGCCGCGCGAAAGCGTCGCGGGCGTCACGTTGCGCAGGCGTGCCTCGCCAATCTGGTCGCACAGGTCGCGGTTGCGGTCAGCCAGGTCGCGCACGGTGGCAAAGTCGAAGCTGGGGTCGCCCTCGGCGGTAAAGTACTCGGTTTCGAGCACCTTAAGGGCCTCCTCGCCCTTCTGGCGCTCGGACTCCATGGCGCCGTGATCGCCATAGATAAACATGGGAATAAACGGCTGGCGCTCGTATTCGAGTGCTTGTGAAACGTTCATATAACTGCTCCTTGGACGGGCCGCACCGCGCGGCTCGGGTTCATTGAGATGTGGCGAGATGATAGTTTACCATGGGCAACTATTGGCATCGCGCCTAGGACAACTACAATACCCTAGTTGACCGCTAGGACTTTTACAATGCTGCCGAAAGACATGAAAGGTTCCATCCGTCATGGATTTGCTGATTGATATTCTGCTCGACGCCGGCAAGGACACGCTCTCGCTGGCGCCGTTTTTGTTGGTGACGTATCTTGCTCTCGAGACACTTGAGCACGTTGCGGGCGACCGCGTCAACGGCGCTATCAAGCGCGCCGGCGCTGCGGGTCCCGTGGCTGGCTCGCTGCTGGGCATTGTGCCGCAGTGCGGATTTTCGGCCATGGCAGCAACGCTGTACGCCGGTCGTGTCGTGACCTTGGGCACGTTGGTGGCGGTGTTCCTTTCGACCTCCGATGAGATGCTGCCGCTGTTGCTCGCCGAGCAGGTGCCCGTGCAGACCATGGCGATGCTTTTGGCTTCGAAGGCACTGATCGCGCTGGTCACGGGCTTTATCGTGGACGCGGCTATCCGCGGCCTTCGTCGTAATGCCCGCGCGCATGCGGCGATTCGCCGTACCGTGCTGGGGACCGCTGCCAATCCGGCTCATGTGAACTGCGCGCACGACGACCATACCGGGGGCGACATCATTGATGAAGTGGCCGAGGCGGGCGTGAGCGCCGACCACATCCACGAGTTGTGCGAGCGCGACCATTGCGGTTGCGATGATGATGAAGATGAACACGAGCGCGACCACGGACACAGCCATGACCACGGTCACGCAGGCGAGCATGAGCACCACCACGGCCATGGGCACGACCACGGTCACTCCCACGAAGGTGCGCCCGTCCTGTCGATTATCCGCAGCGCGATCTCGCACACCGTGCAGGTTTCGGTTTTTATTTTCCTGGTGACGCTGATTCTAGTTGCCGTGCTCGAGACCTTCGGAGAGTCCGCGATCGAGCAGTTCCTGCGTGGCAACGAGACGCTCGCCGTCTTGGGCTCGGCACTCGTCGGCCTGATCCCCAACTGCTCGGCCAGCGTGGTCATTACGCAGCTGTACCTGGAGGGCGCGCTACAGCTGGCGCCGATGCTCGCCGGCACGCTCATTTCCGCCGGCGTGGGCTATCTTGTCCTGTTCCGCACCAACCGCAGCGCTCGTGAAAACGCCGTGTTCCTGGTCATGATGTACGTCATCGGCGCCGGCTGGGGCCTTATCCTATCCGCCTTCGGCCTCTAAGTAGGCCTAAAAAATGGGCTTCAAATAGCCATGCTCGGCGCCTGCGCAATGCGGCGACGCATGGCATTTTGAAGCCCGTTTTTTGTTGAGCCATGGATTCCGAGCGCTCACACCGCTCAAAACAAAAAGGTAGATTTCCGGGCATGTCCCGAAAATCTACCTTGGTTAGCGCAGCAGCTCGGTGAGGTTGCGCTTAAAGCGGGCCCGGTCTTCGCTGGTAAATGCCGCCGGACCGCGAGTGCGACCGCCGGCGCGGCGCACCTTCTTTTCCTCGTGGCGAATAAACAGTTGCATGTCGATGGTCGCCTTATCGTAGACGCGCCCGCGCACGCCGATGGCGGCGGCATCGCGCCCGAGCACCATGCTCGCCAAGCCAATGTCCTGCGTCACGACTACGTCGCCCGCCTGCAGGCGTTCGACAATGGCAAAGTCGGCGCTGTCGGCGCCCACGCTCACATCGAGCGTCGTGACCCAAAATCCGCGTCGCGCATGCTCGACGTCGCGCGGATCGTCGCGGCGAATGTGGCGTTCCAGGTTCTGTGTGCTGCTGCCGGCGATAACGACGGCGACGCCCGCCCGCCGCGCGCAGTCAATCGACTCGCGCGTGACCGGGCAGGCGTCTGCATCAATAAAGAGCGTTCGCGGCATCTAGTGCACCAGTTTGCCAAATTGAATAGCGCGAACAATCAGCGTTACGCCAAACACCAGCAGTGCGGCGCCGCTAAAGATGACGAGCATCTTGGCCGACCACAGCGGATAGATAAACACGAACATGCCGGCGATGATGGAGAGCGCGCCGCTCAGGATGGCGAGGGCACGGTTGGACGAAAGCTCGGACTCCAGAATGGACATGACACCTTCGACGATCCAGCCAAAGCCGGCCACGATAACCACCATCGTGGTGAGCGTCGCGGTCGAGAAGGCCTGGTTGCGCAGGATTATGACGCCGCCCAAGATAATGAGTAGGTTGGAGATGATGCTCGTCACGCGCCAGCCGGTGGGCAGCAGTGGCTCGAAAACAGCGGTAAACAGCCTGATCGCGGCCGTGATCACAAAGTAGAAGCCCAAGACGGTCGTTAAGAAGACGAGGGACTTGGCGGGCGCAAACAGCAGTGCGATGCCGGCGACGAGCGCCAAGACGCCCGTGATGGCGTAAATCCAGCGCACGGCCTTGACGGCCTTGCCTGCCATGCTTTTCTCGTCAAATCCAAACTGGCTCGATTTTTGGTCATCATTCTTAAAGATGCCCATAATGTCTCCTTTCCGTGCGGCGTAAGCCTTGATCGTTACGACCAGTATCGCCTAAAGGCGCTGACGTATGGGTCGGGGAGGGTGAAACGTAACCCAAAGGCCCCGAATTGTTTCCGTTGTTCCCCACGTCGCGATTTTCTATTCAACAGGTGTAGAACATTGCAGCCCTGTTCGTTATTGCCTACGTTTTAGGTTAGATTTTCCTAAGAACAATTGCCCGAAATTGGGGGTCCCTATGAACGAAACAGTTCCCGCGGCGCCGTCTAGCGCGGAGTCGATGGCAAAGCAAGGTTGCGAAAAGCTCGGCCTGGACACGTTTGACGCGCTGGTCCGCCGCGCCCGTACGTGCCGTCGCTTTGACGAGTCCATGCGCGTGCCGCGCGAGTTTTTGCTCGAGCTGGCGGAACTGGCGCACCTGGCTCCCTGCGGCGCCAATGCTCAGCGTCTGCGTTTTCATGTGGTAAGCGGTTCCGAGGACTGCGCTCGCGTGTTTGACGAGCTTGCATGGGCCGGCGCGCTTAAGGACTGGTCGGGTCCTGCCGAGGGCGAGCGCCCGACCGGCTACATCGCGATTCTTGCCGAGCGCGCCGTTCCGGGCAAGCCCGCCGCTCCTATTACCGAGGTCGACACGGGCATTGCCGCGCAGACGATGATGCTCGCCGCCCGCAGCGCCACGCCCGAGGTGGCTGCCTGCATGTTCAAGGCCTTTACGCCCCACGCGATCGATGCCATGGGGCTCGATAGCGACAAGTATGAGCTCAAGCTGATCATGGCGTTTGGCGTTCTGGCCGAGACGCAGGTGATTGATGCGATCGATTCCAACCCCGACGGCTCAATTAATTACTGGCGCGACGAGGCGCAGGTGCACCACGTACCCAAGCGCCCGCTTGCCGACGTACTGGTGTAGCTGAGCGTCACCGCGGTGTGATCCGGCGGTAAACCACCACAAAGGTACCTGTCCCCTTTGCGGTGGTGCGAGGGGAGGACGTGTGGCAGATTTGTATTTGGTGCGGCATGGGCAGACTGAGCTCAATGTGCAGAACATTTTGCAGGGTGGGCACGATTCGCCGCTTACGGCGCGCGGGCGCGAGCAGGCGCTGGCGACGCGCGCGGCGTTTGAGGCGCGTGGCGTGACCTTTGACCGTGTGTATTCCTCGCCGTTGGGCCGGGCGCGGCATACGGCTGAGCTAATTGCTGGTGAGGGCCGCTCGATAGAGCTGGTCGATGACCTGCGCGAGTGGCATTTGGGCTCGCTGGAGGGTACATCAAATCGCGAGATGCCGCCGCAGCCCTGGGGCGATTATCCGGTGGCCTTTGGTGGCGAGTCTGAAGGCGAGCTCCAGTCGCGCATGGTCGCGGCGCTGTCCCACATCATGGCCAGGCCGCAGCACGACTGTGTGCTGGCAGTCTCCCACGGCTCTTCCTGCCAGGAGTTTCTTGAGTATGTGACTGGCGGGGGAGAGCTACCCGACAACGGTGCCGTGCTTCATTTTGGCTATTGCGACGGTGCGTTTTCGCTCCTTGATTGGTAACGAACGAAAGGACCCCTATGAATAAAGACCTGTATCTGGTTCGTCATGGGCAGACAATATTCAACCTTAAGCGCATTATTCAGGGTTGGAGTGACTCGCCGCTCACGCAGCTGGGATGCGACCAGGCGGCACGTGCCGGCATGTTCTTACGTGCGCGCGGCATTGAACCCGATCATGCCTACACCTCCACACTTCATCGCACCGAGCAGACTATCGCCAACCTGTGGCCGGGCTTGGCGTACGAGCGCCTGGACGGTCTGCGTGAGTGGTTCTTTGGCGACTTTGAGGCCGAGCGCGTGATGCTTATGCCCGAGCGGCCGTGGCGAGATTTCTATCGTCAGTTTGGCGGCGAGGGCCAGATGCAGGTGCGCGAGCGCATGGCGGCGACGATAACCGATCTTATGCGACGTCCGGACCACGAGTGCGTGCTCGCGGTGAGCCACGGCTCGGCTATCAAGGAGTTTTTGGACCACGTGCGGGGCGCGGCGGCCGACGAGCGCGAACGCGTGCCGGGCAACTGCTCAGTGCTGCAGTTTGCGTTTGACGATGCGGCCGATACGTTTGAACTGGTCGAAGTCTTTACGCAGGAAGACTACGCGCGCGAGCTGGGGCTTGAACCGCTCGTGGCTACTGCGGGTCCGCAGCGCGGATAACGCGAGCGCGGCGGCACGGGTCGTCGGCATAACTTCTCGACGCAAAAGGGGCGGAGATGCATGTACCTGCTGCATCTCCGCCCCCTGTTTGTTGGGCTGCCGATTTTTGTGCTGGACGGTCTGGTCTTGCTAGAACCGCGCGACCTGGTGCGTGAGCAGACCCGTCGGAACCTGCGCCGCGCCGCCGCTGACCTGCGCGGCGGGGAAGAGCGCAGCTACGGCAAAGTTGAACGGCTCTTTGCCCGTGTAGGTGCCGGCGGCACGTGCATCGTCGGCCAGGAGCTGTGATGCCTCGACTAGTGCGACAGCGTAGGCAGGGTCGTCGGCCAGTGCCGGCTCCGGCGCCTGGTCGAGCATGGCGCGGATGGCCCCGACGGCGTCCTCGCGCTTGACCTCCCACACGCGGTGCGTAATGCCGGCGGGGTCGGTGACGGCATAGAGTGAAGCGCCCTCTTTTGCGGCGCCGAGGATGATATCCATGACGGGAGAGGCTTCGTAGACAAGCGTTACGGGACGGGGCTGTACCTTGAGGTCGGCGATTGCGCGCGCAGCGGCGGTCGTATCGGCGGCAACCGCGTCGCCGCCCGCCAGCGCACCAACCGGGCAGATCGCCACGACACCCGTCACACGTCCCGGCTCGCCCGAGCATTCGTACACGTAATACGCCGCACCCGGGTCCTTGAGCATCAGACCATCGGCAATGGCTCCGCGCAGAGCATCGTTGCCGCTCAGGATGCTGCCCATTGCAGGCAGCGCCTCGAGCACGCGGTCCTGAGCCGGGCGGATGCAGGGAAACGGAAGTGCTTTCATGGGCGGTCCTAACGCACGAGTCGGTTTGTTCGCGGCTTATTATGCCCCAACTTGGCCGCTCGCGTCCCAGAGCACGTTATCGGCGAGCGCGATTAGCACCTGCTGACAACGAACGATATCGGCGTGGGGCACATATTCGTTGGGCTTGTGCGCGAGCGCGAGCGACCCGGGACCGTAGCTCATGCAATTGCGGTTGTCTGTCTTGCCGGCAATGACGGCGGTGTCGGTGTAGCCGGTAAAGAAGCCGACGGTCGTGTCCGCGTCCGTCACGTCATCGGCGGCACGCTTGAGCGCTGCTAGAAGGGGAGAGTTCGGGTCGCGCTCGATGGCGGGGCGGTCGCCCGTCACGGTGTAGCTGCCATGGCAACCGGGAACGGCGGCTTCGGCGCCGGCGATGGCCTGCTCTACCATGCGCGTCGCGGCGGCCGTATCGGTCGGCGGGGTCAGTCGCATGTCGACCCAGGCTTTGGCGCGGTCGGGTACGACGTAGGGGCGATATCCGCCCTCGATTTGGCCAAACGTGATGGTCGAAGGCCCCAGCTCATCGTGCGCGGGCAGCGCCACAAACGCGCGACGGAGCGAACACACGACCTCGGCCATGGCGGCGACGGCATCCGCGCCCTTCCAAGGCTGGCTCGCATGCGCCGTGACGCCGGTCATCTCGATCTCGAACCACGTGCGACCCTTGTGCGCCACCTGGATCTGTCCGTCGGTGGGCTCGGTGTCCAGCACCCATTCACGCGAGCCGACCCAGCCAGCATCGATGGCTGCCTCTGAGCCGCGCATAAAATCTTCCTCGTCGACCGAGCAGATGAGCGAAAAGCCGCGGCGGGGCAGCGCGCCATCCGCCGCCACGCGCTCGAGCGTATGGACCAGTGCGGCAATGGCGCAGGCCAGGCCACTCTTCATGTCGCAGGCACCGCGGCCGTAGAGCTTGTCGTTACGCACAACCGCTCCGAGTGGCGGCGTGTTTGCGTCCCAGCCATCGCCCAAGGTAACGGTATCCATGTGGCAGATATAGACCAGCCGCGCCTCGTCGCTCAAACCGGGCACGGTGACCATGAGATTGCGGCGTTCGGTCAGCACCTCGAGTTCCTCAACCTGCACGGCATGGAGCACCGGATGGCTCAACCGCCCCAGTTGAGCCTCAACCAACGCTTTGATATAGCGTTCAATCTCGCCCTCATACGCACCTGGGTCGGAACTGTCGATCCGCACGAGTCCTTGCGTAAGCCGCCAAGCAAAATCTGTATCAACCATAGGCACCTCACAGATAGTTAGGTCAACATACAGATTGTATGCCAAGAAGCGGCTCAGTGCATTTAATGGAGCGCTCACAAAAATGGGGGCGCCTCTCGTGCGAAAGGCGCCCCCGCGGGCATTCAATGTCAGCGACGGGCAGGCCACATGGGGAACTGCCCGTCAGATCAGCCGGCGCTACTTGATCACGCGCACGCGATACATCGACGGAATCTGCTTGAGCGCCTCGATGGTGCTGCTGTCCAGGTGCTCATCGGTGTCGAACATGGTGTAGGCGTTCTCGCCGGCGGACTCGTTGGTCATACGCTGCACGTTGGCGTTGTCCTTGGCCAGGATGGCCGTGATCTGGCCGATCATGTTGGGCACGTTGGCGTGCAGGCAGGCAATGCGGCTTGCGGCGCGCGCCTTGCCCATGCTGCAGGCGGGGTAGTTGACGCTGTGCGCGATGTTGCCGTTCTCCAGGTAATCCTTGAGCTCGCTGATGGCCATGTCTGCGCAGTTGGCCTCGGCCTCGCCGGTGCCGGCGCCCGAGTGCGTGGTGATAAACGTATTGGGCATCTTGACGGTCTTGGGAGTGGCAAAGTCGCAGCTAAACCAGCTGAGCTTGCCTGCACGCAGGGCGGCGTCGACGGCGTCCTCGTCAATGATGGTCTCGCGTGCGTAGTTGATGAGCACGGCGTCCGGTGCCAGCAGGTTAATCTGCTCGGTGCTGATCATGCCGATGGTGTCGGCCTTGCTGGGCACGTGCACGGTGAGGTAGTCGCAGCCGCGGCAGAGATCCTCGAGCGTGCCCACGCGCTGCACCTCGCGGCTCAGCACCCACGCGTGCTCAACGGAAATGAACGGATCGTAGCCATAGACGTCCATGCCCAGATCGACGCAGGCGTTGGCGACCTTGGAGCCCACGTTGCCCAGGCCGATGACACCGATGCGCTTGCCCTTGAGCTCGCGGCCCACAAAGGCCTTCTTGGCCTTTTCGGCATCGACCTGAATCTCGGGGTCGTCGGCGTTGTCACGCACCCAGTTCATTGATTGCACCACGCCGCGGCTCGAGAGCACCAGCATGCCTAGGACGAGCTCCTTAACGGCGTTGCTGTTGGCGCCGGGGGAGTTAAAGACGACGACGCCCTTCTTGGCGTACTCCTCGACGGGGATGTTGTTGACGCCGGCGCCGCAGCGGGCGATGGCGCGGATGCCCTCGGGCAGCTCGTAGCCGTGCAGGTCGGTCGAGCGCATCAGAATGGCGTCGGCCTCTTCGGCGGTGCTCACAAACTCGTAGCCCTCACCAAACTCGACCTTGCCGTCCTTGGTAATGTCATCGATGGTTTTAATCTTGCGCATGGAAAACTCCTTAGCAGGTTTTGATCTATACAGGGTGGTCTGAGATGGCTGATCGGCCCGCGCGTTGCGGGCTAGTTAGATCGCGGGCTCAAACTAAGCTGCGCTTCGAAGTCCTTCATGTACGTGGCCAGCGCCTGTACGTCCTCCATGGTGACTGCGTTGTACACGCTGGCGCGCATGCCGCCGACGAGGCGATGGCCCTTGACGTTTTGGATCTGGTGCTCTGCCGCGCCCGCAACAAAGGCGGCGTCGAGGTCGGCGTCGCCGGTGCGGAACGTGACGTTGGCGATGGAGCGACTGTCTGTCTGCGCGGTGCCGTGGAATAGTTTGCTGTTCTCGAGCAAGTCGTAGAGCAGGTTGGCCTTGGCCCAGTTGCGCTCGGCCATGGCGGCAAGTCCGCCGGTCTGCTCCACCCAACGGAACACCTTGCCGCACACGTAGATGCCAAAGGTGTTGGGCGTGTTGAGCATGGAACCCTTGGCGGCCTGGGTCTTAAGGTCCAGGTACTGCGGCGTCTGCGCAAAGGCGGGGCCATCTGCGATGAGGTCGTCGCGCACGATGGCCACGGTCACGCCCGCGGCGCCGGCGTTTTTCTGCGCTCCGGCGTAAATGAGCCCGTAGCGCTCAACGTCGAGTGGCTGCGACAGGAAGCAGCTCGAGACATCGGCGACCAGCGGCACATCGCCACAACTGGGCAGCTCGTGGTACATGGTGCCAAAGATGGTGTTGTTCTGGCAGATGTAGACGTAGTCGAGCCCGTCGCCTGCGGCCTCGGCGGCAATGCGCGCATTGATGTCGGCCATGTCGGGGATGCGGTCGAAGTTGGTGTCCTCGGAGCTCGCGAGCAGCACGGCCTCACCGTACTTGGCGGCTTCTTTGTATGCCTTGTTGGCAAAGTTGCCGGTCACGATGTAGCCGGCGCGGCCGCGGTGCATGAGGTTCATGGGGATGCCCGCAAACTGCAGCGTGGCACCGCCCTGTAAAAACAGGACACGGTAGTTGTCCGGGATGCTCAGCAGACGGCGCAGGGTTGCCTCGGCGTCGTCGATAATCTGCTGGTACATGCTAGATCGATGGCTCATCTCGAGCACGGACATGCCGCAACCGCGGTAGTCCATCATCTCGTCGGCGATCTCGGCGAGCACGCTTGTAGGCAGCGCGGCCGGGCCAGCTGAGAAGTTGTGCACACGTGCCATCTTCTAGTCTCCCTCGTAGTCGTTTGAACGTTCGGGATACTTTAGCACAGTGGAGCGCTAGGCGCGACCGCATCACGGTAAAACTCGACTACGCCGCTATGATTTACAGGATGGTTACATGGGGGAGGGGTGCTTTACTCCTCAGGCAAATCCAAATCTGCGAGCGAAGGCATGAGGTTCTCTAGGCGCTTGATCTCTTCGTCGCAAATTAGCTACCTCCTGGTCACTACGACGCCAGTGTGGCAATGACGGCTTCGTCGCCGGCATATATTAGGGTGTTGCCGTCGGGGATGATCGTTTGGCCGTCGCGCTTGAGCATCACCACGATAAAGGGGTGCTTGCCCTGCGGCACATCGCGAAGACGCTGGCCGGCCAGGCGACCGTGGGGGGTCACGGTGACCTCGCGCAGCGTAACCTCGGCACGCTCTTCAAACGTTGGCGCGGCCATCACCAGCAGGTCACCTTCCTCGATGACGGTATCGCCGTTGGGCAGCACCGGGTGCGCACCGTCGCGCAGCACCAAGACCACCAGCATGTCCGTCGCGCTGCCAATGTCCGCGAGCGAGCGTCCGGCAAACGGATGTCCAGCGCCCACCTTGAGCTTTACAAACGACATGCCGTCCTCGTCGCGGTAGTCGTTAAAGGTGCGACGCACGTCGCCGGTCGCATCGATCATATCGAGCTTCTTCGCCACCGCCGGCAGCAGCGAGCCCTGCACCACAATGCTCGACACGGCAATCACAAACACCAGGTCAAATAGGTCGTGTCCGCCGGGAACGCCGGCCACCACGGCAAAGAGACTAAAGACGACCGAAGCTGCTCCGCGCAGACCCGCCCAGCTTACGAGTGCAACCTGGCGAGGGTTCGTCCTAAACGGCGCCAGCAGCATGCCTACGGCGATGGGGCGGCTCGCAAAGAGCATAAACGCCATGAGTGCCAGGCCCGGTAGCAGCATTTGCGGCAGGCGTGCGGGTGTAACGAGCAGGCCCAGCAAAAAGAAGATGGTCATCTCTGCCATCTCGGTGAGGGTGTCAAAGAAGTGCGCCATCTCGACCTTGCCGGTGATGTCGCTCGCGCCCAGCACAATGCCGGCCAGGTACACGGCCAAAAATCCGTTGCCGCCCAGGTGGCTCGGCAGCGCGTAGGCGACGATGGCCACGGCGAACAAAAAGATGGTCTGCGCACCCTCGGCCGTTGCGTGTGCGCGTTCAATCAGGCGGCCCGCCGCCCAGCCGATGGCGAGGCCCAGGCCCACGCCCAGGATAATCTGCTTGGCCAGCAGTGCGGGAATGTTGATGTCGCCGCCGGCCGCGAGTGTGGCGAGCACGGCGGTGAGCATGTAGGCGACGGGGTCGTTGGAGCCCGATTCGACCTCGAGCAGCGAGTCGGTGCCGCCCTTCAGCGAAAGATTGTGCTCGCGCAGCACGCTAAAGACGCTCGCCGCGTCGGTGGATGCTACAACCGATCCCAGCAGTAGGCCGCCGATCCAGTCGAACCCCAGCGCGAAGTGGGCGAACACGCCGGTGATGCCTGCGGTGATGACGACGCCGAGCGTGCTCAGCAGCACCGCGGGCACGGCGACGGGCTTGGCGCGGTCGATATTGGTGTTAAAGCCGCCATAGAACATGATGAACAGCAGCGCCGTGCTGCAGACGGTTTCGGTGAGCGCGTAGTCGCTAAAGTCGATGTGCGCCGGGCCGTTGACGCCCAACAGCATGCCGAGCGCGATAAAGATGAGCAGGGTGGGGAAGGGGAGTTTTTTGCCGACGGGTTTGATGGTCAGGCACAAAATGATGACGAGGCCGATAAAGAGAAGGATCTGGTTCATAGATGGTGTCCGCTCCTGGGTGGTTGGCGTGGCACGGTCAGTTGTCTGCGGTTATTTGTACCCAAAGATGGTGGGTTTATGGGGTTGGATTGCGGGCGTGCGCGATATCGTCATAGACGGCTGCCGTCTTTGCCTCTGCTCGGAAACCCTTTCCAGCTTTATTGCAACGGAGTACAATGGGTAACGTTTAAGTTCAACTTGAAGTTTTAGTTGCGGCACCGGGCTTCGGCCGCAATGCAAGGAGAGGCGTACCATGGCGATCTATGTGACATCTGATGCTCACGGGCACGTGCGTGCGCTTGACGAGGCCCTGTCTAAGATCTCGTTGACTTCCGACGACACGCTGTACGTGCTGGGCGACATGATCGATCGCGGGCCCGATCCGGTCGGCGTTATTAAGCTCGTGCGCTCGCTGCCCAACGCCTGCGTGCTCAAGGGTAATCACGAGCAGATCATGCTCGATGCCATCGTTGGCCAGGATCCGCTCGATGCCGAGACCTGGGATATCAACGGTGGCTGGACGACGCGCGAGCAGCTCAACGACATGGAATTTGAGGCATACGAGGAGGTCGTGCGATGGATGGCCGCGCTGCCGCTCTACGCGGTGGTCGAGACCGAGGAGCGCCCGTATCTGCTGGTACATGCTGGAATCGAGATGAAGGCGGCGCGCGCGTTTTTGCTTGAGCATGGCGTCGATTGTGCCGATGGCGTTGGAGCGGTGGGTGCCGATCGCGAACTGCTGCAGCAGATGCTCGCGGTACAGTCGTCCGATGACCTGCTGTGGATTCGTCACGGCTATTGGGATGTGCCGACCGGGCTGCTTTCTGCCGAGGGCAAGGGCCCGGTCGTGGTGAGCGGCCACACGCCCACGGTATCGCTTGGGCGCTATTGCGAGGTCGGTGGTCTGGCGGGGCTCGATGAGGAATCGGGACGCGGGCAGATCGTGCGCTTGGGCGGCGAGGACACTGCCGGTGTGCCCGATCGCATCGACATCGACTGCGCCGCCGCCACCGGCTCCGAGTTCGGCCGCGTGGGCATCCTGCGCCTGGACGACGGGGCGGAGTTCTACGCGAACATCAACCCGGGCGAATAATCGGTGCAAGGGGTAGCTAATTTGGGATGGGGCTTTTTTTGACTACTTTTGCCCTTCTGCCCGCTAATTGATTTCCCTGGGACGGGGATTAAATAATCATTTGGCTGCCCGCTGGCTAAGTGAGTAGACTTTTTTGGAAATGCCGAGCACCCAACTTATTTTCCTCAATAAAACCGCAGGTCACGGACTTGTGCTTTGTCGGTGTAGTCGGGGATTCGGTAAAAGTCTACTCACTTAGTTTTGCGTGATGCATACTGTTCGCAATGTGACCCCAGCCGGGGTGATTCCATCGCAAATTCCGGTGACCGGGGGCAGCTAATTAGGCGCCGTAGGGGTTGCGGTCGCGTTCGATGCGTTGGCGGATGTGGGCGTACTCGATAATCAACAGTACCAGCAGTAGGGCCATGATGGCTAGGTAGCTCACGACGGCGCCCATTAGGCCGAGCAGATTGATTAGAATCACCGGGAGCACCACGCTCACGGCAAAGCAGATCAGGTAGATCTTGGTGACGTCTCCAGCGTGGCGCAGCACCGTGATGATGGCATAGATAAAGTCGATGGCCGCGGTGACGCCGCCGGCGACGACCATCAGCAGCGCCAGCGTACGGTAGCGTTCAAAGCTGAGACCGTACATAAAGCTCATGAGGGGAATACCGGGACCTGCCATAAATGCGGCGCACACGCCGGTGATGACCACGATCAGCGCCATAACGGCAACAATAATCAGGTCAAAGCGACGACGCTTGCGAGGATTAGCCCAAATGCTCGACAAGCGCAGGAGCTGCGGTTTATAGACAAATCCAATGCTTAACAGAATAGCCTGAGCTGGAAAAAACAGGGCATTAAAGTACAGCTGGTATTTGTAGGCCAGTGTTCCTTCCATCACAAACTTGGGCATGCTTTCGATAAGGTTGAACAGGAATAGCGCGCCAAAGAGTGGGGCGCACTGGATAAACAGGTGGCCAGCCTCGCGCAGGCTCATGCGGCGTGATTTTTCGGTCTCGAGCAGGGCGAGCGGGGCGGTGACCAGCACGAGCGAGGCAATCGCGGCGATGCCCATGGCCATGGCCGCGATGGGCATGCTGCGCATGAGGAACAGTGCCACGCTAAAGACCGCGATGACGCCGGCGGAACGCAGCGTTTGGCTCATGCCGGCCAAATAGAGCTTGTCGGCCTGCTGCAGACGGCCCTCGTACACGTCGGCGATGCCGTCGATCACCTTATAGAGGTAGACGCCCAGGCCGATCGTGGCCATCTGCGCATCGTAGCCGCGTGCGCTGCTGTACGTGAGGCCGCAGCCTAGTGCGAGCGCTCCGCAAAGCCAACGGTTGAGCTGGTAGGAGGCGAAGGAGGTTTTTTCGTCGATGTCCGAGACCTGAAAGTTGCGCACGCCGTAGTTGCACGCGATCATGATGAGCGTGCCGGTAACAAAGGCGATGGAGAACTTGCCGGCCTCCTCGGCGCCCACGAGCTGCGTCGACACAATGGTGAGCAGCGGAAACGCCATGCCCCATACGGCGGTGCCCAGGGTGTTCCAAAGATAGTCGCGACTGGTGGCGTGCTCCTCGTATTCCGCTTCCTGCATGGAGAAGCCGCCGCCGTAGACGGCGCCGAGCAGACGGTTCCACCAAGCGTTGACCATGCGGCGGACGGGGCTGGGCTCCCGATCGCGTTCGCGCCGGCGACGGCGCGTGGCCTGGCTGCTGTCGGGGCCGCCGGCGTTGCGCTGGCTCAGCTCCTGGATGCGCGCGAGCTCTTCGGCCGTGTGGGAGGCGGGGAACAGGCCGTTCTCGATGCGGCCGCCCTGGGCCTTCGCGGCGCCGTCTTTCGATGCAGCGGGGTTGGAGATGCCGTTACGGCGGGCGATGGCGCGGCGAATGCTATCGAGGGGCGTGATGCTCAAAGCGGGGTCCTTTCTATTGCTGCGCTCTAGTATAGACACCGCGGTGTCCGCTCGTGTTTTTGAACAGGTTGTTCGATAATTTCGGCGGCGCCATTCGGTAGTCGGCACTTAGGGACGTTCCTTATGTGCCGGCACTTTGGGAACGTCCCTAAGTGCCGGCATCCGGGGACACTCCTTGAATGTTGCCTGTTCAAGAACGTCTCCAACGACTAGTCGTTTAAAAACGTCCCCAATGACTAGGCCGCTTGCCTGCGATTTTTGACCGTTGGGCGGGCTTGCCGCCCTTGCCGCAAAAACGTTTTTGCATATCGGGTACAACGAGCTTTACGTGAGTAAAGTGCGCGCCGCGTCCACGTGTCGCGTTTTTAAAGGAGGCCCCCATGCCTGGTGTTACCCCTGCAGAAGTTTTGTCCAACTTTGGTCTTAAGCTGGTCGAAGATCCCGCCGAGAACCAGCCCCGCTTGCTGGTCGATCTGCCTGCCGCGGAGCTCGTCGAGCACGCCATCCGCCGTGAAGAAGGCCGCATGGCATCTAACGGCGCGCTAGTGATCGAGACGGGGGAGCGCACTGGTCGTTCCCCCAATGACCGCTTTATCGTTGACACCCCCGATGTTCACGACAAGATCGCCTGGGGCGCCGTCAACCGACCGCTTTCGATCGAGAGCTACGAGACCATCAAGGCCGGTATTGTCAACTACCTCAACGAGCGCGATGTGTTCGTCACCCGCGGCATGGCCGGCGCCGACCGCAACCACACGCGCCGACTGCTCGTCGCCTGCGAGCGTGCCAGCCAGGCACTCTTTATTAAGCAGATGCTCGCTCGCCCGCTCGCCCGCGAAATTGCGCGCACCGGTGAGCCGGACTTTTGCGTGCTCGCCGCTCCCGGCTACCAGTGCGATCCCGCCATTAAGGGCCTCAACTCCAGCGCCGCCGTGGTCATCAACTTCCAGGAGCGCGTGATTCTGGTTGCCGGCACCGGTTACTCCGGTGAGATCAAAAAGTCCATCTTCAGCGTTATGAACTACCTGCTGCCCGTCGAGGACGACGTGCTGCCCATGCACTGCTCGGCCAGCATGGATCCTGTCACGCACGAGACCGCCGTGTTCTTTGGTCTGTCCGGCACCGGCAAGACCACGCTTTCGGCCAACCCCACACGCCTACTGATCGGCGACGACGAGCACGGCTGGTCCGACATGGGCATCTTTAACATCGAGGGCGGCTGCTACGCCAAGTGCGAGGGCCTGGACGCCTTCCACGAGCCTGAAATCTTCAACGCTGTCCGCTTTGGCGCGATCTGCGAAAACGTGGTGCTCGACGAGAGCCGCAAGCCCAACTACGACGACGTCTCGATCACGCACAACACGCGCGTGGCATACCCTGTGGAGCACATTCCCAACGCGTGGACCAAGGGTATGGGCACCACTCCAAGCGTCGTGCTCTTCCTGACCTGCGACGCCTTTGGCGTGTTGCCGCCCATCTCACGCCTGACGGCCGATGCCGCCATGTACCACTTTGTGACGGGCTTTACGGCTAAGATTCCCGGCACCGAGGTCGGCGTCACCGAGCCCACGCCCACGTTCTCTTCGCTGTTTGGCGAGCCGTTTATGCCGCTCGACCCCATGGTCTACGCTAAGATGCTCGGCGAGCGCATCGCCGACGGTCACACCCGCGTCTATCTGGTCAACACCGGCTGGATCGGCGGCGGCTACGGCGTTGGCCATCGCATTGAGCTGGCCTACACGCGCGCCCTGGTCGCGCGCGCCCTCGGCGGCACCATCGAGGACAGCGAATTCGTCCACGACGATATCTTTAACGTCGACATTCCCACCACGTGCCACGGCGTACCCGACGGCATCCTGGTGCCGCGCCAGTACTGGCAGAGCACCGCGCGCTACGACGAGGCGGCGCACAACTTGGCCGTGATGTTCGAGGAGAACTTCGAGAAGAAGTACTCGCACCTGCCCGAGTCCGTGAAGGCCGCCGGTCCGCACGCTCAGGTGCACGCCGGCGCCCGTCATCGCGGCCGCGGCTTGTTGGGACTCCGACACTAGCGTTGTTTCCGACCCAAAACCACCATAAAGGGGGCAGGCGCCTTTGTGGTGGTTTTACTCGCACGGATGACTCGGGTTACAATACGCCTGACATATCGCTCCTTTCTCCGGATAGGGGCAGCGTAAGCGCTCTTGTGGCGGCACCGTAGGACTTTGAAGGTGGCCGTCGTAAGGGCGCTTTTTGTTTAGGCACCCGGGCTCGGGCGCATGCTATGAAGGGAGAGCACATGAAGAGCTTCGTTGCCGAGGATTCGTTTTGGGAACTATTTCCGCAGGCGGCTGTCGGTGTTGTGGTCGTAAAGGGCATGAAGCCCGCGGCTCAGATTCCTCAAGAGGACGTGGATGCGATCGCGGCGTTGCTCGACCGCGCCAATATCGACGCGGAGCGTCATCTGACCAGCGATACTATCAGCGAGAACGCACCGGTCAAGGCATGGCGCGAGGCTTATCGGCTGTTCAAGACCAAAAAGGGCGCCCGCTGTTCGATCGAGAACTTGCTCAAGCGCGTGCTCAAGGGCAAACCGGTGGGCCACATTACGCCCGCGGTGGACATCTACAACACGGTGTCGCTGACCTACGCGCTGCCCGTTGGCGGCGAGGACCTACATGCTATCGAGGGCGATCTGCGGTTGGCGGTGACCGACGGTGGCGATGCGTTTCTGCCGCTTGGCGAGGAGACAGATGACCCGACGCTTCCCGGCGAGCTCGCCTACATTGATGACGCGGGCGCCGTGTGCCGCTGCTGGAACTGGCGCGACGGCGTTCGCACGGCGCTGTCCGACGATTCGGCCGATGCGTTCCTGGCGATTGAGTGCGTGGAGCCCGAGCGGATGGGGGATTGCCAGGCCGCGATCGATCGCTTAGCCGAGCTGCTCGAGTGCTATCTGGGAGCGACGGTTGTCGTTAAGACGCTTGTGACCCGCGACAATCCTTGCGTGGAGCTGTAGCGACGCCTAGAACCTATTGATGCCCCAAACCACCACAAAGGTGCCTGTCCCCTTTGTGGTGGTTTTTATGTTGATGTGTTAACAAATGGGATATTTGGGTACGAGTGTCGGCTTATGCGACTAAGATGTTTACCCGTAAGCATTATGCAAGCGAAAGGCGGTCGTCTCCCATGCAGCAGAACGACGAGACACGTTTTGAGGACTTTGTCGGACTGATCAGCGGGCTCTACAAGGAGATCCAGCGCATTAAGACATCCGAGGGCGCAAGGCTGGGCCTCAAGGGCTCCGACGTTATGTGCCTGTACTATCTTGAGCGCAGCAAGGACGGCCTGACTGGTGCTGACCTGGCTCGCATGGCAGGCGTGACCCGTGCCGCCGTCTCGCGCACGCTCGCGCATCTGGAGGAGGGCGGTTACGTCGAGGTCGATGATTCGGGCGATGCCGCCGTTAAGTATCGTGCTCCGGTGCGCCTGACCGCTCTAGGCGGCGAGAGCATGAGCGAGGCGGACCGCATCATTCGCGAGGTGCTCGATACCACCGGTAAGGCTATGGGTGTGGAGCAGCGCGAGCAGATGTATGCGTCGCTGCGCACGATTCTCAACACCCTGCGCGAGATCTAGAGCCGCGCTGGCGCTAGCTTTCAGCCAAGAACTGCATCGTCCCGTTTGAGCGCGTACGCCGTGTCGGGACATTGCTGTCAAAATTCCCTGCGCGAGACTTGCGCAAGAAAGGATTCGCTATGACCGTCCGCATTATTACCGATTCCGCCAGCGATATGTCGCCGGCGGAGCACCCGGCGCTGTCCGTCTTGCCGCTGTCCGTTACCTTTGGCACCGATGTGTATATGGATGGCGTCGACATCGATCACCAGCGCTTTTACGAGATGCTCGTGGAGCGCGACGAGCTGCCCAAGACCGGTCAGGTCAACCCGTACGCCTTTTCGCAGGCGATTGCCGAAGCACGTGAGGCCGGCGACGAGGCGGTGATTATTACCGTGGGTGCCAAACTTTCGGGGACCAATCAGAGCGCCCGTACCGCACTTGCCGAGGCGCCGGGCGGCGACGTGTATGTGGTTGATAGCAATAACGTTACCCTGGGTGAGCGCGTGCTGGTCGAGCATGCCCTGCGCCTAGTGGACGAGGGCCAGGGCGCGGCCCAGATCGCGGCGGCTGTCGAGGCCGTGCGCGACCGTGTGGTGGTTATCGGCCTGCTCGAGACGCTGGAGTACCTGGTGCGCGGCGGTCGTCTGTCTGCTGCGGCCGGCGCCGTGGGCACGCTGCTCAACGTAAAGCCTGTGGTGGCTGTCGAGGACGGTCTGATCGTGCAGCTGGGCAAGGCGCGCGGTTCCAAGAACGGCCGCAACCTGCTGAACCAAAAGGTCGAAAAGGCGGGCGGCATCGACTTTTCCATGCCGCTGGCGCTCGGCTATACGGGTCTTTCGGATGCGGTGCTCAAGAAGTATATCGAGGACAGCGCGGCACTTTGGGCTGGCCACACCGAGGGCGAGTTGCCCGTTCACACCATCGGCGCCACCATCGGCACCCACGTTGGCCCCGGCGCCGTAGCAGTAGCCTTCTTCCAGCCCGCCAACTAACCGACCTGCCATAAACCACCACAAAGGGGACAGGCCCTTTGTGGTGGTTTATGCTTTTCCGGGTGGAAGGGAGCGAGCAATGGCGTCTGAGGGCTTTTTTGAACGGGTGTACGAGGTGGTCGAGCAAATCCCCGAGGGGATGGTCGCCACGTATGGTCAGGTGGCTCTGCTTGCCGGTCGTCCACGAAGTGCGCGGTACGTGGGGTATGCCCTGCATAGTAATCCGCGCCCCGGCGAGATTCCCTGTCACCGCGTGGTGTTTGCCGACGGGCACATATGCGAGGGTTTTGCTTTTGGCGGTCCCGATGCTCAACGTGAGCTTTTGTTAGGGGAGGGTGTGGCGTTTAAGGATGACATGCACGTCGACTTGGCCGCTTGTCGCTGGCCTGCCGGACTCTAGCGGCTCCGCCGTGGTCAAAACCACCACAAAGGTGCCTGTCCCCTTTGTGGTGGTTTTCCGTTGCAGGTTTACCGGAGCTAACTTATGGAGAAGGTATGGCGGCGCACATTGACGCTAGAAAGTAAACCACGGTGAACTATATTGGTTTCAGCAACGGAGCAGGCAATAGGCGATGAAAAAGCCTGCCCTGTTGAGTTTGATTCGCATTCCTCCCCTCTGTGCGATTCAACGGTGTACTTCGGGAACAGGCCCGCTGGCAACTAACTGCCGGCGGGCCTGTTCCTGTTTGTCGGGGGAGTGCGATGGACGGAGCCGAAGCGGTCCGGCTCCAAAAAAGCGGACGCCGTAACGCCCGCCCTAAAGCAATCGAAAGCTCAAGCCAGCAGATCGGTCTAGTACACCATGCCCATGGCGTCCTGAACCTCTGCCAGGGTCTGCTCGGCAATCTCGTTGGCGCGACGGTTGCCCTCGTGCAGGACGTCCTTCACATAGTCCAGATCGTTCTCGTAGCGCTGGCGACGCTCGCGGATAGGTGCGAAGTACTCGTTGACGGCCTCGGTCACGTACTTCTTGAGCTGGCCGGAGCCGCCCATGCCAATCTCCTCGGCAATTTCGACCTCGGAGCGACCGGTGCAGATGGCAGCCGTCGAAAGCAAACCGGACACGCCGGGGCGGTTCTCGGGATCGAACGTGATCATGCGCTCGGAGTCGGTTTGGCTCTTCTTGATGCGCTTGGCCGTCTCCTCGGCGGTCATCGAAATATTGATGGCGTTGCCGTAGCTCTTGCTCATCTTGCGACCGTCAAGGCCGGGAAGCAGCGGGGTCTCGGACAGCAGTGCTTCGACCTCAGGAAATACCTTGCCGTAGCGGTTGTTAAAGCGGCGTGCGATGGTGCGGGTGAGCTCGATGTGCGGCAGCTGGTCGCGACCGACGGGCACGACGTTGCCCTTGCAGAACAGAATGTCGCAGGCCTGGTGCACCGGGTAGGTGAGCAGAAGGCCGGTGAGCTCGTGGCCCGAGGCCTCCATCTCGGCCTTGACCGTGGGGTTGCGCGCCAGCTCGGCCTCGGACACCAGCGACAGGAACGGCAGCATGAGCTGGTTTGCGGCGGGCACGGCGGAGTGCGCGTAGATCATAGTCTTGTCGGGGTCGATACCGCAGGCAAGGTAGTCCATGACCATGTTGTACACGTTGTCCTGGATGTGCTCAGTCGTGTCGCGGTCGGTGATGACCTGGTAGTCGGCGATGAGCACGTTGGTCTTGGCGCCCATGTTCTGCAGCTCAACGCGGCCCTTGAGGGTACCGAAGTAGTGGCCCAGGTGCAGACGGCCGGTGGGGCGGTCGCCGGTGAGCATGGTGAACTTCTCGGGCGTTTTGGTCAGGCCCTCGCGAATGGCGTTGCTCTTTTGCAGCGCGACTTCGTAGCTGTTCTCGTTTGGCATGATTGCTCCTAACGTTCGTTCGCAGGTCTTGATGATAGCGTGTTTATTGAGAGGGGTGGGCGTGAGTGGGTGAGGGGCAGGAGAGGGGCGGCTTGTGCGACGGGTGCGGCGCGGCCGCGCTTGACCAACGGTGCCTTGGCACATCCTCGGCAGCTTGCCCTAGAGCTTGTGGTGGCGCTCTTCTTTGCGCTCCTCGGCTGCCTGCTCCTCCTGCTTAAAAACGGGGTCGTCGGGGGTGACCAGCTCGTCCTCGTGCGTGCGCTTGTTGTAATGGTGGCGCAGCACGGGCTCAAACAGATGTAGATGCTTGGCAAAGGCCGCCGAGCCAATGGTGAGCACGGTAAAGATGAGCACGCGCATGGGCACCTCGACCTGATTGATGGCGGCGGCGCCGGCCGAAAGCATAATGCACCAGGCATAGATGAGCAGCACAGCCTGTTTTTGGTTGTAGCCTTCTTGGATCAGGCGGTGGTGGATGTGGCCCTTGTCGGCCTGCCCAATGCTAATGTGGGCGCGCTTGCGGCGCACGATGGCGCTAAACGTGTCGATGATAGGCACGCCGGCAACGATGAGCGGGATGATAAGCGAGGTGAGTGCGGCGGTGCGGCTCACGTTGAGCAGCGAGATGGAGCCCAGTGCAAAGCCCAGAAGCAACGACCCCGAGTCGCCCAAGAAGATGCTTGCGGGGTTGAAGTTGTAGCGCAAAAAGGCCAGACAGGCGCCAAAGAGCGCAATGGAGAGCGCAGCGGCGTCGATACGGCCCGAGAGAACGGCCATCGAAAACATGGTGAACGAGGCGATGCCGCAGATGCCCGTGGCCAAGCCGTCGAGGCCGTCGATGAGGTTAATGATGTTGGTGAATGCCACCAGATAGATCACGGTGATGGGGTAGGCGAGCCATCCGAGCATGATCTCGCCGGGGGCAAACGGGTTGACGATGACGCCGATTTTTAGGCCGCCCATGCAGGCGATAAGCGCGGCGAGGACCTGTCCGGCCAGCTTTTGCTTGGGCTTGAGCTGGAAGACGTCGTCGATAGCGCCGGTCGCAAAGATGACGGTAAAGGAGAGCGCCAGCATGGGATAGCTAATGTGAAGGCGCGGGTGCGGCACCAGGACGGGTGGCCAGCCTAGGTGCCAGGTGCCTAGTATTTGCACAATGCAGGCAACGACCAGGCCCAAAAACACCGCCGTTCCGCCCAAACGCGGGATGGGCTTGGTGTTGATGCGGCGCTTAGAAGGATAGTCGACGGCATCGAGCTTAATTGCCAAGCGCTTGACCAGGGGCACCGCGAGGAAGGTCGTGATAAAGGCCGCCGCTGCCACGCATAGGTACGGTATGTAGCTCGGGGATGAAGCCATGAATCTAAAAACCGCCAAGCGTCGAAGGAAAAGGTCAGAAGAACGCCATGCGCAAAGGGCATAGCCGAACCATAATACTCGACCAAGGGGGGTGCATGTAGTTGCACGCAGCGATAATCACGCGCTTACCAGATATTAGGATGCTGTCGATGGCTTGTCGGGATGCCGGCGGGGATCCATATGGACTGTAATGGCGATTTTCGACAAAAGAAAACCACCCCCCACGTTACGAAAATGAACCCACCTAAAACAGGTGGGTGCCCTCATCGACTGTTCCAGCGTCCTTAACAACGAAGGATACCTGTACTAGGTACGACTGTGTGGGCTCCCTAAATAAACGCGACGGTTCACCCAGTTGCTCCGCGGGGGGCGGAATACCTACATCATAAAGCGGCACTTTGTCGATTCCAGTCTTGACATTACAAAAATCGTGTCGGACGATTACGGCGCCTTAGGGACGGAGCCGTCTACGCGGTCTGGCCCTTTACGTTTGAGCTGCTGAATCGTTGTTTTGGAGCATGTTTTTATGCCGACGTCGATGACCGAACTTTTTTCGCCCGCCTGCCATTTGTGTCCGCGCCGTTGCGGTGCGGCGCGCAGCGAGGGCGCGCGTGGCGTGTGCGGCGCCGACGACACGCTTAAGGTCGCCCGCGCGGCGCTCCATATGTGGGAGGAGCCGCCCATTTCGGGCGAGGCCGGCTCGGGTACGATTTTCTTTAGCGGCTGTTCGCTCAAATGCGCCTATTGCCAGAACCAAGAGATCTCGACAGGCAATTTTGGGCTTGAGATTTCGCCCGAGCGTCTGGTCGAGATTATGTTGGAGCTGCAGGACCAGGGCGCCAACAACATCAACCTGGTGACGGCGACGCACTACGCGCATCTGCTGCCGGCTGCGATTGCCGCGGCACGGGCACGCGGGCTGGTCATCCCAATCGTCTATAACACGAGCGGTTATGAGCGCGCGAGTGCCGTGGCGGCGCTGGGTGACCTGGTCGATGTGTGGCTCACCGACTTTAAGTATGCCGACGCGGCGCTTGCGCAGTCGCTTTCTCATATCAAGGACTACCCGCGCGTGGCCGTGTCGGGTCTGGCCCAGATGGCGCGCGAGATCGATCGCCGCGGGGGAGAGTTGGTGGATGACGGCGGGCTCATGAAGCGCGGCATCATCGTGCGCCACCTGGTGCTGCCGGGGCATGCGGATGACTCGTGCCGCGTACTGGACCTGGTATGGCAGACGGTGGGCGACGTGCCGATCTCGGTCATGAACCAGTACACGCCCAATGCCCTCATGCGCGAACAGGGCGGCGACCTGGCGCGCGCTGTGACGCGCGAGGAGTACGAGCAGGTGCTCGACCATGCCGACGACCTGGGCTTTACGACGATGTTCTGGCAAGAGGGCGGCGCGGTAGACGAGAGCTTCACCCCCGCCTTCGACACCACCGGCGTCCTCACCAGCGCAAAGTAGTGCGTTCGTCGATGATTTTTCTGGGACGTGGATTAAATAATCATCGAGAGGATCGCCTGTTCGAAAAGTTGCCAAAATAGCCGTGCCCCAAAAAGACTGGTTATTGGGCGTTGACAGTTGGCGAGCCGTAGGTAAAATATCAACTTGTCTTGGGGACGTAGCTCAGTTGGGAGAGCGCTGCCGTCGCATGGCAGAGGCCGAGGGTTCGACTCCCTTCGTCTCCACCCTTGGATTTGATAAGCCGTCGACATTGTGTCGGCGGCTTTTTTTAAAAAGAAAGGGCTGAACTATGGCCGAGCTTGAGTCCCAACCACTGTCTGACGAGGAGCGCGCCGAGTTGGAAGAGCTCCGCGCCGAGAAGGCCCGCCGCGAGGAGCAGGAAAAGGCCCGTCGCGAGCGTGAGGAGCTGGCTGCCCTGCGTGCCGAGCGCGCGAAGGCCGAGGAGGCCCCCGCGCCCAAGCCCGCCCCCGCGCCCAGGCCCGCCGCCGCGAAGCCTGCGCCTGCCGCGCCCAAGCCTCAGCCTAAGAAAGCCGCCCGCCCCAAGCCCGTCGAACCCAAACCGAGCCGTGACGAGATGACCTTTGCCCAGCGCATGGTCACTTCCAAGGAGTCTACGGGCGAGAATGAGATCCCCGGCATGGCTCCGGCTCAAAAAATCATCATCGTGCTCGCCCTCATCGCGTTTATCGTTTTTATGGTCTACACGATCACGGGCAGCATGGGCCTGCACTAACCTGTTCGCGCCGGGCTCCATGCCCGCACGTCCGCCTCGTCCAACCCTCAACTTCTGCACAACGCATCCGAAAGGTCGCCCCATGGCTTTGACCGACATCTCGCATCCTACCGACATTGCAATGCTCACCGATCTGTACGAGCTCACTATGGCCCAGGGCCTGTGGGAGAGCGGCAAGGCCAATGAGCAGGGTTGTTTTACCGCGTTTTATCGCGACCATCCCTTTGGTAGCGCCTACGCCGTCATGTGCGGCACCGCCGAGCTGCCCGAGCTTGTCGAGAACCTGCGCTTTACGCCCGAGGACATCGACTATCTAGCTTCGCTCCAGGCTCCGGCTGGCGGCGCGATGTTTAAGTCTGCATTCCTCGACTACCTGCGCAACTTCCGTGCACATGTAAACATCGACGCCGTCCCCGAGGGCGAGCTCGTCTTTCCGCGCGAGCCTATGGTGCGCGTCACCGGCCCCGCGCTGGAGTGCCAGCTGCTCGAGACGGCGCTGCTCAACATCGTCGGCTTCCAGACACTTGTCGCCACCAAGACGGCGCGCGTGGTGCTGGCAGCGGACGGCCGTCCCGTTGCTGAGTTTGGTCTGCGCCGCGCCCAGGGTCCCGATGGCGGCCTGGCCGTCGCGCGCGCGAGCTACGTTGCCGGCTGTTCCTCTACGTCCAATGTGCTCGCCGGTCGCCGCTACGGTATTCCCGTCTTTGGCACGCATGCGCATAGCTGGGTGATGAGCTTCGATTCCGAGCTCGAGGCTTTCCGTGCCTTTGCCAAGTCGAGCCCTAAGAACTGCACGCTGCTCATCGACACCTATGACGTGCGCGAGGGCTGCGAGCATGCCATTACGGTTGCCAAGGAGATGGAGGCGGCAGGCGAGCGTCTGTCAGCCATTCGCATCGACTCGGGCGACCTCGCCAAGCTCTCCAAGTATGTCCGCGGCCGTTTTGATGCCGAGGGCCTGCCCTATGTGGGGATCTCGGTTTCCAACGATCTGGACGAGTACACGATTCAGTCGCTGCTCGACCAGGGTGCGCCTATCGATAGCTTTGGCGTGGGTACCAAGCTCGCGACCTGCTATGACCAGCCGGCGCTGGGCGGCGTGTACAAGCTTTCCGCCCGCCGTGCGAGCGAGGCGGACCCGTGGACGCCGGTGGTCAAGCTCTCCGAGCAGCCCTACAAGCGCACGATCCCGGGCGTGCAGCGCGTGCGCCGCTATTACGACGGCTTTGGCGGCCCGATCTGCGACATGATCTATGACGAGGACCATCTGGCGGGGGAGGGTGCCGCGCGCGGCAATACCCTCGTGGCCGTGAACGATGCTGCCTTGGTGACCGACGTTTCCGAGCTTGAGTATCGCGAGCTGCTGGTGCCGATCGTGCGCGATGGCAGCGCTGTTGCCCCGCGCGAGAGTATCGAGGACGCACGCGAGCGTTGCGCCTGGGCACTGGACCATCTTGATCCGGTCTACAAGCGCTTCCTGTACCCGCAGACCTATGTGGTGGGCATGGAGCAGGGCCTGGCACAGGTGCGCGACGAGCTCGTGCGAAAGAACATGGCCGCGGCTTCTGCCTTTCCCTGGGCTCACTAATGAACTTGGGCGGTAGGGGCGAATCGCGCTCCCTTGGCCGCCAGCTCGCCCGTTCGCTGAACAGTTGATTGGTCTGACGTATGACGACTTCTTATAAAACGATGGTGGTTAAGATCGGTTCGTCCACGGTGGTGGGCGCCGACGGCAAGGTCAACCGCTCCTTTATCGGCGGGCTTGCCGACCAGGCCTCAGCCCTGCGCAAGCTCGGCTGGCGTCTGGTCGTGGTGAGCTCGGGCGCTATCGCCTGTGGCTATCCCGTGTTGGGATTCGACCGCAAGCCGGTCGGCGACCTTCCGAGCTTACAGGCTTGCGCCTCGGCTGGTCAGTGCATCATCTCGTCGGCCTACGACGAGGAGTTCCATGCGCGCGACCTGCTCACCTCGCTCGTGCTGCTCACGCGCCACGATACGGCCCGCCGCACGTCCTACCTGCACGCGCGCGACGCTCTGCTGTGCCTGGTGGAGCTGGGCGTGGTGCCGGTCGTCAACGAGAACGATACCGTCACCGTCGACGAGATCAAGTTTGGCGACAACGACACGCTGGCGGCGCTTGTGAGCTGCCTGGTTTCTGCCGATCTGTGTGTGACGCTCTCGGACATCGATGGCCTCTATACCGCCAATCCGCACGAGGATCCCACGGCCGAGTTCGTCCCGGTCGTGCATAAGATCGATGCCAAGATTATCGCCTCGGCAGGCGATTCTTCGACTTCGGTGGGCACGGGCGGCATGATCACCAAGATTCGCGCGAGCCGCATCCTGATGACGGCGGGTATTCAGAGCGTGATTTGCTCGGGTGAGGAGCCCGATGCGCTCGTGCGCCTCGCCCGCGGCGAGAGCGTGGGCACGCTGTTCGATCCGCCGGCGGAGCGTCTGGACATCGCACCCCGCAAGCTGTGGATCGCACTGGGCGACAAGGCGCATGGCTCGGTGACGGTCGATGATGGTGCTGCGAAGGCGCTGGTCAGCCGTGGCTCTTCCTTGCTTGCGGTGGGTATTCGCGAGGTCGATGGCCAGTTTGCCGAGGGCGATGTGCTCGATGTGTGCGATCCGAGCGGTATGGTCGTCGCCCGCGGTATCGCCGAGGCCGATTCGGATGTGCTGGAGCTTGCTGCCGGTCGCCGCCAGGACCAGATCGCCAGCAACCGCCTGCTGGCAGATCTGGTCGAGAAGCCCGCGATCCATCGAGATAACTTGATCGTGTTCGCCTAACGGGTCGACGCTGCAAACGCCCCTAAGCGGCAATCTGACGTTCAATCGTCGGGCATGACCAAAAGGTCAATGCCCTCCTCTTTCACGTCACCTTGCTCGCTTAGGGGCGTTTTCGCTTTCTGTACTCTACCTGCAATGTTGCTGTTCTCGGCACCTGGGGACGTTCCTTATGTGCCGGCAGGTGGGGACACTCCTTTGTTAGAAGATCCGGCGCAGGTCTCCGCGGTTGAGGGCTTCGTCGAAGAGGTGCTTGAACACCACGCTGCCGTGCAGGCCGTCGTGCTCGAACTCGTTGGTCACCCAGGCGTGCGAGTTGCCCACGCGGCTGAGCGTATCGAGCTGCAGGCCCGAATCGACGTACATGTCGTCGAAATACACCGCGGCCTGCAGGGGCACCTCGTTGCACGCCAGGCGCTGCGGGTCGTAAATCTTGTCCCAGCTGGTGTCTTCCATCAGCAGGTCCATGGCGGGCTTAAACGGCATAAGCTCGGGCATCTGCTCGAACATCCACGGGAACATGGCCTCGCCGGTAAACATGAGCGGGCGCGCGAGGGTGTCGAACTCGGCACGGCGTGCCTTCTCTTCTGCCGCGGCCCAGCGAATGGGCATGGTATCGCCGTCGGCGTAGATGAACTCCTGCAGTGTCCAGTACAGCGGGTTTGTACGCGTGTTGGTGCGCTCGAAGGCGCGCATCAAAAAGCTGTCAGATACCGAGGCGCCGCAGGCCAGCGTGCCGTCGCCGTCAACAAAAGCGTGATCGATAATCCAATGCATGCGCTCAAAGCTCGGCTTCATGCCAAAGTCGCTGCCCATGAGCTGTAGGCGCTCGACCGCCATCGGCGAGCCGTCGGGCAGCACGGGTTTCTGAGCCTCGAGCGTATCGGCCAGGGCTGCCACGCGCTCGACGTCAGCGGGGTAGCGGTCGTAATACTGCTGCGTCTTGGCGGCCATGCGCGGGAAGGTGTGCGCGTAGACCTCGCTTGCGCTCGCCGGCACGTGCGGAATGCCGCCGCAGGTAAAGCTCGCCGCCACGCCTTCGGGGAAGAGCGACAAGTAGCTCAGCGTCAAAAAGCCGCCGTAGCTCTGGCCGAGCGTGACCCACGGCTTGCCGCCAAAGCCCACTAGGCGCAGGTACTCAAAATCGCGCACGATGGAGCTGGCGAGGTGGCGCTTGAGGAAGTCCGCCTGCGAGCGTGCTGTATCGGCGCCGGCGGCCGTTGCGCGATCACCCAGTGCCTTGATCGTGCGTCAGTCCACGCAGCTACTGCGTCCGGTGCCGCGCTGGTCGGGAAGGACCACGCGGAAGTGCTTGACGGCCTCCTCGATCCAGCCGTCGCTTGTGGGCGACAGCGGACGCGGGCTCTCGCCGCCGGGGCCGCCCTGCAAAAACAGAAGCAGCGGCAGATCGTCGTTGATGCGGTCGGGCGCGCAAACCACGCGGTAGAAGAGCTTGATGCTCTCGGGCGCGCCGGCGATGGGTGCCGGCATAGCGCCGCGGCGCATGGTGCTGCCGACGGCCAGGAGCATCGGCTCCAGGCCGCGCCAGTCAAGGGGGACGTCGATGCTGTGGTCCTCGACGTAAAGGCCGGGGACGTGGTACGAAGTGATGAGGGCCATGTGAGTCTTCCGTTCGTTGCGGTGTTTCGGGTTGACCAATTCTACCGCCGCGGGCGAGGACATGCGCAAATCGGCTACCATGGTTGCAAACTTCTAGGAGAAAGGGCCGCCCATGTCGGTCGATATAGCCACGTATGTCCACGATCTTGCCGTTGCCGCCAAGGCAGCATCGGCCTCGTTTGCCACGGCGAGCGATGAGCAGCGCCAGGAGGCCGTGCGCGCCATGGCCGCAGCACTGCGCAACGGTGTCGACTCCATCGTCGCCGCCAACGAGCTCGATATGTCCGCTGCGCGCGATGCGGGTACCTCGGCCGGACTGCTCGATCGCCTGCTGCTGACGCCCGAGCGCGTCGAGGGCATGGCCGCCGGCCTGGAAAAGCTCGCCGAGCTGCCCGATCCCGTGGGCCGCGTGCTCGACCACCGCGTGCTTGCAAGCGGCGTGGACCTGACCCGTGTGAGTGTGCCGCTGGGCCTGGTCGCTATGGTCTACGAGGCGCGCCCCAACGTGACGGCCGACGCCGCGGGCATCTGCATCCGCACCGGCAACGCCTGCATTCTGCGCGGCGGCTCGCTGGCCTATCACTCGTGCGCCATGATCGCCGAGCTGCTGGCCGATGCGCTCGAGGCCAAGGGCTTCCCGCGCGAGGCCGTGTCGATGATCGAGTCCACCGACCGCGAGGCCACTGGCGAGCTCATGAAGCTCCGCGGTATTGTCGACGTACTCATTCCGCGCGGCGGCGCAGGCCTGATCCAGCGCTGCGTGCGCGAGTCGCTTGTGCCGGTGATCGAGACGGGCACGGGCAACTGCCACATCTACGTGCATGAATCCGCCGACTTTGATAAGGCGCTCAACATTATCGTTAATGCCAAGACCCAGCGCGTGGGCGTGTGCAATGCCGCCGAGTCGCTGCTGATCGACCGTGCTGTGGCCGATGCGTTTTTGCCCGCAGTCGTGGCCGTGCTGCATGACCACGGCGTGCTCATTCACGGCGACGAGGCAACCTGCGCCGCATGCGCCGATGCCGGGCTTGCCGAGGGTGATGACTACGTCGCCGCGACTGAGGAGGACTGGGGTCGCGAGTACCTGGCGCTCGAGATGAGCGTGAAGGTCGTGGCAAGCGAGGACGAGGCCATCGCACACATCAACCGCTACGGCACGATGCACTCCGAGGCCATCGTTGCCGAGGACACGGACGCTTGCGAGCGCTTCCTAGATGCGGTCGATGCCTCGGCCGTGTACGCCAACGCCAGCACGCGCTTCACCGACGGCGGCGAGTTTGGCCTGGGCGCCGAGATCGGCATCTCGACCCAAAAGCTCCACGCCCGCGGCCCCTTCGCCGCCGAGGCCCTCACCACTTACAAATACAAGCTCCGAGGCACCGGCCAGGTCCGCCCCTAACGCCCGCGCAAACAAAAACCACCACAAAGGTGCCTGTCCCCTTTGTGGTGGTTTTAGGTGGCGTGGGCGGTTAGGCCTGGAAGGTATCGCGGTCGGGGGCGAAGGACTGCATGGCCGCGATGGTGCGGTCAAAGAGCTCGGGGAGCTCCCAGCCCAACATCTCGGCGCCCTGCGAAATCACGTCGCGCGAGCAGCCGGCGGCAAAGCGCTTGTCCTTGAACTTTTTCTTGAGCGACTTGGTCGTAAAGTCCATAACGCTCTTGCTCGGGCGCATGATGACGGCGGCCCCGATCAGGCCGGTGAGCTCATCGCAGGCAAACAGGATCTTTTCCATCTGCAGCTCGGGCTTAGGCAGCGAGGTGTTGAAGTCGGACGTGTGCGTCTGGATGGCGCGAATGAGCTCGGGAGACGCACCTTCTCCTTCAAGAATCTCGGCAGCATAGATGGTGTGGTTCATGGGGTCGTCCTCATGCTCCTCCCAATCCAGGTCGTGCAGCAGGCCGACGATGCCCCAAAACTCCTCGTTCTCGGGGTCGAACTCGCGCGCAAAGTAGCGCATAGTGCCCTCGACCGTCTCGCCATGGGTGATGTGGAACGGGTCCTTGTTGTGCTCGTTGAGCAGTTCGAACGCGCGGTCGCGGGTGATTCCGGCGGTAAGCGGCTCTGCCATAAGAGACTCCTTGTGCTCGTGGGTATCGATAAGAATGAATACTACTAGAACAAGAAAACCACCACAAAGGTGCCTGTCCCCTTTGTGGTGGTTTTTGGCGCGGTTGGGTTAGTTGAGGGCGGCTTGGGCTAGGCGGGCTTCAGCATCCTCCTCGGTGACGCCCAAGGCCACAGCGAACTCCTCGATGGAGCGGCGCTTGGCTTCCTTGAGTACGCGCATGTAGTAGGAGCTGGGCTTTTTATCAGCTTCCTCGGCCTGGCGAATGCGGTGCATCATGGTCTTTGCCACGCGGACCGTCTCGGGCGCACCCAGCTTGAGCTGCTGCTTAAAGTGCGTCTCCTCAAGTGAGCTGTTGCGCTCGGTAAAGGTGTCGCACTCCAGCTCGTCGTAGTGGCTCAGCAGGTGCTCGGCATCTTGTTGAGAGATGGCGGCGTGCAAACGGTCGGCCTGCGCCACGGGGTACATGAGGATCGTCTGCGCATGTCCCTGCTTGGTCTCGAGCAGCAGCATGGGCTGCGGTGTGTCGTCCCTAAAACCGACGACGGTGCAGACTCCCTGACCCGGATGAATGACGTGTTGACCGATTGAGAACATGCTACCTCCAACTTATACGAATTTACGTATGTCTAGAATAACACGCTGACGTGCGCAAACCCGTACTTTATGCAGGAAAAGCACACAACTCTGATAGGTAAGAGTATTCGATAACAGACGCAGCTCATTCACACCTTTATGCATTTTCAACGCCTGCATAATCTGCAGGCAGACCGGCATCTTTGAGTGACTCCATACAAGCTGTAGTCATTTTTGTGCATATGCAATATCTATTAGCTTTACCCTGCGACAGTGCCCGTCGCTTGTGATAGAGTGCTACAAACTCTGGCTTTTGCCCTACGAGTGACCAAGAGCTCGGGGGCTTTAACACAAGGAGGATCTATGCCCGAGAAGATTGAAGAGCTGGTACGCGCTGCGCTTGCTGCGGCCCAGGAGGCCGGCGACCTTTCCGCATTTAAACTTGACGATTGCGCTATCGAGCGACCGGCTGACACTTCTCATGGCGAGTGGACCTCTACCATGGCCCTGAAGTCCGCCAAGCTGGCTCACTGCGCCCCGCGCAAGATCGCCGAGGCTGTCGTTGCCCATATGCCCGAGGATCCCGCGATCGAGAAGGTCGAGATCGCCGGCCCTGGCTTCATCAACTTCTACCTTTCCGTTGCCGTCAAGAATGCCATCTTCGGCGAGGCCCGCGAGAAGGGCATGGACTTCGCTAAGTCCAACGTCGGCGGCGGCCTGAAGACCCAGGTCGAGTTCGTCTCCGCCAACCCCGTCGGCCCCATGCACATCGGCCATGGCCGCTGGGCCGCTCTGGGCGACTCCCTCTGCCGTGTTATGGACCACGCCGGTTACGACATCCAGCGTGAGTTCTACATCAACGACCACGGCTCTCAGATGAACACCTTCGGCAACTCCATCAGCACGCGCTATATGCAGCTTGCCGACATCATCGCCAAGCAGGGCGTTGATATCGACGAGGCTCACAAGCTGCTGATCGCCGACCGCGACGCCTTTGTTGCCGACGAGAACGACGAGCACCCCGAGACCCATCCGTATCAGGACAACTTTGCCGAGACTCTTGGCAAGGACTCCTACGGCGGCGACTACATCATCGACGAGGCTGCCGAGTTCTGGCGCACCGACGGCGATAAGTGGGTCGACGCCGATCCTCAGGAGCGCATGGAGAGCTTCCGCGAGCGCGGCTACGTAAAGATGGTCGACAACATGCGCGACCTTTGCCATGCCGTTAACTGCGACTTCGATCGTTGGTTCTCCGAGCGCTCGCTGTATGTGAAGGACACCGAGGGCGAGACCGCCGGCACCTCCGCCGTCGACCGCGCTTTTGAGAAGCTCGACAAGATGGGCTACCTCTACACCAAGGACGGCGCCCTGTGGTTCCGCTCCACCGACCTGGGCGACGACAAGGACCGCGTCCTGATCAAGTCCGACGGCGAGTACACCTACTTCGCCTCCGACGTTGCCTATCACTGGGATAAGTTCCAGCGCGTCGATCACGTCATCGACATCTGGGGCGCCGACCACCACGGCTACATCGAGCGCGTCCGCTGCGTCTGCGACGCTCTTGGCTATCCCGGCAAGTTTGAGGTTCTGCTGGGCCAGCTCGTCAACCTGCTGCGCAACGGCAAACCCGTCCGTATGTCCAAGCGCAAGGGCACCATGGTGACCCTGCAGGAGCTCGTCGACGAGGTCGGCTCCGATGCCGCTCGCTACACGCTCATCTCCAAGAGCTCCAACCAGATGGTCGACTTCGATATCGAGGCCGTTAAGAAGCGCGACAACTCCAACCCGGTGTACTACGTGCAGTACGCTCACGCCCGCGTGTGCTCCATCCTGCGTCGTGCCGCTGACGTTACGCCCGAGCAGGCTGACGAGATGGGCATGAAGGCCGTCGCCGCCAAGGCCATCGGTGAGAACGTCGATTACTCGCTGCTGACCGACCCGACCGAGCTTGCCCTTTCGCGTAAGCTCAACGAGCTCACCGACCTCATCGCCAGCTGCGCTCGAGATCGCGCCCCGTTCCGTCTGACGCACTTTGCCGAGGAACTCGCCGGCGACTTCCACAGCTTCTACGCTGCCTGCCAGGTGCTGCCGAGCGAGGGCCGTCCCGTCGACCCCGAGCTTTCGCGCGCTCGTCTGGCCGCTTGCGATGCCGTTCGCGTGACGCTCGCCCTGGTGCTCACCCTCGTTGGCGTTTCCGTGCCCGAGCAGATGTAATCATCGAGTCATTTGACCGTACAGACTTGGTTTAACTAAGCCTTGAAAGCCCGATCTCCTACGGAGGTCGGGCTTTTTTGCAAACGCCGACGTATTGACGAATTTGGAACTGCTGGAAATACGAAACTATGCCGGTTTACTACGATGAATTGAGATATTCCAACCACGCCGGCTTTTCGCTAAAAAGTGCAAGGCATCTACCTGCGGTTTTAGTTCAACAAGTTTCGGAGTGGTCGCGGTTGAGCGATTCATCGTAGTAAACCGCCATAGTTTTGGCGGAGGCAGTCAGATTTGTGGGTGTTAAACCAAAGAGTGTCCCTTTTGACTAGTCGTTTAAGAACGTCCCCAATGACTAAGTTGCAGGTGGCAGCGGTTGTGTTACACTAACGCTGCGTAATTGACGCAATCATCTCGATACAGATCAATGATGTCCGTCGTTTTGAACGGAACTAGACTGTTTAGCCGCCCTGAAGGTTTATGCAGGGAGCATGTGATCACAGGGCTTGAAAAGAAAGTTGAGCAAACACTGTGTCTGATCAACAGCAAGAAAACGAAATAACGACGACGCAAGCCGCTCCCGCTGCACCGGTTGCGTCGGACCAGGTCGCGGCGTCCGCGCAAGCCTCGGCTCCTGAGACGCCTAAGGCTGCTTCGACGCCTACGCCTGTAGCGGCTGAGAAGGCCGTGTCTGCAACTGGTGAGGAGGCTGCTCCGGCAAAGCCCAAGCGTACGCGCCGCGCGGCCAAGCCTGCCGATGACGGCGAGGAGGTCACCAAGCCCAAGCGCCGTACCACGCGCACGACGCGCGCCAAGCGTACCGTTGCAGCTGACTCCTCGGCGCCGATTTCCGATGAGGTCGCGCAGGCACGTGCGTTGGCGCAGATTAGCGAGGCTCAGGTGGTGCGCGCCCGCCGTCGTGCTGCCGAGCGTGAGGCCGCGGCTCTGACCGAGCTTGCAGCTCCGTTTGTGCCCGAGACGCCTGCCGCCACCGAGACCCCTGTCGCCGACCAGCCAACCGAGAAGCCGGTACCGCGCACACGCCGTCGCACGGCTGCTAAGGCCGAGCAGGTTGCCGATCAGGTAACCCCCGAGCTCGCTGAGGCTTCGGTCCGTTCCGCGGCAGGGGAGGGCACATCGCCTGTTGAGCCCGCTGCGCCTGTCGAGGCCAGCGAAGTTCCCGTTGTCGATCCGGCTTTGCGCCCGCACCGTCGCGGTCGCAAGCCCAAGGCTTTCGTCGAGGCCGAGAAGGCCGCAGCCGCAGCCGCCGCCGCTCGGGATGCTGCGGCGACCGCCGAGCCTGCAACCGCTGCCGACGCGCCCGTCCAGGATGCTACGACTTCCGAGGCCGTTTCTGCCGATGTCGAGCCCGCCGACGTCCGTCCTGGTCGCAGCCATCGTACTGCTGCTAAGCGCACGTCCAAGGCCAAGGCTGCCAAGAAGGGTGCGTCCGAGGTTTCCGCCGAGACGACCGCCGATGCATCGACTGATGCCGCCGAGCCCCAAGACGTCGAACAGTCTGCGTCCGAGAAGCCCAAGCGCGGTCGCAAGAAGTCCGCTAAGGCCAAGGCCGTCGAGCAGCATGCCGAGGCCGAGCCGCAGGGCGATTCCAATGCCGAGGCCAGCGATGATGCTTCGGCTAACGAAGACGCCTCCGCAACCGATGGCACCGCCCCCGTCGAGACCGAAGAGAGCGCTCGCCCCAACCGCCGTCAGCACAAGCGCAACGACGAGCGTAATGACCGCAACGAGCGCAAGGACGAGCGTAACAACGATCGCCGCAACCGTCAGCGCGACCGCAAGCAGCGCAATAAGGAGCGCAATGCCGCTCCGACTGAGCCCACGCTTTCGCGCGAGGAGCTCGCGGCCATGAAGGTCGCCGAGCTGCGCGAGAAGGCCAAGGAGTTCGAGATCGAGACGACCGGCAAGAAGAAGGCCGAGCTCGTCGAGGAGATCTACACTACCGCCGCAAAGGCCGAGGGTTTCCGCGATATCAAGGGCATTCTGCAGATTCGCCCAGACAGCTCCGGCATCATCCACGCCCATGGCTACATGAAGTCCAACGACGACGCCTTCGTGCCCGCATACCTCATCCGTTCCGCGCGTCTGCGCACGGGCGATGTCATCGAGGGCTCGCTGCGTCCTTCGCGCGGCGGCGACAAGCGCGCCGGCCTCGCCAAGATCACGACCGTCAACGGCATGGATCCTGAGCAGATTCGCAATCGCCCCAAGTTCGGCGACCTCACCCCGGTCTATCCCAACGAGCCGCTGCGCATGGAGCATGGCAAGGATTCCATTACCGGTCGTGCCATCGACATCGTGTCGCCGATCGGCAAGGGTCAGCGTGGCCTGATTGTGTCCCCGCCTAAGGCCGGCAAGACGACGATCCTCAAGAAAATCTGCCAGTCTATCTCGATTAACAACCCCGAGGTGCACCTCATCTGCCTGCTCGTCGACGAGCGCCCCGAAGAGGTCACCGATATGCAGCGTTCCATCAAGGGCGAGGTTGTGGCGTCGACCTTCGATATGCCCGCCGACAACCACACTCGCGTGGCAGAGCTCGTCATCGAGCGCGCCAAGCGCATCGTGGAACTGGGCGGCGATGTTGTAGTTGTGCTCGACTCCATCACGCGTCTTGCCCGCGCCTACAACTTGGCGGCGCCCGCCTCAGGCCGCATCCTTTCGGGCGGCGTTGATTCGGCGGCACTGTATCCGCCCAAGCGTTTTCTGGGTGCAGCCCGCAATATCGAGAACGGTGGCTCGCTCACCATCCTGGCCTCCGCACTCATCGATACCGGTTCCAAGATGGACGAGGTCATCTTTGAGGAGTTCAAGGGTACCGGCAACATGGAGCTCAAGCTCGACCGCGACCTGGCCGATCGCCGCATTTTCCCGGCCATCGACCCTGTTGCCTCGGGTACGCGCAACGAGGACCTGCTGGTCGACGAGCAGATGCGCCCGTTTGTCTTTGGTCTGCGTCGCATCCTCGCCGGCATGAACAATACCGAGCGCGCGGCCGCATCGTTTATCAAGGGCCTCAAGGGCACCAACACCAACCAGGAGTTCCTGGTGCGTTCGGCCAAAAAGCATAGCGACTACGAGCAGACGTTCTAAGTCGTCAACCGCACGCGGCGTTATTGCCGGCGCGATGAAGGGTCGGGGCTTGCGCCTCGGCCCTTTTTATATCGCCACTCGGCGCCAGTTATCGACCATAAGACTGGCAAGCAGCAGGTTTCCCGTTTCAATCCGACATCGTCGCTTGCAATCGACAGGGCGGTTTCGCATAATAGCTTTTAAGCTTCGCGACGGAAAACGCAGATGAAACGAACCATATACCGTTGCTTTGGGGCATAGCCCCGCTTCATCTTCTCTCGCGCAGCCAACTGAATGATGCGATTTGGGTGCTGGAAGATGGGGAGAGCTCATGGCTTCTTCTGATGCAACACAACGAGCAGTCCTTGCCGGACTTTCGTGCGGGATCGGCCTGGCCGCCCCCGTGGTTATGTATGCCGCGACGCTGCCGTTTTCGTCGGTGAACGAGACGGTCGTGGCGGGTGCGGTTCCCTTCGCCGTGGGCGCGGTGGCGGGCGTGGGTATCTATGCCGCCTCGCTGGGCATCTCCGAGTACCGTGCGCAGCGTGAAGAGCGTCTGTTCCAGCCCGATGCCATGGGCGGTGCTGCCAATCTCAATCAACATCAAAGTGAGTTCAAGACCGCCTCGATTCCGGCTCAGCAGCAGGATGCGACTCCTTACGCTGCGGCTTCTGCTTCTCAGGCTCAGGCGGAGCAGTCTACCTCGGCATACCTTTCCGGCCTGACTGGTGCGTTCCAGCGCCGTCATGCCGATGATGGTGTCCCTACCATCGCTCGAGCCGCAGATGCTATGGACGAGGCCGAGGCTTGGTCCATGATCGACAGTATGCTCGACGACGATTCGCCGGTGAGCTGCGACCCTGCACACTCGCGCGACGTCTATCAAGTCGCCATCGACGAGCTTACCAACGGCGGGCAGACCGGCTCCTTCAATCGTGACGACATCGCCGCCGCGGCGCGCGCCGTGTCGGGCTCCCAGGCCGCCCCTGCGGGCAGCACGGCGGCTTTCGTGGCACTCGTTGCCAACGCGGCAGCCAATAACGCCTACAACGCTACCTCGGGCGACGCGAACGCTTCTGCCGATTATTCGTACGTTGATGAAGCCATTACCGCGGACGAGGAGGCCGTTGCCGCCCGCCGTGCCGCCGAGAGCTCGCTTTGGGGCGCTCCTGCTCAGCAGCAGGCGGCTGAGGCTGCGCCGTACAACGCAAACCTCGCCAGCATGCCTATCATCTCCGGTGCCGCGGACATCGATCTTGACGACCTCGATGAACCTGCAGCCATCACCGCATCGATTGATGCCCAAGATCGCATCGACACCGGCGACCTTCCGGACGCCTCGCTCGAGGTCGATGTCCCCATGGCCGATTACTCGGGCCACGAGGACATGTGGGCCGCCGCCACCGCGATTCTGGATGAGATTGACGAGCCCGCTCCTGTTGCAGTCCCCACTCCCGTCGCTGCCCCTCAGCCTGCTGCTCCCGCCTATGTCGGCCGTCACAGCGCTGTGTTCCCCGAGGATACCGCCCGTATCTCGCGCGAGAGCATCGAGCGGGCCGAGGCTATTGCCGCCGGCATTATGGAAAATCGTCGTCACGAGCGCGTCAATCAGATCCTCGAGGAAGAGATCGAGCGCCTGCAGTTCTCTACCGCCAAGCGTACGGGCCGTGCCTATCTGAGCGTTATCGAGGGCGGTACCGCCAGCTTCGCGCCGCTCCGCGCGGAGGCATAACTTCTGCATGGTTAAGATGAATCGAAAATGGGCGGTCGTGACCTGCCTGATGGCGCTCTTGATCTGGGGCAATTCGCTGGTTCCCGGCTCGGGGTCGGGCTCGCTGAGCCTAACGGTCATGGAAGCTATCCGCGGTTTCCTGCACGGCGTGGGACTTCCATATGAATGGGTGACCAACTTTGTTGTTCGCAAGTGCGCGCATTTTACCGAGTATATGGTGCTCGGCATCCTGGCAACGCACGCTTTTGATTTTGAGGGCCGGCACACCTTTGACGTGCTGCTGCCCACGGCGGTGTTCCTGCTGCTGATTCCCTCGATCGACGAGACGATTCAGCTCTTTGTGCCGGGACGCGCCGGCATGATCACCGATGTGATGATCGACTGCTGTGGAGCGGCAATGGGCGTTGTGCTCCGATATCTCTTACGGTCGCTGATGTACGCCAAAAAGGCCGCCTAGGACGTATTGTTTGGTCCTAGGCGGCCTTTTTTATTTGAGGGCTTATATGAGGCGTGGTGGCGTCGTTCCATTGGTCGGATTTGCTGGGCGCGCCACGCCCCGTGGGTGCGTCTGTTACTGAAGCGCCTGTGCGCCCAGGGCAAGGCAACCCATGATGCCCTGCTTGCCCTCGAGGCTGTTGTTGACAATGTAGGTATCGATGTCGTTGACCTCGGGCGTGACGATATAGCCGTTGAGCATTTCGGCACATTTCTTGCGTGCGAGCGGCACGATGGGGGTGTGGTCGGCCACGCCGCCGCCGATGATGATCTTTTGCGGCGCGTAGCACAGCGTGTAGGTCATGAGCGCCTGTGCCAGATAGCCGGCGAGCAGGTCCATGGCCTCCGGGTCATCGGCCATGTCTCCGGCGCTCTTGCCATCCCAGCGCTTTTTAACGCCGGGGCCGGCGATGAGGCCCTCGAGACAGTTGTCGTGGAAGGGGCAGGCGCTGTGCTCGCCAATGGTGTCGCGCGGGTCGCGCGTGACCAGGATGTGGCCGGCCTCGGGATGCATCATGCCGTGCACGAGCTTACCGCCCGAGAGCACGCCGGCGCCCACGCCGGTGCCGATGGTCAGGTAGACCACGTCGGTGAGGCCCTTGGCGCAACCAAACGTGACCTCGCCCAGGCAGGCGACGTTGACGTCGGTATCGTAGCCGCAGGGGATATTGAGCTCGTTTTGGATAGTGCCCAGCAGGTCAAAGTAGCGCCATGCCGTTTTGGGCGTCTCCAGGATCTTGCCGTATTGGGGCGAGGCAGGGTTGACTGCGGTGGGGCCAAAGGCGCCGATGCCCAGCGCGGCGATGCCCTTGTCGGCAAACCATGCGTTGACGGCCTCAACGGTCTCCTGCGGGGTCGTGGTCGCGATCTGCTCGCGCTCTAGGACCGTACCGTCCGCATAGCCCGTGGCGCAGACCATCTTGGTGCCACCGGCCTCGAGCGCTCCGATAAGCTGCTGCTCTGCCATAGTATTCCTCTCTCTGGGACGAGTTGCTCCGTGACTAAAGTATAGAGCTCTAAACTATTTAAGAAAGCGCTATAGAAAGAAGCCTCGCAACGCGGCGGGCGGTGCGGGGCTTCTTTGGTTGCTTTAGTTGCCGGGCCGTCCTTACCCGCGCGGCTTGATTTTATCACGTAGCGACTTGAGGTTCTCCAGCGCCGCGTTAAGCGTCTCGTCTCGCTTGGCAAAGTGGAAACGAATCAGATGGTTGACGGGCTCGCGGAAGAAGCTCGAGCCGGGCACGGCGCCCACGCCCACCTTAGACGCGAGGTCCTCGCAGAATTCGAGGTCGCTGTCATAGCCAAACTCAGAGATGTCCATCATGACGTAGTAGGCGCCCTGCGGCACGTTGTGCGTGAGGCCGATGCTGCCGAGTCCCTGACAGAACAGGTCGCGCTTGGCGGTGTAGAGGTCGAGGACCTCCTGGTAATAGCTGTCGTCGAAGTTGAGGGCGGTGACGACAGCTTCCTGCAGGGGAGCGGCGGCACCCACGGTGAGGAAGTCGTGGACCTTCTTGATGCGCTCGGTGATCTGGGCCGGGGCAATGGTGTAGCCCAGACGCCAGCCGGTGATGGAGTACGTTTTGGACAGCGAGCTGCAGCTGATGGTTCGCTCGAACATGCCGGGCAGCGTGGCCATATAGACGTGCTCGTGGGGCGCGTAGACGATGTGCTCGTACACCTCGTCGGTGATGCAGTAGGTGTCGTACTTTTTGCAGAGGTCGGCGATAAAGGTGAGCTCCTCGCGCGTAAAGACCTTGCCGCAAGGGTTGGAAGGGTTGCACAGGACGATGGCCTTGGGGTCGTTGTCGCGGAAGGCCGCCTCGAGTGTCTCGCGGTCAAAGTCGAATGTGGGCGGGTTGAGCGGCACGTAGATAGGCTCGGCACCCGAAAGGATCGTGTCGGCGCCGTAGTTCTCGTAGAACGGCGAGAAGATGACGACCTTGTCTCCGGGGTTCGTAACCGTCATCATGGCGGCCATCATGGCCTCGGTGGAGCCGCAGGTGACTACGATATTCTCGTTGGGGTTTACCGACATGCCCATAAAATGCTCCTGCTTGGCGGCAAGCGCCTCACGCATGGCCTGGGAGCCCCAGGTGATGGAGTACTGGTGGTAAAGCGGCTTGGGGTCGGTGGCGATGGTGCTGAGGCTATCGAGCAGCTGCGCTGGGGGATCGAAGTCAGGGAAGCCCTGCGAGAGATTGACAGCGCCGTACTTATTGGAGATGCGTGTCATGCGGCGGATGACCGAATCGGTAAACGTTGCCGTGCGGTTGGAGAGTTCTTTCATGACGGTCCTTTCGAGCATTTGCAGTGGGGCAAGTTTACTCCTATGAAACCGGTGGGATTTGCTCGAAATGGTCTCGAAAGACTCTTTTCAAAATTCTTGAAAATTGGGGCTTGCATCACGTGGCGTTCCTTGCAATAATAGTCGAGCGCGAAGCGCACAGGACACGGTGGGTGTAGCTCAGTTGGCTAGAGCGACGGGTTGTGGTCCCGTAGGTCGAGGGTTCGAGTCCCTTTACCCACCCCAGTTCTTGCTTCGTGTTGATATCGGGTCGTTAGCTCAGTTGGTAGAGCAGGGGACTCTTAATCCCAAGGTCCAGGGTTCGACCCCCTGACGGCCCACCACACGATATCTCCTCTAAAGTCCGCCACAACGGACTTTAGCTTTGGGTCGTTAGCTCAGTTGGTAGAGCAGGGGACTCTTAATCCCAAGGTCCAGGGTTCGACCCCCTGACGGCCCACCAAAGCAAGTTAAGACGGTCAACTTCGGTTGGCCGTCTTTTTTTGTTGACCTTTCATGGGGTCGAACCCGAAAGGGCGCGGAGCTGAGGAAATGCGTAAGCATTTACCAGCGCAGCGCGCAAGGCGCCTTGGCGCCGCAGCGGCCGCCTGCGCAGCAGGCTGACCCCCTGACGGCCCACCCAAAGATCGTTAAAGCGACTGGCTTAGGCTGGTCGTTTTTTTGTTAACCTCGCATGGGGTCGAACCCGAAAGGGCGCGGCCGCTTTCACAGATTGAGTCTACCCTGGGGATCGGTGAAACCGTCAGTACCCTCCTTGAGTTTCTTCTCGTCTGCCTTCACGCGACGCTCGAGCTTTTTTGTATCCTCGGCAGGCGGTAGGTTCTCGGGAACAATTCCGCGGTCGATGAGGCTGCCACGCACGCTCGTGTTGTTCTCGACGTGTTCTTGTTTGATCTGGTCCAGACCGTACAAGTCGTGTTCCTCGGCGTTGAAGGCCGTCATCGAGTTCGTGAGGTCCTTTGCTTTGATGAGAACATCGGCTAGCTTGTCCGCCAATGCAGCACTCTTGGACACACCAAGCTGCCGCTTCATGTCCGCCGTGCTTCTGCCGCCGAATAACGCCTCATCGCCCTTCGACTTGATGATCGCGAATTCTTTGGAGTCCACGCCTCGTTTGAACGCAATGCCCGAGAGCTGTTTCTCTGAATCGGATAGCGAGTGGCACGCCTGCAAGCGCTGAATCTCTGCGAAGCGCTGCTCTATGAGCTCCTGACGGCGTGTCTGCACGGCGAAGTACGCCTGTGCGAGTGCGATTTCGGGCTTGTTTGGGTCTCCGTTTTGGGCGATTAAATAGCATGCGTAGCGCGTCAGCTTGTAGTCTTTTACGGCTCGTTTGGCGATGCCGGCATCTACCATTTTGCTGGCCTCAGCAAAATGGGCGGCAACAGGCATTTTATTGGTGTCACACGATGCCATGGATCTCTTAACTGCAGTCTCAAAATTACGCCATTGGGTGTATCCGAGGGGTTCCATTAAATCGCGTGCGAGCCAATACTCAACGCCGTCTTCTACATGGGCGTAGCTGTCAAGTTCGACACGCCATTTCTCGATATCCCTGCTGTCCATATCTCTTCCTTTCTGTTCGTTTGTCTACGTGGACTATGTCGACTCCGTATTCAGAATGAGTATATTTGCCCGCGCGGACACGAATGGGCCCTGTGTCGCTTTGAGTTCACGGGACCCATTAATATCGAGAAGTTGTGTTCTGCTCTGGAGGGGTGCTCGGCTTAGTCCGCTCGATAGTGCGAACCCAGGCTTTCGGTCCGCTTGCGCATGGCTTTGACCATTTCCTGTGCTAGTTGAATCTGCGATTGCAGGCGGGCGAGGGCAGTGATTTCGCTGTCGTTGGCATGTGGCTTATTTAGAGCCGTGGCTTCGTCTTGCAGGCTTTCAAGCTGTTGCAGGGCCTCGGATAGGCCTGTTTCGGTCCTGTTGATCATGCAAAAGGTGCTCATCGTGTGCCTAAGGCTGTGTGTCAGGCGTTCGGCATCTGTTGCGGCAATGCCGTACTGGGGGAGGGTGATATCCGCCTTCAGGGCCGCCTCAGGCTCTTTCTGCGCTGCAAGGGCTGCCGATGCGCCCGCGATACGTCCGAATACGATGCCGTTGGCGCTTGACAAGCCACCAATGCGGTCGGCGCCGTGCATGCCGCCTGTCGCCTCGCCGCAAGCGTAGAGGCCCTCAACGCCCGTGTGCGCGGTCTTATCGATCTTGATGCCGCCGTTAGCGGCGTGGGCATACATCGCAACGCGCATCTCGTCGGTCGGCGCGATGCCGTGCTCGTCTTGCAGCCAGGTGGCAAAGGTCTGCACAAACTCTGGGACATCCTCGCGGGGGAAGTCGTAGTGGAGTGCCAGGCCTTCGACACCTGCCTGATCGATGACGAGATCGATAGCGCGGGAGGCCAAGCGTGACGTGAAGGGACCATATCCAGAGCGCTGCTCGAGCAGGTCGTCCAGCTTGTCGTCGGCAATATCTACCGGCTGGTCTACGTGCACGTAGCGCCAGGTTTTCTCATTGAAGACCAAGTTACGCCTGGGCTCGATGAAGCCGGGCATCATCTGCATGAACTCTATATTAGTAAGTGTTGCGCCGTGCGCCAGCGCGATGGCCTGCGAGGAACTGAGCACATCAGCCGACGTAAGGCTGCGCTCGAACAGGCCGCCTGTGCCACCGGCTGCGATGACCGTGGCCTTGGCAGCAAAGGGCACGATTCGATTTTCGGTAAGGTCGTAGAGTACGGTTCCGGTTATTCTGCCGTTCGTGTCCTCAACAAGGTCGATAAGCTCATGGCGGGGGAGCAGGCGAATGCCGAGCGACTCGATCCAGGTCGTCAGAGCGTCCTCAAGGGGCTTGCGGGTGAGGCCGCGCCACATGCGCGTCTTGTGGTCAAAGCAGGGGATAAATTGCTTTTGTTGAGCACTCTTGGCGCTTTGCGGACGCTGGAGCTCAACGCCCAGGTCTTGCTCGAGCCAGTCAATCGCTTGGGGAATGCCGTGGACGAACGCTTGGACGAGTTCGGGGTCGGCAACGCCGCCGCCGACGGCCAGGATGGTGTCGATGAGGTCCTGCTCGTCGTCTTCGTTAACGGGTCCGATAAGCCCTAGGCCCCAGGTTCCGGGGAAGAAGCTCGATCCACTCATAGTCTTGCCGGCGCTTGCCACAGTGACGGTTGCACCCGTGCGTGCCGCTTCGATGGCGGCGCAAAGGCCCGCAATGCCAGATCCAATTACCAGTACATCAGTCGATTCCATCGGATTCCTTTCTCGTCCGGCGCATTGTCGCACGGGTGATCGGCAATGGGGCCGCAAAGACTCGGCAAATCGGTAAAGGGCAAATATGGCAGGTGGGCGTCATGGACGCTCTGACGCTCCATCTCATCACATCTTGTATTTCGCCCCAACTGATATATCGGCATTAGCTACCCTGCGACAGCGCAAACAAAAAGAGCCGCTACCTGGGTGGGTAGCGGCTCCAAAGCTCAAATATATGAGCATCGCGCGGGCGCGATTAGGCCTTGAGGGCCTCCTCGACGGCGACAGCGCAGGCGACGGTGGCACCGACCATGGGGTTGTTGCCCATGCCGATGAGACCCATCATGTCAACGTGCGCAGGCACGGAGGAAGAACCGGCGAACTGGGCGTCGGAGTGCATGCGGCCCATGGTGTCGGTCATGCCGTAAGAGGCAGGGCCGGCGCCCATGTTGTCCGGATGCAGGGTACGGCCAGTGCCGCCACCAGAAGCGACGGAGAAGTACTTCTTGCCAGCCTCGAGGCGCTCCTTCTTGTAGGTGCCAGCGACGGGGTGCTGGAAGCGCGTGGGGTTGGTGGAGTTACCGGTGATCGAGATGTCGACGTTCTCGTGCCACATGATGGCAACGCCCTCGCGGACGTCGTCGGCGCCGTAGCAGTTGACGGCGGCGCGGGGACCATCGGAGTAGGGGATGGTCTCGACGACCTTGAGCTCGCCCGTGAAGTAGTCGAACTGGGTCTTCACGTAGGTGAAGCCGTTGATGCGGGCGATGATCTGAGCAGCGTCCTTGCCCAGACCGTTGAGGATGACGCGCAGCGGCTTCTTGCGAGCCTTGTTGGCGTTCAGAGCCAGGCCGATAGCACCCTCAGCGGCAGCGAAGGACTCGTGACCGGCCAGGAAGGCGAAGCACTCGGTGTCGTCGGAGAGCAGCATAGCGCCCAGGTTGCCGTGGCCCAGACCGACCTTGCGGTCCTCGGCGACGGAGCCGGGAACGGTGAAGGCCTGGATGCCCTCGCCGATGATGGCGGCAGCCTCAGAAGCGGACTTGGCGCCACGCTTGACAGCGAGAGCGCAACCGAGGGTGTAGGCCCACTCGGCGTTCTGGAAGGCGATGGACTGGGTGTTGTTGACGATCTCACGCGGGTTGAAGCCCTTGTCGGTGCAGATCTGCAGAGCTTCCTCGAGGGAGGCGATGCCGTTGTCGGCGAGGCACTTGTTGATCTTGTCAGCGCGGCGCTCGTAACCTTCGAACGTAACAGTCATAGTTATTTCCCTCCCTTTCTACTCGTGAACCGGGAACACGCTGGCGACGGAGTGAGTCTCCTCGTCGGTGCGCGGGTCGATGTACTTGGCAGCGTTCTCCCACTGACCATAGTGGCCCATAGCGCCAGCGATGGCCTCCTCGGGGGTCTTGCCGGCCTTGACGGCGTCGGTGAACTTGCCGAGGTTCAGGAACTCGAATGCGATGATCTCGTTCTTGTCATTGAGAGCCATGCGGGTGACGTAGCCCTGAGCGAGCTCGAGGTAACGAGCGCCCTTGGCCTTGGTGCCGAACATGGTGCCGACCTGAGAGCGAAGGCCCTTGCCGAGGTCGTCGAGGGAGGCGCCCACGGGCAGGCCGCCCTCGGAGAACGCGGTCTGGCTGCGGCCGTAAACGATCTGCAGGAAGATCTCGCGCATAGCGACGTTGATGGCGTCGCAGACGAGGTCGGTGTTGAGGGCCTCGAGGATGGTCTTACCGGGAAGGATCTCGGAAGCCATGGCGGCAGAGTGGGTCATGCCCGAGCAGCCGATGGTCTCAACGAGGGCCTCCTCGATGATGCCGTCCTTGACGTTCAGCGTGAGCTTGCAGGCGCCCTGCTGAGGTGCGCACCAACCCACACCGTGCGTAAGACCGGAGATGTCGGAAATCTCCTTAGCCTGGACCCACTTGCCCTCCTCGGGGATGGGTGCGGGGCCGTGGTATGCACCCTTGGCAACGGGGCACATGTTCTCCACTTCCTGTGAGTACTGCATGCCTCTCCTCTCTATCGTGTTGGCGTCCCGTCTGGGGGTCGTGGCTGGCGATTGCCGGGCGACCCTTCGAAAGGGACATGACATGCAGCCCCTATAATACCGCGAAATGCACGGAATATTCGGCGAACGGCTCAGTTTTCGTAGCGAGAAGTCCGGAAGTTTTAATTGAAACGGTTTAACGCTATGTTCTGTAGTCGCGAACTTCCGTAGAGGGGGTCCGTCTTGGGCAAGCTTTTGGTCGGCTCTTGTAAGTGTTGCAGGGGTTGACCTGTTGCAACGGTGCCGTTCGCCGCCTGATTACTGCCTTTGGCCGCGCGAGTGTATTGTTTTGCGTGAATGTTTTGATGGCACGCTTCAATCGTGCTGTATTGGATGGCAAGCAGATCCCGGTGAAGGGAGCGCCATGCAGCGCGTTTGGAGAACGGTTACCGGCTTTTACCATGTCTGTGCTCGCGGTGCGGGCAAGCAGCTCATCTTTGAGGGCGATGAAGACCGGTGGGAGTTTTTGGAGCTGATGCGCGAGTGCTGCCGCGAGGAGGGTGTGACGGTTATCGCCTGGTGCCTTATGGGCAATCACGTGCATTTGGTGCTTGCAGATTACGAGGACAGGATGAGCGCGGCGATGCACCGGCTGCTCTTGACGTACGCGCGGCGGTTCAATAAACACACGGGGCGCACGGGCCATCTGTTCCAGAACCGTTTTGACCGGCGCTCGCTCGATACCGACTGGCAGGTGATGGAGGCTATTCGCTCCGTACACGCCGATCCGCAGGAGGCGGGCGTTAGCCTAATCGAGCGTTATCCCTGGAGCAGCTTTGCGGAGCATTTGTGCGCTTACGACGGTGACGCGGCTGATGTCGCGAGGGGATTTTCCGATCCTTCTTGCGTGCTTGAGCTCTTTGGTTCTGCCGAGGGCTTTATTGCCTATTCGCTTTCGACGCCCGACGGCAGTGAACCAGCGCTGTGCGATATGAAAGAGACGGAGTGGGAACGCCATGCCTTTGCCGGCAAGTTGGCGAAGAGCCTCGGGGTTCCGCTCAACGGGGTTAAAACTGCACCGCCGGCGCAGCGCGATACCGTTATTGTTGGATTGAACAATGCCGGCTTTACGGTGCGCCAGATTGAACGGTATACCGGGATTGGCAAAAGTACCGTCTCTCGTATCGTGCGTGCTTATGCGCAGATGGACGCGCAGGCCGAGGGCTCGAGATAAAGGCAGAAAAGAAAATGGCCGAATCGCGAAAGTTAAGCGATTCGGCCAACAGAATTCTTCAGAGTTGAGACAAATATTACTGATTATTTTTGTCCCGTGAGCATGCCGTCGAGGGTGCGCCAGGCGAGCTCGGCGCATTTGACGCGGGCGGGCATGTGCGAGATGTCCTGGAGCTGGGCGGCTTCGTCCAGGTCTTCCAGGTCGTCCTCGGAGAGCTTCTCGCCGCGGATCATGGCGAGGAAGAGCTCTGCCAAGCGGTGAGCTTCCTCGACGGTCTCGCCGGTGATGAGGTCGGCCATGATGTCGGCGCTGGCCTGGCTGATGGCGCAGCCGTGCCCGGTAAACGAGGCCTCCTCGATCACGCCCTTCTCGACACGCAGCTGCAAGGTGAGCTCGTCGCCACAGCTGGGGTTGATGCCGTCGTGCTCATGCGTGGGGGCATCCATCTCGTACTTATAGTCGGGGTGCGAGTTGTGCTCCATAAACGTGGTGGAGGTGTACAGATTACCCATTGAACGTGCTCCAAACGTGATGCAGGCCGGCGATGAACTTGTCGATGTCGGCCTTGTCGTTGTAGAAGGCCACGCTGGCGCGGCAGCAGGCAAGGTTCTCGACGCCCAGCCAGGTGAGCAGCGGCTGAGCGCAGTGGTGGCCGGCGCGGATGCAGACGCCGTCCATGTCCATGATGCTCGCGACGTCGTGCGGGTGAATTCCCTTGACGTTAAAGCTCACAACGCCGTGGTGGTTGTCCCAGTAGATGGAACCGATGATTTGGACAAAGTCGAGCTGCATGAGTTCGCCCATCAGATAGTGGACGAGTGCCTGCTCGCGGGCCTGGATGTTCTCGTAACCCACCGTGTTGACCAGGTAATCAAGGGCGGCGCCCGTGGCGAAGATGCCGGCGGCGTCCTGCGTGCCGGCCTCGAACTTCTCGGGGACGGGCGCCCAGACGACGTCCTGCTCGGTGACCGAATCGATCATCTCGCCACCGGTGAGCATGGGTGGCATGGCGTTGAGCAGGTCCATTTTGCCCCACAGCACGCCAATGCCCATGGGACCCATGGCCTTGTGTGCGCTAAAGGCAAAGAAGTCGGCGCCCAGGTCGGCCACATCGACCGGCATGTGCGGCAGCGACTGCGCGCCGTCGACGACCAGATAGCCGCCGTACTTGTGCACGAGCTTGCCGAGGTTCTTGACCGGGTTCTCAACGCCCAGGACGTTAGAGACCTGACCCACGGCCAAGATCTTGGTCTTGGGGCTCACCTTGGACAGAACCTCCTCGGTCGTGAGCTGGCCGGTCTTGGTGGGGTAGAGGTAGACGAGCTTGGCGCCGGTCTCGCGGCAGACCTGCTGCCACGGAATCAGGTTGGAGTGGTGCTCCATGATGGTGATGACGACCTCGTCGCCCGGCTCGAGGACTGTGGGCGCAAAGCTCTTGGCGACCAGGTTGAGCGACTCGCTCGTGTTGCGGGTGAAGACGACCTCGTTGGCCTGGGAAGCGCCGATGAGGTCGGCGATCTGCTGGCGCACCTTCGCGATGGCCTCGGTGGCCTCGACGGACAGCGAGTAAAGGCCGCGCAGGGGGTTGGCGTTCATGCGCTGGTAGAAGTCGCGCTCGGCGTCGAGCACGCAGGCGGGGCGCTGCGCGGTGGCGGCGCTATCGAGGAAGGCGATCTCGGGGTGCTGCTGGAACAGTGGGAACTGCGCCTTGTAGGGGTTGGTCTCGATGTCGACGGTAGGCCAGCCGCGCGAGGCCTCGTCGCTGGCGTCGAGCTCCATGGGCTCGGGGGCAGTACAGGTATCGCATTTAACGTGCTCGGTGTCGATCATGCGAGCTCCTCTTCAAAGTTGTCGATCAAGTTGTTGCCCAGACGGACGACGGCGGCGCGGGTGCGCTCGTCGGTGGCGGAAAGCGCGGCGTCCTCCAGCTTGGCACGGATGAACAGGTCCTCGGCGGCGTTTTGGTCAAGGCCGCGGCAGGCGAGGTAGAACAGCTGCTCGTCGCGGACGTGGCCGATGGTGGCGCCGTGGTTGCCGGCAACGTCGTCCTCGTCGCAGAGGATGACGGGGACGGTCTTGTTGTCGACGCCCTTGTTGGCCAAGAGCACCGTCTCGCGCTCGGTGCCGGTTGCGCCCTTGCAACCGTGCACGAGGTCGATGGTGCCACGGTAGACCTTCTTGGACGTGCCAGTCAGCACGCCGTTGGCGTCGATCTCGCACTCGGTCTTGCGGCCGCGGTGGCGCAGCTCGTAGTTAAAGTCGCGCACCTGCTCGCGGGCGCCCAGGTAATCGGTATCGATCGTCACCTTGGCGGTATCGCCCAGCAGGTCGCCGGCAAGGCCGGTGGCGCTGGCGCCGGCACCCAGGACGGTGTGCTGCACGTTGACGCGCGCGCCCTCGTCCAGGAACAGGCCGGTGTCGTCGAGCGCGATCCAGCTATCGTCGAGCGTCTGCGTGCAGGTCACGTTGACGGTGGCGTACTCGTGGGCGCACACGCGTAGCGCGGAGCCCACGACGCCTTGGCCGGCAACGGGGGAGTCCAGGGCTATGCGCAGGTCGAGCGTTGCCTGCGGACGGGCGACGACATCGATGGCGGCGATGGCCGCGGCAGCGTCGACGCCACTCACGCGCACGGTAACCGTGGCGTGCTTGTATGCGGGCACATCGATGACGACGCGCTTGGTGGCGTGGTCGGCCAGGTAGGTGTAGGTAGCCTCGCCCATGCCAGTCTCGAAGGCCTCGGCAGGGGAGAGCTCCTCCTCGAGCTTGATGGCGCCGGCCTGGTAGATGGAGGTGGCGGGCACGTCGAGCTCGGTCTCGGGCGTGATGCGGGCGCGGTCGGCGGCGTCGCCGGGGGCGGAGGCGCGGCGCTCGGGGAAGCGCTCGGCCATGGTGTCCATGGCGGCTTCGAACGCGTCTGCCACGCCAGTAAACTGCTCGTCCAAGCCCTCGACCTCAACGGCCTCGGTGGGAGCGGCGGCAAGCTCGTCAGAGAGCTCGAGCTTGGTCTGATTCATCTTCAGCCAGCCCCAAGTGGCGGCCGGCATCGCGTTGACCTGCTCAAGGGCGGTAGCAGCGGTGTTCGTGGTCTGTTTCATTATCCGATCGCTCCTTCCATCTCGAGCTTGATCAGGTTGTTCATCTCGACGGCGTACTCCAGCGGCAGCTCCTTGGAGACCGGGTTGGCAAAGCCGTTGACGATCATGGTGCGGGCCTCTTCCTCCGAGATGCCGCGGCTCATCAGGTAGAACACCTTGTCGTCGCCGATGCGGCCGATGGTGGCCTCGTGGCCGATGTCGACGTTCTTGGCGCGGATGTCCATGGCCGGGATGGTGTCGGATCGGCTCTGGTCGTCGAGCATGAGCGACTGGCAGCTCACGGTTGCCTTGGAGCCCTCGGCCTTGGACGTGGCCACGATGGAGCTGCGGAACGTCTGGATGCCGCCGCTCTTGGAGATACCCTTGGTCTCGACCGTTGCCGAGGTCTCAGGCGCGTTGAGCACGACCTTGCAGCCGGTATCGAGGTTCTGACCGGCGCCGGCAAAGGTGATGCCGGTAAAGCTCGACCGGGCGCGGCGGCCGTTGAGCACGCTCATGGGGTAGAGGTAGCCCACGTGGCTGCCGAAGGAGCCGCTGATCCACTCGATGTCGCCGTCCTCGTCCACGCGTGCACGCTTGGTGTTGAGGTTGTACATGTTCTTGGACCAGTTCTCGATGGTCGAGTAGCGCAGGTGCGCTCGCTTGCCCACAAAGAGCTCGACGGCACCGGCGTGGAGGTTGGCCACGTTGTACTTGGGCGCGGAGCAGCCCTCGATAAAGTGCAGGTCGGCGTCGTCCTCGACGATGATGAGCGTGTGCTCAAACTGGCCGGCGCCCTTGGCATTGAGGCGGAAGTAGCTCTGCAGCGGGAAGTCGAGCTTGGTGCCCTTGGGCACGTAGACAAACGAGCCGCCCGACCATACGGCGCCGTGCAGGGCCGCAAACTTGTGGTCGGTGGGCGGGATAAGCGTCATAAACTTCTCGTGGATGAGCGGCTCCCACTGCGGGTCGTGCAGGGCCTCCTCAATGCCGGAGTAGACAATGCCCATCTTGGACGCCGTGTCCTGCATGTTGTGGTAGACGAGCTCGGAGTCGTACTGCGCGCCGACGCCCGCCAGGTAGCTGCGCTCGGCATCGGGGATACCCAGGCGCTCAAAGGTGTTCTTGATGTCGTCGGGCACCGACTCCCAGTCGTGCTTTTGGTCGGTGTTGGGCTTGACGTAGGTGACGATGTTGTCCATGTCCAGGCCCTCGATGGAGGGACCCCACGTCGGGTCGGGGAAACGGTTGAAGATCTCGAGGGACTTGAGGCGCAGGTCGAGCATCCACTGCGGCTCGTCCTTCTTGGCGCTGATCTCGCGCACGATGTCGGGCGTGATGCCGGCGTCGAGGCGCTCGAATCCCTCCTCGCCATAGGTGAAGTCGTAGAGGCTGCGGTCGATGTCCGCGACCTCGGTGCGGTTCTTGGTCATTGCGTCGCCCCTTTACGCCTGCTGCCCGGCAGCGGTGGCCTCGGCCCGGGCGCGCTGCTCGGCGGCCTCGCGCTCGAAAGTCTCAAAACCGTTCTTGTCGATCCAGGGGATGAGCGAGGCGTCGTCCTCGCGCACGATGTGGCCCTTGACCATAACGTGGACGCGGTCGACATCCAGGTGCTCCAGGATGCGCGTGTTGTGCGTGATGATGAGCATGGAGCCGTCGCAGCTCTTGCGGTAGGCGTCCATGCCGTGGCTGACGGTGGACAGGGCGTCGACGTCCAGACCCGAGTCGGTCTCGTCCAGAATGGCGAGCTTGGGCTGCAGCAGCAGAAGCTGGAGCATCTCGACCTTCTTTTTCTCGCCGCCCGAGAAGCCCACGCCCAGCTCGCGATTGAGGTAGGCGGTGTCCATGTTGAGCTCGGCTGCGAGCTCCTTGACGCGACGGCGGAACTCCTTGCCCTTCATCTCCAGACCGGGGCGGCCGGCGATGCTGGCGCGCAAAAAGCTCGACAGCGGCACGCCCGGGATCTCGACCGGGGCCTGGAAGCTCAGGAACAGGCCGGCGCGGGAGCGCTTGTCGGTGGTGAGCTCGGTGATGTCCTGGCCGTCAAAGACGATACGGCCGTCGTTGATCGTGTAGACGGGGTCGCCCATGACCAGGTGGCCGAGGGTGGACTTGCCGGCGCCGTTGGGTCCCATCAACACGTGGGTCTCGCCGGCGGCGACGTTGAGGTTGACGTTGTGGAGGATGGTCTTCTCGTCCACGGAGGCGGTGAGACCCTCGATGGAAAGCAGCGGATTTGCGCTCATGCTGTCCCTCTCTGTATATGGTGTACTCATAGGTGTACTAAACCCTAGGAATCTTCTCGGAATAAAGTTACTATGGGTTCGGCGTTAGTCAAGGGAAAACCCGACTAATCCACTCGACTTTTTAGATGAGGGACAAAATAACAAGGTTTGTTTGTCCCACTTACTTAAGATTTGGGACAAACAGACCTGGTTATGTTGTCCCAGATGCGATGGGAGGGTAGGTATGCTCATTTCTTCCAAGGGCCGCTATGCCCTCCGGCTGATGATCTATATCGCGGCGCTGGGCGACGCCGAGGGCAAGATTGCCTTGCGCGAGGTTGCCGACCGTGAGCATATCTCACAAAAGTATTTGGAGCAGCTGGTTCGTCCGCTTATGAAGGCGGGCCTGCTTAAGAGCGTGCGCGGCAAGGGCGGCGGCTACATGATGGCCAAGGATCCAGCCGAGGTGCGTGCCGGCGACATCCTGCGCGCCGTCGAGGGCAGCACGGCGCCCGTGGCGTGCGACGGCATCGACAACAGCTGCACCCGCAGCGATTTGTGCTCGACCGTCAAGTTCTGGCGCGGCCTGGACGACGTGATCGAAAAGTACGTCGACGGCGTGACGTTGGCCGACCTGGCCGCCGTCCCCGAAATCAACTTTGACATTAAGCTGTAGGGGTGCAAATGGCATCTCTCGACAAGGTGTACAAGCAAATCGAAGTTTTTGCTCGGGAATGTGACGCCGAGAAGGTCGTGTTGTTTGGTTCTCGTGCTCGAGGCGACAACTTGCCCAAGAGCGATATTGACATCGCCGTAGCAGGTTGCCGGGATTTCGGCCGTTTCTCATATTTGATCGAGGAACATCTTGATACTCTTTTAGATGTAGATGTCGTCAATCTCGACGAGTCCCTATCGCAGCAATTGCTCGATGAGATTGCCAAGGATGGTGTGATTCTGTATGAAAAAATATGAGAACTTTGTTAGCGCCTTGGCGAATCTTGAGGATGCGCCCAATCAGGATCTCAACAATGATTTTGTTCAGAGTGGATTGATTAATAAGTTCAATCTTCAATTTGAACTGAGCTGGAAGCTCCTTAAGCGTCTGCTCGAGTATGAGGGCGCCACGCTTGCCGCGTCGGGGTCTCCTCGTGCCATCGTGAAGGAGTCGTACCGATTCTACGACTTTATTGATGAGGCGGCCTGGCTAGACATGCTCAGAGACCGCAATACGAACGTCCATATCTACGACAACAAGCTCGCTCAAGATTTGATTCAGCGCATCTTGAACGTCTATATCCCCGCTTTCTGTCAGTTGAGGGACGGGCTGATGGAGCGATACGGCGAGCTTCTGATGGCGCCCGACGACCAGTTTGTTTAATTCCTTAAGATTTCGCGGAGGGTTGTTGCCGTTTACCGAGGGGTTGTTGTGCAACAACGGGCGAGCTGCAATACTTATTTTATCTTTGCAAACTGAACTTTAACTACACCAATGCAGGGAGGATCTTATGCAGCCCAAGCATTCTGCTATTGTCGCGGGCCTGACGCTGGCGCTTTCGTTTAGCGCCGTTACCGCGCCCGCGCCCGCCGCTGCCGAGGAACCCACGCCGGGCGTTGCCTCGGATGCCACCGATATCGACAAAGGCCTCTACACCCAGCAGTCCTTCTCGGGCGTGCTGAGGTCGGTCCAGGGCGTTTCGTTTGTCAACGTGACTCCCGAGATGAAGTACTTTACCAAGTACGAGAGCCATGGCAACTACAACCAAGGCTTTTCGTATGGCGACGGTTATAACGCGCTGGGCTATTACCAGTTCGACCGCCGTTGGTCGCTCATCCCGTTTATGAAGCAGGCCTACAACTACAACCCCGAAAAATACTGCATGCTCAAGGATGCGATTGATCGCGGCAGCGAGATTTCCAACACGAGCAATGCCATGTACGAGAACGGCCAGCTCACCGAGCTGGGCCATATCGCGCAGGATGCCTTCCAAGGTGCTTATAACACCGATCCTGTTGAGTTCTCAGCACTTCAAGATGCCTATGCGTACAACTCGTACTATGCGGTGACCGAGGCGTGGCTTAAGAGCGCTCTTGGCATTGACATCTCCGGCCGCGCCGATTGCGTCAAGGGTATGGTGTGGAGCATCACCAACATGTGCGGTACCGGTGGCTGCAGAGACTTCTTCCGCTGGGCGAATCTTTCCAACGATATGTCCGACCGCGAGTTTGCGACGGCGCTCTCCAATAGCGTGGTCAACAATGTCGCCACCAAGTTTTCAAGTCAGCCCCAGTATCATGAGGGCTGGAAGAACCGCTACCGCAACGAGCTGAAGGACTGCTTGGTTTATATCGCCGAGGACGAGGCCGCTGCCGCTGCGACGCCCGTGCAGCCCGAGCCTGCGCCGGCGCCCTCGCCGACACCTGATTCGAATGACGGCTCGAGTGACGATGCCAACGATGACAGGATGGATGCGCCCTCGACCGATGCTGACGGTAATGGCTCTGCTGGTGGCACTACCAACGACGGCTCTACCTCGAACGGCTCCGATTCGAACGGCTCTGCTGCGAGCGATTCGCCTTCAAGCTCTGCCGGCAATACGGACAGCGACGCTTCTGGTTCGACCGACGCTGGCACCTCTAACTCATCTACCGGCTCGAGCGATTCGTCCGTTGACACCGGCTCTAACAACGGCTCCGGCTCTGACACGACCCCTGATTCCGATGCTTCCAAGGACGACTCGAATAAGGCGCCGGACGCTCCCGTTGCTTCGCCGGACAAGAAGCCTTCTTTCTCCGAGCAGCTTGGTTCTACGCTGGGTTCTTCGCTGATGGCTGGCGTCAATAACGGCTCGGCCCAGAACAAGGACAACTCTGATCAGGTTTCCACGGAAAAGACCGAAGCCGCAAAGGGCGACTCCAAGGACAAGGCTTCCGAGAAGGCTGAATCCGATAAGGGTCCTAGCTCTGATGAGAAGGGCGACAAGTCCGGTCAGAAGAAGGACGAGAGCAAGACCGAGGGCGAAAAGAAGCAGCCCGAAGACGACGACAAGAGCGGTGCTGACAACCAAGTCCAAGAGCAAAATGACTCCAAGACGGTGACCACTACAACCACGACGACTACAACGACCAAGTCATCTGGCGGTAACATGCCCAAGACGGGCGACCTTATCGTTATGGCGAGCCTTGCCAGTGCAAGCTTGGCCACGCTGGGTGCCACGTCTATTGTGAGTGGCAAGCATAAGCTCGATCAGCAAAAGAAGGCTGCTGGGCAGAACGACTCCGAGGAGTAGTCCCTTTCGGTTGCCCGACAACTAAAGATTCGCAATGGGGGCCGGTGCAGTTGCATCGGGCCCCATTTTGTTGCACAACGATTTGTTATGCCCCCTCAAGGCCTTTGTTCCTACCGTTGCCCGATGCCTTTGCACGGATCCAGCGTTGCACTTGAACTGCTCGCTACAATGGGCTTCGTGCTGCGTTTTAGGGAGAAGTTACGGTGTCTGAACAGGAGTATTGCAACAGTGACGATACTTTTGGCGTACGGCTTGTCAACCATGTCGATGATGCGGTTTTGCCGGTCGGTGTGCATGATTTTGCCGATGCCATTGGTCGTTGCATGCTGGTTGACAAGACCATGTTTATTGCCGATGTGTTGGACTGCGACGCGTCCGTTGTGGTGTGCTGTCGACCCGAGGGTTTTGGCAAGAGCATGAAATTGTCGATGCTCAGGGCTTTTCTGGAGCGTCCAGCGGTCGGTCGCTCTGGTCAGCGTTTGTTTGCCGATGCTCAGATTTGGGATGCGAACGGCGGGCGCTATCGGGATGAGTATGCTTGCTATCCGGTGATATCGCTGGACTTTTCTGGCGCTGGGAGGCGTGGCCCCGCTGTTGCCGGCGTCGTGCGCGATGCCCTTTCGGGCGAGTGCGCTCGCTTGTTGGCGCTCTTGGAGGCTCCGGATTTAGCTCGAGATAAGGTGCGTCACATCGAACGTGTCGCGCGTGGCGTGGCGAGCGCGGACGAGGTTGACTCGGTGCTCGGTGTGCTCATAGAGCTGCTGGAGATTGCCTGCGATGAGCAGGTTGTATTGCTCGTTGATGGGTACGATGCGGCGTGGTCTCGCCGTGCGAGCGCGAGGGACGCTTCCGACGCCGATCCGGCAGAACTACTTGACCGTGCGCTGTTTGACGCCATTGCCACTGCGCGCGATTCGTTGCGGCTGACGTGTCTGATGGGGGAGTGTCCCGGTCCTGCCGAAGCGGCGCTTTCTTCGCGCGGCTGCTCGTATTGTCTGACGACGCCGCTGTCGGCGTGGTGTGACCGTTGGTTCGGTTTTTCGGATGCCGAGGTCGAGGCTCTTTTGAATCATGCTGGGCGCGAGGAATACCTGAATGATGCGCGTGAATGGCTCGAGGGGTATCGGTTTGGCAGGGCCTATTGCTCGAGTCCAGAGCGTGTGATCGGTTTTCTGGGCCGAGGCTGCACGGCGCCTGTGCGTGCCGATCTGTATGGATATGCCGATTGCCTGAGTAGGGTAGTTGCCGGGTGGAATCTCGACCGCCTTTCGGTCTTGTTTGATTTGCTCGAGGCCCATGGGTGCGCTGAGGCCCCGCTTTGTTTGGGCACTGCAGAGCCAGATGTCTCGCCTGACGATGGCATGTGGACAGCGCTGTATCTGTCCGGTTTTCTCACGACGGATATGACTGAGGAGCCAGAGCATGGCGATCGCTTCCGTGCTTTGCGATTGCCCAATAACGAGCTTCGCCAGGCCTTGCGTCTAGTGATTATTGAGTGGTTTGAGTGCGCTGCAGAAGACATTCGAGACGTCGATGCGTTTCGCGACGGGCTGTGCCATGGGAACGAGGATACCGTGAGGCGGGCGCTAAGCCGCATCTTGGGAGATGCGGGAATCGGTGCGACCGACCCAGATGCGCCGCTGCCATATCACCTGCTCTTGCAGGGGCTCTGCTTTGGCTTGCCGGGCTATGCCAATCCTGCCTCGAGGCGAAAGTGTGGCGCGGGTCGCTGCGACATCCAGGTTTTTCCTACGGGCGCCGTGTTCGACATAGCCGATACGATCGGTATGCTCGATGAACGTCCGCTGATAACGATCAACATGATGTATGACCCCGGTGTGGATGCGCTGGGCCTGGAATTGCTGGCCGTGCAGGCGCTGCTCGACATAGAGCGCGACGGCATCGACGAAATCCGTGTGCCGCGCCCCGGCGTGGGTCGCATGCGCTGGGGGTTCGGTTTTGATGGGCAGCATGTGGCTACGGTGTGCCAGCGGCTTTAAGCGCCGAGGTGTTTCCGGCTTCCGTTACTCGGTGTCCTTCATGGGCGGCATGGGCTTCCAGTTGGGATCCTTGACGATCTTGCGGGCGTCCTTCATGCCTCGGCGCAGCGCCGGAATACCGGTCTTAAAGCACTTGTCAACGGCAGCCAGGCGAATGAACTCCTTGCAGAAGGTCGCGACGTTGCCCAGACGGAACAGCGCGGGGTGATAGTCGCCGTAAATCTGCATGTAGCGGGCCAGATAACCGCGGTTGCGCATGATGTAGTAGCGGTTGGTGTCGCTCGTGGAGTTGAGCTGGCGCTTGCCGGCGATGTCCCAGTTAGAGACGGCGCGGGCGCGCTTGAGCACCACGTCGGCCACAACGGCGGCGGGGAAGTGCTGGCTGGCTACGTAGCCGTAGCAGGCATCGTCGCCGTAGATAAAGAAGCGCGCGTCGGGCAGGCCGATTTTGTCGACCACGCGTCGCGAGAACATGCCGCCCTCAAAGCACAGCTGGTTCATGGCGCGGTAGCCCTCGGGACCCAGATCCCACTTGGCGATGGGGTTAGGGATGCCGAGCGAAAGGATGAGCTGGTACTGCCAAAAGAAGGCGCCGCCGTCAAAGTCCAGGCGCGAACCCTGGATGACATCGTAGCGGTCGGTCCACTTGGCAAGACGCTCGATGCCTTCGGGGATGACGAGCACATCGTCGTCCATCACCCAGAACCACTGAGCGCCCAGGTCGTAGGCGCATTTAGTGCCGGCGGAGAAGCCGCCCGCACCGCCGCCGTTTTTGAGCTGCGGGGCGTAGATGACACGGTCGGTGCCGCCCTGCGCGTCGGGCTGCTCGGTGTCGATGCCCCACAGGTTGGCCAGGCGCTCGTTGAATGCGGTGCACATGGCCTCGGTCTCGCGCGAATTCTCGTTATCGACAATCACGATGCGCCAGGGCGTTGCCGTGAGCTCGGTCATGGAGTCGAACAAGTTGGCCAGGAGTTCCTGGCGCTTGTACGTAACGACGACGATGGCGAGCTTGTCGATGGGAGCGGGAAGGGTTGAAGGCATGGGGCAATATATCCTTTCACGCGCGGCGGGCGAGTGCTGCGCGGAAGCTATCGAATACGTCCTTGGGACTGTCCTATTGTAAAGGCTCGGCGCACCTTAGCGGCAAGCTTTGAATAAAACGCAGGAACCTGCCATGGGCCCGCCGCATGACGTGGGGCTGCTTTGCCCGCAAGAGGCTCCATAGATTATATAAACGCCCGCTAGCGCGCTGACCCTTTGATACCATGAAACGACAGGTATTTCCTAAGGAGCACATTTGTCTACTAACGCCTCTGGCAGCCCTGTTCTGTCGCTGCTTATTCCCATTTACAATGTTCAGCGCTACCTGCGCGAGTGCCTCGATTCCGCCGTGGCGCAGACGCTTAAGGACATCGAGATCATCTGTATCAATGACGGCTCTACCGACAACTCGCCGGCGATTATCCGCGAGTACATGGAGCGCGATGCGCGCGTGAAGATGATCGACAAGGCCAACAGCGGCTACGGCGACTCCATGAATCGCGGGCTTGAGATGGCGCGTGGCAAGTACGTGGGCATTCTGGAATCCGATGACTTTATGGCGCCCGATGCGCTCGAAAAGCTTGTCTCGGCCGCCGATAACAATAACGCCGACTTTGCAAAGGCGAACTTTGATTTTTACTGGTCTAAGCCCGAGGAGCGTCGCTCGCTGCACGAGATGTTTAAGCCCAAGTACTGCGGCAAGCCGGTGCACCCGAGCGACACGACGCAGTTCTTTAAGCAAAAGCCGTCGATTTGGTCGGCCGTGTACCGCCGCGATTTTCTTGAGCGCAACGGCATCAAGTTCTTGCCGACTCCGGGAGCATCCTTTCAGGACACGTCGTTTGCCTTTAAGGTGATCGCATGCGCCGACAAGGCCGTTTACCTGCACGATGCCGTACTCTCGTATCGTCAGGACAACGAGAACTCCTCGGTCAACTCTTCGGCTAAGGTCTTTTGCGTCAATACCGAGTATGCCGAGATCGAGCGCTGGATCCGAGAGGATTTTGCCCGCGATCACGCAAGCGATGACGTCGCGCGCATGCTCAAGTTCAATCAGCTCATTAAGTACGACTCGTATATGTGGAACTATGTGCGCTTGGCGCCCAAATTCTATAAGGAGTTCCTGGTGCAGATGGCCAAGGAGTTCCAAACGGCCTTGGACGCCGGGGAGTTTTCGCTGGACGATCTTAAGCCGTGGAAGCGCGCGAATCTTGCTGCCATCCTCAAAGATCCTGAGGGCTGGGTTGACGAGCATCCGACTTTTGCGACGGATGGTGCCTTGGGACGCGCCAAGTACTACGCATCGGTTGGAGGCCCCGGCGTGGTCGCCGCCTTCCTCATTGAATCGCTGAGGGGGTAGGTCGGTATGGGAGAGGCCTCGATTCCCAAAGCGACTATTGTCGTTCCCGTATACAACTCCGCGCGCTCCATTCAGAGATGCCTTGACTCGCTGCTGGCGCAGTCCGAGCGCTCGATTCGGGTTGTCTGCGTCAACGACGGTTCGGTTGACGATTCGCTGGTCGTCTTGCGTCAAATTGCGCAGGCCGACGATCGTGTACTGGTGATTGACCAGGAAAACGCGGGCGTCTCGTGCGCTCGAAATGCCGGTATCGATGCTGCCGAGGGCGAGACCGTCTTTTTTGTGGACGCCGACGATTACATCGATGCCCAGACGGTCGAGCGCGTGCTGCATGCCATGGAGTCTGCGGATGCCGAGGCCGCCGTTTATGGCGGCGTCTGTGAACCTGCCGATGCTGCCCCCAAACGCGTCCAGCAACTCATGAGCCCCAAAGCCGGTACCTTCGGCGCCCGTGATCCCCAACTGCTGTTCCATTCGAATGCGCAGCCCTATGCCTGCCGTGCGGCTTTTTCGCGCGAGCTGCTCAATCGCGAAGGCATTCGCTTCGCCCCCGGTTTGGCTTTGGGCGAGGACGTCGTCTTCCAATTTGCGGCTTATGCGCTTGCCCGCAAGACCGTCGTCATGCCGGACAAGTTCTACCACTACGTGATGGAGAGTGAATCGGCGACGCACGAGTTCAACAGTGCCGATGCTCGCGCCAAAAAGCTTGACGCCCACATGAGGATGCTCGAGGAGGTCTTGGAGGACTGGGCGGGCTACGGTCTTATGGACCTGTGTCCCGGCGAGCTGATCACCTGGTTCCTGGACCTTATCGTGTTTGATTTGGCGCGCTTGGATTCCGATGACTTCCATCGCGTGGCGGCTCGCGTCAACATGGACCTCACGACGTTTTTGGGAACGGAGTGGGCGGATATGCCTGCTAAGGGCGCCGTTCGCCGTGTTGCCCACAAGCTCGTTGCGGCGACCCCGGGCGTTTCGATGGCACATGCCACGCTGTTCTATCTTTCGACTCGCGGTCTCAAAGCCTGCCTGGAGCGCTTTATATAATTCCAAGCGCTGCCGCCCGCTGCAACCCGGCTGCTAAAATAACCCTGTTACACGCTATTCAACAGGAGGTTCTCTTGCAGAACTCTGATACCCCTAAAGTTTCGCTGCTTGTCCCCATTTGCAATGTCGAGCGCTATCTGCGCGAGTGCCTCGATTCCGCCGTGGCGCAGACGCTCAAGGACATCGAGATCATCTGTATCAATGACGGTTCCACCGATAGCTCGCCGGATATCATCCGCGAGTACATGGAGCGCGACCCCCGTGTAAAGATGATCGACAAAGCCAACAGCGGCTACGGCGACTCGATGAACCGCGGTCTGGAGATGGCGCGCGGTGAGTACGTGGGCATTCTTGAGTCCGACGACTTTATGTTTGAGGATTCGCTCCAAAAGCTGGTCGCCAAGGCCGATGCTGAGCATGCCGATGTGGTAAAGGGCGACTTTTATCTGTATTGGTCCACGCCCAGCGAGCGCCGTGAGCTGTTTGGGATCATCGGCGAGTATATGACGGGCGCCGCGTATCGCCCCGTCGATCGCCCGGGCATCTTCTACCGCAAACCTTCCATTTGGTCGGCCATCTATCGGCGCGAGTTCCTCAACGACAATCAGATTCGGTTCCTTCCCACGCCGGGCGCCTCGTATCAGGACGCAGGCTTTAACTTTAAGGTTTGGGCATGCGCCGAGCGTGCAGCGTTTATCGCGGACCCCATTTTGTGCTATCGCCAAGACAACGAGAAGAGCTCAGTTAATTCGCCCAACAAGGTATTTTGCGTGTGCGACGAATACGCCGAGATGCAGCGCTTTTTGGATGAACGTCCCGAGCTCAAGGTTCAGCTCCAGGGCATTTTAATGCGCATGAAGGTCGATACGTATCGCTGGAATGACGAGCGTCTGGTCGATGAGCTGCGCGAGCAGTTTTGGGAGAAGGCTTCGCCCGAGCTCAAGGCCGATTGGGATGCCGGTCGCTTTGATCTGTCGCTGTTCGATCCGCGCGGCGAGACCGACTTGCGCCTGATGGTCAAGTCGCCCCGTGCTTATATCGATTCGCGCTTTGACTTTAAGAAGCCCGGCAAGCTCAATACGTTTAAGCACTACTTTAAGATTGGCGGCCTGCCGCTGGTCTGGCGCGTGCTGACGTATCAGCGCACCTACGGCGATAATCCGCATCCCGATGACGTGCCGGCCGCACAGTAGGAGCACTTGGCTATGACTACCCCCAAGATTTCCGTTGTCGTTCCCATCTATAAGGTGGAGGAGTGCCTGGCCTGGTGCCTGGACTCCCTGCTTGCGCAGGACATGCCCGATTGGGAAGGCGTGCTGGTCAACGATGGCTCGCCGGACGGTTCGCGCGATATTGCGGCTGCCTATTGCGAAAAGGACGCGCGCTTTACGTTGGTCGATAAAGAGAACGGGGGCCTGTCGAGCGCGCGCAATGCAGGCATCGCCGCGTCCACGGCGCCTATTGTCGCGTTCTTGGATTCCGACGACCGCTTTACGCCCGATGCATGCCGCGTGATCGTCGATGCCTTTGAGCGCGAGGACTGCGACGTGTTGACCTTTGGCGCGAACCCGTATCCGCTGGAGGCGGGGTATCCGTGGCTTAACTATGTGCTTAGCCCGCGCGATGTGTCGTTTGAGGGCTATAGCTCCGACCTGCTGTTTAAGGAAGCGTCTCGTCCCTTTGCATGGCGCACCGCCTGCAAGCGCGACTTCTTGCTGGGCAACGGGATCGTGTTCGACGAAACCGTTAAGTATGGCGAGGACCAGGTCTTCGACTTTGCCGTGTACGGTCGTTCGCACAAGACCGCGCTTATCTCGAACAAGTTGTACGACTATCGCGTGGCTCGCAAGGGTTCGCTCATGGACACCATGCGCTACGACGACGAGACACGTCTGCTGGAGCACGTGAAGATTTACTCCGCTATGCTGGCTGACTGGCAGCGCGACGGTCTCGACGCACAGCATGCTGATGACCTGGCGTACTTCCTGTGTGATCTGGTGCTGTACGATGCGCTGAGGTTGCTGGGTTCGGACTGCGGCAAAGTGTTTGCTGCCGTTGCCGCGGCGCTTAACGGTTCTGCCGTGGACAACGATGCTGCGCTCGCACAATGTGCTCCTTCGGTTGCCGCCATGGTGCGCGCGGCACTTATCGGTAAGGCCCCTGCTGCTCGTTTGTGCAAAAAGCTCATGTTCGATTACGACGTCTTGAGGTTTGGGCGCCTGGGTGCCTGCAAACGCATGGCAGCGAACGCCCTGGGAAAGCGAGAAGTGTAGATGAGTATCAAACGTTTGGCACTTTGCCGCAGCCAGGGCCGTCTGTTTGTGCTGCTTCGTTTTGCCGGTCAGGATGTCGCCGCGCTTATTGAGCGGGAGGGTTCTCAAGCGTTTGTCCATGCGACGACGAGCGGTTCTCGTGTGCCGTCGCTGGTGCTCCCGGTCGATCATGGCCGTGTGCTGGCGCTTTGCCCTTCCGTTTCCGGTTACGAGCGCGAGCTCGCCGTCATGGTACTTCCGTTTTTGGATGGCTCGTCGATGGATGTCGTTTTTGCATCCGGTGGTCAAAGGTTGGGCTCTATTCGCCTCGATAGCCGCGTGGCCAAGCTGGAATCCAAGATTAACTACAAAGCAAAGCCTGCGCTGTGCGCGCTTATCCGCGATGCGCAGCGTGGCGAATGCTGCGGTCGCTACGAGATCGATGCCATTCGCTATTTGCCGGCAGACTCCGGCGCGGTGTGGCGCTATGAGGTTACCTGGGCGGGAGACCCCCAGTGCGCACCCGAGTTCCAGATCTCCGATACGCATATGAATGCCATCGATGTCACCGTGCATGTGTTTGAGTCGCAGGTCGATGTGCCGCAGCAGGACGGATGCCGCGTCAATAAAACGTTTCTGAGCGTTGAGATGCCTCAGGATATACGAGATTTTGTCGCGATTGTGAGCGATCCCACAGAGCAGATCCAGAGCGGGTTTTGCGCCATGGATGGTCGCCTGTACAACGGCATGGTCGACGACAGCTGGAACCGTATGAAGGACGCGCGTGCAGACGACGCAGCTTATCGACGTTGGTTTGAGCAGCATTGCGCAAAGCCGGGCGATTTGGCGTGCCAGCGTGTCGCTTCGGCGGCCTTTGCCTATAGGCCGCTCGTGAGCATTGTGGTGCCGTGCTACAAGACCGATCGAGTCTACCTGCGCGAGCTGCTGGACTCGGTGTTAGCCCAGAGCTATGACAACTGGGAATTGCTCCTTATGGATGCCTCACCTGAATGGGATGCGGTTGCCGACCTTGCGGCAGGCGCCCACGACGAGCGCGTCCGTCGCTTTGGGCTGCCCGGCAACGGCGGCATTGTGGTCAACACCAACGCGGGTATTGAGCAAGCGATGGGCGACTACATCGCGTTCTTGGACCACGATGACATTCTGGAGCCGGACGCGTTGTTCCACTATGTTGCCGCGCTGAACAATGCTGCCGAGGGCGAGCGTCCCCAGGTCCTGTTCTGCGACGAGGACATGTTTCAGAAAACGGGGGAGTGGGGCCAGCCGGTCTTTAAGACCAAGCTTAACGTCGACCTGCTCTATAGCCATAACTGCGTGACGCATTTTCTGATGGTTGAGAAGGCGCTCATCGATCGCATTGGCGTGTCGCCAGAAGACGTTGCGGGTGCCCAGGATTACGACCTGACGCTCCGCTGTCTTGCGGCGGGCGCGCGCTTTGAGCACGTTGCGCACGTGCTGTATCACTGGCGCGTACACCCCGGCTCTACCGCCGACGGTTCTGCCGATAGCAAGCCTTATGCCATCGAGGCCGGGCGCCTTGCGCTGCAGCGCCACTTTAACGCGCTGGGCGTTCACGGAACGGTCGAGGAGACCGAGACGCCGTTTGTCTACCGCATGCGCCATGCGCTGCCGGAGCCTGCGCCGCTGGTGAGCATTGTGATCCCCACCAAGGATCACATTGAGACGCTCGATGCCTGTGTGATGTCGATCGCCCAGAAGGCCACGTATACCAATTACGAGATCGTCTTGGTGGAGAACAACAGTGAAGCCCCGGAGACGTTTGCGTATTACGAAACCCTGCCAGAGCGCGTGGCTGCAGCATCCGAAGGCAAGGGCATCGCGCGCGTTGTGTACTGGCCGGGCGAGTTCAATTACTCTCAGATCATCAATTTTGGTGTGAAGCACGCCAGGGGTGACTACCTGCTGCTGCTGAACAACGATACCGAGGTCATAAGCCCGGACTTTATCGAAGAGATGATGGGCTATCTGCAGCGTCCCGATGCGGGCGTGGTGGGCGCCAAACTCTACTTTGCCGATCATCTGGTGCAGCATGCCGGCATTTTGATTGGCGTGCGTGGCGCACTTGCCCATGCCAACCAGGACTTCTCGGCAAAGCGCGAGGGCTATCTTGCCCGTGCCGTGCGCCCGGGCAACTTTAGCGCCGTGACGGGTGCCTGCCAGATGGTGCGACGCGACGTATTTGAGCGCGTCGGCGGCTACAACGAGGAATTCGCCGTCGGTTTTAACGACGCAGACTTTTGCCTGCGCGTGTGGGAGGCGGGTTACCGCACCATCTTTACGCCCTATGCCGAGCTGTACCACTACGAGTTCACCTCGCGCGGCAGGGAAGAGGCCAACGAGGAAAAGCTGCGCCGCTGGAAGCGTGAGCAGGCGCTGTTCATGCAGCACTGGCCTGAGTTCTTCCTCGATGGCGACCCGTGGCTCGGACCAAACCTATCCTCCGACAGTGAGTACTTCTCGTTTTAGTGCGAAGTAATGCCAAGGTCCGGCAAAGTATCCTCCAGAGCTGCAAGAGCGGTGGGGTTCAGGTACTCCTCGTTCAAGCAGCTCTTGTCATATCGAAAACGTGTGTCTCGTGAGCATTCGATGAGTTCTGCAGTAAAGAACTTCTCCCAGCTAAAGAACTTTGAGCTTTCGATATGTTCAGCGGGGTTAAGCAGCATGTCCTTAATGTGTTTGCTGTTGAATAATCCCGACTTCAACACGAGCCATTCAAACGATTCCGGTAGGAATAGCTTGATGTTCTTTCGGCGCAATAGAGCAGCTGCTTCCGCAATTTCTGGTCCAAAGGCGGCACCGTCGGCAATCACGAGGATGTCGTTTTCCGGTGCGTCCATAATGCAGTTGCAAATATTTGATTTGCCTCCCGCGCTGATGCATTTAATGCTGCTCTTTTTGCATAGCAAACTGAAGAATTCGTAGCCCGAATTTGTGTCCTCGACAATGACAAGCTCGGGCCTCTCGCCTCTAAAATCAGTATCACCGTAAATACGATATGTAGAGGTGTAGACACGAGAGTAAACGGGATACTTCGTTGTGGTTCGGTTGGTGTTCTTAAGACCGTAGATTTCATCAACGCTATAGGGCAGTTGGCGCAGTGACTCTCTGGCGACAATTACGTAGTAGTTTGAGCTACGCTTTGCTTCATGGGCAAATTCTCTTGATCGAACAAAAGTATTGCCCTCATCAATAAAAACAATACTGCTGGAAATCTCTTGGAGATCTCTACGCCAATATTTTCCAGATATTGTTTTACAGGGCACTTTGCAACTTACTGTTACGCCGCTTTGTGCCCCAAGCTCTTCGTGAGCTGCCACCATATCAAGCAGAGTTGTCTTGCCTGTAGCACTGTTACCTTGGATGATGGTCAGATTTCTATTGATGGTCAGTTTAAACTGAACCCGGTTATTTTGAATAATTACCTTGTATGATCCGCGCATCAGGAGTTCTCCCTTAGGCATTTTCCAGCTATGGGGACAAGGTCAAACATTGTGTGGACTATATCGCCCGTATTTGCAATGGTTACCGTGAATTTGCCGTTTCCAAAATCCATTATGTGGTAGAGATTGATTGTTAGATCCTTTTGCGCGGCGATCCTCAGAATCCAGTAGGCGCAATTATCACCGCAATTTGAGGCGTTATATATATTCTGCGGCATAAAGTACATAAGCAGTAGCGTTTTGGTGCCGCTGGATAGTTTCTCGGGAGGAATGATGCCTAGAATCTTGGTATCGATTGCATTGGGGCCTACCACGGTGCCTTTGTCGATGGATTTTATGACCCTTTGGGCAAAGGAGTCTTGAAACCACTGGGGCGAATATACGTTATCGAAGTAAACGGACGTGTTGTAGATAACGTTTTCCATATCACCATAGTGAATTGTTAGCACGTCAGCTCCTTCGGCTTGCTGATTTGGCATCTAGTGAGATTGATTATATCGCAGCACATGAGGCGGGCGTTATCGGCCCGCGGTAGATGTGATTGATGACCAAGGTTTGTATTTTGTTGCTTTATTATTCAGTTCACTCGTTTAATCAGTTCGCTCATGCGCTAAGTTTGCCTTAGAAGCTATTTAGCGTAACGGTTGAGGTGTGGCGACTCATATTTAAATTGCAGTCACAAAGACACCTTTTATCGATTTCCCGTTGAAATACTGAATTGATAGTTTAAAAATAACTTAAGAGAGCCTTAAATCTCGGAAAAAGGATGTCGTATGAAAAACCTTCGAGAAAGATGGCACGGACTAACAGTGCTGGGAGTTGTTGCATTTGCTGCTGCCTGCATGACGGTTGCCCCGGCGCCCTCATTTGCTGATATTGCTGGCGGTGGCGGAGGCGGTGGACCGATTACGGAATGGTGTTCCGACGGTCGTCCGAAGACTGGACTCGTTCGGTGCGAGGACGGCAACCTTCGCTATTTCGATCCCGAAACTGGCGCCATGGTCACGAACCAGTGGCATAACGAATACGAAGCTGTCTGGTACTATTTTGGCGCTGACGGGACCGCGGTGTCGGGCTGGCAGTCTATTGGTGGGGACAAGTATTACTTCTATCCCGAAAACCATGATATGGCATACGGCCGAGTTCAGATTGACGGCAAGAACTACTTCCTGAACACCCCTGGTGCCAACGCCGATGGCCGCATGCAGCATAGTGGCTGGTTCTACGACTCCATCTACGGAAAGTGGTCCTATGCGACCTCCGACGGTGAGCTATTGACCGGTTGGCATAATCTCGGCGGGGCTTGGTACTATTTCAACGAATCTGGGGTCATGCTGACTGGCTGGATCAACGATTCGGGTACCTGGTACTACACTAATGCCTCCGGTGCGATGGTCACTGGCTGGCTCAACATCGGCGGTACGTGGTTCTACCTCGACGGCTCGGGCGCCATGGTCGCTAACAGCTGGCGCAGCCTCGGCGGCTCCTGGTACTGGTTCGGCGACTCCGGTGCAATGGCCACTGGCTGGTTCTTGGCAGGCGGCTCTTGGTACTATGCGAGCGGTTCGGGCGCCATGGCAACCGGCTGGCTCAGCAATGGCGGCACGTGGTATTGGCTCGGAGGTTCGGGCGCTATGGCCTCTAACTCTTGGGCTAACGTTGGTGGAGTTTGGTACTGGTTCGACGATTCCGGCGCGATGGCCACCGGCTGGCGTCAGGTCGGCGGCGCCTGGTACTACTTTAGCGGTTCCGGCGCTATGGCTCACGACGCCTGGGTCGGCGACTACTACCTCCAGTCTTCCGGTGCCATGGCTACGAATGCCTGGGTTGGCTCCTACTATGTCGGCGAGGACGGCAAGTGGATTCCGGGCTACGGTTTAGTTTGGTATAAGAACGGTAGCGATGTTTACCATACGCATAAGTGCCGTACCGTTGGTAAGGACGCAAAGGGCTATTCGCAGATCTCTATTCAGGAGGCCCAGAGGCGTGGCGCTTCACGAGAGTGCAAAAACTGCCAGCAAATTGGCTAGCACATTACTGAGCTAGTTTTGATTGAGGCCCCGTTGCCCTGAAGCGACGGGGCCGCTGCGTGATTGGATACCGTGCTGTTATGAAGAAATGGTCATTCGGAGTGCTGGCTTTTTCGGGCCTCATTTCTTTTGGGCTCCTTTTGGGTTCGCCCTCGATGTTATACGCCCTTGATTCGAATAACACTGACGAAGGTCCCGCATCTAACGTTGCTATTGCTTCTGTCGAGTCAGGCGTTGATGCTCAGCGCGAATCGACCTTCGCTGTCGAGCAGAACTCTCAGGTGGATAATGAGACCCCTTCCGAGGTTTCGAATCAAATTATTTGGCATCAGGGGTGGATATCACCCGAAGAAGGGGCTGGTTTTTGGCGTTGGGGCTTGTCCGACGGAACAATCGCTGTTTCTTCTTGGAGACATATAGACGGTAGCTGGTACTGGTTCGACGACGAAGGTCGAATGGCTCAGGATGGGTTGGTTCAAGTCGGGGGTGCGACGTATGCCTTCTCCTCTTCGGGCGCAATGCGTGTCGGCTGGTACCTAGATTCTACGGGCTCCACTTCTGCTTGGCGTTATTTCTCCGGTTCTGGCGCCATGGTAAAAGGCTGGCTTTCAGACGGCAGCAACTGGTATTGGCTGGATGATGAGGGCAAGATGGTCCACGATGCGATGCTGCAGATTGGGGGAGCCACGTATGGATTCTCTTCTTCTGGTGCAATGCTTATCGGATGGCATCTTGATGCTTCTGTCTGGCATTATTTTTCCGGCTCTGGCGCTCTGGTAAAGGGCTGGCTCTCGGATGGGGGTCGTTGGTACTGGCTTGATCCTGCAGACGGTTCTATGGCCACCGGGCTGAATGAATGCAATGGCACCTCTTATATCTTTAACAGTTCAGGGGCCATGCTATCCTCCCAGTGGGCACTTATTGACAACAACTGGTATTACGCTGACTCCAACGGCTTACTGCATGGAGGTTGGTTACTTCTAGGGAATTCTTGGTATTACCTGGATTCAGGAAGCCATATTATGCTCACGGGCTTTGTGCAAGTGGGCTCGTCCACCTATTTCCTTACGAGCTCAGGTGCCATGGCAACAGGCTGGGCACTTGCTGATGGTACTTGGTATTACGCCGCATCAAACGGAGCTATTCAACGAGGGCGATGGATAAAGTCCGGAAGCGCCTGGTATTACCTTGATGATGTATCCGGCGCAATGCGTACTGGTGAATTTGCGGTAGGAAGCAAGCGCTATTTTTCTTATGATTCCGGTGCAATGGCATCTTCGTGCTGGATCAACTTGAACGATGGTATGGCATGGGCGAATTCGTCTGGAGCACTGAGCGAGCCGTTGCCTACTTCATCTGATGGATCTCCTGTAGTCGCTGATCGTACTGACTCGTCTTCATTGCCAGGTGTGATTCATATTGGAGATGCGGTTTTCTATGCGGATGCGAATGGTGTCGTTAACGTGGCGTCTGGTTGGATTATGTCGAAAGACGCTTCTGACGAAAGTGGCAATACTTGGTACTACGCATCTTCCAATGGTGTCCTTAAGTCTGGTTGGCAATATGTCAACGGTGCGTGGTATTGGATGGACCCTTCCACATTCAAGATGAAAACTGGATGGCTTAATGACGGCGGTACGTGGTACTGGCTCCAGCCTTCGGGTGCCATGTTTGCTAACGGGTGGCTGAAAATCGATGGCGTTGACTATTACTTCAATGCAAGTGGTGCATGGTTGAATACGTCTGGTTCTGTTTTGGGGGTCAATAGGTCCAGCTTGGTCAATTGGCTTATGAGCCACGAAAACGACGGCTATTACCGTGGAACACGCTACGACACGCATCTCAGCCAGGAAACGTGCATGTACCCAAAGGGTGATCCGCGTTGGGACGGTTATACGGGCATGAATTGTGGTGGATTTGTATCGCATGCATATATGAAGGCGGGCGGGAATTTAGCTCCCATTGCCGCCGAGCAGAGCCATTCCCCTTGGAGTGGAGGTCCCGGAAGGGGCGGCTGCGTAAACGCTTATCGTTGGTACGGCTACGCTATCGATACGTGTGCGAACGTGACTTATTTCAACTCTATTGATGAGTTGTTACGTAGTGGTTTGGCTCGTAAGGGGGACATTGTGTTCTTCAATCCTTACAACCCATATGCGGACGATAGCCACATTGGCTTTTTCTGGGGCAATTCGCCGAGCGAAAATTTGTTCTGGCATAGTGATGGTTATGGAAATCGCATCTCCGGTTTGACCGCTTTGGGCCCATCGAAAGTAATACTGATTCGTTAGAATTCCGAGTTGTAGGGGACTCTCTGGGCCCCCTACCTTTTTGACATCTGGTTTGAAAGTTTATTTGAAGTCGGTATTCTTGGGGGCAAGAGGAGGGGGCAATGAGCCTGCGGGTTCAACCCTGCCGGTAAGTTCTTCTTTTCTTTGCAGCATTGCGCCCAACTATTTATTGTCCTAGATGGCATCTTGTCCTGTTAGATGTTCGGGAATCTTTCATAGCTATGCTGTAAGCTAGACGCAATCAAGAGCGAATGACGAGGTTTACATGAACAAACATCTTAAGTTGTTTTCGGCATTGTTGGTGCTGATGCTCTTTGCGCCCGTTTCTATGTTTGTATGCCCTGCGGATGCAGAGGCTGCTCAGACTCTGGTTGAGAATTCTTGGCGTTATGAGGGTGGACAATTAGTTTCAGATGATGCTTCTTCCGAAGAAGACGGAATAGCTTTATTGTCTATGGACGCTCTTCCCGATGGGGTTACAGCTCAGGGCATTGACGTCAGCGAGCACCAAGGGCGTATTGATTGGGACGCAGTTAAAGCTTCTGGCATCGATTTCGCTATTCTGCGCGTTGGGTTTGGCGCTCCGTCTTTCGGCGGTCGAGTTGACTATCAATTTAATCGAAATATTTCTGAGTGCGAGCGACTCGGAATTCCCTACGGCGTCTATGTCTATTCATATGCTTTTGATAATCAACAGGCAGCCGATGAGGCGTCCATGGTGATTGACTGCCTATCGGGGCACAATCCTAGGCTACCGGTGTATTACGATCTTGAGGACAAGACAATTATTGCAGATGGTCGTCAATCCGGAATTGCATCTAGAGCTCAGACATTCTGTAATAAGATTTCTAGTGCTGGATATAAGCCAGGCATTTATGCAAACCTAAATTGGTTTAACAATATATTGACCGACCCTGTATTTAAGAGCGGTTCTTGGGATCATTGGATTGCTCAATACAACTCCCAATGTCACTATACCGCCAGTTACAGCTTTTGGCAGTATACAAGCCGCGGAAAAGTTTCTGGTATTAGCGGAAATGTTGATATGAATTACGCGTATGTTGATGTCTCTCTTTATTACTGGCAGTTAAAAGAGGGCACTTGGTATTACGCAACCTCTGACGGCAAAGCGTATACCGGATGGTTGCGCCAGGGCGGAGCCTGGTATTGGCTCGACCCCGACGCGGGCGGTGTAATGGCCACCGGGCTCTACGAGTGCAACGGCTCCATGTACTGGTTCAACGCCTCCGGCGCGATGGCGACCGGTTGGGTGCTCGACGGCGGGACCTGGTACTACGCGACGGGCTCCGGCGCGCTGGCGCGCGGCCCCGTATCCGTCGG